>NZ_JBXVVS010000002.1:0-368786 GCF_057219915.1 Roseateles sp. T103
CCACAGCGGTCTGCGCGATGTAGCGGAAGGCGCCGGTCTCGTTCAGGCTCTTCACGCCCTCAGCCAGGCTGGCCTTCTTGAAGAAGCTCACGCGCACGTCCTTGGCTTCCTTGCTCAGCTTGTGGGTGTCCCACAGGCGCACGAAGATGATGTACCAGGAGCCCATGGACATCAGCGCCAGAATCACCAGCACGCCCTGGTCGACGGCGTGGCCGTGCTTCACCAGGGCCATCAGGCCGTAGGGGTTCTCAACCGACTTGGCTGCGGTTTCCGCAGCAGCAGCAACGGCGGGCGCAGCCGAAGCCGCATCGGCGGCCTGGGCAGAGGCATTCATCGGGGACACGGCCAGCGTCGCGGCCATGGCGATAGCGGCAAACAGGCCGGCAAGACGAGAGATCATGGAGTCAACTCCTACTAGACGAGATCGAGAAACGAAACTCAGGTTGGGTTTGGATTCGGGAGTGCTTGTGACACCCCCGGGGTGCAGGACGCCTTCGCGCCTGCACTACTCGATACGGAACAGGAACTCCTGCTCGAACACATGGTCGCCAGGGCACTCGTAAGTGCTCTGCAGCGTTTCGGTGATGGCGGCGATCAGCGCACGCTGGGCGCGACGATCGACGCCACCGCGCATCGGCGTGATCTCGACCGACACCACACGGCCAGCCTTGACGGTGGCGAGCGCCTTGTACATGGCTTCGCCGCTCCAGTTCACAGCCGGCACCTCAGGCTTGCCCATCTTGGTACAAACCATGCCAGCCTTCACCGGACCAGCCGGGCGAGGCGCCGGCGCGGGCGCGGGCGGCGCAGGCGGCGGTGTAGGGGCCACATCCCGAACCGGCGGCGGTGTATTGCTCACCGGGGCCTGAATGGCATTGGGGGGCGGCGGGGCAGCCACCTGCACCTCGGGCGGCGGCACGAAGGGGGGCGGCGGCGCCTTCATGTCGGGCGGCGGCGGCACCACCTTCTCAGGCGGCGGCGGCGGCTTGACCTTCTCTTCGACAACCTTCACGTCGATCGGACCCTTGACCGCCTCGACCACCTTGTGAGCCAGACCACTGGCCAAGGCCCAGACGATCAGGACGTGGATCAACACGACGATCACGAAGCCGGTCACGCGCGACGAGCTCTGGTTCTCCTGCGCAAAGTTCATGCGCACTCCTTCGTATCACTGCGAAATTCGTTCATCGGTACACGCGCAGAGTCTGGCTCTTCACAGTCCGAGCAGGGTTCCCGTCGCTGCCCAGTCGCGTCCTGGGCCGGGGCGCCACGTGCAGCGGCACCGCGATGAGAGCCATGGCCGGCTGCGCCGCAGCTGGACACATCGAAAACGACCGCCAATGGCTTAGGCCACTTCCGACACACTCAATGTCTCGACTCACGAACCAGGGCACGTTGGGAACCCGCACTCAACAAAAATGCCCGCCGGCTTGTGGCCTGCGGGCTATCCTCAGGTGAACACACCACCCGATCCCAATGGGGACGGATGCTCTCGAGAGAGACTTGAATCATACCTTCACCTGGAACTGGCGACCCATCGGGCTTTCCCGCCCCTTACAGAATCAGCAAGAACCCTGGTAAAGCACCTTTAACACCATCGCATAGATGGAAACCCCATGTGCATGCGTGGGGCATTGCATCATCTGAGCAACAGGATCCGGCCTGACTGGAAGTCGCTGAGCCGGATAGCGGCGCGTCAGCGAGGGTGACCCCAGGCGAGCAGCAGGTCGCGCCCCTGCACGACCAAGTCTGCCCGCACACCGACCGGCAAAGTCACCTTCGTCGGCACATGACCGACAGGCAGGCCGTCGAGGATAGTGAGGTTCGGGCAACGCGCCTGGACAGCCGCCACGACATCCTTCAGACCATAGCCGCGATCCAGCGGCGACTTCTTCCACTCGGTGAAGCGCCCCAGCAGCAGCACCTTCTGCGACTCAAGCACGCCAGCCTGCTGCAGCTGAAGCAGCATGCGTTCGATGCGATAGGGATGCTCGGCGACGTCTTCGACAAAGAGGATGCCGCCCTTCACCTTCGGCAGGTGCGGCGTGCCGATCAGCGAACAGAGCATGGTGAGATTGCCGCCCCACAGCGTCCCGCGCGCCTCGAAGCCATCGTGCCCCGATGCGGTGCGGCAGCCGACGGCCTCCAGCACACCCTCCATGGCCTCGACGAAGCAGTCGCGCGTGATCTCGTCGACGCCGCCCTCTTCTTCTTTGCGACCGAAGTCATAGCAGGCCATGGGTCCGTGCCAGCTCTGCGCCTTGGTGTGCGCCAGCAGCCCCAGCTGTAGGGCGGTGAGGTCGCTGTGGCCGACCCAGCGCGTGCCGCGCTCAACGCTGCGCGCGAGCAGCTTCCAGTCGATGCCATCGAGCAAACGCGTCAGGCCATAGCCCCCACGGGAGGCCAGCGCCACCGACGGTGCGGCTTTCGCGATGCGGTGCAGCACCGCGAGCCGCGTCGCGTCGTCGCCAGCAAAGCGCTGCTGGCGTGTCAGCGCATCGGCATCGATCTCGGTCTCGAAGCCCAGCTGTTGCAGGCGCTTGGCCGCGCGACGCAGCACGGGTGCCTGCGCGACCATGCCGGCCGGGGAAAAGAGTGTCAAGGTGCTCATGGTCTGTCGCTGTCTGTGTCGTCGAGATGAATCGCTTCACCGGTTGGTATGACCTCTGGCTCCGGCGCCGCACCCGCGCTGCGCGCGAGTTCGCGTCGTAGGCGCGCCGCCTGTCGGCGCTCGGCAAAGAAATCGCGCAGCAGCCGCGCCGAGGCCTCGGCCAGCACGCCGCCTTGGATGAGGGTGTGGTGGTTCAACTGCTTCTGGCCGAACAGGTCCAGCACCGAACCAGCAACGCCGGTCTTGGGATCGGGAGCCGCAAAGACCACGCGCTTGAGCCTCGCATGCATCATCGCCATCGCGCACATCGCGCAGGGCTCCAGCGTCACGTACAGCTCGCATTCGGGCAGCCGGTAGTTGCCAAGCAAGGTGGCCGCGTGCCGGAGCGCAACGATCTCGGCATGCGCGGTCGGATCGTGAGTGGTGATGGGCCGGTTGTAGCCTGTAGCGATCACCTGGCCCTGGCGCATCAGCACCGCGCCCACCGGCACCTCGCCGACCAGCAGCGCGTTATGCGCCTGGTCCAGCGCCAGGCGCATCGCGTACTCGTCGGCAGCAGTGGTGAGCGAGGGTGAGGAATCCATGCGGGCAACGTCGTCCGGCGGCGAGCTGGGGCGCTGCCCCAGGGCCGCGCAGTGTAATGAATGAACCAAGCGAATGCCGCTATTCTCGCCGCCCATGCAGGACGCCCTGTTCCCTGACGAGAGCCCCCCCGATGCGGCACAGCCGAAACGGACGCCCACGCGTGGCGGCGTGCGGCCAGCTCCGGTCGACGAACCGCTGCGCGATCTTGCCTCGCAGCTGCCGCTGCGACTCTTTCTCGGCACTTCGACCTGGAGCTATCCCGGTTGGGCCGGCCAGGTCTGGGACCGGGGCTACAGCGAGCAGCTGCTTGCGAAGAAAGGCCTCGCCGCCTACGCGCAGCATCCGCTGCTACGTTGCGTCTGCATAGACCGCAGCTTCTACCGACCGCTGACGGCCAGCCAGTACGAGGCCTATGCGGCGCAGGTGCCGGAAGGCTTTCGCTTCGTGGTCAAGGCCCCAGCACTGGTCGCCGACGCGCTGGTGCGCGATGACCAAGGCCACGGCAGCCGCCGCAACCCGGCCTTCCTCGATCCGCAGCTGGCCGTGCAGGAATTCGTGCAGCCGGCGCTCGAAGGCCTGGGCGCCAAGATCGGCGCACTGGTCTTCCAGCTCAGCCCCCTGCCCGCCGCCCTGCTCGGCGAGATGCCCGCGCTGATCGCACAGCTCGATCGGCTGCTCGCCGCGCTGCCCAAGCTCGCGCCGATCGCGCCAGACGGCGTGGTCGCGATCGAGGTACGCGACCGCGAATGGCTCAGCGAGGACTTCGTAGCCGTGCTCAAGCGCCACGGCGCCACCTACTGCCTGGGCCTGCACCCCAAGCTGCCGCCGCCCGAAGAACAGCTGTGGCTGCTGCGCCGGCTCTGGCCCGGCCCTTTTGTCTGCCGCTGGAACCTCAACCGCCTGCACGGGCCCTATGGCTACGAGGCCGCGACGCGCAAGTACGGCGCCTACGAGCGCATCGTCGATCCGGATCCGGGCACGCGCGCGCTCGTCGCCAAGGTCGCCCGCGCTACCGCCAGGGCCGGCCAGGCGGCCTATGTGACGATCAACAACAAGGCCGAAGGCTGTGCGCCGCAATCGGTGGCGGCGCTGGCGCGGGAGATCGTCGAGGGCTCGGCCGAGTAATAACTCATCCGCTCAGCGCCCAGCTCGCCAGCTCTTCATGCCGGCTCTTGCCCAGATGGCTGAGCATCAGCGCGAAGCCTTCGACGCCGAAGCTCAACGGCTCGATGGAGCGCAGCTGCACGGCCGTGTCGTCGTAGAGCAGGGTCAGATGTGGCGTGTAACGCTCATGTACCCAGCGCGCCAGGCCTTCACGTCGCAGCGCTTCACCCAGCGCCTGTTGCAGCGCCAGCAGACCATCCAGGCCCGCATCGGCCTGCGGATGCGCCACCAGCGGCCGGTTGCGCGGCTTGTGCGCGAAGCTGGCCACGCGATCGAGCGTCAGCGCGAAGGGACCTGCACGCACGCTGTCCGCGGCGCGGCGTGCCGCGGTCACCAGCCCGGGCTCCAGCGTGGCGTGGTTGCCCAGGTGATGCAGCGTGATGTGCAGTCGCTCGGCCGGGAAGGCGCGGCCGGCGAGCTTGTGGTGCTCGCGCAGCTGCCGGCCCAGCGCGGCAAGCTGCTCGGCCGTGCCGGCGTCGGGATAGACGGCGAAGAACAGCCCGTGGCGGGCTGCTGCGGTCGCCGTCCCTCCCGCAGCCATCACTCCCACTCGATGGTTGCGGGCGGCTTGCTCGAGACGTCGTAGGTCACGCGGTTGATGCCGCGCACCTCGTTGATGATGCGGCTGGAGACCTTCTTCAGCAGGCCATAGGGCAGCTCGGCCCAGTCGGCGGTCATGAAGTCGCTGGTCTGCACTGCGCGCAGCGCCACCACATAGTCGTAGGTGCGGCCATCGCCCATCACGCCCACGCTCTTCACCGGCAGGAAGACGGTGAAGGCCTGGCTGGTCAGGTCGTACCAGCTCTTGCCGGAATGCTCGTCGCGCCACATGCGCAGCTCGTCGATGAAGATCGCGTCGGCGCGACGCAGCAGGTCGGCGTATTCCTTCTTGACCTCGCCGAGGATGCGCACGCCCAGGCCCGGGCCCGGGAAGGGGTGGCGGTAGACCATCTCGTGCGGCAGGCCCAGCGCCACGCCCAGCTCGCGCACCTCGTCCTTGAACAGCTCGCGCAGCGGCTCCAGCAGCTTCAGGCCGAGCTGCTCGGGCAGGCCGCCGACGTTGTGGTGGCTCTTGATCGTCGTGGCCTTCTTGGTCTTGGTGCCGCCGCTCTCGACCACATCGGGATAGATCGTGCCCTGGGCCAGGAAGGTGGCACCCTTGTGGCCGCCGTCACCGGCCTTGAGCTTGGCCGCCTCGGCCTTGAACACATCGACGAAGAGACGGCCGATGATCTTGCGCTTCTGCTCGGGGTCGGTGACGCCGGCCAGCTCGCCGAGGAACAAGTCGCTGGCATCGACGCGGATCACCTTGGCGTGCAGCTTGCCGGCGAACATGTCCATCACCATATCGCCTTCGTTCAGGCGCAGCAGGCCGTGATCCACGAAGACGCAGGTCAGCTGGTCGCCGATGGCGCGGTGGATCAGCGCCGCGGCCACCGAGGAATCGACGCCGCCGGACAGGCCGAGGATCACTTCCTCGTCGCCGACCTGCTCGCGGATCTTCTGCACCGCCTCGGCGATGTAGTCGCCCATGATCCAGTCGCCCTTGCAGCCGGCGATTTCGCGCACAAAGCGCTCCAGCATCGCCTGCCCCTGCAGCGTGTGCGTGACCTCGGGGTGGAACTGCACCGCGTAGTAGCGCTTGTCCTCGTTGGCCATGCCGGCGATCGGGCAGCTGGGCGTGCTGGCCATCAACTTGAAACCCGGCGGCAGCGCGGTGACCTTGTCGCCGTGGCTCATCCAGACCTTGAGCATGCCGTGGCCCTCGGCGGTGGCGAAGTCCTGGATGCCCTTGAGCAGCTCGGTGTGGCCATGCGCCCGCACCTCGGCATAGCCGAACTCGCGGTGGTCGCTCCATTCCACCTTGCCGCCCAGCTGCACGGCCATGGTCTGCATGCCGTAGCAGATGCCCAGCACCGGCACGCCCAGATCCCACACCGCCTGCGGCGCGCGCAGCTGATGGTCCTCGTAGGTCGAGGCATGGCTGCCCGACAGGATGATGGCCTTGGGCGCGTAAGCGCGGATGAAGTCGTCGCTGACGTCGTTGGGGTGGATCTCGCAGTAGACATGCGCCTCGCGCACGCGGCGCGCGATCAGCTGCGTCACCTGGGAGCCGAAATCGAGGATCAGGACTTTGTCATGCATGGTGGATTCAACTCCGTCAGGAAACATGGGGCACGGCCGCGGCGGCACGGCGGCTGTGCGAGAAATGGCGCCAGGCGAAGACCAGCGAGAGCAGCTGCATCGCCGCGCAGAAGTAGAAGGGCGCGCCGATGCGCCAGTCGCCCTTGGGCAATTCGGCCACGAAATACATCAGTCCCGAGCCGACCACAGGTGCCAACACGGCCATCAGGCTGTTCAGAGAGGCCACGGCGCCCATGGTCTGGCCCTGGGTGCGCTCATCGGCGGCATTGGAGATCATGCTTTGCAGCACCGAGCCGCTGGCGTAGGACAGCAGGTTGAACACGATCACCGCGTACATCATCCAGCCCGCAGTCGCAGCACCCCAGGCGAGGTTGGCCAGCACGCTGGTGGACAGCCCGGCCAGAAGCAACATGCGGCCGGAGATGCGCTTGAGCAGATGCTTGAGCAGAAAGCCCTGCACCAGCACCGAGAGCAGGCCCACGACGAACAGCGACAGCCCGTTCTCCTTCGGGCCCCAGCCGAACTTGAAGCCGGTATAGAGCACCCAGCTGGTCTGCAGCACCAGCTGCGCCAGACCGCTGAGCGCAATGACGAAGACCAGTCCGCCCACACCCTTGAGCGCCCTGAGCTTGCGGAACGAGGCCAGCGGATTCGCCGCGCGCCAGTCGAAGGGCCGGCGATGCTCTGGCGAGAGCGATTCGGGCAGCACGAAGTAGCCATAGACCCAGTTCAGCAGCGCCAGGCAGCCGGCCACGTAGAAGGGCAGGTGCAGGTCGATGTCGCCCAACAGGCCGCCCATCACCGGGCCGAGGATGAAGCCCATGCCGAAAGTGGCGCCCAGCATGCCGAAGCGCTTGGCGCGCTCCTCGGGCGGCGTGATGTCGGCCACATAGGCATTGGCCACCGCTGCATTGGCCTGCATCGCGCCGCTGAACAGGCGCACCAGCACCAGCATCCACAAGGCACTGGCCATCGCGGTGACGAAGAAGCTCAGCGCCAGGCCTGAGAAGCCGATCAGCATCACCGGCCGGCGACCGTAGCGGTCCGACAGCGCGCCCAGCAGCGGCGCGCCGACGAAGTTGGCCACGCCGAAGGCCAGCGTCACCGCCAGATAGGCCAGCGTGTGCTCGGACGGGCTGGTCGCGAACGTGCCCACCAGCGGCGGCAGCACGGGGATGATCAGGCCGATCGAGATCATGTCGATCAGCACGGCCAGCATGATGAAGCCCATGCCGGCGGCGCGGGGCTTGTTGCCACCTGGCGCGTCGTCGACCGTCGTCTGGGCTTTGCTATCGCTCACTTAAATGCTGCTCCTTGCCGGCGAGGAACCACCGGATGCCGCCTGGGGCCGAGAAAGGCAAAGGGGCCGACGCCTCGCAGCCCCCGCCCCTTTGCCGTCACCTTCAGGCGTCATTCCGAACGGTAGTTCGGCGCCTCCTTGGTGATCTGCACATCGTGCACATGGCTCTCGCGTATGCCCGCCGACGTGATCTCGACGAACTCGGCCTTGCTCTGCATCTCCGCGATGGTCGCGCAGCCGCAGTAGCCCATCGAGGCGCGCAGGCCGCCGGCCATCTGGTAGACGATCGCCACCATCGAGCCCTTGTAGGGCACGCGGCCTTCGATGCCCTCGGGCACCAGCTTGTCCGCGTTGGGGTTGGTGGTCTCGTCGTTCTCCTGGAAGTAGCGGTCGGCCGAGCCGGCCTTCATCGCACCGATCGAGCCCATGCCGCGATAGCTCTTGTAGCTGCGACCCTGGTAGAGGATGACCTCGCCCGGGGCCTCCTCGGTGCCGGCGAACATGCCGCCCATCATCACCGTGCTGGCGCCAGCGGCGATGGCCTTGGCGATATCGCCCGAGTAGCGGATGCCGCCGTCGGCGATCAGCGGCACGCCGGTGCCCTTCAGCGCGGTGGCCACATAGTCGATCGCGGTGATCTGCGGCACGCCGACACCGGCGACGATGCGGGTGGTGCAGATCGAGCCGGGGCCGATGCCGACCTTGACGCCGTCGGCACCGGCTTCCACCAGCGCCAGCGCCGCTGCGCCGGTGGCGATATTGCCGCCGATGACCTCGATGTGCGGATAGTTCTTCTTGACCCAGCGCACGCGCTCGATCACGCCGGCACTGTGGCCGTGGGCCGTGTCGACGACCAGGGCATCGACGCCGGCACGCGACAGCAACTCGACGCGCTCTTCGGTGCCCTCGCCCACACCGACCGCGGCGCCGACGCGCAGCTTGCCTTGCGAGTCACGCGCGGCGTTCGGGAAATTGGTCTGCTTGGTGATGTCCTTCACCGTCATCAGGCCACGCAGCTCGAAGCTGTCGCTGACGACCAGCACGCGCTCGAGCTTGTGCTTGTGCATCAGCGCCTTGCCTTCGTCCAGCGAGGCGCCTTCCTTGACAGTGACCAGGCGCTCGGCCGGCGTCATGATCTCGCGCACCGGCGCGTCCATGCGGGTCTCGAAGCGCAGGTCGCGGCCAGTGACGATGCCAACGACCTTCTTGCCTTCCAGCACCGGGAAGCCCGAGATGCCATGCTGTTCGGACAGCGCCTTCACCTGACGCACCGTGGTGTCGGGCGTGATCGTGATCGGGTCGCGCAGCAGGCCGGACTCGTAGCGCTTGACCTTGGCGACCTCGGCCGCCTGCTGTTGGGCGGTGAGGTTCTTGTGCACGATGCCGATGCCGCCCTCCTGCGCCATGGCGATGGCCAGGCGGGCTTCCGTCACCGTATCCATGGCCGCGGAGACCAGGGGCAGGTTCAGGCGAATATTGCGGGTCAGCTGGGTGGCGAGGCTGGTGTCGCGGGGCAACACCTGGGAGAAGGCTGGCACCAACAACACATCGTCGAAGGTGAGCGCTTTACCGAGAAGGCGCATGTGGGAAGCTCCAGACGCAAAGCGGCATTATACGGAAGGCCTGAAGACGGGGCCCGACGCTACACTCGGCTCCATCGTCTCATGCAGGATTCTTCGCGATGCCGATGCCGCTGTTCTCGTCGCCCAGGTTCCGCCCCGCCTTGCTTGCACTGCTGCTGATCGGCACGCTGCCGATGGCCGCCCATGCGCAATGGAAGTGGCGCGATGCCGCCGGCAAGGTGCAGTACAGCGATCTGCCGCCGCCGCAGGGCACACCAGAGCAGGACATCCTGCAGCGCCCGCCGACGGCACGCAAACCGGTGGTCGTGCGTCCGATCGGCAGCGCCGACGCAGCCAGCGTGCCCGCCTCGGCCGCGGCAAGCGCGCCACGCCAGCCCAACCGTGCCGAGCTGGAAGCCCAGGCCAAGCGCAAGCAGGCCGAGGCTGAGATCGCCGCACGACGCAAGGAAGAAGAGCGCAAGATCGCCGAACAGCGGGCCGAGAACTGTCGGCGCGCCACCGAGCACCTGCGGGTACTGGAAAGCGGCGCACGCATCACCAAGCAGAACGCTGCCGGCGAAACCATCTTCCTCGACGATCAGCAGCGCGCGCAGGAGATCCAGTACGTGCGCGGCATCATGTCCAGCGACTGCCGCTGAGCCCCGCAACAGGCGCGGCGTACGCGCCTAGCCCTCGCCACCGCCAGTCGCACCGACGACGCTGCGTCCGGCCTTGGGCCGGTGCCGCGAGACGATGCGCTCGCCCGCAGCGCGGTAGCGCAAGCGCCGCGCCTCCTTGGGGTCAACGGTCAGCGGCCGGTAGACCTCGATGCGGTCGCGGTCGCGAAGCAGCGTCTGCAGCGGCTTCACGCGGCCCCAGATGCCGATGCGCAAATCCGCCAGGCGCGGCAGCATCGCGGCGAACTCGGTACAGCCGCGCAGCGCCGCTTCGATGCTCGTGCCTTCGCTGACGCGCAATCGCTGGTGAAGCACCTCGCCGCGCTGCGGGCTCCACACCAGTTCGATGTCGAGCAGCGCCAGAGCACCAGCCGAATCAGCGGGGACCATAGACGCCTTCGGCACGCTGCACGAAGCTGTCGACGAAGGTGTTGGCAATGCGGTCGAACACGGGGCTGACCACCGCCTCCAGCGCGCGGCTGGAGAAGGCATAGCGCAGCTCGAACTCGATCTTGCAGGCCTGCGGCTCGGCGCTTGCATCTCCGCCAGGCTTGCCCAGCGGGTGGAACAGCCAGACACCGTCCAGCAGCGAGAACGGCCCGTCGACCAGCGCCATCTCCACGCGCTTGCCGTGCTCGTGGCTGTTGCGCGTGGTGAAGGCATGCTTGACGCCGGCATAGGCCAGCGACAGCCGCGCCGTCATGCCGCCCTCGTGCTGCTCCAGCACCTCGGCCTGCTGGCACCAGGGCAGGAACTCCGGATAGCGGCTCACGCCGGTGACCAGCTCGTACATCTCGTGCGGCGAGTACCAGAGCAGGACGGACTTTTTCACGTGCTTCATACAATGCCGAAATTGTATTGGCGCGCGCCGCCCCCAGATCGAGACCCATGACCATCGCTGAAAACCGGCGCGCCCGGTTCGAGTACCACATCGAAGAGCAGTTCGAAGCCGGCGTCGTGCTCGAAGGCTGGGAGGTGAAGGCGATACGCGCCGGCCAGGTGCAGCTGACCGACGGCTACGTGATGATCAAGAACGGCGAGCTGTTCCTGATCGGCTGCCGCATCAACCCGCTGCGCACCGCATCCACCCACGTCAACCCGCTGGCCGACCGCACCAAGAAGCTGCTGATGAAGAAGGACGAGATCCGTCGTCTCATCGGCAAGGTCGAACAGCGCGGCTTCACGCTGGTGCCGCTGAACCTGCACTACAAGGCCGGCCGGGTGAAGTGCGATATCGCCTTGGCCAAGGGCAAGGCCCAGCACGACAAGCGCGAGACCGAGAAGAAGCGCGACTGGGAACGCGAGAAAGGCCGTTTGATGCGACACAAAGTCGCATCGAATCCGAAGGACTGAGCCCCGCGCAGCGCCCATGGACATTGACTTCTCCCGCATTCCGCGCAGCGCCCTGCCCGCGCTGCTGGCCGCCGCACCCAAGGCCGAGCTGCATCTGCACATCGAGGGCTCGCTGGAGCCCGAGCTGATGTTCGCGCTGGCGCTGCGCAACGGCATCACGCTGCCCTATGCCGATGTGGATGCGGTGCGCCGAGCCTATGCCTTCACCAATCTGCAGAGCTTCCTGGACATCTACTACGCCGGCGCCGGCGTGCTGCAGACCGCGCAGGACTTCGAGGACCTGGCCTGGGCCTATTTCCAGCGCGCCGCCGCCGACAAGATCCGCCGCGCCGAGATCTTCTTCGACCCGCAGACGCACACCGCGCGCGGCATCGGCCTCGATGTCGTCATGACCGGTTTCACGCGCGCGGTCGCGCGGGCCGAGCGCGAGCTGGGCCTGAGCGTGGGCCTGATCGCCTGCTTCCTGCGCCACCTCAGCGAAGAGGACGCACTGGCCACGCTGGAGCTGCTCAAACCCTACCGCGCGCAGCTGCTGGGCGTCGGCCTGGACAGCAGCGAGGTCGGTCACCCGCCGGAGAAGTTCGCGCGCGTGTTCGCTGAGGCCGGCGAGCTGGGGCTGCATCGCGTCGCGCATGCCGGCGAGGAAGGCCCGCCGGCCTATGTGTGGGGCGCGCTGAACGCGCTGCAAGCCGAGCGCATCGACCACGGCGTGCGCAGCCTCGAAGACAGCGCCTTGGTCGACGAGATGCGCCGTCGCGGCACGCCGCTGACCGTGTGCCCGCTGTCCAATCTGAAGCTCTGCGTCGTGAAGACGCTGGCCGAGCATCCGCTGCCCGCGCTGCTGAGCCAGGGACTCAAGGCGATGCTGAACTCGGACGACCCGGCCTACTTCGGCGGCTATCTGGGCGAGAACTTCCAGCAGAGCTTTGCCGCGATGCCGGCGTTGGGCGCGGCCGAGGCCTACACGCTGCTGCGCAATGGCTTCGAGGCCTGCTTCGCGCCGGCGGCAGAGAAGGCGCGCTGGATCGCCGAGCTGGACGAAGTCTTCGCAGCCGCTGCGGCCTGAGCCCTGCAGCTCAGCCGCGCAAGCGTGCCAGGGCCTGCGCCAGATCGGCGCGCAGATCGGCCTCGGCTTCCAGCCCGATCGCGAAGCGCACGATCTGACCCTTGCTGTAAGGCAGACCGAGTGAGCGGCTGCGGCTCATGTCGTAGGGCACGGCCAGGCTCATCGGCCCGGCCCAGGAATAGCCGATACCGAACAGGTCCAGCGCATCGACAAAAGCATCGACCTGCTGCTGGCTGTACTCCGGCTTGAACACGGCGGAGAACAGGCAGGCAGCACCGCCGCTGCTCACCTGCTGCCAGTGCTGATGACCAGGCGAGTTCGGCAGCGCCGGATGCAGCACCTGCGCCACCTCGGGCTGCTCGGCCATCCAGGCTGCCAGCGCACGCGTCGTGGCGTCCTGTGCGCGGTAGCGCAGCTCCAGCGTGGGCAGGCCGCGCAGCACCAGCTCCACATCGTTCTGGCCCAGGCCGTAGCCCAGGTGTTCATGCGCATGG
Organism: Roseateles sp. T103; assembly: GCF_057219915.1. NCBI lineage: Bacteria > Pseudomonadati > Pseudomonadota > Betaproteobacteria > Burkholderiales > Sphaerotilaceae > Roseateles > Roseateles sp. T103. Next base: position 12,958 of record NZ_JBXVVS010000002.1, read on the forward strand.
TTGAGCTTGTCGTGCAAGGCCTGGTCGCGGGTGTAGACCGCACCCATCAGCACATCGGCGCCGCCGGAGGGGTATTTAGTCAGCGCCTGCATCGAGATGTCGACACCGAAGCCGGGCTCGCTCGCCGGCAGCAGGTCGAAGGGCTTGAAGGCCACGCCGGCGCCCCAGGTGTTGTCGAGCGCAGTGGCCACGCCACGGGCCTTGCAGGCGCGCAGCAGGCCGATCAGATCGGGAAACTCCAGCGTGATCGAGCCGGCGGCCTCCAGCCAGACCAGCTTGGTGCGCTCGCTGAGCAAGGCCTCGAAGGCCGGCAGGTCCAGCGGATCGTAGAAACGATGCGTGATGCCGAAGCGCGGCAGCCAGTCCTCGCTGAGATAGCGGTTCTGGCCGTAGACGTTGTCGGGCACCAGCACCTCGTCGCCCGGACGCAGCAGGCCCAGCGAGACCAGCGTGATCGCCGACAGGCCGCTAGGCGTCAGCAGGCAGTGCTCGGCACCTTCGAGCGTGGCCAGGCGCGCGGCCAGCGTGTACGAGGTCGGCGTGCCGTGCAGGCCGTAGCGATACGACAGCCCATCGCGCGGCCGCGGCCGACGCAGATCGGCCGTGCTCTTGAACAGCACCGTCGAGGCCTTGTACACGCCGACCGGAAACGCATCCCAGCCCTCCGGCGCCTGGTAGGGATGGTGGATCTGCTGCGTGGAAATCGCGCGCTGCTTCTTGTCGCTCAAGGCCGGCCTCACAAATGAAAAAGCGGGCTGAAGCTCATGCCGCTCCAGCCCGCTGCAGATTGTGCGCGATCAGATCGGCATGCCGATCAGGTCGTGGCCCTCGACGGCCACGATGCGCGCGCGGGTGAATTCGCCGACCTTCAGCGTCTTGCTGGCCTTCTCGGGCGGCAGCAGACGCACGGTGCCGTCGATCTCCGGCGCGTCGGCGTAGCTGCGGCCGACACCGCCCTTGCGGCCCAGGGCCGGAGCCGAATCAACCAGCACCTGCATCGTCGCGCCGACACGGCTGCGCAGTTTGTCGATGGACACGGCCTCGGCCACCGCCATGAAGCGCGCGCGGCGTTCCTCGCGCACCGCGTCGGGCAGCGCGCCGGGCAGATCGTTGGCCGGCGCGCCCTCGATCGGCGAGTAGGCAAAGCAGCCAGCGCGGTCGATCTTGGCTTCCTGCATGAAGTCCAGCAGGTACTGGAACTCCTCCTCGGTCTCGCCGGGAAAGCCGGCGATGAAGGTGGAGCGGATGACGATCTCGGGGCAGATCGCGCGCCAGGCCTGGATGCGCTCCAGATTGCGCTCGCCATTGGCCGGGCGCTTCATGCGCTTGAGCACGTCGGGGTGCGCGTGCTGGAAGGGCACGTCCAGGTAGGGAAGGATCAGGCCGGAAGCCATCAGCGGCAGCACTTCGTCCACATGCGGATAGGGGTAGACGTAGTGCAGGCGCACCCAGGCGCCGTGGGCCTTGGCCAGCTCGCCCAGCTGCGCGACCAGGTCGAGCATGCGCGTCTTCACCGGCTTGCCGTCCCAGAAGCCGGTGCGGTACTTGATGTCCACGCCATAGGCGCTGGTGTCCTGGCTGATGACCAGCAGTTCCTTGACGCCGGATTCGAACAGCGCGCGCGCCTCGCCGAGCACATCGCCGATCGGGCGCGAGACCAGGTCGCCGCGCATGCTGGGGATGATGCAGAAGCTGCAGCGGTGGTTGCAGCCCTCGCTGATCTTCAGGTAGGCGTAGTGCTTGGGTGTCAGCTTGATGCCTGCCACGCCGCGCGCCTCGGGCACCAGGTCGATGAAGGGATCGTGCGGCTTGGGCACATGGGTGTGCACCGCGTCCATCACTTCCTGCGTGGCATGCGGCCCGGTGACGGCCAGCACGCTGGGGTGCATCTCGCGCACCAGGCCGCCGGCCTCGTGGCTCTGGTGGCCGGCCTTGGCGCCCAGGCAGCCGGTGACGATGACCTTGCCGTTCTCGGCCAGGGCTTCGCCGATGGTGTCCAGGCTTTCCTTGACGGCATCGTCGATGAAGCCGCAGGTGTTGACGATCACCAGATCGGCGCCGGCGAAGGTCTTGGAAGTTTCATAGCCCTCGGCGCGCAGCTGAGTCAGGATCAGCTCGGAATCGGTCAGGGCCTTGGGGCAGCCGAGAGATACAAAGCCGATCTTGGGAGCAGCCTTGGCGGCGGCTGGGTCGTAAGTCATTGATTCCATTTGAATTCCGCCCTTCGGCCTGACTGGTGTACTCGGGCTGCATTCTACGATGGCCACTCCCTTAGCCCTTGACTCTGACCGACTCACGAACCAGGCAAGTGAGCTCCCCGGACAGTTGACTACCACCGCGCCGTTCCCCTACCGACTAGTACTTGCTTCTGCAACTCGGATATGGGGCGCTTTCGTTCGGCTTCTGCTCGCAGACGAGGATCGGATTGAGTGCTTTCAAGCGACCACTCCAGATCGCGGGATCAAGATTCGGGGCAGCAGCCTGCGGGCTACCACGCTCAGACCACTGTACGGAATAGACGTTTTGAGCGCCTTTAACTACAGCCACCAATGCGACCTCACTTGTAGCCGTTCTCGTTGTCGTCAAGTTATGCGTGCCACAGCCCACCAGGACTACGTGCACGGGATGACCTGTTTCGATTCGGGAATCTGCGACGCTTGCCCCAACAAACGTCGTCGGGCACGACTGCTGAAAGCCCTGGGCAATTCGCATAGCAACAGCCTTTGCCGTTAGCTCCGACTGCTTCCCGAGATCCTTGTTGGCGGTAACCAAGACACGCTGCGTCCAAGGACCGGTATCCGGATCAGTGGCGAGCACGATGGTCCGTGCATACACATCGCCACGCGTCTGCTCAGTCTGGGCCTTGAAGCCGTTCGGTATCTGATGCGCAAAGAGCTCGCCGAACAGCGGAGACACGACGAGCGCCGCTGGAAAGTCAGATGTTGTTCCCACAAACTCGGCAGCAACGGAATGACTAGCCATCACGGCCAGCCAGATGGAAACGCCAGTTCGCAAAGATGACGCCAATTGCATTTAGTTCTCCCTGCTTTGCTCGCATCGTAATCGTGGGCCTAATCACATGAACGATGTCCCTGCCTCACCGACACGACGCACCATGAAAAAAGCCCGCTGCTAACGGGCTTCATGCTGCTCTGAATGCTGTTTGTCTGACGCCTTACCAGCAACCTCGGCTAACGAAGCCGTTCCTCGATGCGGGCTGCGGGGTAACAGAGGTATCGCTCATGGCCTAGACTGTCCCCGATGCGCCGACCTCGCGCCGCCGCTCGGGCATTTGCGCCCGGCCGTGGGGCGCGACCAGGGATCAGTCTCGCCATGCGGGACATGGCTCGCCCTTCGCTGGGCGTCGTACAGCCCGCAATGGGCTGTCCTCGGTCCGTGCTCAGGGCTTCTTGGCGGGCGGGAAGCCGGGCATGCCCGGAAACAGGGCAGCCGCCTGGTTCATCTGCTCCTGCATCTGCGCCAGCAGGTTCTTGCTCTGCTCCATATAGCCGCCCATCAGGTTCTGCATCGTCGGCGACTGCTGGCCGAGGAACTGCGTCCACAGCTCGGGGCTGAAGGCCAGGCCCTTGCTCTGCTCGGCGAACTTGGCCTGCATGTCGGAGAAGAGCTGCATGTTCTTCTCCAGGTAGGAGCCCATCACGCCCTGCATCGCATGGCCGTAGAAGCGGATGATCTGCTCCAGTGCCTGGGTGCTGAACATCGGCACGCCGCCGGTCTCCTCCTCGAGGATGATCTGCAGCAGGATGGAGCGCGTCAGGTCTTCGCCGCTCTTGGCGTCGCGCACCTCGAAGCTCTGGCCTTCGAGCACCATCTTCTTCACGTCGGCCAGTGTGATGTAGCTGCTGGTCTGCGTGTCGTAGAGACGGCGGTTGGGATATTTCTTGAGCACGCGCACGCGGGCAGCGGCGTCTTCGGTAGAGGTGTCCTGCTGCTGCGTCGAGGCAGTCCTGGCGCGACGGGCCGTGGCCATGATGAGCTGATCTCCCGGATAGTCGTTCGTTCTATGGCTCGCTTCGCTGCGAGGGCCAGGCGAACGATTCTAGGAGTGGCGCCGGAGCCGACCCGGACGGGTTTACCCCTGAGAAAACGCCCGGCTTGCGACAGGCGTACAACAGTGCGCGCCCGAGCTGGCGTCCAATAGCGACATGGACGAAACCAAGACAGAAGCGGCGACGGCTCAGGCCGAGACCGAGCGGCGACTCACCGAGCTGGAGATCAAGGCCAGCTATGCCGACGACCTGCTCGAAGAGCTCAACCGCGTGGTCGTGCGCCAGCAGCAGCAGATCGACAAGCTGCAACGCGAGCTGGCGGAAATGCGCCGCCAGATGCCCGACCCGGGCAGCGCCGCGCCCTTCCGCAGCCTGCGCGACGAACTGCCGCCACACTACTGAAGCGACGCTGGCGACTCAGGCGTTGACGTTGACCACCAGTCGCCCGCGCACCTTGCCGGCGAGGATGTCGGCGCCAGCCTGCAGTGCCTCGGCCAGGCCGATCTCGCGCGTGAGTGCTTCAAGCTTGGTCAGGTCCAGATCGCGCGCCAGCCGCGCCCAGGCTTCCTGGCGACGCGCCAGCGGCGCCATCACGCTGTCGATGCCGTAGAGCGTCACGCCACGCAGGATGAAGGGCGCTACCGAGCCGGGGAAGTCCATGCCCTGGGCCAGGCCGCAGGCGGCGACGGCGCCGCCGTAGCGCGTGCCGGCGCAGGCATTGGCCAGCGTGTGGCTGCCCACCGAATCGACGACGCCCGCCCAGCGCTCCTTGGCCAACGGCTTGCCCGGCGCCGACAGCTCGTCGCGCGAGATCACGTCGGCGGCGCCGAGCGACTTCAGGTAGTCGCTCTCCTGCATCCGGCCGGTGGACGCCACCACGCGATAGCCCAGCCGCGCCAGCAGCGCCACCGCAACGCTGCCCACGCCGCCGCTGGCGCCGGTGACGAGGATGTCGCCGCTGTCCGGACGCAGGCCGTGCTTCTCCAGCGCCAGCACGCAGAGCATCGCGGTGTAGCCCGCGGTGCCTATGGCCATGGCATGCCGGGCGCTGAGCGCCGCAGGGATAGGCAGCAGCCAGTCGGCCTTGACGCGCGCCTTCTGCGCGAGGCCGCCCGAATGCGTCTCGCCCACGCCCCAGCCATTGAGCAGCACGCGATCGCCGTGCTTGAAGCGCGCATCGCTGCTCGCCTCCACCACGCCGGCGAAGTCGATGCCCGCATGCAGCGGGAACTTGCGCACCACCGGGCTCTTGCCGGTGATTGCCAGACCGTCCTTGTAGTTGATCGTCGAGTAGTCGACGCGCACCGTCACCTCGCCCTCGGGCAAGGCGCTGTCGTCCACATCCTTCAGGCTGGCGCGGTAGCCAGCCTGCTCATCCTTCTCGATCACGATGGCTTTGAACACACGAGTCTCCTCAGGCCTGACATGCAGGCTTGTTGCCGATGTGCGCAGAGCATAGAGCGGCGCGCATCCAGCTGTTGTCGCAGGGGCAACAGGGACAGGCGTGAGAGCCGGACACGCAAAGCAAAAGCCCCGAACCGCTTTCGCGATCCAGGGCTTTATGTCTTCAGAATTTGGTAGGCGCGATTGGACTCGAACCAACGACCCCCACCATGTCAAGGTGGTGCTCTAACCAGCTGAGCTACGCGCCTGAAGAGCTTCGCAGTATAGCAGAGATTTTTGGCAGCGCCAGCGAATCAGCCAGGCGTGTACGAAATTCCCCAGGGCGCACGCGCCTCAGCGCCGCCGAGCACCACGCACGCCGCTGATCTGCGCGACGGCGCGCAGGACCTGGGCCAGGCGGGTCGAATCGGCCACCTCGACGGTGAAGCTCATCCACGCGGTGTCGCCACGCGGCACCTTCACCGATTGGGTGTTCACCGCGGTGACATTGAGCCGCTCCTTGGCGAAGACTTCGAGCACATCGCGCAGCAGGCCCGGCCGGTCGGAGGATTCGACGATCACGTCCACCGGATAGAGCCCGCCCTTGTCGGACTTGCTGCCCCACTCCACCGCGATGACGCGCTCCGGCGAGCGCTGCGCCATCTCGCGGAAGTTGCTGCAGTCGGAGCGATGGATCGCCACGCCCTTGCCCCGCGTCACATAGCCGGCGATCGCATCGGGCGGTGCCGGACGGCAGCAACGCGCCAGACTGGTCAGCAGCGAATCGACGCCGACCACGAGGACACCGCCACGCGGACCGCCGCCGCTGCTGGCGCTCTTGGTACGCCGCTGCGCGAGCATCTCGTCTTCGTCGACCTCGGGCACCGGCGGGCGCAGCAGGGTCTCGATATTGCGCAGCGAGTATTCGTCCTTGCCGACCACCTCGAACAGCGCATCGGCGTTCTTGAAGCCCAAGCGCGCGGCGAGCTCCTCGAGCTTGATCGCCGTCTTGCCCTCGCGCTGCAGCAGTTTCTCGACCAGTTCCCGGCCACGCGCGATGGTCTGCGCCTGCGCCTGCGCGTTGAACCAGGCACGCACCTTGGCGCGGCTGCGCTGGCTCTGCAGATAGCCCAGTTCGGGGTTGAGCCAGTCCAGCGACGGCGCGCCTTCCTTGATGGCGGTGATCTCCACCGTCTGCCCGTTTTGCAGCCGCGTATTCAGCGGCACCATCTGGCCGTCGATCTTGGCGCCGCGGCAGCGATGGCCGAGCGTGGTATGCACCGCGTAGGCAAAGTCGATCGGCGTGGACCCGGCCGACAGTTCGACGATCTGCGCCTGCGGCGTGAACACATAGATGCGGTCGTCGAACACGCCGCCGGTCTCATCGGGCTGCTGCGCCTCGGCGAAATCGCGCTCCCAGGCCAGCAGCTGGCGCAGCACCGCCTTGCGTGCCTGCGCCACCTGTTCCTCGAAGTCGCCAGCCGCCGTCACGCCGGCATAGCCGCGCGCACCGGCCTCCTTGTAGGCCCAGTGCGCGGCCACGCCATGCTCGGCATGCTCGTGCATCGCGCGCGTGCGGATCTGCACCTCCATCGCGCGGCCGTCGCTGCCGATCACCACGGTATGCAGCGACTGGTAGCCGTTGGGCTTGGGCTTGGCGATGTAGTCGTCGAACTCGCCGTCCACCGGCTTGTAGAGCTCGTGTAGGCGGCTTAACGCGCTGTAGCAATCGGCAACCGCAGGCACGATGACGCGCAGCGCGCGCAGATCGAAGACGCGCTCCAGCGGCAGGTTCTTGCCCTGCATCTTCTTCCAGATGCTGTAGAGGTGCTTGGGCCGGCCCTGCACCTCGGCCTGCAGACCTTGCGCGCGCAACTCGGCTTCGAGACGCGTGCGCGCGGCCTCTACGGCCTGCTCACGCTCGACGCGCTTTTCGTCCAGCGCACGCGCCAGCTCGCGGTATTTCTGCGGCTCGAGGAAGCGGAAGGCCAGGTCCTCCAGCTCCCACTTGATCTGCCAGATGCCCAGCCGATTGGCCAGCGGCGCGAAGACCTGCTGCGACTCGGCCGCCAGCGCGCGCGGGCACTCGGTCTTGCTCGCCGCGTAGTAGCGCAGCGTCTGCAGCCGCGAAGCCAGGCGCAGCAGCACCACGCGCAGGTCGCGCGAAAAGGCCAGCAGCATCTTGCGCACGCGCTCGGTCTGCTGCTGGCGCAGTTCAGTACCCAGCTCACCGCCGACGTGTTGCGCCTCGCGGGCCGCGCGCTGGATCTGTACCAGCTTGCGCGTGTGCTCCACCAGGCTCGCATAGCTCTCGCCGAAGCCCTTGGCGACCACGTCCTCGGGCTTGGTCAGGTAGTCGGCCGCATAGACCAGATAGGCCGCGGCCTGCATCGCCGGCGCCGCGCCGACGCCGCCCAGGATGGCGGCCACGCCATCGGCATGGGCGAGCGCATCCTCGCCGGTATCCAGCGGCTGCTCGGCCAGCAGCGGCTCGGCAAAGGCGCGCGCGCGCTGCACCGCCGCCGCGTCGGTCTGCTCCAGGCGATCCGGCCCGCTGTCGGCCAGCGCAACGATGGCTGCGGCCGACTGGGCGCCCTGGGCGTCCTGCCCTGTCCTCATCGGCTGGCGAGCAGGAACTGGCGCACCACGTCGATCTGCTCCGGCGCCACCAGCGTCGGCGCATGGCCGACACCGGCGAATTCGTGCAGCTGCGCGCGCGGGCCGCGCTGCGTCATCGCCTCGGCCGTGGCGCGCGAGAGCAGATCCGAGTCCGCGCCGCGCAGCAGCAGCGTCGGGCAGGCGATGCGCTCGTAGCTCTGCCACAGCATCGCCTCGCCGGCGGCGATGATCTCGGGCGTCGCAGCACGGAAGGGCACCGCGATCGCCGGGTCGTAATGCAGCTTGAAACGGCCCTCGCCATCGGGCTGCAGCATGGGGCGCGACAGCGTCAGCCAGTCCTCGTCGCTATGCGGGCCAAAGGGCTGCGAGATGCTGCGCAGGTAGGCGGCGCCCTGCTCCACGCTGTCGAAACGCAGCGGCTGACCCAGGTAGGTGCCGATGCGCTGGATCGCCTCGAATTCGATCGCCGGCCCGACATCATTGAGCACGAGACGCGCGATCGGGCTCTTGGGCAGCGATGCCAGTCCCATGCCGATCAGCCCACCCATCGAGGTGCCGACCCAGTGCACCTGCTCGACACCCAGGCGCGCGATCAGCGTGACCATGTCGGCCACATAGGTCGGCACCTGGTACAGCGCCGGATTGGCCAGCCAATCCGAACGGCCGCGGCCGACGACGTCGGGGCAGATCACCCGGTAGTCCTTGGACATCGCCCGAGCCAGCCAGTCGAAGTCGCGCCCCTGGCGCGCCAGCCCATGTACGCAGACCAGCACGCGCGGGTTGTCGCGCTCGCCCCACTCCCAATAGGCCATGTGGTGCAGGCCCACGGGACTCAGACACTGGACTTTGTGCAGCAGCGGTTCAGACATGATCGGCTATCCTCTTCGAGCATCGTATCAACCCCCGCGGGGGCTTCCGCCCCAGAAGGACCAAGCATGTTGTTGAAAGGCAAGACCGCACTCGTGACCGGCTCCACCAGCGGCATCGGGCTGGGCATCGCGCTGAGCCTGGCGCGCCAGGGCGCGAACATCGTTCTCAACGGTTTCGGCGACGCCGAGACGCCGAAGGCACAGGTTGCCGCACTCGGCGCCAAGGTCGGCTACCACGATGCCGACATGAGCAAGCCCTTCGAGATCGAGCGCATGATGGACTACGTCGATGCGCATTTCGGCGGCTGCGACATCCTCGTCAACAATGCCGGCATCCAGCATGTCGCGCCGGTGGAGAGCTTCCCGCAGGACCGCTGGGACGCGATCATCGCGATCAACCTCAGCTCGGCCTTCCACACCACGCGCATCGCGCTGCCGGGCATGAAGGAGCGCGGCTGGGGCCGCATCCTCAACATCGCCTCGGTGCACGGCCTCGTGGCCTCGGCGCAGAAGTCGGCCTATGTGGCAGCCAAGCACGGCCTGGTCGGCTTCACGAAGGCGGTGGCGCTGGAAACCGCGACCACGCCGGTGACGGTCAACGCGATCTGCCCGGGCTGGGTGCTCACGCCGCTGGTGCAGAAGCAGGTCGACGCACGCGCCGCTGCCGACGGCGTGGACAACGAGGAAGCCAAGCGCCGCCTGCTCGGCGAGAAGCAGCCCTCGCTGCAGTTCACCACGCCGGAGCAGCTCGGCGAGCTGGCGGTGTTCCTCTGCTCCGACGCCGCCGCCAATGTGCGCGGCCAGGCCTGGTCGCTGGACGGGGGCTGGACGGCCCAGTGACTTTGAGCCCCTCGGCCGCGGCGTACCGCAGCCGATCCCCCGAGGGGAACGAAGGCTGCGGCTCCAAGCTCGCCTGCGCGAGCTTGGACAGCCTGAGTGCCATGCGCGTCCTGCTCATGGCCGCGGGGCCGGCTTGGGACGGCCCGGCGCTCGGCCCGCCCGCGCTCAACTGCGGTTCATCGCGTCATCAGCACCACACCGCTGACCGAGGCGCTCACTGTCGCCTTGCCGGCCTCCACCGGCAGGGCCTCTTCCACCAGCGCCGCGCTCTTGAAGCGCATGGCTGCCGGCGCGGCCATCGGCACGGACACGCCTTCCGGCGCGTTCACCGCCACCTCGCCGATGGTGTAGCCGCTGTAGCCGAACTGACGCGCATAGTCGCCGGCACGCGCCTTGAAGCGCGCGATCGCCTGGCTGACCAGTTCGGCTTCGACCTTCTGCTGCGCCTCGCGCGACAGGCCCCAACCGACCCTACCGATGCTCATCGTCGTGATGCGACTGCTCAGCTGCGCGATTGCCGTGCTGTCCTTGCCCTCGACCACGAGCTCGGCACTGCCGGCCCAGCCGTTGATGCCGCCGGTCTTGGGTGCATGGCGCGGATAAAGCGAGAAGTTGCCGGTTTGCACCTCCAGCTGCCCCGGCTTGGCCACCTTGCGTGCCTCGGCCAGCGCCGCATCCAGCGCCTGCTTCAGCGCCGCCTGCACACTGGCCGCGTCGGCGCCCTCCTTGGTCGTGGTGAACACCAGGCTCAGCAGATCGCGGGTGAGCTCCTGGCTCGCAGTGGCGCTCAGGCTCAAGGCATCGCGGCGCGGTGCTGTCGCGGCATTGCCCTGAGCCGACGCCGAGGTGACAAGAGTCAGTGCCGCCAGCAGGCCCAGCAGCGGCTTGTTCATGTGCTTGGTATCCATCCCGGTGTGTCCTTTCATCGACGGATCATGCGCCAACGCGCAGCCACCACCGGCAGAGGACAGCGAAACATCTGCTCACAGTCCCAAGCCGCAAATTTGTAACAGCGGCGCAAACCTGCGCAAAATCCTGCTGTTACATCTTCTGGAGTGGTCATGAGCAGCGCCCCCAACCGCCCGAATCGCATCCTCGTCGTCGATGACGACGCGCGCATCCGCGACCTGCTGCGCCGCTACCTGACGCAGGAGGGTTTCGACGTCGTGCTGGCCGAGGACAGCAAGGCACTGAACAAGGTGCTCACCCGCGAGACCGTCGACCTGATGGTGCTGGACCTCATGCTGCCCGGCGAGGACGGCCTGTCGATCTGCCGCCGCCTGCGCGCCGCAAATGACAACACGCCCATCATCATGCTCACCGCCAAGGTCGAGGAAGTGGACCGCATCGTCGGCCTGGAGGTCGGCGCCGACGACTACCTGGCCAAGCCCTTCAATCCGCGCGAGCTGCTGGCCCGCATCAACGCCGTGCTGCGCCGGCGTCCGCCGCCCGAGGCGCCCGGTGCGCCGTCCAAGGAAGCGATGACGGTGAACTTCGGCCCCTTCGAGTTCGACCTCGCGCTGCGTCGCCTGACCAAGAACGGCGAGGTGCTGCCGCTGACCACTGGCGAGTTCTCGATGCTCAAGGCCCTGGTGCGGCATCCGCGCCAGCCGCTGTCGCGCGACAAGCTGGCGCAGCTGGCGCGCGGCCGCGAGTTCGAGCCCTTCGACCGCAGCCTGGACGTGCAGGTCTCCCGCCTGCGCAAGCTGCTGGAGGACGACCCCGCCCAGCCGCGCTACATCCAGACGGTCTGGGGCGTGGGCTATGTCTTCGTACCTGACGAGGCGAGCGCCAGCAACGCCGCCGCATGACCCAGCCCCGCCTGGCGCTGACGCTGTTCTGGCGCACTTTCGCCTTGCTGGCCCTGCTGCTGGCCGGCGGTGTGCTGGCCTGGCAGCAGACCTTCAAGGCGCTGGAAGCCGAGCCGCGCGCGCTAGACGCGGCGCACCAGCTGGCCGGCCTGGTCAACCTCAGCCGTGCGGCGCTGGAGCACTCCGACCCGATCAACCGCGTCGCGGTGATCAGCTCGCTGGAGCGCAGCCAGGCGGTGCGCGTGCGCGTCGCCGAGAGCAGCGACCAGTGGCTGAACTATGACGTCAACCCCTTCGCCAAGCGCCTGGTCGCCGAACTGCGCGGCCAGCTGGGCATAGACACCTTGGTGGCGCGCAGCGTCAACGGCGTGGACGGACTGTGGGTGCGCTTCGGCATCGGCCCCGACCACTTCTGGCTGCAGACCAGCCCGGCGCCGCTGTCACTGGGCCTGACGACCAACTGGTGGTGGCTGGGTATCGCGCTGGCGGCCTCGCTGCTCGGCGCGGTGGCGGTGGCCCGACTGATCAACCAGCCGCTGCGCGAGCTGTCCATCGCTGCACATCGCATCCGCGAGGGCGAGTACGACTCGCGCCTGGACGAGAGCACCCGCACCAGCGAGATCCGCGAGGTCAATATGGGCTTCAACCGCATGGCCCGCGAGCTGGCCAAGATGGAAGAGGACCGCACGGTGATGCTGGCCGGCATCTCGCACGACCTGCGCACGCCGCTGGCGCGGCTGCGCCTGGAGGTGGAGATGAGCGTGGCCGACGAGCAGGCGCGCCTGTACATGGCGCAGGACATCGACCAGCTCGACGCCATCATCAACAAGTTCATGGACTATGCGCGGCCCAGCGAGCTGAAGCTGCAGCCGCTGCCGCTGGCCGAGATCGTCGAGCACGAGGCGCAGGCCTTCCGCAACCCCGAGCAGATCCGCATCGAGGTGCATGTGCCGCGCAGCCTGCGCGTCTTCGCCGACGAGACCGAACTGAGCCGCGTGCTGCTCAATGTCTTCGAGAATGCCCGCCGCTACGGCCATGACCCGGGCGAAGCGGCGCTGGTCGAGGTGACGGCGGACGCCAGCGGCGACCGCGTGCTGCTCAAGCTGCGCGACCACGGCCCCGGCGTGCCGGACGACAAGCTGGCCCGGCTGACCACGCCCTTCTACCGCGGCGACGCTGCACGCACCGCGGCCACCGGTGCCGGCCTGGGGCTGGCCATCGTGGAGAAATCGGTGCAGCGCCTGGGCGGCGAGCTGCAGATCAGCAATGCCGACGGCGGCGGCCTGCTGACGGTGATCAGCCTGCAGCGTCCCCGTTAGTTTCAGCTGCGAGCAACACCACGGCCCGTGCCTCGATCGCACGGCCCTCGCCCACCGGGCCCATCTTCTCGGCCGTCTTGGCCTTCACATTGACCTGGCCGGCATCGATGCCCAGCACCTCGGCCAGGCGCGCGCGCATCGCAGCGATGTGCGGCGCCATCTTCGGTGCCTGCGCAACGATGGTGCTGTCCACATTGACCAAGGTCCAACCCTCGGCGCGCACGCGCCGGTAGGCTTCGGCCAGCAGCAACATCGAATCGGCGCCCTTGAACTCCACTGCGGTATCAGGAAAGTGGCGCCCGATATCGCCCAGCGCCGCGGCGCCGAGCAGCGCATCGGTGATCGCATGCGCCAGTGCGTCGGCATCGGAGTGGCCGAGCAGGCCGTGGCTGTGCGGGATGGTGACGCCGCCCAGGACGAGCGGGCGGCCGGTGACGAGGGCATGGGTGTCCCAGCCTTCGCCGATACGGAACGGAACAAGAGGAGAAGCCATCGAGAAGCGCGCGGTGCGGATGAATGCGACAGACAGGTGAGCGAGCTTACGCGAAACCGCAGGCCGACCGCTGCAACCGCCCCGCTGCCCGCCGATACGATGCGATGGCCGCAAGAACAGGAGAATCAAGCACATGTCCCAGTCGACCGCCACGCAGCCGGCCCTGGCCGAGCGCCCCCTGCCTCGCGCCGAATTCCGCGTCTTCGGCCAAGGCCTGATCGCCGCGCTGCAGCCGCGCCTGTTCAACGGCCGCACCGTGCTGGGCCATATGCGACGCCACCCGCCCGAGGTCTACCTGGTCTCGGCCGCGGACGACGGGCTCAACGTCAAGCTGCGCGACGGCATGCTGGACGTGAAGACGCGCATCGCCATCACGCCCGAGGGCTACGAGACCTACGCGCCGCGCGCCAAGCTGCCGCTGCCGCTGTCGCCCGCCGCAGTGGCCGAGCTGTTCGAGTTGCTGAGCCTGCCGGCGCAGGCACTGCCGGCCGGCGCGGTGGACATGGCAGCGCTGCTCGCACTGGCGCGCGCGCAGCCCGGCCTGCGCGTGCTTGAGGTGGAGAAGCAGCGCCATGGCTTCAGCATCGACGGCGTCAGCTGCGAGTACGCACAGGTGCTGTTCAACGGGGCGCAGCTGGAGACCGTCTGCGTCGAGAGCAGCGATCCCGCGGCGATGACGCCGGTGATCGCCGAGCTGGGCCTGACCGGGATGAGCAACACCGGCTATGTGCGCGCAGCCCAGCGCGTGCTGGGCCTGCGCTGAGGTCGCCGCGATGGCCGACACCGCACCCAGCCAGAACAAGGCCCCACCGGCCGCGGGCGGCTTCGACCCGCTGGACATGCGCAACTATGGGCTGGAGAAGCTGCAGGAGATCCCCGGCGGCCCGTGGATGGCGCGCGCCAAGCTGGTGGGCGTGCCGCTGGCGGTGCTGCTGCTGCTGTTCTTCCATCTGCGCTGGTGCGGGCCCATAGACTTCTTCGAGCAGGCCAGCGGCGTCAAGGACGTCGGCAAGCTCTACACCGTCACTGGCATCTTCATGTTCTCGCTGGTGCTCTGGCTCACCGAGGCGATTCCGAGCTACCTGACCTCCTTCATCATCATCGTCGTCACCGTGCTCTTCGGCGTGCTCGACATGAAGAGCACCTTCGCCTACCTGGGCGAGCCGGTGATGGTGCTGAACATCGCCAGCTTCATCCTCGCCAGCGCGCTGGTGGTGACAGGTCTTGCCAAGCGCATCGCGCTGCTGCTGGTGATCAACTGGGGCCGGCACCTGAACGGCATCTTCTGGGCCTTCATCGCGCTGAACCTGGTGCTGGGCGCCTTCATCAGCGCCACCTCGGCCAAGACCGCACTGCTGCTGCCGCTGTTCATGGTGATCGCGGCGATGTACGGCGCGGTGGCCAATGTCCAGGGCGAGGTCCGACGCAACAACGTCGGCCGCAATCTGGTGCTGCAGAACCTGCTGGCCAACAATGTCTCGGCCTCGGGCTTCATCACCGGCTCGGCAGCCAATCTGGTCGCGGCGCATCTGCTGGAGCGCGCCGGCCACAAGGTCTACTACTCCGAATGGCTGCTGGCACTGCTGCCGCTGGCGATCCTGCAGTGCGCCGTCTCCTGGTACACCGGCACGCGCTGGATCTTCCCGATCAGCAAGGCGGATGCCCAACCCAAGCTGGAAGGCGGGCTGGAGCATCTGCAGGCGGAGCTGAACAAGCTCGGCCCGCTGCAAGGCGCCGAGCTGCGCGCCGGCGGCGTCTTCCTCGGCGTGCTGGCGCTGTGGGCCACCGACACGCTGCACAGCATCCCGGCGCAGATCGTCGCGATGTGCGGTGCCATCCTGGTGCTGATGCCGGCCTTCTCGGGGCTGAAGCGCTTCGGCGTGATGAACTGGAACCAGGCCGACATCCCCTGGCACATGCTGATGTTCAGCTGGGGCGCCTATGTGCTGGGCGGCATCCTGGACAACACGCATATCGTGGATCTGGGCATGGCGGCGCTCTTCGGCCATCTGGGTATCGATGCGTCAACGCCCAAGTGGCTGGTGTTCGTCGTGCTGGCCGCCCTCTTCGGCTTCTCCACGCTGATCAGCGAAAGCAAGACGGCGCGCACGATGATCATGTTCCCGATGATGATCGCCACCGCCACGCAGTTCGGCTGGGACGTGGTGGGCTTCTGCCTGCCGATGGCCTTCCTGATCAACCAGGTCTATGTGCTGTACTTCAACAGCAAGCCGGCCAACATCAGCTATCTGACCAATATGTACTCGATGGGCGAGTCGGCCCGCTTCGGGCTGATCCAGCTGATGCTGGCGCTCGTGATGCTGGTGCTGTGGACGCAGTACGCGATGCCGCTGCTGGGCTTCGACAGCCGGCTTTGGTAAGACCAACAAGGAAGAGCAGAACCATGGGCCAGGAAATCGAACGCAAGTTTCTCGTCGACGTCGCGCGCTGGCAGCCGCGCGACGCCGGCGTGCACTACAGCCAGGGCTATCTCAGCTCCGACAAGGAGCGCATCGTGCGCGTTCGCATCGAGGGCGAGCAGGCCAAGCTGACCATCAAGGGCCGCAGCACCGGCATCACGCGCGCCGAGTTCGAATACCCGATCCCGCTCGCCGACGCGCAGGCTATGCTGCAACTGTGCGAGCAGCCGCTGATCGACAAGCACCGCCACATCGAGCAGCACCATGGCAAGACCTGGGAGATCGACGTCTTCCACGGCGACAACGAGGGCCTGGTCGTCGCCGAGATCGAACTGGCCAGCGAGGACGAGACTTTCGAGCGGCCCGATTGGGCGCTGCGCGACGTTTCCGACGATCCGCGCTACTTCAATGCGGCGCTGCTGAAGAACCCGTTCAAGAACTGGGGCTAGGGCTGAGCGCAGCGGTGGCGGTAGCGGCAGCAGCTGCGGCTGCAGCGAGACGCGGGTAGCTCATCATCCCTGCAAACGCTGGGGCGCGGCACTGCGGCCCGGGCAGCCACCGGGTTCAGGTGCGGCGGCCGGCCCTGCGGGCCGACTCCCTTGCGCTGCTCGCCACGCCGGGCCGGCGCCGAACTCGCTTCGCTCACTGCGTTCGCTACGCTCAGACAGGCGGCGCCTAGTCAGTGCTTGATGCGCGCTGCGCGCGCGCCCGGCGCGGCTGCGCTGCTCAGCGCCGCACATTCACCCGGCGACTACCCGGGCCGCAGTGCCCGAGACGCTGAGTGCTGGCACGAACTCATGGCGTGCCAACACAGTGTGCTGGCAGCGGGCCGAGCCGCCGCCGCGCGCCGACCACCGCATTGCTCCGGTCGCCGCGCCGCCTCCCCTCGCCGCACCGCGGCAAAGAAGCAAAGAGAAGGGGCGCCATCGGCGCCCCTTGCTTTCATACACGCAGGACTCTGCCGAGATCAGAACATGTACTGCGCCCGCAAGCCCAGCACCTTGATCTTGTCGCCACCGAGGATGGGCACCACCGTGCCGTTGGCGTACTCGAAGCTCCCCGCGTCGGCATCCGCGTAGTTGTCGAGCTTGATCAGCATGTAGTTCAGCACGAACTTCAGATTGGTATGCGGATACCAGTTGACGCCCAGTGTGGCGATCTTGGCCTTGCCGCCGAACACGCCGCGGCTGCTGGCGCGATAGCTGGACGTGCGATTGCGCGTGTAGCCGCCGTCGGGATCGTTCATGTCGGCCATCGAGTAGCGCGCCGTCAGCTCGATCGCGTTCTTGCCGGTCACGCCGGCGAACTCTGCCGCGGTCGGGTCGTACTTGCGGTCGCCGTTCAGGAAGTAGCTGTAGGCCACGTAGTAGGCATCGAACTTCGGCCCCTTGATGTTCGGCCACTGCGCCGCCAGCCCAGCATCCATGTCAGGCCGCACGCCGCCGAGCTTGACCTTGGTGTGCAGGTACTCGCCGCTCAACATGTGCGGGCCGTACTTGAAGGCCAGCTCCAGCCCGGTGGTCAGCGCGCTATCCACGCCCTGGATCTGCTTGGTGTCGATGAACTCGACCTGGCTGAGCTCGTTCTCCAGCACCGAGGCGAATTTCAGCCGCGCATCGTCAGGCTTGGCATTGCTGCGCGGCCGGTTGTTCAGCACGTTCAGGCCGACATGGAAGACCTTGCTGCTCTCGCCACGCCAGAAAGGCCGCGCCACCGCGCGCATCGAGTAGCCATAGGTCTCGCTCTCGCCGTTGAGCGACGGGTTGTCGCGCGCCTCGCCCTCGGTATTGGCCTTGTCGCCGAACACGCCGGCACCGACGAAGACCCAGTCGTTCGAGTAGTCGCCAGCCAGGCCGATGCGACGGCTGGGTGCGAACAGCTCGGTCGCAATGGACGACTCCATATAGGTCGCCACGCGCGACGAGGTCACCTGATCGAGGCTGAAGTGCGGCTTGAAGTGACCGAACTTGATGCCGACATTGGGAATGCCCTTGTAGGCCACCCACATGTCCTTGGTATCAACCGCGTTGTTGGCGAAGTCCAGATCGAACTCGGCTTCCCAATCGGGTCCCAGCTTGGTCTTTGTGGCCAGGCGGACGCGGCGGAACTTGGTGTCGGACTTGACCACGGCGCCATTGAGTTCAGAGTCCACCGAGCCGGTATCCAGCTGCACCCGGCCGTCGAGCTTGAGTTCGTAGTTGCCGTCGGCCGAACTCCAGACGATGTAGCCGTCCTCGTACTTGCTGCGCACCGGGGACGCCGGCGGCGCGACGGCTGCCGCCGTCATCGCCTGCGCAGGCGCCGCGGGAGCAGCCGCAGCCTTGGCTGCCGGTGCGCCGCGCTGCGTCGCCACCTCGGCCTTCAGCGCATCGATCTGCGCCTGCAGCGCTTCGATCTTCTTCAGCAACTCGGCCTCCGAGGCCTGCGCCACACCCGGCAGCAACGCCGCAGCACCGAACGCCGACGCCAGCAGCGCCGACAACACACTCCGCTCGAATCTCTTGCTGCTCATCGTGGTCTCCTTGCTCGTTGAATCCTGACGTTTCCCTTGTGAGAAATGTCACGCCGCAAGCCGACCCTCGTGTTGATCGATCTCAAGAGGAGTGATGCGAGCGTGGCGAGTGTCGCCATCCCACGCCAGGCCACGACATTCGCTGTTGCCTGCGGCCGACGCGCACTGGCGGCGTT
Organism: Roseateles sp. T103; assembly: GCF_057219915.1. Classification (NCBI taxonomy): domain Bacteria; kingdom Pseudomonadati; phylum Pseudomonadota; class Betaproteobacteria; order Burkholderiales; family Sphaerotilaceae; genus Roseateles; species Roseateles sp. T103. Next base: position 31,410 of record NZ_JBXVVS010000002.1, read on the forward strand.
GGCGATGCAGTAGTTCGGCCGAGCAAGCCCAAAAGGACAAAGGCGCAGGCCCTTGCGGGGCTGCGCCTTGGAGGCACTGCGGAGTGCTTGTCCTCGGTCCCGCCTCAGCCCTCCCGCTCGTAGGCGGCCGGTCCTTCGGCGGGCGTCGCACAGTGCGCAGGCACTGTGCTCGGTCCCGCCTCAGTGCACCACTCGCCCGAAGGCGAACTCGCCGTTCTCGACCCGCACCGGGATCGTGTCCTTGGGGCCGAAGCGGCCCTGCAGGATCAGCTTCGACAGCGGGTTCTCGATGCGCTGCTGAATCGCACGCTTCAGCGGCCTTGCGCCGAACAGCGGATCGAAGCCGACCTTGGCCAGCTCGGCCAGCGCTTCCTCGCTGACGTCGAGCTTCATCTCCAGCTTCTCCAGCCGCTCCTCCAGCGCCTTGAGCTGGATCCTGGCGATGGACGCGATGTGCTTGTTGTCCAGCGCATGGAAGATCACCGTCTCGTCGATGCGGTTGAGGAACTCGGGGCGGAAATGCGCCTTGACCTCGCCCCACACGGCGTCGCGGATCACTTCCTGCGGCTCGCCGGCCAGCGCCATGATGTGCTGCGAGCCGAGGTTGGAGGTCATCACCACCACGCAGTTCTTGAAGTCCACCGTGCGGCCCTGGCCGTCGGTCAGGCGGCCGTCGTCCAGCACCTGCAGCAGCACGTTGAACACGTCCGGGTGCGCCTTCTCGACCTCGTCGAGCAGCAGCACGCTGTAGGGCTTGCGGCGCACGGCTTCGGTCAGGTAGCCACCCTCGTCATAGCCCACATAGCCCGGAGGCGCGCCGATCAGGCGGCTGACCGAGTGCTTCTCCATGAACTCGCTCATGTCGATGCGGATCATGTGCTCCTCGCTGTCGAACAGGAAGCCCGCCAGCGCCTTGCACAGCTCGGTCTTGCCCACGCCGGTGGGGCCGAGGAAGAGGAAGGAACCCAGCGGCCGGTTCGGGTCCGACAGACCGGCGCGGCTGCGGCGGATCGCATCGGCCACCGCGGTGATCGCCTCTTCCTGGCCGACCACGCGCTCGTGCAGCTTGTCTTCCATCTGCAGCAGCTTGTCGCGCTCGCCCTGCATCAGCTTGGCCACCGGGATGCCGGTGGCCCGCGCCACCACCTCGGCGATCTCCTCGGCGCCGACCAGCGTGCGCAGCAGCTTGTTGGCCTTGCCTTCGGCACCGCCCTTGCCGGCCTCCTTGGCCTGCGCTTCCTTGAGCTTGGCTTCCAGGCCCGGCAGCTTGCCGTACTGCAGCTCGGCCACCTTCCCCAGCTCGCCCTTGCGCTTGAGTTCCTCGATCTGCAGCTTGATGCGCTCGATCTCTTCCTTCACATGGGCCGAGCCCTGCGCAGTGGCCTTCTCGGAAGTCCAGATCTCCTCGAGGTCGTTGTACTCGCGCTGCAGCTTCAGCAGCTCTTCCTCGATCAGGCCCAGGCGCTTCTGCGAGGCCTCGTCCTTTTCCTTCTTGACCGCCTCGCGTTCGATCTTCAGCTGGATCATGCGGCGGTCCAGCTTGTCCATCACCTCGGGCTTGGAGTCGATCTCGATCTTGATCTTGGCCGCCGCTTCGTCGATCAGGTCGATGGCCTTGTCGGGCAGGAAGCGGTCGGTGATGTAGCGGTGGCTCAGCTCGGCCGCGGCGACGATCGCCGGGTCGGTGATCTCGACACCATGGTGCACCTCGTACTTCTCCTGCAGGCCGCGCAGGATGGCGATGGTGGCCTCGACGCTGGGCTCGTCGACCAGCACCTTCTGGAAGCGGCGCTCCAGCGCGGCGTCCTTCTCCACGTACTTGCGGTACTCGTCCAGCGTGGTTGCGCCTATGCAGTGCAGCTCGCCGCGCGCCAGCGCGGGCTTGAGCATATTGCCGGCGTCCATCGCGCCCTCGGCCTTGCCGGCGCCCACCATGGTGTGCAGCTCGTCGATGAAGAGGATGATGCGGCCCTCGTCCATCGCCACTTCCTTGAGCACGGCCTTCAGGCGCTCCTCGAACTCGCCGCGGTACTTGGCACCGGCCAGCAGGCCCGCCATGTCCAGCACCAGCACGCGCTTGTCCTTCAGCGTCTCGGGCACCTCGCCATTGACGATGCGCTGCGCCAGGCCTTCGACGATGGCGGTCTTGCCGACGCCCGGCTCGCCGATCAGCACCGGGTTGTTCTTGCTGCGACGCTGCAGCACCTGGATCGCGCGGCGGATCTCGTCGTCGCGGCCGATCACCGGATCGAGCTTGCCTTCGCGGGCGCGCTCGGTCAGGTCCAGCGTGTATTTCTTCAGCGCCTCGCGCTGGCCTTCGGCTTCCTGGCTATCCACTTTCTGTCCTCCACGCACGGCTTCGACGGCGGCCTCCAAGGCCTTGCGCGACAGCCCGTGGCTGCGCGCGATGCCTGCCAGATCGGTCTTCGCATCGGCCAGCACCAGCAGGAACATCTCGCTGGCGATGTAGTGATCGCCACGCTTGGCGGCTTCCTTCTCGGCAGCCTGCAGCAGGCTGATCAGGTCACGGCCGGGCTGGACCTGCTGGCCTTCGCCCTGCACCTGCGGCAGACCGGACACCACGCTCTCCAGCGCGGTCTTCAGCGCGGCGATCTTCACGCCGGCGCGTTCCAGCAGCGCCCGCGGGCCGTCTTCTTGGCCCAGCATGGCCAGCAGCAGATGCGCCGGCTCGATATACGGGTTGTCGCGGGTCACCGCCAGGCTCTGGGCCTCGGCCAGGGCTTCCTGGAAACGGGTGGTCAGCTTGTCGAAACGCATGGTGAGAAATCCTCCGTTGCCGCCCACATGGGGAATGGCAGTCCGAATTTCAAGTCACCAGCAGCCCCGCTGGGCTTGCGAATTGTCAAAGCCTGAGCAGCAGCGCCTGCATCAGCTTCAGGCCCAGCGCGGCTGCACCCAGCGCGCCCAGCACATGGGCCAGCGCATGCGCCAGCGCCATGCCGAAGGCACCGCGCTGCAGCAGCGCCAGCGATTCGCCCGAGAAGGCCGAGAAGGTGGTCAGCCCGCCGAGGAAGCCGGTGACCAGCAGCAGCTTGAGCATCTCGTCGGGCTGGCGGCCGAACCACTCCAGCGCCATGCCGATCAACAGGCCGCCGACGATATTGACCAGCAGCGTGCCGAGCGGAAAGCCGGCCCAGACGCCGTTGAGCAGCACGCCGCCGCGCCAGCGCAGCAGTGCACCAGCGGCGGCACCCAGCGAGACGGCCGCCGCCTGGGCCAGCACGCCTGCGCTCATCGCGCCTCAGCGGCGTTGCCGCCCGCAATGCCCCAGCGTGCCAGCGCCGCGTCGTCGCTGACGCGGGCATCGACCCACTGCGCGCCCTCGCCGGTGTGTTCCTTCTTCCAGAACGGCGCCTGCGTCTTCAGATAGTCCATCAGGAACTCGCAGGCCTTGAAGGCTTCGCCCCGGTGACCGGATGCCACCAGCACCAGCACGATCTGCTCGCGCGCCGCCAGCGGCCCGACACGGTGGATCACCCGCGCGGCGCGGATGTCGAAGCGCCGACAAGCCTCGTCGATCATCGCCTCGATGGCCGCCTCGGTCATGCCTGGGTAATGCTCCAGCTCCATCAGGCTGACCGCCTGGGGCTGGCCGTGCGTCAGGTCGCGCACCGTGCCGACGAAGGCGACGACGGCGCCGATGCCGCCATCGGCGGCACGCAGCGCGGCCGTCTCGGTCGAGAGGTCGAAATCTTCGGTCTGAACGCTGACGCGGGGTGGGATGACGGCCATGGCCGGATTCTGGCACCGCTGCGTGGCCTGCCGGCCCCGACTGCCAAATAGCGCACGAATGGCCGGGCACCGGGGACGGTGCCGACAGGCATCCCGGGGACGGCTTGCTATATTCGCCGCCCATCACACCGTCCGGCTGGCCTGCGGGTGGTGATAGGGTAAGTCCAACAACAACGAACGACTGCGCCAGAGGCTGACCTCATGCACTACGGCAGGGGCGAGGGTGATCGAGCAACGACGAGCGGTGCGTCCCTGCTGAGCCTGGGCCGCGACCTGATCGCGACCGCGCGCTACGACGAGGCCTACCGGACGCTGATGCGCGCGGCCAAGCTGGCCCACGACGCCAACGACCTTGCCGACGAAAGCCGCTGCCTGGCCCAGCTCTCCTATGCCACCGCGGCGCTGGGGCTCAACGAGGAGGCGATCGAGACCGCGATGCTGTCCTCCCAGCTGGCCGACGCCTGCGGCGACGCCTCCGCGCGGCTGATTGCGCTGAACTACCTGGGTGTGGCGCTGATGTGGAACGGCAGCCATGAGGGTGCCGAGGCGATGTTGCGCCCGGCCTTCGAGTTGGCCCGCGAACTGGGCAAACCCGGCCAGAGCTGGCGACCGCAGATCAACCGCTGCTTCAACGAGGCCTACCGGCAGATCGGCCAGCGCCATCTGGAACGCCGTGCACCGGACGTGCAGCGCCTGGCTGTGCTGATGGACGAGCTGCGCGGGCGTGAAGAGCGCTCGACGCCGCTGGCCCTGCTCACCCAGGGTTTGTGGCTGTGGCTGCAGGCACTCACCGCTGCCTGGCAGCAGGGCAGGTCCAGTGCGGGCGCCGAGGCCGAGATCGAGATGGCGGCGCTGTGCGCCCGCCATCCGGAGCTGGGCTTGCTGCAGGCCATGCTTCCGTGGTTGCGATGCGAGCTGGCGCTGGTGGATGGCCGCTTGCAGGCTGCCTCCGAGGCCGCGCTGCAGATGCGCCAGCGTGCGCTGCAGATCGAACAACAGCCGCTGTTGCGCAACGCCTTGCGTCTGTCCTGCGATCTTCATGAGCTGCAGGGCCAGACCGCCCGCGCGCTGGACTGCATGCGAGAGCTGCAACTCAATGAACACCGCCTGCGCCAGGTGAGCATGAGGCACCGCCGCGAGGTGGCCTCCCTGCGCCTGGAGCTGCGCGAGCACAAGCGCGAGATGCAGACACTGCGCAGCGACGCGCAGCAACTGCAGCGACTGTCGGTCGAAGACCCGCTGACCAGTCTGGCCAACCGGCGCGGCATCGAGCAGCGTCTGGTCGAGGCGCTGCTTGGCCAGGGCCGTCCGGAGCCCGAGGCGGCGCTCTATGTCTCGGTGATCGACGTCAACGACTTCAAGGGCGTCAACGACCGCCATTCGCACCAGATCGGGGACCGCGTGCTGCAGACCCTGGCCATACTCTTCCAGCAGCAGCTGCGCAGCCAGGATCTGGCCGGGCGCTGGGGCGGCGATGAATTCGTGCTCGCCTTCTGGGCGCTGGACGACGCACAGGCCCAGGCAGTGGCGCTGCGCGTGAGCGACGCGGTGAGCCGCCACGCCTGGTCGCAGCTGGCGCCCGGGCTGCACATCGGCATCAGCCTGGGCCTGACCCGTGCGCTGCCCGAGGACACGCTGGACAGCCTGCTGCTTCGCAGCGACCTGGGCATGTATGCGCACAAGCGCAGCGCAGCGGCAACCGCGCCCGCCGTGGCGGCCGCCGCGCCGACGACCCAGTCGCTTTGACAGCCCCGGAGTCCACAGTAGCATCGCTGCTGAGACAGACAGATTCCGGAGACCCGCCATGGCTGCAAGCTCCCGCCGCAGCGCCCAGGACCTGATGGTCCAGTACGCCCGCTACCACCGCGATCGCCGCAACATCTCCACCCACTTCGTCGGCATCCCGCTGATCGTCTTCGCCGTCGGCGTGCTGCTGGCGCGGGCGCAGTTCAGCATCGGCGAACAGTCGCTGACGGCCGCATGGCTGGTCTGGCTGCTGAGCACCTTCTGGTACCTGACGCGCGGCGAGTTCGTGCTCGGCGCGGCCACAGCCCTGGTGAATGCCGCGCTGATCGCTGCTGCCGAGCCGCTAGCCGCCGGCTCCATCAATGCCTGGCTAGGCTGGGGCTTGGGCCTGTTCTTCGCCGGCTGGCTGATCCAGTTCATCGGCCACTACTACGAGGGCAAGAAACCCGCCTTCGTGGACGATCTCGTAGGCCTGCTGGTCGGGCCGATGTTCATCGTCGCCGAAGCGCTGTTTGCCGCCGGTTGGGGGCGCAGGCTGCTGACCGAAATCGAGCGCCAGGCCGGCCCCACCTTCATCCGCGACCTGACACGCCCCGCATGAGGGCGGCACACCGGCGATGACAGATCCGCAAGGCGGCCGAGTCCGACTTCCCCGGCTTCGATGCGGCCACCTGGTATGCCTTCGTCGCGCCGAGCAAGACACCTGAAACTCATCCTGAAACGCTGGAACCAGGGACTGGTCAGGGCGAGGCGCGACCCCGAGGTGCGCGACGAACTGGTCAAGCATGGCTCGACCCCGCTGCCCGGCTCGCGCGAGGACCTGGCGCGTAATATCGACACCGAGTCGAAGAAATGGGCGCAGGTGATCAAGGAGCGCAGGATCACGGCGGATTGATTGAGCGCTGGCCGAGAACAGCGCCCGGGGCTGTCCGACTCCAAGTGATAGGACACGCGTCTAGCGCCGCGGCTTGCGCTGAACGTCTCGATCCGACCCACAACAGACGTCATTTTGGGGGGGCAAGCGGACACGCTACACAGCGGTGAGCTTGACCCCGTAGAGCACCAACGCGGCGCTTCAGACGGTGGTGTCGCCAGTGCCGATTGAACCCTGCGAGTCATCGCCTACAGCCATCACACGGATGCCAGCGACCTGCTCACCCGAGACGTATGCCCGAACGTCAAGGCCCTTCCAAGTGATGGCGATGACGATTGGCTTGTCATTGTCAGCAGGCAATGCGCACTCGCACCCGAACATCGGCAGTGGAAGTCCGGTGGCTGCGAGCGCGAGACGCCCCCGTCGCGTTATCGCTATGGATAGGACGACGCCGGAAGACTCCAAAGGCGGAAAATTGACTGGCCGCTGCGTCTTGTCTAACCGGCTTGCTTCGATCATGAACATGACTTTGGCCTCGCGCCGTGGCTCCGCATTCGCTCTAGGTAAGTCGAGCTTGTGACTGAAGCGAACAGAGTGCAGCGGCTTCAGTGGAGGCGGCGAAGCCGGGGCACGGCGACGTACGTAGCCACGCGCGATCGCGGCTTGAATTGCTCGTTCGCCGACCTGAAGAGTCAATCGTGCGTCGCTGTCAAGAATCGCGAAATACGGCTGCAAGTCACCCACGAGGTGGTCATTGATTCTCGCCACGAGCTTCGAGATGCCATGAGCCTCGTGGGCTATACCAGCCCGATCAGCAAGTTCCTTGATGAGCTCTTCGTGCGTGACGCTTTCTCCGTCGATGAATATTGCCTCGTGAATCTTGATGTGCTCCCGCAGCGGCAGCCGCTGAAGCGGTACACGCTCATCGCCCGAACCATCAGGAGCGACAGGAGCAAACACCACCTCAAGGCCACGCGCAAGCGGATGGGAAGTATTGACCCTCCCCGGATAGCGAAGCTCAACGGTGTCATCGAACCCAACGGCATCGCACACTCGCCAAAGCAGTCCGTCGAGCCCGGCTGACGAGCAGATGAGCGCGCGCAACTTAGCTGACAACTCTCGGACGTAGGCCGCGTCTCCGCCGCTCAATCCGTGCAGTGATTGGGCGAGCAAGAACAGGTGATCTTCAAGCGCGCCGATCAGCTGGTCGTGAGTCTTTGGTACGAGCTTTGCCACTCGCACATGATAGATATGCCGATTTTCAGTTGGGGCGGCATGAAGGGCTGGCCGCCGCACCTCGTGTCGAGCGTCAGCTATCGACTGCCAGGCGCGATGGGCGCCTTTTGGCCGCTATCAGAGTTCGCCCCGCGTGTGAGAGTCAGCGCGCGACGCAGCCATGCCGAAATACGGGCTGCCAAAGACGGCCCGCCCCGCCCTACTCCTCACCCCACCACTGCAGCGCCGTCTCCACGCCGCCCTTGCGCGACGGGCCGCCAGGCTTCTTGGCCGGCGTGCCCAGCGCGATCCAGCCGAGCAGGCTTTCGCCGGGGCCGCAGAAGGCCGCAGCGATCGCCGGGTCGCGCACCTTGGCGCCGCTGAGCATCTTGCCGGCATAGCCCATCGCGTGCGCGGCAGCGAGGAACATCGCCAGCGCGCCGCCAACGGCGGCCCATTGCTCGTGTGCCGGCACCTGCGGATGGCCGAGGTCGATGCGCGCGACGACAGCGACGGTGACCGGCGGCTTCAGCGCCCGCTCGGCGTCCAGCGCGGCGCCGGCTTCGTCCTTGCCGGCCTCGCGCGCGGCCTGTGCGAAGAGCTCGGCCATGCGCTGCCGCGCCGCACCGCGCACGACCTTGAAACGCCAGGGCAGCAGCTCACCATGGTCCGGCGCGCGCAGCGCCGCCGCCACCATCAGAGTCAGCTCGTCGTCGCTGGGGCCAGGCTCCATCAGGTGCTTGGGGCCGACCGAGTAGCGGCCGAGCAGCTGCATCAGGTTCGCGTTCTCGCAGGGGTAGTCCATGGCAACTCGTTGGAAGACCAGGCTAGAAGACCAGGCTAAAAGACCAAAGTTCGCCAGGCCGGATCGGCCAGGCGGCTCATGAACTGCACCGCGCCGCCATGGCCGGCTACCGCGGGGATCAGGCCCTCGCGGCTCATGCCGTTGGCATGCAGCGCATCGGTGCAGGCGAGGAAGCGCACACCGTGCGACAGCGCCTGCTGCATGTGCTGCGCGATCGTCATCGCGTTGTGTTCGGAGGCGCGCAGGCCTTCGGCGACGCCGGGCTTGAGCAGCAGCACCGAACGCGCGCTGAAGTAGATCTCCACCTCCAGTTCCAGTGCCGCCGCCGCCGCCGCGTGGAAGAACGGCGTGGCCAGGCGCTGCGGCTCGCCCGGATCGGCGGCCCAGAGCAGGATGGCAAGGCCTGTCACTGCGGGTCCTGCAGCTTGTTCAGCCATGCGTATTTCTCCATCGCCTCGCGCGCGGCGCTACCGGCCAGCAGCGCCGCGCGCTCCTCGTCCAGCCGCTCCGGCCGCAGCTCGATCAGCCAGCCCTGGCCGTAGGGGTCCAGATGCACCAGCTCCGGCGTGGCCTCCAGCGCCGCGTTGACGCGCAGGACCTCGCCCGTCAGCGGCGACTTCACCGACACGATGCTCTTGGCCAGCTCCACCACCGCCATCGAGCGGCCCTGCTCGATGCGCGAGCCGGCCGCCTTGGGCCGGCACATATAGATCTCGCCCGAAGCCTTCAGCCCCAGCGCGGTAATGCCCAGCACCGCAGTGCCGTCCTTACGCAGCCGCGCCCAGGTCTGGTCCTCGACCCAGTACAGCAAGTCCTCGGGGAGTTCAGCGCCGGCGATCAGCATGACAGTGCGGTGCCCAAGGACATTCGAACGCCGTCGCGAGCGGGCTCAGATTGGCTCGAAGCGCGGAGCCGTACACCTGTACGGCGAGCACTGCAAAGCCGAGATGTGCCCGCGCAGTAGGCGAGCGAATGTTCGTGGCGGAGGGGAATGGGAGTCGAACCCACCCAGCGACGCATGGCGCCACCCACCGGGTTTGAAGCCCGGCCGACACACCGGTGTCGTCTCCCCTCCATGAACTCTCTTGTCGGCGCAGCAGCAGTAACGATCATCATCATGCCGCCTCCTGCGCCAGGAACAACTGGCAATCGCCGCGCAGCTTGTGCACATCGCCCACGCGGCGCAGCAGACCGATGCGGTCGAAGTACTCGAGGATCTGGATCGCACGCTTGCGGCCCAGGCCCGTGGCGTCGCGGAAGGCTGCGGCCAGCACCTCGCCGCCGTTCCGAGCGCCGACCTCGCGCGCGATGCCCGCCAGTGTCTTCATCTGCGGCTGCGCGTAGAACAGGTCTTTCACCACTTGATGGATCTCGCCCTGCTGCGCCAGGCGCGACAGCGTGGTGCGCATCAGCGCCTCGCTTTCTTGCGTGTCGCGCGCCAGGTCGCGCGCCCAAGCGCCCTCGAAGCGCGCCTCGGCGAGCAGCGGCGCCACCTTCTGCGCGATGCGCTGCTCGGTGGCCGAGAGACTCACGCCATGCGCGGCCAGATGCACGAAGGCGCCGCGCTGCGCGAGCAGGCCCTCGCTGCGCAGCCGCGCCAGCAGCGCGCGCCACAGCGGCTCGGGCAGGCGCGGCGCGGCCAGACGGCGCAGCCGCGCGGCATCGGGCCCCAGTTCGTCGGGCTGCCGCTGATGGAAATCGGCCAGCACCTGCAGCACGCGCGCCTGCAAGGGCTGCAAGGCGGTCTCGGCCAGGGTCCAGTCGGCATCGGCCTCGTGCGCGCTCAGCGCCAGGCCGCGGGCCGGCGTCAGCAGCGCCGGCAGCGCCTCGGCGCGCGCGAAACGGCGCAGGTCCAGGCCCTGCGGTGCGGCAACCAGCAGCGCCTGCAGGCGCTCGGCCGCGGTGGGCAGCTGCATTGCGGCCAGCTCGGCCAGGCGCTCGGGCGTGCGGCGGTAGCGGGTCGGCGCAAAGGGATCGAGCACCACGCCGCCGGCAATCGTGCGCGAGGCGCTGGCGTCGCGCAGCACGACGCGGTCGCCACGCCAGGCGCCGATGGGCTCGCGCAGCAGCAGCTGCACCAGCGCTTCCTCACCGGGTGGCAAGGCGGCCGATGCGGCATCGCCCTCGCCTGCGCCCTCCTTCAACAGCTGCAGCACCGCCACCGTGCCCATCAGCGCACGCGCGCCGATATGCACATGCACGGGCGCTCCGGAGCGCAGCGCCTTGGCCTCGCCGGGCCACAAGCGCAGCCGCACGTCGAGCCGGTCGGTGGCCAGCGCCACGTCCGGCGCCACCAGCCACTGGCCGCGCTCGATCTGATCCTTGTCCAGGCCCACCACATTGATCGCGCAGCGCTGGCCGGCCCAGGCCTCGTCTACCTTGCGGTTCTGCGCATGCAGGCTGCGCACGCGCGCCAGCGGCGCCGAGCCGCGCAGCGCCGGCGTCAGCGCCAGCTCATCGCCGATGCGCACGCTGCCGCTGTGCACCGTGCCGGTCACCACCGTGCCGACACCGTCCAGACTGAAGGCGCGGTCTATGGCCAGGCGGAAAGCCTGCTGCTCGCGGCCGCGCGGGCTGGCCTCGGCCTGCCGCACGGCCTCGGAAACGAGCAGCTCGCGCAGGGCCGGCATGCCTTCGCCGCTGACCGCGCTGACGGCCAGCACCGGCGCCTGCGCCAGGCCCGTGCCGTCGAGCAGCGCCGCGATGTCGTCGCGCAGCGCGTCTATGCGCTCGGCCGGCACGCGGTCGCACTTGGTGATCAGCACCGCGCCACGCGTCAGGCCCAGCAGGCTCAGCACCGCCAGATGCTCGCGCGTCTGCGGCATCACGCCATCGTCGGCAGCGACCAGCAGCAGCGCGTAGTCGATGCCGGTCGCGCCGGCCAGCATGGTGTGGACCAGGCGCTCGTGGCCGGGCACGTCGATGAAGCCAATGCGTTGCAAGCCTCGGCCGCCGGCGGCGTCCGCCCCCGCCGGGGGCTGCGGCGCGTCCGAGCCGGTGTCAGGCAGGTCGAGAAAGGCATAGCCCAGCTCGATGCTGATGCCGCGCTTCTTCTCCTCGGGCAGACGATCGGTGTCCACGCCGGTGAGTGCCCTCACCAGCGTGGTCTTGCCGTGGTCGATATGGCCTGCGGTGCCGACGATCATGGGTTGAGCGCGCGACGCGCGAAGTTGGACAGCAGATCGACCATGGCCACCAGCGCCAGCGTCGCGAGCAGGATGGTGCCGGTTTCACGCATATGGAACAGGCCCATGTGGAAGCTCAGCATCTGCCCCAGGCCGCCACCGCCGACCACGCCCAGCACCGCCGCGGCGCGGATATTGTTCTCCCAGCGGTACAGCGTGTAGGACAGCAGCTGCGGCAGCGCCACCGGCAAGGTGGCGTAAAGGAAGACCCGCCCGGCGCGAACGCCCTGGCTGCGCAGCGCGAAGGCGGGGCCGTCGGGTGCGTTCTCTATGCTTTCAGCAAACAGGCGCCCCAGCACCCCGCTGGTGTGCAGCGCCAGGGCCAGCGTGCCGGCCAGCGGGCCGAGGCCGGCCGAGATCAGCAGCAGCGCGGCCCACACCAGCTCGGGGATGGAACGCAGCACATTGAGCAGCCAGCGCGTCGGCCGGCGCCACAGGCTGCTCGCCTGGCCGCTCAACTGGCTGGCCGGCAAGGCCAGCAGCAGGCCCAGCAGCGCCGCCAGCAGCGTGCCCACCGCCGACATGGCCAGCGTCTCCAGCGTGGCGATCGCCAGGCGGCCTAGGAAGGCCGGCTCGCGCGCCGGATCGCTCAGCTCGCCCAGGAAGCGACCCATACGCTGCGCGGCATCCCAGGAAAACAGCCGGCCCCAGTCGACGCCGACTTCGGCGAAGCTGGCCGCACTCAGCAGGCCCAGGCCGACCAGCAGCAGCGGCAGGCTCCAGCGCCGCGGCGGCTGGGGCGGCAAGACGCGGGTGGCGGCGCTGCGGCTCATCCGATCACCTTGCGCAGATAGGCGCTCAGCCAGTCGGCCAGGGCCACCAGCAGCACGAAGGCCAGCAGGATGGTGGCCACCTCGCCGCCATTGAACATCTTCATCGAGGCGTCCAGCTGCTGCCCCAGCCCGCCCGCGCCGACGAAGCCGAGCACGGCCGAGGAGCGGATCGCGCATTCCCAGCGGTAGACGGTGTAGCTGGTCAGCTCGCTCGCATTGCCCGGCAGCAGCGCATAGAAGAAGGCTTGCAGACGCCCGCTGCCGTTGCGCAGCAGCGCGCGTGTGGGCTGCAGATCGCCGCTCTCCAGGATCTCGCCATAGACCTTGCCCAGCATGCCGGCGTAGGTCAGCGCAATGGCCAGCACGCCAGCAGCCGGCCCCAGGCCCAGCACGCGCACGAAGACCAGGGCCCAGACCAGCTCGGGCACGCTGCGCAACAGCACCAGCAGCAGACGCACGCCCTGGCGAAGCACTCGGGCCAGCGGATGCATAGGCCCGCTGACCGCCGAGATCGACAGCGCCGCGCTGGACAGCAGCGTCAGCGGCAGCGCCAGCAGCAGGGCCAGCACCATCGCGGCGGTGGCGATGGCCACGGTGCGCCAGGTCTCGCGCGCCACCATCGCCAGGAACTCGGGCGCGGTCGCTGGCGGCAGAAAGTCGGCCAGGAAGCGCAGCGTAACGCGCAGATTGTCGGGCTCGAACAGCAGCCAGGGCTTGAACTCCACCGCCACCAGCGCCGGCGCAAGCAGCAGCGCCGCGGCCACGGTCCAGAGGACGCGGCTGCGCCAGGCGGGGTCGCGGTAGCGATGAGGAGCCAGCGTCGCTTGCATCGGGCGGGGTCTCAGCAATGCGGCGCGACGATGCGCTCGGCCTCGATGGCCGCGTTGCGTGGTGGCAAGGCGCTGGCGCCCTGCAGCTCATGCTCATGGCTGGCGTAGAGCTCCGCGAGCAGCGCAGGCGTCACCTGGGCCGCGGGCAGGTCGAACACCAGCCTGCCCTCGCGCAGGCCCAGCACGCGCGGGAAATGCGCCAGCGCCAGATCCACCTGGTGCAGGCTGGCGACCAGCGTGACGCCACGCTCGGCGGCTTGCTGGGTGAGCGTGCGCAAGGCCAGCAATGCGCGCGTCGGGTCCAGCGCCGACAGCGGCTCGTCGATCAGCCACAGCGCGGCCGGCGCCAGCAGCGCGCGCGCCAGCCCGACACGCTGGCGCTCGCCGCCCGAGAGCCGGTCCACCCGCTCCCACAGCTTGTCGCCCAGCTCGAAGCGCTCCAGCGCTGCATGGGCCTGCTCGGCGCCGCGCGGCCTGATCAGCGAGGCCAGGCTGGCCCACAGGCCCATCGCCGGCAGTCGTGCCGCCAGCACCGCCGTCACCACGCGCTGGCGCGGCGGCAGGGGCGGCGTCTGCGGCGCCAGAAACAGGCGCCCGCGCAGACGCCGCAGCGCCGCAGCGCCAAGCGACCAGGGCTGCTGATCGTCGACCGTCAGTCGGCCCGATGTCGGCGGCAGGGCACAGGCCAGGGCATGCAGCAGCGTGGTCTTGCCGGCGCCCGAGGGGCCGATCACCGCCAGCTGCTCGCCCGGCCGGATGCGCAACTCGATGCCGGCCAGCGCGGGCGCCGCGCCCTCGCCTGCGGCCGGGTGGCGCAGCTGCAGCTGCTCGAGCGTGAGGGCAAGTCCGCTCATCGACTCACTTGATCAGGCCGGCGCTGCGACCCGCCGCCTCCAGGCCCTTGTAGTTCTCCGCCTTGGTCGGCACATAGCGCGTGGCACGCGCCAGGCCCAGCACTTCCTTGCCTTCGGGGTTGTCGCTGCTCAGCGCCAGCAGCGCCTTGGTGATGCGCTCGCGCTGCGCGGCGGGCATGTCGGCATGCACCGACCAGTTGTAGTTGAAGTAAGGCGGCGTCGTGTAGAAGACATCGACCTTGCTGGTGTCGACCTTGTTCTCGCTGACGAACTTGCGCCACACGGTGATGTCCAGCGCGGCCGCATCGACGCGGCCGCTGACCACCGAGGCGATGGTGGCGTCATGCGCCCCAGAGAAGGCCACGCGCTTGAAGTCGCGCTCGGGCTCGATGCCCGCTTCGAGCAGGAAGCTGCGCGGCATCAGATGGCCCGAGGTGCTGGACGCGGAGCCGAAGCTCACCTGCTTGCCCTTGAGGTCGGCCAGGCTCTTGATACCCGAGTCCTTCTGCGTGATGAACACCGAGCGGAACTGCGTGTCTTCCTCGCGCTGCGCCAGCGGGATCACCTTGTCGCCCGAGCGCAGCTTGGCCTGCACGAAGGTGAAGCCGCCGAACCAGACCAGATCGACCTGCTTGTTCACCAGGGCCTCGACCGCAGCGGGGTAGTCGCTCACCGGCACGAACTCGACCTTGCTGCCGAGACTGCGCTCCAGGTACTTGACCAAGGGGCCGAACTTGCGGATCTGCTCGGACGCCGCCTCCTCCGGGATGGTCGTGACCTTCAGCGTGGTCTGGGCTTGCGCGCCCGTGGCCACCGTGAGAGCCGCCATCGCGGACAGCAGGCACACCCGACGGGTGATGCGGTGAAAGAGGGGAATCATTGCAGGGTCCTTTCAGTGAGTGCAAGACGAACAGAGGGAGAGCGCGACTCGTGGCGGGCGCGGCAGGGGCGGCAGGGGCGGCAGGGGCGGCAGGGGCGGCAGGGGCGGCAGGGGCGGCAGGGGCGGCAGGGGCGGCAGCATAGCGTCATTGCTCCGCGCTAGCGCCATGCCTGCTGCAAGGTACCGAGCTGGGCCAACAGTGCCTGCTCCTGCCGCTGCTCCAGACAGCGCAGGTCCAGCCACAGCTGGTCCTCGGCAATGCGGCCGATCACCGGCAATGGCAAGGCGCGCAGCGCGGCGCTCAGCGCCTCAAGCGCCGTGCCGAGGCCTTTCTTGGCCATGCCGGCCGGCGCGATCGCCAGGCCCGCCGAGGGCAGGCGCTCGACCGGCAGCGAGCCCGAGCCGATCTGCCCCTGCATGGGCTTGATCGCCACCGTGTAGCGTGGCGCCAGCGCCTGCGTGACGAGGGGTGCGAGACGCTGCGCCTGCGCTTCGATCTCGGCCAGCGGGCGCGTCAGCAGGCGCAGCGTCGGCAAGTCCTGCGTGAGGCGCTCGGGGCGCAGGTACAGGCGCAGCGTCGCCTCGAGTGCCGCCATCGGCAGCTTGCTCATGCGCAACGCGCGCTTCATCGGGAACTTGCGGATGCGCTGCACGTAATCCTTGCTGCCGACGATCAGGCCGGCCTGCGGGCCGCCGAGCAGCTTGTCGCCGCTGAAGGTCACCACATCGCAGCCGGCGGCCAGCATCTCCTGCGGCAGCGGCTCCTTGGGCAGGCCCCATTGCGACAGGTCCACCAGCGCGCCACTGCCCAGGTCGGTCACCAGCGGCAGGCCCTTCGCATGGGCGATAGGCGCCAGCGTGGCCTCGTCGACCGCGGCGGTGAAGCCCTGCACCTGGTAGTTGCTGGTGTGCACCTTCATCAGCATCGCGGTGCGCTCGTTGATCGCGCTCTCGTAGTCGCGCGGATGGGTACGGTTGGTCGTGCCCACCTCCACCAGCGTGGCACCGGCGCTGGCCATCACATCGGGCATGCGGAATGCGCCGCCGATCTCGACCAGCTCGCCGCGCGAGACGATCACCTCCCTGCCCCGCCCCAAGGCCGCGATGCTCAGCAGCACCGCGGCGGCATTGTTGTTGACCACGGTCGCCGCCTCGGCGCCGGTGAGCTCGCACAGCAGGCCCTCGATCAGATCGTCGCGGTCGCCGCGGCCGCCGCTGGCCAGGTCGTATTCCAGGTTGTTGGGGCCAGCCATCAAAGCCAGCAGCTGCTGCAGTGCGCTGTCGGCCAGCAGAGCGCGGCCCAGGTTGGTGTGGATCACCGTGCCGGTGAGGTTGATCACCGCGCGCATATTGGCGCGCAGCCGCGCCGCGACGCGTGCCGCCAGCACCTGCTGCAGCCCCTCGGGCTGCACTTCGGCCAGGCTCAGGTCTTGCGTCAGCGCGCGGGCACGCATGCCGTCGAGCAGCGCGCGCGCCTCATTGGCGACCAGCGTGTGGCCATGCTCGGCCAGCAGCGCGGCATTGGCCGGCAGGCGCAGCAGTTTGTCGATCGAGGGCAGGTCCTTCGGTGCTGCCTTCGAGCCGTGAACCACGGACTCTTCGGGCGCAGCCATCAGGATCTCCCGGGCTCGTCGGGGGGCGTTGGCGGACTGGCCTCGTCGGGCTCGCCGAACAGCAGCATCAGGTCCACGCCATGGCGGCGCATGCCGGTGTCGGACACCAGCAGGTCCAGCGTGACGCTGGCCAGATCGTCGGCCACCGGATCGACGAAGGGGTCGCGCTCGGTGTGCATGATCTTGAGGTAGTGGCCGCAGTCGTCGCAGGTCTCGGCCTGCACCGCGCCGATGGCGGCGCCAGTGGCGGGCAGCTCATGGCCCTCGCCGGCCTGCAGCTGCTGGTAGGCCAGCGACTTGCCCGACAGGCAGTGCGGACACTGGATGCGCACCATATGCCATTCGCTGGCGCACAGCGAGCAGTGCAGGTAGCGCTGGCCGGCCACGTCGCCGACCTGACGCGTGATGCTGGCGGTCGGCCGGCTGCCGCAGCAGGGGCAGACGGTCTCGTCCTCGATGCGTGCGAAGGCCGGTTCGGTCTCGCTGCCGTAGCGCGCCTGCGTCTGCTGCACCAATGCCGCCCAGTAGCACTGCAGCGCGGCGGCGACGATGGGCGCCGCAGCCATGTCCAGGCCGAGCATCACGCCGGTGAGCAGGCAGTCGGCCTGGCGCTCCAGCCAGTCGGCATCGGCGCTCTGCAGCTGCGTGATCACGGCCCGTGCGCCCTCGGGCGCGCGCGGCTGCAGCCGGCGCGAGATGGCGCGCAGCAACTCGTGCCAGGCGGGGTCGCGCGGCCAGTCGGCAGCCGGCAGCGGCGGCCGGCCGTCGGCACGCGCGCCGGCAATCTGCGCGGCAGTCGGCAGTGGCAGCGCGGGCACCTCGGCCAGCGTGTCCTGCTGGGCCTGCGCCAGATCGGCCATGAAGATCAGGTAGTCGCGCATCGCATGGCCGGCAGCCAGCTGGCGCAGCCGCAGCGAGCGCTCGGCGAACAGGCGGCGCAGCTCGGGCAGGCGCAGATGCTGCAGCTCGCCACCGGCACGCGCCGCGATTTCTTCGGGCGACATCACCTTGATCGTCGCCTGGGCCGGCTGGCCAGATGCCATGCTGCTTGTCTCCATGTCTCTCTTCGAATTCGGGTCCGGCGGGCAGGCGTCTCGCCCAGCCCGCCGGACGGGCGGCAGTCTTACTTGCCGCGGGTTACTTCAGCATGCCACAAGGGATGGTTCTTCTTCGCCCAGGCCTCGCTCACCGTGCCACGCGTCATAGCGCGCACCGTGCCCTTGACCCAGATCGCCGCGTAGACGTGAACGATGGTGGTCAGCACCAGCACCACGGCCGCGATCGAATGCAGCAGCACGGCCGCACGGATCACGTCGATGGGGAAGTAGTGCGCGAACCACGGGCGCCAGAACATGAAGCCAGTCACCAGCAGCACGAACAGGCTGATGGCGAGCAGCCAGAACACCATCTTCTGCCCGTAGTTGTACTTGCCCACCGGCGGCAGCCCCTCCTTGTTGCCCTTGAGCATCTCGCCCATCTTCGCCTTCCAGGCCTTGTCGCCGTCGTTGAAGGCGTTGTCGGCCTTCAGACGGAAGAACAGGCCCAGGAAGCTCAGCACCATCAGCACCCCGAGGAAGGGATGCAGGATGCGCGCCCAGGAGCCGCCGCCGAAGAGGTGGGACAGGAAGAACAGGCTGGGGTGGAAGAAGGCCAGGCCCGAGAGCCCTGCCAGCACGAAGAGCAGCGCCACCATCCAATGGTTCATGCGCTCGCTGTCGTTGTAGCGTTGCAGGTACTTCATCACGAAGCCTCCTTTTCACCGGACTTCTCTTCCTCGACCGGACCCACCTTCATGTAGTGGAAGAAGCCGGCCACCACCGCGCCGACCATGCCGGCCACCGCAAGCGGCTTGGCGATGCCCTTCCACAGCGAGACCATCGGGCTGATGCTCGGATTGGCAGGCAGGTCTTCCAGCTCGGGCTTGTCGGCATGCTTGAGCACATACATGACGTGCGTGCCACCGACGCCCTGCGGGTTGTATAGGCCCGCGTTCTTGAACCCGCGCTCCTGCAGCTCGCCCGCACGCTTCTCGCCGTAGGCCACCATGTCCTCCTTGGTGCCGAAGCCGATCGCGCCGGTCGGACAGGTCTTCACGCAAGCCGGCTCCAGACCGACGCTGACGCGGTCCGAGCACAGCGTGCATTTGTAGGCCTTGTTGTCCTTCTTGCTGATGCGGGGCACATCGAAGGGGCAGCCGGCGACGCAGTAACCGCAGCCGATGCAGTTCTCGGAGATGAAGTCGACGATGCCGTTGCTGTACTTGACGATGGCGCCGGGGGCCGGGCAGGCCTTCAGGCATCCGGGTTCGTCGCAGTGCATGCAGCCGTCCTTGCGGATCAGCCATTCGAGGCTGCCCCCGTCGGGCTCGACCTCGAAGAACTTCATCACCGTCCACGAACTCGGCGTGAGGTCCGAGGGGTTGTCGTAGACGCCGATGTTGTCGCCGATCTCGTCGCGCAGGTCGTTCCAGTTCATGCACGCGACCTGGCAGGCCTTGCAGCCTATGCACTTGGACTCGTCGATGAGCTTGGCGACCTCGGGCGTCGAGCGCACCTGGGGCGTTGCTGTGGTTGTGGCCGAACGGGCGACCACGTCTTGGCTTTGTAGGCTGGACATGGTTTACACCTTTTCGATATTGACGAGGAAGGCCTTGAACTCCGGCGTTTGCGAGTTCGCGTCGCCGACGAAGGGCGTTAGCGCATTGGCCAGATAGCCGTTCTGCGTCACGCCCTTGAAGCCCCAGTGGATGGGGATGCCGACGTGGTGGACCTTCTTGCCGTTGACGTCCAGACCCTTCATGCGCTTGGTCACGACACAGGCCGCGATGACCTCGCCGCGGTTGCTGCGCACCTTGACCTTGTCGCCCTGCTTGATGCCCTTCTCCTTGGCCAGCTCCTCGCCGATCTCCACGAACGGGGCCGGCTGCACGATGGCATTGCTGCGCGCGTGCTTGGTCCAGTAGTGCAGATGCTCGGTCAGGCGGTAGGTGGTCGCCGCGTAGGGGAACTCCTCCTTCTTGCCGAAAGCCTCCAGATCGCCCTTGTAGACCCGCGCGGCCGGGTTGGACACGGCCTTGGGGTTGCTCGGGCACATCAGGTTGACGCCCACCGGCGTCTCGAAGGGCTCGTAGTGCTCGGGGAAGGGACCTTCGGCCATGCCGATGGCGTGCAAACGTGCCACGCCCTCCGGGTTCATGATGAAGGCACCGACGCCCTGCTCCGGCGCCGCATCGGGACGCATGTCCGGAATGTCCGCGCCACCGGCCCAGCTCGTGCCGTTCCAGGCCAGGTACTTGCGGCTGGGATCCCAGGGCTTGCCGTTCGCATCCGCACTGGCGCGGTTGTAGAGGATGCGGCGGTTGGCCGGCCAGGCGAAGCCCCAGTTGGGATGCACGCCCAGACCGGTCGGGTCGGAGTTGTCGCGCCGTGCCGTCAGATTGCCGGCCTGGCTCCAGCAGCCGGCATAGATCCAGTTGCCGCACGCCGTCGTGCCGTCGTCGCGCAGCACCGCGAAGCCCGGGATCTGCTCACCGGCCTTGACGATGGGCTGCGGCGGTGGCGCATTGGGTGGCGGGGGCGGCAGCGGGATGGGCTTGCCCTTTTCGTCCAGCTTCGGGGCCGGCGGCGGTGCATACAGATCCGCCAGCGCACGGCCGCTGATCTCGCGCAGCACCTCCATCGGCGAAGGCACATTGGGCACCACATAGGGCCAGGCCAGTGCAGCCACGGGCTCGGGCAAGGTGCCGCCGTCCTTGGCGTACATGCCACGAAGCTTGATGAACAGGCGCGCCATGATTTCCGAGTCCGGCTTGGCCTCGCCCGGCGGATCGACAGCCTTCTCCTTCCAGCTGATCACGCGGCTGGAATTGGTGAAGGAGCCGGTCTCCTCGGCAAAGCAGCTGGTCGGGAAGCGGAACACCTCGGTCTGGATCTTGGTCGGATCCACATCGTTGAGCGGCCCGTAGTTCTTCCAGAACTCGCTGGTCTCGGTCTCCAGCGGATCCATCACGACCAGGAACTTCAGCTTGGCCAGCGCCGCCGAGAGCTTCTTCTTGTTCGGCACCGCAGCCAGCGGATTGAAGCCCTGGCAGATGAAGCCGTTCATCTTGCCCTGGTGCATGCGCTCGAACATGGCCAGCACGTCGTAAGCACCGTCGCGCTTAGGCAGCCAGTCGTAGGCGAAGTCGTTGTCCTTCGTCGCTGCGGCACCGTAGTAGGCCTTCATCAGGCTGGTGTGCCACTTCGGGAAGTTCTGCGCGAAGTTCATCTGGTTCGGGCGCAGCGCCTTGGGGGTGCGCACCTTCAGATAGGTTTCGCGGTCGACGTCCGACTCCAGCGGCGCCAGCATGTATCCCGACAGCACCTCGGAGTAGGCGCACATATCGGTGATGCCCTGCACATTGGCATGGCCGCGCAGCGCGTTGATGCCGCCGCCCGGACGGCCCATATTGCCCAGCAGCAGCTGGATCATCGCCATGGTGCGGATGTTCTGCGACCCGACGGTGTGCTGTGTCCAGCCCAACGCGTAGCAGATCGTCATCACCTTGTCGGTGGCCGAGGTGGCGGCGATGTGCTCGCAGACCTTGAGGAACTGCTCCTTGGGCGTGCCGGTGATCTTCGAGACCATCTCCGGCGTGTAGCGGCTGTAGTGCTTCTTCATCTGCTGGAACACGCACTGCGGGTCCTGCATCGAATCGTCCACCTTCACGAAGCCGTCGTCACCGAGCTGGTAGCCCCAGGTCGACTTGTCGTAACTGCGCTTTGCCTCGTTGTAGCCGCTGAAGAAGCCGTTATCGAACGCGAAGCCTTCCTTCACCAGGAAGGTGGCGTCGGTGTTGAGCTTCACATAGTCGCGATGGATCTTGTCGTTCGACAGCAGGTAGTTGATCACCCCGCCGAGGAAGGCAATGTCCGTCCCCACGCGAATCGGCGCGTAGTAGTCCGCCACCGCAGCCGAGCGCGTGAAGCGCGGATCGACCACAACGAGCTTGGCCTTGCGATGCTGCATGGCCTCGGTCACCCACTTGAATCCACAGGGGTGCGCTTCGGCGGCATTGCCGCCCATGATGAGAACGAGATCCGTGTTCTTGATATCAGTCCACGAATTGGTCATCGCTCCGCGACCGAAAGTCGGGCCCAGACTGGACACCGTCGGCGCGTGTCAGATGCGTGCTTGCGTGTCCAGGGTGACGATCCCCAGACCGCGAGCGATCTTGACGCTCAGATAACCGGATTCGTTGGAGGATGCCGAGGAGATCAGGAAGCCCGTGGTGTTCCAGCGGTTCACCGTGATGGTCTTGCCGTCCTTCTCGACTGTCTTGACGAGGTTGGCGTCGCGGTCGGCCTTCAGGTGCTTGGCCACACGCGTCAGCGCCTCTTCCCAGCTGATGCGCTTCCAGTCGGCACTGCCGGCTTCGCGCACCTGCGGGTACTTCACGCGGTCGGGGCTCTGAATCATGTCCAGCACGCCGGCGCCCTTGGGGCACAGCGTGCCACGGTTTACCGGATGATCGGGATCGCCCTCGACATGGATCAGGGTGGACTTGACGTTCTTCGCCTTGTCACCCAGCGAGTACATGATCAGGCCGCAGCTGACCGAGCAATACGGGCAGGTGCTGCGGGTTTCGGTGGTCCGGGAGAGTTTGAAGTTGCGCGTCTCGGCAAGTGCTGCCGTGGGCGAGAAGCCCAGCGCCGCAAGACTCGAAGCGGCCAAGCCCGCTCCACTCACCCGGAAGAACTGCCTCCGGTTCATGTCCATTTCGGTTTGCCTCCTGCGGCTCCAGCCGCTTGAGTTGTGACTACGTCGGGGATGGCCGTCACGCGACACTCGCGCAGATTCCCGCACAAATGCCAGGGCTTGTCCACCCGGGCTGAGCCGCAGACAGACTGACCAAGTCCGCGTCAGCTTGTCGCGGCGTATCGAGCTCGGGCAGCGGTCGCGACAAGTTGTCGCCAGCAGGGCAAATCATCTGGATAACCCTGAGACAAGCTGACGCATAGACGGCCGGTGGAGCCATGCGCAGGCCGCACCGACGCTGCGCCGCTGTGCGCTGTTCGCAACGTCGGCGGCTGCGTCTGCCAGCAGCCTGGTGGCAGCGCAGGGCCCCGCTTGGCCCGCATGCCGGGCGTGCAGCGCACCGGCAGCATGCCACCCAAGCAGCAGGGCCAGGGGCTGCGCTACAGTGGCTCTCCATGCCGCTGTCCGACATGCAGTCCCTAGCGCTGGCCTCGCCGATCGACTGGCCCACCAGTGCTGTGCTGGTCGTCGACGACGAGGAGGGCATGCGCAACTTCCTCGTCAAGACGCTGGCGCCGCGCTGCGGCCATGTGGCGGCCGCACCCAGCGCCGAAGCCGGCGAGGCCCTGGTGGCGCGCCAGCGCTTCGACCTGATCGTGCTGGACATCAGCCTGCCGGGCATGAACGGCCTGGCCTGGCTGCGCGAGCTGCGTGAACGCGGCATCAGCTGCGAGGTCATCCTGATCACCGCCTTCGCCGATCTGGACACGGCAATCGAGGCGCTGCGCATCGGCGCCTCGGACTTCATCCTCAAGCCCTTCCGCCTGACCCAGCTGCTCAATGCCGTGAAGCACAGCCTGGAGCGCGCGCGGCTAGCGCGCGAGAACTATGTGCTGCGCCGCACGCTGTCGCAGCGCAGCGCCGCGGCCAGTGCGCTGCTAGGCGACTCAGCGGTGATGCAGGCCTTGCGCCAGGCGCTGGCGCGCGCCGCAGCGGTGGACAGCACCGTGCTGCTGGTCGGCGAATCGGGCACCGGCAAGGAGCTGGCGGCGCAGGCCCTGCACCGCGGCAGCGCGCGCGCCGACGGCCCGTTCGTGCCGGTGAACTGCGCACTGATGTCGCCCGAGCTGGTCGAGGCCGAGCTCTTCGGCCATGCCGGCGATCCAGCCCAGTCCAGTGCCGGCGCACGCGACGGGCTGTTCTATTACGCGCAGGGCGGCACGCTGTTCCTCGACGAGGTGGCCGAGCTGCCGCTGGCCGCACAGGGCAAGCTGCTGCGCGTGCTCGAGGAGCGTACCGTGCGCCCGGTGGGCGGCGAGCAGCAGCTGGCGGTGGATCTGCGCATCGTCGCCGCCACCAACCGCAATCTGCCCGAAGAGGTGGCCGCCGGGCGCTTCCGCAAGGATCTCTACTACCGGCTGCAGGTGGTCGAACTGCAGCTGCCGCCGCTGCGCACGCACAAGCAGGACATCCCGGCGATGGTCGCGCATTTCATCGCCGAGCTGGCGCCGCGCCTGGGCGTTGAGCCGATCATGCTGGGCGAGCGCGAGCTGGCCTATCTGCAGCAATACGACTGGCCCGGCAATGTGCGCGAGCTGCGCAATCTGCTCGAGCGTTCGCTGATTCTGGGCTCGCTCAACGTGTCGGCACTCTATCCCGGCCCGACGGCGCCGGCCGAGAGCGTGAGCGAGCCAGCCGCCACCGATCTCCACACCCTGGAACGCCGGCACATCCTGGCGGTTCTCGCCTCGGTGCAGGGCGACAAGGCCCGGGCCGCGCGGCTGCTGGGTATCTCCAAGCGCACGCTGGAGCGGCGCTTCGCCGAATGGAACCAGCTGGCGCAGGAGGGCTGAGGCCATGCGCACGCTGAGCATACGCGCCAAGCTGCTGCTGCTGTGCCTGCTGCCGCTGTGCGTGGTGCTGCCGCTGCTGGGGCTGATCCTCGCCTACTGGGGCGACGCGGCCTTCGACCGCCTGTTGATCACCAAGGTGCGCAGCGATCTTGCGGTGGCACGAGGCTACTTCGAGCGCGTGCATGCCGAAGTCGGCAGCGGCACCAAGGCGGCCGCGCAATCGCACCTGCTGGTGAGCCGCTTGCAGTCGGGCAGCCTGCAGCAGATCCCTGCGCTGTTGGGCAACAGCCGGCGCGAGCATGGGCTGGAATTCCTCAATCTGCTCGCACCGGACGGCACGCTGCTGATCAGCGAGCTGGGCATCATCGAAAGCGGCTACCGCATGCCTGTGCTGGTGGCCGATCCGTCCGGCGCGCAGGCTTCGGTGGCGGTGCTATCCCCCGAGCACTTCAGACACGTCGCGCCGCAACTGGTCGACCGCATCGCGCTGCCGCTGCTCCCTACACCCAATGCGGCTCCGACCGACAGACTGGTCGAGGACCGCGCCATGGTGATGATCGCCCGGGCCCCCATCCACGACGCTCAAGGCCAGCTGCTCGGTCATCTGCAGGGTGGCGTGCTGCTCAACCGCAATCTGCCCCTGATCGACCACATCAACGAGATCGTCTATCCGGAGGGCTCGCTGCCACAGGGCAGCAAGGGCACCGCCACGCTGTTTCTCGACGATGTGCGCATCAGTACCAATGTGCGGCTGTTCCAGAGCTCGCGCGGCGAGCGCGCCATCGGCACGCGCGTCTCTCAGCAGGTGCGCGACACGGTGCTGGGCAGCGGCGGCACCTGGCTGGCCCGCGCCTTCGTGGTGAACGACTGGTACGTCTCCGCCTACGACCCCATCCACGACAAGGATGGCCGACGCATCGGCATGCTTTACGTCGGCTTCCTCGAGCGGCCATTCCTGTGGACCAAGTACAGCATGCTGGCCGGCATCGGCTTCGTCTTCGTCGCCGTGATGCTGGTCGCAGCCTGGGGGTCGATGCGCTGGGCGCGAAGCGTCTTCAAGCCGGTGGAGCGCATGGCGCGCACCATGCAGCGCGTCGAAGCTGGCGAGGCCGCGGCACGGGTGGGCAGCCTGCCCTCGCGCGACGAACTCGGCCAGCTGGCCGGGCATCTCGACCATCTGCTGGACACGGTGGACGAGAAGACCCGGACACTGCAGCGCTGGGGCGAGGAGCTGGACCGCAAGGTGGCGGAACGCACCGAGGATCTCGAGGCTGCCCAGGCGCAGCTGGTGAAGAGCGAGAAGCTCGCCACGGTGGGCCAGCTCACTGCCAGCATCGCGCACGAGATCAACAACCCGATTGCCGTGATCCAGGGCAATCTGGACCTGATGCGAGAACTGCTGGGCCCGGCGGCCGAGCCGGCGCGCGCAGAGATACGCCTGATCGACCAGCAGATCGAGCGTATGCGGCTGATCGTCACCCAACTACTGCAGTACGCCAGGCCCACCGAGTACGCGGGTTATGTCGAGCAGGTCGATACCGCCGAGGCGCTGGATGGCAGCCTGCTGCTCATCGAGCACCAGCTGACGCGTTCGCGCATCGAGGTGCGCCGCGACTACAGGGCCACGCGGCGCGTGGGCATCAACCGGCAGGAGCTGCAGCAGGTACTGATCAATCTGCTGGTCAACGCTGCGCAGGCGATGAGCGACGGTGGCCAGCTAGGCCTGCACAGCGAGGACTGGAACGACGCCGACGGCACACCGCGCGGCGTGCGCATCACCGTCTGCGACACCGGTCCCGGCCTGAGCCCGGCGATGCTGGAGAAGCTGTTCACGCCCTTCGCGACGACCAAGAGCGATGGCACCGGCCTCGGTCTGTGGATCAGCCGCAGCCTGGTTGAGCGCTATGGCGGCGACCTGCGCGCCGAATCGACAACAGCATCCGGCGCCACTACGGACAGCTCCGCGGGAGCCTGCTTCTCGCTTTGGCTGCTCGCCGAGCCGGCCGTGGTGGCCGGCAAGGTGTGAAGCGCCCGACTCAAGTCCCCTTGGAAATCGAGATCGTCGGGAACTTGCTCGAGTAGTCCTTGGACTGTTTGGCGATCTTCACCGCCACCTGCCGGGCCAGGCTCTTGTAGATCGCAGCAATCTCGCTGTCGGGCGCGGCCACCACGGTGGGTCGGCCAGCGTCGGCCTGTTCGCGGATCGCCATCGCCAGCGGCAAGGCGCCGAGGTAGTCCACGCCATACTCGGTCGCCATGCGCTTGCCGCCATCGGCGCCGAAGATGTGCTCGGCATGGCCGCAGTTCGAGCAGATGTGCACCGCCATGTTCTCGACGATGCCCAGAATGGGCACGCCCACCTTCTCGAACATCTTCAGCCCCTTCTTCGCGTCGATCAGCGCAATGTCCTGGGGCGTGGTGACGATCACCGCGCCGGTCACCGGCACGCGCTGCGAGAGCGTCAGCTGGATGTCACCGGTGCCCGGCGGCATGTCGATGACCAGGTAATCCAGCTCCTGCCAACGCGTCTGGCGCAGCAGTTGTTCCAGCGCCTGCGTGGCCATCGGGCCGCGCCAGATCATGGCTTGGTCAGGTTCGATCATGAAGCCGATGGACATCAGCTGCAGCCCGTGGGCCTGCATCGGCTCCATCAGCTTGCCATCCTGCGTCTCGGGCCGGCCTGACACGCCCAGCATGGTGGGCACGCTGGGACCGTAGATGTCGGCATCCAGCAGCCCCACGCGGGCGCCCTCAGCCGCCAGCGCCAGCGCCAGATTCGCCGCCGTGGTGCTCTTGCCCACGCCACCCTTGCCCGACGCCACCGCGATGATGTTCTTCACGCCGGAAAGCAGTTGCACACCGCGCTGCACCGCATGCGCAACGATCTTGCTGCTGATCGTCACCGAGACATTGGCGACGCCAGGCACCGTGCGGGCGGCCGCCACAAGGGCGCTGCGCAAGGCATCGATCTGGCTGGCCGCCGGATAGCCCAGCTCAACATCGAAAGAGACATCGCCACCGGCCACGCGCAGGTTCTTCAGCTGCTTGGTGCTGACGAAATCCTGCTGGGTGTTCGGATCGACGACGGCCTGCAGCGCCTGCAGAAGGGCAGCGTCCTGGATGGTGTCCGGCATGAGCGTTGTGCAAATGAGGTTTCGAGCGGGGCGCAGTCTAGCCGAGCCACTTCCGCCCCACGCCGCCAAGGGTCGGCCCTTGTGCGGCCAGCGCCTGCATCCGCTCTCGCGGCAACAAAAAAGCACCCGGCCTTGCGGTGGGTGCTTCTTGCGATGCCTGTACGGCGTATCTGGTGGGCCCTGTAGGATTCGAACCTACGACCAACGGATTAAGAGTCCGCTGCTCTACCAACTGAGCTAAGAGCCCGGGTCTGAGGCGTCAGGGGAAATTTGGTGGGCCCTGTAGGATTCGAACCTACGACCAACGGATTAAGAGTCCGCTGCTCTACCAACTGAGCTAAGAGCCCCCGAAAAGCCTGACTGGTGGGTTGTGCAGGATTCGAACCTGCGACCAACGGATTAAAAGTCCGCTGCTCTACCGACTGAGCTAACAACCCCCGTTTCAGTAGAGCCTCACATTATAGGGGAGCTCAAATTGGCGGCGCAAGGTTTTTCGCAGTCGGTGCAAGAAAGCCGTTGACCAACTCGGCCGCCGCGGCAAGACCGAAACAGGCAGTCACGGTCACGCTGGACCCGTAGCCATGGCAATTCAGGCTGCCGTCCGCTTCACAAGATGCATCGAGTGGCGCCTGCACCGCCTCGCGTGAGAACACATAGCGGGCACCGATGCGCCCCTGTCGCGCCGCGCCATACTGCTTACGCAGGCGCTGCCGAACCGAAGCCAGCAGTGGGTCGTGCGTCAGCAGCCCCAGATCCTCAATCACCATCGCATGGGGCGACCGCTTGCCGCCCGCCGCACCGACACCGACGAAGGGCAGCCGAGCCTCGATCGCCCAGGCAGCCAGTCGCGCCTTGGCGCGCACCTGATCGCAGGCATCGATCAGCCCGTCGATGTCAGTGCTCCCCAGCAGCCCAGGCCAGTTCTCTTCGTCGACGAACTCTTCGACGACTTGCACTTCGCAGCCCGGGTGGATGTCGGCGATGCGCTGACGCAAAGCCTCGGCCTTGGCCATGCCCACGGTGGAGCCCAGCGCCTGGATCTGCCGGTTGATATTGGATTCGGACACTTGATCCAAATCGATCAGCACCAGCCCGGCAACGCCGCTGCGCGCCAGCGCCTCCACGGCCCAGGAGCCCACGCCGCCCAGGCCTACGACGGCGAAGCGTGCCGCGCGCAGACGCTGGTACTGCACCTGACCGTAGAGTCGGCGCAGGCCTCCGAATCGTCTCTCGAGATCGGCCTCGTCGAGCGCAGCAGCGCTCACGCCATGCGCTCCAGGCGCCACATCTGGTAGCGCAGACCAAGCACGGCACCGCCGATGATGCCGGCCAACGCGATGAAGCTGCCCAGGCTCAGCGTCGAGACACCCGACAGGCCCTGGCCCACGGTGCACCCCATGGCCGTGACACCACCCACGCCCATCAGAACCGCACCGACCAGATGGTTGGCGGTGTCCTCGATGCCGCGGAAGCCTTCCCAGCGGAAGCTGCGTGTGACGAGCGAATAGACGGCCGACCCGGCGATCACGCCCAGCGTCGAGACAATCGCCAGCGTCAGCACCTTGCTCTTGTCGCTGAAGTACATGAGCCAGTCCAGCACATAGGCGATCGGCGCGGTGAAGGTGAAGGATTCCATGCGCTGATTGGTGCTGCCGATGAAGGCCTCCTCCAGCGTCTCCGGATGCTCAGCCAAATGCCCGAACACGCCGGAGACCCACCAGAGGCCCACCACCAGAGCACCCATGCCGAAGCCACCCAGCAGCACATCGGCGCTGCGGCCTTCGGCCCGCATCAGCGACCACAGCAGCAGTCCGCCGCCGAGCAAGGCGCCGAGCAGCAAGGCCGCCTGCGGCTTGGCCATGCCCAGCAGCGGTCCCAGCAGCGAAGGGAGATCCTGCCCGCGACCGAGTTCGACCAGCACTTGATCCACCGTAGCCACGCGCGCCACGGCAGTGATGCCCTTCATCGTCGCAAAGGCGGCGATACCCATCACCACGAACACCACCAGGGACTTCAGATTCCCCGAACCGATGCGCAGCAAGGTCTTGTTGCCGCAGCCCGAGGCCAGCACCATGCCGACGCCGAAAAGCAGTCCGCCCACCGCGTACGACAGCCACAGCAGCCGCGACCCGGCATAGATGCTCTTGCCCGCCTCTACCCAGCCCATCGCGACCATGCCGTTGAAGCCGAGCATGGCCACGCCGATCGCCAAGGCCCACATGCGCATGCGCGCCCAGTCGCCCATGTTGACGATGTCTGCCACCGCACCCATGGTGCAGAAATGCGTGCGCTGCGCCACGACGCCGAACAGCAGGGCCAGGCCGAAAGCCGCCCACAGCACCTGCTGACCCAATGAATTGATATCGATCTCCTGCATGGGGCCGAATTCTAGGCGGCGCAGCAAAAAGCCCCGGGCACCATGCGGCGCGCGGGGCTTGGAATAAGTGAGTCGGCGCGGTCCGCGACGCTTACTTGAGCAGAGCCAGCCTTTCCTTGCCAGCCTGTGCAGCTTCGGTACCCGGATAGGTCTTGATCAGGTCCTCCAGGCTCCGGCGCGCGCCCTTCACCTCCTTGAGCTCGATCTGGCAGTTGGCCATCGCGAGCAGCGCCTCCGGCGCTCGGGGGTGCTTGGGGTTGGCGGCGATAAAGGCGCGGAAGGTGGCGATTGCCTCCTTGTAGTCGCGCTTGCCGTAATGGGCATTGCCCAGCCAGAAGCGCACCGACTCGGCATAGCCGCTGGCCGGAAAGCGCTTGAGGAAGCTGGCCAGCGCATTGGCGGCCTCGACGAAATCGCCCCGGCGCACGAGGCCGATCGCCGCATCGTACTGGCGCTTTTCCTCCGGGTCGGCCTGGAATTCCTGACCGTCCAGCAACACCTTCTGCGGCTCCAGCGGGCGCAACCGCGCATCCAGCGTCTGCGACTGATCGGCAAGCTTGCGCTGCGTGTCTGCCAGATCGCGGGCCAGTTGCTCGTTCTGCCCGCGCAGCTTGGCCACCTCGTTGCGCATCACCTCAAGCTGCGCATTCAGGTCGAGCAGGCTGCGACGCAGTTGCCCCAGCTGCTCCTGCAACTGGCCGGACTGCGTCTCGGCCATCTGGCGCTGCGCCTCGTCGAGCTTGGCCATGCGCGCGCGCAGATCGAGGATGGCGCGGCGCGCCTCCTCATCCGCCAGCAGGGCATGCGCAGGCTGGCTCAGCAGGCCGGCAAACGCCAGCGCCACCACTGCCGCCGGCTTGCGCATGCGCCAGAAGCCCCGGACCGAGCGGGCGCTCATCTCACTTGTCCTTCAGCTCGACGCGACGGTTCTTGGCCCAGACGGCTTCACCCGTGCCCTGCTCCGCCGGACGCTCCTTGCCGAAGCTCACCGGCTCCACTCGATTGGCCGGCACGCCCAGCAGACCCAGCGACTTGGCCACGGCCTCGGCGCGACGCTGACCCAGAGCCAGGTTGTATTCGCTGCCGCCGCGCTCGTCGGTGTGGCCTTCGAGGCGCAGATTCACCTTGGCATCGACGCCCAGGCGCTTGGCATGCGCCTCGACGACGTTCTGGAACTCGGGCTTGACGACATAGCTGTCGAAGTCGAAATAGATCACGCGCAGCTTGGACACGGCCTCGGCGGCCTGTGCAGCCAGGTCCACGGTCTGCACGCTGGACTGGGCGGTGCCGGTGGTCGCGCCGCTCGATGCGCTCGGCGCCACGCTGCGGTTCTCCACCGGAGCAGCTGCGGGCTCGTCCAGCTTGGTCGAGCTGCAACCGGCCAGCACAGCAGCGGCCAGCAGGGCCAATGCCAACTTGTTCGTCTTCGTCATCTCTTCACTCCTGTCAATCAGCGGCTTGGGGCCGCTCGTGGTTACCAAAGGCAAAAATCAATGAATGGTTCGCGACGTCGCAGCGTGTCTCGCCCCGGGCAGCTCCGGCGCGTTCAGCGGCCGAACGGCCCCCAGGCTGGCTCGCGCACATCGGCCTGCGTCGACACCAGCCGGGCTTTGATGCGGCCATCCAGCGTGCTGGTCATCAGCACGTCCCTGCCGCCGACACGGGTGGCATAGACCAGCAGCCTGCCGTTGGGCGCGAAGCTCGGGCTCTCGTCGTCGCTGGTGTCGCTGATCGTCCTGACCACGCCACTGGCCAGGTCCATCACACAGACACGGAAAGCGCCGCCGCTGCGGTTCACATAGGCCAGCGTACGACCGTCCGGGCTGACCGCCGGGCTGATGTTGTAGCTGCCATTGAAGCTGACGCGCTCGGGCGTCCCGCCCGCCACTGGCATGCGATAGATCTGCGGGCTGCCGCCGCGGTCGCTGACGAAGTAGATCTGCTGCCCGTCGGGCGTGAAGGCCGGCTCGGTGTCGATCGCCGAGCTCTGCGTCAGGCGGCGCAGGCCGCTGCCGTCGCGGCGCATGATGAAGAGCTGCGAACCGCCCTCGCGCGACAAGGTCAAGGCCAGCTGCTGCCCGTCGGGCGAGAAGGCCGGCGCACTGTTGCTGCCGCGGAAATCGGCCACCGCGCGGCGGCGACCGGTGGACAGGTCCTGGATCCACACCACCGCCTTGCGCGTCTCGAAGGACACGTAAGCCAGCTCGCGCCCGTCGGGCGACCAGGTCGGCGAGATGATGGGCTCAGGGCTGTTCAAGGCCACCTGACCGCCCTCGCCGTCCGCATCGGTGATGCGCAACGCATAGCGGTTGCCGGACCGGGTCACATAGGCCATGCGCGTGGCGAAGACGCCGCGCTCGCCAGTGAGCTTCTGGTAGATGAAGTCGGCAATGCGGTGCGCAGCCAGACGTACATCGTCAGGCAACACGGCATGCGCTTCGCCGCCCAGGTCCTGGCCCTTGACCACGTCCCAGAGCTTGAAGCGCACATCGATGCGGCCATCGGCCAGCCGCGCCGCCGAGCCCGCAGCCAAGGCATCGGCCTGCTTGCCGCGCCACTCGCTCCAGGAAGGCGCGCTGCCCTCGTGCAGGCCGGGCGCTGCGTCGATGATGCGGAACTGGCCGCTGCGCTCCAGATCGGCGCGCACGATGGCCGCCAGCGGCTGACCGGCACGGCTCTCGTCGCGAAAGTCGGGGATGGCAATCGGCAGCTGGGTGCCGCCGACGCCGGAAATCTCGACGCGAAACTGCGCGAAGGCCGGCAGACTGGCTAAGGCAGCCGCCGCACCCCCGAGCCAATCACGCCGCGTCAGCGACGCGGCAGGGAGCATGGGTATCTTGTGGGCACGCATGGCGCTGAAAGACTGTTGCGAAACGCAATGCCCCGCGCGGGGCAGATCCGTTGAAGGCCCGCATTCTGCCTCAGCGCACGCCAAGCCCCTGGCTATGATGGCCGGAAACCATATGAAACAGGATGCAAGCCGCTGCAGTGGCGAACCGCAAGGAGACGAGTCGATGAGCGCCGTGTGCCGCTACCCCGTGCCCGAACTGGCCGAATTGCCTGACGACGTGCGCCAGCGCATCGTCGACGTGCAGGCCAAGGCCGGCTTCGTGCCCAATGTGTTCCTGGCGCTGGCACGGCGGCCGGACGAGTTCCGCGCCTTCCTGGCCTATCACGACGCGCTGCTGCTGCGCGAGTCAGGCCTCAGCAAGGGCGAGCGCGAGATGATCATCGTCGCCACCAGCGGCGCCAACAACTGCCTGTACTGCGTGGTCGCCCATGGGGCGATCCTGCGCGTCTACGAAAAGGCGCCGCTGCTGGCCGACCAGATCGCCACCAACTACCGCAAGGCCGACATCACGCCGCGCCAGCGCGCGATGCTGGACTTCGCGATGAAGGTCTGCCTGCGCTCGGCGGAAGTCGGCGACGAGGACTACGCAGCACTGCACCAGCACGGCTTCAGCGACGAGGACATCTGGGACATCTGCTCGATCACCGCGCTGTTCGGCCTGTCCAACCGCCTGGCCAATACGGTCTCGCTGCGCCCCAACGACGAGTTCTACCTGCTGGGCCGCGTGCCACGCAGCAAGGGCTGAGCGCCGCGCTTGGGCAGCGCCTTTCACCCGCACAGGCAGAGCATTCGATGTCCTCTTCAGCCCGCGACAGCAACAAGGCCTTGCGCGTGCTCGTCGCCGACGACATGCCCCTCAATCTGCGCGCCGCCGCCAGCATCCTCAAGGCGCTGGGCCATGGCGGCGTTCTGGTCACCGATGGGCAGAAGGCGCTGGACGCCTTGGCGCGCCAAGCCTTCGACGTGGTGCTGCTCGACGTGTCGATGCCGGTGATGGGAGGCCTGGAGGCACTGGGAGAGATCCGCGCCCGCGAACGACACGGCCGCCCCCATATTCCGGTGATCATCGTCTCGGGGCACGATCTTCCCGAGGACCGCGAGCACTATCTGAAGGCCGGCGCCGACGGCTTTATCGCCAAGCCGCTCGACCGGGATCAGCTCGCCGCCGAGTTGCAGCGCGTGCTGCAGCTACTGCACTAGCAGCCAGGTACGCCGCCAGCGCAGGGTATAGAGCGGCGGATCAGAAGGTCTCCCAGTCACCTTCGCTCTCGGCCGATATGGGGCGGCGCGCCGGGGCTGGCTTGGCCGGTGGGTGTGCCACCGGGACGGCTGCTGCGGTCTCACGTCGCGGT
This sequence comes from Roseateles sp. T103, assembly GCF_057219915.1. Taxonomy (NCBI): domain Bacteria; kingdom Pseudomonadati; phylum Pseudomonadota; class Betaproteobacteria; order Burkholderiales; family Sphaerotilaceae; genus Roseateles; species Roseateles sp. T103. The sequence continues at coordinate 65,241 of NZ_JBXVVS010000002.1, forward strand.
GCGGCGTCCCGCGCCGGATTGGCGCCCGCAGCAACGCCTTCGACTTGAAGCCTCAGCTGCTTCAGCACCTGGCCGACCGTCTTGCTGACTTCAGCAAAAGGCGTCCCAGGCTCCAGCTGCCTTTCCGCCTGGGCGTAATCGCGCTTCATGATGGAGTCTGCAACCTTGCCAGCCTCGCGGTGGAACTCACGGTGCACCTGCAACAGACGCCCAAAGGAAGGCTCATGGCCCCACCGCTTGCCGCCCGGCCCGTGCAGCCATTTGCCGAGCTTGCAACAGTCGTCGCGACGCAACTCGTCGGCATTGACGCTGAGCTTGCGCGTCACCGCATTTCGCAGCGTGACCCGCCACTGCTGGTGGGCCGCGAAGGCCTGCTCGAAGTCGAGCTCCTCACCGCCTTCCGGCACCGAATGCTTCTTGCGAAGCGCCACCGCGTCCTCTTCAGCCAGGGTCACATCCCGCTCGGTCAGCTTGAAGACCCGGATCGTGCCGTGCACCGTCGTGACTTGCGAGTCCATTGACTTGGCCGCCGCAGCGAGCTCCTCGACCATCGCCGCGTTCTGCTGCGTCAGCCCATCGAGCTGGGACACCGCCTGCCCGATCTGGCTCACGCCAAGCTCCTGCTCCTGCGCGGCACGGCGGATCTCCTCGATCAAGCCACTGGTCTTCTCCACCGCCACCATGGTCTCGCCCATGCGCGCTTGGGCATCGTGAGTCTGTCGGGTGCCGTTCTCAACGCGAGTGATCGAATCCTCGATCAGCTGCTTGATCTCGCGCGCAGCGCCGCTGGTGCGCTGCGCCAGCGCGCGCACCTCGGAAGCCACCACGGCAAAGCCTCGGCCCTGCTCGCCGGCACGCGCGGCTTCCACCGCAGCATTCAAGGCGAGGATATTGGTCTGGAAAGCCACGCCATCGATGACCTGGATGATGCTGCCGATCTTGCCGGAGGACTCGGCAATGCCCTTCATCGTCTCGGACACCGCCTGCACCGCCTCATGGCTGCGCCGCGACAGCGCGGCCGCCTCGCCGGCGAGCTGCGCCCCTTGATCGGCGGTCTGGGTGGCGTGCTTGATGGTTCCGCTGATCTGTTCCATCGATGCCGCGGTCTCCTCCAGACTGCTGGCCTGCGATTCCGTGCGCCCGGAGAGCTCGATGCTGCCGGAAGCGATCTCCTTCGAAGCGCCGCGCAGATTGGCGACTTCGTGGCGCACATCGCGCACCACGGTACGCACCGTTACCGCCAGCTGTGCCATGGCCAGTTCGAGCTCGCCCAGCACGCCTTCGTGCTTGACCGTCACCGACTTCGTCAGGTCGCCCGCCGCCAGCCAGTTGGCCGTATCACGCACACCCAGCAGCGGCTTGATGAAGGTACGGTGCGCCACGAGACAGGCCACGCCGGTACCAATCAGCGCCACGATCAATGTCACCAGGCCTGACAGGCCCAACTCGGCGGACACCGTAGGCGCCAGTCCGGCACCGGCGATGCTGGCATACATCCAGCCGCTGGGCCCGAGCCTGAGCCAGCGCAGCACGCGGCCGCTGATCGTCTGCACATGCAAGCTGCCCGCGCGAAGCACATGCTTGAGCCGCCCGGATGCCGCCTCTTCGCGCATGCGGGCATAGAGTGCTTCGGCCTTCTCGACCTGATCGGCGCTCGGCAGAGAACGCACCGACAGGTACCCGACGATCTTCTCGCCGCTACGCACCGGTGTGGCATTGGCCAGCACCCAGTAGTGGTCGCCGTTCTTGCGGCGGTTCTTCACCATGCCCGACCAGGGACGGCCGCTCTCGATCGTGGCCCACATGTCGCGGAAGGCCTCTTCCGGCATGTCGGGATGCCGCACCAGATTGTGCGGCTGCCCCAGCAACTCATCGCGAGTGAAGCCGCTGACGGCGACGAAGTTGTTGTTGCAGTAAGTGATGCGGCCCTTGGTGTCCGTCACCGAGATCAGTGTCTGATCCGCAGGAAACGTGTAGGCCTTGCCGGTAACGGGAAGATTGCTTCGCATGGTGTGGGTCGGCGCTCGTCAATACAACCACGGGCGCGCGATGCCACGACAACACAATGCCGCACCCGACCTTGCGACGTCCACGAAGACGCGCACTCGCTAGCTTCGCTCAATTAGCCCGCCTGCGGCAAGTCAAATAGTCCCGCTTTTGGCTGACATTTCCGCCGCGTCACCCACAGAACGCTAGAGCAGCACGATGTCGTAGTGCTCGGTCTGGTTGGTCGGCTCGGCGGTCAGCGAGATCGGCTTGCCGATGAAGTCCGACAGGCCGGCCAGATGCTGGCTCTCCTCGTCGAGCAGCATCTCCACCACGTTGGCCGCCGCGACAACACGGAACTCCTTGGGCGAAAACTGGCGCGCCTCGCGCAGGATCTCGCGCATGATGTCGTAGCAGACGCTGCGCGCGGTCTTCACCTGGCCGCGACCCTGGCAGGTCGGGCAGGGCTCGCAGAGCATGCGCGCCAACGACTCGCGGGTTCGCTTGCGGGTCATCTCCACCAGGCCCAGCTGCGTGAAGCCGCCCAGCGTGACCTTGGTGCGATCCTTGGAGAGCTGCTTGCGGAACTCGCCAAGCACCGCAGCCCGGTGCTCGTCGCGCGTCATGTCGATGAAGTCGACGATGATGATGCCGCCCAGATTGCGCAGGCGCAGCTGGCGCGCGATGACGCCGGCGGCCTCGAGGTTGGTCTTGAACACCGTGTCGTCGAAGTTGCGCGCGCCGACGAAGCCGCCGGTGTTCACGTCTATCGTCGTCATCGCCTCGGTCTGGTCGATGATCAGATAGCCGCCGGACTTCAGATCCACGCGCCGCGCCAGCGCGCGGTCGATCTCGGCATCGACGTTGTAGAGGTCGAAGATCGGGCGCTCGCCGCGGTAGTGCTCCAACTTGGCCACCGCGTCGGGCATATAGGTTTCGCCAAACGCATGCAGCACCTCGTACTGCATCTTGGAGTCGATGCGGATCGAACCGGTGCGCTCGGTGGTGAGGTCGCGCAGCACCCGCTCCACCAGGCTCAGGTCCTGGTGCAGCAAGGTGCCCGGAGGCGAGCGGAAGGAGCGCTCGCGGATCTGCGCCCAGGTCTTGCGCAGGTAGGCGATGTCGGCAGCGAGCTCGGCGTCGCTGGCGTCTTCGGCATTGGTGCGCAGGATGAAGCCGCCACCACTACCGTTGTCACCCGGCTTGCCCACCAGCTCCTGCATGCGCGCACGCAGCTGCTCGCGCGTCTCGGGCGAGCCGATCTTCTGCGAGATGCCGATGTGCTCGTCCTGCGGCAGGTGCACCAGCATGCGTCCGGCGATCGAGATCTGCGTGGACAGCCGCGCGCCCTTGGTGCCGATCGGGTCCTTGATCACCTGCACCGTCAAGGCCTGACCCTCGAAGACCAGGCGCTCGATCGGCACCGCGGCGCCGGCATCGGCATGCGGCCCGCGCGGCGGCCCGCCGGGCTGATGCAGGTCGGCCACATGCAGAAAGGCGGCGCGCTCCAGACCGATGTCGATGAAGGCCGACTGCATGCCCGGCAGCACGCGCGCGACGCGACCCGAGTAGATATTGCCCACCAAGCCGCGCTCGAGCGTGCGCTCGACGTGCAGTTCCTGGATCGCGCCGTTCTCGACCACGGCAACGCGGGTCTCCTGCGGAGACCAGTTGATCAGAATGTCTTCCATAGCCTGCGTGGGTCCGCGGCCTTCGATGGCCCCGGCTCAAACACTGTCGCGAACACGCGCTTTCGCGTGCTCGCGACAGGGCTTGCTCACCCTGCCCCTCGCCCGGCTCAGCAGTCGATGCCGGCACGGCGCAGCAGCTGCGCCGTCTCGAACAAGGGCAGACCCATGATGCCCGAATAACTGCCTTCGATGTGTTCGATCCAACCCGCAATCGAACTCTGGATTGCATAGGCGCCGGCCTTGCCCATCGGCTCGCCGCTGGCCACGTAGCGCTGCAGCGCTGCATCGGGCACGGCGGCGAAGCGCACGTGCGAGACGCTGACTGCCTGCGCCTCCTCGTGGCCCCAGGCCAGGCTGACCGCAGTGAGCACGCGGTGCGTGTGGCCCGAGAGACGACGCAGCATCGCCAGCGCCTCGTCGGCATCGGCGGGCTTGCCGAGGATCTCGCGTCCCAGCGCCACGGTGGTATCCGAGCACAGCACCGGCAGCGCGGTCAGCCCGCGTCGGCGCAGCCGTACGCGCGCGGCATCAAGCTTGGCCGCGGTGACTCGGCGCACGTAGTCGTCGGGCAACTCCCCGGCCAGCTGCGCTTCCAACGCCTCGGCGTCCTCGTCGGGGCCGGGCAGCAGCGTTTCATGCGCAATACCCAGCTGTTCCAGCAGCTGGCGGCGGCGCGGGCTCTGCGAGGCAAGATAGATCAGGGTCATGCGGGCATGCTAGCAGCGCCAGCGGACGGCTCAGCGCGCGTAGCGAGCCTCGATGCGCTGCACCGTGCCATCCTTGTGCATCGCCTCCAGTGCCAGCCGCAGACGCTGCGCCAGCGACTCCTTGTCCGGCAGCGGCGAATTGCGCGACAGGACAAGATAGGTCGGGCGATCCGGCGCCAGCGGCCTGGGCAGGGCCTGGATGCGGTCAGCCAGACCCAGCTCGCGCGCGACGTAGCGCGTCACCACCACCTGGCCGGAGATCGCGTCCACCCGGCCGGCCACCAGCATGCGCAGGCTCTGCTCGGCGGTGGCGGCCTCGGTGATGCGGATCTGGCCCGACGCCACCTCGGCGTCGAAAGCCTCGCTGACGAAGAAGCCGCGTACCTTGCCGATATGTCGCCCGCGAAGGCTGTCCAGCCCGTCGAAGGCCAGCGCGCTGCCCGTCGGCACGAACAGCGCATAAGTGCTGTTGTGCAGTACGCCGGTGAAGATCGCGAAGCCTTCGCGCTCGGCACTGCGCAGCACCGCCATGCCGGCGTCCACGCGGCCATCGCGCACGGTCTCGATGACGCGCTTGAAGGGCGCGAGCTGGATATCGAACTCGATGCCGGTGCGCCGCGACAGCTCGGCCAAGATGTCCACGTCGATGCCGGCCGGCTGGCCGGCCACCAGATAGGAATACGGCGGAAAGGCCACGTCGCCGGCCACGCTCAGGCGCGCCGGCGTCTGCGCCGAAACGCCTGCCGCAACGGCCAGGCCCAGCGCCAGCGCAAGGCCGAGCAGAGCCGAGACGCGCTGAAAAGTGCCCCGTCTCATGCGCTCACTCGCGGTGATAGGGGTGACCGGCCTGCACCGACCAGGCGCGATACAGCGCCTCGGCCAGCAGCACGCGCACGAAGGCATGCGGCAGCGTCAGGTCCGACAGGCGCAGCATCTCGTCGGCCGTGGCCTTCAGCGCCGGGTCCAGTCCATCCGGGCCGCCGATGAAGATGGCCACATCGCGGCCGTCGGCCTTCCAGCGCTCGACTCGCTGGGCCAGCTGCACGGTGGTCTGGCGCTCGCCGCGCTCGTCGAGGATGAGGCGCCGCGCGCCCTTGGGACAGGCTGCCTCCAGGCGTTGCGCCTCGGCGGCCATCATCTGCTCGACGCTCTTGCCAGCGCCGCGGGGCTCGGCCTTGACGGCCTTGAGCTCCAGGCGCAGCTCGGGCGGGAAACGCTTGGCGAAGTCCTCGTAGGCCTCGTCGGCCCAGCGGGGTTGGCGTTGTCCGACCGCCAGCAGCAACAGCCGCATCGATCGGGATCAACCGCGCTTGGCCGCTGCCTTCTTCGCCGCAGGCTTGGCGGCGGGCTTGGCGGTGGACTTCTTCGCAGCAGGGGCCGGCTTCTTCGCCACTGCGGTCTTCTTCGCGGCCGGCTTGGCAGCACCGACCTTGACGGTCTTGACAGGCGCAGCCGCCGCCTTCTTCACGCCCACCGTGCGGGTGACCTTCTTGGCAGCCGGCTTGGCGCCGCCGGCCGCAGCCTTCTTCGCCGCAGGCGCTTTGGCGGGCGCGGCCTTCTTTGCCGCAGGCTTGGCGGCGGTCTTGGCCGCAGCCGTCTTCGGCTTCTTCTCGGTCGAACCGGCAGCGGCCTTCGTCGCGGCGGGCTTGGCCTTCTTGGCCGGCGTCCCAGCACTGGCGTCCTCGGAGGCCTTGACCAGCTTGGCTGGCTCGTCGCTGCCGAGCTTGAGCTTGACCGGCTTGCCGCCCCAGATCTCTTCCAGGTGGTAATAGTCGCGGATGGCCGGCTGCATGATGTGAACGACGGCGGCGCCGCAGTCCACGATGATCCACTCGCCGTTGTCCTCGCCCTCGGTGCGCATCACCTGCATGCCGCGCGATTTCACCGTCTCGCGCACGCTGGACGACAGCGCCTTGGTCTGGCGGTTGCTCGTGCCCGACGCGATGATCACGCGCTCGAACAGCGGCGACAGTTGCTCGGTGTTGAATACCACGATGTTCTGGGCCTTGACGTCTTCCAGACCATCGACGATGGCACGCTGCAGCTTACGAATGTCCATTCAGTTCTCGCTCCGTGAGCCACCAGGGGCTCCGTAAAGGCGGTGCTGGGCAATATACCCCGCGACCGCATCGCCCACCATGGGGCGGATGTCTGTGCCGCGCGACGCGGCGTCGCGCACGGCTGTTGAAGAAATCACGCTGGGCGGCATTGCCACCGGCAGCATGCGATGCGGTACGGCCGCAACCTCGGCGCTGGGCGCGATCGCCGCGTCAGCGCGCGCCGCCACCGCCAGCGTCACCAGGCCCAGCAGCGCCTGCCACTCGCGCCAGGTGTGCAGCCGGGCGTACTGGTCCTGACCGATGAGAAGAAAGACCTCCTCGCCCGGATGCTGGGCCAGCCGCGCACGCACGGTGTCTATCGTGTAGCTGGCGCCATCGCGCTCCAGCTCGCTGTCGTCCACCGCGAAGCGCGGCTCATCCGCGATCATCAGGGCCACCATCGCGCGCCGGTGTTCGGGCGAGGCCAGGCCGCGCCCGGTGCCAGCTTGGAGCTTCTGCCACGGCCGCCCCGCCGGCAGCCACAGCAGCCGGTCCAGCCCCAGCTGATCGAGCGCGCAGCGCGCCAGGCTCAGATGGGCCAGATGGACCGGATCGAAGCTGCCGCCGAAGAGACCGGTCTTGCTCACAACCAGAGGTGGCTGGGCTGCTCGTGCGCCCAGTCGCGCGGGCGCAGGAAGTCGGTGTAGAGCTTGGCTTCCGGCGTGCCTGCCTCGGGCTCCCACTGGTAGCGCCACTTCACCAGTGGCGGCATCGACATCAGGATGGATTCGGTGCGCCCGCCGCTCTGCAGGCCGAACAGCGTGCCGCGGTCGAAGACCAGGTTGAACTCCACATAGCGGCCGCGGCGATAGGCCTGGAAATCGCGCTCGCGCTCGCCATAGGCATAGCCCTGGCGCCGCTCGACGATGGGGGCATAGGCCGGGATGAAGGCGTCGCCCACCGAACGCAGCATCGCGAAGGCCGCGTCGAAACCGCCCTCTGCGTAGTCGTCGAAGAACACGCCGCCGATGCCGCGCGGCTCGCCGCGGTGCTTCAGGAAGAAGTACTCGTCGCACCAGGCCTTGAAGCGCGGATAGAGCTGCTCGCCATGCGGGTCCAGCGCAGACTTGCAGGTCTTGTGGAAGTGCTGGGCGTCGCGCTCGTAGCCGTAGTAAGGCGTCAGGTCCATGCCGCCACCGAACCAGACCACCGGTGCCGCACCGGCCGGCAGCGCGGCGAACATGCGCACATTCATGTGCACCGTCGGCACGAAGGGATTGTGCGGGTGCAGCACCAGCGAGACGCCCATGGCCTCGAAGGGCGCGCCGGCCAGCTCCGGGCGATGCTGCGTGGCCGAGGGCGGCAGCACGCGGCCACGCACATGCGAGAAGTTGCAGCCGCCGCGCTCGAAGACGGCGCCGTTCTCGATCAGTCGCGTCAGGCCATCGCCTTCCAGACGCCCGCCGGGCTCGCGCTCCCAGCCATCGCTGATGAAGCTCTGGCCGTCGATGCGTTCCAGCGCGCCGACGATGTCGCGCTGCAGGCCGAGCAGATAGTCGCGTACCGCTTGGGTATTCATTGCAGTCTCCGTTGCCTTTCCTTCTTGTTGTTCTTGCTGTCGTCCAGGCGAACCGGGCCAGCGCACTCCGGTCGGCAGCCGCGCACGCCGTCGAGATGCTGGGCCATCAGCGCGAAGTCGGCCTCGGCCACGCCGCTGGGCTCGATGTAGTCGGTCAGCGCCACGGTGCGGCGGCCGAAGTCCAGCGTCGCCAAGCCGATAGGCACGCCGGCCTGCAGCGCCACATGATAGGCACCAGAGCGCCAACCAGCTGTCGGCGAGCGTGTGCCCTCGGGCGCCACCGCCAGCCAGAACATCTCGCCGCGCTCGCGCGCCGCGCGCAGCTGCGCCACGGTGTCAGCCACCAGGCCGCCGCTGTTGCCGCGGTTCACCGCGACGCCTCCCAGCCAGCGCAGCCACGGCCCGAAGACCGGCACGCGGAACAGGCTGGCCTTGCCCCAGAAGCGCACCTGAATGCCCAACGCCCACTTGGCAAGGATGCCGACGACAAAGTCCCAGTTCGAGGTGTGCGGATAGACCATGATCACGCCCTGCGCGCCGGCCAGCCCGGCAAAGCGCACGCGCCAGCCGAACAGACCCAGCAGACCGCGGGCGATCAGGCTGCCGCGCGAGGGCGTGGGGATCAGCGTGCCTTGCCAGCGGCGCGGCGCACGCGCCAATGCCGCCTGCGGCGCTTGCTGCAGTACCGTGCTCAACGCTTGACGGCCCGATGGCCGATGTCACGGCGGTACTGCTTGCCATCGAACTGGATGCTGCCCAGCGTGTCGTAGGCGAGCTGCTGCGCGGTGCGCACCGACTCGCCCAGCGCGGTCACGCAGAGCACGCGGCCGCCCGAGGTGAGCAGCTGACCATCCTTCTCGACCGTGCCGGCATGGAAGACCATCACGTCCTCGCTGTCGGCAGGCAGGCCGCTGATCGCATCGCCCTTACGCGGATTGAGCGGATAGCCGTCCGCGGCCATCACCACACCCAGCGCCACGCGGCGGTCCCACTGCAGCTCGACCTGATCCAGCGTGCCGTCGGTGGCGTGCATCAGCACCTCGAACAGGTCGGACTTCAGCCGCATCATGATGGGCTGCGTCTCGGGGTCACCCATGCGGGTGTTGAACTCCACCGTGCGCGGCTGGCCCTGGGCGTCGATCATCAGACCGGCATAGAGGAAGCCGGTGAACGGCACGCCGTCGCGGGCCATGCCCTGGATGGTCGGCACGATGATCTCGTGCATGGCCTTGGCATGCACATTGGGCGTCACCACCGGCGCCGGCGAGTAGGCGCCCATGCCGCCGGTGTTCGGACCCTCGTCGCCGTCAAGCAGGCGCTTGTGGTCCTGGCTGGTGGCCAGCGCGAGCACGTTCTTGCCGTCACACAACACGATGAAGCTGGCTTCCTCGCCCTCGAGGAACTGCTCGATCACGACGCGGGCGCCACCCTCGTTGTGCACGACGCCGAGCTTGTTGTCCGCCAGGATCCAGTCGATTGCCTCGTGCGCCTGCTGCAGCGTCATCGCCACGACCACGCCCTTGCCCGCCGCCAGGCCGTCGGCCTTGATGACGATGGGCGCGCCCTGCTTGTCCACATAGGCATGGGCCGCGGCCGGATCGCTGAAGGTCTCGTAGGCCGCGGTCGGGATGCCGTGGCGCTTCATGAAGTCCTTGGCGAAGGCCTTGCTCGATTCCAGCTGCGCGGCCGCCTTCGTCGGACCGAAGATGCGCAGGCCGCGGGCGCGGAACTCGTCCACCACGCCGGCCGCCAGCCAGGCTTCGGGGCCGACCACGGTCAGCGCGATCTTCTGCTCTTCAGCGAAGTCCGCCAGCGCCTTCACGTCCGTCAGTGCGACGTTCTTCAGCCGCGGGTCGTGCGCAGTGCCGCCGTTGCCGGGGGCGACGAAGACCTGGCTGACGCGCTCGCCCTGGGCGAGCTTCCAGGCCAGCGCATGCTCGCGGCCGCCGTTGCCGATCACCAGGACTTTCATGCCGACCTCCGCTGGGCCGTCCCAAGGAGGGCGGACGCCCCCGCGGGGGGCAGCGAGTGAATGCGAGTGTGGGGGCTCATGCTTCGATGCTCGCGTTGTGGAACACGTCCTGGACGTCGTCCAGGTCCTCGATCACGTCGAGCAGCTTCTGCATGCGCGCGGCGTCGTCGCCGGTCAGCTCGATGGTGTTCTCGGCACGCATCGTGACTTCGGCCATCTCGGGCTTCAGGCCGGCGGCTTCCAGCGCGTTCTTCACCGCCTCGAAGTCGCCCGGCGCGGTCAGCACCTCGATGGCACCGTCCTCGTCGGTGATCACGTCCTCGGCGCCGGCTTCCAGCGCCACCTCCATCACCTTGTCTTCCGAGGTGCCGGGCGCGAAGACCAGCTGGCCGCAATGCTTGAACTGGAAGGCCACCGAGCCTTCGGTACCCAGGTTGCCGCCGTACTTGCTGAAGGCGTGGCGCACTTCGGCCACGGTGCGCACACGGTTGTCGGTCATGCAGTCGACGATGATGGCCGCGCCGGCTATGCCGTAGCCCTCATAGCGGATTTCCTCATAGGTCACGCCGTCGAGGTTGCCGGTGGCCTTGTCGACGTTGCGCTTGATGTTGTCGGCCGGCATGTTGGCGGCCTTGGCCTTGTCAATGGCCAGACGCAGGCGTGGGTTCATCGCCACGTCGCCGCCGCCCTGGCGGGCCGCGACGATGATTTCACGCGTCAACCGGGTCCAGACCTTGCCCCGCTTTTCGTCCTGTCGACCCTTGCGGTGCTGGATATTGGCCCATTTGGAATGACCTGCCATTCGCTTCTGCTCCTGACGAGCGCAAGCCGGCCCTGCTGGGCCGGCGCCTCGGTGTTTGTTGGATAGACTGGCCGCAATTTTACCCGGCGACACATCGTCCCCCTGGAGAGCACCCATGGCCGACCCCATCCTGCTGGCCCGTCACGGCGAGACCGAGTGCCTGCTGCTGCCTGCGCTGGCCAACCGCCACGGCCTGATCACCGGCGCCACCGGCACCGGCAAGACCATCAGCCTGCAGACGCTGGCCGAGAACTTCTCCAGGATCGGCGTGCCGGTCTTCATGGCCGACGTGAAGGGCGACCTGACCGGCATCTCGCAGGCCGGCAAGCCCAGTGAGAAGCTGCTCGCAGTGTTGAAGGACCGAGGCATCGAACCGCCGACGCCCCTGGCCTGCCCCACGACGCTGTGGGACGTGTTCGGCGAACAGGGCCACCCGGTGCGCGCCACCGTGTCGGACATGGGCCCGCTGCTGCTGGCGCGCATGCTGGCGCTCAACGAGACCCAGGCCGGCGTGCTCAACCTGGTCTTCAAGATCGCCGACGACGCCGGCATGCTGCTGCTGGACCTGAAGGACCTGCGCGCGATGCTGCAGCATGTCGGCGACAACGCCAGCCAGTACACCACCGAGTACGGCAATGTCAGCGCCGCGTCGATCGGCGCGATCCAGCGCGGCCTGCTGCAGATCGAGAGCCAGGGCGGCGACAAGTTCTTCGGCGAGCCCATGCTCAATATCGCGGACTTCATGCAGACCGAGGGCGGCGCCGGCGTGGTGAACATCCTCGCCGCCGACAAGCTGATGGCGGCGCCGCGCCTCTATGCCACCTTCCTGCTGTGGATGCTCTCGGAGCTGTTCGAGACCCTGCCCGAGGTGGGGGACCTCGACAAACCCAAGCTGGTGTTCTTCTTCGACGAGGCGCACCTGCTCTTCAAGGACGCACCGGCGGCGCTGGTCGAGCGCATCGAGCTGGTCGTGCGCCTGGTGCGTTCCAAGGGCGTGGGCGTCTACTTCGTGACGCAGAACCCGCTGGACATCCCCGACACCGTGCTGGGCCAGCTGGGCAACCGCATCCAGCATGCGCTGCGCGCCTTCACGCCGCGCGACCAGAAGGCCGTCAAGTCGGCGGCCGAGACCATGCGACCCAAGCCCGGACTGGACATCGAGGCGGCGATCACCGAGCTGGCCGTCGGCGAAGCGCTGGTCAGCCTGCTCGATGAGAAGGGCCGGCCCAGCATCACGGAGCGCGCCTATGTGCTGCCGCCGGGCAGCCAGATCGGCCCGATCACGCCGCAGCAGCGCGCCGCGCTGCTGCAGAACTCGCTGGTCGCCGGCGTCTACGAGAAGGCGGTGGACCGCGAGTCGGCCTACGAGCAGCTCAAGGGCCGCGCCGCGGCCTCGGGCCAGGCCGCACCTGCCGCGGGCAACGGCGGCGCCAAGGCCGGCCCAGCAGGCCCAGTGGGTCAGCAACCCGCCCCGGCCGAAGGCAGCGGCAACGCCATGCTCGACGGCCTGAAGGACGTGCTCTTCGGCTCCACCGGCCCGCGCGGCGGCCGCCGCGAAGGGCTGGCCGAGGCGGCGGCCAAGTCGGCGATCCGCAGCATCGGCTCCTCGGTCGGGCGCGAGATCGTGCGCGGCGTGCTGGGCTCGCTGCTGGGCGGCGGCTCGCGGCGGCGTTGAACGCAGCCATCGTCCGCCCTCGACGTTCACGCCCTGCGCCTGCAGCTCACGACGCTGCAGGCGGCTTCGTCGCATGCCGCTGGCAGGCGGAGCTCAGAGGCACCACAGTCCGGCCGGTCCAGCAAAGCGTCCGACATGAACCTCCATTCCGCCGTCTCGCATGAACCCGGCAACTGACCGCACTCACTCCTGGTTGCACCACATCCTGCGCCAGCTGGCCATCGTGGCCGGCATCACGCTGATCGTCAGCACTGGCCTGGTCATCGTCTTCGGCCAGTCCTGGCGGCCGACGCTGATCTACAGCGCCTTCATCAGCGTCAGCTGCGCGCTGTGCGTGCAGGGGCTGCGTTATGGCTGCGGCTGGCTGCTGGCGCAGCGGCGCGGGCCCGATGCGCGCGCATCCGACTGGCCAGGCTGGCCGGCCATGATCTTCAGCCTCGTGGCCGGAACATGGATCGGCTACACGCTGGGCAACGAGCTGGCCAATCTGGTGACCGGCCACCAGTCGGCCGGCCTGCACAACAGCACGTTGCGCCGTGCGCTGACCATCATGCTGATCTCGCTGCTGCCGGGCTTCGCGCTGACCTTTTACTACGTCGGCCGCGGCCGCATCGAGGCGGCCGAGGCGCGCGCGCAGACACTGCAGCGCCAGGCGGCCGAGGCGCAGCTGCGCCTGTTGGAAGCGCAACTGGAACCGCACATGCTGTTCAACACGCTGGCAAACCTGCGTGTGCTGATCAGCCTGGACCCGCAGCGCGCCCAGGACATGCTGGACCATCTGATTGCCTTCCTGCGTGCCACGCTCAGCGCCTCGCGCGTCGGCAGCCACACGCTGGCCGAGGAATTCGCACGGCTGAAGGACTATCTGGCGCTGATGCAGGTGCGCATGGGTGCCCGGCTGCGTCCCCAGCTCGACCTGCCGCCCGAACTGGCCGGCCTGACCCTGCCGCCGCTGCTGCTGCAGCCGCTGGTCGAGAACGCGATCAAGCACGGCCTTGAGCCGCATGTGGAAGGCGGCGAGCTGCGCATCAGCGCAGCCCTGCAGGAAGACCAGCTGGTGCTGCGCGTGCGCGACACCGGCGCCGGCTTCCATCCGGGCGGGGCCGGCACCGGCACGCAGTTCGGCCTGGACCAGGTGCGCGCGCGGCTGGCGGCCCAGTACGGCCCGAAGGCCCGTTTCGAGATCGGCGCCGCCGACGACGCGCAGGGCGGCACCCTGGCCTGCATCACACTGCCACGACTGCTGGCGGCACCAGCGCACGAGAGCACCCCATGAACCCTGCCGACACCACCGCAAACCCGCACGCCACCGCCCTGATCGCCGAGGACGAGCTCCTGCTCGCCGAGCAGCTGCGCCAGGAGCTCGGCCGCCTGTGGCCGCAGCTGGAGATCGTGGCGATGGCCGGCAACGGACCGCAGGCACTGGACGCCGCGCTGCGGCGCAAGCCCGACATCTGCTTTCTGGACATCCGCATGCCCGGCATGACCGGGCTGGAGCTGGCCCAGGCGCTGGCGGAGGACTGGCCCGAAGGCCAGCCCTTGCCGCTGATCGTCTTCGTCACCGCCTATGACCAGTACGCGCTGCAGGCTTTCGACAGTGCAGCCATCGACTATGTGCTCAAGCCGGTGCAGGCCGAGCGACTGGCGCGCTGCTGCGCCCGGCTGCGCGAAGCCCTGGGCCAGCGCCGCAGCGGCCAGGACGGCGGCACGGCTGAAGCCGGCATGCTGGCGCAGCTGCGCCAGCTGCTGGCTGCACCCGGGCTGGGCGCTGCCGGCTCGCCAGCCGCAGTGCTGGCGCAGCCGCAGCCGCTGCGCCTGCTGCAGGTGGCCACGGGCAACGCGATCCAGATGGTGCCGGTCGCCGACATCGTCTACTTCGAGGCCGCAGACAAGTACGTGCGCGTGCTCACGGCAGATCGCGAGTACCTGGTGCGGGCCTCGCTGCGCGAGCTGCTGCCGCAGCTGGACATGCAGCAGTTCTGGCAGGTGCATCGCAGCACCATCGTGCGCATCGACGCTGTGGAACGCGCATTGCGCGACGAGTCCGGCCGGCTGACGCTGCATCTGCGCCAGCGCCCAGAACGGCTGGCGGTCAGTCGCATGTATGCGCAGCAGTTCAAGGGCCTGTAGCCGCGAACGCTTCGCGCCTCGGCGCTGTCGCCTCGCGACGCCGGCTTGCCGTTCGTCGCTTGCGGATGGTGCGGCGGCGTCGGCGGCGGGATCATGCAAGCCATCGACCCGCCGCGGTCATTTCTTCAGGGAGAAAGCAGCATGGACATGATGGACAAGCCGGAAGACAAGGACAGCCGCCTGATGCGGGAAGCGAAGCGCCGCGTAGGCCTGAAGATGGGCTTCCTGACCCACCTGCTGGTCTTCGTGCTGGTCAATGTCGGATTGTTCGTACTCAATGGCTGGACCGGCGGCCACCGCTGGCACCAGTTCCCGCTCTACGGCTGGGGCCTGGGCCTGGCCATCCACGGCATCGTCACCCTGATCGCGCTGCAAGGCGCGGGCATGGAAGAGCGCATGCTCGAGCGCGAGCTCGAGAAGCTGCGCCGCAAGCAGCAGCAATAGGGCGAAAAAAAAAAGAGCGGCCGCCGTGGCGCCGCTCTTCTCTTCAGGCCTGCCGCCCGAGCGCGATGCACTCAGGCGGCGCGGTTCACCGAGATCAGAACTCGTAGCGAGCGGTGATCTGGATCGCCCACTGCGACTCGCCCTTGACCTGACGCAGGGTGTAGTCGGTCACCGAATTGTTCACCGCGTAGACGTAGTTGCCGTTGGCATCCACGCCGGCGTAGTTCACGAAGCCGCGACGCTGGCCACCACCGGAGTTGAAGCCGATCTCGTTGATGCGGCCCCAACGGCTGTGCAGCAGGTTGCCGAAGTTCAGGATGTCGAAGCTCACCACACCCTTGTGCTTGCTGGTGAAGCCCGGCACTTCCTGGCTCAGGCGCAGGTCGAAGGTGCTCACAAACGGCGAGAAGCTGCCGTTGCGGCTGACCACGCGGCCCTTGGAGCTGCTCAGCTCCGGGCTGGCGTTGACGATGTCCCAGAAGCGTGCTTCCGCCGCAGCACGGTCGGCAGCGGTGGCACCGGCAAACACCACGCCAGAGGCACCGGGTGCCGACGGGATGTACATGAGGTCATTGCCGCTGACGCCATCGCCGTTCATGTCGTTCAGGTAAGTCCAGCTGTACGGCTTGCCCTTGCGACCTTCGTAGAACAGGCCGACGGTCGTCTTGTACTTCTCGACGAAGAACTTGCTCCAGTTGACGGCAGCGCTGATACGGTCGCGCACCAGATAGGCCGAGTTCGCATCGACGTCCTCGTTAGGGTTGAAGACTGCGCGCGAGTTGAAGTTGGAGTTGGCCACCGACGAGGTCAGCGGGCTCACCTCGGTCGCGTCGGTGCGCGTGTAGGCCACTTGCCAGCCGAAGCCGTTCCGAACCGGACCGGACAAGGACAGCGTGATCGCGTCGCCGCCGCCCTTCTTGGTCTCGGAAGCCATCAGCACGTTGTTGTAGGCCGCATTGCTGAGCGCGCGAGCGCGCGAGCCCGAGCAGGCGCCGCTGGTCGACAGGGAGCCGCTGGTGTTCCAGCAGGCCGGGTTGTAGGCCTGGGGCATCCAGAACATCTGACGACCATCCACGCCAGTCTTGGTGGCGCCACCCAGGTTCAGGTGCTGGTAGTAGATGCCGCTGTTGACCTTGGTGTGCACCCACTCGGCGCCAGCCACCAGGCCGAACCAGGGCAGCTCGGCGTCGTAGGCGACATTGAACTTCCACACCGAGGGCTGACCCATGCCGGGCGCGAGGAAGTCCACGTTGGCCGCCGGCTGGTTGCCGGTGAAGTTGGTCGGCTGGTTGTTCGGATCGACGCTGAGCACGCCGCCGGTGGCCGGGCAGGCGCTGAAACCGGACGTGCCGCAAGAGATGATGCGTGTGGCCAGGCCGGTGTTCGAGTACGGGTTCGAAATCCAGACGTTGGCAGCTGCACCCTGGAACAGGCCCAGGCCGCCGCGCAGCTGCGACTTGCGCTTCTCAACCGGATCGAAGGCGTAGTTGAAGCTCAGGCGCGGCTGCACCAGCTTCTCGCCGTCCACGCTACGCGAGTTGTCCAGGCCGAAGCCGCCAGTGTTGCGTGCGACGGTGCTGGCGCCGGTGACGCTGCCGGCCACCAAGGGCTGAGCAGCGGCGGCGTTGTAGGTCGGCTTGTCCGAGGTGGAGAGCTGGTCCACGCGGGCGCCGGCGGTCACGGTCAGCTGCTTGTTCACCGTCCAGGTGTCCTGCAGGAACAGGCCGGTCGTGTCCAAGGTCCAACGTGCAGCACCCTGGGCCAGCGTGGTGCCGGCCACCGGCACCTGCACGGTGAAGCTCGACGGACGCCCGCGCAGGAAGTTCTCCAGCACCGCAGCTTCCATCTGCGCCGCGGTGGCGGTGCTGCAGTTGATCGCACCGAAGCTGTAGGTGAAGGTGGCCGACGAGTTCTCGCACCCGAAGGTGTAGTTGCCCTTGGTGTCCTGGAAGAAGGCGTTGAAGACCTTGTTGCGCTCGATGTCGGCGCCAAACTTCAGCTCATGGTCGCCCAGCAGCCAGTTTGCGCCGAAGTAGGCGTTGGTGGTCTTGGTGTCGAGCTCGTTGAAATGACGGCTGCGCTCAGTGCCGAAGTTCAGGAAACGCGTGCCGGTGTTGACACCCGCCGGCGAGCCGGCAGGCGCGGGGCCGGTGAAGCGCAATGCCATCGCCGGCAGGTTGGCGTTGTTCTCGGGCACGCTGTTGTAGTCGCGGCTCGAGACCTTCAGCTCGGTGGAGAAGTTGTCCGTCCAGTCGGAGAACAACTGAGCGACCACCGTATCCAGCGTCTTCACCTGCTGGTACCAAGCCGAGGTCAGCTGCAGGCTGGTCGTGCTGTAGCCGCCGAAGCTGCCGCCGTTGGTCTCGCTCTGCTCGGTGCGGGCAAAACGCACATTGGCGCGGTGCTTGTCGCTGATGTTCCAGTCCAGCTTGAGCAGCGCGTCCTTCACGTTGAGCAGCGATTCGCCGCGCGGATCGCCGACGTCGATGCCGTACTGGCTCTTGGCCAGGTTCTTCAGCTGGTCGATGGCCGACTGCGAGATGGCGACGTTCGTCAGCTCAGAGCCGACCGGGCCAAATTCAGGCTGGGCACGGTTGCTCTTGAGTTCCTCGACGCTGGCGAAGAAGAACAGCTTGTCCTTGACCAGCGCACCGCCGAGCGTGGCGCCCACGGTGGTTTCCTTGAAGGGTGCAACGTCGAACTTCGTGCTGTTGGCACGGTTGAAGCGCTGGCCGACCAGACCGTCGTCGCGATAGACGTAGTAGACGCTGCCCTTGAGGTCGTTGGTGCCGGACTTGGTGACGGCGTTGATGTTGGCGCCGGTGTAGCCCTGCTGCGTCACATCGAAGTTGGACAGGTTCACCTGCACCGACTGGATCGCGTCGATCGAGATCGGCTGCTTGGCCGTCGGCAGGTTGTTCGCTTCCAGACCGAAAGTGTCGTTGGTACGCACACCGTCGATGGTCACCGAGTTGAAGCGCGAGTTCTGACCCAGCGCGGAAATTTCGCCACGCTCCTTGTCCGTCTGCGCAAGGCGCGGATCGATACGGGCGTAGTCCTGCAGATTGCGCGCGATGGACGCATAGGCGTCGATCTCCTGGCGCCCCAGGCTGGTGCCGGCGCCGGTCGCGCCTGCGTTGAAACGACCCAGCGACGCGCTCGAGCCGGTGACGGTCACGGCGCTGAGTTGCTGGGCGCCCAGACGCAGGTCGAGATTCAGACTCTCGGCCAGAGCGAGGAACACGCCGTCACGAGCTTCGCGGGCATCGCCCTTGACGACCGTGATCGTGTAGGGGCCGCCGACGCGCAGACCGCGCGCCGCATAGCGACCTTCCGCATCGGTCACCACGGTGTTGGCCGAACCCGACTCGCGATGCACGATGGAGACGCTGGCGCCAGCCACGGGCTTGCCGTCGGTGCCGACCACGCGCCCGCCGATCGCCGCGGTGGTGTTCTGCGCCAGAGCTGGAGCGGCGGCGACGATCGCCGTCGCCGCTGCCAGGGCGGTTCTCGCGAAGAGAGAGTAGTTGCTGTTCATTTCAATGACTCCAACAAGAGAAAGGCATGCCGCGCCCAGTCTGGGCCGTTGTACGTGAATCTAGCAGCCAACCGAGTGCAAACGTTTGGGATCGGAAATTTCCAACACCGAGAAACTACCCACTTGTGCGCGGCACCCGCTTATGGCTGCCACCATTGTCCATTCCGTTGACCGCCAGTCGACCGTGAGCCGATTTGCAAGTTCGATGCCAATGAAGCCCGGACATCGCCTTGCGGCAGCGGCGGAGTGTCCTCAGCCAATGTGTAGCCAAGATGACAAGTCCCGCCGCAAACACCTGATTGCAGGGCTGGACGACCGCATTTCGGCTGGCGGACGAGGCGCAGATGCGTCATAGTGGCTGACACCAAACTGACACCGAGGTGCAGCATGACGCTCAAGCAACTCGCACAGATCAAGCGCTGGCTGGTGTTGCACGGCGAGCAGCATCGTGTCGAGCTGGAGGCCTGGAACCTGATTCTGAGCGCCTGGGTCGTCGGATGGGTGGCGCTGCCGGGCACATTGATGCTGCAGGCTTGGCTCTTGCTGCCCGCCCTGCTGCTGGCGACCCTGCTGCCGCACTTGTATGTGCGCTCGCGGCAATTGCTCCACCGCCAGGGCCGGCTGCGCTGCGACTGGCTCTGTGCCGTCTGAATCCCTCCGAATCAGACGGGCGGCCACGAACAAAAGCCCTGCATCGCAGGGCTTCGTCATGCGACCCGCAAACCCATCAGGCTGCGTCGAGGCGGGTGCAGCAGGGGTCGGAGGGCGCGCTCAGTGCACCAATCCGATCCACTCACCGGCCTGCTGGTAGCGATCGAAAAGCCGCAGGGCGCGTTCGCGCAGCAGCGGATTGGCACAGGCATGCGCCGCGGCCAGGCGCTCGAGCGCATAGAGGCGGTCGTAGAGCATGCGGGTGGGCTGCAGGCTCTGCCCTTCGGCCTGTAGCAGGGTCTGCAACTCCATCAGCTCCGGCAGGGAAACGGCACCAGCCACCGGCATGCCGAGGTCCAGGCTTTCGACCGTGACGCCCAGGTTCGCGCCGAAGTCGGGCAGCGTCGGCACGATGTGGGTGCCTTCTGGCAGCAAATGCAGCGGAACGATCATCGGACACTCCAGGCAGTGGACTGGTATGTCGAGCATCTTGCCGCCTCGGCGCAAAACTTGAGCACGAAAAAGGGGGGCGAAGTCCCCCTATTCCTGCCCTCGCTGGGGCCTTGTGCTCAAGTCTTGGGAAGCGTCACGCCGCGCTGACCCTGGTACTTGCCGCCGCGGTCCTTGTAGCTGGTCTCGCAGACCTCGTCGCTCTCGAAGAACAGCACCTGCGCGCAGCCCTCACCAGCGTAGATCTTGGCCGGCAGCGGCGTGGTGTTGCTGAACTCCAGCGTCACATAACCCTCCCACTCGGGCTCGAATGGCGTGACGTTGACGATGATGCCGCAGCGCGCGTAGGTACTCTTGCCCAGGCAGATGGTCAGCACATTGCGCGGGATGCGAAAGTACTCCACCGTGCGCGCCAACGCGAAGCTGTTGGGCGGGATGATGCAGACATCGCTCTCCACGTCGACAAAGCTCTTCTCGTCGAAGTTCTTCGGGTCGACCACGGTGCTGTGGATGTTGGTGAACACCTTGAACTCGCGCGCGCAGCGGATGTCGTAGCCGTAGCTGCTGGTGCCGTAGCTGACGATCTTGTGACCGTCCGGCGCGTTGCGCACCTGGCCCGGCTCGAAGGGTTCGATCATGCCGTGCTGCTCGGCCATGCGGCGGATCCACTTGTCGCTCTTGATGCTCATCTCGCAGAAGGCTTTCTTGACGGAATGCGGGGATTCTAGGCGCCCGGCCTTCCTAGAATGGGTGCCATGAAGCTGCATGAAATGCTGGAGCGTTCGGTCTGGGGTCGCAATCTCGGCGCTGCCGAGCTGGCGCGCGTCGTCGCCGACAGTCGCGAGCGCAGCGTCGCCGCCGGTCAGGCCATCGTGCGCATCGGCGAGCCGGCCGAGTACTGGATAGGCCTGATCAGCGGCTTCGGCAAGATGAGCATCTACTCGGACCAGGGACGCGAGACCACGCTGATCGGCACAGCACCGGGCGGCTGGTTCGGCGAGGGCACGCTGATCAGGCGCGGGCGCTGGCAGTACGACGGCGTGGCGCTGCGCGACAGCCGCCTGGCGCTGGTGCCGCGCGAAACCTTCGACTGGCTGCGCGCCACCAGCCTGCCTTTCAACCACTATCTGCAGCAGTTGCTCAATGCGCGGATGGGCTGCTTCGTCGCCCAGCTGTGCAACGCACGCCTGCACGACGCGACCGAGCGCGTGGCGCGCAGTCTGGCCGCGCTCTACAACCCCGAGCTGTATCCCGAGCTGGGTCCTTTCCTGGATCTGCGCCAGGCCGAGGTCGGACAGCTCGCCGGCGTCTCGCGCCAGCGTGCCAACGCAGCACTTCAGCGGCTGGAGTCGGCCGGCATGCTGGCCGTGAGCCGGCGCGGCATCGAGGTGATCGATCTGGCCGGACTGCGCGAATTCAAGAGTCCGGCCAAGCCGGGCGGCTGAAGCTGGCCGACGGCACGCCGCCGCCCAGCGCCGCGCGCCTGACGCTCAGGACGCAAGCGCCGGCGTGCTGATTTCGCCCGGAATGCGCTTGCGCGCCAACAGCGTGTAGACCACGGGCACGACGAAGATGGTCAGCAGCGTGCCCACCGTCATGCCGCCGACGATCACCCAGCCGATCTGTTGACGGCTCTCGGCACCGGCGCCAGTCGCCAGCGCCAGCGGCACCGCCCCCAGCACCATCGCGCCGGTCGTCATCAGGATGGGCCGCAGGCGCAGCGCCGCCGCCTCGACCACCGCCTCCATCGTGCTCTTGCCCTGGATGCGCAGCTGGTTGCTGAACTCGACGATCAGGATGCCGTGCTTGGTGATCAACCCCACCAGCGTGATCAGGCCGATCTGCGAATAGACGTTCAGCGTGCCGCCGCTCCACTGCAGCGCCGCGAGCGCGCCGACCATGGACAGCGGCACCGACAGCATGATCACGAGAGGGTCGACGAAGCTCTCGAACTGCGCCGACAGCACCAGGAAGATGAACAGCAAGGCCAGCACGAAGACGACGCCCAGCGCCCCGCTCGACGCACGGTACTCGCGGGACACGCCGTTGAGCTCGGTCGCATAGCCCACCGGCAGAATGTCGCGCGCGGTCTTGTCCATGAACTGCAGCGCCTCGCCCAGCGCATAGCCCGGCGCCAGATTGGCGGTGATCGACACCGAGCGGCGCTGGTTGAAGTGATTCAGCTCGCGCGGGCTCACTGCCTCGCGCACCTTCACCAGGCTGGCCAGCGGGATCATGGTCTCGTTGCGGCCGCGCACGAAGAGCTTGTCGATGTGCTCTGGCGTGGTGCGGCCCTGCGCATCGGTCTGCACCAGCACGTCGTACTGGTCGGCATCGCGCTTGTAGCGCGTCACCGCACGGCCGCCCAGCATGGTCTCGACGGTGCGCGCCACCTGGTCCACGCTGACGCCCAGATCGGCCGCGCGCTCGCGATCGACCTCCAGGAAGATCTCCGGCTTGTTCAGCCGCAGATCATTGTCGGGCGAGACGAAGCCGGGGTTCTTGGCCATCGCGGCCATGAACTCCTGCGTCACGCGTGCGAGGTTGGCATAGCTGTCGTTGCTGACGATGACGAAGTTGATCGGCCGCTCGCGGAAGCCCTGCCCCAGGCTGGGCGGCGTCACCGGGAAGGCGGTCACGCCCGGCAGCTGGCTCAGCTGCGGCTGCAGCTTGCGGGCCAGGTCCTGGGTGCTGATGTCGCGCTCGGACCAGTCCACCGTGCGCAGGATCCCGGTGGCTTGCGAGACCTGGCCACCGCCCAGGAACATGAAGCGGCGATCGAACTCCGGATACTTGGCAGCAATGCCATCGATCGCATCCAGATAGCGCGCGGTGAAGTCCAGCGTCGCCCCATCCGGCGCACTGATGGGCATGAAGATCACACCGCGATCCTCCTGCGGCGCCAGCTCGGACTTGGCATTGCTGAACAGCCACCAGCTGCCCGCGCCCGAGGCCAGCATCACCAGCACGACGAACCAGCGGTGACGCAGCGCCATGCGCAGCACGGCCGCATAGCGATCGCTGATCCAGACCAGCACCTTTTCCATGCCGGTGTCGAAGCGGGTCGGGTTCGGGTTGTGGCGCAGCAGCTTGCTGCACATCATCGGCGTCAGCGTCAGCGCGACGAAGCCCGAGACGATCACGGCGCCGGCCAGCGTCAGCGCGAACTCGGTGAACAGCCGCCCGGTGCGACCGGGCGTGAAGGCCAGCGGCGCGAACACCGCCGCCAGCGTCATCGTCATCGCCACCACCGCGAAGCCGATCTCCTTGGCGCCCTTGAGCGCCGCCTGGAAGGGCTCAAGCCCCTCCTCGATGTGGCGGAAGATGTTCTCCAGCACCACGATGGCATCGTCCACCACCAGGCCGATGGCCAGCACCAGGGCCAGCAGCGTCAGCGTGTTGACGGTGAAACCAGCCGCCGCCATCAGCGCGAAGCTGCCGATCAGGCTGACCGGAATCGTCACCAGCGGGATGAACGAGGCGCGCAGCGTGCGCAGGAAGACGAACACCACCAGCGCGACCAGCACCACCGCCTCGGCGATGGTCTGGTAGACCGACTTGATCGAGCGGTCGATGAAGACCGAGTTGTCATTGGCCGGGCGCACCACGATGGAGGCCGGCAGGTCTTCCTGGATGCGCGGCAGCATCGCGCGCACGCCGGCCGAGACCTCCAGCGGATTGGCGGTAGCCTGGCGGATCACGCCGGTGGAGACCGAGGGGACGCCGTTCAGGCGCACGCGCGAGCGCTCGCTGGCCGCTGCCTCCTCGATGCGCGCCACGTCCTTGAGCCGCACCGTGTAGCCGTTCACCTGGCGCAGCGCCACCTCGCCGAACTGCGCCACCGTGTTCAGGTCGGTGCGCGCGGTGACGTTGAACTCACGCTGCACGCTCTCGATGCGTCCCGCCGGCACCTCCAGGTTCTGGCGGCGCAGCGCGTCTTCGACATCCTGCACGGTCAACCTGTAGGCAGCCAGGCGGTCGGCATCCAGCCAGATGCGCATCGCGTACTTGCGGTCGCCGCCGATCTGCACGTCAGCCACGCCGGGAATGGTCTGCAGGCGCGGCTTGACGACGCGGTTGACCAGGTCGGTGATCTCCAGCGGGTTGAGCGTTTCGCTGGTGAAGGCCAGCCAGATCGTCGGCGTGGCATCGGCCTCGACCTTGGCCACCACCGGCTCGTCCGCCGCCTCGGGCAGGCGGCCGCGCACGCGCGCGACGCGGTCGCGCACGTCGGCGGCGGCGTCGTCCGGGTTCTTCTCGAGCTTGAAGCGCACCGTGATCTGGCTCTGCTCGGAACGCGAGATCGAGGTGAGGATGTCCACACCGTCGATGCCGGAGATCGAATCCTCCAGCGGCTTAGTCACCTGCGACTCGATGACCTCGGAGGAGGCGCCGACCAGTCTTGTGCTGACCGTGACCACCGGCTCGTCGATGCGCGGGTACTCACGCAGGCTGAGCTTGCCGAAGGACACCAGGCCCACCAGCAGCAGCAGCAGCGACATCACCGTCGCGAAGACCGGACGGCGGATCGAGATCTCGGAAATACGCATCGCCTGGCCTCCCTCAGCGCGAGGCGGCGCTTGCGGCGCGACCCGGCGCCGATGCCGGAGCAGCCGGGGCGCGGGCCGACAAGTCCACCAACTTGACCGGTTGCGCCGGACCGCGCATCAGGCGGCCCTGCCCGGCCGTCGCCACCAGATCACCGGCTTTCACACCCTCGAGCAGTTCGACCTTGCCTGCCACGCGCACGCCCAGCTTGGCCTCGATGCGTTGCGACACCAGCCCCTTGCCCTCCGGCCCGGGCACCAGCTTGACCACGTACTGCTGACCGCCCATCGGTACCAGCGCCTCCTCGGGCACGACCAGGGCCTGCTCGCGCAACGCAAAGACCACGCGCACGCGGGCGAACTGGCCGGAGCGCAGCGCGCCGGTGTCGCCGACCAGGCGAGCCCGCACCAGGATCGAGCGACCGTTCGTATCCAGTTGCGTGTCCAGCGCCTCGATGCGCGCCTTGAAGCCCTTGCCGGGCAGCGCATCCAACACCACCTCGACCTCCTGCCCGATCTTCAGCCGGGGCATGAAGCGCTCGGCCAAGCGGAAGTCCACCCACATCGCCGAGTTGTCCTCGACGGCCACCAGATCGGCACCGTCCTTCACATAGTCGCCCAGGTTCACCACCCGGATGCCGGCCGTGCCTGCGAACGGCGCGCGAACCTGCATGCGCTGCAGCTGCGCCTTGTTCAGCGCCACCTGCGCCTCAGCCACCTTCAGCGTGGCCTCGGCCTGGTCCACCGCGCTGGCACTGATGAAGCCTTGGCTGAGCAGCTCGCGGTTGCGCTGCAGCTGCGTGCGCGCAACGTCGGCCTGGGCCTGCGCCTGCTGCAGCTGTGCCGCCTGCAGGCTGTCCTCGAGCTGCACCAGCAGCTGGCCTGCAGCAACGCGCTGTCCGTCCGCGAAGCCCAGCTTGACGACGCGACCGCTGACCTCGGGACGCAGCATCACCGCCTGACGCGCCCGCAGCGTGCCCACACCCTGGGCGTCGTCAGCCAGCGCCATCTGCTCGACTTTTCCGGCCTCGACCGTCACCGGGCCGCCAGGGCCACCGGGACCACCCGGCCCGCCAGCGCGCGAGGGCGCGGCCGGCGCACCGGGCGCTGCAGCCTCGCCGCGCGCTGCCGGCTTGTGTTGCCACCAATAGGCCAGTCCACCCAGCCCCACGATGGCCACCACGGCCACCACACGATGCAGTTTCATGAGCCTCTACTCTTCTGCTTGGCATTGCGCCAGACCGCGCACTGTAACGGCGAAGAGCCACCGACGTCGGCCCTCAGGGCATCAAGCACGGCTTTGGCCGCTTGGATGGCGTCAGTTGCGCGCAATGCGCACAAGACACCTTCAAGAGCCGGGCACCCCGCGGTTGGCCAGCGCGTCGGCTCGCTCGTTGCCCGGGTCGCCGGTGTGTCCGCGCACCCAGTGCCAGTCCACTTCATGCAGCTTGCGCAGCGCATCCAGACGCTGCCAGAGCTCCATGTTCTTCACCGGCTTGCCGTCGGCCGTCTTCCAGCCACGCCGCTGCCAGCCGCTCATCCACTCGGTCATGCCCTTGCGCACGTACTCGCTGTCCGTGTAGACGGCAACCTTGCAGCTGCGCTTGAGCGAGGCCAGCGCCTCGATCACCGCGGTGAGCTCCATGCGGTTGTTCGTCGTGCTGCGCTCGCCGCCGAACAGTTCCTTCTCGTGCTCGCCGGAGCGCAGCCAGGCGCCCCAGCCGCCTGGCCCCGGATTACCCTTGCAGGCGCCATCGGTGTAGACGATCACCGTGGGCTTGGGCATCGCGGGCCGCTTGGCGGCAGGAGCGGCAGGAGCGGCAGGAGCGGCAGTGTGTTCGGCGTGGGACTGGGTCATGCGCTGGGTTCTTTGCTTCGTTCGTTGCTTTGGTGCTGGGCAGGCGGCGCCGGCAGCAGGGCCATGCGGTGCTGATTCAGCGCCACGGCGGCGCGTGCCTTGACGCGCGACTTGGCCGCACGCCTGAGGCCCACCAGCCTCATGCCATGCACGCGCTTGACCGCGACGATGAAATACACCGCACCCAGCACCGGCCACCAGTGGCGACCTACCGGCTCGATCCAGTCCCAGCGACGCAGCCACTTCTCGCTGCGCAGCGGCGGCGCATAGAGACCGAAGTCCGCTGCCTCGACATCGAAGCTGAGCAGGCGCAGCCAGTCGCGCAGGCGCCAGTAGCCGATGAACTCGCCGACGCTGGGCAGATAGGGTGGTCTGTCGCGCAGGGGCAGGCGCCCGACCAGATGGCCCAGATTCTGCCGCAGCCCCCAGGCGCTGGCCGGATTGAGCCCGGTGATCACCACCCGCCCTTCCGGACGCAGCACGCGCTCGACCTCGCGCAAGGTGTGGTGCGGGTCGGGGGCAAACTCCAGCGTGTGCGGCAGCAGCACCAGATCCAGGCTGGCCGATTCGAAGGGCAGCGCGTCGAAGTCGCACAACAGGGCCACGGCGGGATTGGCCAAGGCCTCGTCGGCCTGATGCTGCTCCAAGCCCAGCCAGCGATGCGGCATGCGGTTGGCGCGCAGCCCCGAAAGCTCGGGCATGCCGAGCTGCAGCGCATGGAAGCCGAAAACATCGGCCACGGCGGCGTCGAGCCGCTCGTTTTCCCATTGCAGCAGATGACGCCCTGGCGCGGTCTGCAGCCAGGCGGCTAACTCTACAATGGCCTTTTCGTCCGTCATCGCACTCGCATTGCCCGACACCGCCACATGGCTCGTCTGACCCTGGCACCGCTGGCTGCCTTCACCGACAACTACGTCTGGCTGCTGCACGACGGCAAGCAGGCGCTGGTGGTCGATCCGGGCGAGTCCGCGCCGGTAGCGGCGGGTCTCGATGCAGCAGGGCTGGAACTGGCGGGCATTCTAGTGACCCACCACCATGGCGACCATGTCGGCGGCGTCGACGCGCTGCGTGCACGGCTGCTGGGCCAGGTCTGGGGCCCGGCCGGAGAGTCCATCCCGCCACCCTTCCAGGCCTGCCGCGACGGCGACCGAATCGAGCTGCTCGGACAGCGCTTCGAGGTGATAGCCATTCCCGGGCACACGGCCGGCCATATCGCCTATTTCTGCGCCGCGCCCGACGACGGCGGCGCGCCGCTGCTCTTCTGCGGCGATACGCTGTTCTCCGGCGGCTGCGGCCGCGTCTTCGAGGGCACGCCGGAGCAGATGCACACCTCGTTGCAGCGACTGGCGGCGCTGCCCGGCGACACGCGCGTCTGCTGCGCACACGAATACACCTTGTCCAATCTGCGCTTCGCCCGCGAGGTGGACCCGGACAACGCAGCGCTGCAGGACTACCAGCGCCGCTGCGCCGACCTGCGCGAACGCGGCGAGCCCACGCTGCCATCGACGATCGCGCAGGAGCTGGCCATCAATCCCTTTCTGCGCTGCGCGCAGCCCGGCCCGCGTGACGCTGCGCGGCGGCAGCAGCCTGCCCTTGCCGCGGACGCCGATGGCGTCGCGGTGTTCGCCACTCTGCGGCAATGGAAGAACGAGTACCGATGACGAGAAACTGCCCGACCACTGCCCTCCTGCCGCAGCTGCCGCGCCGCACCACCGCGCTGCTCATCGGCCTGGTGACCACCGCCTTGCTCGGCGGCTGCGCCAGCACCCAGCTGTCCATCGGCCCAGAGGCGACGACGCTCGCCCAGTCCGCGACCCAGCCTGCCCACCGTGCCGAGGCGCCGCAGCCCGGCGCCGAAGCCGCTGCGCCGGTGCGCCAGGCCCAGGCCAAGGCCCCGCTGGTCGAGGACACGCTGCAGCCCGGCGTCGATGTCGACCTTGACGACAGCGCGGCGCGCACCGATCTCTGGCAGCGAATCCGCAAAGGCTTCGCGATGCCCGACCTCGACAACGCGCTGGTCGGCAAGGCCGAGCAGTGGTACGCCAGCCGGCCCGACTATGTGCAGCGCATGACCGAACGTGGCTCGCGCTACCTCTATCACATCGTCGTCGAGGTGGAGAAGCGCGGCATGCCCACCGAGCTGGCCCTGCTGCCCTTCATCGAAAGCGCCTTCAACCCGCAGGCGCTGTCGCGCGCCAAGGCCTCGGGCATGTGGCAGTTCATGCCCGCCACCGGCCGCGACTTCGACCTCAAGCAGAACGTCTTCCGCGACGACCGCCGCGACGTGCTGGCCTCCACCCGCGCAGCCTTGGACTATCTGAGCCAGCTTTACGGCATGTTCGGCGACTGGCATCTGGCACTGGCTGCCTACAACTGGGGCCAGGGCAATGTGCAGCGCGCCATCCGGCGCAACCAGCAGGCCGGCAGGCCGACCGACTACGAGAGCCTGCGCATGCCCGACGAGACACGCTTCTACGTGCCCAAGCTGCAGGCGGTGAAGAACATCGTGCTGCGCCCCGAGAATTTCGCCCTCACGCTGACGCCGGTGGCGAATCACCCCTACTTCCTCAGCGTCAACATCGACCGCGACATCGACGTCGAGCTGGCCGCGCGTCTGGCCGGCATGTCGGTGGACGAGTTCAAGCAGTTCAATCCACAGGTCGACAAGCCTCTCTTGCTGGCGGCCAGCACGCCGCAGCTGCTGCTGCCCTGGGACAACGCCGAGTCCTTCAGCCGCGCGCTGGCCGCGCATCAGGGGCCGATGGCGAGCTGGACGGCATGGGTACTGCCGCGCACGATGAGCGCCTCCGAGGCCGCGGCCAAGGTGGGGATGAGCGAAGCAGCACTGCGTGAGATCAACCGCATTCCGCCCCGCATGCTGATCGGCCAGGGCTCGACGCTGATCGTGCCGCGCAGCGAGCGCCACGACGAGGATGTCTCCGAGCATCTCGCCGACAGCGCCAGCATCCGGCTGCAGCCCGAAGTCCAGCTGCGGCGCAGCACGATCAAGGCCCGTCAGGGCGACACCCTGGCCACGCTGGCCAAGCGCCATCGGGTGACGGTGGCCCAGCTGCAGCAGTGGAACAAGCTCGGCAGCGCCAAGACGGCCTTGAAGGCCAATCAACAGCTGGTGGTGTTCACACCCGTCAAGGCTGCGAGCACGACACGCGTGGCCGCCGCCTCCGCCAAGAAAGGCGCGCGCCCCGCGCCGGCGACGCGCAAGCTGGCCTCCACCGCCAGCAGCAGCCAGAAGCCGGCCAAGCGTTGACGGCGTCCGCGGCCTTGGCCCGCGCGGGCGGGATGAGGCCTAGCCGATGAAGAAGAACGCCGCCGAGCAGGCCCAGCCGGCCACCCAGACCAGCGAGCGCAACATCGCCAGATCGGCGATGTAGAGCGCCACATAGGCAACGCGCAGCGCGATGAAGGCCAGCGCCAGCTGGTCGATGCGCCCTTGCGCCGCCCCCATCTGCTGCGCGGCCAGCACACCGGCGATGAACAGCGGCAGCGCCTCGAAGCCGTTGGCCTGGGCGGCGTTGGCACGCGCTTGCCAGCCTGTCAGCCTGGCCAGCCAGACGCGCGGCTCATGGTTGTCATAGCCGCCCTCGCGGCGCCGCTTGCCGAAGCCCTTGGACTTGGCAATGCCGGCGCTGACGATGGGCAGCGCGCAGGCGGCAATGATGCAGTAGTTGGCAATGGTCACCGGGCACTCCTCCTGTGCGCGAAGCCGCCTTCTCAGCGGCGATCACTCAGTGCATGGGCGATGGTGCCCAGATCGACATATTCCAGCTCGCTGCCCACCGGCACGCCGCGCGCCAGCCGCGTCACGCGCAGCCCGCGGGCACGCAGCGCCTCGGCCAGCACATGGGCGGTGGCCTCGCCCTCAGCGGTGAAGCTGGTGGCGATGATGACTTCCTGCACGCGGCCGTCCGCCACGCGGGCGAGCAGCTGCTCGGCGCCGATCTGGCGCGGGCTGATGCCGTCAAGCGGGCTGATGCGTCCCTGCAGCACGAAGTAGTAGCCGCGGTAGGAGCCGGTGCGCTCCAGCGCCGCCATGTCGGCGGGCGACTCGACGACGCAGAGCAGCGTCGCATCGCGCGTGGCATCGACACAGATCTCGCACAGCGCGGTCTCGCTGAAAGTGTGGCAGCGTTCGCAGTGCTGCACCCGCTGCACCGCGCCACTCAAGGCCTGCGCGAGACGCTGCGCGCCGTCGCGGTCGTGCTGCAGCAGGTGATAGGCCATGCGCTGCGCCGACTTCTGCCCGACACCTGGCAGAAGTCGCAGTGCTTCGATCAATGCCTCGAGCGCGCTCAAGCGATGGTCAGAACGGGAACTTCATGCCCGGCGGCAACGGCATGCCAGCGGTCAGCTTGGCCATCTTCTCCTGGCTCACTTGCTCGGCGCGACGCACCGCATCGTTGAAGGCCGCGGCCACCAGGTCTTCCAGCATGTCCTTGTCGTCTGCCAGCAGGCTGGGGTCGATGGTGACGCGCTTGACGTCGTGCTTGCAGGTCATCGTCACCTTGA
The DNA here is from genome assembly GCF_057219915.1 of Roseateles sp. T103. Taxonomy (NCBI): domain Bacteria; kingdom Pseudomonadati; phylum Pseudomonadota; class Betaproteobacteria; order Burkholderiales; family Sphaerotilaceae; genus Roseateles; species Roseateles sp. T103. The sequence continues at coordinate 95,837 of NZ_JBXVVS010000002.1, forward strand.
CCAGGCCTGCACCCGACTGCCCTTCGACCTCGACATTGCCGAGCTCGTCCTGGGCCTTCTTCAGGTTGTCCTGCATCGCCTGGGCCTGCTTCATCAGGCCGGCGAGTTGTCCCTTCATCATGTCTGCAATCTCCTGGGAATTTCAGTGGGGTTTGATGGACCCGGGCACGATGCGCGCGGTCTTGAACTGCGCGAGCATCTGCTGGACGAACGGGTCCTCGAGAACGATCTGTTCGGCGCGGCGCTGGCGCGCCTGCACCTCGGCCTGGTCGCGAAGCGCGGGCGAGTCCTGGGCGATGCCGGCCTCGATCTCCAGCTGCACGGCTGCACCCAGCGCCTCGGCCAGCGCGGCCTGCAGCTTGTCCTGCAGTGCCGGCTGGCGCAGCGATTCGCGCTCGACGCGCAGACGCCAGCGCTGCGGGCTGCTCTGCTCGTCCACCGCGACGCATTCGGCCTGCAGCGCCAGCTCGCGCGGCAGCGCCACCAGCTTCAGCTGCTTTACCACGCCGTACCAGCGTTCGCCCAAAGCGGTGGGCTGCAGCGGCACATCGCTGCCGGCGGTCGAGGCATAGGTGCCGCCTGCGCTGCCCGCAGACGCGCCGCCGCGGGCAGCGGGCTTCCGCTCGGCAGGCTCGACATCGAGCATGTCGGCAGCATCGATAGGCAGGCCGTCCTCGTCGGCTGGCGGCGCGTCCAGCCAGGGAGGCAAGTCGTCGCCGGCGGCGGCACGTGACTCTTCGGCCGGCACTGCAGCGACCGGGCGCGGGCGCAGCCGCGCACTCGGCGAGTCAGGCACGACACCGCGGGCTTGTACGCGTGGAACCTCCGACACGGCAGCAACAGCAGCTGCTGCTGCCGGCGGCTGAGCCGGAGCGACCGGCGGTGCAGGCGTCGCAGCGGGCTTCACCGGCGCTGGCGTGGGTTCCTCGGCGCGCGGGGACTGAACGGGCGGTGGCTTCACCGCCAGCGTCGGCGCGGCCGGGCGCAGCAGCGGCGCGCTCGTCGGCGCTGCGGCGGCGGGCGAAGAAGACGCAGCAGCAGCGGGCGTGGCCGCGCGCGCCGTCGGCATCACCGGCTGCTGGCCGGCTGCGCCCCTGGGGCGAAAGGACAACATGCGCAGCAGCACCATCAGCAGGCCCGCATACTCGTCAGGCGCCAGCGGCAGCTCCTGGCGACCATGCAGGGCCATGCTGTAGATCAGCTGGATCTCGTCGGCCGGCAGCAGCGCGGCCAGACGCGCTGCTTCAGCGCTGTCGGGCTCCTGTGGGTCCAGCGCGTTCGGCGCCACCTGGGCCACAGCCATCTGCTGCAGCAGCGTGGCCAGGTCCTCCAGCGTGCCGGCGGCCGACAGCCCCTGGCTGCGCAGCGCATCAGCCTGGGCCACCACCGCTTCGCCGCTGCCGGCGACCAGCGCCTCGACGATGGCGACCACATGGCCGCGGTCCACCGTGCCCAGCATCTGGCGCACGCCCTCTTCCTGCAGCTGTCCGGCGCCAAAGGCGATCGCCTGGTCGGTCAGCGACAGCGCATCGCGCATCGAGCCGCGCGCGGCGCGCGCCAGCAGGCGCAGCGCACCGGGTTCGGCCGGCACGCTTTCGGCGGCCAGCACGTTCGTCAGGTGGGCCAGCACGTTCTGCGGCGCCATCGGGCGCAGATTGAACTGCAGGCAGCGCGACAGCACCGTGACCGGCACCTTCTGCGGGTCGGTGGTCGCGAGCACGAACTTCAGGTACTCGGGTGGCTCTTCCAGCGTCTTGAGCATCGCGTTGAACGCGGTGTTCGAGAGCATGTGCACTTCGTCGATCATGTAGACCTTGAAGCGGCCGACCACTGGCTTGTAGACCGCCTGGTCGAGCAGCTGCGAGATCTCTTCGACGCCGCGGTTGGAGGCCGCGTCCAGCTCCACATAGTCGACGAAGCGGCCGGCATCGATGTCGCGGCAGGCCGGGCAGACGCCGCAGGGCGTGGCGGTGATGCCGCCCTGGCCATCGGCGCCAGTGCAGTTCAGGCTCTTGGCGAGGATGCGCGAGACCGTGGTCTTGCCCACGCCGCGCGTGCCGGTGAACAGATAGGCGTGATGCAGGCGCTGCTGCGTCAGCGCATTGGCCAGGGCCTGCACCACATGCTCCTGGCCCACCAGCTCCTCGAAGCTGTGGGGACGGTACTTGCGCGCGAGGACCTGGTAGCTCATGGGGCGCGATTCTATGTGGGCGGCGGGGCTGGCTTCAGGCCTGGGCAGCGGCATCAGGCTCGCGGTAGATCCCCACCACCGGCGCCTCGCCGATGCGTGCATAGCCACGGTACATGCCCTGGGTGTTGAAGGCCAGCTCGACCTCGCCGCGTGCCGAGACGGCGATCAGCCCGCCGTCGCCGCCGACACGCGGCAGCTTGTGCTGCACGACGCGATCGCAGGCGGCGGTCAGGTCCAGGCCCGCATGCTCAACCAGCGCCGCCACCTCGTGCGCGGCGCAGGCGCGGATGAAGGCTTCGCCGGTGCCGGTGCAGGACACCGCCACACTGGCATCGTCGGCATAGCAGCCGGCGCCGATCACCGGCGAGTCGCCGACACGACCGACCTGCTTGTTGGTCATGCCGCCTGTCGACGTGGCTGCGGCCAGGTGACCGTGCGCGTCCAGCGCCACCGCGCCGACGGTGCCGAACTTGCGGTCCTCGGCGATCGGGCCGCTGCCGCTGGCCTGCGCCTCGAGCAGTTGCCCGTCATGGTCCAGCAGCTGACCGGCCGCCTGCTGCTGCGCGCGCTTGAGCTGCGCCAGGCGCTCGGGCGTGCCGAACCAGTCGGGCTCGACGGTCTCCAGGCCATAGTCGGCGGCCAGCGCATCGGCCGCCTCGCCGATGAACATCAGGTGCGCGCTGCGCTCCATCACGGTGCGGGCCAGCAGCACCGGGTTGCGCGTGCGGCGCACACCGGCCACCGCGCCGGCGCGAAGCGTCGCGCCGTCCATCACGCTGGCGTCCAGCTCGTGCGTGCCCGCAGAGGTATAGACCGCGCCCTTGCCGGCATTGAACAGCGGGCATTCCTCCAGCCGGCGCACCGCCTCCACCACCACGTCCAGCGCCGCAGCGCCGGCAGCGAGCCGCGCCTGGCCATCGAGCAGGATCTCGTGCAGCGCCTCGCGGTAGCGCGCCTCGGCCTCGGCGCTCATCGCGCCGCGCAGCAAGGTGCCGGCGCCACCGTGAATGGCCAGCACGGGCCGTGGCTGGGCGGACTGTGGGCGGGTGGTCTCGGTCATCGTGGGCTGTTCCTGTCTGGACTGGGCGCCGCATTGTTCCACCCGCGGCGCCCGTCCGCAGTCAGGGTCATCGTCGATAATCCCGTCCCATGAGTACCCATGCCCCTTCTTCGCCCGAGACCCTCAGCTACGAACAAGCCGGGGTCAATTACGACCTGATCGACCCGCTGAAGATCGCCGCGCAGCGCGCCGCCGCGGCCACCGGGGCGCATCTGGGCGGGCACGGCTTTGCCGAAGTGCCGGCCTCGCGCGGCGAGTCGGCCTATGTGGTGGACGTGGGGCCGTTCTACCTGGCCTCCATCGTCGAATGCCTGGGTACCAAGACCCTGGTGGCCGACGAGATGAGCAAGCTGACCGGCAAGAGCTTCTATGCCGGCATCGCGCAAGACACCATCGCGATGGCGATCAACGACCTGATCACCGTCGGAGCCACGCCGCTGGTGGTGCAGGCCTATTGGGCCGCCGGCGGCTCGGACTGGTTCGGCGACAAGCTGCGCGCGCAAGCGCTGGTCGAAGGCTGGAAGAAGGCCTGCGACGTCTGCCAGGTCGCCTGGGGCGGCGGTGAGACGCCGGCGCTGGCCGGCATCGTCGAAGACGGCCGAATCGACCTGGCCGCTTCCTGCACCGGGCTGATCAACCCGAAGACCCGCCTGTCGGTCGGCGACGAACTCGGCCCCGGCGACGCCATCGTGCTGCTGGCCTCCAGCGGCATCCACGCCAACGGCCTGTCGCTGGCGCGCAAGCTGGTCGAGCGCCTGCCCAAGGGCTACCTCACCGAGATCGAGCCCGGCCTGAGCTATGGCGAGGCGCTGCTCGCGCCCACCGTGCTGTATTCGCCGGTGACCGAGGCGCTGTTCAAGGCCGGCATCCAGCCGCACTATTGCGCCAACATCACCGGCCACGGCTGGCGCAAGCTGCTGCGCCATCCGGGCCAGTTCACCTATCGCATCCACACCGTGCCACCGGTCACGCCGGTGCTGAAGTTCATCCAGCAGCAGGCCAAGCAGGACGACCGCGAAGCCTATTCGACGCTGAACATGGGCGCCGGCTTCGCGATCTTCGTGAAGGCCGAGGACGCGGCGCGCACCGTCGAGGTGGCCAAGGCCTGCGGCATCGAGGCCTGGCATGCCGGCGCGCTGGAGGCGGGCGAGAAGCAGCTGCTGATCGAGCCGCTGAACATCCGCTTCAGCGACGACGACCTGCAACTGCGCTGAAGAAATCGGGCCGCCAGGCCGACAAGACTGAGAGACAAGCCCCGACCTTGCCGGTCTGGGCGACGAGGGGCGCACGCCGATGGACTGGTTCTACACGCAGATGGTGCAGATGCACGCCATTCTCGGCTGGTGCGTGCTGGGCCTGTTCCTCGCGCGCGGCCTCGGTGCGCAGCTCGGCATGCAGTGGCCCTTCGATGCACGGCTGCGCCCACTGATCTTCGGCGCGCACTTCCTGCTTGCCATCTCCGGGTTGAGCCTGTGGGGCCTGCTGGGCTATGACCCGCGCTACCAGCCCTGGCTGGCCGCCAAGCTGATCGCGCTGGCCGCCTACTACGCCATCGGCCACTGGGCGCTGACGCCCAATCGCTTCAGCTTGCCGGCCTATCTGGCGGCGCTGCTGCTGCTCGCCTATGTAATGGGCGTCTCCATCACCCGGCAGTTGCTGATCGTCGCCTGAGTTCACAGGCGGCGTCCTGGCGTCGCGGGTTACAATTCGCCTCGACGGGCCTCCTCGCATGGAAGCGCGGCCAACCGGGTCAGGTGGGGAACCAAGCAGCCCTAACCGTTGCGACCAGTGCCGGGGGTAAGGCTCGTCACCTCTCCCCACCTTCTCCATCTGCTGCGCGCCGCAGCAAAGACGCCGCATCGGGCCGCGCGTTTCTTCAGCCCGCCTGCCGGAACGCCATCACCGCCTGGTTGCGCAGCGTGCGCAGCAGCGACAGCTCCTTCTCGCCCAGGGCGATGCTGCCGGGCTTGGCCTTGTCCGCGTAGATCATCGCGAACGGTGCGCCCTTGAGCATCAGCGGCAGGACCAGGAAGCTGGCTGCCTTGGCCGGGCCGACGAGGAACCACGAGGGCAGGCGCTCGGCGATCGTCGGCGTCGAGGCATCGGCAATCAGCGTATCGGCGCCCTTCAGGCAGACTGCAGTGAACACGTCGGGCTGCGTCCCGGCCGGCAGACGCAGCGGCACCTTGAACAGCGGCGCCACCGCCTCTACCCCCTCGCCCAGACCGAAGCGGCCGGTGAGCGTCTCGGTCTTAGGGTCGCGCAGGCAGAACACCACCCGACGGAAGCCCAGGCTGCGGTAGACCGTCTCGAGAATCATGCGCAGGATCTCGTTGAGCTTGATGCTCTCGACCATCGCATTGCTGATGTCCTGGATGCCGGCGGCCAACGTCTCGACCACCTGTTCGGGGCTGGGCCCGAGGTCCAGCGTCGCCGTCGGCTCGGACACCAGCGTGGCATGCAGCTCGTGTGGCGACAGGCTGTCAGCCATGCTGGGCTGCAGCGGCACCAGCAGGCGCTGCGCGCGCGAGCCCTTGGGCAGCACGATGTTCATCGCCTGCGCCATCTCCGCCAGGCAGGTGCGCCCCTGGTCGATGGCGCGCTCAATCTCGTCCATCGAGGCACCCAGCGCACGCGAGTAGCGCTGCGCCATCGCCTTGAGGCGGGCATGCGCCTCTTCGGGCTCGCTGCGCAGGATCACCTCAGTCAGCTCGTTGGCCGCACGCGCCAGCCAGCGCGACGATTCGTTCGGGTTGTCCAGCGCGCGCAGCGGCGGCTCGCCGTCGGGGCGGCGCATCGAGCGCTGCAGCGATTCGGGCAGGCCCCACTGACGCGCCACGCCCAAGCCCAGCTGCTCGTAGCTCAGGCCCAGCACCTGGGTCGAGGCCGTGGCCTCGCTGATCGGCGGCATGCCCGTCTCGGCGCTGCGCTCGGCGCGCGTGAGCAGGCGCACCTGCTGCGCCTCTTCGGGGAAGTAGAACTCGCACAGCAGCCGGCCGAGGTTCTGCAGCATTGCCGCAAGGAAGCACTCCTCGCTGTCGCGCCCGCTGCCGCAGAGCTCGCGTGCCAGCGAGCCGGCCATCAGCGAGCGCAGGAACTCCTCACGCAGCAGCTGCGCATGCGCCTTGTTCTCCATGCGCTCCAGCAGGATCAGCGACAGCGCCATATTGCGGATGCCGGCGAAGCCGATCAGCGAGGCCGCGCGCGACACCGTGCTGATGCCGCCGCCACCCGCATGGCGGTAGTGCGCGGTGTTCACCAGGCGCAGCAGCTTGTGCGTCAGCGCCACGTCCTTGAGGATCTCGTTGGACAGGCTGTGCAGGCTTTCGGTCTCGGACTGCGTCAGACGCTGAATGCGCGCGATCGAAGCCGACATCGCCGGAAAGTCGCTTTTCAGCCGCATGCGGCGCAGCAGGAACTCCAGCGCGACACCGTCGACCGAATCCGGCGTCGGCGGCAATTCGGGATGCAGCCACTCGGCCAGCGCATCGTGGAAGGCCTTGGCGCTGGGCCAACGCTGGCTGGCGTCGCGCGCCAGGCCGCGCTGCACGATGGCGCGCAACCGGTCGTCCACCTCGGCATCCAGACCGGTAGGCAGGCGCATATCGAATTCCAGCACGCGGCGCACCGCGCGCATCGGATCGGGATCGGCGTTCAGACGCTGACCGGAAAGCATCTCCGCCAGCATCACCGCTGCCGCAAACACATCCATCTGCGGGCTCGGCGGCTCGCCTCGCGCCGCCTCGGGCGAGATATAGCCCGGCGTGCCGACGATGCCCTGCACGCCGGTGCTCTGGCTGCCTGACGCGGCGATGCGGCCGGCGATGCCGAAGTCCATCACGCGCGGCCGCCCCTTGGCGTCGAGCAGGATGTTCGAAGGCTTGAGATCGCGGTGCACCAGCCCGGCGGCATGCGCCGCCTGCAGGCCGGAGAGCACGCCCAGCATCAGCTCCACCGCGTCGCGCGGGCGCAGCCGCTCGCCGCTGCGCAGCCGCTCGGCCAGGGTCTGCCCGGGCACGTACTCGAACACCATATAGGCCTGCCCGCCCTGCAAGTCGGCCTCGAAGACCGGCACGATGTTCGGGTGCGTCAGGCGGCTGACCGCGCGCGCCTCGTAGAGACCGGCGTCCACGCTGTCGGGGTCGGCGTCGGCACGCAGCACCTTGACCGCCACTTCGCGGTCCAGACGCGGGTCATGCGCCAGCCAGACCGTGGCCTGGGCGCCCTCACCGAGCTTGCGCAACAGCAGAAAGCGCCCCATTGCCGGCGGCATGCCCTCCGCCGGACTCAAGGACGGCGCGGAGGTGGGCGGGGGCGTGTTCATCGCGTCGGGCGCGCTCACAGGCTGCCGGGCGTGGTGTCGCCGCCGGCCTTGGCGCGCAGGCGCGAGGGCACCGGCGCCGCCGGCTTGGCAGGACCTGCCGTCGGCGCAGCGGCCGCGTCGGCCGGTGCGGCAGCAGCCGCTGCGGCGCGCACCGCCGGCGGCGGTCCGCTGGATTCGGGCGGTGCCAGCGCAGCCTGCACCTCGCGCAGGCCTATGCCCAAGGCCCGCGCATAGCGCCGCGTCGCCGCCTCGACCGCGCTCTTGCGCGACCGCTCGGGGCCGAGCAGCGCCTCCAGCAGCTCATTGGCCAGGCTGCAGGTCAGCCGCAGCATCTCTGCATCGCTATGGGCACCGCGCACCGGCGCGTCCGGTGAGTGACGGCGCATCATGTGCAGCAACTCGTCGCCCAGGCCCCAATGGCGCGCCACCGCCACGCCCAGGCTCTCCAGATCGCAACCCAGCACCGCAAATGCCGCCGCCTGCTCGCTCATCGGCGCCGGATTGGGCGCGTCGGCGGTCGGCTCCGGCGGCACCATCAGCTGGCGGATCTGCTGCGCATCGTCGGGGAAGTGGTACTGCAGCAGCAGCCGGCCAAGGTTCTGCATCACCGAGATCACGTACACCACGTCGGCGTCGTAGCCGGCCGGGCGCAGCGCCTGGGCGATCTGGCCGGCGCGGTGCACCCGCTTCATCAGCAACTGCATCCCGGCAGCCTGCTGTTCGTTCATCAGGCCCGGCCACAGCTTCAGACCACGCGCTGCAGCCTGCACGCCGTTCAGGCCCAGCATCGCGATGGCCCGCTGCACATTGAGCACCGCGCCGCCACCGGTTTCCAGCCCTTCCTGACGCAGCGCCAGGTTGACGCGGCGCAGCAGCTCCAGGCTCAGCGCCATGTCCTTCATCACCAGCTCGGACAGCACGCTGACATGCTGGCTGTCCATCGACGAGGACTGCGCCACGTGCTGCAGCCGCGTGGACAGCGAGGGCAGATGCCCGTAGCGCTGGATGCGGTCGACCAGCTGGGCCACGATGCCGCCCTGATCGCTGGCGGCACTGATCCAGCCCTCCAGCGCACGCAGGAAGCTGCGTGCGCTGTGATAGCGCTGCTTGGGCTGGCGATCGGTGGCACGGTTGCAGATCGCGCGCAGCGGGTCGGCGATCTGGTGCGGGTTCTCCCAGCCCAGGCGCACGATCTCGGCGCCCTGGGGCGGCATGCGACGCACCGCCTCGCTGAGGTCCTGCTGGTCGAGCACCTGCCGGCCCGTCAGGCCGCGATGCAGCAACAGCCCCATGCGCAGCACGTCTTCCTCGGCGGACTCGCGCACCGCACGGCGCGCCACGATGCCGTCTTCGCTGCTGGCCGCGGCCTGCTGGACCACCTCGATGCCGAGCAGACGCACATGGCCGGCGGCATCTATCAGCAGGCTGCTGGCCTGGACGTCGCGATGCGCGTGCCCGGCCTCATGGGCGAACGCCAGCCCTTCCAGCCCTTGCGCGATCCAGCCGGCCATGTCCATGGGCAGCGGCGCGCCCTGACGGGCCAGCCGCTCTTCGAGCGTCTCGCCCAGCGCGCGGTCATAGGCCACATAGGGCCAGTGCTCGACATTGGCGACCTCGATCACATGGGCCAGGCGCGGATGCTGCACACGCGCCGCATTGCTGGCCGCGGCGATCCAGACGGCCAGGGCCTGAGCCCCGTCGGGTGCTTCGCGCGGGATGGCGAGCAGCATCTCCTGCTTGCTGCGGCTGTCGAAGACCAACCAGAGCATGCTGCGCTCGGTCTTGCTGAGCAGGGCGCGCAGTTCGAAACGGCCGAACTGACGCAGCGCTGCCGGCGAAGCGGCGGCGCCCAGTTCGGCGCTGGCGGAAGGGGAGGCGGTGGCGTCTAGCGGCACGTTGGGTGCGATGGGCATGGGTACAGCAACTTTCCAGCCTATTGGACACAGATTCTCGTCAGGCGAAATCGGGAACAAGCCGAGAAACCACGGCTTTCCACGCTATTTCAGGCGGGACGTGACAAAGTGCGGGCTCAGCTGCTGAGCTGCGCCCACACCTTGTCCAGGCGCTTGACGCTGACCGGCTGGGGCGTGCGCAGCTCTTGGGCAAAGAGGCTGACGCGCAATTCCTCGAGCTGCCAGCGGAAGTCGCTCAGCCGCGCATCGCTGGCGCCCTTGAGCTCGGCAACACGACGCAGCCAGCGCTGCTCCAGCGGCTTGTATTCGCTCATCAGCCGGGCATCGCGGGCAGCGTCGGCACGCAGCTTGTCCAGGCGCACGCTGATCGCCTTCAGGTAGCGCGGCAGATGCTGCAGCTGGCCCCAGGGCGTGGCCGCGACGAAGTTCTTCGAGCACAGGCGCTGCAGCTGAGCGCTGATGTCCTCGGCGACGTCCTTGGGCGCGCGGGCATCCTTGAGCTTGCGTGCGGCAGCCTGGAACTCCAGCAGCACGATGCCGGTCTGGCGCGCCACCTCCTGCGCGATCAGGTTCAGGCGCGCGCGCCCCTCCTCGATGCGGGCCTTGAACTGGAACTCGTCGCTGGGCAGCGGATCGGCCAGGAAGGCGCGGTCCAGCGCGACGCCGATGATCTGCTCGCGCAGCTCCTCGGCCGTGCCCAGGCTCATGAAGGCCACCGCCATCTTCTGCAGATCGGGGATGTTCTTCTCCAGGTACTTCAGCGGCTCCTTGAGCTGCAGCGCCACCAGCCGGCGCAGGCCCTGGCGATGCTTGGCGGCGGCGACCTCGGGCTCGTCGAAGACCTCGATCTCCACATGCGTGCCCTTGTCGATCAGCGCCGGGAAGCCGATCAGCGTCTGCGGACCCTTCTTCACCTCCATCAGTTCGGGCAGCTCGCCGAAAGTCCAGGCGGTGTAGCGCGCGCTGGCGTCGACCGCGGGCTCGGCCTTGGCCTTCGGGACGATCTCGGCGCGCACGCCGCCCTTGGTGACCGGCGCTTGTTCGACGGGCGCGGGCGCCGCCGCGGTCGGCAATTTCAATGCCGCCAGCGCCTGGAAGGCCGAACGCGCCTGCGCGCCCAGCTCGGCCTTCAGCGCCGCGAGATTGCGGCCCATGCCGAGCTGGCGGCCATGCTCGTCGACGATGCGGAAGTTCATGAACAGATGCGCGGGCACCTGCTCGATCTTGAAGTCGTTGCGCTGCACCGCGAGCTGGCTGCGTTCGCGCACCGCCTTCAGCAGCACCTCGATCAGCGCGCCCTGCGCGAAGGCATGCAGCTCGCAGAACTCGGCCACGAAATCCGGCAGCGGCACCAGGCGCGCGCGCGGCTTCTGGTGCAGGCTCTTCAGCAGCGCCGTGACCTTGGGCGCCAGCATGCCGGGCACCAGCCATTCGCAGCGCTCCTCGCTGACCTGGTTCAGCGCATAGATGGGCACGGTGACGGTCAGGCCGTCGCGCGCGTCGCCGGGCTCATGCAGATAGTCCGCCTTGCAGTCCACGCCTCCCAAGCGCACGGTCTTGGGGAAGGCATTGCTGGTGACGCCGGCGGCCTCGTGGCGCATCAGCTCCTCGCGGCTGAGCATCAGCAGCTTGGGCTCGCGCTTGCTGGCCTCGCGGTACCACTTCTCCAGCGTCACGCCGGAGCAGACCTCGGCGGGCAGGTGCTGGTCGTAATAGGCGTAGATCAGCTCCTCGTCGACCAGCACGTCCTGGCGGCGCGACTTGTGCTCCAGCTCCTCGACCTTGGCAATCTGCTTCTGGTTGTGGGCGAGGAAGGGCAGCTTGCGGTAGAGCTCGTCGGACCACTCGCCGTTGACCAGGCATTCGCGGATGAAGATCTCGCGCGCCGCCGCCGGGTCCACGCGGCCGAAGTTCACGCGGCGATTGCTGTAGATGACGATGCCGTAGAGCGTCGCGCGCTCCAGCGCGATCACCTCGGCGGCCTTCTTCTCCCAGTGCGGCTCCATCAGCTGGGTCTTGAGCAGATGGCCGGCGATGCCCGGCAGCCACTGCGGCTCGATCGCTGCGATGCCGCGGCCGAACAGCCTTGTGGTGTCCACCAGCTCGGCCGCAACGATCCAGCGCCCCGGCCTCTTGGACAGGTGCGCGCCCGGATGGCGCCAGAACTTGATGCCGCGCGCGCCCAGGTACCAGTCGTCGTCATCGGCCTTGCAGCCGACATTGCCCAGCAGGCCGGCCAGCATCGACAGGTGGATCTGCTCGTAGGTGGCCGGCGCACCGTTCAGGCGCCAGCCATGCTCGGCCACCACGGTGTGCAGCTGCGAATAGATGTCGCGCCATTCGCGCACGCGGCGCGGGCTGACGAAGTTGTCGCGCAGCAGCTGCTCCTGCTTGCGGTTGGAGAGGCGGTGCTCTCCCTCGCCGCCGCGCGATTCGCCGATCCACTTCCACAGCTTCAGATAGCCCATGAACTCCGACTTCTCGTCGTCGAACTTCTTGTGCTTCTCGTCGGCCTGCTGCTGCTGCTCCAGCGGCCGGTCGCGCACGTCCTGACCCGACAGCGCGCTGGCGATGACCAGCACTTCGGTCAGTGCGTCGCGCTTGCGCGCCTCCAGGATCATGCGGCCCACGCGCGGGTCCAGCGGCAGCTTGGACAGCTCCTTGCCGATCTCGGTCAGCTCGTTGCGCTCGTCCACCGCACCCAGCTCGGCCAGCAGCTGGTAGCCGTCGGCAATGGCCTTGCGCGGCGGCGGCTCGATGAAGGGAAAGTCCTCCACCGTGCCCAGGTGCAGCGCCTTCATGCGCAGGATCACGCCGGCCAGCGAGGAGCGCAGGATCTCCGGGTCGGTGAAGCGCGGCCGGCCGAGGAAGTCCTTTTCGTCGTAGAGCCGGATGCAGATGCCGTTGGCCACACGGCCGCAGCGGCCGGCGCGCTGGTTGGCCGCCGCCTGGCTGATCGGCTCGATCTGCAGCTGCTCGACCTTGTTGCGGTAGCTGTAGCGCTTGACGCGCGCGGTGCCGGCATCGACCACGTAGCGGATGCCCGGCACGGTCAGAGAGGTCTCTGCCACATTGGTCGAGATCACGATGCGCGGCCGGCCATGCGGCTCGAACACGCGGTCCTGCTCCTGCTGCGACAGGCGCGCGAACAAGGGCAGAATGTCGACGCCGGGCGGATGGTGCCTGCGCAGCGCCTCGGCGGCCTCGCGGATCTCGCGCTCTCCAGGCAGGAAGACCAGCACATCGCCCGAGCCTTCGCGCCAGAGCTCGTCGACCGCGTCGCAGATCGCGTCGTTGAGGTCGTAGTCGCGGCTCTCCTCGAAGGGCTTGTAACGCTGCTCGACCGGGAAGGTGCGGCCGGAGACCATCACCACCGGTGCGGGGCCCTTCGCAGAGGCAAAGTGCTGCGCGAAGCGATCGGCGTCGATGGTGGCCGAGGTCACGACCACCTTCAGGTCCGGCCGCCGCGCAAGGATCTCGCGCAGATAGCCCAAGAGGAAATCGATGTTGAGGCTGCGCTCGTGCGCCTCGTCGATGATCAGCGTGTCGTAGGCCTTGAGCAGCGGATCGGTCTGCGTCTCGGCAAGCAGGATGCCGTCGGTCATCAGCTTGACGCTGGCGCCCGGCTGCAGCCGGTCCTGGAAGCGCACCTTGTAGCCGACCACCTCGCCCAGCGGCGTGTTCAGCTCCTCGGCGATGCGCTTGGCCACGCTGCTTGCTGCAATGCGCCGCGGCTGGGTGTGGCCGATCAGCCCGCCACCGTTGGCGCGGCCACGCCCCATCGCCAGCGCGATCTTCGGCAGCTGCGTGGTCTTGCCCGAGCCGGTCTCGCCGCAAACGATGATGACCTGATGCTCGGCGAGCAGGCGTGCGATCTCCTCGCGTCGGCCGGAGACCGGCAGCGATTCGGGGAAGGAAATCGGTGGCAGCGGCGTGGCCGGCTGTGGCGCACGCGCGGGCCGCGGCGGGCGCGGTGGCCGCGCCGCTGGCGCCGGCTTGGCGGCGGGAGGAGACGAGTTGTTCTGATTCACGAGGCGCGGATTATCTGCGCGCCGAGATCCCCGCAAGCGTCAAGCAGCGTCAGGCCGGCTTGGGCTCGTAGCAGATGATGTTGATCGCCGCTCCTTGCGGATCCTGGATGCAGGCCATGCGGCCGACCGTCGGCACATCCATCGCAGGCATCAGCAGCTTGCCGCCGAGTGCGCAGCAGCGCTCCACGCTCTTGTCCACGTCGGCGACGGTCACATAGCAGCCCCAGGCCGGCGGCATCGGTGTAGCCGGATCGGGGCAGGCCATCATGCCGGCGATGGCGGTATCGCCGATCTTCGCCACCCGGTACTTGCCGCCGGGCATGTCCATCGTCTCTATGGTCCAGCCGAACAGGCTGCCGTAGAACTCGGCCGCCGCGGCCGGATCGGAGGTCATCAGCTCCGACCAGCTGAAAGCGCCCGGGGTGGTGAAAGCATCCATGACCATCTCCTCGTTGCAGCACAGGGACGGCCATGCTCGCGCTGCGGCCGGCGCTGGGCAAGCGCTGCAACTGTTTGACGGGACAAGGCGATGGGCTGCGGCACAATTCCGCGCATGAGCCTTGTCTTCCCGCACACCTTCGTCCCCTGGTTCCGCTCGGTGGCGCCCTACATCCATGCCTACCGCGGCGAGACCTTCGTCGTCGGCATGACCGGGGAGCTGGTGGAGGCAGGCAAGCTGAATTCCTTCGTGCAGGACCTGTCCATCATGCACGCGATGGGCATCAAGATCGTGCTGGTGCACGGCTTCCGCCCGCAGGTGAACGAGCAACTCGCGGCCAAGGGCCAGCAGCCGCGCTTCCACCACGGCATCCGCATCACCGACTCGATCGCGCTGGACTGTGCACAGGAAGCTGCCGGTCAGCTGCGCTTCGAGATCGAAGCGGCGTTCTCGCAGGGCCTGCCCAATACGCCGATGGCCAATGCCGCGGTGCGCGTGGTCTCGGGCAACTTCCTCACCGCGCGGCCGGTGGGCATCGTCGACGGCGTCGACTATGTGCACAGCGGCCTGGTGCGCAAGGTTGATGCCGGCGCGATCCAGCGCGCCATCGATTCCGGTGCCATCGTGCTGCTCTCGCCCTTCGGCTTCTCGCCCACCGGCGAAGCCTTCAACCTGTCGATGGAAGAGGTGGCCACCAGCACCGCAATCGCGCTGCAGGCCGACAAGCTGCTCTTCCTCACCGAGGTGGCCGGCGTGCGCGAGAACCCCGCCGACCCGGACAGCCCCATCGACACCGAGCTGGCCCTGGCTGATGCCGAGCGCATGCTGGCCGGCCTGCCCAAGCCGACGCAACCCACCGACGTGGCCTTCTATCTGCAGCACTGCGTCAAGGCCTGCAAGGCCGGCGTCGAGCGCTCGCACATCCTGCCCTTCGCGGTGGACGGCGCGCTGCTGCAGGAGGTCTATACCCACGACGGCATCGGCACGATGGTCGTCGACGAGAAGCTGGAAAGCCTGCGCGAGGCCACGCCCGACGACGTCGGCGGCATCATCGCGCTGATCGAGCCCTTCGAGCGCGACGGCACGCTGGTCAAGCGCGACCGCACCGAGATCGAACGCGATGTCGAGCTCTACACGGTGATCGAGCACGACGGCGTGATCTTCGGCTGCGCGGCGCTCTACCCCTATGTGGAGGCGCGCACCGCCGAGATGGCCGCGCTGACGGTCTCGCCCGACGTGCAGGGCCAGGGCGACGGCGACCGCATCCTCAAGCGCATCGAGCAACGCGCCAAGGCCCAGGGCCTGACCAGCATCTTCGTGCTGACCACGCGCACCATGCACTGGTTCATCAAGCGCGGCTTTGCACCGGTGGATCCGGACTGGCTGCCCGAGGAGCGCAAGCGCAAGTACAACTGGGACCGGCGCTCGCAGGTGCTGGTCAAGCGACTCGGCTGAGCCGCAGCCAGGAACAAAGCGCCGCCCCGATCAAGGCCATGCCTGTCGCGCTACAGTGCGCGCGCATCACACTTTCACACCCATCAACGAGGTAGATCGCTATGGCCCGCACCGTGCAATGTCAGTATCTGAAGAAGGAAGGCGAAGGCCTGGACTTCGCGCCCTATCCGGGCGAGCTGGGCAAGCGCATCTACGACAACATCTGCAAGGAAGCCTGGGCGGCCTGGATGAAGCATCAGACCATGCTGGTCAACGAGAACCGGCTGAATCTGGCCGACCAGCGCGCCCGTCAGTACCTGGCACGCCAGATGGAGCAGTTCTTCTTCGGCGGCGGCGCCGAGCAGCCGGCCGGTTACGTCCCGCCGGCCAACTGAGGCTGGACTGCGGGACCGGTCCGCCCGGTACCGCTGGCTTTGACCTTGATAAAACAAGAATCATTCTTGTTTAGATTAGAATCGGCGTCATTCCAACCCTGGTCTGGAGCCGATGATGAAGCTGTCCCACCTCCTCAAGTCCACCCTCGCTGCCTGCGCCTGGCTGGCGGTCGCCAGCCCGAGCCTGGCACAGGAACAGGTGCTCAACCTGTACTCGGCCCGGCACTACCAGACTGACGAGGCGCTCTACGCGGACTTCACCAAGGCCACAGGCATCCGCATCAACCGCGTGGACACGGACGATGCCGGACTCTTGGCCCGGTTGAAGAGCGAGGGGGCAAACAGTCCGGCCGACGTCGTGCTGCTGGTCGACGCTGCGCGACTGTGGAAAGCCGAGAGCGATGGGCTGTTCCTGCCAGTGAAATCGGCCCTGCTCGAGAAAAGCATCCCCGCCCATCTTCGCGCCCAGGATCAGGGCAATGGCTCGGCCTGGTTCGGGTTTTCCACACGCGCACGAATCGTCGTCTACAACAAGCTCAGCGTCGCCAGGAGCGATGTCGACAGTTACGAGAAACTGGCCGACCCAAGGAACAAGGGGCGCATCTGCATGCGCAGCGCGTCGCACCCCTATAACCTTTCGCTTTTCGGCTCGATTTACGAGCATCTGGGCGCTGAAAAGACCGGGCACTGGCTCACAGGTTTGGCGGCCAATCTGGCACGTGAACCCAAAGGCGGTGATACCGACCAGATCCGCGCCGCCGCCAGTGGCGAGTGCAGCGTCGCCATCACCAACAGCTATTACCTGGCCCGCCTGATGCGCTCGAGCAAGCCCGAGGACCGCGCGACGGTCGAGAAGCTCGGCGTGGTGTTTCCCAATCAGCAGTCCTGGGGCACACATATGAATATTGCTGGCGGCGCGGTGGCACGCCACGCGAAGAATCGCGACAACGCCGTCAAGTTCCTCGAATACCTCGCTTCGCCGTCCGCGCAGGCCTATTTCGCCAATGGCAACAACGAGTGGCCGGCGGTCACAGGAGTCCGCGTTGGCAATCCGGCACTGGAGGCGATGGGCACGTTCAAGAGCGAAACCATCCCGGTCGCGGTGGTCGGCGCCAATCTGCCGAAAGTCCAGATGCTGCTGGACAAGGTCGGTCTGAAGTAAGTTTGCCGGCGCAAATCCTCATTGCTGCGTCACCGCAACAATATCGCGACGATTAGCGGCCGGTAATCGCGACCAAATATTGCCGCCCCCGAGAAACTCTGCGCATAATCTGCCGCCAGGGAGTTTTTCGGGGTGGGTGCGATATCGCGTGACCCCCACCGGCCTGCGCATCAACCCTAGCGAGGATTTGCAACGATGGCGTCTCTGAAGGAACTTCTGGCACAACGTGCTGCCCTTGACGAACAAATCTCCCAAACCAAAGAACGTGAGCGTGCCGAGGCCATCGCCAAGGTGAAGTCCTTGATGAGCGAATACGGTTTGAGTTTGGCCGACCTCAGTATGCGTAGTGCAAAACCGGTCAAGGCATCCAAGGTGGCGGTCAAATACCGCAACAAGGCCACCGGGGAGACCTGGAGCGGTCGCGGCCTGCAGCCCAAGTGGCTCAAGGCGGCAATCACCGCAGGCGCCAAGCTCGAGGACTTCGCCGTCTGAACAGCGCCAACCCGCTTCCAAAGAAGGCCGCCCATTGGGCGGCCTTCTTTCTTGCTGAGCGGTACAGCCAACTGGACTGCGGGTTTACCTGCGCCACCCATCTGCAGGGGCGCGATGGAGCACCGGCGCGACGACTGCTAGCATCATCGCGCCGGTTGACGTGGGTCCTTCCGGCCTCCACCACAAAAGCGAGAGAACAATGACCGCAGGGCCGACGGGCAGCCTTGGTGCCGTCGCCATCGAGGAGGGCCAGCACATCAGGTGGCGCCGCGCAGCATGGGTGGCGCTCGCCTGCGGCGTGGGCGCGGCTCTGGGCACGCTGAGCACACCAGCGGGCGGCGCTGCGCCGCTGCTCTGGCCGCCGGCGGCAATTGCCCTCGTCGCCATGCTGCGCTGGTGCTCGGCAATGGCACCAGCAGCACTGCTGGGCTTGTTCGTCCAGGGTCTGCTTGTCGGACAACCTGCGCTGCCGCTGCTGCTGCAGTCCGCCTCAACCGTGGCCAGCGCAGGCTTGGGCGCCTGGGCACTCGCTGCCCTGGGCTTGCGTGCCGGCATGCCGCGTCGCGCCGATGCCGCGCTCTTTGTCCTGATCGGCGCTGGCGCAGGCCCCGCACTGGGCGCCACACTCGCCACGCTGGCCTCGTTGGCCAGCGGCACTCTCCAAAGCGAGTCCTGGTGGCTGACTCTGGCACAACGCTTCGGCGCCGAAGCCGCCGCCGTGATGGCCATCGGCCCGCTGCTGCTCGGTAGCCGGTCCACGCGCAGCACCGCCAGCGGCTGGCGGGCGACAGTCGGCCCTCCACTGCTGATGCTGGCCACACTGGCTTCGGCGCTCTGGGCCTTCCACTGCCTGGAAGTGGACCCGACCGCCAGCAGCGCTTGGCTCCTCGTCCCGACCCTGCTGCTGGGCTGGATGGCCTTGCGCATCGACGAGCAGCGCTGGAGCTCGGCCACCCTCGCGCTGCTGGGTCTGGGCATCGCACTGGCCGGCGCGATGGATCTGGGCCCCTTCCGCTTCAACGCCGGGGCGGCAAGCATGGCCCCGCTGTGGGGTTATATCGGGACGCTGGCCGTCATCGTGCTGTTGGCGCAGACGCTCTCGGCCGAGCTGCGCCAGGACCGCTCGCGCTGGCGCAAGGCCTTGGACGCGTCCGGGCTCGGGGTGGCCGAGTGGGATCTGGCGACCGGCCGCAGCACGGCATCGCCGCTGTGGCAACAGTTGGCCGGACCGCTGCACAGCAAGCACCCGCTGGACTGGCTGGATGTCGCCCACCCGCTGGAGCACAGCGCGGTCGCCCCGCTGCTCAGCGAACTGCTCTCGCGCCACGGAGGCAGCCAGCTGGCGCAAGCCCTGCGCCTGCGCGATGCGGCCAGCCAGGAATGGCGCTGGCACGAACTGCGCTGCCTGGTGCTCGAGCGCGACGAAAGTGGCGCCGCGCGGCGCTTGCTGTGCACACTCGCGGACACGCACTGGCGCCACACTGCCGAGGAACGCCAACGCATGAGCGTCAGTCTGTTCCAGCATCTGCACGAAGGTCTGCTCGTCACCGACACGCAGCACCAGGTGCTGGATGCCAACCCGAGCTACTGCCGCCTCTTCGGCGCGACGCGCGATGCGCTGTGCGGTCAGACGGCCGCTCCGCTGCAGGCCGAGCTACTGCTTCGCAACGGCATCGATCCTGGTCGCCTGCAGCAGGCACTGGCGGTGCAGGGTCACTGGGTCGGCCGTGTGCAGTGCGCTGACATGCAGGGCCGCCCGCTCACCCTGCAGCTGACCGTCTCGGCCATTCCGGAGCCCAGCGGGCCGGTGCGCTTTCACGTCGTGGCGATTACCGATCTCACTGAGCAGACGCAGCAGCAAGCCTTGCTGGATCGCCAGGCGCGCTTCGACCTGCTGACCGGATTGCCCAACCACGCCGAGTTCCGCCGCCGCCTCGAGGCCGCGCTGGCGGCCAGTGACCGCGAGGGCTTCTCGCTGTGCATTGCCTGTCTGGACCTGGACCTGTTCAAACGCTTCAACGCGCTGAGCGGTGAGGCGGTGGCCGACCGACTGCTGGTCCAGGTCGCCCAGCGGCTGCAGACCGCGCTGCGCAGTGCGCCGCAATGGTCCGACGAGCTGGCCCGGCTGTCGGGCGACGAGTTCGGCCTCATCCTGCGCTGCAGCGACGCCGGCGAGGCCCGTCTGGCCGCCGAGCGCATCCTCAATGTGCTGCGCGTGCCCTTCGATGTGGCCGGGCTGGGCGATCCTCAGGAGATCACCGGCAGCCTCGGCGCGACGCTTTACCCGCTGGACCACTCGGATGCCGAGACCCTGCTGCGCCATGCTTCGCACGCGCTCTACCGCGTGAAGCGCTCCGGGCGCAACAACTTCCAGTTCTTCGACACCGAGAAGCGGCTGCGCAACGAGGCGCGCGTGCTGATGCTGGGCCGCATGCAAGAGGCGCTCGACGCCGGCGAACTGCGTCTGTACTACCAGCCAGAGGTGGACCTGCGCAGCGGCCGCGTGATCGGCGTCGAGGCGCTGCTGCGCTGGGATCATCCCGAGCAGGGCCTGCTCGGACCCGCCACCTTCCTCCCCGAGGTCGAGGCCACCGGTCTGGGCGTGCAGATCGGCGACTGGGTCATCGAGCAGGCGCTCAAGCAGTCGGCACAGTGGCTGGCCGAGGGTCGGCGCTTGCAGGTCAGCGTCAATGTCTCGGCCCGCCACCTGCAGTCACGGGACTTCGCGCAGCGCCTGCTCGAGCTGGTCTCCCGCCATGCCGTGCCGGTGGGCCGCCACCTCACGCTCGAGGTGCTCGAGTCCGCTGCACTGGCCGATGTCGACGCCACACGCACACTGATCAACCGCCTGCGCGTGCTGGGTGTGAAGTTCGCGCTTGACGACTTCGGCACCGGCTACGCCAACCTCAACTACCTGAAGCATCTGCCCGTCGATGCGCTGAAGATCGACCGCTCCTTCGTGCTGCAGATGCTCGACGACGCGCAGGACCGCGCGCTCATCGAGGGGGTCCTCAATCTGGCGCGCCACTTCGGCTGCCAGGTCTTCGCCGAGGGCGTCGCCAGCACCGCGCATGCCAGCGCCCTGCTCGCGATGGGCTGCGAGATTGGCCAGGGCAGCGGGATCGCAGAACCCATGCCTGCGGCCGCACTGCTGCCCTGGATCGATCGGTTCGAGAGCATGCCCATCCTCGCCCCCGGCACCAGCGAGCCGGCGCCGCTGTGAGCGCCGCCTGTAGACTGCGCGGGTGATTCCACCCGGCTTCATCCAGGACCTGCTCGCGCGCATCGACATCGTCGATGTCGTCGGCCGCCATGTCGAGCTGAAGAAGGCCGGCATCAACCACAAAGGCCTGTGCCCTTTCCATTCGGAGAAGTCGCCCAGCTTCATCGTCAGCCCGACGCGTCAGACCTACCACTGCTTCGGCTGCGGGGTCCACGGCAATGCGATCGGCTTCCTGATGGAACACCTTGGCATCGGCTTCGTCGATGCGGTCAAGGACCTTGCCCAGCAGGCCGGCATGCAGGTGCCCGAGGAGGAGCGTTCGCCCGCCGAGATCGAGCGGGCGCAGCAGCTCAAGCAGCGCGAGGCCACGCTGACCGAGGTTCTGGAACGCGCCAGCCAGCACTACCGCAAGCAGCTCAAGGCCAGCCCGCGCGCGATCGACTACCTGAAGCGCCGCGGCCTCACCGGACAGATCGCGGCCCGCTTCGCGCTGGGCTATGCGCCAGAGGGCTGGCGCGCGCTCGCCAGCGCATTTCCCTCCTATGACGACGCCATGCTGGTCGAAGCGGGCCTGGTGATCCTGCATGGCGAGGAAGGCGCAGAGCAGAAGCGCTACGACCGCTTCCGCGACCGCATCATGTTTCCGATCCGCAATGTGCAGGGCAGCACGATAGGCTTCGGTGGCCGCGTGCTGGACAAGGGCGAGCCCAAGTACCTGAACTCGCCGGAGACCCCGGTGTTCCACAAAGGCCGCGAACTCTATGGCCTGTTCGAGGCACGCCAGGGCCTGCGCGCGCGCGGCTACGCCCTGGTCGTCGAGGGCTATATGGATGTGGTGGCGCTGGCCCAGCATGGCTTCGACAACGCCGTCGCTACCTTGGGCACGGCCTGCACGGCAGAACATGTGCAGAAGCTGTTTCGCTTCACCGAGGCGGTGGTGTTCAGCTTCGACGGCGACGCTGCCGGGCGGCGCGCTGCCGGCCGGGCGCTGGAAGCCGCGCTGCCGCACGCCAGCGATACGCGCACGATCAAGTTCCTCTTCCTGCCGCCCGAGCATGATCCGGACTCCTATGTGCGCGAGCATGGCGCCGAAGCCTTCGAGCGCTATGTCGAGCAGGCCGTGCCGCTGTCGCGCCAGCTGCTTGAAAGCGCCGCCGACGGCTGCGACCTGGGCAGTGCCGAGGGTCGCGCCCGGATGCTCAGCAACGCCCACCCTCTGTGGTCAGCGCTGCCCACCGGCCTGCTCAAGCGCCAGCTGCTCGGCGACCTTGCCCGCCGCGCGCAGCTACCCGAACAGGAACTGCTCGAGCTCTGGCAAGGCAGCAGCGAGCCGCAGCGCCACGCAAGCCCCGAGCCGACAGCCGATGGCGACCGGAACGCGCCGGCGAACGCGCCTCAGGCCCGAGCACGCGCAAAGCCCACGCGTAAGGAATGGAGCCCAGGCAACAGCTGGAAGCGCCGCAACGAGATCGCAGACGAGACCTACGGCACGCCGCGCCGCCAGCCTCCAGGCCCGGCGGATCATGTGCTGCGCATGCTGCTGCTCAGCAGCCAGTGGTGGGAGCAGCTCAGTCACGACGACCAGCTGATGCTGCACGAGCTGCCGGCGCCGCACGGCGAACTGGTCCGCTGGCTGGAGCGCTTTCTGGTCAACCACGGCCCCAGCCCCTGGTCGGTCATCGAGGCGGCGCTGGCCGAGGACGGCCTGCTCGAGGAGGCTAGCCGCATCGCCGGCGGGCTGCATGCGGAGCAGGAACCGCTGCTGGAGGATCTGGAGCGGCTGCTGCGACGCCTGCGCATCGCCCATATCGACGCCGAGATCCAGCAACTGATCGCCAGCAAGCCGCAAGGCGAGGACCTGCGCCGCATTACCCAGCTGCGCGCCGACATCGAAGCGCTCAAGCAGGGCCTGCTTGCCGGCGCGGGCTGAGCGCAACGAGCGACAGCGCTATAATTCGCCCGTTTTCGCGCGCCGACAAGAGTGACGGCAGCTCGTTGCCGGACCCGGCCACCCAGCGACACTGGGCACCCATTGAGGTATCAAGGCCAACTTTTCCGCCAGGGCTGCAACTACAAACGTTCACGCCAACTTGCACGCGCCACGCCGGGCCCTGCCCCTCGCCTGCCGGGGAGTATCCCAGCGCATGAACGCCGCCTGAGCCACGCTTCGCGCGATTGCGATGTACGGGGCTCCGGGCGGCTGCTGCATTGCCCGCCCCTATCCATTCGAGGACTTGCATGACCGCAAAGAAGACCGCGTCCAAGGCTGGCGCCGCTGCCGAGGCAGAAGACACCAAGAAGACTGCCGCCAAGAGCGCCAAGGCCACGGCCACTGCGAAGCCCGCAACCAAGGCTGCTGCCAAGGCTCCAGCCAAGACGAGCGCCAAGGCTGCTGCCGCCTCTGCGGACGACAAGCCCAAGCGCGGCCGCAAGCCCAAGGCCGAGACGACCAGCAAGAAGGCCGCCAAGCCCAAGGCTGAGGACGAGGAAGAAGATTTCTCCGACCTCGAGGCGGAGTTGGAAGGCGAGGTCGAGGCCGACACCGAGGTGGAAGCCGAAGAGGCCGCCGAGGACAAGCCCAAGGCCAAGCCGCTGCGCATGAAGGTCAGCCGCGCCAAGGAGCGCGCGCTGATGCGGGAATTCGGTCTGGACGAGACCGCGCTGACCGAAGAGGAAGTGGCCAAGCGTCGTCAGGAGCTGAAGACCCTGATCAAGATGGGCAAGACGCGTGGTTTCCTGACGCATCAGGAGATCAACGACCACCTGCCCGAAAAGCTGGTCAGCGACGAAATCCTCGAGGCGATCATTTCCATGCTCAACGACATGGGCATCGCCGTCTATGAGCAAGCGCCCGACGCGGCCACGCTGCTGATCTCCGGCAACACGACCAGCGCTGCCACCGAGGAAGAGGCCGAGGAAGCCGCCGAAGCCGCGCTGTCCACGGTGGACTCGGAGTTCGGCCGCACCACCGACCCGGTGCGCATGTACATGCGCGAGATGGGCACGGTCGAGCTGCTGACGCGCGAAGGCGAGATCGAGATCGCCAAGCGCATCGAAGGCGGCCTGCAGGCGATGATGCTGGCGATCTCCGCGTCGCCGACGACCATCGCCGAGATCCTGTCCATGGCTGCGAAGATCCGCGCCGGCGAGCAGCAGATCTCCGACGTGGTCGACGGCTTCGTCTCCGATGACGAGGCCGACGACTATGTGGCCGAGGAGGACTTCGACGAGTTCGACGAAGAGGACGACGACGACGGCAACGGCGGTTCCAAGGCGCTGACCAAGAAGCTCGAAGAGCTGAAGAACGCCGCGCTGGTGAAATTCGACAGCCTCGAGGCCAGCTTCGAGAAGATGCGCAAGGCCTTCGAGAAGGACGGCTACAAGTCAGCCTCGTACAACAAGGCCCAGGCCGCCATCAGCGCCGAGCTGATGACCATCCGCTTCACCGTCAAGACCATCGAGCGCCTGTGCGACATCCTGCGCTCGCAGGTCGATGACGTGCGCCGCTACGAGCGCGAACTGCGCAAGATCGTGGTGGACAAGTGCGGCATGTCGCAGGAGCACTTCATCAAGACCTTCCCGCCCAATGCGCTGAACCTGCAGTGGGCCGAGAAGGAAGTCGCCGCCGGCAAGCCCTACTCCGCCGTGCTGGGTCGCAATCTGCCGGCCGTGCAGGAGCTGCAGCAGAAGCTGATCGACATCCAGGCCCGCGCCGTCGTGCCGCTTGAGGATCTGAAAGAGATCAACAAGAAGATGAACGAGGGCGAGAAGGCCAGCCGCGACGCGAAGAAGGAAATGATCGAGGCCAACCTGCGTCTGGTCATCTCGATCGCGAAGAAGTACACCAACCGCGGCCTGCAGTTCCTGGACCTGATCCAGGAAGGCAATATCGGCCTGATGAAGGCGGTGGACAAGTTCGAATATCGCCGCGGCTACAAGTTCTCGACCTACGCCACCTGGTGGATCCGCCAGGCGATCACGCGCTCGATCGCGGACCAGGCCCGCACCATCCGCATCCCGGTTCACATGATCGAGACGATCAACAAGATGAACCGCATCTCGCGCCAGCACCTGCAGGAGTTCGGCTTCGAGCCGGACGCCCCGACGCTGGCCGAGAAGATGGAGATCCCCGAGGACAAGATCCGCAAGATCATGAAGATCGCCAAGGAGCCGATCTCCATGGAAACGCCGATCGGGGACGACGACGACAGCCACCTGGGCGACTTCATCGAGGACACCAACAACACCGCGCCGATCGAGGCCGCGATGCAGGCCGGCCTGCGCGACGTGGTGAAGGACATCCTCGACTCGTTGACCCCGCGCGAGGCCAAGGTGCTGCGCATGCGCTTCGGCATCGAGATGAGCACGGACCACACGCTGGAAGAGGTCGGCAAGCAGTTCGACGTCACCCGCGAGCGCATCCGCCAGATCGAAGCCAAGGCCATCCGCAAGCTCAAGCACCCGAGTAGGTCGGACAAACTTCGCACGTACTTGGACAACCTGTAAGGTTGGCCGAGGACGCAGCCGCCGCCAGGCGGTGGTGCTCGCGACGCGAGCACCACGGAGTTTGCGCCCTGACTCGCGCAGCGAGGCTGGGCACAAGTTGCTGCACCTCTCTCATCCCAGGGCTGGCCTCCGCCAGCCCTTTTTCCTTGCCAAAGCGCATCGCCCCAGCCCCCTCACCTCGGCGTTTGTCCCAACGAACTGTCACCGCCCCCGGCTACACTGAGAACTCTGTCACGAAAGTCCCGCCCTCGCCCATGACCCAGATCCGGGAACGCACCGTCTTGTTTGCCGATTTGCGCGGCAGCACGGCGCTGTTCGAATCGATGGGCAATGCAGAGGCGACCGCGCTGGTGACGCACACCGTCGGTCAGGTCGGCAAGTCGATTGGCGACTGCGGCGGCAAGGTGGTCAAGACCCTGGGCGACGGCCTGATGGCCGTCTTCGACGCCCCCCGCGATGGCGTGAAGGCCGCCACCCGCATGCATGAAGCGCTGGAGCGTCTGGTCGCCAAGAGCCGCCAGCCCGGCGCCCTGCCTGGCGCGCGCGCGCTGCGCATGCAGGTGGCCTTGGCGCGGGGCGAGGTCGTGGAGATGGGCGGCGACTGCTTCGGCGATGCGGTCAACGTGGCTGCGCGACTGCTCGACCATGCCGGCGACAACGAAACGCTGATCACCGACGAGGTGCTGGCAGGCCTGCCCAGCACCCTCAAGGGACGTTTCCGCAGCCTGGACCGCATCTCGGTGCGCGGCCGTGTCGAGCCGGTGCATGTGCATGTGCTCGACAAGCCCGGTCAGGGCGATGCTGCAGCCACGCAGTTCGGTGAGCCGCGTCAGGACAGCAGCGAACCCGACGGCATCCGTCTGGTCTGGCTCGACCTAGACCGGGTCTTCGACATCGCATCGATGCCCATCGTGCTTGGGCGCAGCGTGCAAGCGACCTACTGCATCACCGATGGTCGCGTGTCGCGATCCCACGCTCGGATCGACTGGCATGGCGGCTCTTTTTCGCTGACCGACCTGAGCTACAACGGAACCTATGTGCGCTTCGTCGGCACTGGCGACATCGTCAGCCTGCGCCGCGGCAGCTGCACGCTACATGGCAGCGGCGTGATCGGCCTGGGCGGCTCGCCGATCGATGGGCGCTCGCCGGTGGTGAGCTTCGAGGTGCTGCACTTCGCGGACACAGAGCCCCTGCTCTCCGGCACCGGCCGCGGCGCTCTGTAGACTTCGGGCGCATGTCCCGCTTCAATACCGAACCCCGCCATGTCCACGGCAGTGCGGCCAAGACGGCCGTGCTGTTCTGCAACCTGGGCACACCCGACGAACCCACGGCGCCGGCGTTGCGCCGCTACCTCGCCCAGTTCCTCAGCGATCCGCGAGTCGTGGAGATCCCTAAGCTCGTCTGGATGCTGATCCTGCATGGCATCATCTTGCGCGTGCGTCCGGCCAAGTCGGCCGCCAAGTACGCCAGCGTCTGGATGCCCGAGGGCTCGCCGCTGAAGGTCTGGACGCTGAAGCAGGCCAAGCTGCTGCAAGGCTATCTCGGCGAACGCGGTCATCGCGTGATCGTGCGGCCGGCGATGCGCTACGGCAATCCAGCGATTGCCGCCACGCTGGACGAACTCAAGGCTGAAGGCGTCAATCGCGTGCTGGTGCTGCCGGCCTATCCGCAGTACTCGGGCGCCACCACCGCCAGCGTGATCGACGATGTCTCGCGCTGGGCGCTGCGCACGCGCCACCTGCCCGAGCTGCGCTTCATCAACCGCTATCACGATGACCCCGGTTACATCGCGGCACTGGCCGACAGCGTGCGCCGCCATTGGGAGCAACACGGCCGCCCCGAGCTGCTGGTGATGAGCTTCCACGGCATGCCCGAGCGCACGCTCCATCTGGGCGACCCCTATTTCTGCGAATGCCAGAAGACCGGCAGGCTGCTGGCCGAAGCACTGGGGCTGGGCCACGAGCAGTACCTCGTCACCTTCCAGAGCCGCTTCGGCAAGGCCAAGTGGCTGGAGCCCTACACAGAACCGACGCTGCGCGCCCGCGCCGCCGCGGGGCTGAAAAAGGTCGACCTGATCTGCCCCGGCTTTGCCGCTGACTGCCTGGAGACACTCGAAGAGATCGCGCTCGAGGCCCGGCAGGCCTTCGTCGAGGCCGGCGGGCGCGAGTTCCACTACATCCCCTGCCTCAACGACGGCCCGGCCGGCATGCGCATGCTGGCCGACCTGGCCGAGCGTCATCTGCAGGGCTGGCCGACACGCGAGCAACCGGACCCGCTCGCGCTGGAGCAGCAGCGCCTGCGAGCACAGGCCGCCGGCGCAGCGCAATGAGCGAAAGCAGGGACAAGCCAACGCTCAACGCGATGCGCCTGGACAAGTGGTTGTGGGTGGCGCGCTTCTACAAGACGCGGGCCCTGGCCGTCGAGGAGATCGCCCGCGGCCGGGTCGAGGTCAATGGCCAAGCCGCCAAACCCTCGCGCGACATCCGCCCAGGCGACCTGCTGCGACTGCGCCAGGGCGTGGCCGAACGCGAGGTGCAGGTGCTGGCGCTGAGCCAGGTGCGCGGGCCGGCACCAGTGGCGCAGGCGCTCTATGCCGAGACGCCCGAGAGCGTCGCCAGGCGCGAGCAGGCCGCCGAGGCGCGCCGACTGGCGCCAGAGCCTGCGTTGGCCATCGCCGAGAACCGCCAAGGGCGCCCCACCAAGCAGGATCGTCGCCGGCTGGCGGACTGGCAGCGCTGGAGTGCCAGCAGCGAGCGCGACTGATCGGGCAGCATAGGCCCGCCAAGCTCGGGTTTGCACCGAGGCCCATGCCAGAATCCCCCTCTTGAATCTGGGGCATCCGCCCCCAACTCGACGCGATTGCTTCCTTTCGCACCATGACGACCGACAACAACACCCACCAAGACGCAGCGGCCGGCGCCGAAGCATCGGCCGAGATGCAGACCCCCGAGGCCAAGATCGCCGAGCTGGAAGGCCGCCTGGCCGAGATGTCCGACGCCTATCTGCGCGCCAAGGCCGAGGCGGAGAACGTCCGCCGCCGCGCCGACGAAGAGATGAGCAAGGCGCGCAAGTTCGCCATCGAAGGATTCGCCGAGGCCATGCTGCCGGTGATGGACAGCATGGAGGCCGCGATCGCCACACCCGACGCCAGGGTCGAGACGGTGCTGGAGGGCGTGCACGCCACCAAGCGCCAGCTGGCCGCCGCGCTGGAGCGCAACAAGGTGCTGGAGATCAACCCGGCCCAGGGCACGAAGTTCGATCCGCATCAGCACCAGGCGATCTCGATGGTGCCGGCCGAGCAGGAGGCCAATACCGTCGTTGCGGTACTTCAGAAGGGCTATCTGATCGCCGAACGCGTGCTGCGCCCCGCGCTGGTCACGGTGGCCGCACCGAAGTAATTCACAGGCCGCTGCCCCCTTGAAAGGCGGCGACTTATCCACATCTCTCAGAACAACGAAACCACCTCTGTCCGGAGCAAAACATGGGAAAGATCATCGGCATTGACCTCGGCACCACGAACTCGTGCGTGGCCGTGATGGAAGGCAACACCTCGCGCGTGATCGAGAACGCCGAAGGCGCCCGCACCACGCCGTCGATCATTGCTTACCAGGAAGACGGCGAGATCCTGGTCGGTGCCTCGGCCAAGCGCCAGGCCGTCACCAACCCGAAGAACACGCTGTACGCGGTGAAGCGCCTGATCGGCCGCAAGTTCACCGAGAAGGAAGTGCAGAAGGACATCGACCTGATGCCCTACACCATCGCCGCCGCCGACAACGGCGACGCCTGGGTGGAAGTGCGCGGGAAAAAGATGGCGCCTCCGCAGGTCAGCGCCGAGGTGCTGCGCAAGATGAAGAAGACTGCCGAGGACTATCTCGGCGAGGAAGTGACCGAGGCCGTGATCACGGTGCCGGCCTACTTCAACGACGCCCAGCGCCAGGCCACCAAGGATGCTGGCCGCATCGCCGGTCTGGATGTCAAGCGCATCATCAACGAGCCCACCGCCGCGGCCCTGGCCTTCGGCCTGGACAAGCACGGCAAGGGCGACCGCAAGATCGCCGTCTATGACCTGGGCGGCGGCACCTTCGACATCTCGATCATCGAGATCGCCGACGTCGATGGCGAGAAGCAGTTCGAGGTGCTGTCCACCAACGGCGACACCTTCCTGGGCGGCGAGGACTTCGACCAGCGCATCATCGACTACATCGTCACCGAGTTCAAAAAGGAACAGGGCGTCGATCTGACCAAGGACGTGCTGGCCCTGCAGCGCCTGAAGGAAGCCGCCGAAAAAGCCAAGATCGAGCTCTCCAACAGCTCGCAGACCGATGTCAACCTGCCCTACATCACGGCCGATGCCTCGGGTCCCAAGCACCTGAACATCAAGCTGACCCGCGCCAAGCTGGAAAGCCTGGTCGAAGAGCTGATCGAGCGCACCATCGCCCCCTGCCGCACCGCGATCAAGGATGCCGGCGTGTCGGTGAGCCAGATCGACGACGTGATCCTGGTCGGCGGCATGACCCGCATGCCCAAGGTGCAGGACAAGGTCAAGGAGTTCTTCGGCAAGGAACCGCGCAAGGACGTCAACCCCGATGAGGCGGTGGCCGTCGGCGCCGCGATCCAGGGTCAGGTGCTGGGCGGCGAGCGCAAGGACGTGCTGCTGCTGGACGTCACCCCGCTGTCGCTGGGCATCGAGACCCTGGGCGGCGTGATGACCAAGATGATCGCCAAGAACACGACCATCCCGACCAAGTTCAGCCAGACCTTCTCCACCGCCGACGACAACCAGCCGGCAGTGACCATCAAGGTCTACCAGGGCGAGCGCGAGCTGGCCCAGGCCAACAAGTCGCTGGGCGAGTTCAATCTGGAAGGCATCCCGCCGGCACCGCGCGGCCTGCCGCAGATCGAGGTGACCTTCGACATCGACGCCAACGGCATCCTGCACGTCAGCGCCAAGGACAAGGGCACCGGCAAGGAGAACAAGATCACCATCAAGGCCAACTCGGGGCTGTCCGAGGAGGAGATCCAGAAGATGGTGAAGGACGCCGAGCTCAACGCCGCCGAGGACAAGAAGAAGGTCGAGCTGGTGCAGGCCAAGAATCAGGCCGACGGCATGGTGCACTCGGTGCAGAAGTCGCTGTCCGAGCATGGCGACAAGCTCGAGGCCGGCGAGAAGGAGAAGATCGAAGCGGCGATCAAGGATCTGGAGGAAGCCATCAAGGGCGACGACAAGGCCGTGATCGAAGCCAAGACCGAAGCGCTGATGACGGCCAGCCAGAAGCTCGGCGAGAAGATGTATGCCGACGCCCAGGCGGCCCAGGCCGCTGCGGGTGCCGCTGGCGGCGCCGAGCAGCCCCAGGCCCAGCAGGCTTCGGCCAAGCCGGCCGACGACAACGTGGTCGACGCCGAGTTCAAGGAAGTCAAGGACAAGTAATGGGTCCCCTGACGCGTTGCCGGCCGCAGCGCGTCACCGTCGCCGCGCAGGAGCCTTGGGCCACCGCCCAAAACGCTCGGCGCGGCGCAGTTGTTTGAAAGCCTGGAAAACCTCATGGCAAAGCGCGACTACTACGAAGTCCTTGGCGTGGCCAAGAACGCCAGCGAAGAAGAGATCAAGAAGGCCTATCGCAAGCTGGCGATGAAGTACCACCCTGACCGCAACCAGGGTGATGGCGCCAAGGCTGCGGAAGAGAAGTTCAAGGAGGCCAAAGAGGCCTACGAGATGCTGACCGATGCGCAAAAGCGTGCAGCCTACGACCAGTACGGCCATGCCGGCGTCGACCCGAACATGGGCGCCGGTCGCGGCCCCGGCCCCGAGGGCTTCGGCGGCTTCGCCGAGGCCTTCGGTGACATCTTCGGCGACATCTTCGGCGCTCAGGGCGGCGCTCGCCGCGGTGGCGGCCAGCAGGTCTATCGCGGCAGCGACCTCAGCTACGCGATGGAGATCACGCTGGAGGAAGCCGCGCGCGGCAAGGAGACGCAGATCCGCATTCCCTCGTGGGAGAACTGCGAGACCTGCAAGGGCTCGGGCGCCAAGCCCGGCACCAGCGCGAAGAACTGCGGCGCCTGCGGCGGCTCGGGCACGGTGCATATGCGCCAGGGCTTCTTCAGCATCCAGCAGAGCTGCCCGCACTGCAACGGCAGCGGCAAGATCATTCCGGATCCCTGCACCGCCTGCAACGGCCAGGGCAAGCTGAAGAAGAGCAAGACGCTGGAGGTGAAGATACCCGCCGGCATCAACGAGGGCATGCGCATCCGCTCCGCCGGCAACGGCGAGCCAGGCGTCAACGGCGGGCCGCCGGGCGACCTCTACATCGAGATTCGCATCAAGCAGCACGAGATCTTCGAGCGTGACGGCGACGACCTGCACTGCACCATGCCGGTAGGCATGACTACCGCGGCGTTGGGCGGCACGATCGAGGTGCCGACGCTGGGCGGCAAGGCCGAGATCGAGCTGCCCGAGGGCACCCAGCACGGCAAGACCTTCCGCCTGCGCGGCAAGGGCATCAAGGGCGTGCGCTCCAGCTACCCCGGCGATCTGTACTGCCACATCAGCGTGGAAACGCCGGTCAAGCTCACCGAGCACCAGCGCAAACTGCTCAAGGAACTCGACAAGAGCTTCAGGGACGGTGGCGAGAGGCATTCGCCGAACGCAAAAAGCTGGACCGATCGCGTCAAGGACCTCTTCAAGTAAGACTGCGCATTAGTACCGCCGAGCTGCGCGCACGCCGCACGCGTGCGCGCGGTACAGGGCTAAAGTTCGGCAAGTTCATCGCCGAAGAGGCAGAGGTGAACGCCTCTACTCATCTGCGCGTGGCCGTGGTCAGGCACCTTGCTGCGTGCTCGCCATCGCCGCGCGTAGCCCTGGAGTCGCCATGCAAGTGATCGATAGCGGACTGGAGAATGCCAGCGCGCTGATCATCGACAGCAACGCCAGCTCGCGCAGCCTGATGGCCGCACAGCTGCGCGATCTGGGCGTGGGTACCGTGAAGCAGACCTCGCGGGTGCGCGACGCGCGCGTGCTGCTGGAGCACGGCAGCTACGACATCGTGCTGTGCGACTACCACTTCGACGACGGCGAGCTGTCCGGCCAGGATCTGCTCGACGAGTTGCGTCGCGAGCAACTGCTGCCCTACTCGACCATCTTCGTGATGGTGACGGGCGAGGCTTCGTATTCGAAGGTCGCCGAGGCGGCCGAGGCGGCACTGGACGCCTATCTGGTCAAGCCCTATACGCTGGCCTCGCTGGCGGAGCGGCTCTCACATGCGCGCCAGCGCAAGCGCATCCTCAAGCCCATCTTCGAGGCGATCGAGTCGCAGGACTTCGAGACCGCCGCCAATCTTTGTATGCA
Organism: Roseateles sp. T103; assembly: GCF_057219915.1. Lineage (NCBI taxonomy): Bacteria > Pseudomonadati > Pseudomonadota > Betaproteobacteria > Burkholderiales > Sphaerotilaceae > Roseateles > Roseateles sp. T103. The sequence goes on from NZ_JBXVVS010000002.1 coordinate 128,349, forward strand.
GCGCTTCGACGAGCGGGGGCGCTACTGGCTCTACGCGGCACGCATCGGCGCCGAGCTGCTGCTGCGCCTGAACCGCCATGCCGACGCGCGCAAGCTCTACGAAGCCATCATCGAGGCACGCACCGTCCCCTGGGCCAAGCTGGGCGTAGCGCGATCAGAGATCGCCGCAGGCAATCTGCACGAGGCCAGGCGCACGCTGGAGACGCTGATCGGCGAGGTGCCCGACTATGCCGATTCCTACGACATCATGGGACGCATGCAGATGGACCAGGGCGAGGTCGCCGAAGCCCTGGAGACCTACCGCGTCGCGGCGCGTCTGACCCCCGGCTGCTTGCTGCGTGGCCAGCGTGCCGGCACGCTGGCCTACTACATGGGACATCGCGCGGAGGCACTGAAGATGCTCGAGAGCACCATGTCCAACGGCCTGCGCTCCAAGCTCTTCGATCTGCTCACCCTGGTGCTGATCGGGCTGATGCGCTTCGACGCGCGCGACGTGAAAGGCTTGCGTTATGCGCATGAGGCCATGCTGCAGGAGATCGAGCGCGACCGCTTCTCGGAGCGCACACGGCGCTTCGGCCTGGTCTACCAGGTGCTGCGCGAAACGATGGAAGGCCGCGGCTCTCAAGCGATGACGGCGCTCGCCAAGTACACCGCGGAAATGGAGGCGCCCGACTTCGACCTCGAAGCCGCCAGCCTGCTCATCGGGCTGTGGGCGAGGCTGCGCAAGCGCGGCGCTCAGATCGACGGCATGGAAGCCGGCCTCGAAACCCTGGGGCTGCGCTACTGCACGACCAAGTCGGCGACGGAAATCCTCGTTGCCATGACCGAAGGCGACGAGGCCGCTGCCAGCCAGCTGCGCGACGCACATGTGAAGGTCTTCGGCATCGCCGAAACGGCAATGCGCCACTCGCTGCGCGGAGGCGCGGAGACAGCGGTTCGCCTGCTCATCGAGCAGGGCGAGGCCACGCGCAATGCCAAGCTGATCGACATGGCCAAGCTGGTGCTCAAGCGCCACGAAGAGAAGATCAGCTGTGCCCAGGCGCTGCAGGAGCAGATCACCACGCTGCAGGAGCGCTATGTGCTGCCGCTCGGCGGCGCAGCCACGCGCATCGGCCAGGCCAGAGCCGCCGGCGCCCTGGCGTTGCGCGTCTGAGCCGCCGGGCCGGCAACCTCAGAACAGCTCCCCTTGCCCTGCAAGGGCGGCAGGACGACGAAACTGCCCGAAGTCGAGCGCCAACTGGTCGCGATTCAAACCCAGCCTGGCGCAGGCCTTGCGCATGCGTTGCTGCATCAACTCGGCCCAAACGCCTTCGCCGCGCATGCGGCTGCCGAAGCGTGGGTCGTTGTCGCGCCCGCCGCGCATCTCGCGCAAGCGCGCCATGATGCGCTCGGCGCGATCTGGCTGATGCTGCTGCAGCCAGTCCTGGAAAAGCGGCGCCACTTCCCAGGGCAGACGCAGGGGAATGCTGAAGGCGCTGCGCGCGCCCGCCTCCGCAGCGGCCTCGAGAATACGCTCGAGCTCGGGCTCGTTGAGAAAGGGAATCAGCGGCGACACACTGACGCCTACCGGCACACCCGCCCCCGCCAGCGCCCTGATCGTGCGCAGGCGGCGCTGCGGCGAGGCGGCTCTGGGCTCCAAGGTTCTCGCCAGTTCGGCATCCAGCGTAGTTACCGAGACATAGACCGCCACAAGGCCGCGCGCTGCCATCGGAGCAAGGAGGTCGAGATCACGCTCGACACCCGCCGACTTGGTGACCAGCGAGAACGGGTGTCGGCATTCGGCCAGCAACTCGACGATGGCGCGGGTCAGTCGCAGCCGGCGCTCGACCGGCTGATAGGCATCGGTCGCCGTGCCCAGGCACAGGGAACGGGGTTGATAGCTCGGGCTGGCCAGGCTCTCGCGCAGGCGCTCGGCCGCATTGATCTTGGCAACGATGCGTGTCTCGAAGTCCAGGCCCGGCGACAGGTCCAGGTAGGCGTGCGTCGGTCGGGCGAAGCAGTAGATGCAGCCATGCTCGCAGCCGCGATACGGGTTGATGGAAAGGTCGAAGGCAATGTCGGGGGACTGGTTGCTGCTGAGAATGCGCCGCGCCTGTTCCTCGATGATCTGCGTGCCCGGGCCCAGCGGCTTCTCGGCAGCCAGTTGCTCCAGACTGCCCCAGCCATCGTCGTGCTGCTCACGCAGATCCTGCTCGAAACGATGGGCGATGGCCCAGGCGCTGCCCCTTCCCTTGAGCGCTTCCGGCCGCAGATAGAGCGGCGGAGCAGACTTGATCGACGATTTCGGACTCGCGGACATACTGTATGTTTATACAGATATCAGCGGTTGTCCATTCCAAATGAATAGACCGGCGCGCGGCCGGTCTCGCTTGAGCATTCCCTCGCACAGCAAGGCGCGCGCTTGCTCAGTACTCGTCGCCGCCCGAGTAGCCAGGCGCCAGGTTCTCGAACTTGGTGTGCATGCGCTGGAAGGCCAGCTTCACCGTGCCCACCGGACCGTTACGCTGCTTGGCGATGATGATCTCCGCGACACCCGGCTCCTTGCACTCGTCCTTGGTGTAGTACTCGTCGCGGTAGATGAACATGATGATGTCGGCATCCTGCTCGATGGCGCCGGACTCGCGAAGGTCGGACATCATCGGCCGCTTGTCCGGCCGCTGTTCCACCGAACGATTGAGCTGCGAGAGCGCAATCACCGGACAACCCAGCTCCTTGGCCAGCGCCTTCAGGCCCCGCGAGATCTCGCCCAGCACGGTGGCACGGTTTTCCTCGTTGCCACCGTTGCCGCTCATCAGCTGCAGGTAGTCGATGATGATCAGGCCCAGCTTGCCGCTGATGCGCGCCTGGCGGCGCGCGCGGGCACGTACCTCGCTGGGCGACAGACCCGGGCTCTCGTCGATGTAGATCGGCGCCTTGCCGAGCTTGTCCACAGCTTCGGACAGACGCCCCCATTCGTCGTCGGCGAGACGGCCGGTGCGCAGATGGCTCTGATCGATACGACCGATCGAGCCGACCATACGCAGCGCCAGCTGCGCCGCACCCATTTCCATCGAGTAGATGACGACCGGCAGGCCTTCGTTGATAGCAACACTCTCGCCGATATTGATCGCAAACGCGGTCTTGCCCATCGATGGTCGGGCCGCCAGCACGATCAGGTCGCCGGGCTGCAGTCCGGCGGTCATGCGGTCCAGATCGTAGAAGCCGGTGCGCACGCCGGTGACGTCCTCGGCCCCCTGCTCGGCCAGTTCGTTGACTCGATCGATCAGCTGCACGACCAGCTGATCCATGCTCTGGAACCCCTGCCGGCTGCGCGAGCCTTCCTCGCCGATGCGGAAGATCTTGCCTTCGGCCTCGTCGAGGATCTGCGTCACCGCACGGCCCTGCGGATTCAGCGCCGCGGTGGCGATCTCGTCCGAGGTGGCAACCAGCTTGCGCAGGATGGCGCGCTCACGCACGATCTCGGCATAACGCCGCAGATTGGCGGCACTGGGCACGCTCTGCGCCAGCGCATTCAGGTAGGCCAGACCGCCGCACTCCTCGGCCTTGCCCAGCGAGGTCAGCTCTTCGAAGACCGTCACCACGTCGGCGGGCTTGCCGGCGTTGACCAGCTTGCCGATGGCCGCGAAGACCTGCTTGTGCTCGTAGCGGTAGAAGTCGGAGTCGGTCAGCAGGTCCGCGGCGCGATCCCAAGCGGAGTTGTCGATCAGCAGGCCGCCCAGCACGCTCTGCTCGGCCTCGACCGAGTGCGGCGGCACCCGCAGGCGCGCAACCTCGTCGTCTTGCGAGCCACCCGAAGAACCAGGAGAAGAGAAGATCGCTGACATGGCGGACCAACTGTCCACAGCCTCTGTGTGCAAGCCTGTGGAGAAAGTGTTCAAGACCTGGGGTTACAGCGGGATAACTGCGCCCCCAGAAGACAAAAAGCCGACGACTCGGAAGTCATCGGCTTTCTCGATCGTTGCAGCACTAGGGCTGCAGCGCATTAGGGCTTACTCGGCCTCGGCCACCACCTGAACGGAGACTTCCACCACCACGTCGGTGTGCGGAGCCACGCTCACGGGGAACTCGCCCACCGCCTTCAACGGGCCGTTGGGCATGCGGATCTGCGCCTTCGCGACCGCGAAGCCCATCTTGCCCAGTGCCTCAGCGATGTCGGCATTGGTGACGGAACCGAACAGGCGGCCGTCCACACCCGCCTTCTGGCTGATGCGCACGGTCTTGCCGTTGATGCTCTCGCCCAGGGCCTGGGCAGCAGCCAGCTTCTCGGCGGCAGCCTTCTCGAGCTCGGCGCGGCGGGCTTCGAATTCCTTGATCGCGGCCTCGGTGGCGCGGCGCGCCTGCTTGGTCGGGATCAGGAAGTTGCGGGCATAGCCGTCCTTGACCTTGACGACGTCGCCGAGGTTGCCGAGGTTGGCCACTTTTTCAAGCAGGATCACTTGCATGGTGCTGGCTCCTCTTAGACCTTGTGCTGATCAGAGTACGGCAGCAGGGCCAGGAAGCGAGCACGCTTGATGGCCACGGTCAGCTGACGCTGGTAGAAAGCGCGCGTGCCAGTCAGGCGTGCGGGCGTGATCTTGCCGTTCTCGCCGATGAAGTCGCGCAGCGTGTCCACGTCCTTGTAGTCGATCTGCTCGACACCTGCGACGGTGAAACGGCAGAAACGCTTGCGACGGAACAGCAGCGATTGTTGGTTGCGCTTGGGTTTGCGGTCCTTGGAGAACCGACCTTTACCACGTGCCGGGGGCATAGTTGACCTCTTTCTTCAATTCAATCCGGATTCGAACCATCGGGTGCGGGGCTGGGCGTCAGCTCGGTGAGGTGAAAGATCACCCCACGACCGTTGCGCATGGCGGCGAGGAAGCCTGTGAACAGGGCAGCCCCTCCGACACCAAGCGCCTGAACGCGCTTGCAGATCTCGCCGATCGCCACGCACTTGATCTCCAGTGAGACCTTGCGTGGCCTGCCTGCCTCGATGACCTGAGACTCATGCTTCAAGCTGAAGTCCAGGGCCGTCTGGCCGGCCGGCGTGTATCTGATCAGTCCCAACTCCAGCAGCTGTGCCTGCAAGACCAGTTGATTCACCGGCTTTGCTTGGGCGCGAGCAGTACTGAAGCCTTGATTCACCCGCTCTTAGGCGTTGGCGTCCTGGGGAGCCTTGCGAGCCTCTTCGCGCTCGACCGCCTTCATCATCACCGAAGGCGAGGTCTCGGCCTTGCTCTTCACCACGGTCATGTGGCGCAGCACGGCGTCGTTGAAGCGGAAGCCGGTCTCCAGCTCAGCCAGCGTTTCCTTGCTGCACTCGATGTTGAGGCAGAGGTAGTGCGCCTTGGCCAGCTTCTGGATCAGGTAGGCCAGTTGACGGCGACCCCAATCCTCGACGCGGTGGACCACGCCGCCGCCAGCGGTGATCAGGCCCTTGTAACGTTCCAGCATGGCCGGAACTTGTTCGCTTTGATCCGGATGGATCAGCAGAACGATCTCGTAATGACGCATAGACACTCCTTGTGGATTCCAGGCTGTTCACTGCAGGAGGATTCCGCAGCGCTTCGCCCGAGGAAGCCGCCCCACAGCGTCAAACTCGTGGGTACGGCAAGGGAAAGCCTGCGATTGTAGCGCAGCTTCGCAGTCCAGCGGACTAGCCTGCCGGCGAACCTCAGAGCTTCGCCGGTGCGCGCAAGGCATCGACCACTGCGGCCTCCCGCGGCCGCGGCGCCGGCGTGAGCAGGCTGACCACGATGATCGCCAAGAAGCTGGCCGGCACACCGAAGACGCCGGCCGAGATTGGCTGTATGCCCCACCAGAGCTCAGGAGCGCCGCCAAGGCCAAGCACTGAGCGCAGCCAGGGCTGCGTCTTGGCCATGTAATAGCCGGTCACGAACAGTCCGACCAGGATGCCGGCCAAGGCGCCCCAGTGATTGGCACGCCTCCAGAACACCGCCGTCACCAGCACGGGAAAAAGCGCCGATGCCGCAAACGAGAAAGCTGCCGCGACGAGAAAGAGGATGTCCGCCGGCTTCTGCGCCGCGACTGCCGCCGCCGCGAGCGCCGTGAGCATGAGCAGGGACTTGGAAATCGTCACCCGGGTCGCCGTTGAGGCCGAAGGATTGATCGTCCTGTAGTACACATCATGGGAGAGCGCCGCGGAGATCGTCAGCAGCAGGCCATCGGCAGTGGACAGTGCGGCCGCGAGGCCACCTGCCGCCACCATGCCCGAGACCACGAAGGGCAGTCCTGCCAGTTCTGGCGTAGCCAGCATCACGATGTCACCACTGATCTGCAACTCGCCGAGTTGCAGGATGCTGTCACCGTTGATGTCGCTGACCGAGAGCAGCGCTGGGTCGACGCGGGCCCATTCGGCGATCCAACCAGGCAATTGTCCGAACGGTGTGCCAACCAGCTTGCTGAAAACCTCGAACTTGACCATCACCGCCAGTGCCGGCGCGGTGAGGTAGAGCAACCCGATGAAGAGCATGGACCAGCCCACGGACTCGCGCGCCTCCCGCACGGTTGGCGTGGTGTAGAAGCGCGCCAGGATGTGCGGCAGGCCGGCGGTACCCAGCATCAGGCAGAACACCAGGGCCAGGAAGTTGCGCCGCGACTCGTCGAAGCGGCGCTGCTCGGCCTCGCTTCCCTGCGGATCGCCCGCGAAGGCCGTGCCGTGCGGCGGCATGCCCGCCAGTGGACGGCCACGGGCCTCGTCGGCCGCCTTCTGGCGTTCCCACAGCGCCTGCGCCTCGTCGGCGGTGCGCGGCATCTGGGCCAGGCGCTTCTCGGCGGCCTGGATCTGTGCCAGTGCCGCATCCTCGGCCTTGAGCCGGGCCACCTGGCGCTGCGCCTCCTGACGCTCGCGGGCCAGCGCCTCTGGAACGTTCTCCAGCTTGTCGCCGAGCACCTGTGCCCGCTGGTGCAGCAACTCGATCACCTGTTGCTCGCGCGTATCGGCGACCAGCCGCTGCTCGAGCTCAGCGATCTGCTGCACCTGGGCGCCATAGACCGCTTGCGGCAAGGGCGAACCGGTCTGCTTGACCGACAACCAGACCACCGGCACCAGGTAGGCGAGGATGAGGATGATGTATTGCGCCACCTGCGTCCAGGTCACCGCGCGCATGCCGCCCAGAAAGGAGCAGACCAGCACGCCGCCCAGGCCGACGAAAACGCCGATCTCGAAGGTCAGGCCCGACAGCCGCGTGGTGATCAGCCCGATGCCGTAGAGCTGGGCCACCACATAGATGAACGAGCACAGCACCGTCGCGATGGCTGCAAGCAAGCGCACCGAGTTGCCGCCGTAACGAGCCCCCAGGAAGTCGGGCACGGTGAACTGGCCGAACTGCCGCAGATACGGCGCCAGCAGCAAGGCCACCAGACAGAAGCCGCCGGTCCAACCCAGCACGAAGGCCAAGCCGCCGTAGCCTGACAGGTAGAGCGTGCCCGCCATGCCGATGAAAGTGGCGGCACTCATCCAGTCGGCGCCCACGGCCATGCCGTTGTAGACCGCCGGCACGCGACGCCCGGCCACGTAGTACTCATTGGCGTCGGTCGTGCGGCTGAGCACGCCAATGCCGGCATAGACCGCCACGGTGGCGAACAGGAAGATGAAACCGATCGAGGCTTTGGACAGCCCCATGCGCTCCAGCATCGCCAGCAGAGCGATGAAGGCAAGGAAGCCCACGGTGAACCAAGCGTAGATGCGATCCAGCCTGCGCTTGAGGCTGCGCTGGGTCGGGGCGGCGGCCGTGACGGGCAGTGGTTTGGGCACGTCCTAGTTTCCCGTGGCAGTTGCGTCTGCGGCACCCGGGCTTGTACGGGCACAGGCACAGGGCCAGGCCCGCACGCCGGATCGTGCCGCAAGTCGATTGACGGGCAAGCCGCGGCCGCCCGTCAGACTGATGGGCGCCTCAGCGCTTGGCCAGACGCTGCCAGGTTTCGATCACCGTGTCGGGATTCAGCGAGATCGAGACGATGCCTTCCTCGGCCAGCCAGTCGGCGAAGTCCGGGTGATCGCTGGGCCCCTGACCGCAGATGCCGATGTACTTGCCAGTGGCGCGGCAGGCGGTGATGGCGCGCGAGATCAGTGCCTTGACGGCCGGATCACGCTCGTCGAAGTCGCCGGCCAGCTGCTCCAGCCCCGAGTCGCGGTCCAGGCCCAGGGTCAGCTGGGTCAGGTCGTTGGAGCCGATGGACATGCCATCGAAGTGCTCGAGGAATTGGTCCGCCAGGATCGCGTTGCTGGGCACCTCGCACATCATGATGATGCGCAGGCCGTCCTGGCCGCCGGAGGCGGCGCGCTTCAAGCCGCGCTCGGCCAGCATGCCGACGACGCGCTCGGCCTGCTTCACGGTACGCACGAAAGGCACCATGATCTCGACATTGGTCAGGCCCATGTCGTTGCGCACGCGCTTGAGCGCCTCGCACTCCATCGCGAAGGCATCGCTGAACTCACCGCTGATGTAGCGCGAGGCGCCGCGGAAGCCCAGCATCGGGTTCTCTTCGTCCGGCTCGTAGCGCGAGCCGCCGATCAGCTTGCGGTACTCATTGCTCTTGAAGTCCGACAGACGCACGATCACCGGACGCGGATAGAAGGCCGCCGCGATGGTGGCGATGCCCTCGGCGAGCTTGTCCACGTAGAAGGCGCGCGGCGAGGCGTGGCCACGGGCCACCGATTCGACGGCCTTCTTCAGGTCGGCGTCGATGTTCGGATAGTCGAGGATCGCCTTGGGGTGGACGCCGATGTTGTTGTTGATGATGAACTCGAGACGCGCCAGACCCACGCCGGCCGACGGCATCTGCGCGAAGTTGAAGGCCAGCTGCGGGTTGCCGACGTTCATCATGATCTTGATCGGGCAGTAGGGCAGCTCGCCGCGGTGCACCTCGCTGACCTCGGTCTCCAGCAGGCCGTCGTAGATGTGGCCGGTATCACCCTCGGAACAGGCCACGGTGACCAGCTGACCGTCCTTCAGCGTCTCGGTGGCGTCGCCGCAACCGACCACCGCCGGGATGCCCAGCTCGCGCGCAATGATGGCCGCGTGGCAGGTGCGGCCGCCGCGGTTCGTCACGATGGCGGCAGCGCGCTTCATCACCGGCTCCCAGTTCGGGTCGGTCATGTCGGTGACGAGGATATCTCCCGGCTGCACGCGGTCCATCTCGGCGATGCTGTGCACGATGCGCACCGGGCCGGTACCGATCTTCTGGCCGATGGCACGGCCCTCGGCCAGCACGGCGCTGTGGCCCTTGAGCTTGTAGGTGTGCTCGACCTGGCCCTCGGCCTGGCTCTTCACCGTCTCGGGACGGGCCTGCAGGATGTAGAGCTTGCCGTCGACGCCGTCGCGGCCCCACTCGATGTCCATCGGGCGGCCATAGTGCTCCTCGATGATCATCGCGTAGCGCGCCAGCTCGACCACCTCGGCATCGGCCAGCGAGTAGCGGTTGCGCGCCTCTGGCGCAGTCTCCACGGTCTTGACCAGCTTCTTGCTGGCGGCCTTCTCCTCAGGAGTCGAGAACTCCATGTGGATCAGCTTGGAGCCGAGGTTGCGACGGATGATGGGGAACTTGCCGTTCTTCAGCGCCGGCTTGTGCACATAGAACTCGTCCGGGTTCACCGCGCCCTGCACCACCGTCTCGCCCAGACCGTAGCTGGAGGTGATGAAGACCACGTCCTTGAAGCCACTCTCGGTGTCGATGGTGAACATCACGCCGGCCGAACCCAGGTCGGAGCGCACCATGCGCTGCACGCCGGCCGACAGCGCCACATCACCGTGGGCAAAGCCCTTGTGCACGCGGTAGCTGATCGCACGGTCGTTGTAGAGGGAGGCGAAGACCTCCTTCATCTTGTGCAGCACTTCCTCGATGCCATGCACGTTCAGGAAGGTCTCCTGCTGGCCGGCAAACGAGGCATCGGGCAGGTCTTCGGCCGTGGCCGACGAGCGCACCGCGAAGGTCGCGTCCGCGTTGTCAGAGGTCAGTTGGGCGAAGGAGGCACGGATGTCGCGCTCCAGGTCCGCCGGAAAAGGCTGCGCCTCGACCCAGCCACGGATCTCGGCACCAGCCTCGGCCAGCGCGCGCACATCGTCGGTGTTCAGCGTCGCCAGGCGATCGGCGATGCGCTTGTCCAGGCCCTCGTACTTGAGGAACTCACGGAAAGCATGCGCGGTCGTCGCGAAACCGCCGGGCACGCGCACGCCAGAGGCGGCGAGCTGCGAAATCATTTCGCCGAGGCTGGCGTTCTTGCCGCCAACCACCTCGACGTCAGACATTCTCAGATTCTCAAAGGGAACGACCAGGGCGGTCGGCTCGAAGCGAGAAGACATGGGAAAACTCCGTGATGTTGAAAACCTGGAGCCCCCGACACGCCGACTGCCCCGGCAGTGACGTTGACGCATGCAAACGCAAAATCGCCGTTTCTTGCTGATTCTTGTTGGAGGCGACGCGCGGGCATGACGAAGGACGGGAGCGACTGTCGGGGATTCTACGAGCAAGCCCCCTTATGATGACTCCAGAGCCACGGACACCCCCATCATGCCCAATCGCACCGTGTATTTCGTCTCGGACGGTACCGGCATCACTGCCGAGACCTTTGGCAACTCCATCCTTGCGCAGTTTCCGGGCAAGCCACGCCATGTGCGCCGCCCCTTCATCGACAGCGCCGAGAAGGCCTACCAGGTGGTGCGCGAGATCAACGAGCTGGGCGAGCGCGAGGGCCAGCGCGCCATCGTCTTCGCCACACTGGTGGATCGCGAGGTGCTGAAGATCGTCAAGGACCACTGCCAGGGCCTGGTGATGGACATGTTCGGCACCTTCATCGTGCCGCTCGAGGAAGAGTTCCAGGTCAAGAGCAATCACCGGGTCGGGCGCTTCTCCGATGTGGCCAAGAGCCAGGAGTACCACGACCGCATCGAGGCGATCAATTTCTCGCTCGCCCATGACGACGGTCAGTCGGCCCGCAACCTGGCGGCTGCCGACGTGATCCTGGTCGGCGTCTCGCGCTGCGGCAAGACGCCGACCTCGCTGTACCTGGCGATGCAGCACGGCATCAAGGCCGCGAACTATCCGCTGATCCCCGAGGACTTCGAACGCGGCAGGCTTCCCGGCGCACTGGTCGAGCACAAGCGCAAGTGCTTCGGCCTGACCATAGACCCCGAGCGTCTCTCGCAGATCCGCAACGAGCGCCGTCCCGGCAGCAAGTACGCGGCGATCGAGAACTGCCGCTACGAGGTCAACGAGGCCGAGACGATGATGAAGCGCGAAGGCGTGTCCTGGCTGTCGTCCACGCACAAGTCCATCGAAGAGATCGCGACCACCATCTTGCGGGACATCCGGCCCGACCGGCTCATCTACTGAGACGCTGCCGCGCGCTCTCGTAGAGGCAGATCGCTGCGGCCGCGCCGACGTTGAGCGATTCCTCGCCGCCGGGCTGTGGAATGCCCACCGTCAGCGTGCAGGCCTGCATCAGGGCCGGCTGCACGCCCTGCCCTTCGTGGCCCATCACCCAGGCGCAGGGGCTGGGCAGGCGCAGCTGGTGCAACTGCTTGTCCGCATGGGAGCTGGTGGCCACCAGCGGGACCTGCAGCGCCTCCAGATCATCGGGCGCCAGCCCTTCGACCAGATGCAGACCAAAGTGCGCGCCCATGCCGGCGCGCAGCACCTTGGGACTCCACAGCGCGGCCGTGCCCTTGAGCGCCAGCACCTGCCGGAAGCCCAGCGCCGCAGCACTGCGCAGGATGGTGCCGACATTGCCGGCGTCCTGCAGCCGGTCGAGCACCACGCTGTCCACGCCTGGCTTGAGTGCCTGCGAGACATCGTGCGGCACCTCGAAGCCCAGTTGCGCCGGCGACTCCAGCCCGCTGATGGTCTTGAACAGAGCCGTGCTCAGCACCAGAACCTTGGGCGCAGCCTCGGCCAGCGCGCGCAGCGCGGCATTGGCATAGCCTTCCTCGGCGATCACCGCCAGCGTCACCGCATGGCCGCGCTGCAGGCAGGCGCGCGCCAGATGGTCGCCCTCCAGCCAGACCGCGCCCAGCTTGCGATAGGCGCTGCCGTCCTGGCTGAGCTTGCGCAGGCGCTGCAGCGCCGGGTTGTCCTTGGACGTGATGTGCAGGACCTGGGGGGAAGTCATCGCCGGATGTCCTCGAGGATCTCGCGCACTGGCGCGAAGCTGCGCCGGTGCCATGCGGTCGCGCCATGCGCGCGCAGCGCCTGCAGATGCTCCGGCGAGGGGTAGCCCTTGTGCTTGGCAAAGCCGTACTCGGGATGCTGCTCGTGCATGGCCAGGCACTGGCGGTCGCGCGTGACCTTGGCCAGGATCGAGGCCGCCGAGATCGCCGCCACCTTGGCATCGCCCTTGACGATGGCTTCGGCCGGCACCTTCAGCACCGGCAGCCGGTTGCCGTCCACCAGCACCTTGGCCGGCTTCAGGCGCAGGCCTTCGACCGCGCGGCGCATCGCCAGCATGGTCGCCTGCAGGATGTTCAGCTCGTCGATCTCCTCGACGCTGGCCTCGGCGATGCAGCAGCACAGCGCCTTGGCGCGGATCTCGTCGAAGAGGCGCTCGCGCTTCTTCTCGGTCAGCACCTTGGAGTCGGCCAGACCGGCGATCGGATGCAGCTCGTCGAGGATCACCGCCGCGGCCACCACCGGGCCGGCCAGCGGACCGCGGCCGGCCTCGTCCACGCCGGCGACGAGTCCGGGCGAGTCCCAGGCCAGGCCCAGCTGCTCAGGCGCGGCGGTCGATGACTTGCGCGATCGCATCGCTGGCCACCTGCGCGGTGTTCCGGCGCAGCAGTTCATGTTGTTCGGCAAAGCGCTCGCGCACGCGCGCACAGCGAGCCGGGTCGTCGAGCCAGGCCAGGCCTTCGCGCGCCAGCGCCTGCGGATTGCAGTCATCCTGGATCAGCTCGGGCACGAGGAACTCGCGCGCCAGCACATTGGGCAGCCCCACCCAGGGCAGGTAGTTCTTGCCCTTCATGCGCCACCAGTTCAGCGCATTGACGCGGTAGGTGATCACCATCGGCCGCTTGAACAGCGCGGCCTCCAGCGTGGCGGTGCCGCTGGCCACCAGCGTGATGTCGCAGGCTGCCAGCGCCTCGTGCGACTTGCCGTCCAGCAGCGTCAAAGGCAGGCCCGAGGCGCAGCCGCTGACGATGGGCGTCAGCAGCTCGCGCAGCCCCGGTGCCACCGGCATCACGAAGCGCAGCTCCGGACGCGCCTGGTGCATCAGCACCGCGGCGCGCAGCAGCGGCTCGGCGATGTAGCGGATCTCGCTCTTGCGGCTGCCAGGCAGCAGCGCGACCACGGTATCGCCCTCGCCCAGCCCGAGCACCGCACGCGCCGCGGCGCGCGGCGGTTCCATCGGAATGGCGTCGGCCAGCGGATGGCCCACGTAGGTGGCGGCGATGCCGGCCTTGGCCAGGATCTCCGGCTCGAAAGGAAACAGGCACAGCACATGGTCGGCCGCGCGACGGATCTTCTCGACCCGCTCGCCGCGCCAGGCCCAGATCGACGGGCAGACGAAGTGCACGGTCTTGATGCCGGCCGCGCGCAGCCGCTCTTCCAGCCCGAAATTGAAGTCCGGCGCATCGACGCCGACGAAGACATCGGGCTTGTCGGCCAGCAGGCGGTCGCCCAGCTGGCGGCGGATCGCGAGGATCTCGCGGATGTGCAGCAGCGCATCCACGTAGCCGAACACCGAGAGCTTGTGATGCGGCCACCAGGCCTCGAAGCCCTGCGCCGCCATGCGCGGCCCGCCTATGCCCTGGGCCTTGAGCCCCGGCCAGCGCTGCTTCAGCCCGCCGAGCAGCAGGCTGGCGAGCAGATCACCGGAGGCCTCGCCGGCCACCATGCCGATGCGGGGCGCGGTGTCTTGCATGGGGCCTGATCAGCGGATGATGCCGCGCGTCGCGGTGGCCAGGAAGTCGAGCATCAGCGTGATCACGTCGGCCGCATCGGGCATCTGCGCACGCAGCGCATCCATCTCCATGCGCGCCTGGTCCAGCGTGAGGCCACGACGGTAGAGGATGCGGTACATCTGCTTCACCGCATTGAGCCGCTCGGGGCTGAAGCCGCGGCGCTTCAGGCCTTCGAGATTGATGCCCTTGGCCTCGGCCAGATTGCCGCTGGCCATCACGAAGGGCGGCAGGTCCTGCGAGAGCATCGAGCCCATGCCGGTCATCGCATGCGCGCCGATCTTGCAGAACTGGTGCACCGCGGTGAAGCCGCCGAGGATCACCCAGTCGCCCACATGCACATGACCGGCCAGTGCGGCGTTGTTGGCCAGGATGGTCTTGTTGCCCACCTTGCAGTCGTGCGCCAGATGCACATAGGCCATGACCCAGTTGTCGTCGCCGAGCCGGGTCAGGCTGTCGTCCTGCACCGTGCCGCGGTTGAAGGTGCAGAACTCGCGGATGGTGTTGCGGTCACCGATCTCCAGGCGCGTCGGCTCGCCGGCGTACTTCTTGTCCTGCGGGTCGGCCCCCAGCGAGCAGAACTGGAAGATCTTGTTGTCGCGGCCGATGCGCGTCGGCCCCTGCAGCACGCAGTGCGGGCCGACCGTCGTGCCCTCATCGATGCTGACCTCGGCGCCGACGATGGTGTAGGGGCCGATTTCGACGCTCTCGCCCAATTGAGCCTTGGCGTCGACCACGGCGGTGGGATGGATCTTGGCCATCGCTGCTTGTTCCCGTTTGCCCGATCAGGCGTCGACGCGACGCATCGTGCAGAGCAGCTCGGCCTCGCAGGCCAGCTCCTCGCCGACGAAGGCCTTGGCGCTGAACTTGTAAATGCCGGCCTTGGCGCGATCGAGCGTCACTTCCATCATCAGCTGGTCGCCCGGCTCCACCGGCCGCTTGAAGCGCGCACCGTCGATACCGGCGAAGTAGACCACCGACTTGTCGTCCAGCACGATATCCATGCTCTCGATCGCCAGCAGCGTGGCGGTCTGCGCCATCGCCTCGAGGATCAGCACCCCTGGCATCACCGGCCGGTGCGGGAAGTGGCCGGTGAAGTGCGGCTCGTTCATGCTGACGTTCTTGATGGCGCGGATGCGCTTGCCCTTGTCGAGCTCGACCACACGGTCCACCAAGAGGATGGGGTAGCGGTGCGGGAGCTTCTTGAGGATCTGGTGGATGTCCATGGTCGTCATTCGTTTCGCTGCGGCGCCTGCTGCGGTTTGTCTTGTTGTTGTTCGTCTTGCGCCTGGCGCCACTTCTCCAGGGCCTTCAGCCGATCGCGCATGCCATGCAGCTGGCGCAGGCTGGCCGCGTTCTTCTCCCAGCTCGCATTGTCGTCGAACGGGAACACGCCGGTGTAGTGCCCCGGCTTGGTGATCGAGCGCGTGATCAGCGTGCAGGCCGAGACATGCACGTGATCGACGATGTGCAGATGGCCGACGATGCTGGCGGCGCCGCCGATCGTGCAGTGCGCGCCGATGCGCGTGCTGCCGGCGATGGCCACGCAGCCGGCGATCGCGGTATGCGCGCCGATGTGCACGTTGTGTGCGATCTGGATCAGGTTGTCGAGCTTGACGCCGTTTGCGATCACGGTGTCGCCCAAAGCGCCGCGATCGATGCAGGTGTTGGCACCGATCTCCACGTCGTCACCGATCTCGACGGCGCCGAGCTGCTCGATCTTCACCCAGTGCCCCTGGTGCGGCGCAAAGCCGAAGCCATCGGCTCCGATCACCGCGCCGCTGTGCACGATGCAGCGTGCGCCGATGCGGCAGTCGAAGCCCAGCGTGACATGCGCAGCCAGCCGCGTGCCGGCGCCCACACTGGCATTGCGACCTATCACGCAATGCGGGCCGATGCGCGCGCCATCGCCAATCTGAGCGCCTGCTTCGATGACAGCCAGCGGGCCGATGTCCACGCCCTCACCGAGCCGCGCCTCGGGATCGATCACCGCCGACGGGTGGATGCGCGCAGGCGCTTGCGGCCGCACGCGGGCGGCCCACCACTGGGTCAGCCGCGCGAAGTAAAGATAGGGATCCGGCGTGACGATGACTGCGCCGCGCGCCGCCGCCGCTTCGGCGAAGGCCGGCGCGACGATCACACAGGCCGCACGCGTGGTCTGCAACTGCGACTGGTAGCGCACGTTGGAGAGGAAGCTCAACGTCTGCGGATCGGCATCCTGCAGCGGAGCGACGCGGTGGATCTCGATATCGGACGCACCAAGAAGATCGCCGCCCAAGGCGGCGATCACGTCAGCGAGTGTGGTGCGGCTCACTTCTGCGCATTGAGCGCGTCGATCACCTTCTTGGTGATGTCCACGCGGTTGCTGACGAAGATGGCTTCCTGCACGATCAGGTCGTACTTCTCGTTGTCGAAGATCTGCTTGATGACGCGGTTGGCACGCTCGACCAGTGCACCCAGCTCCTCGTTCTTGCGCTGGTTGAGATCTTCGCGAAGCTCGCGGCCCTTGCGCTGCAGCTCGCGGTCACGGTCGACGAGATCGCGCTGACGACGATTGCGCTCGGCTTCGGACAGCGTCGGCGCATCTTTCTCCAGCTTCTCCGCCGCCGCGCGCAGGCGCGTTTCCTGATCCTTGAATTCCTTCTCGCGCTTGCTGAACTCAGCCTCGAGCTTGGCCTGGGCGACCTTGGCGAGGTTGGCCTCGCGCAGCACCAACTCGCTGTTGACATAGCCGATCTTCAGTTCCTGGGCCTGCACGGCCACGGCCGAGGCGCACAACAGGGCGGCCAGCGCCGCCGACTTCACCAGCTTGCTCATCATCAGAATGCAGTCCCGATCTGGAATTGGAATTTCTCGATTCTATCCGTGCCCTTTTTGCGCAGCGGCGTACCGAAACTCAGCTTCAGCGGCCCCATCGGCGACAACCAGCTCAAGCCGATGCCGGTGGAGACGCGCAGGGTGCTCAGGTCAACGTTCTCATGGGAACTCTTGGTGTCCCAGACGTTGCCGGCATCGACAAAACCGAAGAGCCGGAAAGTCTTGTCGTTACCCGCCCCCGGCACAGGAACGTAGAGCTCGCTGTTGAGGTTGACGCGCAAATTGCCGCCGATGTATGAACCCGTCGGATCCACCGGTCCCAGCGAGTTGGACTGGAAGGTGCGCACCGAACCCAGGCCGCCCGCATAGAAGTTCTTGAAGATCGGATAGTTGCCGCTGCCCAGCGCCGCGCCGGCGCCAACCTCGCCGTTGAGCATCAGCGTGAACTTGTTGTTCGCAGTCAGTCCGAAGTACTGCTGGTACTGCAGGTTGGCACGCGCATATCGGGCATCACCGGCAGGACTCATCTCCAGGTTGATGCGCTGGTAGCGCCCCGTTGTCGGCGAGATCGCGCTGTCGCGGTTGTCGCGCTGCCAGCCGATCGTCAGCGGGAAAGCCTGGTTCTTGTCGCCGAACTCGTAGAAGTAGCGCCGGTAGCTCAGCGGCACACCTGTGCTTGCGCTGATCGACGTGCGCTCGTAGCCAATGCCAAAGAAGACGCGATCCACCTCGGAGAAAGGCACGCCGAAGCGCACCGAGCCGCCGTAGGACGAGAGCTGATAGACCTCGCCCAGGGTGTTGAGCGGCTTGGTGGTGCGATAGAACACGTCCACCGCGCGCGAGACGCCGTCCACCGTGAAATACGGGTCCACCGTGCTGATGGCAATCTGGCGCCCGGTCGCGGCGGTGTTGAGATCGATTCCGAGGTAATTGCCCGAGCCGAAGACGTTGTCCTGGCGGATCGAACCCTGCAGTGAAATCTTCGTCGCGCTGGAATAGCCCGCGCCCACCATGATGTTGCCGGTAGGCCGCTCTTCCACCGTGATGGTCACGTCCACCTGGTCGGGCGAGCCCGGCACCTCGGCGGTGTCGATGTTCACTTCCTTGAAGTAGTCCAGGCGCTGCACCCGCTCGCGCGAGGCCTTGATGCGCTGGCCGTCGTACCAGGCCGATTCGAGCTGGCGGAACTCGCGGCGGATCACTTCGTCGCGGGTGCGCGTGTTGCCGGAGACGATGACGCGTCGCACATAGACCCGGCGCTGCGGATCGGCCGAGAAAGTCACCACCACCTGGCCAGTGGCGCGGTCGATCTCGGGACGGCTGTCCACACGAGCGAAGGCATAGCCGAAGCTGCCGTACAGATCGCTGAAGGCACGCGTGGTCTCGGCCACGGCCTCGCCACGATAGGGCTCGCCGGGCTTGAGGCGGATCAGTCGCTTGAAGTCTTCCTCGCGCCCAAGATACTCGCCTTCGAGCTTGACCGCGGTCACCGTGTAGGGCTGGCCTTCGTTGATGGTGATCGCGATATTGATGCTCTGCTTGTCCGGCGAGATGGTCACCTGCGTGGAGGTGACGGCAAACTCCAGATAGCCGCGGTTCAGGTAGTAGGAGCGGATCGACTCCAGATCCGCGTTCAGCTTGCTGCGCGAGTAGCGGTCGGTCTTGGTGTACCAGGTCAGCCAGCCGCTGCTGGTCTGCTCCAGCAGGCCCAGCAACGTGCTCTCCGACACCGCCTTGGCGCCAATGATGCGGATCTCGCCGATCTTGGCCGGTTCGCCCTCGGTGACGGTGAAAGCGACGTTGACGCGATTGCGCTCCAGCGGCGTGACCGTGGTCGTGACTTCGGCGCCGTACATGCTGCGCGTCAGGTACTGGCGCTTGAGTTCCTGCTCGGCGCGGTCGGCCAGCGCCTTGTCGAAAGGCTTGCCCTCGCCAATGCCCACGTCCTTGAGCGACTTGGTCAGCGCCTCGTTGTCGAACTCCTTCAGGCCGACGAAGCTCACCGCGGCGATGGTCGGACGTTCGTCGATGACGACGACGACCACGTCGCCGTCGATCTGGATGCGCACGTCCTTGAACAGGCCAGTGGCGAACAGCGCGCGCAGAGCGGCGGCGCCCTTTTCGTCGCTGTAGGTATCGCCGATGCGGAAGGGCAGTGACGCGAACACCGTGCCCGGGTCGGTGCGCTGCAGGCCTTCGACACGGATGTCCTTGAGCACGAAGGGATCAACAGCCCAGGCGAGACCCGACTGCAGCGCGCCGGCCAGCGCCAGCATCAGGAACGACGGGCGCAGGAGCGCGGACTTGCGATGACTTGAGGACATGCGGAATAGAGGAATCAGTGCAGACCCAGCTGGCGGGCAAGGTCGTTGGAAAGGGCCAGAGCCATCAGCAGGAACAAGATCAGCACACCGACGCGCTGCAAACGCTGCTGCCACCGATCCGGCACGGGGCGGCCCGTCAGACCCTCGAAAAGATAATACATCAGGTGTCCTCCATCGAGCATCGGCAGTGGCAGCAGGTTCAGCACCGCCAGGCTGACGCTGACCATGGCGAGAAACGCGAGGTAGGCCGTCGGCCCCAAGCGAGCCGACTGGCCGGCATAGTCGGCGATGGTGATGGGGCCACTGAGGTTCTTCAGCGAGGCCTCACCGACCAGCATGCGGCCGAAGACCTTGAGCGTCATCACGGACATTTCCCAGGTCCGCTGGACACCGTGCCAGACGCCATCCAGCAAGCCGAAGCGCATCAGCACCATGCTTGGCGGCGCACCCACGATGGCCTCGATACGCCCGATGCGCCGTCCGTCCTGCATCACGATGCGAGGCTGCACCTCGATGTTCAAGATTTGCCCCCGGCGCTCGATCCGCCACTGCATCGCTCGCGCGACGCCGTCCGTCTCACTGGTGTCCACGTCGGAGGCGCGGATGCGCTCGCGAAGCTCGGCAGCATCGACGACCACGCGGTCGTCGACAGAGAGCACGCGGTCGCCCGCCTGCAGCCCCGCTGCGGCTGCCGCACCGCCGGCGCGAACCTCGCCAAGCACCGGCTCGCTGTACGGCGCCCCCAGACCCAGCTTGCGCATCAGTGCCGCATCGAGATCCCGGCTGCCCAGCGTGTCAGTCGCCAGCACCAGCTGACGCCGGCCGTGGCCAGACACATCGCTGACCTGCAGTTGCAGCGCGCGGGCATCGCCCACCGCCTCGGTTAGCGCCCAGCGCAGCTGCGGCAGCGAGCGGATTTCCTGCCAGCTCTGGCCATCGAAGGAGACCTCTTGCACCCAGTCACCGGCGCGCAGTCCGGCGCGTTCGGCCAGGCTGCCCGCAGTCGGCGCGCCGATCACCGGCCGCGGCTCCTCGGTACCTATCCAACCGACGGCAGCGAAGAGCAGCGCCGCGAGCAGGAAGTTTGCTGCCGGTCCGGCCGCGACGATGGCTGTGCGCTGCCACAGCGGCCGATTGTTGAAAGCCTGTTCGCGCAGCTCCGGCGCTACCGGGCCCTCGCGCTCATCGAGCATGCGCACATAGCCGCCCAAGGGCAGCGCTGCGAGCGTGAACTCGGTGGCCTCAGGGCCGCGCTGGCGGCGCAGCAGCACCCGGCCAAAGCCGACAGAGAAGCGCAGCACCTTCACGCCGCAGGCGCGCGCGACGCGATAGTGCCCCCATTCGTGCACGATGATCAGCACGCCAAGGGCGAGGACGAAAGCCAGCAGGGTGATCAACATCGTGGAACTGCGCCGCCGGCGCTCAGGCCGCGAGGCGGCGGATCAAGGCCTGCGCATGCCGTCGCGCACGCGCATCCAGACCGAGCAGCCCCTCAATGCTGGCGCATTCGCCCGATGCCGGCTGCAGCGTCTCCAGGCATTCACGGTTGAGCTGTGCGATCTGATCGAAGCGCAGCCCGCCGGCAAAGAAGGCCGCCACGGCCTCTTCATTCGCAGCATTGAGCACCGCCGTCGAGCCTTCCGGCCCGCGCAGGGCCTGCCAGGACAGGTACAGCCCCGGAAAGCGGCGCTCGTCGGCCTCCTCGAAGGTGAGCGTGGGCTTGGCGAGGAAGTCCAGCGGTTCGGCACCGCTCTCGATGCGCTCGGGGAAGGCCAGGCCGTAGGCGATGGGCACGCGCATGTCCGGCGTGCCCAGCTGGGCCAGCACCGAGCGGTCGCGGCAGACCACCATCGAATGGATGATGCTCTGCGGATGGATCACCACCTTGATCTGCTCGGGCGTCAGGCCGAACAGCCAGCGCGCTTCGATCACTTCCAGCGCCTTGTTCATCATCGTCGCCGAGTCGACCGAGATCTTGCGCCCCATCACCCAGTTCGGATGCGCGCAGGCCTGCTCAGGCGTGACCTCGCGCAGCGTCGCCGGGTCGCGCTGGCGGAACGGGCCGCCCGAGGCGGTCAGCACGATGTGGTCGATGCGCTGCGCCCAGCTGCCGCGGTCCTCGGGCAGGCACTGGAAGATCGCCGAATGCTCGCTGTCGATAGGCAGCAGCGTCGCGCCGCCCTGCTCTACCGCCTGCATGAACAGGGCACCGCCGACGACCAGCGCCTCCTTGTTGGCCAGCAGCAGCTTCTTGCCGGCGCGCGCTGCCGCCAGGCAGGGCTCCAGGCCCGCGGCGCCGACGATCGCCGCCATCACCGCATCGACCTCGGGGTGCGCCGCAATCTCGGCCAGGCCCTGCGTGCCTTCGAGCACCTCGGTGGCGAGTCCGCGCTCGCGAAGGCCGGCACGCAGCTGCGCAGCGAGCTTTGCATCCGGAAGCGCCGCATAACGCGGACGATACGCAACGCACTGCGCCAGCAAGTCGTCGACGCGGCTCATCGCGCTGAGCGCGAAGACCTCATAGCGCTCCGGATGCCGCGCCAGCACGTCCAGCGTGTTGGTGCCGATGGAGCCGGTGGAACCGAGGACGCAGACCTTCTGGCGCGCGGAAGTCGAAGAACGAGAACTCATCACAGGGCAATCAGGGAGACCAGGGCCAGCGCGAGAGGAAACACCGGCAGCAGCGCATCGATCCGGTCAAGCACGCCGCCATGACCAGGCAGCAGCGCACTGCTGTCCTTGGCGCCAGCCGCCCGCTTCACCAGCGATTCGAACAAATCGCCGACCACGCTCATCGCCGCCAGGAACATCAAGGCCGGCAGCCCCACCCACCAGCCCTGGCCGAGCAGGCGCGAGTACAGACTGGGCGCATCGACCGCAACGCGCGCATCGATCAGCTGCGACCAGACGAGCGCAAGCAGCACCACGCCGGCCATGCCGCTCCACACGCCCTCCCAGCTCTTGCCCGGGCTGATTGCCGGCGCCAGCTTGCGGCGTCCGAGGGTTCTACCGCCAAAGTAGGCGGCAATATCGGCCATCCACACCAGACAGAAGACCGAGAGCAGGAAGTTGATGCCGATCGCCTTGGCCTGCGCCAGCGCCAGCCAGGCCACCCACAGCGCGATACCCCCCAGCAGCAGGCGCGCCAGCCGGGGCGCATGCGGCCAGGCGGTCGGGCCGCCGCGCAGCGCGTAGGCGCCACCGAGCACCCAGACGACGGTGGCCAGCCACCAGCACCAGGCCGGCGGCGCGGCCAAGCCCAGCGCCCACAGCGTGACGCCGCAGGCAGCAGCCAGTCCGACGCCATAGAGCAGCGCCGGCGTGCCGGGTGCGCCGTTCAGCCGCGACCACTCCCAGCCCGCCGCGCCGATCATCGCCAAAGTCAGCAGCGCGAAGGGCCAAGGCGAGGCGGCGAAGATGGCCGGCAGCAGGACCGCCAGCAGGATGAGGGCGGTGATGATGCGCTGCTTCAGCATGATGTGTCGGGTCCTGCGCTTGCGGCGCTAGCGCCGGGTCAGACGCCTACCGGCGTCACCGAGTCCTTGACGCCACCGAAGCGCCGGTCGCGCTCGCGGTAGGCCTGGATGGCCGCGTCAAGCTGCGCCTCGCCGAAGTCGGGCCACAGGCAGTCGGAGAAGACGAACTCCGTATAGGCCGCCTGCCAGAGCAGGAAGTTGCTGATGCGCAACTCGCCGCCGGTGCGGATGAACAGGTCCGGGTCCGGCGCATAGCTCATCGCCATGAACTCGGAGAGCTTGGCTTCGGTCAGCTCCTCGGGGGGCACGCCGGCCTTCATGGCTGCACGGCAGGCCTGCACGATGTCCCAGCGACCGCCATAGTTGAAGGCAACGTTGAGCGTGAGCTTGCTGTTGTGGCGTGTCGCGGCCTCGGCCTCGTTCCAGGCGGCGCGCAGCTTGTCCGACACCGCCTCGCGGTCACCGACGATGCGGATGCGCACGCCCATCGCACCCATGCGCGCCAGATAGCGACTCACCGCCGCCAGCACCAGGCCCATCAGGCCCGAGACCTCGTCGCTGGGCCGCTTCCAGTTTTCGCTGGAAAAAGCAAAGACGGTGAGGTGCTCGATCTCGCGATCGATACAGGCCTGCACCACCTTGACCAGCGCATCGACACCGGCCTTGTGGCCGAAGAAGCGCGGCAGGAAGCGCTTCTTGGCCCAGCGACCGTTGCCATCCATCACGATGGCCACGTGGCGGGGCATGCCCGCGTTCTGGCTCGTCACCGCCGGGCTTCCGCTCAGACGGCCATGATCTCGGCTTCCTTGCCCGAGATCAGCTTGTCGATGTCGGCGATGGTGCGGTCGGTAAGCTTCTGCACCTCGTCCTGGCTGCGGCGCTCGTCGTCTTCGGTGATCGCCTTGTCCTTGAGCAGCTTCTTGGCCTGCTCATTCGCATCGCGGCGCAGATTGCGCACGGCCACCTTGGCGTCCTCGCCGGCATGGCGCACGACCTTGGTCAGCTCCTTGCGGCGCTCCTCGGTCAGCGGCGGCATCGGCACGCGGATCAGATCGCCTTGAGCAGAGGGGTTCAGCCCCAGATCGGACTCGCGAATGGCCTTCTCGATCTTCGCGCCCATGCCCTTTTCCCAGGGCTGCACGCTGATGGTGCGGGCATCGAGCAGGGCCACGTTGGCCACCTGCGAGATCGGCACCATGGAGCCGTAGTAGTCGACATGCACCTGGTCCAGGATGCCCGGATGGGCGCGGCCGGTACGGATCTTCTGCAGCTCGGTCTTGAAGGCTTCGACCGACTTGGCCATCTTGGCCTCGGCGGTCTTCTTGATGTCAGCAATGCTCATGATGTCGCCTTGTGGTTTCGTCGTCCGACTTCGCGTCGTCGTCTACTAACGTGGGCCCACGCTCAGACGTGGACCAGCGTGCCCTCGTCCTCGCCCTGCACCACGCGCTTGAGCGCGCCGGGCTTGAAGATCGAGAACACCTTGATCGGCAGCTTCTGATCGCGGCACAGCGCGAAGGCGGTCGCGTCCATCACCTGCAGGTTCTGCGTGATGGCCTCGTCGAAGCTGATGCGCGCATAGCGCGTCGCGTTCGGGTCTTTCTTGGGGTCGGCGGTGTAGACACCGTCCACCTTGGTCGCCTTGAGGACGACCTCGGCACCAATCTCGGCTCCGCGCAGCGCGGCGGCCGTATCGGTGGTGAAGAAGGGGTTGCCGGTGCCGGCGGCGAACACGACGACCTTGCCCTCTTCCAGATACTGCAAGGCCTTGGGCCGCACATAGGGCTCGACCACCTGCTCGATCGCGATGGCCGACATCACACGTGCGGTCATACCCTCCTGGCGCATCGTGTCGGCCAGCGCGAGCGAGTTCATCACCGTGGCCAGCATGCCCATGTAGTCGGCGGTGGCGCGGTCCATGCCCACCGAGCCGCCAGCCACCCCGCGGAAGATGTTGCCGCCGCCGATGACGACCGCCACCTCCACACCCAGCTGCGTCACCTCCCGGACTTCCTGCACCATGCGCACGATAGTGGCGCGGTTGATGCCATAGGCATCGTCGCCCATCAGGGCCTCACCGGAAAGCTTGAGCAGGATGCGTTTGTACGCCGGCATTCTTACCTCGTCATGCAGTGGGGATGTGGGCTCGCGGATCCAGCCGGCCTTGTGGGCCTGCCGGCGCGGGCACAAGTGTAAAGGGCGCCAGAGGCGCCCTTTGTTTCTCTATGGGGCTTCTTTATTGCCCTTTGGCAGCGGCGGCAGCCTCGGCAGCGGCCTTCTGGGCAGCCACTTCAGCCGCGAAGTCGTCGACCTTCTTCTCGATGCCTTCGCCGACCACGTACAGCGTGAAGCTCTTCACCGTGGTGTTGGCGCCCTTCAGGTAGGCGGCGACGGTCTGCTTGCCATCGGCGGCCTTCACGAAGACCTGGTCCAGCAGAGAGACTTCCTTCAGGTACTTCTGCACCGAGCCCTCAACCATCTTGGCGACGATGTCGGCCGGCTTGCCGGACTCGGCAGCCTTCTCTTCGGCGATCTTGCGCTCCTTGGCGACCAGATCGGCCGGCACTTCGGCAGACGACAGCGCAGCAGGCTTCATCGCAGCCACGTGCATCGCGACGTCCTTGGCGGCAACGTCATCGCCGTCGAACTCGACCATCACACCGATGCGGGTGCCATGCAGATAGGACGACAGCTTGCCGCCACCAGCGTAGCGCTTGAAGCGGCGGATCGTCATGTTCTCGCCGATCTTGCCGATCAGGCCCTTGCGCACGTCTTCCACCGTCGGACCAAAGCCTTCCTGCGACAGCGGCAGGGCGGACAGTTCTTCGATCGAAGCGGGGTTCTTTTCGGCGACCAAGCCGGCCAATGCATTGACGAAGGCCAGGAAGGCATCGTTCTTCGAGACGAAGTCAGTCTCGCAGTTCACCTCGATCAGCGCGCCTGCGCTGCCGACGATGGCCGAGGCCACCACACCTTCGGCCGTGATGCGCGAAGCGGCCTTGCCTGCCTTGTTGCCCAGCTTGACGCGCAGGATTTCCTCGGCACGGGTCATGTCGCCGTCAGCCTCGGTCAGCGCCTTCTTGCACTCCATCATCGGGGCGTCGGTGCGGGCGCGCAGCTCGGCCACCATGCTTGCGGTAATTGCAGCCATTTCAATCTCCGGTTTGCCAGGGAGCCGGCACGCGCCAGCTCCGGTTCAACAATGTTCAGCTTTGAAAAAAAGGGGCTGAATCAGCCCCTCTTGCCTGGGTGAGCGAGGCTCAGGCGCCTTCGTTGACCTCGACGAACTCGTCGCCATCAGCAGCCACGGCTTGCACCAGCTCGGCGGTGGCGTTGGCACGGCCTTCCAGCACCGCGTCGGCGACGGCCTTGGCATACAGCGCCACAGCCTTGGCCGAGTCATCGTTACCGGGGATCACGTAGTCGATGCCTTCGGGCGAGTGGTTGGTATCAACCACGCCGATCACCGGGATGCCCAGCTTCTTGGCTTCGGCGACGGCAATCTTGTGGTAGCCGACGTCGATCACGAAGATGGCGTCAGGCAGCGCACCCATGTCCTGGATGCCGCCGATGTTCTTCTCCAGCTTGGCGATATCACGCTGGAACAGCAGGGCTTCCTTCTTGATCGCCGGCTGCGTGCCAGCTTCGATCTGGGCCTGCATGTCCTTGAGGTTCTTCAGCGAGCCCTTGACCGTCTTGAAGTTGGTCAGCATGCCGCCCAGCCAACGATTGTCGACATAGGGCATGCCGCAGCGGGCAGCTTCGGCGGCGACCACATCGCGAGCCTGACGCTTGGTGCCGATCATCAGGATGGTGCCGCGCTTGGCCGAGAGCTGGCGCACGAACTTCATCGCTTCCTCGAACTTGGGCAGCGTCTTCTCGAGGTTGATGATGTGGATCTTGTTGCGATGGCCGTAGATGAAGGGGGCCATCTTGGGGTTCCAGAAGCGGGTCTGGTGACCAAAGTGGACACCTGCTTCCAGCATTTCGCGCATCGTGACGGACATGAGTAACTCCGAAGGTTGGTTCTAAAATCCGGCCCGAATCGCGCGAGTCTCTTGTGCTTTGTGAGACTGCAGCGCGACACCTTTCGGAAGCCGGTTTGCGATTTGCTTTGCGAGGCCTAGATCGCTGCTGCGAACCTGTGGTGCCCGGCAAAACCCAAAGAGTATACAACAACACCCATGCTTCACGACCTGTGCAGCGCCCTCGAACAGCTGCGCGCCGGCCGCTGTTCGAGCGTCGAGCTGATGGACGCAAGCCTTGCTGCGGCCCGCGGCGATGCAGCCCGGCACGTCTTCATCCGAGACTTCTTCGCCCAGGCTCAGGCCTCCGCCAAAGCCTCCGACCTGCAACACAGCGTCGGAACGCCGCTGCCGCCGCTGGGCGGCCTGGCGATCAGCATCAAGGACCTGTTCGATGTGGCTGGCCTGCCGACCACGGCGGCCTCGGCCTCGCGCCACGACGCCGTCGCTGCCTCAGCCGATGCGCCGGCCGTGGCCCGGCTGCGCCACGCCGGTGCGGCGCTGATCGGTCATACGAACATGAGCGAGTTCGCCTTCTCGGGCCTGGGGCTGAACCCTCACTTCGGCACGCCGATCAACCCGGTGACCCAGGCACTGGACGGCAAGGCACGCATCCCCGGCGGCTCGACCTCGGGTGGTGCCGTCAGCGTGGCCATCGGCGCTGCCTGGGCGGCGCTGGGCTCGGATACTGGCGGCTCGATCCGCATTCCTGCCGCGCTGCAGGGTCTGGTGGGTTTCAAGAACACCGCCCGACTGACGCCTGCGGCCGGCTGCATCCCGCTTTCCACCACGCTAGACACCGTCTGCGCGCTGACGCGCTCGGTACGCGATGCGGTGCTGCTGCACGAGCTGCTCGCCGATCGCCAGGTAGCGCTGCGGCCACGGCCGCTCAGCGCCACGCGCCTGGGTGTGCCGAGCCAATTGCTCGACGGCATGGACGCGACCGTGGCGCGCGCCTTCGAGCGCAGTCTCGCCTCGCTGCGCGCTGCCGGCGCGCAGATCGAGACGATCGATCTGCCGATCGGCGCACTGGTCGACTTGCAGGCACAAGGCGGCTTTGCCGCTGCGGAGAGCTGGGCTTGGCACCGCGAGGCGCTGGCTGCGCGCGGTGCCGCCTACGATCCGCGCGTCGCGCTGCGCATCCGCCGCGGCGAAGCGATAGGCGCCGCCGACTACATCCGCCTGCACGAGATGCGCCGCGACTGGATCGCACGCATGGAAGCGGCGATGCAAGGCTTCGATGCCATGATCTGCCCCACCGTCCCGACCGTCGCACCCGAACTGGCGCCTTTGCTGGCCAGCGACGAGGCCTTCTTCGCCACCAACGCACTGATGCTGCGCAATCCTTCCGTGGTCAATATGCTCGATGGCTGTGCGATCAGCCTGCCCTGCCATGCCGAGGGCGAGCTGCCCGTCGGCTTGATGCTCTGGAGTAGCGCCCTGCGCGACGATGTCCTGCTCAGCCTGGCCAGCCAAGTCGAACACCGCCTGGCGGGAGGGCACTGAGATGCGCATCGCCGTCATCGGCGCCGGCATCGCCGGCGTCGCCACCGCCTACGAGCTTGCGGCCGATGGCCACGAGGTCCATGTCTTCGAGCGCGGCGGCAGCGTCGCCGCCGAAGGCAGTTTCGCCAACACCGGCATCGCCGCGCCGGGCGAGGTCGCGCTGAGCGTCCATCCCCAGGCGATGAAGCTCGCCGGGCCGCTGGGCGCGAGGCTGCGCTGGGGCATACGCACGCGCCGCGCCGCCAAGTCCAGCCCACTGCCTGAGCGCAGCAAGGCGCTGCTCGACCTGGCCGTGTACAGCCAGGAGCGCCAGCAGACGCTGGCGCGCCAGCTCGGCCTGGACTACGAGCACACGCAGGGCCACCTGACGCTGCTGCGCAGCCCCGCCGAGCTCGCTGCGCTGCAGCCGCGCCTGGAGCTGCTGCAGCAACTGGGCGTGGCGCACCAGGTGCTGAGCCCGGCGCAATGCCTGCGCGCCGAACCCGGCCTCAATGCCGAGACCAGGCTGCACGCCGGCGTGCTGCTGAGCCAGAGCGAGGTCGGCAATTGCCGCCAGTTCGCGCTGCTGCTGCGCCAGGAAGCGCAGCGCCTCGGCGCGCGCTTTCACTTCAACAGCAGCGCGCGCCAGATCGAGCGCGGCGACCGCCCGCGCCTGCTGCACGCGCCGACGCCGACCGAGGCGCACGGCGCCATGCCGCGCGATGCCGGCGAGACGCTGCTGCCCGCCCACGACGCCCAGGAGCCGCCGCCGGATCGCTACAGCGCCATCGTCGTCTGCGCCGCCGCGGACAGCGCAGCGCTGCTGCAGCCGCTGGGCCTGAAGCTGCCGCTGATGCCTGTGCAGGGCTGGTCAGTCACCGCGCCGCTGCGCCAACTGGAAGCTTTCCCCGACCTTGGCCCACGCGCCGCGCTGGTGGACGCACGCCACCAGGTGGCGATCAGCCGCATCGGCCAGCGCGTGCGTGTGGCCGGTGGCGCGCTGCTCGGCGTGCCGCCCGCGCACGACGACGGCAATCCGCGCCAGATCGAGCTGCTGCACAAGGTGCTCAACGATTGGTTCCCCGGTGCCACGCAGGTGCAGGGCATCCAGCGCTGGCGCGGCACGCGTGCACTGCTGCCCGACGGCCTGCCGCTGCTCGGCGCCACTGCGCAGACCGGCGTCTGGCTCAACACCGCGCATGGCAGCCATGGCTGGGCGCTGGCCTGTGGCGCGGCCCGCGCGCTGGCTGACCAGTTGCTGGGCCACCAGCCCTCGGTCCGCATCGACGCGATGAACCCCGCGCGCATGCGCTAATCTGCGCGAATGCGCCGCCTGCTCCCCGCCCCGCACCGCCTCGCCCTGCACCTGACGGCCAGCA
The DNA here is from genome assembly GCF_057219915.1 of Roseateles sp. T103. NCBI lineage: Bacteria > Pseudomonadati > Pseudomonadota > Betaproteobacteria > Burkholderiales > Sphaerotilaceae > Roseateles > Roseateles sp. T103. The sequence continues at coordinate 157,750 of NZ_JBXVVS010000002.1, forward strand.
GTCGCGAGATCGAAGCGCACGCGCAGGCGCGATTGCCGGCGCATGCCCTGATGGCACGGGCCGGTGCGGCGCTGGCCAAGCTGGCGATCGCCGTCGCACCGCATGCGCGGCGCATCTGGATCGCCTGCGGTCCCGGCAACAACGGCGGCGACGGCCTTGTCGCCGCGCGGCTGCTGCACGCGCACGGCCATCAGGTGCAGGTGAGCCTGATCCCGGCCCGCAGCGACGCGCAGCCTGCCGATGCCGCCTGGGCTCTGGCGCAGGCGAAAGCCGAAGGCGTGCCGATCAGCACCGAGCTGCCCGGCTTCCACCCGGACCTGGTCATCGACGCGCTGCTCGGGCTGGGCAGCACGCGTGCGCCGGACGGCACGATGGCGCAATGGATATCGGCAATGAACAGCATGGATGTGCCGGTGCTCGCCGTCGATCTACCCACCGGTGTGGCCAGCGACAGCGGCCGACTGCTCGGCGCAGCGGCGGTGCGCGCCAGCCACACGCTGGCGCTGCTGACGCTCAAGCCCGGGCTGTTTACCGGCCAGGGCCGCGCACAGAGCGGCACGCTGTGGTTCGACGATCTCGGCGTGCTGCCCGACTGTGCCGCCGATGCCTGGCTACTCGGCAGCGACAGCCTCAATGCCGGACGCAGCCAGCCCAGCCATGCCGCGCACAAGGGCAGCCAGGGCGATGTGCTCGTCATCGGCGGTGCAGCGGGCATGCAGGGCGCTACCCGGCTGGCTGCGCGCGCCGCGCTGGCGGCCGGCGCCGGTCGCGTCTATGCCTGCCTGCTCGACGAAAAGGCCGGCGTAGACACGCAGCGTGCCGAGATCATGCACTGGCCGCTGGCGCGGCTGGCCGATGTGGGCGCCTGGCAGGACCAGTGTGTCGTCGCTGGCTGCGGCGGCGGCACCGCGATCGCAGCCCAGTTGCCGCCGCTGCTGCGCCATGCCGCGCGGCTGGTGCTCGACGCCGACGCACTCAACGCCATCGCGGCAGACGTTGCCCTGCGCGGCCTGCTGCAGGCACGCCGCGCCCAGGGCATGGCCACCGTGCTCACACCGCATCCGCTGGAGGCGGCAAGGCTGCTGGACCTGGCGAGCGGCGCCGACATCCAGGCTGATCGGCTCGCTGCCGCAGCCGCACTCGCCGGCCGGTACGGTTGCACGGTCATCCTCAAGGGGTCAGGCAGCGTGATCGCCAGCCCCGAGTTGCCGCCCGCGATCAACAGCAGCGGCAGCGCGGCACTGGCCACTGCCGGCACCGGCGATGTGTTGGCGGGCTGGCTGGGCGGGCTCTGGGCGCAGCAGCCAGCGCGCAGCGCCCATGAACTCGCCTGCGCCGCCGCCTACTGGCATGGCCTGGCCGGCGAGACCCAGCAGGCGGGGCCGCTGCGCGCCGCCGACCTGATCGAGCGCATGCACGCGCTGCACGGCCGGCCGGCCCTGTAAGGTCCGAGCCGGCGCGCAGCCGGCTCTGAAGCCGCTTCGCCGGCCCCTACGCCGCCCGTGACGTCACTTCAGCGACGCTTGCGCCCGCGTGCCTCGCCGGTGCTGGCCGAAGTCTTCGCCGCGCCCTTGCCTGCGCCCTGGCGCGCGGCGCTGCGCGCCGCCTTCACCGGATGCGCGGCAGCCGACTTGCCCTTGCCTGCCGTGCCAGCGGCGCTGCTGCTCTTGCGTCCGGCCTTGGCTTGGCGATCCTTGCGGCGCACCTCATCCAACGCTGCCACTGCGGTCTCGGGCTCGGCCGCCTGACCGGTCTTGTCGCGCACGACGCGGCTGCGCACGCGCGACTCGGCATCGAGCCCGTCGCGCACCAGGCGGAAATCGATCTTGCGGCCGTCCAGATCCACGCGGCTGACCTGCACGCGCACGCGCGCACCGGTGGCGTAGCGGATGCCGGTGCGCTCGCCACGCAGTTCCTGGCGCACCTCATCGAAGCGGTAGTACTCGCCGCCCAGTTCGGTGATGTGGATCAGGCCCTCGACATAGAGCTCGTCGAGCAGCACGAACAGGCCAAAGCTCGTCACTGCACTCACGGTGCCGCTGAACTCCTCACCCAGACGCTCGCGCATATAGCGGCACTTGAGCCAGGCCTCGACGTCGCGCGAGGCTTCGTCGGCGCGGCGCTCATTGGCGCTGCAATGCGCGCCGGCGACTTCCCAGCGCTCGATCTCGGTGCTGGCCTCGGCCGGGTTGATCGGCTTGGCGCGGCCAGGCCGCTTAGCCGGTATCGGCACCTGCATCTTTGTGGCGTCGAGGTGATAGCGCTTGCCGGTCAGCATCGCCTTGATGACGCGATGCACCAGCAGGTCCGGATAGCGGCGGATCGGGCTGGTGAAGTGCGTGTAGGCCGGATAGGCCAGGCCGAAGTGCCCGGCATTGGCCGAGGTGTAGATTGCCTGCTGCATCGAGCGCAGCAGCATGCTGTGGATCTGCGTCGCGTCGGGCCGCTCCTTGGTCGCAGCGGCGATGGCCTGGTACTCGCCGGGCTTGGGCTCGTCGCTGATGCCAATGCCCAGCCCCAGCGCGCGCAGATAGGCCTGCAGCGCCATGCGCTTCTCCGGCGTTGGGCCCTCGTGAACGCGGAACAGCGCATGGTGCTTGCCGCCCTCGATGAAGTCGGCCGCGCAGACGTTGGCCGCCAGCATCGCCTCCTCGATCAGGCGGTGCGCCTCGTTGCGCGTGCGCGGCACGATCTTCTCGATGCGGCCGTTCTCATCGCAGACGATCTGCGTCTCGGTCGTCTCGAAGTCCACCGCGCCACGCTTCTGGCGATGGCCCAGCAGGGCGCGATAGACCTCGTGCAGGTGCAGGAGGTGCGGAATGAGCTCGCGGCGCTTCGCCGCCTCAGGGCCGTGCGTGTTGCCCAGCACCGCAGCGACCTCGGTGTAGGTCAGCCGCGCATGCGAGCAGATCACCGCCGGATAGAACTGGTAGGCGCGCGTCTCGCCGTCCTCGTCGATCAGCATGTCGCAGACCATCGAGAGGCGGTCTTCGTGCGGATTCAGCGAGCACAGGCCGTTGGACAGCTTCTCCGGCAGCATCGGAATCACGCGGCGCGGAAAATACACCGAGGTGGCGCGCTCGTAGGCGTCGAGATCCAGCGGCTCGCCGGGCTTCACGTAATGGCTGACATCGGCGATCGCGACCAGCAGGCGCCAGCCGCTGAAGGCATTCTTGCCGCGCCCCTGCTTGTGCGGCTCGCAGTAGACCGCATCGTCGAAGTCGCGCGCGTCCTCGCCGTCGATGGTGACGAGAGGCACGTCGCGCAGGTCGATGCGCTGCTTCAGGTCCACCGCGCGCAGGCGCTCGGGCAGCTTGGCAGCCTGGGCGAGCGTCTCAGCGCTGAAGCGGTGCGGCACGTCGTACTTGCGCACCGCGATCTCGATCTCCATGCCGGGGTCGTCGATCTCGCCCAGCACCTCGACCACACGACCCACCGGCTGCGAGTAGAGCGACGGCGGCTCGGTCAGTTCGACCGCGACCACCTGGCCTGCGGTCGCGGTGGCGATGCCGTTCTTCGGGATCAGGATGTCCTGTCCCATGCGCTTGTCCTCGGGCGCGACCAGCCAGACGCCAGATTCGAGCAGCAGGCGGCCGATGATCGGGCGCTTCTTGCGCTCGAGGATCTCGAGCACGCGGCCCTCAGGGCGGCCGCGCTTGTCGTAGCGCACGATGCGCACGCGCAGACGGTCGCCATGCATCACTGGATGCATTTCCTGCGACGACAGGTAGATGTCGGGCTGACCGTCGTCGGGCACGAGAAAACCGTGGCCGTCGCGATGCCCCTGGACCGTGCCCTCCAGTTCGGCCAGCAGGCCTGACTGGGGAGTGCTTGTGTTCTTGATGTTCTTGATGATAAACTCTCGTTCTTTCTGAAACGGCCGCAGCTCGCAAGAGCTACGGACACCTTGCCCAGGTGGCGGAATTGGTAGACGCACTAGTTTCAGGTACTAGCGGGTAACTCCGTGGAGGTTCGAGTCCTCTCCTGGGCACCAAAATCTTCTAAAAAAGGCCAGCGCGAGCTGGCCTTTTTTCTTTTGTCCTCGCGGGTGCAACGATAACCGAAGGACAGACCTGTGCGAGCGCTCGCACAGGCCGGCGGTGCGACGCCGATCAAGCCTGGCCGTGCTTCTTGGCCAGCGCTTCGGGACGCAGGCTGTCGTACTCTTCGAAGGGCTGATGGATCCAGGGACTGGTCTCCAGCATCTCGACGTAGTAGTCGGGCGTGTAGGTTGACACGCCCTTGGTCCAGATCACCGCCGAGCGCAACTCGCTGATCGCCGGCATGCCGCGCAGGCGCTCGACCACCGCCTTGAGCGTCACCCCCGAATCGGCCAGATCGTCGACCAGCAGCACGCGGCCGGCCAGCTCGCCCTTGGGCATGGTGATGTACTTGGCGATGTCCAGGCGGCCCTGGATCGTACCGGCCTCGGCGCGATAGGAGCTGGTGGACATGATGCCCAGCGGCTTGTCGAACACGCGGGAAAGCACGTCGCCAGGGCGCATGCCGCCGCGCGCCAGGCAGAGGATCTGGTCGAACTGCCAGCCTGAGGCATGGATCTGCAGCGCCAGCCGCTCGATCAAAGAGTGGTACTCGTCCCAGGATACATAGAGGTGCTTGCCGTCATCGGTCAACATGCGTGTCGTCTCCGTTCGGTGTTCTGAATCAACCCTTGTAGGGATGCTGCAGCAGGATGGTGTGGTCGCGGTCCGGACCGGTGGACACCATGGCGATCGGCGCGCCGGTGAACTCCTGCACGCGCTCCAGGTAGCGGCGTGCGTTCAGAGGCAGCTTGTCCCATTCAGTGATGCCGGCGGTGGAGTCGCTCCAGCCCGGGAAAGTCTCGAAGATGGGCTTGCAGGCCTCGATCTCGTCGGCGTCCAGCGGCAGGATATCCACGGTCTGGCCACCCAGCTCGTAGCCGACGCACATCTTGACCTCGGCCAATCCGTCCAGCACGTCCAGCTTGGTCATGCACAGGCCGCTGATGCCGTTGATGATGATGGAGCGCTTCAGCGCAGCAGCGTCCAGCCAGCCGCAACGGCGCGCACGCCCTGTGACCGTGCCCTTCTCCTGGCCAACGGTCGAGAGGTGATAGCCGACGGTGCCAGGCTTCTCCCAGTCCAGTTCGGTCGGGAACGGACCGCTGCCCACACGCGTGGTGTAAGCCTTGGTGATGCCCAGCATGTAGTGCAGCATCTGCGGACCCACGCCGGCGCCAGCGGCGGCATTGCCGGCCACGCAGTTGCTCGACGTGACGTAAGGATAGGTGCCGTGGTCGATGTCCAGCAGCGTACCCTGCGCACCCTCGAAGAGGATGTTCTGGCCGGCCAGATGCGCCTTGTGCAGCATGTAGCCCACGTCGGCCATCATCGGCTTGAGGAACTCGGCCATCTTCATCGCCTGGTCGAAGATGGGCTGGAACTCCAGCGCATTGGACTTCAAGTAACCGGTCAACGCGAAGTTGTGCAACTCCAGCAACTCCTTGAGCTTCTTGGCGAAGCGCTCGGGATGCTTCAGGTCCTGCACGCGCAGTGCGCGGCGGGCGACCTTGTCTTCGTAGGCCGGACCGATGCCCTTGCCGGTGGTGCCGATCTTGCCGCTGCCGCTGCTCTCGCGCAGCGCCTCGCGGGCCTTGTCCACTTCCACATGGAAGGGCAGGATCAGCGGGCAGGATTCGCTGATGAACAGGCGCGAGCGCACCTCGACGCCGGCCTTCTCCAGGCGCTCGATCTCGCCGAGCAAGTGGGTCGGGTCCAGCACCACGCCGTTGCCGATGTAGCAGGCCACGCCGTCGCGCATGATGCCCGAGGGGATCAGTTGCAACGCCGTCTTCACGCCCTTGATCACAAGGGTGTGGCCGGCGTTGTGGCCACCCTGGAAGCGCACCACGCCCTGAGCGTGCGGCGTCAGCCAGTCCACCACCTTGCCCTTGCCCTCGTCACCCCACTGGGTGCCGACGACGACCACATTGCGTCCGCGCACGATTTCGCTGCTGTTCATCACTGATATCCCGATAAATCCTTGGACAGGCCGTGTCGTCGCGCTTCAAAGCGCACGCACCGCCCACTGATCGCCGACGCGCACCAGCTCGCGGTCGCAGTCGAATTCGTCACCTTCGTGCTCGTGCCCAGGGAGCACGCACACGACCGTCTCGCCCATCTCGCGCAGGCGACGGATCGCCGCGCGCAGGCTGGCCTCCTCGCCCCAGGGAGCACGCACCGCAGCGCGCAAGGGCGTCGCTGGTGTCAGCGCAACCAGCGATTTCAGATCCAGACTAAAACCTACAGCCGGGCGGCGTCGGCCGAACACCGCACCAACCTCGTCATAGCGCCCGCCGCGCAGCACCGCATCGCTGCTGCCCTCGGCATAGGCGGCGAAGCGTGCACCGCTGTAGTAGGCGTAGCCGCTGAGATCCGCCAGGTCGAAGCCCAGGCGCACCTCCGGGTGCGTGGCTTGCAGATGGCTGGCCAGCCACTGCAGATCGTCCAGCGCAGCGCGGATCACCGGGTTGTCGGGCAGTTGGCTGCGCGCCGCCGCCAGCACCTCGCTGCCACCGTAGAGCTTTAACAGTTGCTGCAGTCCGTCGCGGACCTCAGCCGGCAACCCAGCGGTGAGCTGCGCCAGCTGCGCCGCATCCTTGGTGGCCAGCGCAGCAACGATGTCGCCCAGCCGGGCCGCGGGCAGTTGCAGATCGCCGAGCACGCCCTTGACAAGCCGTGCGTCACCCAGGTCGATGACGATGCCCTTGAGTCCGGCCCGCCGCATCGCGTCCAGCGCCAGTTCCTGCACTTCGAGGTCGGCCTCGAGGCCGGCATGGCCGTAGATCTCCACGCCGAACTGCAGCGGCTCACGGCTGCTCTGCATGCCGGCCGGGCGCGTATGCAGTACCGGGCCGCAGTAGCACAGGCGCGTCACGCCGGCACGATTGAGCAGGTGTGCATCAATGCGCGCCACCTGCGGAGTGGTGTCGGCGCGCAGCCCCATGGTGCGGCCGGAGAGCTGGTCCACCAGCTTGAAAGTCTTGAGATCGAGCTCGCGGCCGGTGCCGGAGAGCAGCGACTCCAGATACTCCAGCAGCGGAGGCATGACGAGCTCGCAGCCATAGCTGCGCGCCATGTCCAGCAGCTCGCGCCGAAGTTCTTCGATGCGGCGCGCCTGGGACGGCAGAACGTCAGCGATGTGCTCGGGCAACAGCCAAGCAGAGGACATGGACGTGTGTGGCGGTTAAAAACGGCATTGTACCGGGCAGGCGTGGCGAAATCGCCTCCGCCGGCGTCAGTCAAGCGTCAGCGTCACCGCATGCGCTTCAGTGCAACAGCCACAGGCTCAGTAGTCCGGCCAGCATGCTGGCCAGACCGATGAAGCGGATCTGTCCGTCGCTCATCGCCAGCACCCTGGCGAAGACCTGGCGCCAACCGGTCGGACTCAGGAAGGGCAACAGACCCTCGATGACCAGCATCAGCGCCAGCGCCGTCAGCAGGACTTCGGCCACGGACGTGTGATTACCTGGTCTTGGCGGGGGCGCCCACGCCACTGCTGCCGCGCATGGCCTTGAAGAACTCGCTGTTCGGGTCGACCACCATCACGTCGGACTTGCTGCGGAAGCTCGCCCGGTAGGCCTCCAGCGAGCGATAGAACTGCGCGAAAGCCGGATCGCGCCCGAAGGCGTCGGCATACAAGACCGATGCCCGGGCATCACCCTCACCCTTGATCTTCTGCGCATCCCGATAGGCTTCGGCGACGATGATCTCGCGCTGGCGCTCGGCGTCGGCGCGGATCTTCTCGCTCTCGGCCGCACCGGTCGACCGCAGTTCGTTGGCGACCCGCTTGCGTTCGGATTCCATGCGGCGATAGACCGCCTCGGTGATGTTGGCCGAGAAGTCCACGCGCTTGATGCGCACGTCGACGATCTCGATACCGAACTGCTTGGCCTCGTCGGTGAGGCGCGCGCGAACGTCGTTCATCACCTTCTCACGCTCGGTGGCCAGCACTGCACGCACCGTGCGCTTCGTGACCTCCTCGTTGAGCGCGGCCTGCACGATAGGGCTCAGCCGGTTCTCGATGTTGCGGATGTCGCTGCCGGCGTTGCGGATGAACTGGCGAGGCTCGGAAATTCGCCACTTCACCAGCCAGTCGATCACCAGGCTCTTCTTTTCGGCAGTGAAGATCGGCCGAGTTTCCGGGCTGTCCAGCGTCTGCATGCGCCGGTCCAGGAAGACCACGTTCTGGAATGGCGGCGGCAGCTTGAACTTCAGGCCCGGCTCGGTGACAACTTCTTTGATCTCGCCGAGCGCGTAGATCACGGCAAACTGGCGCTGATCGACGATGAACAGCGTCGAGCTGGCCAGCATGAGGGCGACAAGGGCGCCGATGACGATGGAGGCAATGCGATTCATAGCGGGTTGTCCTGATCAGCGGCCGTCACGGTCACGAGCGCGCGAGCCATCGCGGGAGCGGACATCGGCCGCGCCGCTACTCACTGCCGGGCTGTCGGTGGAACTGCTCGGCAGCGGAGCGCTGACGCTCACGCTGCCCTGTTGCTGCTGCAGCAGCTTGTCCAGCGGCAGGTACAAGAGGTTGGAGCCACTGCGGCTGTCCACCATGACCTTGCTGACGTTGGAGTAAATCTGCTGCATGGTGTCGATGTACAGACGGTCGCGCGTCACTGCCGGCGCTTTCTGATACTCGGCATAGACGCTCTTGAAGCGCTGCGCATCACCCTCGGCCTGCGCGACGACGCGTGCCTTGTAGGCTTCGGCCTCCTCGCGCAGACGCGCCGCCGTACCCTGCGCCTTGGGAATGATGTCGTTGGCGTAGGCCTGGCCTTCGTTCTTCAGGCGTTCGCGGTCAGCGCCGGCCTTGACAGCGTCGTCGAAGGCCGCCTGAACCTGCTCGGGGGCCTGCACGCTCTGCACGTTGATGTTCGCCACCAAGATGCCGGCCTTGAGTCGGTCCAACTGAGCCTGTACCGACTTCATCAGCTCGGCGGCGATCGCGTCGCGCTGCTCGTACAGCACCGAGTCCATGCCGCTCTTGCCGACGATCTCGCGCACGGCCGACTCTGCCGCTTGCACCACGGCCTCGTCCGGACCGCGGTTCTCGAACAGGTACTCGCGCGCATCCTTCAGCCGGTACTGCACCGAGAAGCGGATGTCGACGATGTTCTCGTCCTGCGTCAGCATCGACGAGTCGCGCAGACCGGTGGCCTGCACCACCGAATTGCGGCCCACCTCGACCGAGCGCAGCTGCGTCACCGGCACGGTTTCGTTGGCCTGGAAGGGATAGGGCAGCCGCCATTGGAAGCCGGCGTCCACCGTCTTGCTGTACTTGCCGAAGGAGGTCACCACCGCCTGCTGGCCTTCCTGCACGATGAAGAAGCCGCTACCCAACCAGCCGAGCACGACCACACCGGCGATCAGGCCGACGCCGATGCCGGCATTCTTCATGTCGGGCTGACGGCCACCACCGCCATGGCCCTGCCCGCCACCCTGGCCATCGCCACCGGGACGAGCGCCGAACATGCCGGAGAGCTTGCGATTGAAGTCGCGCCAGAGTTCGTCCAGGTCGGGCGGGCCGTCGTTGCGGCCGTTGCTGAGATGCCGGCCGGCGCGCCAGGGCAGCGCCGATGCCAGCAGGCCAGCTGCCAGCGCACGCGCTGCAGCCGCCACGGCACCCAGGCCGTTGTGTGGCCGACGCGCGCCGAGGGACTCGTAATTGTTCATGCTCATGGCCTGTCAGTCAGTGAGTCGTTCGATCAATGGTTGCTGAGTTCGGCAGGAGGCGCCGCATGCGGCAGCTCCACGCCCTGTTCGCGCATCGCGGCAACGATCTGGCTGCGCAGCAGCTCCAGCCCGGTGCCCTGCACCGCGCTGACGAAGACGCGCGGCACGCGCAGGCCGCCTGGCCGCTCGATCCAGTCCATTGCGGCGCGCGGCCGCTGGCTCTCATCGAGCAAGTCCTGTTTGTTGTAGACAAGGATCTGTGGAATCTCGGCGGCGCCGATCTCGTCGAGCACCCGCTCCACCTCGACCATCTGCTCGTCGAGCTGTGGCGACGCGGCATCGACCACATGCAGCAGCAGGTCCGCCTCGGCAGCCTCCTGCAGCGTGGCCTTGAAGGCCTCGACCAGCTTGTGCGGCAGGTCGCGGATGAAGCCGACGGTGTCGGACAGCGAGACGCTCTGTCCCGCCTCCTCCAGATACATCGAACGCGTGGTCGTATCCAGCGTCGCAAACAACTGGTTGGCTGCGTAGCTGCGCGCCTTCACCAGTGCATTGAAGAGCGTGGACTTGCCGGCATTGGTGTAGCCGACCAGCGAGACCTTGAAGACCGCATTGCGCTCGCGCGCCCGCCGCTGCGTGCTGCGCTGGCGCTGCACCTTCTTCAGCCGCTCCTTGGTGACCTTGATGCGGTCGTCGATCATGCGACGGTCCAGCTCGATCTGCGCCTCGCCGGGGCCGCCACGCATGCCGATGCCTCCGCTCTGGCGCTCCAGGTGGCTCCAGCGCCGCACCAGGCGTGTGGCCAGGTACTGCAGCCGCGCCAACTCGACCTGCAGCTTGCCCTCGTGGCTCTTGGCGCGTGCGGCGAAGATCTCCAGGATCAGCGCCGTGCGGTCGGCCACCGGCACGCCCAGCACGCGCTCCAGATTGCGTTGCTGCGCGGGCGAGATCGCCTGGTCGAAGAGCACGGTCTGCGCGCCATGGGCCTGCACCAGAAGCTTGATCTCGTCAGCCTTGCCGGAGCCGACGAACAGCGCCGCATCAGGCGCTTGCCGGCGCGCGACGACTCGCGCCACCGGCGTGTCGCCGGCGGACTCAGCGAGCAGGGCCAGTTCATCCAGCGTCGGATCGAAGGCCGCTCCGCGGCCGAAATCGACGCCGACAAGAATGGCGCGCGCCGCCTCGGAGGGCGGCGACGACGGGGTGGAGGTGGAGGAGCTCAAGGTCTTGCGTCAAGGGCGCGCGGCCCGGGGCGCCACGCGTCAGGACGACTCAGCGCCGCCTTCGGCAGCGTGGAAGTTCACCGCACGACCCGGCACCACGGTGGAAATGGCGTGCTTGTAGACCATCTGGGTCACGGTATTGCGGAGCAACACGACGTATTGGTCAAAGGACTCGATCTGGCCCTGCAGCTTGATGCCGTTGACCAGGTAGATCGAGACCGGCACGTGTTCCTTGCGCAGCAGGTTCAGAAAAGGATCTTGCAAGAGTTGTCCTTTGTTGCTCACGATATTCACTCCGTGTTGAGTAATGCCAAGTGCCGGCACCTTAACACAGGGCCGGCGCGGGTTTGCCGCGCAGGGGCTTGCTTATTCGTCCTTGAAGGGATTCTTCGCCGAACGCAATTCGATGCGCAAAGGAGTACCGACCAGCTTGAAGTGGGTGCGGATGCGCCCTTCCAGGTAGCGCTTGTAGACCTCGGTGATGCCTTCCAGTGCCGTGCCGTGGATCACGACGATGGGCGGATTCATGCCGCCCTGGTGGGCATAGCGCAGCTTGGGGCGCGACAGCCCGCTTCGCTTGGGTGCCTGATGCTCCACTGCCTCGTGTACGAGTCGCGTCAGCACCGGCGTGCTCATCTTGCGGTGTGCCGATGCGTAGGCATCGGCCATGGCGTTCCATAGCGGCCCCAGTCCTTGACGTTTCAAGGCTGAGATGTGGTGCACCGGTGCAAATTTCAAGAAGGCCAGCCGATGTTCGATCGAGCGGGCCAGCTGCTCGCGCTGGTAGCTGTCCACCGCGTCCCACTTGTTCACCGCCAGCACGACGGCACGACCGCTGTCGAGGATGTAGCCGGCGATGTGCGCATCCTGGTCGGTGACACCCTGAGTCGCGTCCAGCAGCAGCAGCACCACATGCGCATCAGCGATGGCCTGCAGCGTCTTGACCACCGAGAACTTCTCGATCGCCTCGAAGACCTTGCCCTTGCGGCGCAGGCCGGCGGTGTCGATCAGCTCAAACTTCTGGCCATTGCGCTCGAAGGGCACCGAGATCGCGTCGCGCGTCGTGCCCGGCATGTCGAAGGCGACCAGGCGCTCCTCGCCGAGCCAGGTGTTGATCAGCGTGCTCTTGCCCACATTGGGCCGGCCGGCCACGGCCAGACGGATCACACCGTCCTGCTCGGCTTCGTCTGCGCCGCGGTTGGGTTCGAAGGGCTCCAGCACCGTCTCCATCAGGCTGCGGATGCCCTGGCCATGCGCTGCGGAGATCGGGTGCGGCTCGCCCATGCCCAGCTCGTGGAACTCGGCCAGCAGCGGCGAGTCGCTCATGCCCTCGGCCTTGTTCACTGCCAGGTGCACGCGCTTGTTGGCCTGGCGCAGGTAGCGGGCGATGTCCTGATCCTGACCCGAGAGGCCCATGCGCACGTCGACGACGAAGATCACTGCATCCGCCTCGGCCACGGCCTGGCGGGTCTGCTTGGCCATCTCCTTGACGATGCCGGTGGAGCTGTCGGGCTCGAAGCCGCCGGTGTCGACGACGATGAACTCGTGGTCACCCAGGCGCCCATCGCCATAGTGGCGATCGCGCGTCAGACCGGCGAAGTCGGCGACGATGGCGTCGCGGCTCTTCGTCAGCCGGTTGAACAGCGTGGACTTGCCCACATTGGGGCGGCCGACCAGGGCGATGACGGGCTTCATGGGGACTGCTTCAGTGCCTGTTCTTCTTGTTGTCGTTCTTCAGCGGCGTGGCGCTTACTGCGGACGCAGCGCGAATAGGCCGCCCTTCTTGGTCGCCACCAGGATGGTGGTGCCGATGGCTACTGGTGCGCTGACGATGGGCGAGCCGTCGGTGGCCAGGCGCAGCACGGTCTTGCCGCTGTCGCGGGCGACGAAGTGCACATAGCCGTCCATGTCGCCGAACACCACCGTGTTGCCCACGGCCAGCGGCGCGCTCAGCTTGCGGTTTGTGAACTGCTCCGCGGTCCAGACGATGTCGCCGTTGACTATCTTCCAGGCGGTGAGGCGGTCGGAAGCGTCGGCGCCATAGACATGGTCCGCATCACCTGCGAGGCCCGTCAGGCCGGCATTGTTCCGGCTCCACAGCGCGCTGCCGCGCTCGGCATTGACACAGCCCACAGCCGACTGGAACGCGCGAGCGCACAGCGTCGTGCCCTGGCGGTACAGCGGCGCCACCAGGTCGGCCAGACGCTCGACCTCGTTGGTACCGCGCGGCGCGGCGACATTGGCTTCCCAGCGCAAGGTGCCACGCAGCGGGTCCACGCCCGCCAGACGCGGGCCCTGCCCGACGATCAACGTGTCCTTGTAGGCGGCGATCACGCCGGGCTGGGCCAGCGTCAGCGGCTCGCCGGGACGGCGCAGCTCCCACAGCCGGCGCCCATCCAGCACGTCGAAGGCCTGCACCGCGCGGTCGACGGTGAGTACGAAGACGCGCTCGCCGGCCACCAGCGGTGCAGCAAACACCGGCACATTCAGCGTGCGGCGCCACAGCGTCTTGCCGGCATCCAGCGCGATCAGCTCGTTGCCACGCGTGACGACGGCGGCAAAGCGACCGTCGCTGCCCACGCCGGCCGAGAGGCGGCCCAGCGCCTCGCTGCGCCATTGCACGGCACCGGTATCCGCCTGCAGAGACCGCACCGAGCCATCACCGCCAGCCACGATGAAGCGATCGCCCGCGACGGCGATCGACAGCGGGAAGGCCAGGCTGTCCACCTGGCTGCTCCACACGACACGGCCGGCAATCGGTGCGGCGATCGTCTCCAGCGGCGCCGGCTTGACCGGCGGCGTGCTGCTGAAGATCGAGCAGGCCGACAGCATGACTGCGGCGGCAGCGACGCCAAGGCCGTTGCGGGCGGCGACTCGCAGGCGCGTCGGGCTCATCATCACTTGCTCTCCTTGGCGACGTCTTCAGCCGGCGCGGCACCCAGGCTCGCCAGCTTGGCTTCCACCAGCACGCGATAGTCCAGGCTCTTGTCCATCGCCGCGTAGGCTTTCTGGTACTCAGCCTTGGCCTGATCAGGCTTGCCCGACAGCAAGGCAAGGTCGCCACGACGATCGGCCACCAGCGCCGCGAACTCGGCTCCCTTGACCGCATCCAGGGTCTTGGCGGCCTCGTCGTACTGCTTGGCATCAAGCTGCAGGCCGGCCAGACGCAGGCGCGCGATGTCGCGGTACTCGGTCTCGGCCGCGTTCTCTGCGGCCCAGGCCAGGCTGGTCTTGGCAGCGTCGGTCTGGCCCTTCTCGTGCTGCAGTCGCGCGGCCAGCAAAGCAGCCTGCGCCGCATAGGTGGTACGGCCGTAACGCTCCTTCAGATCTCCGAAGACGCGCCCCGCCTTGTCGGCATCGCCCTGCTTGGCGGCACGGTCGAGTTCGTCGAACATCGCCGCAGCCTTCACAGCCTGCTCGCGCTGCCACCAGCCCCAGCCCGTCCAGCCGGCATAGGCCAGCAGCGCCAGCGTGATCAGCCAGGTGATCAGATTGCCGTACTGTTTCCAGAAGGCCTTGACCCGTTCCAGCTGTTCCTGTTCTTCGAGATCGAGATGCGACGCCATGTGAGAAGTGAGCTTCGTGAGCTGTTGATCGGTTGTCGTTCCGCGGATTCGGGAGCCGCGATTATGCGTTGGGCAGCAACTCGGCCGCCCAGGCCGAGACCTCGGCCAGCTTGCGCGTGTACTGCGCGGCTCCTTCGCTGCGCAGCGGCTTGATCGCCACCTCGCCGCGCGAGAGCTCGTCCTCGCCGAAGACCAGCGCGAAGGTGGCGCCGCTGGCGTCGGCCTTCTTGAACTGCGACTTCATGCTGCCCTGCCCCGGATGCAGGATCACCGCGACGCCAGCGGCACGCAGCGCCTCCAGCGCCACCATGATCTGCGGCAGCTGCGCGGCCGAGGGCACCACCGCATAGGCCTGCGGCGCCGGCGCAGCGGGCACCACGCCCACTTCTTCAAGCAGCAGCAGCATGCGCTCCATGCCCATGCCCCAGCCGACGCCGGGCGCCGGCTTGCCGCCGAGCTGCTCGATCAGGCTGTCGTAGCGGCCGCCGCCACAGACCGTGCCCTGCGAGCCCAGGCGTTCGGTGACCCACTCGAACACGGTGAGGTTGTAGTAGTCCATGCCGCGTACCAGGCGCGGGTTGATGCGGTACTCCAGCCCGGCAGCATCGAGCACGGCGCGCACCGCGTTGAAGTGCGCCATCGAAGCTTCGCCGAGGAAGTCGATCAGCTTGGGCGCTTCCTCGACCACCTGCTGCATCGCCGGGTTCTTGGTGTCCAGCACGCGCAGCGGATTGCTGTACATGCGGCGCTTGGCTTCCTCGTCGAGGAAGGCGCTGTTGGCCTCCAGGTGCTTGATCAGCGCCTCGCGGTGGGCGCGGCGCTCGTCGGGCTGGCCCAGGCTGTTGAGCTCCAGGCGCACGTCGCGGCCTTCGACCAGGCCCAGTTCGCGCCAGAGCTGGCGGCACATCAGGATGATCTCGGCATCGACGTCCGGACCGGCAAAGCCCAGCGCCTCGACGCCAACCTGATGGAACTGGCGGTAGCGGCCCTTCTGCGGACGCTCGTGACGGAACATGGGGCCGATGTAGAACAGCCGCTTGCCACCTTCGCGCAGGAAGGAATGCTCGTTCATCGCGCGCACCACGCCGGCCGTGCCCTCCGGGCGCAGCGTCAGCAGATCGCCGTTCATCTTGTCCTCGAAGGAGTACATCTCCTTCTCGACGATGTCGGTGACCTCACCCAGACCGCGCACGAACAGTGCGGTGGGCTCGACGATGGGCGTGCGCACATTGGCATAACCGTAGCGCTGCATGATGGAGCGCACCTTGGCCTCAAACCACTCCCAGCGCGCCGAGTCCGGCGGCAGGATGTCGTTCATGCCTTTCACAGCCTGCAGCGGCTGCAGCTTCTTCTGCTCAGTCATTGTTGTTCTTCGTGCTCGGGTTCAGGCAGCGGTGGCGCCGCCGAACCTCTTCTCGATGTAGTTCTCGACCAGCGCGTGGAACTCGGTCGCGATGTTCTCGCCGCGCAGCGTCAGCGCCTTCTCGCCGTCGATGAAGACCGGCGCGGCCGGCGCCTCGCCGGTGCCCGGCAGGCTGATGCCGATGTCGGCATGCTTGCTCTCGCCGGGGCCGTTGACGATGCAGCCCATCACCGCGACCTTGAGGTTCTCGACGCCGGGATACTTGCCGCGCCAGATCGGCATCTGCGCGCGCAGGAAGTCATCGATCTGCTTGGCCAGCTCCTGGAAGGTGGTGCTGGTGGTGCGGCCGCAGCCGGGGCAGGCGGTGACGCTGGGGTTGAAGGCACGCAGGCCCAGGGCCTGCAGGATCTCCAGCGCCACCACCACCTCCTGCGTGCGCGGCTCGCCGGGCTGCGGCGTCAGCGAGACGCGGATGGTGTCGCCAATGCCTTCCTGCAGCAGCACCGACAGCGCCGCGGCCGAGGCCACCGTGCCCTTGGTACCCATGCCGGCCTCGGTCAGGCCCAGGTGCAGCGCGTAGTCACAACGTTCGCTCAGCGCGCGATAGACCGAGATCAGGTCCTGCACGCCGCTGACCTTACAGCTGATGATGATGTTGTCCGGGTTCATGCCCAGCTCGCGGGCATAGCTGGCCGAACTCAGCGCAGATTCGATCAGTGCCTGGTACATCACCTGCTGACCGTCCCAGGGCACGGCGCGCTGCGCGTTCTCATCCATCATCTGGGCCAGCAGTTCCTGGTCCAGGCTGCCCCAGTTGACGCCGATGCGCACGACCTTGTCGTACTTCATCGCCGCCTCGATCATCTGCGCGAACTGGCGATCCTTCTTGTCGCCCTTGCCGACATTGCCCGGATTGATACGGTACTTGGCGAGCGCCTGCGCCATCGCCGGATAGTCGGTCAGCAGCCGGTGGCCGTTGTAATGGAAGTCGCCGACCAGCGGCACATCGATGCCCATGCGGTCGAGCTGCTCGCGGATATGCGGCACGGCCTCGGCGGCCTCGGGCGTGTTGACGGTGATGCGCACCAGCTCGGAGCCAGCAATCGCCAGCTCCTTGACCTGGATGGCCGTACCGATCACGTCCACGGTGTCGGTGTTGGTCATCGACTGGACACGCACCGGTGCATCGCCACCGATGGTGAGCACGCGCGAACCGCAGCGCACCGTGGCCTGGCGTCTGCGCCGGGCAGCCGGCTTTGCAGCAGCAATCGCTTGCGGGTCGAGGATAGAAGTACTGCGGCTGTCAGTCATGGGGCTCTGCAGGGCTTGCGGGTGCGGATCAATTCAGCTCGATGCGGGCGACGTTGTCCTTGCTGCGCCCAGCCAGGTCCAGACTGGCACCGCGCAGCAGCGCCTCAGTGCCAGCCACATTGCCGACGCGCAGCTGCGCCGGTAGCGCAACGTCCAACTCGGCCTGCTCACCCGGCTGCATCAGGCGCGAGAACTGCACCTGGCCACGCGCATCGGTGACTTCGATCCAGGTCTGCGCCTTGGCACGCAGCAGCAGCGGCGAGGCGCCGACGGGCTTGGGGGCGGTCCCGGCCGGCGCCGGCACAACCGCCACCGGGGGCACAGTCGGCGCCGGTGCAGGCACGGCGGCCTGCGCGGGCGGCACGACGGGCACCGATGCAGCGGTCGAAGGCGACGCGGCCTCGGTCCGGACCTGCGACGCCGACGGGCTTTCGGCCGGGGACGCAGCGCTGGCGGGCAGCTCCACCACCTGGGTGCCCAGTGGCTGCTGGGCAATCGGCACCGCCGCCGGCTGACTGGGCTGCAGCCAGCCCTCAGGCAACAGATAAACCGCCAGAGCTGCGAGCAGCAGCAGCGCCGGCGCCCAGACGACCGGACTCTTGATCCAGTCCAGGCCCAGGGTCTCATCCTGCGAAGGACGCTCGCGGAAAGGCTCGTTCAAGCCTGGCGACACCTTCTCCAGCGTGCCGCTGTCGCTGGGAGGCAGCAGCGCCAGCACCGGGGTTGCATCGATCTTGAGCAAGCGGCACATGGCCGTAGCCAGGGCTCGCGCGAAGGTGGCGTCAGGCAGATCCTGGTAGCGATCGGCCTCGAGGGCTTCCAGCTTGGACTGCGGCACCTTGAGGTGCACCGACATTGCCGCGATATGCAGGCCCTTGGCCTGACGTGCCTGCCTGAGCCAGGCGCCCGCAGTCGCAGCCTGAGCTGGCGGCGAAGACAAGGGCGGAGCGCCTTCGTTGACGACCGCGGACATGTTCTCTCCCTCACTCATCGAATTGCCCCCTGTCGAGCCGCTCGGTCTGCGGCGACTGCGGAAAGCGTCGGCGCAGCTGCTGCCCAAGTTCTTCGACTGCAGCTCGATTGCCCATGCGACGCTCGATGCGCAGCGCGAGCCACAGGCTCTCCGCATTGACAAACTCCGGCTGGGCATTGACCCGCTTGACGTAGAACTGCGCCCGCTCCAGCGAGCCTGCGCGCAGCAGCAACTCGGCCATATTGATCGCAGTTGCCGGGTTCGAAGGGTCAAGCTCGAAGGCGCGCTGCAAGGTCTGCAGCGCACTGGCGTCCCTGCCGGCACGCGCCTCGCAGACGCCCTTGGCCAGCAGGCTACGCGCGGTGCCGCGGTACTGCGGCTGAGCCACAGCGAGGTCGAACTGCGCAAAGGCCTCGTTCCAGCGACGCTGCTGGCAGAGGAACCAGCCGTAGTTGTGCAGCGTGTCGCCGTCGCGCGGATACAGGCTCAGCGTGCGGCGGAAGTTGTCCTCGGCCAGTCCCAGTTCGCCCAGCGCGGCATAGATCAGGCCGCGCAGGTTCAGCGCATCGCGGTAGTCCGGCCGGGCAGCGAGCGCCTGTTTCACCTCGTCCAACGCGGTGTTGTACTGGCCACGCGCTAGGTAACCCGAGGCCAGCTCCACTCGTACCGCCGCGCGGCGTTCGGCCTCGGTCTGATCCGAGGCCGTGCGCGGCTCTGTGCCCGACGGGGCGCCGCCGCCGGCACAGGCGGCAAGCTGCAGGATCAACACCGCGGCGACCAGACGCAGCGACCAGGACGCGGACGAAGAGCGATAGGCCATCATGGACTCGGAAGCTCCTTGCTGTGCGGGGTCTTGTGGCGCCGGTGCACCTGCACCGGCGCACGCACCATGCGCTCATGGGCGCGGGTGCGGTCCTGCACTTCACCGGCCAACTGGCCGCAGGCCGCGTCGATATCGTCACCGCGCGTCTTGCGCACGGTGGTCACGATCCCCGCCTTGATCAGCACTTCGGCGAAGGCCATCACGCGCTCACGCGGGCTGCGCCTCAGGCCCGAGGCCGGGAAGGGATTGAAGGGGATCAGATTGAGCTTGCACGACACATGACCCTTCAGCAGGTCCACGAGTTCCTGCGCCTGCTCGGGCGTATCGTTGACACCGTCAAGCATGCAGTACTCGAAGGTGATGAAGTCGCGCGGCGCCTTGTCCAGATAACGATTGCAGGCAGCGAGCAGCTCGGCGATCGGGTACTTCCTGTTCAGCGGCACCAGTTGGTCGCGCAGCGGGTCGTTCGGTGCATGCAGCGATACCGCCAGCGCCACCGGGCAGTCCTCGCGCAGCCGATCGATCATAGGCACGACGCCCGATGTCGAGACCGTCACGCGGCGGCGCGACAGGCCGTAGCCGTGGTCGTCGAGCATGACCCGCAGCGCTGGCACCAGATTGCTGTAGTTCTGCAGCGGCTCACCCATGCCCATCATCACCACATTGGTGATCTGGCGTTCGGCAGTGTTGAAGCGACGGCGCAGATTGTGCTCAGCGAACCAGAGCTGGGCGAGGATCTCGGCAGTGTCGAGATTGCGCGAGAAGCCCTGATGCCCGGTCGAGCAGAAGCGGCAACCCACCGCGCAGCCTGCCTGGCTGGACACGCACAGCGTGCCGCGGTCATCCTCGGGGATGAACACCGCCTCAACGGCATTGCCGGCGCCGACGTCGAACAGCCACTTGATGGTGCCGTCGGCGGATTGGTGTTCGGAGATCACCGGCAAGGCGGTGATGTGGGCTCTGTCGCGCAGCTTCTCGCGCAGCGATTTGGCCAGGTCGCTCATCTGATCGAAATCAGCGGCGCCCTTCTGATGAATCCAGCGGAACAGCTGGGTCGCGCGAAAGCGCTTCTCCCCCAGCTGCTCGCAAAACGCAGCCAAGCCTTCGAGATCGAATCCAAGCAGGTTGACTGCGTCCATGTTCAAGCCTCCCTCACTTCGGCCTCATGGCCAAGCACCAGAGGCAATGCCGTATCAGCGGCTGTAGACGTTCATGCCGGGGAAGAAGAACGCCACTTCGACGGCAGCGGTTTCCGGGGCGTCCGAGCCGTGCACGGCGTTGGCGTCGATGCTGTCGGCGAAATCGGCGCGGATCGTGCCCTTGTCAGCCTTCTTCGGGTCGGTGGCGCCCATCAGCTCGCGGTTCTTGGCGATGGCGTTCTCGCCTTCCAGCACCTGGATCATCACCGGGCCGGAGACCATGAAGTCCACCAGGTCCTTGAAGAAGGGGCGAGCCTTGTGCACGGCGTAGAACTGCTCGGCTTCGCCACGCGACAGGTGAGCCATCTTGGCAGCGATGACCTTCAGACCAGCGCCTTCAAAGCGGCTATAGATCTGGCCGATCACGTTCTTGGCGACGGCGTCGGGCTTGATGATGGAAAGGGTGCGTTCGATGGCCATGTTTTTCTCCTGAAATCTGGGACTTGGCAAAGTTTTAGATTGTATCGCTTGATGTTGTCAGCCCCGCTTAAGCGGGGCCATACCGGGCTTGATCAGCGGCGACGCTTGCCGCCGCGGCCACCGCCGCCTCCGCCACCGCTTCCGCGACGCAGGAAGGCATCGGCGCCGATGTAGCCCATCGAGGTCTGCATAGGATCGGGCTCGCGCGGACCGCCGCCAGTGCCCTTGTTGCGCTGCTTGTTGCCGCCGCGACCGCCGCCGCCCTGGCCGCTGCCACCGGCGCCGAAGCCCGCGGGGAAGCCACGCTGCTTGTTACTGGCAAAGCGCCGGTCGAAGGTCTGCTCCAGCGGATTGATATGCGACGGCAGCACCTCGTCGAAATCGTCTTCGAAGTCGTCGTCGCGTTGACGACCCTCGTTGTGACGCGGCTCATTCTGGGCCGCGCGCGGCGAGGGCTCCGGACGGCTGGGGCGCGGTCCGTTGCCACGTTGGGGCTTGTTGCGCCCCTTGCCGCCCCGTTGCTGCTCGTCGCGAGGCTGCTGCGCATCGCGCTGGCGGCCGTCACCTCCTCCGGCCAAGCGGCGAATCAGCCTGACGTCGGCCTCGCTGAGCTCCACCCATACGCCACGCTTCAAGCCACGCGGCAGCACCACCGTGCCATAGCGGATGCGGATCAGCCGGCTCACCGCCAGACCGACGGCATCGAAGAGCTTGCGGACCTCACGGTTGCGCCCCTCGGTAATGACCACGCGATACCAGCGGTTCACGCCCTCACCGCCGCCATCGACGATGCTCTTGAACGATGCCAGCTGGCCTTCGATCTCGACACCGTCGAGCAGGCGCTTGCGCTGCTCATCGCTGAGCGAGCCCAGCACGCGCACCGCGTACTCGCGCTCGACACCGAAGCGCGGGTGCATCAGCTGGTTGGCGAGTTCGCCCGAATTGGTGAACAGCAGCAGACCTTCGGTATTCAGGTCCAGCCGTCCCACCGACTGCCACTTGCCCTGATGCAGCTTGGGCAGATGCCGGAACACGGTCGGGCGACCTTCCGGGTCATTGAAGGTCACCACCTCGCCGACGGGCTTGTGATAGGCCAGGATGCGCGGCGCCGGCGGCGAGATGCGCACCTTGATCGGCTTACCGTTCACCGAGACGCGATCGCCGAAGGAAATGCGCTGACCGATATGGGCCACCTCGCCGTTCACCTCGATCTTGCCCTCGGCGATCATGTCCTCGATGTCGCGACGCGAGCCCACGCCTGCCTGGGCCAGCACCTTCTGCAGCTTCGGTGCATCAGGTTCCGGCGCGAGCACGCGCTTGGACTGTTCCTCCTCGCCGGTCGGCTCCGCGCCTGCCTGCAGCTCCGGCGCAGCCTCATCTGCGGCATCGAACTCGCCGGCCAGCAGTTGGGCAAAGCGCTCGCCAGCCTCGGCCTGCACCTGATCACTCGATGGCAACTGAGCCGCTGCGACGCCCTCGCGACCACCCTGCGACTGATCAAGCTCGCCATCGGCACCGGCACTGCCGCCGCGACCACGGCGGCCACGCCGGCGGTTGCGCCCGCCACGTCCCTCACGCCCGCCAGCCTCGCCGCCAGCGGCCATTGCCGCATCATCAGCACCCTCGTCGCCACCCGACTCGACATCGCCATTCGACGTGTCTTGGGCAGCCGCAGCCTGCGCCGGCTCGGCACGCAGCGGTTCCGGCTGCGCCGGCGCCGCAACGGGCGGCACCGGTTCCACCGGCGACGCAACGCCATCGCTTGACGCGGGCTTGGCCGTCTTGCGCGGCGCGCGGCGCTTCGCTGCAGGCGCCTCGTCGGTTGCCGTCTCGTGCGGCTGCGCCGGCGCGCCATCGGTCTCGAGCGCCGCAGGCTTGGCGGCAGTCTTGCGCGGAGCGCGCGCCTTCACCGGCTTGGCTTCGCTGCCCGCAGCATCGCCCGCGCTGACTTCAGTCGCAGCGCTTGCACCAGCCTCTTCAGCCTTGGCGCGCGTGTTGCGCCGGCGCTTGGGCGCGGCTTCTGCAGCGGCATCGCCAGCAGAGGCGGCGGGCTTGTTCGGGGTGTCGTCGGAATTCATGCGTCGGCTTGCACCTTCTGGCTGACTTGTGACTCTGGAGCCGGCTCAAGCCGGCTCGACGGTATCTGCGGCCGCAGCCGCTGCGCCCGGCATCGGGCTGAAAGACTCTTGCGCTTCCGGCGCCGTCACGGCGCCTTCCGGCGACTCGGCGCTGGCGGACGCTGCCTCGCCGCCCAGCAGCGAAGCCTGCTCCGTCTGCTCGAGCAACTGCTCGAAACCAGGCCGACCCTCGCCGGCCTGCTCCAGCTCAGGAAGCTGCTCCAGGCTGGCAAGGCCCAGATCGTCGAGAAACTGGCGGGTCGTCGCATACAGCGCCGGCCGCCCGGGCGCCTCCCGGTAGCCGATGACATCGATCCAGCCACGCTCTTCGAGCTGCTTGATGATCTGCGAGCCGACCACCACGCCGCGGATGTCTTCGATGTCGCCGCGCGTCACCGGCTGACGGTAGGCGATGATCGCCAGCGTCTCAAGCACCGCACGGGAGTAGCGCTGCGGCTTCTCGGGATGCAGCCGATCGAGGTACTCGCGCATCTCCGGCCGACTCTGAAAGCGCCAACCCGAAGCCAGTGCGACCAGTTCGACCCCTCGCCCATCCCAGTCGCGCGTCAGCTCGTCCAGCAACACACGGATGCTGTCAGGACCGACGGCATCGGCAAACAGGGTTCGCATGTCGCGCAGCGTCATCGGCTGCTGGGCGCAGATCAGCGCGGTCTCGAGGACGCGCTTCGCATCCTGTGTATTCATCGACTGCTGTCAATCGGCCGCGCAGCAGCGCAGCCCTCGTCGTGGACGGGCGCCAGCTTGAAGGCCGGCGGGCTTGTCTATGTTGTATTTGCTTCTTCGCGGTCACTTGGGGCCGCAGCCCCACGCCGATTCATCGTTGCGGCCGTCCAGCCGCCAGCTCTCGGCATTCGTCTGCACAAGCAGCCGCCGCCCTCACGGGTCGCACGCAGCTTGCGCAGCTGGCGGGCATGCTCGCTACCTCTTCATCGTAGTGGCGCGGAACACAGACCAGCTGAGCCCGACACGCACATCCCGGCCTGCCAGATGCGCGCATTGTAGCGCCCTTACCCGGAAAGTCCGCCGATCGGCGGCGGCGCGAACCCCGCCAGGCGCCAAGCCCGGGACAAGTCCTGTGGCATCGGAGCATCAAAGCTCATGTCCGCACCGCTCGCCGGATGCCTGAAGCTCAGTCGCGCGGCGTGCAGCGCCTGACGAACCAGCCCCAGCGCAGGCGCGCCACCATAGAGCGCGTCGGCGACCAGCGGGTGGCCACGACTGGCCAGATGGACACGGATCTGATGCGTGCGGCCGCTGTGCAGCACGCAATGCACCGCGCTGATCGTGCGCCCTTCACTTGCAGCCTCGCCGAGCCCATAGACATCGGTGCGCGCCGGCTTGCCGCCAGCCAGCACTGCCATCTTCACCCGCGATGCCGGATCGCGTCGCAACGGCGCATCGATGACCAGCTCGGCCGGCACGCGACCATGTGCCAGCGCCAGATACTGTCGATGCACCTCCCGCGCCGCGATCATGCGCGTCAGCGCCGTCACCGCTTCCAGCGTCTTGCCCACCACCATCAGGCCCGAAGTGTCCTTGTCGAGCCGGTGCACGATGCCGGCACGCGGCAGGCTGGCCGCTGCGGTGTGGTGGGCCAGCAAACCATTGAGCACAGTGCCCGACCAGTTGCCCGCTGCCGGATGCACGACCATACCCGCAGCCTTGTCCAGCACCAGCAGCGACTCGTCCTCGTAGACGATGGCCAGCGGCAGCGCCTCGGCGCGGAAGGCGCGGCTCTCTTCGGTCGGTTGCAGCTCGACCTCGATCTGCTCGCCCGCCTTGAGCCGGCGCGACGCCGTGCCAGCCAGCTGGCCGCCGATGCGCACGCAACCGCGCTCGATCAGCCCCTGCAGATGGTTGCGGGAGAACTCGGGCGCCAGCCCCACCAGCCACTTGTCCAGCCGCTCGCCATGCGCGTCGGCCTCGACACGCGCACTGCGCACCTCGGGCTGCTCAAACTCGCGCTCCTGCTCCGGGCCGAGCTCCTCGTCGCCCGCGCCAGAGGCGTCCAGGTCCGCACCGACCTCAACCATATAATCCTGACTCCGTTTTCAGCTGAAGCCGGGTGCGGACGCACCGGCAAGGGACCATGACAGATCATTGCGTGCAGCGCCCCGCGGCCAAGGCCAACACCCTGCTTGCGCTGCGCCCGCGACTCGCGTCGCTGATGACGGCCGGATTGCTCGCTGCGCTGCTCGCGGCCTGTTCCTCGACGCCGCCCGAGGATCCGAATTCCCAGGCCGCGCTTGAAAAATTGTACGCAGAGGCCAAGGAAGACTTGGCCAGCGGCAGCTATGACAAGGCCATCAAGGGGCTTGAGCGCGTCGAAGGCCGCGCCGCCGGCACCGTGCTCGGCCAACAGGCCATGCTGGAGCTGGCCTGGGCGCAATACCGTGCCGGCGAACGCGTGCAGGCGGTGGCCACGCTCGACCGCTTCATCAAGCTCAACCCCTCGAGCCCGGCACTGGACTACGCCTACTACATGAAGGGCCTGGCCAATTTCAACGAGGATCTCGGCCTGTTCGGCCGCCTCGCGCGTCAGGACATCTCCGAGCGCGACCAGCAGGCCTCGCGCGACGCCCAGCTGGCCTTCCGCCAGCTCGTCGAGCAGTTCCCCGAGTCGAAGTACGCCCCCGACGCGCGCGTGCGCATCGACTTCATCAACAACATGCTGGCCGCCTACGAGGTACATGTAGCGCGCTACTACTACCGCCGCGGCGCCTATGTGGCCGCAGCCAATCGCGCGCAGCAGGCGGTGAAGGAATTCCAGTTCGCGCCAGCCGCCGAAGAGGCGCTCTACCTGATGATGGCCAGCTACGAGGCGCTGGGGCTGAAGCCGCTGCGCGACGATGCAGAGCGCGTGCTGCGCAAGAGCTTCCCCGACAGCCGCTACCTGGCCTACGGTCTGGCCGGCGAAGCCCCCAAGCCCTGGTGGAAACTCTGGTGAGCCCCGCGGCCCCCGGCCGGGTCTGATGGGCGGATGAGGAAAGCGCGTGCGCGGCACGCGCTTTTTTTGTTGTCCAGACTCAGCGCTCGTGAGACGCCGCCAGCTCATGCAGCCAGGCCAGCGCCTCCTCTTCGCTGGCCAGCGGCGTCATCGGCGGCAGCGCGGCGCGCAGACGCCGGCCGTAGTTCATGCCGGCCATGCGCGGATCGCAGACGACCAGCAGCCCGCGGTCGCTCTCGCTGCGGATCAGCCGACCCGCGCCCTGCTTCAACGCGATCGCCGCCTCGGCGATGAAGAAGTCGGCAAAGGCATTGCGACCCTGCGACTCGAGCCGCTGCACGCGCGCCTCGACCAGCGGGTCGTTGGGCGGCGGGAAGGGCAGCTTGTCGATCAGTACGCACTGCAGATCGTCGCCGGGCACGTCGATGCCCTCCCAGAAGCTGGCCGAACCGACCAGCACCGCGCGCGGGTCGGCGACGAACTGCTGCAACAGCAGGCGCTTGGGCGCCGTGCCCTGCACCAGCACGCGGATCGCGTCGTGCTGCAGATCCTCGCGCAGCGCGTCGCCGATGGTCTGCAGCGCGCGCAATGTTGTCGTCAGCACAAAGCTGCGGCCGCCTAAAGCGCGTGCGCAGCGCGCAGCCAGCGCCGCGACCTCGTAGGGATGCTCGCTCTCGTTGGGCTTGGGGAAACGGCGCGGCACGTAGAGCCGTGCATGCGCCGGATAGTCGAAAGGACTGCCGACGCGCAGCACGATGGCATCGTCCAGACCCGCGGCCTCGGTGAACCAGGACAGGCGCTCGTCGTCACCCAGGGTCGCCGAGGTGAAGATCCAGCCCTTGGCCGGGCCTTCGGCTATCTGCTCGTGCATGGCCTGGCGGATGTCCAGCGGCGACTCCACCAGCCGCGCCTGCTGCGGGCTGAGGTCGATCCAGCGCACCGCGCCGTCGGTCGCGTCGCCGGCGAACTGGCGCGCCAGCGCGGCCAGCTGCTGCGCCCGCTCATGCAGCCGTGCGAAATCGGGCGAGACCTCGGCCACCGTCTCCAGCGTGTCGACTGCCAGATCGGCCAGTTCGGCCACCGCCTGCAGCGCGGCGACGAAGGCCGGCTGCGCGGCGCGCTCCTGCCAGCGCAGCTTGATCAGGCCGCGCACCTCGCGGCCGTTGGCCGCCAGTGCGCCGGCACAGGCCAGGCGCAGCTCGCGCGCGGCGCGTTCGCAGCGCGCCTGCAGGCCCTGCCAGTCCTGCAGGCCGCGCGCCTCGGCCAAGCCCTGGGCCAGCACGTCGCGCGCGAAATCGATCAGCTGGCCGGTGCCCAGCGTGCTGCCGAGGAACTGCACGCCGGCCTCGGGCAGCTGGTGCGCCTCGTCGAAGACGGCGATGTCCACGCTGGGCAGCAGCTCGGCCACGCCGCTGTCGCGCAGCGCCATGTCGGCAAAGAACAGATGGTGGTTGACCACCACCACGTCGGCCTCCATCGCCTCGCGGCGCGCCTTGACCACATGGCAGGCGCGGAACTCGGGGCATTCGCTGCCCAGGCAGTTCTCGCGCGTTGAGCTGACGATGGGGATGATGGGCGAGCGCTCGTCCAGGCCCTCGATCTCGGCGAAGTCACCGCTGTGGGTCTGCTGCGACCACTGCTCGATGCGCGCCAGCGCCATCACTGCCCGACGGTCGGGCAGCTCGGCGGTATGCCGCGCATGATTCATGCGGTGCAGACACAGATAGCTGCCGCGCCCCTTCAGCAAGGCGATACGCAGCGGCACCTGCAGCGCCTCGCACAGCCGCGGCAGATCGCGCAGGAAGAGTTGATCCTGCAGGCTCTTGGTGGCGGTGCTGATCAGCGCGCGGCGTCCCGACAGCAGCGTGGGCACCAGGTAGGCGAAGGTCTTGCCCACGCCGGTGCCGGCTTCGACCACCAGGGTCTCGCGCTGCGCCACCGCGCGCGCCACGGCCAAGCTCATCTGCAGCTGCGCCTCGCGCGGCCGGTAGCCGGTGTCGGCGCGCGACAGCGGCCCGCCCGCATCGAAGGCAGCCGCCACCCACTGCTCCAACTCGCTGCCCGGCGGTGTCGCAGCGGTAACAGCGGTGTCGGCCTGTGGGGTCGCGGGACGCGTGAGGTCTTGAGGGTCGTCAGTCAAGCGTCATCGCCTGGAGAGGCCTCATGCCGGCTCATCGGGATCACAGGCCTGCTCCAGCTGTGCGATCAGGTCGCGCAGCGCCAGGCGGCGCTTCTTCAGGCGACGCAAGGCCAGCTCGTCGATCGGCGGCTGTTGGGTCAGCTGGTCGATCAGCACGTCCATGTCGGCATGTTCGATGCGCAGCTCGATGAGCCGGCGCGACAGGGAGTGCAATTGTTCGTCCATAAGCGGCGTGCACCGGGCCTTCGCCTGAGGGGGAGCAAGTGATTGGATACCGCTTGCGAGGTTCGACGGGATTATAGTTTTCGCCATGATCCGCAAAACCCCAGGCTTTCGCCTCGTCGCCGCGACCGGCACACACCGCGGCGACCGCCAGTACCAGCAGGACCAGGTCGAGGTCATCAGCCATCCGCGGATCGCGGGCTGCATGCTCGCCGTCGTCGCCGACGGCATGGGCGGCAAGAGTGGCGGACGCAAGGCCGCCGACCAGGTGGTGCTGACCGCGCGCCAGCTCTTCGAGCGCTACTCGCCGAGCGAGGAAAGCGCGGCCGAGCTGCTCGCGCAGCTCGCGGCCGAAGCCCACCTGATGATCAAGCTCACCGCGCTGTCCACCGAGGAAGAGCCGCACAGCACGCTGGCCGCCTTCCTGATCAACGCCGATCGCAGCTGCCACTGGATCCACAGCGGCGATTCACGCCTGTACCACTTCCGCGGCGCGGTGATGCTCAAGCGCAGCCGCGATCACAGCTATGTGCAGCGACTGATCGACGAAGGCCAGATCACCGAGGCCGAGGCCGAGGTGCATCCCCAGGGCAATCTGCTCACCGGCTGCCTGGGCACCGAGCAGGACCCGGTGCCGAGCTCGGACACGATTGAGCAGCTCGAAATCGGCGACACGCTGCTGGCCTGCAGCGATGGCCTGTGGCACTACTTCAGCCCGCGCGAGCTCGGCACCGTGCTGCACAACCTCGCGCCGCGAGACGCGGCCGAGCTGCTGGTGACCAAGGCGCGCGAGCGCGCCCGCGGCAGCGGCGACAACCTCTCTCTGGCCGTGGTCAAGGTCGAGGCGCTGAGCTAGGCGACGCCCCTCGTGCTGCGGCGGAGGCACGCAGCGCCGCCATCTCTGCCGCGGTCGGCACCGGCAGGCTGGCCGGTGGCTTGGCTCCGCTGGCGGCGCGACGCTGCTCCTGCTCGGCAAGCCGCTTGGCGTTGGCCGCACGCTGTTCGGCCAGCTTTTCGCGGCGCTGTTCGCTGCGCTGACGCTGTCGCTCGGCGGCCAGTTTCGCGTCCTGCTCGGCTTTGGCGCGACTCGCCCGCAGCTTGGCATCGTCGACCGGCGGCGACGAAGCGCGGCGGGCAGGAGCCAGCGGTGCCGGCTCGGCGCCCTTGCCGACGCGCGCCTGCACCGCCGGCGCTGAGGCCGATTGCACCACGGCCTCGGCAGCCTCGCGCTCCCTCGCAGCCTGCCGCTCGCGCTGCTGCTCGGCTCGTTCACGGCGCTGCTGCTGGTCCAGGTCGCGCAGGCTTGCCTCGATCGGTGCCAGCGCGCGGCGCCGTTCGCCCCGGGCCTTCTCCTGACAGCTGACAACATCGAAACGCTGCTCGCAGGCCGCCAGCGCCTGCTTCGCCTGGACCTCGATCTGCGCACGTTGTTCATTCAGCCGCATGCGCTCTTCGGCGTCAGCATTCGCGCCGGCCAGCCCGGCCGACGAGAGCACGAGCAGACCCGTCAGCAGGCGCAGGATGGCAGCAGCGCACATGGACGCGTACTCCTCAGGTCAGCGATGTATCGACATCGCGGCGCTCCAGCGCCAGGTACTCGGCCGACTGCATCTCGCGCAGGCGCGAGACGGTACGCGGGAACTCGTGCGCCAGCGGGCCTTCGGTGTACAGCTCTTCGGGCGGTACCTCGGCCGAGATGATTAGCTTGACGCGCCGGTCATAGAGCACGTCCACCAGCCAGGTGAAGCGCCGCGCCTCGCTGGCCAGTCGCACCGGCATCTCCGGCACGTTGGACAGGATCAACGTGTGGAACTGCGCGGCCAGCTCCAGGTAGTCGTTCTGCGAGCGCGGGCCGCCGCACAGAGTCTGGAAATCGAACCACACCACGCCGCCGGCGCGACGCCGCGCGCGCAGCTCGCGGTGCTCGATATGCAGCAGCGGGCTCTCGTCGCGCGCCTCGGCCAGCGACTCGAAGGCCGCGGTCAGCGCGGCATCGGCCTTGTCGTCCAGCGGGCAGTGGTAGAGCTCGACATGCTCCAGCGAGCGCTGACGGTAGTCGGTGCCGTTGTCGACGTTGATCACCTCGAGCTTGTCCTTGAGCAGCGCGATCGCCGGCAGGATGCGGTCGCGGTGCAGGCCGTTGGGATAGAGCCCGTCGGGGTGGAAGTTCGACGTGGTGACGATGGAGACGCGGTGCTTGAACATCGCGTCCAGCAGGCGATGCAGGATCATCGCGTCGGTGACGTCGGCGACATGGAACTCGTCGAAGCAGATCAGCCGGAAACGCTTGGCGATACGCTTGCCCAGCTCGTCCAGCGGATCGGCGATGCCCTTGAGCTCCTGCAGCTCGCGGTGCACCTCGCGCATGAACTCGTGGAAGTGCAGGCGCGTCTTGCGCGTCAGCGGCACGGCCTGGAAGAAGCAGTCCATCAGGAAACTCTTGCCTCGACCGACGCCGCCATACATATACACGCCGCGCGGCAGCGGCGGCCGCACCAGCAGCTTGGTCACCGCATTGCTGCGACGTGCCTTGTAGTCGGCCCACTCGTCCTGGCAGCGCTGCAACGCCGCGACAGCGCGCAGCTGCGCCGGGTCGGCCTGGTAGCCGCGCTCGGCGAGGGTCTGTTGGTAGAGCTCGGTGACGGAGGTCATGCCTGCAGGTCTGTCATGAGAAAAGGGGCGACCGTGGCCGCCCCTTTCAGTCTAAGGCGCCCAGGCGCACTCAGAAGTTCAGGGTGCGCTTGTCGACGGCCAGCGCTGCTTCCTTGGTCGCCTCGCTGAGGCTCGGATGCGCATGGCAGATGCGCGCGATGTCCTCGGCCGAGGCCTTGAACTCCATCGCCACCACCGCTTCGGAGATCAGCTCCGAGGCGAAGGGGCCGATGATGTGCACGCCGAGGATCTCGTCGGTCTTGGCATCGGCCAGGAACTTCACGAAACCGTTGGTGTCACCCAGCGCACGCGCGCGGCCGTTGGCCAGGAAGGGGAACTGGCCTGCCTTGTAGGCCACGCCTTCAGCCTTCAACTGCTGCTCGGTCTTGCCGACCCAGGCGATCTCGGGGCTGGTGTAGATGACCCAGGGGATGGTGTTGAAGTTCACATGGCCGTGCTGGCCGGCGATACGCTCGGCCACCGCCACGCCCTCTTCCTCGGCCTTGTGTGCCAGCATCGGGCCGCGCACCACATCGCCGACCGCCCAGACATTGGGCAGGTTGGTCTTGCAGTCGTCGTCGACGACGATGGCGCCGCGCTCGTCGAGCTTCAGGCCCACGGCTTCGCAGTTCAGACCCGTGGTGTTGGGCACGCGGCCGATCGAGACGATCAGCTTGTCGCATTCGAGCTTCTGCTCGGCGCCTTTGGCGTCGGTGTAGGCGACAGTGACACCCTTCTTGCCCTTGGTGACCGACGCGATCTTGACGCCGAGCTGGATGTCCAGGCCCTGCTTCTTGAACAGCTTGGCGGCTTCCTTGGCCACGCCTTCGTCGACGGCAGCCAGGAAGGTCGGCATGCCTTCGAGCACCGTGACCTCGGCGCCGAGGCGGCGCCACACCGAGCCCATCTCCAGGCCGATCACGCCGGAGCCAATCACGCCCAGCTTCTTGGGCACGGCCGGGATGCGCAGCGCACCGTCGTTGGACAGGATCAGCTCCTCGTCGAACTCGGCGCCCGGCAACTGGCGGGCGTTGGAGCCGGTGGCGACGATCACATGCTTGGCGGCGATCACTTCCTCGCCGGCCTTGATCTCGTAGCCGCCGTCCTTGGCGGCGACAAAGCTGCCGCGGCCGTGGAAGAAGGTCACCTTGTTCTTCTTGAACAGGTAGAGGATGCCGTCGTTGTTCTGCTTCACGACGGCGTCCTTGCGGCCGACCATCTTGGCCACGTCCATCTTCAGGTCGGACAGGCTGATGCCGTGATCGCCGAAGTGGTGGGCGGCCTGCTCGAAGTGCTCGCTGGACTGCAGCAGCGCCTTCGACGGGATGCAGCCGACGTTGGTGCAGGTGCCGCCCGGTGCCGGGCCGCCCGCGGCGTTCTTCCACTCGTCGATACAGGCGGTGTTGAAGCCCAGCTGCGCCGCGCGGATGGCCGCGATGTAGCCGCCGGGGCCGCCGCCGATCACGACGACGTCAAAGTTCTTGGTGCTCATGTATTGGTCCTTCTCTCTGCAAGCCCCGGTACATCGGGGCGTAGCGAGCGGGATGCAGGGCTAGGCGCGGGTGTCGGGGAACCGGAACGTAGTGGCGCTACGTGAGGATTCCCCGAGCGGGCCCCGCAACGACGCCATGCGCCCGCGCAGTAGCCCTCGCCCTTAGATGTCGAAGAGCAGGCGGGCAGGATCCTCCAGCGCTTCCTTCATGGTCACGAGCCCGAGGACGGCCTCGCGACCGTCGATGATGCGGTGGTCGTACGACATCGCCAGATAGTTCATCGGACGCACCACGATCTGGCCGTTCTCGACGACGGCACGGTCCTTGGTGGCATGCACGCCCAGGATGGCCGACTGCGGCGGGTTGATGATGGGCGTGGACAGCATCGAGCCGAAGGTGCCGCCGTTCGAGATCGAAAAGGTGCCGCCGCTGAGCTCTTCGATCGACAGCTTGCCTTCCTTGGCCTTGGCGCCGAACTCGGCGATCTTCTTCTCGATGTCGGCGAAGCTCAGTTGGTCAGCATTGCGGATGATGGGCACGACCAGGCCGCGCGGCGAACCGACCGCGATGCCGATGTCGAAGTAGCCGTGGTAGACGATGTCGTTGCCGTCCACCGAAGCGTTGAGCACCGGGAACTTCTTCAGCGCGGCGACCGCGGCCTTGACGAAGAAGCTCATGAAGCCCAGCTTGACGCCATGCTCCTTCTCGAACTTCTCCTGGAACTTCTTGCGCATCTCCATCACCGGCGCCATGTTCACCTCGTTGAAGGTGGTCAGGATCGCGTTGGTGGATTGCGATTGCAGCAGGCGCTCGGCGACGCGGGCACGCAGGCGGGTCATCGGCACGCGCTGCTCGGGGCGGTCGCCCAGGTTCTGCGCCACCGGTGCGGCCACGGCGGGCAGCGGCTTGGCCACCGCCGGTGCGGCCGGCACGCTGATCGCGGCAGCAGCAGGCTTGGCGGCGGCGGCCAGCGCGTCGCCCTTGGTCACGCGGCCGTCCTTGCCCGAGCCGGCCACGTCGGTGGCCGACAGGCCCTTCTCGGCCAGAATCTTGGCGGCGGCGGGCATGGCCACGTCGCCCTTGTTCGCAGCTGCGGCGGCGGCCGGAGCGGGCGCAGCAGCGGCAGCCGGTGCTGCAGCAGCCGCGGGGGCGGCGGCGCCCGCCTTGCCTTCGGTATCCAGGCGGGCGATGACTTCCTCGCTCACCACGGTGGAGCCGTCGGCCTTGACGATCTCAGCCAGCACGCCGGCAGCCGGTGCCGGCACTTCCAGCACGACCTTGTCGGTCTCGATCTCGATGAGGATCTCGTCCACGGCCACGGCCTCGCCGGGCTTCTTCTTCCAGGTCAGCAGCGTGCCTTCGGCCACGGATTCGGACAGCTGCGGGACTTTGACTTCTACGATTGCCATGATGTTTGTTCTCTCTCGGTTTGGGTAAACCGGAGCTTCGCGCCTGCCGGCTGAAGGCGCGCCCGATTGGGGCGCGCACAGCCGGAGTTATGACGGCGCGACAGCGTCCGTCATAACGTTACTTGGTGAGGATGAAGCCCTTGAGCTTGGCGAAGGCCTGGTCGAGCAGCGCCTTCTGCTGGTCCTGGTGCAGGTGCGCATAGCCCACGGCCGGCGAGGCCGAGGCCGGGCGGCCGGCATAGCCGAGCTTCTGGCCGTCGGCCATGTTCTCGTGGATGTAGTGCTGCACGAAGAACCAGGCGCCCTGGTTCTGCGGCTCGTCCTGGCACCAGACGATCTCTGCAAGGTTCGGGTACTTCTTCAGCTCGGCGCCGAAGGCCTTGTGCGGGAAGGGGTAGAGCTGTTCGACGCGGATGATCGCCACGTCGGTCGCCTTCTTCTCCTCGCGCTTCTTGACCAGGTCGTAGTAGACCTTGCCGGAGCAGGCGATCACGCGCTTGACCTTGGATGCATCCAGATCCGCCTTCAGCTCGCCGATGACGGTCTTGAACTCGCCCTTGGTGAACTCAGACAGCGGCGAGGTCGCGTCCTTGTTACGCAGCAGCGACTTCGGCGTCATGATGACCAGCGGCTTGCGGAACATGCGCAGCTGCTGACGACGCAGCAGATGGAAGATCTGCGAGGCCGTGGTCGGCTGAGCGATCTGCATATTGTTGTCCGCGGCCAGTTGCATGAAGCGCTCCAGGCGCGCCGAGCTGTGCTCGGGGCCTTGTCCTTCGTAGCCGTGCGGCAGCATCAGCACCAGGCCATTGGCGCGGCCCCACTTCACCTCGCCGGAGGCGATGAACTGGTCGATCACCACCTGCGCGCCGTTGACGAAGTCGCCGAACTGGGCTTCCCAGATCGTCAGCGTCACCGGGTCGGCGCTGGCATAGCCGTACTCGAAGCCCAGTACCGCCTCTTCGGACAGGATGGAGTCGATCACGACGAAGGGCGCCTGGTTCTCGGCCACGTTCTGCAGCGGGATGTAGGTGCCCTCGTCGAACTTCTCGCGGTTCTGGTCGTGCAGCACCGCATGGCGATGCACGAAGGTGCCGCGGCCGCAGTCTTCACCCGACAGACGCACCGGATAGCCCGAGGCGACCAGCGAGGCGAAGGCCATGTGCTCGCCCATGCCCCAGTCGACATTGATCTCGCCACGCCCCATCGCGGCGCGGTCGGCGATCACCTTCTCGACCAGCGGATGCAGCTTGAAGTTGCTCGGGATGGTGGTGATGCGCTCCGAGAGGCGCTTCCACTCGGCCGTCGGCAGCGCGGTATCGCAGCTGTCGGTCCACTTTTTGCCCAGGTAGGGCGACCAGTCGGTCGCGTACTTGCTCTTGAAGTTGGTCAGCACCGGATCGACGGTGTGGCGACCTTCGTCCATCGCGGCGCGGAATGCCTTGACCATCGCATCCGGGCCGTCAGCCGGCAGCACGGCCTGCGCCACCAGCTTGTCGCCATAGAGCTTGCGCGTGCCAGGATGCTGCGCGATCTTCTTGTACATCAGCGGCTGCGTCAGCGCCGGCGTGTCCTGCTCGTTGTGGCCCAGCTTGCGGAAGCAGATGATGTCGACGACGACGTCCTTCTTGAACTGCTGGCGATAGGCCAGGGCCAGCTGGGTGCACAGCACCACGGCTTCGGGGTCGTCGCCGTTCACGTGCAGCACCGGCGCCTCGATCATCTTGACCACGTCGGAGCAGTACAGCGTCGAGCGGGTGTCACGCGGATCGGAGGTGGTGAAGCCGATCTGGTTGTTGATGACGATGTGCACCGTGCCGCCGGTGTAGTAGCCGCGCGTCTGCGCCAGCGCCAGCGTCTCCATCACGACACCCTGGCCGGCGAAGGCGGCGTCGCCGTGCACCAGCACCGGCAGCACCTGCGAGCCGACCTTGTCGCCGCGGCGATCCATACGGGCCTTGACCGAACCTTCGACGACCGGGTTGACGATCTCCAGGTGCGAGGGGTTGAAGGCCAGCGACAAGTGCACCGGGCCGCCAGGCGAGGTCACGTCGCTGGAGAAGCCCTGGTGGTACTTCACGTCACCGGCGGGCAGGTCCTCGGGCGCGGTGTGCTCGAACTCGGCGAACAGGTCCTTGGGCATCTTGCCCAGCGTGTTGACCAGCACGTTCAGACGGCCACGGTGGGCCATGCCGATGACGATCTCCTGCACGCCCTGCGCGCCGGCACTCTGCACCAGTTCGTCCATCGAGGCGATGAAGCTCTCGCCGCCTTCCAGCGAGAAGCGCTTCTGGCCGACGTACTTGGTGTGCAGATAGCGCTCCAGGCCTTCAGCCGCGGTCAGGCGGTCGAGGATGTGCTTTTTCTTCTCGGCACTGAAGCTGGGCTTGGAGCGGATCGACTCGAGTTGCTGCTGCCACCAGCGCTTCTCGGTCTGGTCGGTGATGTGCATGAACTCGGCGCCGACCGAGCTGCAGTAGGTCTCGCGCAGGGCCTGCATGATCTCGCGCAGAGTCATGGTCTCGGCCTTGCTGAAATAGGTGTTCGCCGCGCTGAACGTGAGGTCCATATCGGCCTCAGTCAGGTCGTAGAACGAGGGCTCGAGCTCAGGAATGCGCGGACGCTCGGTACGCTTGAGCGGGTCCAGATCGGCCCAGCGCGAGCCGACATTGCGATAGGCCGCGATCAGCGACTGCACATGAACCTGCTTGCGCGCGATCGCGAGGTCGGTGCTGGACGCCTTGCTGGCGAAGGCATTGGCCTTGGCACGCTGCGCGAAGGATTCGACCACCGGCGCATGCGCCACATCGCGGGCGTCGCTGCCGTCCACCGCAGGCACGTGCTGCAGTGCGTCGAAGTAGGCCCGCCAGTTGTCGGGCACGGAGCCGGGGTTGTCGAGGTAAGCCTCGTACATCTCCTCGACATAGGGCGCATTGCCCCCGAACAGGTACGAGTTTGACCTGTATTGCTGCATCATTTCGCTCACCTCTCACCCCGGTTTCCAGGGCTATGGCTGGTTAAGAAAACCTTCCGCGACACGGCTCGACCGGTTGGCGGATTGCGACCCGCCTTGACTGTTGCCAGAAAAGGGGACGGGAAGGACCACAAAGTTCCAAGGCACGCACTGTAGCACCGCTGGCTTACCACGGACCGACGCCGGACTGAGCATTTCTCGGCAGGAATCGGCGTGACTTGAGCCGATGAAACCTGCCTCGCCCCCGCATTGATCGACGATACCGGCCCAAGATGCCAATCGTTTGGCAGGCAATCACCAGCCGGCCTACACTGCGCGCCGAATCCGGCCCAGCCGGGCCACGAGCCCAACGCCGACATCCGCCCTGAGGAGGCCATGCCATGCACATTCCCGTCGTCGACTACCGGGCAGCCAATGCCGCCGCCCAGTTCACCCGCTCATTGCACGAAACCGGCTTCGGCGTGCTGGTGAACCATCCCATTCAGCAGAGTCTGGTCGAGAAGATCTATGCCGACTGGCTGCGCTTCTTCGACGGCGAGGATAAGCATGGCTACGCCTTCTCGCGCGAAACGCAGGATGGCTACTTCTCCACCGCCATCTCGGAGACGGCCAAGGGCTTCACGCAGAAAGACCTCAAGGAGTACTTCCATATCTACCCGTGGGGCCGGATCCCGCCCGCGCTGCGCGACGACGCGATGGCCTATTACCAGCAGGCCAACATCCTTGCGGCCGAGCTTCTCTCCTGGGTCGAGCAGCACACACCCGGCGAG
Source organism: Roseateles sp. T103 (assembly GCF_057219915.1). Lineage (NCBI taxonomy): Bacteria > Pseudomonadati > Pseudomonadota > Betaproteobacteria > Burkholderiales > Sphaerotilaceae > Roseateles > Roseateles sp. T103. The sequence continues at coordinate 195,098 of NZ_JBXVVS010000002.1, forward strand.
ATCGCAGCGCACTATCGCGAACCCTTGTCGAAGATGATCGAGGACAGCCGCCTGACGCTGCTGCGCGTGCTGCGCTATCCGCCGCTGAGCGGCAATGAGCCCCCTGGCTCGCTGCGTGCCGCACCTCATGGCGACATCAACCTGCTGACCATCCTGCCTGCGGCCAACGAGCCGGGACTGCAGGTACTGGCCAAGGACGGCAGCTGGATCGACGTACCCTGCGACTTCGGCCTGCTGATCATCAACATTGGCGACATGCTGCAGGAGGCTTCTCAGGGCTACTACCCGTCGACCACGCACCGCGTGGTCAACCCCAGCGGCGAGGGAGCGCGGCGCAGCCGCGTCTCGCTGCCGCTGTTCCTGCACCCGCGCGAGGACGTGGTACTGTCGGACCGCTACACGGCCCACAGCTACCTCGAGGAGCGCTTGCGTGAACTCGGCGTCAAAGCCTGACACCGGCCACCGCCCCATCCTGATCCACGCCGAGGCGCCGCCCAAGCCTGCGCTCGGCGAACCCTGCAACGGCTGCGGCTTATGCTGCCTGGCGGAGCCCTGCCCCGTGGGCATGCTGCTCAGCCGCAGACGCCGTGGCCGCTGCATCGCGCTGCGCTGGGACGAGGCCCAGCGGCGCTATCGCTGCGGCGCGCTGGCATGGCGGGCTAAGGGATCGCTGGCCAGGCTTCTCGAGCGCCCGCTGCATGCCTGGATGGCCCGCATGATCGCCGCAGGCCGGGGCTGCGATGCTGACTTGGAGGCGCAAGCACTAGGCGATGCGGACCAAGCCGCTGGCACAGGGGCGGGCAAGCCATAGGTCGCAGCGCGCAGCGCTGCCGCTAGCATCGTCAGCCTTGTCGACCTTCCCCTCGGAGACCTCAGATGAAGAGCAACAAGCTCAAGCTGGCCTCGTTGGCCTTGACGCTGGGCCTGCTGGCCGCCACGGGCAGCCAGGCCGTGCCGCTGCGCTGGGCGGCACAGAACGACATCCTCACGATGGATCCGCACTCGCAGAACCACGCGACGACCAATGCGATCCTGATGCACGCCTACGAGGGTCTGACGCGCTACAGCCCGAAGTACGAGGTCGAGCCCGCTCTGGCCACCAAGTGGACATACATCAGCCCGACCCAGGTGCGCTTCGAACTGCGCAAGGGGGTGAAGTTCCACGACGGCACACCCTTCACCGCCGACGACGTGGTGTTCTCTTTCGGCCGCATCAGCCAGCCGCAGGGCACGATGCAGATCTATGTCACCGGCATCAAGGAGGTAAAGAAGATCGACAGCCACACGGTCGACATCATCCTGCACGCCCCCACCCCGCTGCTGCTGAAGAACATCATCGACTTCCGCATCATGAGCAAGGCCTGGGCTGAGAAGAACAAGACCACCTCGGTCCAGGATTACAAGGCCAAGGAAGACAACTTTGCCTCGCGCAACGTGATGGGCACTGGCCCCTACCGGATCACCGGCTGGCAGCCCGATCAGAAGATCACCATGGTGCAGAACGCCGACTGGTGGGACAAAGCCAACGCAAGCAACATCTCCGAGGTCAACTACCTGCCAATCAAGTCGGACCCCACCCGAGTGGCCGCCCTGCTGTCCGGCGACGTGGATCTGCTCACCGACCTGCCCACACAGGACGTGGCACGGCTGAAGGCCGACCCCAAGCTGAAGGTCGTCGAAGGTCCCGAGGTGCGCACCATCTTCTTCGCGATGGACCTGGGCAGCGACGAACTCAAGGGCTCCACACTGAAGGGCAAGAACCCCTTCAAGGACAAGCGGGTGCGCGAGGCGATGAACCTGGCCATCGACCGCGAGGCCATCAAGCGCAGCATCATGCGCGGCCTGTCCATCCCCGCGGCCGTGATGGTGGCGCCAGGCGTCAACGGCAACACACCGGACATCGATCAGCCGCTCAAGCCCGATGTGGACAAAGCCAAGAAGCTGATTGCCGACGCCGGCTACCCCGAGGGCTTCGACGTCACGCTGCACTGCCCGAATAACCGCTACGTCAACGACGAGGAGATCTGTCAGGCGGCCGTCTCGATGTGGGCCAAGATCGGCGTGAAGGCTCGCCTCGCCGCCGCACCGATGGCGCAGCACAGCGTCACCTTCCAGAAGTTCGACAGCTCGCTGTACATGCTGGGCTGGGGCATTGCGAACTACGACGCGCAGTACGCGCTGCAGTCGCTGGTGCGCACCAGGACCTCCGGCGCCGATGGCAACTTCAACTTTTCCAAGGTCAGCGACGCGAAGATCGACCAGCTGGTCGATGCGATGAAGGTCGAGGTCGACGTGGGCAAGCGCAACGCGATGATTCGCGAGGCCTTGCTGCGCACGCGTGACGAGCACCTGTTCGTCCCTCTGCACCACCAGATGCGACCCTGGGCAATGCGCGCCAATGTGCAGACCGTCCATCGCTCGGACGACCGGCCGGAAGCACGCATGACCAACATCCGCTGACACCTGCCCTGGCCGCGCGCGGCCAGGAAACGACAAGGCCGCCCGTGGGCGGCCTTCTTCATTGCAGCAGCGCCGCTGGCGACGATCAGCCGGCCTGGCAGATGCGCTGACGCGCCGCCTCGTACTCGCGCCTGAGACGCTCGACCAGCACACGCGTGGGCACCACCTCGCGGATCGCGCCGATGCCCTGGCCACAGCCCCAGATGTCCTTCCAGGCCTTCTTGGCCTCGCTGCCGCCGGAGCCGAAGTCCATCTTGCTCGGATCGCTCTCGGGCAGATGGTCGGGGTCCATGCCCGCGGCGACGATGGAGCCGCGCAGGTAGTTGCCGTGAACACCGGTGAACAGATTGCTGTAGACGATGTCGTCGCTGTTGCTGTCGACGATCATCTGCTTGTAGGCATCGACGGCACGCGCCTCCTCGGTGGCGATGAAGGCCGAGCCGATGTAGGCGAAGTCCGCGCCCATCGCCTGCGCGGCGAGGATCGCGCCGCCGCTGGCGATCGAGCCCGACAGCGCCAGCGGGCCGTCGAACCATTCGCGGATTTCCTGGACCAGCGCGAACGGGCTCTTCACGCCGGCATGGCCGCCCGCACCGGCAGCGACAGCGATCAGGCCATCGGCGCCCTTCTCGATCGCCTTCTTGGCGAACTTGTTGTTGATGATGTCGTGCATCACCACGCCGCCCCAGCTGTGCACCGCCTGGTTGACGTCCTCGCGCGCGCCCAGCGAAGTGATGATCAGCGGCACCTGGTACTTGGCGCACATCTGCAGATCGTGCTCGAGCCGGTCATTGCTCTTGTGCACGATCTGGTTGATCGCGAAGGGCGCGGCCGGCTTGTCGGGGTTGGCCTTGTTGTAAGCCGCCAGCGTCTCGGTGATCTCGGCCAGCCATTCGTCGAGCTGCGATGCCGGGCGCGCATTCAAGGCCGGCATCGAGCCGACCACGCCGGCCTTGCACTGCTCGATGACGAGCTTGGGGTTGCTGATGATGAACAGCGGCGAGCCGATCACCGGCAGCGGCAGCTTTTGCAGGACGGGAGGCAGGGCCACGGAAGTCTCCAGAGTTCTTGGGGATGGGACTGGACGAAGTGTGATCAAGGGGCACGGTGGCCCCTATCACGTCGGCGACAACAGGGTCGAGTTAGAACGCGTCCAGCGCCATCGCGGTCACGCTATCGGCGCCTTCGACGATCGCATCGCGCTGCGCCTGCGCGCGCGGCAGGATGTGCTCGGCATAGAAGCGTGCCGTGGCGATCTTGGCGCTCATGAAGGCGGCGTCCTCACCGGCGGCCAGCTTGTCCTCGGCCACCATCAGCGCGCGCGCCATCTGCCAGCCGGCAACCACATTGCCGGCCAGCATCAAGTAAGGCACCGAGCCGGCGAAGGCCGCGTTCGGATTGGCCTTGCCGCTGGCAGCAATGAACTCGGCCGACTGCACAAAGGCCTCGCGCGCGGCGCGCAGGCGCTTGGCCGTGGCGGCGCAGGCGGCGCTGGCGCGCATGGCAAGTTCGGCCTCGGTCGCCTCGATCTGCGCGGCCACCGCCTTGACCATCTGCGCACCGTCGCGCAGGGTCTTGCGGCCGACCAGGTCGTTGGCCTGGATCGCGGTCGTGCCTTCGTAGATGGTCAGGATCTTCGCGTCGCGGTAGTACTGCGCCGCGCCGGTTTCTTCGATGAAGCCCATGCCGCCATGCACCTGCACGCCCAGCGAGGTGACCTCCAGGCTCATCTCGGTGCTGTAGCCCTTGACCAGCGGCACCATGAATTCGTAGAAGGCCTGGTTCTGCTTGCGCGTCTCGGCATCGGGGTGGTGATGCGCGGCGTCATAAGCGGCGGCAGCGACCAGCGACATCGCACGGCAGCCCTCGGTCAGCGAGCGCATCGTCATCAGCATGCGGCGCACGTCGGGGTGATGGATGATGGCCGCACTGCCGGCGACCGAACCATCCACCGGGCGCGATTGCACGCGGTCACGCGCGTACTGCACGGCCTTCTGGTAGGCGCGCTCAGCCACCGCAATGCCCTGAACGCCGACACCGAAGCGTGCCGCGTTCATCATGATGAACATGTACTCGAGGCCGCGGTTCTCCTGGCCGACCAGATAGCCGATCGCACCGCCGTTGTCGCCGAACTGCAGCACCGCAGTCGGGCTGGCCTTGATGCCCATCTTGTGCTCGATGGAGACGCAGTGCGCGTCGTTGCGCGCGCCCAGCGAGCCGTCGGCGTTGACCATGAACTTGGGCACGATGAACAGGCTGATGCCCTTCACGCCTTCCGGCGCACCGGCCACGCGGGCCAGCACCAGATGCACGATGTTCTCGGCCATGTCGTGCTCGCCGTAGGTGATGAAGATCTTGGTGCCGAAGATCTTGTAGCTGCCGTCGGGCTGCGGCTCGGCGCGTGTGCGCACCAGCGCCAGGTCTGAGCCGGCCTGCGGCTCGGTCAGGTTCATCGTGCCGGTCCAGCTGCCGTCGATCAGCTTGGGGATGTAGGTGGCACGCTGCTCGTCGCTGCCCGCGGTCAGCAGGGCCTCGATGGCGCCATCGGTCAGCAGCGGGCACAGCGCAAAGCTCATGTTCGCGCTGTTGATCATCTCGCCGCAGGCGGCGCCGATGGTCTTGGGCAGGCCCTGGCCGCCGAATTCGGTGGGGTGCTGCAGGCCCTGCCAGCCGCCCTCGGCGAACTGGCGGAACGCGTCCTTGAAGCCCGGCGTGGTGAAGACCTGGCCGTCCTTCCAGTAGGAGGGGTTCTTGTCACCTTCCCAGTTCAGCGGTGCGATCACGCCCTCGTTGAGCTTGGCGCACTCCTCGAGCACGGCCTGCGCGGTCTCGATGCCGGCGTCGGCGAACTCGGGGATCTCGGTCAGGGCTTGCAGGCCGGCGAGCTCCTGCATATTGAACAGCATGTCCTTGACGGGGGCGCGATAAGTCATGAGGGACTCCGAAAAACACTATCCAGATACAACAAGGGCGCCGCGACCGTGAAGTCGGGCGCCCCGAAGGTCACCGACTCGCCCGATGGCGAGACAGTTGCTCGATCAGAGCGCGTTCACCAGCTCCGGCACGGCGGCGAACAGATCGGCCTCCAGGCTGTAGTCGGCCACCGAGAAGATCGGCGCTTCCGGATCCTTGTTGATCGCGACGATCACCTTGGAGTCCTTCATGCCGGCCAGGTGCTGGATCGCGCCCGAGATGCCGGCGGCGATGTAGAGCTGCGGCGCGACGATCTTGCCGGTCTGGCCGACCTGCCAGTCGTTGGGCGCGTAGCCCGCATCGACAGCGGCACGGCTGGCGCCCAGCGCGGCGCCGAGCTTGTCGGCCAGCGGGGTCAGCACTTCGTTGAACTTGTCGCTCGAGCCCAGCGCGCGACCACCAGAGACGATGATCTTGGCGGCGGTCAGCTCGGGGCGGTCGCTCTTCGTGACCTCGCGGCCGACGAAGCTGCTCTTGCCGCTGTCCGCAGCCGCAGCGACCGACTCGGTGGCGGCCGAGCCGCCGGTGGCAGCCGCGGCGTCGAAGCCGGTGGTACGCACGGTGATCACCTTGACGGCATCGCCGCTCTGCACGGTGGCGATCGCGTTGCCGGCGTAGATCGGACGCTCGAAGGTGTCGGCGCTGATCACCTTGGTGACGTCGCTCAGCTGGCCGACGTCCAGCAGCGCGGCGACGCGCGGCGCGACGTTCTTGCCCGAGGCGGTGGCGGGAAAGAGGATGTGGCTGTAGCCACCTGCAATGGCGACGACCTGGGCCGCCAGGTTCTCGGCCAGGCCATCGGCCAGGCCGGCGGCGTCGGCGTGGAGCACCTTGGCCACACCGGCGATCTGCGCAGCGGCAGCGACAGCGGCAGCGGCGTTGTGGCCGGCAACCAGCACATGCACGTCGCCGCCGCAGGCAGCGGCAGCGGTGACCGTGTTCAGCGTGGCGCCCTTGATGGACGCGTTGTCGTGTTCGGCAATGACGAGAGCGGTCATGTCTTCAATCTCCAAATCTTGTGCGTCAGGGCCTTAGATGACCTTGGCTTCGGTCTTCAGCTTGGCAACCAGGGTCGCCACATCCGGCACTTTGATGCCAGCGCTGCGCTTGGGCGGCTCGGCGACCTTCAGCGTCTTGATGCGCGGTGCCACGTCCACACCCAAGTCGGCAGGCTTGACCACGTCGAGCTGCTTCTTCTTGGCCTTCATGATGTTGGGCAGGGTCACATAACGCGGCTCGTTCAGGCGCAGGTCGGTCGTCACCACGGCCGGCAGGCTCAGGGAGACAGTCTCCAGGCCGCCGTCCACTTCACGCGTGACAGCGACCTTGCCTTCGGCCACTTCGACCTTGGAGGCGAAGGTGCCCTGCGGCATGCCGGTCAGCGCGGCCAGCATCTGGCCGGTCTGGTTGCAGTCGTCGTCGATGGCCTGCTTGCCCAGGATGACGAGTTGGGGCTGTTCCTTGTCGACCAGAGCCTTGAGCAGCTTGGCCACGGCCAGCGGCTGCAGCTCTGCATCGGTCTCGACCAGGATGCCGCGGTCGGCGCCGATGGCCATCGCAGTGCGCAGCGTTTCCTGGCACTGCGTGACGCCGCAGGAGACAGCGATCACCTCGGTGACCACGCCCTTTTCCTTCAGGCGCACCGCCTCTTCGACGGCGATCTCGTCGAAGGGGTTCATCGACATCTTCACGTTGGCCAGATCGACGCCAGTGCCATCGCTCTTCACGCGCACCTTGACGTTGTAGTCGACCACGCGTTTGACGGGAACCAAAACCTTCATCGAAGCACTCCAGGCTGAGTTGACGTTAACGTTAACCGGGGATTCTACGGGGCGAACTCGCACGAACAGAGTCACCCACGCGCCAAAACTCTAAAAAAATAGCACGACCGTTCTATTTTGCCGACAAGCTCGGCCGCCGTCAGCGGCAGCACTAGACTGCCGAGCCTAATGAACAGCGCCAGTTCCACACCGAGCCAGCCCCTTGACCCCTGCATCGGCGTCTTCGATTCGGGCGTCGGTGGGCTGACGGTGCTGCAAGCATTGCGCCGCATACTGCCCCAGGCCTCACTGCACTACGTGGCCGACACGGCGTTCGCGCCCTACGGTGAGCGGACCAGCGACTTCATCAAGGGGCGCAGTCTCGCGATCGCGGACTACCTGTGGCGCAGCGGTGCGCAACTGCTCGTCGTGGCCTGCAATACCGCGACGGCCCACGCTGTCGGGAACTTGCGCGAGCGCTGGCCAGAGCGTGCCATCGTCGGCATCGAGCCCGGCATCAAGCCGGCAGTCGCTGCCAGCCGCAACAAGCGGATCGGCGTGCTGGCCACACCTGCCACGTTGGCCAGTCGGCGTTATCAAGCCTTGCTTGCCGACCATGCTACAGATGTGACCGTGGTGAGCCAGCCCTGCCCCGGCCTCGCGGACCTGATCGAGACGGGCCAGCTCGACAGCCTGGAACTTCGAGCGCTGGTCGAGCGCTGCTGCGCGCCACTGCGCGAGGCCGCGGTCGATACCGTGCTGATGGGCTGCACGCACTACCCACTGGTGCAGGAGTTGCTGCAGCGAACGCTCGGCGAGCAGGTGCGCCTGCTCAACGTCGAGGATGCGGTCGCGCGACAAGCGCAGCGACTGTGGAACCCGGGCGGCGATTGCGACGAGCCGTTCGTGCGATTGCAGGCGACCGGCAGCCTGGACGCGCTGCGCGGCCTCGCAGCCAAGGCGCTGCCTGGCGCGCGCATCAGCGTCGAGCAGGTGAGCATCTAGCGCGCGCGCAAGGCGATCTCGCTCAAACCTGCTTGGTACCCGGGACGGGACTCGAACCCGTACGCCGTTTTAGGGCCGCGGATTTTAAGTCCGCTGTGTCTACCGGTTTCACCACCCGGGCAGCGCTGAGGCGAGCGCATTATCAGCGCGTCAATGCGCAGCAAAAAACGAAAAGGGGAAGTCTCGCGACTTCCCCTTTCAACTGGAGCGGGTAACGAGGCTCGAACTCGTGACCTCAACCTTGGCAAGGTTGCGCTCTACCAACTGAGCTACACCCGCATTTCGCCTGAGATCTGCTGACCTCAAGCCCGGCGCGAGCCGGTTGAACCATTGCTGATTCGTGGAGCGGGTAACGAGGCTCGAACTCGTGACCTCAACCTTGGCAAGGTTGCGCTCTACCAACTGAGCTACACCCGCATGTCTTTGGAGGCGCGGGCCGGAGTCGAACCGACCTACACGGATTTGCAATCCGGTGCATAACCGCTTTGCTACCGCGCCCCAGAATCTTTTGGTGAGATTCCGACAGCGCTGCTGTCAGAAACAGCAGCTTCGATAAAAAAGGGAAGCCGGGGCTTCCCTTCGAAAACTGGAGCGGGTAACGAGGCTCGAACTCGTGACCTCGACCTTGGCAAGGTCGCGCTCTACCAACTGAGCTACACCCGCTTCGACTCAATACAGCGCGCATCGAAGGATGTCTTCCGACCCCTGCGCTGCGTCAACTGCGCTGAAGCTCTCATTCTAAATCGATCCGGACCCATCGCGCAAGCTCTGCGCTGCGAGTCCGACTCAACCCGTCTCAATGTTTGATCGACTCCACCGGCGCATCGGCCTTGGCCGCATCCGTAGCAGCGACATCCTTTGCCAAGGTCTCTTCCTCGGGCAGCGGCTGAGGCGCCGAAGCCAACGCCACTTCCAGCACCTTGTCGATCCACTTGACCGGCACGATCTCGAGCTGATTCTTGACGTTCTCAGGAATGTCCTGGAGATCCTTGACGTTCTCCTCCGGGATCATCACCGTCTTGATGCCACCGCGATGTGCCGCGAGCAGCTTCTCTTTCAGACCGCCAATCGCAGTGACCTCGCCACGCAGCGTGATTTCACCGGTCATGGCCACATCGGCACGCACCGGGATGCCGGTGAGCGCCGAGACAAAAGCCGTCGTCATCGCGATGCCCGCGCTCGGGCCATCCTTGGGCGTGGCGCCGTCAGGCACGTGAATGTGAATGTCACGCTTCTCGAACAACTCGTCCTTGATACCCAGCCGTCGAGCACGCGCGCGCACCACGGTACGCGCTGCCTCGACCGACTCCTTCATCACGTCGCCGAGCTGGCCGGTACGGATGATGTTGCCCTTGCCCGGCATGGCAGTCGCCTCGATCGTGAGCAGATCGCCGCCGACCTCGGTCCAGGCCAGACCCACCACCTGACCCACCTGGTCCTGTTTCTCAGCACGACCGAAGTCGTACTTGCGCACACCGAGGAAGTCGTTGAGGTTTTCCTCGGTGACGACGACCTTGCCTTCGTAGCTCTTAAGCTGGATGCCCTTGACCACCTTGCGGCAGATCTTGGAGATCTCGCGCTCGAGCGAACGGACGCCGGCTTCGCGGGTGTAGTAGCGGATCACGCCACGGATCGCGGATTCGGTGACGTCGAGTTCCTCGTCCTTCACACCATTGTTCTTGCGCTGCTTGGGCAGCAGGTAGCGCTGGGCGATGTTGACCTTCTCGTCTTCGGTGTAGCCCGAGAGGCGTATCACCTCCATGCGGTCCAACAGGGCCGGCGGGATGTTCAGCGAATTCGAGGTGGCCACGAACATCACATCGGACAGGTCGAAGTCGACCTCGATGTAGTGATCGCCGAAGGTGTGGTTCTGCTCGGGATCGAGCACCTCCAGCAGCGCCGAGCTCGGGTCGCCGCGGAAGTCCATACCCAGCTTGTCGATCTCGTCGAGCAGGAACAGCGGATTGCGCACACCGACCTTGGACAGGCTCTGCAGCACCTTGCCCGGCATCGAGCCGATATAGGTGCGGCGGTGACCGCGGATCTCGGCCTCGTCACGCACGCCGCCCAGGGCCATGCGCACGAACTTGCGCCCGGTAGCGCGCGCCACCGACTGGCCCAGCGAGGTCTTGCCCACGCCAGGCGGGCCGACCAGGCACAGGATAGGCGCCTTGACCTTGTCGACACGCTGCTGCACCGCGAGGTATTCGAGGATGCGGTCCTTGACCTTCTCCAGGCCGTAGTGGTCCTCGTTGAGCACCTCCTCGGCATGCGCAAGGTCGTGCTTGATCTTGGTCTTCTTGCTCCACGGCAGATTGACCAGGGTCTCGATGTAGTTGCGCACGACGGTCGCTTCGGCCGACATCGGCGACATCAGCTTGAGCTTCTTCAGCTCGCCCTCGGCCTTCTTGCGCGCCTCCTTGGGCATGCGCGCGGCCTTGATCTTCTTGTCCAGCTCTTCCAGGTCGGCGCCTTCCTCGCCGTCGCCCAGTTCCTTCTGGATGGCCTTGACCTGCTCGTTCAGGTAGTACTCGCGCTGGCTCTTCTCCATCTGGCGCTTGACGCGGCCGCGGATGCGCTTTTCCACCTGCAGGATGTCGACCTCGTGCTCAAGCAGGTCCAGCAGCTTTTCCAGACGCTGGGAAACGTCCGACAGATCGAGCACCGACTGCTTGGCATCGAGCTTCAGCGGCAGGTGGGCGGCGATGGTGTCAGCCAGCCGCCCTGCATCGTCGATGCCGGCAATCGAGGTCAGGATCTCCGGCGGGATCTTCTTGTTCAGCTTGACGTACTGGTCGAACTGCTGGGTCACGGCGCGACGCAGCGCCTCGACCTCGGGCTTGGTATCGGCCTCGGGCGGAATGGGGACCACCTCGGCAACGAAGTGCTCCTCGCCGTCTGTGATGCTCGACGTCGTCGCGCGCTGCAGGCCCTCGACCAGCACCTTCACGGTGCCGTCGGGCAGCTTGAGCATTTGCAGGATGCTGGAAACGCAGCCGACCTCGAACATGTCGTCGGCCTTGGGCTCATCCTTGCCGGCGGCCTTCTGGGCAACCAACATGATCTGGCGACCCGCCTCCATCGCGGCCTCAAGTGCCTTGATGGACTTGGGCCTGCCGACAAACAGCGGAATCACCATGTGCGGGAACACCACCACATCGCGCAGCGGCAGCAGCGGCAAGGTGATGGGTTCGGCGGGCAGGATGGGATGACCGGACATAGAAACCTCTCTTTCTCAGACCCATCTGCGGCCTGAGAGGCTAAATGCAATACGCCTTGCGGCTGGATACGCCCGAGTCTTGCTCAGGCGCTGGCCTTGGCCTGTTCCCGATAGACCAGGAGGGGTTTGCTGTCCTCCTCGATGTTGTGCTCGTCCAGCACGACCTTGGCCACGCCGTCCATATTCGGCAACTCGAACATGGTGTCGATCAGCGAGTGCTCCATGATCGAGCGCAGACCGCGCGCGCCGGTCTTGCGCGCCAGCGCCTTCCGGGCAATCGCCGCCAGGGCCGACGGCCGGATCTCAAGCTCGACGCCGTCCATCGCAAAGAGCTGTTGGTACTGCTTGACCAGCGCATTCTTGGGCTCGGTGAGGATTTGCACCAATGCATCCTCGGTCAGTTCACCCAGCGTGGCCACCACCGGCAGACGACCGACCAGCTCGGGGATCAGACCGAACTTGATCAGGTCCTCGGGTTCGACTTCGCGGAACACCTCGGAAACGCGACGCTCGCTCTTGCTCTTAACCGAAGCACCAAAGCCGATGCCGGACTTTTCCGAACGGTTCTGGATCACCTTCTCCAGGCCGTCGAAAGCGCCGCCGCAGATGAACAGGATGTTGGTCGTGTCGATCTGCAGGAAATCCTGGTTCGGGTGCTTGCGGCCACCCTGCGGCGGCACGCTGGCCATCGTGCCTTCAACCAGCTTCAGCAGGGCCTGCTGCACGCCCTCGCCCGAGACATCGCGGGTGATCGAGGGGTTGTCGGCCTTGCGCGAGATCTTGTCGATCTCGTCGATGTAGACGATGCCGCGCTGCGCGCGCTCGACGTCGTAATTGCAGTTCTGCAGCAGCTTCTGGATGATGTTCTCGACGTCCTCGCCCACATAGCCGGCCTCGGTCAGCGTGGTCGCGTCGGCGATGACGAAGGGCACGTTGAGCAAGCGGGCCAAGGTCTGGGCCAGCAAGGTCTTGCCGGAGCCGGTCGGGCCGATCAGCAGAATGTTGCTCTTGGAGAGCTCCACCCCGTCCTTGGTCTCGCCCATATGGCGCAGCCGCTTGTAGTGGTTGTAGACCGCCACGGACAGCGTGCGCTTGGCCACGTCCTGACCGATCACGTACTGGTCGAGGCTGGCCTTGATCTCGGTAGGCACCGGCAGATCGGACTTGCTGGCGCGCGCAGGTGCACCGCCTTCGGTCGGCACCTCATCGCGAATGATGTCGTTGCACAGCTCGATGCACTCATCGCAAATGAACACCGACGGTCCGGCGATGAGCTTCTTCACCTCATGCTGGCTCTTGCCGCAAAAGGAGCAGTACAGGACTTTTTCGCTGGAGTTGCCTTTTTTCTCGGCCATGGATCTGCTTGACGGTTCTGGCGGTACTGCCTATTGGGATGATAGTTCAAACGCCGGATGGGGCCTTGTTCCGATAAAGGCCCCGATCCGGCGCTAGTTGGAGGAAGAAATGGCCAGGCCATTCACAGCCGGCCGCACCCGAGCTCAGGGGCGCTTCTCGATCACTTCGTCGATCAGTCCGTAGGTCTTGGCCTCGGCTGCGGACATGAAATAGTCGCGCTCGGTGTCGTTCTGGATCTTCTCCAGGCTCTGGCCGGTACGCTCAGACAGAATGCGGTTGAGCTGCTCACGGGTCTTGAGGATCTCGCGGGCATGGATCTCGATGTCCGTCGCCTGCCCCTGCGCGCCACCCAGCGGCTGGTGGATCATGATCTTCGAGTTCGGCAGCGCCAGGCGCTTGCCTTTGGCGCCGGCGGCAAGCAAGAAAGCACCCATGCTGGCCGCCATGCCCATGCACAGGGTCGACACCTGTGGCTTGATGAACTGCATGGTGTCGTAGATCGACATGCCAGCTGAGACGCTTCCTCCGGGCGAGTTGATGTAGAGAAAGATGTCCTTGTCCGGGTTCTCGCTCTCCAGGAACAGCAACTGAGCGACGACCAGGTTGGCCGTGGCGTCGTTGACCGGGCCGACCAGGAAGACGATGCGCTCGCGCAGCAGGCGGCTGTATATGTCGTAGGCGCGCTCGCCGCGGCCCGACTGTTCGATGACGATGGGCACCATGCCCAGATTGCTAGTTTCCAGCGCGCTCATGGAATCCTCGTTGCACTTGAGAGTCTTGATTATGTAGCCAGCCCACGCCCCCTACCGGAAACGACAAGGGCGCCGGCCTCGCGGCACGGCGCCCTCCGCGGGGCCGAAACTGGGCGCTCGGTCAGCCGGCTGCTGCCATCAGCTCATCAAAGGGCAGCGCCTTGTCGACGATCTTGGCCTTGCCAAGCACGAAGTCGGTGACATTGTTCTCGATCACCACGGCCTCGACCTCGGCCAACCGCTCGCGGTCGCTCAGGTACCACCGCACCACCTCGGCCGGCTTCTCGTAGCTCTGCGCCAGCTCCTCGATGTGAGCTTGCAGTTGCTCAGGCTTGGCCTGCAGATTGTTGGCGCGCACCAGTTCGCCGACGACCAGACCCAGGCGGACGCGCTTCTCAGCCTGCGGCTGGAAGATCTCGGCCGGGATCGGCGCCTTGTCGGCGTCCTTGACGCCGCGCTTCTTCAGGTCTTCGCGCGCGGCAGCGACCATACGCTCGGTCTCGCCATTGATCAGCGCCTTCGGCACGTCCAGCTCAGCCACGGCAACCAGTGCGTCCATCACGGCCGCCTTGTTGCGGGCCAGCACGCGGAACTTCACCTCGCGCTCGAGGTTCTTCTTGATGTCGGCGCGCAAGCCATCGACGCCGCCTTCCTTGACGCCCAGCGACTTGGCAAAGGCCTCGTTCACTTCAGGCAGATGCTGCGCCTCGATCTTCTTCACGGTGACAAGGAAGTCGGCTTCCTTCCCGGCCACGTCTTTGCCGTGATAGTCCTCGGGGAAGGCCAGCGGGAAGGTCTTGGACTCGCCGGCCTTCATGCCGCGCACGGCCTTCTCGAAGGCCTCGAGCATCTGCCCTTCACCCAGGATGAACTGAAAACCTTCGGCCTTGCCGCCAGCGAAGGGCTCGCCATCGATCTTGCCTTCGAAGTCGATGGTCACGCGGTCGCCGTCGGCGGCAGCATCGGCGGCAGCGCGCTGGGCAAAGCTGCGGCGCTGCTTGCGCAGAATCTCGACGGTCTTGTCGATCGCCTCATCGGTGACGTCGCTGGAGACGCGCTCGACTTCCTTGGCGGTCAGATCGCCGATCTTGACTTCCGGGTAGACCTCGAAAGTGGCATCGAAGGCCATTTGGCCCTCAGGAGCCCCATCCTTCTGCGCGATGTTGGGCACGCCGGCGACACGCAGCTTGGCCTCGTTGGCGGCTGCGGCGAACGCTTCGCCCAGCTTATCGTTCATGACCTCGTACTGGACCGAGTAACCGTAACGCTGGGCCACGACGCTCATCGGCACCTTACCAGGACGGAAGCCGTCCGCCTTGACAGTGCGGGCCAGCTTCTTCAGGCGATTCTGGACTTCGCTGTTGATGTCATCGGCCGCCAGCGTGAGCGTGATGCGGCGTTCGAGCTTTTCGAGGGTTTCGACGTTGACAGCCATAGTTGACTCAAATAACAAAGTGATGGTGCGCGGAGCCGGACTCGAACCGGCACGCCCGTGAAGGCGTCAGGACCTAAACCTGGTGCGTCTACCAATTTCGCCACCCGCGCGAGAGGGTTCAGTGCTGACTTGGTGCGATGGCACCACCTCAACCCTGAGGTGTTTCGGCAAACCGGTAATTGTAGCGATACGGCGAAGCGATTTTCCTGCCCCCTGGGAAGGGGGCAGGCGCTCAGCCCTCAGAAGCGCGAATGCGGGCCAGGTTTTTGCACGCGGAACCAGGCTGCGTACATTGCCGGAAGTGCAAGCAGGGTCAACGCCGTCGCGACCACCAAGCCGCCCATGATGGCCACCGCCATCGGACCCCAGAACACCGAGCGCGATAGCGGAATCATCGCCAGCACCGCTGCCGCCGCAGTCAGAACAATGGGCCGGAAACGCCGCACTGCCGACTCGACAATGGCCGTCCAGGCTGGCACCCCGCGCTCGCGGTCCTGCTCAATCTGGTCGATCAGGATCACTGAATTGCGCATGATCATGCCCATCAGCGCGATCACACCCAGCAACGCGACGAAGCCAAAGGGCCTGTTCAGCAGCAACAACGCAGCCGCCACGCCAGCAATGCCCAACGGACCCGTCAGGAAGACCAGCATCGCGCGCGAGAAACTGTGCAGTTGCAGCATCAGCAACGTGAAGGTGATGAACAGCATGATGGGCACGCCAGCCGCGATCGACCCCTGCCCCTTGCTGCTCTCCTCCACCGCACCGGCCACCTCGATGCGGTAACCGGCTGGCATGCGTGACTGGATCTGCTGGATCTGCGGCAGCAACTGGGTGGTGACGGTTGCCCCCTGAACACCGTCGACGGTGTCACCTTGCACAGTCACCGCATAGCTGCGCCCCTCGCGCCACAGCACGCCAGGCTCCCATTCGAAGCCGATCTTGGCGACCTGCGTCAGCGGAATGCTCCGACCGGACGCAGTCGGCAAGTAGGCACTACCCAGATCAGTGATGGCCTCGCGCTCCTCCTTGGGCTGGCGCAGCACGATGTCGATGAGCCGGTCACCCTCGCGATACTGTCCGATGGTCATGCCGGACAGCGTGGTTCGAGCAGCCTGGGCAATGCTCTGGCTGCTGACGCCAAGCGCGCGGGCCTTGTCCTGATCGATCTCGAGCTTGAGCGCCTTGATCGACTCGTTCCAGTTGTCATTCACGCCGTGAAGGCTAGGGTGCGCGCGCAGCAACTCCTTCACCTCATCGCCCCAGCGGCGCAGCTCGCGCGGATCCTCGCCGACGACGCGGAACTGCACCGGATACGGCACCGGCGGCCCGTTGGGCAATAGCTTGACGCGGCCACGCGCCTCTGGGAATTCCTGCGCCAGCAATGCCGGCAGGCTCTTGCGTAGGCGCTCCCGCTCAGTCAGATCCTTGGGCAGCACGATGGCCTGGGCCACGTTGGCCTGCGGAAAGATCTGGTCCAGCGGCAAATAGAAGCGCGGCACGCCGCTACCTGACCAGGTCGTCACGCTCAGCACACCGGGGTCATTGACGATGCTCGCCTCAAAACGCTCGGCCAGTGCTTTGCTCTGTTGAATGGTGGACCCCTCCGGCAGCCAGAGGTCGACCAGCAGTTCCGGGCGGTTCGAGTCCGGGAAGAACTGCTGCTGCACTCGGCTCATGCCTACCAGACCGAGCAAAAAGACCAGAACGGTCAGGCCGATGGTCTTCCAACGGTTCTCCACGCACCAACCGACTACGACGCGAAAGCGCACATAGAAGGGCGTATCGAAGAGTTCATGCGATTCACCGCCATGACCGGCCCGCGTACGCAGCAGCAGCGCGCCAAGATAGGGGACGAAGTAGACCGACACCACCCAGGAAATCAGCAGCGCCGCTGCCGTGACCGCGAAGATCGCGAAGGTGTACTCGCCGACCGAGGACTTGGCCAGACCGATGGGCAGGAAACCCACCGCGGTGATCAGCGTGCCTGTGAGCATGGGCATGGCCGTCACGTCGTAGGCATAGGTGGCCGCATGCATCTTGTCGTAGCCCTCTTCGAGCTTGCGCACCATCATCTCGACAGCAATGATGGCGTCATCAACCAGCAGGCCCAGCGCGATGATTAAGGAGCCCAGCGAGACCTTGTGCAGGCCTATGCCCCAATAGAACATGGTCACGAAGGTGATCGCCAGCACCAGCGGGATGGTGATCGCCACCACCAATCCGGGCCAGATGTCGATGCGCAGCGGCTTGGTGTGCAACCCCAGCGAGATGAAGCTGACAGCCAGCACGATCACCACGGCCTCGATCAGCACCTGGACGAACTCGTTCACTGAGCGGGCCACGGCCTGGGGCTGATCCTGGATCTGTGCCAGCTCGAGCCCCGCGGGCATGCCCTGCTGAATCCGCGCGGTCGTAGCCTTCAGCGCCTTGCCAAGCGCGATGATGTCACCCCCCTTGGCCATCGAAACGCCCAGTGCGACGACATCCTTGCCCTGATGGCGCACCATCGTCGTGGGTGGGTCTGCGTAGGCACGCGTGACCTGCGCGATGTCGCGAAGGCGCAGACTGCTGGCCTGCCCCGTGGCCGGATTGATCGCGCGGATCGGGAAGTCCTCAAGGGACTGCACCGAGTTGAGCTGCCCCTGCACCCGCACCTGCAGATTGGCCGCGTCGGCGTTGAGCACGCCAGCGCCCTCGACGGCGTTCTGAGCGCCCAGCTGGGCAATGACCTGGTTGAAGTCAAGTCCCAGCTCAGCCAAGCGCTTCTGAGAGATTTCGATGAAGAGCTTCTCTGCCTGCACACCGAACAGCTCGACCTTGGCGACCGACGGCACTTTGAGCAGTTCGCTGCGCACGCGCTCGGCATGCACACGCAGCTCCTCGCGGCTGAAGCCGTCACCCGAGAGGGCAAAGATCGAGCCGTAAACATCGCCGAACTCGTCATTGAACACCGGTCCAAGCACGCCCTGCGGCAGCGTGCTGCGCATGTCGCCGATCTTCTTGCGCACCTGGTACCAGACCTGCGCCACCTCCGCGGGTGGCGCGCTGTCCTTGATCTGGAAGATCGTCAGCGACTCGCCGGGCTTGGTGTAGGAGCGGATCTTGTCCGCATGTGGCACCTCCTGAAGCGTCTTCTCAATCTTGTCGGTCACCTGGTCGGCCACCTGCTGCGCCGTCGCGCCTGGCCAGTAGGCGCTGACCACCATGGCGCGGAAGGTGAAGGGAGGATCTTCATCCTGGCCGAGCTGGAAATAGGCGGCAAAGCCCATCACCATCAGCACCACCATCAGGTAGCGCGTCAACGCCGGGTGCTCCAGCGCCCAGCGCGAGACGTTGAATCGGGAGGCAGCGTGGGCGGCGCTGCTGCGGCTGTCGGCACTCATCGAGCGCTCCTTCAGCGGGATGCGGCACTGGCCGCTGCCGTCGGCGCGTAGCGACGCACCTTCTGTCCTGCGCTCAGCACATGCACGCCGGCAGTGACGACCTCCTGCCCGGCGGTCAGTCCGGACGCGACGACAACCTCGTTGCCATCGGCCCCGGCCACCGTGATCGGCTGCAGCTTGACCGTCATGGTCTTGGAATCCAGTAGCCAGACAGCACTCTGCCCCTTGCTTTCCAGCACGGCGGTGAGCGGCAGCTTGATCGCCTGCTCCTGTCTCGGCAGGTCGAGAAACACCGTCGCAGTCTGACCCAGGCGAACATCGAGCTTGCCGGCATCGGCCTTCACCAGGAAGGTCCGCGTTACCGGGTCAGCGGCAGCGGCCACTTCGCGCAAAGCAGCAGGCACCGGCTGCTGCTGGTCGCCCCAGACTCGCACGCTCAAGGCGCCAGGTCTTGCCGCCGCCTCACGCAGACCGGCGATCAGGTGCTCAGGCACCGAAAAGACGAAATCCTTGGGGCCGTCATGCGCCACCCGCAGCACCGGTGTACCCGCCCCAACCACCATGCCGGGCTCGGCCTCCACCGCAGTGACCACACCCGCCGCATCAGCCACCAGGGTCGAATACGAGGCCTGGTTCAGCTGAGCTTCGGCCTGAGCCTTGGCTTGGTCGAGCTGGGCCTGTGCGGCCTTGAAAGCAGCGTCGCGGCGCTCCAGTTCGGCCGCACTGATAAAGCCTTGCTTGTGCAGATCGATGAAGCGCTTGTAGTCGGCGCCCATCTGGTCGCGATTGACGCGTGCCGCCTGCATCGCAGCGCCTGCGGCCTCCTGCGCCAGCAGCAGATCGCGGGCATCCAGGCGCGCCAGCACTTGCCCCGGCCGCACCACATCACCCAGTCCGACGCGTCGCTCAATCAGCTTGCCTCCGACGCGGAAGGACAGGCGCGATTCGGTGCGCGCACGCACATCGGCCGCGAACTCGATGGTGCGCCCGGCGCGCTCACCCGCCAGCACCTGCGTGCGCACCGCGCGCTCCACCTCTGGCGCA
The DNA here is from genome assembly GCF_057219915.1 of Roseateles sp. T103. Taxonomy (NCBI): domain Bacteria; kingdom Pseudomonadati; phylum Pseudomonadota; class Betaproteobacteria; order Burkholderiales; family Sphaerotilaceae; genus Roseateles; species Roseateles sp. T103. The sequence goes on from NZ_JBXVVS010000002.1 coordinate 214,489, forward strand.
GGCACCTGACGGCTGCAGGCACCCAGCAGCAACAGCAGCGCCGTCGCTACACACAGTGCCCCGGCGGGCTTGTTGATTCTTGTTGGCATGAACAACCTCGATCCTGAGCGACGCATGCAGCCGACCCAGCCATGACAGGGCGACGCAACACAGGGACGCGAAACTTAACTGACTGACCGGTCAGTAATATATTGAGCCACCCCGGTGCTGTCAAATCGCAATCTTCACACCAAGCCGGCGCCAGCGATGCGCCAAGGTGTCGCTTGCACCCACAATCCAGGCCCGTGAGCATCGAGCACTACGAGAACTTCCCTGTCGCGTCCTGGCTGTGCCCGCCGGCGCTGCGCCCCGCCATCTCGGCCCTCTACCACTTCGCGCGCACGGCCGACGACATCGCGGACGAGGGCGACGCCACGCCGCAGCAGCGACACGCCCTGCTCCAGGCCTATCGCGCCGACCTGCATGCAGTGGCCAGCGGCCGGCCACCCAGCGCCGCCTGGGCCACTGCCGTCTTCGCACCACTGCGCCAGGCACTCAGTTCTTATCGACTGCCGGTACGGCTTCTGGAGGAGCTGCTCGATGCTTTCGAGCAGGACTTGGTCAAGACGAGCTATGCAGACCGTGACGAGCTGCTCGCCTATTGCCGCCTCTCGGCAAATCCGGTCGGACGGCTGCTGCTGCATCTCTACGGCATCACCGATGCGCAGGCACTGGGCCGCTCGGACGCGATCTGCACCAGCCTGCAACTGATCAACTTCTGGCAGGACCTCAGCCGCGACGGCCCGCGTGGCCGCGTCTACGTGCCTGCAGCCGACCTCGCTCGCCACGGTCTGACGCAGGAGGACTTCCTGGCCTGCCGCGACAGTGCGGCAGCGCGAGCGCTGATCCGCGAGTTGTGCGATTGGGCCGCGTCGCTGATGCGCGAAGGCGCGCCGCTGGTACATCAGATCCCGGGTCGTGCCGGCTGGGAATTGCGCTTCGTCGTGCAAGGCGGACTGCGCATTCTTGCGAGAATCGCCGCCATGGACTACGCCAGCCTGCTGCAGCGCCCGCGCCTGGGCCTGCTCGACTTCCCGCCTCTGCTCTGGGGGGCCACGCGCATGCGGGCCGCCACTCCTGCCACCCGGGAGACCGTGTGACGCCAGAGCAGTATGTGCAGCAGAAGGCAGCCGACAGCGGATCGAGCTTCTACTACGCCTTTCTGTTCCTGCCGCCGCCACGCCGCGCGGCGATCACCGCCTTCTATGCCTTCTGCCGCGAGGTGGACGATGTTGTCGACGAGATGTCCGACCCAGGCGTCGCTGCTGCCAAGCTGGCATGGTGGCGAAAGGAAGTGGCGGCCGCCTTTGCCGGCAAGCCCAGCCATCCGGTGATGCAGGCGCTGATGCCGCATTGTGCAGAGTTCGACATTCGTGCCGAGCATCTGCTGGCCGTGACCGAGGGCTGTCAGATGGACCTGGAGCAAACGCGTTATCTGGACTTTGCCGGACTGCAACGCTACTGCCATTTGGTCGCCGGCGTGGTCGGCGAGGTCGCCAGCGGAATCTTCGGCCGCCGCGATCAACAAACCGTGGCCTATGCACACAAACTCGGCCTTGCCATGCAACTCACCAACATCATCCGCGATGTCGGCGACGACGCAAGGCGCGGGCGCATCTATCTGCCCATTGCCGAATTGCAGCAATTCGACGTCAAGGCCCACGAGATCTTGCTGCGCCAACGGCCCTGGGGCTACAGCGATCGCTTCAACGCGCTGATGAAATTCCAGGCCGAGCGTGCGCATCGGCTCTACGACGAAGCGCTGGCCCTGCTTCCCGAGATCGACCGGCGTGCGCAGAAGCCCGGGCTGATGATGGCCAATATCTACCGCGCCTTGCTGCGCGAGATCGAGGCCGAGCAGTTCCAGGTGCTGCATCAACGTATCGCCCTGACGCCCTTGCGCAAGCTCTGGATTGCGATGCGCACCAACTGGCGCGGCCGATGAAGAGTCCGCGTCTGGCGGTCGTCGGCGGCGGCTGGGCAGGCATTGCTGCGGCTGTCGAGGGCGTGCGGCGCGGCTGGCAGGTCGAGCTTTTCGAGATGGCCGGCCAGCTCGGCGGGCGAGCGCGCAGCCTGACCCAGGAGCCGCGCCTGGACAACGGCCAGCACATCCTCATCGGCGCCTATCGCGACACGCTGGCACTGATGCGCCAAGTGGGCGTGCAGACCGAGACGGCCTTGCTCCGACTGCCGCTGACACTGCGCTATGTCGATGGCGGCGGCCTGCAACTGGGACGCGGGCCAGCTGCCCTGGCCTTCGTCAGGGCTGTACTCAGTCAGCGCGGCTGGTCCTGGCGTGCTCGGCTGCAACTGCTCGCCACCTGTGCTGCCTGGTCCGTGCGCGGCTTTCGCTGCGCGCCGCAACTCACAGTCGCGCAGCTATGCGCCAGCTTGGCGCCAGCCTTGCGTCGTGAGCTGATCGATCCGCTCTGCGTCGCCGCCCTGAACACGCCTGCTCAAGCGGCCAGCGCTGCGGTGTTCCTGCGCGTGCTGCACGATGCCTTGCTTGGCGGCCCAGGCGCGTCGGACTTGCTGCTGCCGCGCCTGCCCTTGAGCGACCTGCTGCCCGGACCGGCCAGCAGCTGGCTGCGCGCGCAGGGCTGCCGACTCCAGCTCGGCCACCGCATTGACATGCTTCAGCGCGATGCAGAGCAGGCCGTATGGCTGCTGGCCGACCGTGCCTTCGACCATGTGGTGCTCGCGACCTCCGCGGCCGAGGCCGCGCGGCTGGCGGCTCCGTGGGCGCCCGACTGGGCAGCGCAGGCCAGCGCGCTGCGCTTCGAGCCCATCATCACCGTCTACCTTCACAGCCCTGGCAGCCGTCTGCCCGCCCCCATCGTCGCGCTCCACGACGGCGCACAGGCGCCGGCGCAATACGCCTTCGACCTGGGTCAGCTCGGCCATGCGCCCGACTGCTTCGCCTTCGTCGTCAGCGGCGCCAGTTCCTGGGTGCAGACCGGACTGGATGCCACCGCTCAGGCGGTGCTCGCGCAGGCGATGGCGGCGCTGCACTGGGCCAGCGAGCCGACTCTTCTACGCTGCCTGGCAGAGAAGCGCGCCACCTTCGCCTGCACGCCGGGACTTGATCGCCCGCCGTCGCTGATCTGCTCCAGCCTGGTCGCCGCCGGAGACTATGTGGCGGGGCCCTACCCGGCCACTCTGGAAGGCGCCGTTCGATCGGGAAAGTCGTCCATCGAGACGCTGGCTGGCTCACCGTAAGCCCGCTCAATCGGTATGAAATGCGCATGCCAGTGCAGTTTCGCCATGCAAAAACCCACGCAGTTCGCGCACAATGCCAAGCATGGCGAGCAAAGAGAATCAGACCCCCGCAATTCAAGTGATGGAACGCGCCTTCGCGCTGCTGGACGTGTTGGCAAGCCATCAGGACCCGGTCTCGCTCAAGCAGATCAGCGAGTCAACCGGTCTGCACCCCTCGACAGCGCACCGCATCCTCAATGACCTGACCATCGGCCGGTTCGTGGACCGACCGGAAGCCGGCAGCTACCGGCTCGGCATGCGCTTGCTCGAACTCGGCAATCTGGTGAAAGCGCGGCTGGACGTCAGAGATGCGGCAATCGGGCCAATGCGAGAACTGCACAAGCTCACGCACCAGCCGGTCAATCTGTCCGTGCGCCAGGGCGACGAGATCGTCTACATCGAACGCACCTACAGTGAGCGCTCGGGCATGCAAGTGGTTCGCGCTGTCGGCGGACGTGCGCCGCTGCACCTGACCTCGGTCGGCAAGCTCTTTCTCGCCAGCGACGATCCGCAGCGGGTGCGCGCCTATGCCACCCGAAGTGGTCTGGCCGGCCACACCCGCAACAGCATCACCGAGCTGAGTGCACTCGAGCGCGAGATGGCAGCGGTGCGTCAGCGCGGCGTCGCCCGCGATGACGAAGAATTGGAGCTGGGTGTGCGCTGCATGGCCGCAGGCATTTACGACGATCAGGGCAAGCTGGTCGCGGGCCTGTCCATCTCGGCCCCCGCCGATCGACTGGAAGAAAGCTGGCTGCCCCGCTTGAAGGAAACGGCCGCACAGATCTCAGCCGCCTTGGGCTACCGCGGCTGAACGCCGTCGGCCACCTCGGGGGCCCGGCGGGATCTCAGCCTCAGCTTGACGTGCCGACGAACTGCTGGCTCAGCACCTGGCCGCTGTTCAGCCATTTGCGAACCCGCTCCGCATCGCCGATGCGCGAGTACTTGCCAGCCGAGTCCAGGAACACCAGGATAAGCTTGCGGCCCGCCAGCTGAGCCTGCATGACCAGACACTGGCCCGCCTCACTGATGAAGCCGGTCTTCTGCAGACCGATATCCCAGTCAGGCTTGCGCACCAGCCCGTTCGTCGTGCGGAACTGAACCTGCCGCCGTCCCAGTGCTACGACCGCCTCCGGCGAGGTAGAGAACTCGCGGAGCAGAGGAAACTCGTGCGCCACCTTGACCAGCGCCGCCAGATCCCGCGCGCTCGACTGGTTGCGGCTCGAGAGTCCGGTCGGTTCGACATAGTGCGTGTCGTTCATGCCCAGCGCGCGCGCCTTCGCATTCATCGCCCGCACGAAACCGTCCATGCCCCCCGGATAGCTGCGCCCCAGCGCGTGCGCCGCGCGATTCTCGGAGGACATCAGGGCCAGGTGCAGCAGTTCACCCCGGGTCAGCGTCGTGCCGATGGCCAGTCGCGAGCCAGTACCCTTCTCGGTGTCCTTGTCGTCGTCGGTGATGGTGATCTTCTCGTCCAGCGGCAATCCAGCCTCGACGACCAGCAGTGCCGTCATCAGCTTGGTAATGGACGCGATCGGCAGCACCGCCTGTGAGTTCTTGGCAAGCAGGACCTCGTTGGTCTCTTGATCGAGGACCAGTGCCACACTGGACTTCAGATCCAGCGGGTCGTCCACCTCGTGGAGCCCGGCAAGACGACCGAAGGAGGGCTTGGCCGCCACGGCCACGGCGGCGACGCTGGTAGCGGCCACGGCCTTAGCCTTGCCTGCGGCGCGGACCTGCCGCTTGGCGGCGGGCTTGGACTTGCGAACCGTCTTGCCGCTGAGTTCAGCAGCCTTGGCCTGCGTGCTGGCATGAGCCGAGGGCGCACTGACAAGCGCGCCGCCGAGAACGGTGACGCCCCCCAACAGCGCGACGGACAACAAGCGAGCCAATTTGTTCTTCAATCCGACCTCCAACGACAGCCCTGGCAGTGTATGGGATAGGAAAAATCGAAGCAAGGCAGCAGCTTAGCAACGATATTTAAAGCGACGTATTGCTCAACTCGAAGCCACTTCAGCAGCACCAGTGCCCGATGGCCAGCCCTGCGCTCGCCTCAACCTTGAGCAGCCACGCGTTCGACCTTGCTTTGCAGCTTGTTCAGCGCGCTCAAATATGCCTTGGCCGATGCCACGACGATATCCGGGTCCGCCCCCACTCCGTTGACCACGCGTCCGGCATGCTGCAGTCGAACCGTGACCTCGCCCTGCGATTCTGTGCTTCCGCTGGTGATGGCGTTGACCGAATAGAGCAGCAACTCGGCGCCACTTTGCACCTTGGACTCGATCGCCCGTAGGCTGGCGTCGACCGGGCCGTTGCCGTCGGCCTCGGCGCGGTGCTCCACCGTGCCTGCAGCGAAGACGATGCTGGCATGCGGGCGCTCACCGGTTTCCGAACGCTGCGACAGCGACAGCAGCCGGTAATGCTCCTGCTCGGCCGTCACCGACTCATCCATGACCAAGGCGATGATGTCCTCGTCGAAGATCTCGTTCTTGCGATCGGCCAGATCCTTGAAGCGCAGGAAGGCCGCGTTGATCTCCGCTTCCGACTCGAGATCGATGCCCAGATCCTGCAAGCGTTGCTTGAAGGCGTTGCGCCCGCTGAGCTTGCCCAGCACGATCTTGTTGGCGCTCCAGCCCACATCCTCCGCGCGCATGATCTCGTAGGTGTCGCGCGCCTTGAGCACGCCGTCCTGATGGATGCCCGAGGCATGGGCGAAGGCGTTGGCACCAACCACTGCCTTGTTCGGCTGCACAACGAAACCGGTGGTCTGCGACACCAAGCGCGAGGCCGGCACGATCTGAGTGGTCTCGATACCGACGTCCAGACCGAAGTAGTCGCGGCGGGTCTTTACCGCCATCACCACCTCTTCCAGCGAGCAGTTGCCGGCTCGCTCGCCCAGGCCGTTGATCGTGCATTCGACCTGGCGCGCGCCGCCAAGCTTCACGCCGGCCAGCGAGTTGGCGACCGCCATGCCCAGATCGTTATGGCAGTGCACCGACCAGATCGCCTTGTCCGAGTTGGGCACCTTCTCGCGCAGGGTCTTGATGAAGTTGCCGTAGAGCTCCGGGATCGCATAGCCGACCGTGTCGGGAATATTGATCGTGCCGGCGCCCTCGGCGATCACCGCTTCGATAACGCGCGCGAGGAAGTCGATGTCGGAGCGGTAGCCGTCCTCGGCGGAAAACTCGACGTCGCCGCACAGCGTGCGCGCGAAGCGCACCGACTGCTTGGCCTGCTCCAGCACCTGCTCGCGCGTCATGCGCAGCTTCTTCTCCATATGGAGTTCGCTGGTGGCGATGAAGGTGTGGATGCGCGAACGCGCCGCCCCCTTCAGCGCCTCGGCGGCACGCGAGATGTCGCGGTCGTTGGCGCGGGCCAGCGAGCACACAGTGCTCTCGCGCACCGCATCGGCAATCGCCTTCACCGCCTCGAAGTCGCCGTTGCTGGACGCAGCGAAGCCGGCCTCGATCACATCGACCCGCATGCGCTCGAGCTGGCGCGCAATGCGTAGCTTCTCGTCCTTCGTCATCGACGCGCCAGGGGATTGCTCGCCATCGCGCAGGGTGGTGTCGAAGATGATCAGCTTGTCAGCCATGGGGATCTCCGTTGAAGGCTGGAGGTTGCTAGAAACAACAAGGCCCGCGAAGCAGGTGCTTGGCGGGCCGGGTTGCAGGGATTCTGTGAACAGACGTGTGCAGTCAGCGCGCCGATGGCACGAGGGCTAGTAGCAGCAGAGCAGATGCAGACACACGGTTCATGTGGGCCAATATAGCACGCGGACGAGAGCCACCGGCCTCCGTCATTGGTGAAGTCCTTTTTCGTCGGGTTCGTCCGTGGACGTTGCGATGACGCTGACCGGCTTGCCCTTCACCCGCTTGTAGACATAGACCGCATAGCCTGAAACGCCGTAGATGCAGAACAGGCCGAACAGCACGGTCGGCGGATGAATGTTGATCACTGCGATGCCCAGCGCGATCAGCACGATGACGATGAAGGGCACCGAGCGCTTGAAGCTGATGTCCTTGAAGCTGTAGAACGGCACGTTGGTCACCATCGTCAGACCGGCATACAGCGTGAAGCCGAAGGCCAGCCAGGCGATCTGGGGATCGGCATACACCTTGGTATAGCCGGCGTCGTCGAACACCCAGATCAGGCCCACGACCAAGGCCGCCGCCGCCGGACTGGGAACGCCCTGGAAGAAGCGCTTGTCGACCACGCCGAGGTTGGTATTGAAGCGTGCCAAGCGCAGCGCCGCACCGGCGCAATAGACGAAGGCCGCCAGCCAGCCCAGCTTGCCCAGTCCCTGCAGCGCCCACATGTACATGATCAGCGCGGGGGCGGCGCCGAAAGACACCATGTCGGCGAGACTGTCCATCTGCTCACCGAAGGTGCTTTGCGTGTTCGTCATTCGCGCGACGCGGCCATCCAGGCTGTCGAGCACCATGGCACTGAAGATGCCGTAAGCCGAAGCCTCGAACCGGCCATTCATCGCCATCACGATGGCGTAGAACCCGCTGAAAAGAGCGGCCAGCGTGAACAGATTCGGCAGGATGTAGATGCCCTTGCGACGCGGGCGCACAGGCTCGAGCACCTCGCTGTCGTCATCGTCCGCGAGCAGCGCCGGGACTTTCTTGTCGTGGTCGGTCATGGGGAGCGAGGATACAACAGCGCACCCATGAAAAAAGCCGCGGCGGTGCCGCGGCTTTGTCGTCTTCAGCTCTGCCGAGAGCCGCAAGCATGCGGCCCGGCCTTCGGATGGCGTCGGACCGTCCTCGCCCGCTCGCTTGCAGGCGAGCGGTCCTTCGCGAGGCGTCGCCGAGTGCGCAGGCCCTCGGCTCGGTCCTCGCTCAGTTCTTGCTCTGGTCGACCAGACGGTTCTTCTTGATCCAGGGCATCATCGCGCGCAGCTTCTCGCCGACCTGCTCGATCTGGTGCTCCGAGGTCAGGCGGCGGCGCGACAGCAGCGTCGGGGCGCCAGCCTTGTTCTCGAGGATGAAGCTCTTGGCGTATTCGCCGGTCTGGATGTCCTTCAGGCACTGACGCATGGCCTTCTTGGTCTCCTCGGTCACGACGCGCGGGCCGGTGACGTACTCGCCGTACTCGGCGTTATTGGAGATCGAGTAGTTCATGTTGGCGATACCGCCTTCATAGATCAGGTCGACGATCAGCTTGAGCTCGTGCAGGCACTCGAAGTAGGCCATCTCGGGCGCATAACCGGCTTCGACCAGCGTCTCGAAGCCCGCCTTGATCAGCTCGACGGTGCCGCCGCACAGCACGGCCTGCTCGCCAAACAGGTCGGTCTCGGTCTCTTCGCGGAAGTTGGTCTCGATGATGCCGGCCTTGCCGCCGCCGTTGGCCGCGGCGTAGCTCAGCGCCAGGTCGCGCGCCTTGCCGCTCTTGTCGGCGTAGACGGCGATCAGGTGCGGCACGCCACCACCCTGGGCGTAGGTGCCGCGCACGGTGTGGCCCGGGGCCTTGGGGGCGACCATCCACACATCCAGGTCGGCACGCGGCGTGACCTGGCCGTAGTGCACGTTGAAGCCGTGGGCGAAGGCCAGCGAGGCGCCCTGCTTGATGTTGGGCTCGACTTCCTTCTTGTAGACGTCGGCGATCTGCTCGTCGGGCAGCAGGATCATCACCACGTCGGCGGCCTTCACGGCCTCGGCGATCTCGGCGACCTTCAGGCCGGCGTTCTCGGCCTTGGCCCAGGAAGCGCCGCCGCGGCGCAGACCGACGGTGACCTTGACGCCGCTGTCGTTCAGGTTTTGCGCATGGGCGTGGCCTTGTGAGCCATAGCCGATGATGGTGACGTTCTTGCCCTTGATGAGGCTCAGGTCAGCGTCCTTGTCGTAGAAAACATTCATGTCGGTCTCCAGGAAAAATCGGTACGGATACGGTGGTTGAGAGGCTGATGGATCAGGCGCGCAGGATGCGCTCGCCGCGGCCGATGCCGCTGGAGCCGGTGCGCACGGTCTCCAGGATCGCGCTGCGATCGATGGCGTCGATGAAGGCGTCGAGCTTGGAGGCGTCGCCGGTCAGCTCGATGGTGTAGGTCTTCTCGGTCACGTCGATGATGCGGCCGCGGAAGATGTCGGCGGTGCGCTTCATCTCCTCGCGCTCCTTGCCGACCGCACGCACCTTGATCAGCATGAGCTCGCGCTCGGTGTAGTTGCCTTCGGTCAGGTCGACGACCTTGACCACCTCGATCAGGCGGTTCAGGTGCTTGGTGATCTGCTCGATCACCTCGTCCGAACCGGTGGTGACGATGGTCATGCGCGACAGCGAGGGGTCCTCGGTCGGCGCGACGGTGAGGCTCTCGATGTTGTAGCCCCGGGCGGAGAACAGGCCCACCACGCGCGACAGCGCGCCGGCCTCGTTCTCGATCAGCAAAGCGATGATGTGTTTCATGAGTCTCGTCCTGCGCGCTCTTCAGACCGGCGGCGGTAACCGACGGCCCTTGGCCACGCTGTTCGATGAAGGGAAAGATCGTTGGGCAATCCGCTGCAGTGGCCCTCCGCCATCCGGAACAAGGGGCGTGGTAACGCTCCCCCATCGCGAACGGCTTCGAGCCCTTACAGATCTTCGGAGCCCAGCAGCATCTCGGAAATACCCTTGCCCGCCTTGACCATGGGCCAGACGTTCTCGGTCGGGTCGGTGCGCACGTCGAGGAACACGGTGCGATCCTTCAGGCGCATTGCCTCGCGCAGTGCGGGCTCAACGTCGGAGGGCTTCTCCACCAGGATGCCCACGTGGCCATAGGCCTCGGCCAGCTTGACGAAGTTGGGCAGCGCATCCATATAGCTGTGCGAGTAGCGGCCCTCGTAGTCGAGCTGCTGCCACTGGCGCACCATGCCCAGGTAGCGGTTGTTCAGCGAGAGGATCTTCACCGGCGTCTTGTACTGCGCGCAGGTGGAGAGCTCCTGGATGCACATCTGGATCGAGCCTTCGCCGGTGATGCAAAACACATCCGACTCCGGCTTGGCCAGCTTGATGCCCATTGCATAAGGCAGGCCCACACCCATCGTGCCCAGGCCGCCGGAGTTGATCCAGCGACGCGGCTCGTCGAAGCGGTAGAACTGCGCAGCCCACATCTGATGCTGGCCCACATCGGAGGTGATGTAGGTGTCGCGGTCGCGGGTCAGGTTCCACAGCGTCTCGACGACCATCTGCGGCTTGATGACATCGCTGTCATGGTTGTAGGCCAGACAGTCGCGGCGGCGCCATTCGTTGATCTGGCTCCACCAGGCATTGATGGCCTGGCTGTCCGGCTTGGCCTGCGCTTCCTTGATCTGCGCGATCAATTCCTGCAACACGTCCTTGACGTCGCCGACGATGGGAATGTCCACGCGCACGCGCTTGGAGATCGACGACGGATCGATATCCACGTGAATGATCTTGCGCTCCACCTGGGCGAAGTGCTTGGGGTTGCCGATCACGCGATCATCGAAGCGGGCACCAACCGCCAGCAGCACATCGCAATGCTGCATGGTCATGTTCGCCTCGTAGGTACCGTGCATGCCCAGCATGCCCAGGAAACGCGGGTCGGTGCCAGGCATCGCGCCCAGGCCCATCAGGGTGTTCGTGCAGGGATAGCCCAGCAGGTCGACCAGCTCTCGCAGCTCGGCCGTGGCCTCGCCGAGAATCACGCCGCCGCCGGTGTAGATGTAGGGCCGCTTGGCCTGCATCAGCAGCTGCACTGCCTTGCGGATCTGGCCGGAATGGCCCTTGCGCACCGGGTTGTACGAGCGCATCTCCACATGGGCGGGGTAGCTGAAATGCGTCTTCGCCAGCGAGACATCCTTGGGGATGTCCACCACCACAGGGCCGGGACGGCCGGTGCGCGCGATGTGGAAGGCCTTCTTCAGCGTGCTCGCCAGGTCGCGCACATCCTTGACGAGGAAGTTGTGCTTGACGATCGGACGGGTGATGCCGACGGTGTCGCATTCCTGGAAGGCGTCCAGGCCGATCGCGGCGGTGGGCACCTGCCCGGTGATGATCACCATCGGGATCGAGTCCATGTACGCCGTCGCGATACCGGTGATCGCGTTGGTCACGCCGGGACCCGAGGTCACCAGTGCGACGCCGACATCGCCGGTGGCGCGCGCGTAGCCGTCAGCAGCATGCACCGCTGCCTGCTCGTGGCGCACCAGCACATGCTGGATGGACTCCTGCTTGTAGAGAGCGTCGTAGATGTAGAGCACCGCACCGCCGGGATAGCCCCAGAGGTACTTGACGTTCTCGGCCTGCAGCGAGCGGACGAGGATTTCCGAACCGTTCAGTTCGGCGGGAGATTGGGAGGGGGAATGCGGTTGTGCCGAAGCGGCACGCTTGACTTCCGCGGCAGAGATTTCCATATCGAACCTTTGCGATTTTCTCTAACGAAAAACCATCGGTGCCCCTTCTCGCGCCCTTGTGAGGCGGACTCGGAGCCTGCGCGGTCAAAAACGAGGTATCCGGGTCGGATAGCCAGCTTGAGACCCTGAGCTCTTGTGCGAAGCAGCATTATGCATGCTGAACAGTGGAATATCTCGGCATGCCCGATGATTCAACTCAAGAGTGCATAATTTCGGCCTCACGGCAGCACTCGCCAGACAGAGCCCGCCCTCTTGGCCACCGAAAAAGAACTCAACGACTTCCTCCGCGGCGTCGAGAAACGCGCTTTCAAGCGCAGCGCCTACCTGGTGAGGGACGAGGACGCCGCCCTGGACATCGTGCAAGACGCGATGATGCGTCTGGCCGAGAAGTATTTCGACCGCCCGGCCGAGGAGCTGCCGCTGCTGTTCCAGCGCATCCTCTCCAACGCCACGATGGACTGGTTCCGGCGCCAGAAGGTCCGCCGGGGGGTGATGCAGAACCTGTCCGACTTCGAGGGCGACGATCCGCAGGAGGACTTCGACCTGCTGGAATCGCTGGAAAGCGGCGAAGGAGCGCTGGGGGCCTTGAGCGCGGCCGACGAGGTTTCACGGGCCCAGATCTTGCAAATCATCGACGGTGAGGTTGCCAACCTGCCGGCCCGTCAACGCGAAGCCTTTCTTCTGCGTTACTGGGAGGAACTTGATATCGCCGAGACGGCGGCAGTCATGGGATGCTCGGAAGGCAGTGTAAAAACGCACTGCTCCCGGGCCGTGCATGCACTGGCAAAGGCTCTGAAGGCAAAGGGAATCGCACCATGAACGTGCAAAAGCTCACTCAAACGGCCCCAGACCTGGACACCCGCATGGCCCGCTTCGGCCGGCAGATCGCTGCTGGCCTGACCGAACAGAGCGAAAGCCTGCCCGCCGATGTCAGCGAACGCCTGCGCTTCGCCCGCGAGCAGGCCATGCTGAAAGCGCGCAACGCCCGCGTCGTGCAGACGGCTCCGGTGCGTACCGTTCAGGTGCAGCCAGACGGCAGCCTGACAATCGCTGGCCCCAGCCCCAAGGGCAGCCGCTGGCTGAAGGCAGCGTCCATCGTGCCGCTGCTCGTACTGGTGCTGGGTCTGCTGGCCATCCAGCACAGCCAGTGGTATCAACAGATCAAGGCCACGGCCGATCTGGATGCGGCGCTGCTTACCGATAAACTGCCGCCGGCCGCTTATGGCGACCCTGGCTTCTCCGAATACCTCAGTGACGAGGAAGAAGCCTCGAGCCCCGAGAAGGACGAGTGAGTTGACGCCCCGCAGGACGATCCGCAAGACAGGAACGACATCGGCAACGCTTCGCACAGAGACGTGCCTGGCTCGTGCCAGCCTGCTTGCCGCCGTCCTGCTCGCTGGCGCAGCCGCCTCCCGCGCTCAGCCGCCGGAAGCCCCCCCTGTCGCCCCAGCGCTCGCGTCCCCCGTCACCCTGATGGCACTGGACTGGCAGAACCTGTCAGCTGAGCAGAAGCGTTTGCTCGAGCCGTTGGCCGCCGAATGGAACAGTCTGGAAGCGGCCAGCCGCGTACGCTGGATGGAACTGACGGCGCGCTACGCCAGCCTAACGCCTGAGGAGCAGCAGCGCCTCGAGGAACGCATCGCGCATTGGGCCAAACTCAGTCCGACCGAGCGGCAGGCCGTGCGTCTGAGTTTCCAGCAGGCACGCCAGATCAAGCCAGAAGACCGGGCGGCCAAGTGGGAGGCCTACCAGGCTCTGCCGCAGGAACGGCGCGACGAGTTGGCCGATCGGGCAGCGAAAAAGCAAAAGCCGGCAGCCGCCGCCAACGCCGCCTCCGCGCCGGCCACAAAGGCGCAAGGCATCGGCCCCGCGGCGGCGCCGCCTTCGCGGCCCGCTGCAATGCGCCCGGGTCCAACACTGAGGCAGGCCAAGCCCGGCGCCACCACCGTGCTCTTCAGCACCGGAACCAAGCCAGCACCCAGCACGATCCAGCGCCATTTCTACGCCGGCGCCCGCCTGGATGCCGCCACCCTGCTCGTCAAGCCGAGCGCGACAGAGCCCGCCGCCAGCCAAGGGAAGCCGCCATCCGAGTGACAATCGCGCCTCGATGACTGCTGCCGACTCCCTCCTCCCGCCCTCCCGTCCACAGCCCGCCAGCCTGGCGCGCCGCATGGCCAGCTTCACCTATGAGGGCATGCTGCTGTTCGCCATCGCTTTTGCGACCACCTGGGTCTACTCGGTGCTTACCGGGCAACGCCATGCGCTGACGGGCAGACTTGGCCTGATCGCGGTGCTCGCTGTCGTCTTCATGGCGTATTTCGTCTATTGCTGGACGCGTAGCGGACAGACCGTGGCGATGCAAGCCTGGCATGTGCGCCTGGTCGACCGACATGGCCAGGCGGTCCGAGTCCCGCGTGCAATGGCGCGATTCGCCATGAGCCTGCTCTGGTTTGTGCCCGCCTTGTTGAGCACCTACCTGCAGGAACAGCACAGCCTCGGAGCCATCTTCGGCAGCCTGGGTGCCGGCGTGATCGGCTATGCGCTGATCTCCTTCCTGCATCCGCGACGTCAGTTCCTGCACGATGCAATCTGCGGCACCGAGCTGATCGAACAGAAACCCGTGAAGCGATGAGCGGCGAACAGAACAACCCGCACAAGGGGCGCACTGGTCTGGACCGCATCCTGCACGCGACCGGCTACTCCTGGGCCGGCCTGCGCGCGGCCTACAGTGGCGAGAGCGCCTTCCGCCAGGAGCTCTGGCTGACCGTCGTCGCCACGCCGCTGGCCTTCTGGCTGGGGCGCAACTGGGTCGAGATCGCGCTGCTGCTGGGCAGCCTGTTGCTGGTGATGATCGTCGAGCTGCTGAACTCGGGCATCGAGGCGGCGATCGACCGCATCTCCTTCGAGCGCCACGAACTGTCCAAGCGCGCCAAGGATCTGGGCAGTGCGGCCGTGATGCTGGCGCTGCTGCTGTGCGGCGGCATCTGGGCCGCCGCGCTGTACCACCGCCTTATCCCGTGATTAGGCCCAGCGACGTCCGGAGATCCGGCTCCGCCGGGCTCGCGGACGTGCCCCCTTGAGGGGGCGGCCGCAGGCCGTAGGGGGTGGGCCTTACACCGCCGCCTCGTCAGTCTCGCCGGTGCGGATACGCACCACCTGCTCGACCGGGGTGACGAAGATCTTGCCGTCGCCGATCTTGCCGGTCTTGGCTGCCTTCAGGATGGCATCGATGCAGCGCTCGACGTCGTCGTCCTTGACCACGACCTCGACCTTCACCTTGGGCAGGAAGTCCACCACGTATTCGGCGCCGCGATAGAGCTCGGTATGGCCCTTCTGGCGGCCGAAGCCCTTGACTTCGGTGACGGTCAAACCGGAGGCGCCGACCTCGGCAAGTGCCTCGCGGACCTCGTCGAGCTTGAAGGGCTTGATGATGGCGGTGATCTGTTTCATGGTGGGCTGACTCCAGTAAGACGCAACTGCCGAGATTTAAGCACGGAACCGCCGCGATGCCGGCTCAGTCGGGGATGCGATCGAGGTCGGCGAGCCAGACCGCGGACTCCGAATCGCTAGGCGCCCGCCAGTCGCCCCGCGGCGACAGCGAGCCGCCGCTACCGACCTTGGGCGCGTTGGGCACGCAGCTGCGCTTGAATTGGCTGCCTTTGAAGAAGCGCTGCACGAAGATGCGCAGCACGCGCTTGATCTCGGCCAGCGCATACTCATTGCGCTGCACATGCGGCGCGTCGGGCCAGGCGCCCGCGTCGCGCGAGGCCCAGGCATGCCGCGCCAGGAAGGCGATCTTGGCCGGCGCATAGCCGTGGCGCAGCGTGTAGAAGAGGTTGAAGTCCTGCAGCTCGTAGGGGCCGAGCACGGCCTCGGTACTCTGCATCGCCTGCGCCTCGTCGGCCGGCACGAGCTCGGGGCTGATCTCGGTCTCGACCACCTCGATCAGCACGCCGTGATCGGCGTCGCCAAGCTGCGCCGTTTCGGCGACCCAGCGCACCAGGTACTTGATCAGCGTCTTGGGCACGCTGGCGTTGACGTTGTAGTGCGACATATGGTCGCCCACGCCATAGGTGCACCAGCCCAGCGCCAGCTCGCTCAAGTCGCCGGTGCCGAGCACCAGCGCACCATGGTGGTTGGCCAGGCGGAACAGATGGCTGGTGCGCTCGCCCGCCTGCACGTTCTCGAAAGTGACGTCGTACTGTTTCTGGCCGTCGACATGCGGATGGCCGATATCCTTGAGCATCTGCTCGCAGCTGGGCCGGATGTCGATCTCCAGCGCCGTGCAGCCCACGGCCTGCATCAGCCGCAGTGCCTGGTCGCGGGTGCGCGTACTCGTCGCATAACCTGGCATGGTGACGCCGATGATGTGACTGCGCGGCAGCCCCAGCTGGTCCATCGCCCGTGCGGCGACCAGCAGCGCATGCGTCGAATCCAGCCCGCCGGAAATGCCCACCACCAGCTTCTTGATGCCGCTGGATGCCAGGCGCTGCACCAGGCCCTGCACCTGGATGTTGTAGACCTCCTGGCAGCGCTCGTCGCGGCGGCCATGGTCGGCCGGCACATAGGGGAAGCGCTCGACCTGCCGGCGCAGCGGTAGCGGCTGCTCGCGGTCCACGCCGAGACGGAAGCTCACCGTGCGGAAGCTGCGCAGCAGCTCGGCATGCGCGCGCACCGACTGGCCGAAGCTGGTCTGGCGCATGCGCTCGCGCGCCATGCGCTCCACATCGATGTCGGCAGTGATCAGCTGCGAGCGGCGCTGGAAGCGTTCCGACTCCGCCAGCGCCTCGCCGTTCTCGTAGATCAGCGACTGGCCGTCCCAGGCCATGTCGGTGCTGGACTCGCCCGCACCGGCCGACGCATAGGCATAGGCCGCCAGGCAACGCGCCGACTGCTGCGCGACCAGCTGGCGGCGGTAGTTGGCCTTGCCGATGACGATGTTCGAGGCCGACAGATTGAGCAGCACCGTAGCACCCGCCATCGCCGCATAGCTCGACGGCGGAATCGGTGCCCAGACGTCCTCGCAGATCTCGGCATGGAAACGCAGCAGCGGCTGATCCTCGGCGGCGAACAGCAGCCGGCTGCCGAAGGGTACGCGCTGGCCCAGCAACTCGATCTCCTCGCCCAGCGCCTCGTCCGCGCTGTTGAACTGGCGCAGCTCGTAGAACTCAGCCTGGTTGGGCAGATAGGTCTTGGGCAGCACGCCCAGCAGCCGGCCGCGCTGCAGCACCACGGCGCAATTGAAGAGCCGCTGCTCGAAGCGCAGCGGCATGCCGACCACCGCCACGGTCGATAGATCAGCCGAAGCGCGCAGCACTTCAGCCAGCGCCGCCTCGCAACCGTCGAGCAGCGCGCGCTGGTGGAAGAGATCGTCGCAGCTGTAGGCCGACAAGCCCAGCTCCGGGAAGAGCACCAGCGCCGCGCCATCCGCCGCGGCCTGCGCCAGCAGCGCGGCCGTCTGCTCACCGTTGAAGGCCGGATCGGCCACGCGGCACTGCGGCACGCCAACGGCGATGCGCACGAAGTCGTGGTTGTAGAGATTGTCGAAGTGCATAGCCCCGAATCCTGCCATCAAAGTGCAAGGGCATCCGGGCCAGCCTAAGATTTCGCGCCACGCCCGCCATGACCGACGACGCCCCCACCGAACTCACGCTGCGCGTCCATGGCGCACCCGACGCGCTGCCGCGCGAGGCCTGGAATGCGCTGCTCGCCGCCTCGCCGCAGCCCTCGCCCTTCATGCGCCACGAGTACCTGCAGGCCTTGCACGACTCGGGCAGTGCCACCGCCGCGACCGGCTGGCAGCCGCTGTTCGTCGGGGCCTGGCAGGGCGATGAGCTGGTCGGCGCCTGTCCGGCGTGGCTGAAGAGCCATTCCTGGGGCGAGTACGTCTTCGACTGGGCCTGGGCCGATGCCTACCGGCGCCACGGCCTGCACTACTACCCCAAGCTGCTGCTGGCCGTGCCCTTCACGCCGGTGGCAGGCAGCCGGTTGCTGGCCCGTGATGCGCAGGTGCGCAGAGCGCTGCTGCAAGGCCTGCGCACGCTGGCGCTGGAGCGCGGGCTGTCATCGATCCACCTGCTCTTCGGCGCCGACGAGGACCATGCGGCGGCGCTGGGCCTTGGCTGGTTGGAGCGCCACGGCGTGCAGTTCCACTGGCGCAACCGCGAGAGCGCACCCTATGCGGACTTCGCCGACTTCCTCGCCTGCCTGCAGCGCGAGAAGCGCAAGAAGATCCAGCAGGAGCAGCGTCGCGTGCGCGAGGCCGGCGTCGAATACGAAGTGCTGCAGGGTCGGCAGATCGACACCGCGAGCTGGGACTTCTTCTACCGCTGCTATACCCTCACCTACGCGGCACATCGCAGCACGCCCTACCTGAGCCGCGAGTTCTTCGCCGCCGTCTCGGACCGCATGCCCGAGCACTGGCTGATGTTCGTCGCGCGCCGCGGCGGCGAGCGCATCGCCGCCTCGCTCGTCGCGCTGGACCCCACGCGGCGCCGCGCCTTCGGCCGCTACTGGGGCGCGACCGAGCCGCTGCCCTGCCTGCACTTCGACGCCTGCTACTACCAGCCGCTGGCCTGGTGCATCGCACAGCGCTACGAGGTCTTCGAGGGCGGTGCACAGGGCGAGCACAAGATGGCCCGCGGCCTGCTGCCCACATCGACGCGCTCGTCGCACTGGCTGGCCCACCCGCAGTTCCGCGAGGCGGTGGCCGATTTCCTCGGTCAGGAGGGCCAGGCCATGGCCGAGTACGTCAACGAGCTGGAGCAGCACCAGCCCTTCAAGGGTTCACCACCCTAGAAACACAAGAAGCGCCCGCAGGCGCTTCTTGCTGTGGACGGGGCGATCCTCCGCCCCGGGCCGCTCAGGCCGCCTTGGACTTGGCGTAGGCCTCGATGCCGGACTGCACCTCGGCCTTGGCCGACTCGGGGCCTTCCCAGCCCTTGACCTTGACCCACTTGCCCGGCTCCAGGTCCTTGTAGTGCTCGAAGAAGTGCTGGATCGCGTTCAGGCGCATGTCGCTGATGTCCTCGGGCTTCTGCCAGTGCTTGTACAAGGGCAGGATCTTGTCGATCGGCACCGCCAGCAGCTTGGCGTCGCCGCCGGCCTCGTCGTCCATCTTCAGCACGCCGATGGGGCGGCAGGTCACCACCACGCCCGGGGTCAGCGGGAAGGGCGTGATCACCAGCACGTCCACCGGATCCCCGTCGTCGGACAGCGTCATCGGGATGTAGCCGTAGTTGCACGGATAGTGCATCGCCGTGGTCATGAAGCGGTCCACGAACAGCGCGCCGCTCTCCTTGTCGACCTCGTACTTGATCGGGTCGGCATTCATCGGGATCTCGATGATGACGTTGAACTGCTCGGGCGCCTTGGCGCCGGGGGTGACGTTGTGCAGGCTCATGCTGGGTTCTCGAAAGCGTACAGGGGAAACCCCGATTTTACGGCCTGGGCTTGCCTTGCCCTGACGCAAATGGGCCGCGGCTCGCCGCCGCTACAAGGGACGGCGCTTCCAGGCTCGTTTACCCGCATCCACTGGTAAACACCCAATTCGGCCCCTGGCCCTTCACTTAGCATGATTTCGAGCGACCTGTTGTCACACCGCGCAGGCTGGCGATGAGAGAGACAGGCGCGTCTTTTCCAACGGCAGAAACGACAGAGGAGACTTGTTCATGTCGACGAGTTTGGCGCTCTACCTTGCGCTGGCCTGCGGGCTCGCCGCGGTCCTGTACGGTTTCGTTCAACGCTCCTGGATCCTGGGTCAGGATGCAGGCAATGCGCGCATGCAGGAGATCGCATCGGCGATCCAGCAGGGCGCGGCCGCATATCTGGCACGGCAATACAAGACCATCGCCATCGTCGGCGTGGTGCTGGCCGTGCTCATTGCCGTCTTCCTGGACACGACGACAGCTGCCGGCTTCATCATCGGCGCGGTGCTCTCCGGCGCCTGCGGCTTCATCGGCATGAACGTCTCGGTGCGCGCCAACGTGCGCACCGCGCAGGCCGCGACAAAGGGCATCGGCCCGGCGCTCGACGTCGCCTTCAAGGGTGGCGCGATCACCGGCATGCTGGTGGTCGGCCTGGGTCTGCTGGGCGTGGGCCTGTTCTTCTGGTTCCTCACCAAGGGCCAGAACATCGACTCCGCCACGCTCAAGCCCCTGCTCGGCCTGGCCTTCGGCTCTTCGCTGATCTCGATCTTCGCGCGCCTGGGCGGCGGCATCTTCACCAAGGGCGCCGACGTCGGCGCCGACCTGGTGGGCAAGGTCGAGGCCGGCATCCCCGAGGATGACCCGCGCAACCCGGCGGTGATCGCCGACAACGTGGGCGACAACGTCGGCGACTGCGCCGGCATGGCCGCCGACCTGTTCGAGACCTATGCGGTGACGCTGATCGCGGCGATGGCGCTGGGCGCGCTGATGGTCACCGGCGCGCCGGCGGCCGCAGTGATCTACCCGATGGTGCTGGCCGGCGTCTCGATCATCGCGTCCATCATCGGCTGCAGCTTCGTCAAGGCCTCGCCGGGCATGAAGAACGTGATGCCGGCGCTGTACAAGGGCCTGATCGTCTCAGGCGTGATCTCGCTGGTCGCCTTCTACTTCGTCACCACCGCGATGTTCCCGCAGCCGGTCGCACTGAGCGGCGGCGCGAGCGCCAGCGCGATGGGGCTGTTCGGCGCCTGCGTGGTGGGCCTGGTGCTGACCGCAGCGATGGTCTGGATCACCGAGTTCTACACCGGCACGCAGTACAGCCCGGTGCAGCACATCGCGCAGGCCTCGACCACCGGCCATGGCACCAACATCATTGCCGGCCTGGGCGTCAGCATGAAGAGCACCGCCTACCCGGTGATCTTTATCTGCGTGGCCATCTATGCGGCCTATGCGCTGGCCGGCCTGTACGGCATCGCCGTCGCCGCCACCTCGATGCTGAGCATGGCCGGCATCGTCGTCGCGCTGGACGCCTACGGCCCGATCACCGACAACGCCGGCGGCATCGCCGAGATGGCCGAGCTGCCCAGCAGCGTGCGCGACATCACCGACCCGCTGGACGCCGTGGGCAACACCACCAAGGCGGTGACCAAGGGCTACGCGATCGGCTCGGCCGGCTTGGCCGCGCTGGTGCTGTTCGCCGACTACACGCACGCGCTGGAAGCGCGCGGCATGTCGCTGAGCTTCGACCTGAGCGACCACAAGGTCATCGTCGGTCTGTTCATCGGCGGCCTGATCCCCTACCTCTTCGGCGCGATGGCGATGGAAGCCGTGGGCCGCGCCGCCGGTGCGGTGGTGGTCGAGGTGCGTCGCCAGTTCCAGGGCGGCGAGATCATGGCGGGCACCAAGAAACCCGACTACAGCGCGGCGGTCGACATGCTGACCACGGCGGCGATCAAGGAAATGATCGTGCCCTCGCTGCTGCCGGTGGTCGTGCCCATCCTGGTGGGCCTGCTGCTCGGTCCGGCTGCGCTGGGCGGCCTGCTGATGGGCACCATCGTCACCGGCCTGTTCGTCGGCATCTCGATGTGCACCGGGGGCGGCGCCTGGGACAACGCCAAGAAGCTGATCGAGGAAGGCTTCACCGATGCCAACGGCGTGCTGCACAAGAAGGGCAGCGAAGCGCACAAGGCGGCGGTGACGGGCGACACGGTGGGCGACCCCTACAAGGACACCGCCGGCCCGGCGGTGAACCCGCTGATCAAGATCATCAACATCGTCGCCTTGCTGATCGTGCCCTTGCTGCCCATGACGGCGGCCAGCCACAAGGCCGCCGAGCCCGCCGCAGTCAGCGCGCCCGCCGCCGCGCCGGCCTCGGCCCCCGCAGCGGAAGGCACGGCGGCGTCCAAGCCCTAAGGGTCTTCCCTGCTTCTTGCTCGACAGCCCGCAGACGCGGGCTGTTTTTGTTTTGGGCCGCCGCGGTTCCGGAACAAAATCACGCCTGGCCATGGATCGCGATGGCCAGCGAGACCCCGCAAGGGCCGAGCAGCATCGACCGAGGACCGACACCCCCCGATGGAGCATCTGGCGATCACCCGTCATGAGCTGGAGCGCCGCAAGGCGCAGCTGGCCCAACTGCAGCGCGAGCTGTCACTCGAAGAGCGCGCCTACCGCGAGCTCCGGCAGCAGATGCAGACCTTCGTCGACCGCTATGTGCAGACGCTGGGCCCGCTCTACCTGGAGCACGATGCGCTGGAGTCGCAGGTGCATGCGGCGCTGATGCAGTTGGCCGAAGCCTTGCGCCGACGCGGCATCGCCTGCTGGGAGCCCCGTCCACCGAGGGCCACGCCGATGCCTGTGCTTCAGCACCTGCCGTCCGCTGCGCCGCTGCCGGAACAGCCCGAGGGAGGGCTCGATCCCCAGACGCCACCGACACTGAAGCAGCTGTACCGACGTGCCGCGATGCGACTGCATCCGGATCTGGCCAGCGACGATCTGCAGCGCTGCGAGCGCGAATGCCAGATGGCCGAGCTCAACCGGGCCTATCAGGCCGGCGACCGGCCGAAGATCGAGGCCATGCTGCTGGCCGCCGGCGAGAGCCCACTGAAGGTCACCGGCAGCAACCACCTGGCCCAGATGGACTGGCTGCGCCGCGCCGAAGCCATGGTCCGCGGGCGCCTGCGCGTGGTCCAGGCCCATCTCAGCAGCCTGCGCAACCATCCGATCCATGCGCTGTGGCTCTCGGTCTCGTCTGCAGAGCAGCGCGGGCTGGATCCTCTGACGGTGATGGCCAAGCGTCTGCAGACCCAGATCGTCGAGCGCAGGCAGGAGCTCTACATCGGCCAGCGTCTGCAGCCCGAATCCGACCTCGCGCACGCATTCGTTCGGCGCGGCCTTGAGCGCTACAGCCGCGTCTGAGCCCCCCGCTGCCCGGTCGGCGGCGATGACGAAACAAGCCAGCAAGGAAAAGGGCCGCCCCTAACGGAGCGGCCCTGCGAGGCGGGCGGCCACAGGCCGCCAGCGGATCGATGTCGATCAGAACACGTGCTTGACGCCCAGCGCGTAGGCGCTGTTGTTGGTGCGACCGGTCTGCTTGGCCTGACCGAAGTCGGCGTACAGATTGGTGCGCTTGCTCAGCGGGTAGTTGTAACCCAGGCCGAACTTCGAGCGGTCGTTGCTGTTCACGTCGGAGTCCAGGTCGTAGTACATGAACTTGACGGTGCCGCCGGCCAGCGGGGCGGTGGCGCCCAGCATCCAGGTGCTGGCCTCGACGCTGCCGTTGGTGCCGGTCTTGCCCTGTGCGTAATAGAAGATCGGCTTGATCATGCCGAAGTTGTAGTGCGCGGCGAAGCTGGTCACGCCCTGCTTGTTGGCGCTGCCGTTCTTGACCTGCTCAAGCGACAGGCCCAGGTACAGCGGACCCTGCACGTACTCGGCATTGATGCCCTGTACGCGGCCCAGGCCGGTGCTCTCGGACAGGCCGACAGCGGCGTTGATGGTCAGGCCGCCCATCAGCTTGGGGCTCTTGTAGCCCACGGTGTTGGAGCTGCGCGTGCCGTTGCCCGAGGCATCCGGCGTCTGGTAGTTGCCCCACAGCGCGACCGGACCGGCCTGGCCGACGCCGTCGTTGCCGAAGGGGTCGGACTTGACCTGCACATGCCAGCCCGGGGTGTACTCGCGACCCAGGTAGACGGCGCCCATGTCCTTGCTGGTCAGCTGGACGAAGGAGCGGCCGTTCCAGAAGGTGTTCGTGCTGTTCTGAGTGCCCGAGTCCGGGTTCAGGCGATGCTCGATCTGGAACTGGGCCGACAGGCCGCCGCCCAGGTCTTCGGTGCCGCGGAAGCCCACGCGCGAAGTCGAAGCCTGACCCAGGGTCCAGGCCTTGGAGGTGCCCAGTGCACCCTGGCTGGTGGCAGTGCCGCCATTGCCCTTGATCACGCCCTGGTCGAGCAGGCCGTAAATGGTGACATTGCTCTGCGCCAGAGCGGCGGTGGATGCGGCGGCGAGAGCAGCCGCGGCGATGATGTTGCGGTTCAGCATGGGACTCCTGAGATGGAAATGACCGGCCTGGGCCAGCCGTGATGAAGAGAACGGTGCCATTGGAGTTTCCGGCCGTGAAACTTCCGTGACGCTGTAGGGCTCACGCTACAGCGTCAAGAATTATAAGAGGAACCTCTATTGACAGTCGTTGCGGACGCCTTGGCCGCTACACTGCGTCGCGGGTGCTGTCCGCATTGAGGATGAGGCAGCAGGTTGACGCGCTGGTCGGGCCGCCACGCGACATGCGCGCGAGCCCCCCCATGAAACCCACGACTAGCCCGTTCGCCGCCGCCGGCCTCTGCGGCGAATCAGCCGGCTGCAGCCGCGCTACAGACCAGCACATCGCTTTCGCTCTCGGCCAGCACCATGCGCGTCGTTCCGCCCAACAGGAACTCGTCGAGCCGGTGACGGCCGTGACGCCCGATCACGATCAGTTCGCAGCCTCTTCGGCGGGCCTCCTCGACGATCAACAGCCAGGGCGAGGCCCCATCGGGCGTGCTGGTCGCCGATGCGCCCTCGCCCATGCCGGCCTGCGCGGCCAGCTCGGCCAGACGCGACCTGGCATGCTGCCGCACCTGCGCACGGTAGTGCGCAATCTTCTGCTCGGACACATCGGCCAGACGCAGCTGTCCCTCCGAGACCAGTTGCAGCCCATGCATCAGTACGAGCTCGGCAGACGGTGCCAGCTGCTGCGACAGCTTCAGCGCTGGCAGGCTGTAAGGCGAGAAGTCCACTGGCACGAGCACCCGACGATAAGCCCCTTCGATCGGCCGGTGCACCATCAGCACCGGAAGTGCGGCGCGACGCGCGATGCGCTCGGCGGTCGTGCCCAGCAGGGCACGGTGCAGGCCGCTGAGACCGCGCCGGCCAATCACGATCAGCCCCGCGTCGGCCTCCTGGGCGGCGGCGACGATTTGCGTTGCCGGATCGCCCTGCCGCAGTCGGGCGTGCACTGGTACGCCGTGCGCCGCGGCCAGCGCGGCTGCATCAGCGGCAAGCCGGCGCTCGGCCTGCTCCGCCAGCGAGGCCGCCACGAGCTGCGGCTCCTCGCCACCCAGCCACTGTCGCAGATCGTCCAGCGCGCTGGTGGCAAAAGCATGGACCAGAAGCAGCTGCGCATCCAGTGCCGCGGCCAATCCAGCGGCACGCTCCGCGGCCAGCGCAGCCTCGTCCGAGAAATCGGTGGCGACAAGCAGTGTGTGCAATGCAGGCATCGTCATCTCCCTTGTTCTCGAATGCCGGGCAACGCAAGGCCCATGCACTCCGTGGTGACTTTCGGCCCGGAACTTACCAGACACCCGATCAATCTCCATCGGTCGCAACCGACGAGGCCGGTCGACCATGCATGTGGCGCCGTTTGGGCCGAGCGCAAACCCAGCCAGACGGCCGAAGCATGAACCGACTGCAGCACGCCAGGGCTACCGTGCCGCACTGGCACGCCCTCGACATCGATACGGCACTGCGCCAGACCGGCACCCGGCCCGATCAGGGGCTTGACGCGCCCGGCATTGCCGCAGCGCGCGCGGAGTACGGTTGGAACACGCTGCCCGAAGTGCCGCCGCGTCCGCTGTGGCGTACCGTCGCGCGCCAGTTCAAGAGCCCGCTGATCTACATCCTCTTCGTCGCTGCCGCGCTGGCGGTGGCGCTGGGTCATCGCGGCGACGCGCTGGTGATCCTCGCGGTGGTCCTCGTCAACGCGCTGATCGGCAGCCTGCAGGAGGGCCGGGCCGAGCGCTCGATGGCGGCCCTGCGACGCCTGTCGGCGCTGCGCGTGCGCGTGCTGCGCGAGGGCAGCGAGCAGTTGGTCGAGGCACGTGAATTGGTGCCCGGCGACATCCTGCTGCTGGCCTCCGGCGACGCGGTGGCCGCCGATGCGCGACTGATCGAGATGGCGCAGCTGCAGGTGGCCGAAGCAGCACTGACCGGCGAATCGGTGCCGGTGGCCAAGTCGCTGCAGCCGGCAGCCGAATCCGCCACGCTGGCCGACCGGCATTGCATGGTCTACTCCGGCACCCATGTCACGGCAGGCCGCGCGCGCGCCGTGGTCATCGCCACCGGGGCGCATACCGAGGTGGGCCGCATCGCCGGGCTGACCGAGCGCGCCGAAGAACCGAAGACGCCGCTGGAGCTGCGCATCGAGCGCTTCGGCCGCGCGCTCGTCGCCGCCGCGCTGGGCCTGTTCGTGCTGGTGCTTCTGCTGGGCATGTGGCGCGAACTGCCCCTCGCCGCAGTGCTGATGGTGGCGATCAGCCAGATGGTCTCGATGGTGCCCGAGGGCCTGCCGGTGGCGATGACCATCGCACTCGCGGTGGGCATGCAACGCATGGCAGGCCGCGGCGCCATCATCCGCCGGCTCTCGGCCGTAGAGACATTGGGCTCCACGACGGTGATCTGCACCGACAAGACTGGCACGCTCACACGCAACGAGATGACGGCCGTGGCGCTATGGCTGCCCGACGGCAGCCAGATCGCGGTCAGCGGCATCGGCTACGCGCCGAGCGGCGAATTCACTGACGCAGCCGCTGCGCGAATCGCCGCTGGCGGGCATGCCCAGCTGCTGCCGCTGCTGCAGGCCGCACTGCTGTGCAACGACGCCGAGCTGCTAGCGCCCGAAGAACAGCGCGGCAGCTGGACCGTGCTGGGCGACCCGACCGAAGGCGCGCTGCTGGTGCTGGCCGCCAAGGCCGGGCTGGACATCGCTGCACAACGCCGGCTCGCACCGCGCGAGGCGGAACTGCCTTTCGATTCCGACAGCAAGCTGATGGCCACCCGCCATCGACTGCAGGGAGCGCCGCGCCGCGTGATGATCAAGGGCGCGCCCGAGGCGGTGCTGCGTCTATGCGTGGGCAGCCCGCCCGAGCTGCTGCAGCAGGCACGCGAGCAGGCCGAGCGCCTGGCCGGCCGCGCGCTGCGCGTGCTCGCCTTCGCCACCGTGGACGATGCTGCGCTGGACGGGGACGCCGGTTTCGATGCGCTGGTCGGCCACGCCCGGCTGCTGGGGCTGGTCGGCCAGATAGACCCGCCGCGCGAAGAGGTGCGGCCGGCGGTGGCCGACTGCCGCGCCGCCGGCATACGCCCGGTGATGGTGACCGGCGACCACAAGGCCACCGGCCTCGCGATCGCGCGAGAACTGGGCATCGCCCGCGACGACGACGAGGCGGTGGACGGCGTGGAGCTCGAACACATGGGCGAGGCCGAGCTGCACGAGCGCCTGCCGCGCATCGCGGTGTTCGCGCGCGTGCAGCCGGCGCAGAAGCTGCGCATCGTCGAGGCCCTGCAGTCGCGTGGCGAGGTGGTCGCGATGACCGGCGACGGCGTCAACGACGCGCCAGCACTGGCGCGCGCCGACGTCGGCGTGGCGATGGGCATCACCGGCACCGAGGTGGCCAAGAGCGCAGCCAAGATCGTCGTCACCGACGACAACTTCGCCACCATCGTCGGTGCGGTGCTTGAAGGCCGAGTGGTGTATGGCAATCTGAAGAAGGTGATCCTCTACCTCTTCGCCACCTCGATGGCCGCGCTGCTCGTGCTGCTGCTGGCCCTGGTGGCGGGCTTGCCGCTGCCGCTTGCGGCGGTGCAGATCCTGTGGATCAACATCGTCACCGAGGGCACGGTGACGGTGAACCTGGTGATGGACCCGCCGGGCGGCGACGAGATGCGCCAGCGCCCGGTGGCGCGCGACGACCGGCTGCTCGGCACCAGCCTGCTCAAGCGGGTGGCTCTGATGACGCCGATGATCGCGGGTATCAGCTTCGGCTGGTTCGCCTGGCGCATCTCGCAGGGCGCGGATGCAGCCCTGGTGCAGACCGAGACCTTCACCGTGCTGGCGATGTGCGCCTGGTTCAATGTGCTGAATTGCCAGTCTGCCAGCGAGTCGGCATTGCGCCTGGGCCTGCTGCGCAACCGCTGGCTGCTCGGCGGCCTGGCGCTCTCAGTGCTGCTGCAGGCGATGGTGATCTATGCGCCAGCCATGAATGCGCTGTTCCACACCGTGCCGCTGGAGCCTGCAGAGCTGCTGCCGCTGGCCGCAGCAGCCAGCCTGGTGCTGTGGGCGGAAGAGCTGCGCAAGCTGTGGGTCCGTCGGCGCCTGGCGCGCCGCGCCGGGCCGTAAACCCGTCAACCGATGAATCTCGCCTGGCTGATCCTTCAATTCCTGCTCTGCGGCCTGCTGATCGCGCGTGCCGGCTTCGCGCTGAGCCGCAGCGCCGACCGCATCGCGCACGCCACCGGCATGACCGGCGGCTGGGTGGGTCTGGCCCTGCTGGCCACCGTGACCTCGCTGCCCGAACTGGCGTCTGGCATCAGCGCGGTGGCCGTGGTCAGGGCGCCCAATTTGGCGGTGGGCAATGTGCTGGGCGCCTGCGTCTTCAACCTGCTGTTCCTGGCGGTGGTCGATGCGCTGCAGCGACATCAGCCCATGTACCGGCGGGCCAGCGATGTGCATCTGCTGTCGGCGGGCTTCGGCATCGTGATGCTGGGCTTCGTGGTGCTCAGCCTGGCGCTGGGCAGCCGCGCACCGGCCCTGCTCAACCTGGGGCTTTACAGCCCGCTGCTGCTCGGCATGTACCTGCTGGCCTTGCGCAGCGTGTTCCATCATGAACGGGCGCGCGCCGAGCCCGGCAGCGATTTGGCAGGCAACGATGCGCAGCCTGTGGCGCTGCGCCGCGAAGGCCTGCGCTTTGCAGGCGCGGCCGCCGTGGTGCTGGCGGCGGGCGTCTGGCTGCCGCATCTGGCCGATGGCCTGGCTCATGAGATGGGCTGGAATCGCAGCTTCGTCGGCACGCTGTTCATGGCCTTCGTCACCACGCTGCCCGAGATGGCGGTCACGCTGGGCGCACTGCGGCTGGGCGCGCTGGACATGGCGATCGGCAATCTGCTGGGCAGCAATCTGTTCAATCTGTGCATCCTGGCGGTGGACGACCTGTTCTACCGCGGCGCGCCGCTGCTGTCGGCCGCATCGCCGGTGCATATCGGCAGCGCTGCCGCTGCCATCGTGATGAGCGGCCTGGTGATGATCGGCCTGATCATGCGCCCCCATGGCCGCGTGCTGCGCCTGATCAGCTGGATCAGCGCCGGCCTGCTGGCCACCTACGTGATCAACGCCGCGATGGTCTTCATCCACGGCGGCTAGCCTGAAGCCGCTGAATCCCTGGGACAGCTTTGCAGCGTTAGTAGCCGTTGAGAACAAACTGCCAGACGTCTGGAAAGGGGCACATCGCCGACGTTCGCCTGACTACAGATGACTTGCTTCAGATGGTTATCGCACAAGTCGCGAAAGCCCAGTCCATAGCGTGGGCGAACGATCCTGCGTCACTCTAAGCGCTCGTAACTATGGAATGTGAGCGCTCGACCTGCAAGGCTGCTATGGCAGCAATGCGAGAAGCCCATTAGCCGCAGTCATCTGCGAGAGACAAAAAATCACGCAAAGATTGGGGGCTCGCTGCCCCCACCAAGGCGCAGACTAGTCACTGTCTGGCGGAACCGTTCTGTCGAATGTCCGCAACCAGCCGGGTCTGTTTCACGCGCTCACGTGTGGCCGTCTCCGGTTCAATACCCCAGAGCAGCTCGCGCGCGAAACTCCAGGGCTCTCGCCGTATCCAGAGGACACGGACCTCACCAGCAGTACCGGAGACCTGCGTGGTGCGCAGCTGATCGGCATGCTCGAAGGACAGCCGGTGCTCACCAGGTGCAAGGCGCAGCCGCAGCAGCGAGTTCGGCGTCGTCTCGATCCCCGCCGGGCCTGCGTCCACCGACAGGCGCAGGAGCTCGCGCGAATCGCCCCAACTTTGGCGTACTACATAGATAGTTAGCGAGGAGGAGTCCCCGGTCAGACGTTTGGCATCCTCGTCCGCCTGCAGGCTCGGCACCGGCTGCGTGGTGCAGACGCGCACCCGTCCGCGGTTGTCGAGCACACAGTGGCGCGCCGGCTGGCTTTGGTCGATTGCCGTGCGCTCCCGCGTTGTGCTGGCGCAGCCAGACAGCAGCGCGATAGCCAGCCCACAGGCCGCGAAGGCCACAGTGCGGGGGGCGCTTCCCCATGAGAGAGATTGATGCATGGTGTGATCACTCCGGTTTGAGCCCGCGCGCCGCATCGGCGCCTCCATCCCACATTCGCCTAGTCTCAATGAGAAGACGGGCATGGGCCCGCAAGGCCTCGATGCGTGCGGCCTGTGCGGTGTTCTTTGCTTCCAGCGCCTGGCGCCGGGCCATCAGCAGCGCTTGCACATCGGCTTCGCCAGCGGCGTAGGCCTTCTGCGTCAACGAGGCGATCTCCTCCAGGGCCTGGGATGCGTGATGCGCCTGCTGCCAGCGCTGGGTGCTGCTGCTGAGGTCCTGCGTCAGCATGGCCAGCTGCAGCTCGAGCTCGCGGCGTTGTTGTTCGAAGCCGACCAGGGCCATCTCCTGCTGTTGCAGGGCCTGGCGCGCCGCTTGCTCGCGGTAGCGGCCCGAGAGTGGAATGCTCAGGCTGAGGCCGGTCACTCGCTCGCTACCGCCCGCCTCAGAGGAGGTGAACACGCCGATGGTGGGGTCGGGCACACGATCGGCTCGAACGCGCTGTGCGGTCAGGCGAGCCTGCTCCAGCACCTGCGCAGCAGCCACAAGTCGTGGGTGCGCTTCAGCTGCGGCGCTTGCCGGACCAAGATCGGCCAGCTGCGTCGGGTTGGCCAATGCCTCACCCTGCAGTGTGAGACCTGGGTAACGGTGCCGCAGCGCCGCCTCGGCCCGCGCGGCAGCAGCCTGCGCCAGTGCCTGCTGTCGTCGCATCTCGCTGACATCGCTCTCGGCTAGGCGCAGCTCCAGCCGTGCCGCATCGCCGGCCTTGTGGCGCAAGCTGACGGCGCGTAGGTTCTCCTCGGCCAGGCGCAGCTGGTCGGCGAGCAGCTGCTCGCTCAGCTGAGCGCCGCGCCAGTCCAGCCAGCTCTCCAGCAGGCGCAGCGCGGCCTCGGTGTGCGCGATGGCCAGCTGGCTCTGCGCCAGCGCCTCGCTGCTGTCGCCAAGCCGGCGGTCCAACTCGGCCTTGCCGCCGATGCGCAGCGTGCGCTCCAGCGAGGCCGACCATTCGCGCTGGCTGGGCGCAGCGTCGATGCGCCGACGCTGCACATTGCTGCCCACGGTCCACTCATAGCTGCCCTGGCGCTGCATGGCCGCACCATGGCGGGCAGCCTCGAGCGCATGGCGGGCCTGCATCAGCAGCGGATCCTGCTCGATCGCAGCCAGGGCCGCGTCCTCGGCGGGCAGTCCCGGAATCGACGCCGTTGCGGCAGTGGCCAGCGCGGCCAGGCTCGCCAGCAAGGCGCCAGCCAGCGCGCGGGTCAAGGGGCTGAGTCGGTGATGTCGCTTCGATGTCATCGGATCTCTCCTTCCCGGGCCAGCGGCGTGGCCCAGTAGCGCAGCCCGGTGCCGGCGAAGCTCTCGCGCAGCGCCTGCAGCAGGCGGTTCATCTCGTCGGTGCTCACCAGGATCTGCACCTGCACCGCGCGGCTGCGGCCCAGCACCTGTTCGGTGGCGTCGAGCCGGCCGTGTGCGGTGCCGTGGCTGAAGGTCGGCGTGCTGGTGAACACCTCGTTGCCGGCCGTGGTCAGCAGCGTGTCCAGCAGCTTCTCCTCGATATCCGGCGGGCTGATCAGGGTCAGGCAGTACTCAGGCATGGCGAAGCTCCTCGGCCTGGGCGCGCTCGGCCGGCGATTGGCCGAAGCGCAGATAAAGAATCGGCAGCAGAATCAGCGTCAGCGCGGTGGCGGTGATCAGGCCGCCGATGACGACGATGGCCAGCGGGCGCTGGATCTCCGAGCCCGGCCCGGTGGCGAAGAGCAGCGGGATCAGGCCGAAGGCGGTGATCGAGGCCGTCATCAGCACCGGACGCAGCCGCCGCCGCGCGCCCTGCACGACGCAGTCGCGGATCGCCAGCCCTTCGGCATGCAGCTGGTTGAAGTAGCTGACCAGCACCACGCCGTTGAGCACCGCGATGCCCAGCAGCGCGATGAAGCCCACCGAGGCCGGCACCGACAGGTACTCGCCGGTGAGCCACAGCGCGACGATGCCGCCCACAAGCGCGAAAGGCACGTTGCTGAGCACCAGCAGTGCCTGCCGCACCGAGCCGAAGGTGCTGAACAGGATCACGAAGATAAAGGCCAGCGACAGCGGCACCACCAGCGTGAGGCGCGCCGCTGCGCGCTGCTGGTTCTCGAACTGCCCGCCCCAGGCGACGCGGTAGCCGGTGGGCAGCCTCACCTGCTCGGCCACCTTGGCCTTGGCCTCCTCGACGAAGCCCACCAAGTCGCGGCCACTGACATTGGCGATCACCACGCCGTAGCGGCTACCCATCTCGCGGTCGATCTTCACCGGGCCGCTGGCGCGCTCCAGCCGCGCCAGAGTCTGCAGCGGCACGCTCTGGCCGTCGGGCGCGGTGATGCGCAGCGCGGCGAACTCGGCCGGCGAGAAACGCACGCCTTCCGCACCGCGCAGCAGGATGGGAACGCGGCGGTTGCCTTCGATCACCGTGCCGGCGCGCTGACCTTCCAGCTGCACGCGCAGCGCGTCCTGCACATCCTCGACGCTGAGGCCGTAGCGGCCCGCGGCCTGCCGATCGACAAGCACGCGCAGGTACTGCACGCCGTCGTTGGCCACCGTGTAGACATCCTGGCTGCCAGGCACGCTCTTCACCAGCGTCTCGATCTCGGCGGCCAGGCGGTTCAGCGTGGCCAAGTCGGGCCCGAAGACCTTGATCGCCACGTCGCCGCGCACGCCGATGATCATCTCGGAGACGCGCATGTCGATGGGCTGCGTGAAGCTGTAGGCCACGCCGGGCAGCTCGTCCAACACCGCGCGGATCTTGTCCTGCAGCGCCTCCTTATTTGGCACTTGCCACTGCTCGCGCGGCTTCAGCACCAGAAAGGTGTCGGTCTGGTTCAGCCCCATCGGATCCAGACCGATCTCGTCTGAGCCGGCGCGCGCCACCATGCCGCTGATCTCAGGCACCTGCGTGAGCAGCGCCTGGTGGATGCGCAGGTCCAGTGCGGCAGTCTGATCCAGGCTGATCGACGGCAGCTTCTCGATGCCAATGATCATGTCGCCCTCATCCATCGTTGGCATGAAGGTCTTGCCCACCAGCAGGTAGACGCCCGCTGCCAGCGCCAGCAGCGCGCCTGCGGCGGCAAAAACGACGCGCTGGCGGCGCAGCGCCCAGGCCAGCAGAGGCTCGTACAGGCGCGCCAGCTGGCGCGGCAGCCAGGGGTCCTCGTGCGCGCCGGCCTTGATCAGGTAGGACGAGAGCACCGGGATTACGGTCAGCGAAAGCAGCAGCGATGCCGCCAGCGCGAACACGATGGTCAGCGCCACCGGCACGAAGAACTTGCCTTCCAGCCCCTGCAGCGTCATCAGCGGCAGGAACACCACCACGATGATCAGCACGCCGGCGGCCACCGGCGCCGCCACTTCGCGCACCGCGCGGAAGACGATGTGCAGGCGCGGCAGCCGCTCCTTGCCACGTTCTTCGCCGAGCTGCTGCACCACGTTCTCGACCACCACCACCGCGGCATCGACCAGCATGCCCAGCGCGATGGCCAGGCCGCCCAGACTCATCAGGTTCGCGGACATGCCTGTGGCGCGCATCAGGATGAAGGTGGCTAGCGCCGACAGCGGCAGCACCATAGCTACGGTAACAGCCGCGCGCAGATTGCCGAGGAAGGCCCCAAGCAGCACCAGCACCAGCACTGTGGCCTCTAGCAGCGCCTTGGAGACCGTGCCCACCGCCTTCTCGACCAGGCTGGCGCGGTTGTAGAAGACCTTGAGCTCGACGCCCTCGGGCAGCGTGGCCTTGAGCTCATCGAGCTTGCGCGTGACGCCTTCGACCACCTTCTGCGCATTGGCACCGGCCAGGCCCAGCACCAGGCCCTGGACCGCCTCGCCCTTGCCATCCTTGGTGACAACGCCGTAACGCGTCACACTGCCTTCGCGCACAGTGGCTACGTCGCCCAGGCGCACCGCCTGGCCGCGATCGTTTCGCAGCATCACCGCGCGCAGATCCTCGGCGTCGCGGATGCTGCCTTCGCTGCGCACTAGCAGCACCTCCTCGCCTTCAGCGAGGCGGCCGGCACCGTCGTTGCGGTTGTTGGCTTCGATGGCCACCTTCAGCTGCGCGGTGGACAGACCCAGTGCGGCGAGCTTGGCCGCATCGGGCACGACCTCGAAGCTGCGCACCTTGCCGCCTAGCGAGTTGACGTCGGCCACGCCGGGCACGCCGCGCAGCGCGGGACGTATCACCCAGTCGAGCAGATTGCGGCGCTCCTCCAGCGACAGGCCCTCGCCCTCGACGGTGAACATGAACATCTCGCCCAGCGGCGTGGTGATCGGCGCCATGCCGCCGGCCAGGCCGGGCGGCAGCTGGTCGCCGATGCCGGCCAGGCGCTCGGACACCTGCTGGCGCGCCCAGTAGATGTCGGTGCCGTCCTCGAAGTCGATGGTGACGTCGACGATGCCGTACTTGGACACCGAGCGCAGCATGCGCTGGCGCGGGATGCCCAGCATCTCCACCTCGATGGGCAGCGCGATGCGGCTCTCGATCTCTTCCGGCGTCATGCCTGGCGCCTTCAGGATGATTTTCACCTGCGGACTGGAAACGTCCGGAAAGGCATCGATGGGCAGGTTCTTGAACGCGTACCAGCCGGCGCCGCCTAGCAGCAGGCTGGCGAGCAGCACGAAAAGGCGCTGTGCCAGCGCAAATTGAACAAGTCGTGCCAGCATCTCATTCGCCCCCGCCCTTGCCCAGCCAGGCGGCCTTCAGCGCCACCACCGAGCCGACGGCGAGCTGCTGTCCGCTCTGCAGCAAGGGGCTGGTCACGAGCAGTTGCTCGCCGGCGCCCGACTGCAGCTCGACCGGCGTCGCCACGAAGCCCTGCGCGCTGCGCACGAAGACATAGCTCCTGCCCTCGTGCCGTACCACCGCAGCCTGTGGCAGCGCCCAACCCTGCTGGCCCGCGAGCGGCACACGCACCTGCAACGCCTCGCCGACGCGCAGACCCGCGCCGCCTCGCGTGACCTCCGCGCGCAGCGCCAGTGTCTGGTTCTCGGCCAGCAGAGGGGCCACGCTCAGCACTCGCGCCGCGATATCGCGGTCCACGGCGCTGAGCATGCTGCCGGCAGCGAGGCTCGAGGCCTGGCGATCGGCCGGTAGCTGCACTTCCAGCCACAGCTTGCGGGTATCGACGAGGCGAGCCAGCGGCTCGGCAGACTGCACGCGCTGGCCGGGCTTCACCTCCAGTCGGGTCACGATACCGGCGCTGCGCGCCCGCAGCAGCAGCGCATCCTGCAGTGCGCCGCCCTCGGCGACGCGCCGCAGCAGGGCGTCGTCGGCGCCGGCCAGGCGGAGCGCGGCCTCGGCCTGGGCCTGGCGCGATCGATCCTCGGCCGCCTGAGCCTCGGCCTCCAGCACGCGGCGCTCAGGCACGATGCCATCGGCCAGCAACGCACGTTCGCGCAGCAGTGCCTTTTGCGACAGCCGCGCCTTGGATGCCGCTTCGGCGAGCCGCAGCTGCAGCTCGCCGAACTCGGGGCTGACCAGGCGCAGCAGCGGCTGGCCGGCCTTCACGGCCTGGTTCTCGGCTACCAGCAGCTGGTCCACCGTGCCGGACAGCGGTGCGCTGCTCATCTGCTCCTGGCTGGGCGGCAGCACCACGCGCGCCGGATAGGCCGGGCCCGCCGAGGTGACCGGCCGCTCCAGGCGCAGCAGCCGCACATCGAGCGACTGAATCTGCGCAGCACTGAACTTGAATTCGTCGGCGGCTTGCGCCGGGCTTAGGACCGCGGCAGCGGTCAGCATTGCAGCAGCGCACGATAGCGCCGCCCGCTTGAGAGTGAAGGGCATGAAGAGAAACTCCGTGAAGGCTGGCGCAGCGATGCCGGCTGCGCCGCTGAAGGCATCAGGCGAGGGACGACGACGCTTCAGGCGCGCTGTGGAGGTGCGCGGCTTTCAGGGAGGAGCTCATGCCAGGAAACAGGTGCAGGGTCGCTCTGTTCGCGGCTTACACCACGCAGAGAAAGGCCCGCTGGAGCTGTCTCGTTCAGCTCGGGCCAGACCAGTGCGAAGAGCGCGTAGGCACCGAGGCCGGCGAACTCGTCACACTGCAGCATCCGGGCCTCGCTGCGGACTGCCGTATTTGAGTGAAAGAGGGCCGAGTCCTGTGCCTCACGCGCGCAAAGCACATGAGGGCTTAGGGAAGGAGATCCCGTGCTGACCAGCGTCAGGTGCGCCGCATCGACACCGGAGTCGTGATGATGCCGGTGCAGCGGTGAGCCGATCTGATCGAAGGCAATCAGCAGGACGAGCAGCCAACGCAGCAGCCAAACACCGCGGGCGGCGGCGATCTGGCTGAGTCTGCGCTGTGCGGTCATCTGCAGCTAGCTGGGTTTGCGGTGGATTCCGATTGGAAACGCTGAAGCTTTGGCTTGGCTTAAGAAGCCGTCAAACAACACTCCGGTAACTATATAAGTAAACGCAAATCTTTGCTGATGGCCGCTGTCGGGGCTCAAGCCGCTGCAGCGCCATGCAGCCAATCTGAGCGTCAGGTTTGCCGCATCCGCCGAATGCCGCTAGTATTGTAATAGATCAATTACTTAACCGGCCTCAGCGACCATGAGCGTACGAATGCCGACCGAAGAGCGCCAAGCGGAGATCATCGCTGCAGCTCTGACACTGGCCAGAGAGCGCAGCCCCGCTCAGATCACGACAGGCGACATTGCCGAGGCGATCGGCCTGACGCAGGGTGCGCTGTTTCGGCACTTCCCCAGCAGGGACGCGATCTGGTTGGCGGCGATGCAATGGGTTCGCGAGGAACTACTGAAGCGGATCGAAAGCGCTGCCGCAGCTGCAGCTGGACCGATGGATGCGCTGCACGCAGTCTTTGCTGCCCACGTGGATTTCGCCGCCAGCCTGCCCGGAGTACCGCGACTGATCTTCCATGAGCTTCAGCAGCCTGCCGATTCCGCGACCAAGCGAGAGGTGCGCAGCCTCTTGCAGCACTATCGCAAGCTTCTTGTCCACTTGCTCGTGAGCGCGGCCGACCAAGGCGAAGCTGAACGCGAGCTCGACACTGATTCAGCTGCGACGATGTTCATCGGCTTGATTCAAGGCCTGGTCATGCAGTCGATGCTGGCCGGCAGAACCAGCGGAATGCGCCAGCAGGCTGAAGGCCTTTTCAGGCTCTTTCGCCGTTCACTGGGGACAACACGATGAGCATCAAGACGATCACAAGCAAGAAGCTCACGCTCGGCCTGCTCGCTCTCGTGCTTGCCGGCTTGATGTCTGTTGTCGCACTCCGTGTGGGTCCTCTATCGCCAGTACGCGTTACGACGACACAGGCAACGCACGGCAGAGTCACAGCCCAGCTTTTCGGTATCGGCACCGTCGAGGCGCGGCGCAGCATACCCCTGGGCCCCACTGCGGCGGGTCGTGTCAAGAACCTGCTGGTAGACGCGGGGGATGTCGTGCAAGCGGGTCAGACACTCGCAGAAATGGATCCGGTCGACCTGGACGAGCGCCTGCGCGCGCTGACAGCTGCAATCGAGCGAGCGCATAGCGGCATTCGCGCAGCCGAGGCGGGTCTGCAGGATGCTCGCGCCAGGGAAGTGTTGGCCGAAGCAAGCACCCGCCGTTACGAAGACCTCGCCGCACAGAACTTCATCAGCGCCGGGGCGGTCGAGGCCCGTCAGCAGGAGCGGACCTCGGCACGCGCGGCTTCGAGCATGGCTGAGGCCAACCTTTCCGCCGTGAGACAGGATCTTCAGAGGCTCATTGCTGAACGCGAAGGGCTGCAGCGTCAACGCGGGCAGTTGCGCCTGATCGCACCGCTGAATGGCCTTGTCGCCAGCCGCGATGCCGAGCCTGGCGCAGCCGTGGTAGCCGGACAGGCCGTGCTGCGCGTCATCGACCCAATGTCGCTATGGGTCAAGGTACGTCTGGATCAGGGGCGTTCTCAAGGCCTGGCCCTGGGGCTGCCGGCGAGCATTGTCTTGCGATCACGCCAGGGCACGCCATTGAGCGGCAAGCTCGCAAGGCTAGAGATCCTTAGCGACAGCGTCACCGAGGAGCGCATTGCGCAGGTGGAATTCGATGCCATCCCGCAAGGCATCAGCATTGGCGAGTTGGCCGAGGTGACACTATCGCTGCCTCCTACGGCCGAGACTCTTGTGCTACCCAATGCAGCGATACGACGACACCAGGGCAAGCAGGGCGCTTGGCTCATTGATGAGGGCCGGCTGCGATTCGTTGTGCTTCGTCTGGGCGCCACCAGCCTCGACGGCAAGGTGCAAGTGCTGGAAGGCTTGAGCAAAGGCCAGACTGTCGTTGTGCATAGCGAACGCGAGCTGTCAGAAGGCCAGCGCTTCAAGCAGGTGGAGTCCTTGGGTGGCAAGGGAACCCGCTCATGATCAGCCTGGCCGGTCGCGACATCCTTCACTCCTGGGGCAAGTTCGTCCTGACGGGCGTCGGCCTGGGCCTGCTGATCGGTGTGACGCTGACCATGGCCGGTGTGTACCGCGGCATGGTCGATGACGCCCGAGCACTGCTGGACAACAGTGCGGCCGACCTATGGGTCGTGCAGCAGGACACTCAGGGCCCCTATGCGGAGTCATCCAGCCTGAGGGACGATGTGGTGCGCTCAGTTTTGGGCCTGTCTGGCGTGGCCACTGCGGCCAACATCACCTACCTCACCATGCAGGTACGCTCTGTGGACAGCGCTGCCAACAAAGAGGTTCGCGCCATGGTGGTCGGCTTCGAGCCCGGCCAGCCGGGCGAGCCTGGGTATTTGATCGCCGGCCGTCGAATCACGCGAAGTCACTACGAAGCGGTTGCAGATGTACGGACCGGATTCTCGCTGGGCGAACGCGTGCGCATCCGCCGCCATGACTACACCGTGGTCGGCCTGACCCGACGCATGGTGTCCTCGGGAGGTGACCCGATGGTATTCATTCCGCTCAAGGACGCGCAGGAGGCGCAGTTCCTGAAGGACAACGACGCGATCCTCAACGAGCGCGTACGTACGGTCAGCAATCCGGCCCTGAGTCGGCCCGGCCTACCTGGCTTGGCTGAAGCCGTACAGACATCGCAGGCCAGCAACCGCAACGTCAATGCCATCCTTGTACAGGTCCGAGCCGGAACGGATGTCGAGTCCGTAGCCGCGGTCATCCGTCGCTGGAAGCACTTGGAGGCTTACACCCGCGAGCAGATGGAGGAGATTCTCATCGCTAAGGTGATCTCGAATTCGGCGCGTCAGATAGGCATGTTCCTGGTCATTCTTGCCATGGTCAGCGCCGCCATCGTTGCCTTCATCATCTACACGATGACCTTGGGCAAGATCCGTGAGATCGCGGTGCTGAAGCTGATCGGAACGCGCAATCGGACCATTGCAGGCATGATCCTGCAGCAGGCGCTGGGCTTAGGCTTGATCGGATTCTTGGTGGGCAAGATCGCCGCAACCTTTTGGGCGCCTGCGTTTCCCAAATACGTGCTGCTCGAAACCGGCGATGCCGTGCGAGGTTTCGCCATCGTCATGTTGATCTGTGCGCTGGCTAGTACGCTGGCGATCCGCGTCGCGCTCAAGGTCGACCCCGCTGCGGCCATTGGAGGCTGACATGGCCGCGAGCATGGGCATCAGGATCGAAGGCCTGCGCAAGCGCTACGGCGAGGGTGACACGGCAGTCGATGCGCTCACCGACGTCAATATGTCAGTGCAGCCCGGCGAGGTGGTGGGCCTGATCGGCCCTTCGGGCTCGGGCAAGAGCACCTTGCTGAAGTGCCTTGGTGCCGTCATCGAACCTACCGCAGGTCGTATGACCATCGGCGCCGAGACCATCTATGAGCAGGGATGGAAGATCAAAGATCTGCGCACGCTACGTCGCGACCGGATCGGGTTCATCTTCCAGGCGCCCTACCTGATTCCATTTCTCGACGTCACCGACAACGTGGCCCTGCTGCCCATGCTCGCCGGCCTACCTAATGGACAAGCGCGGCAGCGAGCACGCGAGTTGCTGGCGGCGCTTGATGTCGCGCATAGAGCCAACGCCATGCCTTCGCAACTTTCTGGGGGCGAACAGCAGCGCGTCTCGATTGCCCGGGCACTCGCCAACCGTCCGCCAGTCATCCTGGCGGACGAGCCAACCGCGCCGCTGGACAGCGAACGCGCCCTCGGTGTGGTCAGGCTGCTCAATCAGCTCGCCAGCCAGTACCACGCTGCGATCATCGTGGTGACGCATGACGAGAAGATCATTCCAACTTTCAAGCGCCTGTATCACATCCGCGATGGCAAGACCTACGAGGAAGCTGGCCTAGGTCGATCAGTGGACTGACGCTCAGGGCAGACTACGCGCGTGAGCCAGATCAAGGCAAGAAGTTCAAGTGCTCATATGCTCTTGGGCACCATGAGGCCGCAACCCGCCCACCGTCGCGCAAGCATCTGGCTCACGGTGCTGGCGCTGTTGCTGAGCGCCCTGGCGCCGCTGCTGGCCCATGCGCTGACGACGCAGCGTCAGGGGGAGGCGCGCGTCGAGGTCTGCACTGCCAGCGGCATGGTCTGGCTCGCCGCCGATCAGGGCCAGGACGAATCGCCCGACGCGTCTGACGAAGGCGCACCCGCGCGCAGCATGCCGACAGACTGCGCCTGGTGTCTGCTGCATCACCATGGCGGCACGCAGGCGCTGCCGCCGCCGCAGACTTCCATCAGCCTCGGCGATGCCGCTCGCCCACCGCTGGCCGCATTCCGGCCGGAGCCGCTGGCCGGCAGCCCGGTCTGGCATCCCGCCCAATCCCGCGCCCCGCCCCTGAGCCGCTAAAACCGTTTCGAGCGCCTCGCCGCGAGGCGCGCCCCTGGTTCACCGATTCAGGAGCTTCGATGCCCCGACTTCCCCATTCCTGCCTTGCGCCGGCCAGGCCCGGGCAGCACCTGCCGCGCCGACGACGCGCACTCGCCTGGCTCGCCGCCGGCATCGCGCTGCCGCTGGCCGGCTGCGACCAGCTGCTGTCCTCGGCACGCAGCAAGCTGAGCGCCTTCAAAGGCGTGGACATCACCGGCGCCAGCTACGGCCGCGACTTCGCGCTGACCGACTTCGATGGCCGCCGGCGGACCCTGGCCGACTTTCGCGGCAAGGTGCTGATGCTGTACTTCGGCTTCGTGCAGTGCCCGGATGTCTGCCCGACCGCGCTCACCCGCGCCGCCGCGGTGATGCAGGCACTCGGCCCTCAGTCAGCCGATCTGCAGGTCGTCTTCGTCACCGTCGACCCCGAGCGCGACACGCCGGCGCTGCTGCGCGAGTACATGAAGGCCTTCCATCCGAGCTTTCTGGCGCTCACCGGCAGCGCCGACGAGATCAGGAAGACGGCCGACGAGTTCAAGGTCTTCTACCAGAAGGTGCCCACCGGCAGCAGCTACACGATGGATCACACGGCGCTGTCCTACCTGTTCGACCGCCAGGGCCGCCTCCGCGTCGCGCTGCGCCACGAGCAGACGGTCGATGACTACACCGCCGACATCCGCGTGCTGCTGGGTGAAGCGGCCAGCTGAACGCAGGCCGCCCACCAGCTCTGTGCGCAAGCACGCAATCAATCAAGCAAGCAAACAAGGAATCCCCATGAAAGCACTGTTCGCCACCGGCCTGCTGGCCCTTGCCTCAGCCGCCTGGTCGCAGACCACGGTGAAGATCGACGACCCCTGGGTGCGCGGCACCGTCGCCGCGCAGAAGGCCACCGGCGCCTTCATGCGCCTGACACCCTCGACCAACGCCCGGCTGGTGGCCGCGCAGTCCAGCGTGGCCGGCGTGGTCGAGATCCACGAGATGGCCATGGTCGACAACGTGATGAAGATGCGCCAGATCCCGGGTCTGGACCTTGCCGCCGGTCGCGGCTTGGACCTCAAGCCCGGCGGCTACCATGTCATGCTGATGGAGCTGAAGCAGCAGCTCAAGGGCGGCGACATCGTCCCCATCACGCTGGTGTTCGAAGACGCGGCCGGCAAGCGCTTCACCCAGGACATCAAGGCGCCCGTCGCGGCGCTTGGCGGCGGCAATGCCATGGGCCACGGCGTCGCCAAGCACTAAGCCACCCCTCCTGCAACTCAATCCCTCGACAAAAGGAATCAAGCATGAACTCCTCCCTGCAGATCCTGCGCCGCGGCGCGCTCTTCGCTGCGCTGGCCTGCGCCGCCAGCCTGTCCATCGCCAAGAACGTGCCTGGCGACGGCGCCATCCCCGTGGTCGAGCTGATGCCGCTGACCATGCGCTACGAGGCCGATCTGAAGCTTTCCGCCGAGCAGATCAAGTCGCTCGACGATTACCGCAAGCAGGCCATGCCCGGTCGTGTCGCGCTGCAGAAAAAGATCCTCGAATTGCGCGGTCAGCTGCGCCTAGCCATCCTGGACAACAAGCCAGATGCCGAGCGCGAAGCTCTGATGCGGCAGATCGCCGACGCGGAGATCGAGCACTTCAAGGGCCGCAGCCGCTGCGCCGAGCACCTGCGCAGGACCCTCAGCGCCGAGCAGTTCGCCCAGCTGAGCAAGCTGTATCTCGACGGGCTGCGCTGAGCGCTGACGGCGGCTCGGCAGACGCCGCCCGCCGAAGACTCCCAAGCCTTGCAGTCACGCCACCGCAGATGACAGCAGCATCAGGCTGCGCCAGGTCAGGCCGGTTTATCGCCTTCATGCAGACCTTTGCCAGGACTTCAGCAGTCTCCGGTCCACCGGTCTGGCACATGGATCGATCTCTATGCATCCTCTTGGCTCCTCAACTAGATGGGAGACCATCATGGGAACCACGGGCAATGCGACTCATCCTGAGCCCTGGAACAAGGGCAAGATCGTCGGGCAGAAGGCGCCCTTCAAGCTGAAGGACATCTGGGCGCTGCGCATCCGACTTCAGATGCAAGGTCGGGTACGCGAACTGGCGCTCTTCAACCTCGGCATTGATAGCAAACTGCGCGGATGTGACCTTGTGGCGCTCAGAGTCAGGGACGTATGCCACGGAGATCAGATGGCGACGCGTGCGATCGTCATGCAGCACAAGACTCAACGCCCCGTGCAATTCGAGATCACGCAGGCTGCAAGGGATGCCTTGCATGCATGGATCAGGCAGGCCGGTCTGAAGCCAGAGGACTATCTCTTCCCCAGTCGGCTCCATCGATCGCCTCATCTGGGAACCAGACAGTACGCGCGAATCCTCGGCCACTGGGTCGACGAACTGGGCTTGGATCGTGCCGACTACGGAACACATTCCATGCGAAGAACAAAAGCGACTTTGATCTACCGTCGCACAAAGAACCTGCGCGCTGTGCAATTGCTGCTTGGGCACGCCAAGCTGGAGTCCACTGTCAGGTATCTGGGTATCGAGGTCGACGACGCCCTTGAGATTTCGGAACAGACAGAGATTTGATTGTCTCGGAGCCGCTCTGCGCGGCAGTGGTGTCGGCGCAGCCATCAGAGGCGGCCATATGAGGCGGAGTCGAGCCGGTGCCCTCGGCCGACTCGCTCCATCGACTCCTGCGTCCTTCGTCGCGCGAGTGGAGACGCACCCGGGGTGTGTCTCGCTCTGTGGGGTCGCACGGGATCACTAGCAGTCATTCAAGTCTTGAGCAGCCGACTGTCCGGTGCAGGCTGAAGCGGTCACTGGGC
The DNA here is from genome assembly GCF_057219915.1 of Roseateles sp. T103. Classification (NCBI taxonomy): domain Bacteria; kingdom Pseudomonadati; phylum Pseudomonadota; class Betaproteobacteria; order Burkholderiales; family Sphaerotilaceae; genus Roseateles; species Roseateles sp. T103. The sequence goes on from NZ_JBXVVS010000002.1 coordinate 257,749, forward strand.
GGTCAAGAACCGAGCGACTGCTACCAGCCTGAAGCGCCACTTGCTTGGCGAGCGACCTCTGTGCAGCGGGCACTTCGTCCGCGGCGAACAGCTTGTCTCGCGCTCCGGGACTGGCGCTCGGCGTCGTCGATGGCTTCAGCGGCCCTTCGGCTGAAGTCAGGCGGCAGCCAGCAGAAGCGTCGGCGGCTGGTGGAGGCGTTCACAATGAAGGCGTCCTTCACTTGTTCGAGTGCTTGCCTAGTTTTCATCATGGATAAATTCTTGCTGCAGCGGCACGTGCTGGAACGGCTCGGCGAAGACCTGCTTCGAGCCGAGCATGGGGCGCGGACGGCGCATGAGACGGCGACACACGAGGAGAACATCGCCGAGAACAAGTACGACACGCTGGGTCTTGAGGCCTCCTACCTGGCCACCGGCCAGGCTCGCCGCGCCGAAGCCATCCGCCAGGCGATGAGCCATTGGCAGCAATTCCGCCCACGCGCCTACGATGCCAGCCAAGGCATTCAGCTTGGCGCGCTGGTCAGCCTGCTCGATGCCGATGACAAGCAGCAGCTGCTCTTCCTCGGCCCGGATGGCGGCAGCATGAAGCTGCTGTTGCCGAGCAGCGCCCAGCACGTTCAGGTCATCAGCTGCGCGTCCCCATTGGGCCAAGCCATGCTGGGCAAGCACGAGGGCGATGAGGTGTCGATCCAGGTCGCTTCAGTCCAACAGCGATTCGAGGTACTGCGGGTTGATTGAGCCGCACACAGCGCCCTTGCCCGCGGGCTCGCCGATGCCGCGGCTCTATACCTTCCGTCGCTGCCCCTACGCGATGCGCGCACGCATGGCGCTGCTGAAAGCCGGGCGGGCCTTCGAGGCGGTGGAGGTCAGCTTGCGCGACAAGCCAGCCAGCCTGCTGGCCTTGTCGCCCAAGGCGACGGTGCCGGTGCTGCAGCTGCCGGACGGCAGCGTGATCGACGAGAGCTGGGAGATCATGCGCTGGGCACTGACTGCGCCCGATGCGCAGGGCTGCTGGGCGCGCGCACAGACAGCGGCGAACCTCGACCTGCTGCAACGGAACGACGGCGCCTTCAAGCATCATCTGGACCGCTGGAAGTATCCGCAGCGCTACGCGGCTGAGCCCAGCGCGCCGGAAGCGCACCGCGACTGGGCAGTGGACGCGCTGCTGCGGCCACTGCAGGCACGTCTGCATGGCGCGCCCTACCTGGGCGGCGCCACGCCATGCGCCACCGACTTGGCCGTGTTCCCCTTCGTCCGTCAGTTCGCCGCGGTGGACCCGGAATGGTTTGCAGGCCTGGACTTGGCGTCGGTACGGGCTTGGCTGGGCGGCTGGCTCCAAGACCCGCTGTTCTCTGCTTGCATGTACAAGATGCCCGCGCAAGGTGCGCATCGCTTTCCGCCGCTGTGAGCCTGGCTTGGCTGTCGGTCGATCCAATCTTGAGCCGGAGACCAAGCGCCGGTTGGAGCTGACGCGCTTGCTTGCCCGCCCCTGCGGCGGTCGATTGGCAGCATTCGCGAGGCGTCTGGATTCGTCCACGGAACAGACCCCGGCCCCACTTGGCCGACAATCGCCGCTTCGCAAGAACCCCACTCCCACCGAACATGAGCCAGATCCCCCTGCCCGACCGCCTGTCCGTCGATCCGCGCAGCCCGCATTTCAACAAGGCCATCATGGAGCAGCAGGCCGAGATCGGCATCCGCTTCAACGGCAAGGAGCGCAAGGATGTCGAGGAGTACTGCATCAGCGAAGGCTGGATCAAGGTGCCGGCCGGCAAGGCGGTGGACCGCCGCGGCCAGCCGCTGACCATCAAGCTCAAAGGCACGGTCGAGGCCTATTACGCCTGATTGCCCCTGATCGCGCCTGATTGCGCCTGAGCGGCACGCCTGCGCGCAAGGCCGCCGGGCTGCACGCATGAAATGCCCATGAGCCAGATCTATCTCGCGATCAAGCACGCGCACATCGGTCTGGTGGGCCTGAGCGGCACGCTGTTCGCCGCCCGCGGCCTGGGCGTGATCGCCGGCGCCGACTGGCCCATGCAGCCGCTGGCGCGGCGCCTCAGCGTCGCGATCGACGTGCTGCTGCTGGCCGCCGGCCTCACGCTGTGGATCCTGCTCGGCCTGCATCCGCTGCACCACAGCTGGCTGGGTACCAAGCTCGCGCTGCTGCTGCTCTACATCGTGCTCGGCTCGTTCGCGCTCAAGCGTGCGCCGACACGCGGCGGCAAGAGCGCCTGCCTGATCGCCGCGCTGGCGCTGTTCTGCTTTATGGCCTCGGTGGCGCTGGCGCACCACCCGGCCGGCTGGTTCGCGCGATTCAGCGCTGCCTAGGCGGTACTGCCGTTTCGGCCTCGCGCAAGAGCTGCTCGATCAGCGCGTCCTTCTCGGCCCACTGCATCTCGATCCATCGCCCGGTGAGCACCAGCAGCCGGCGGTCCTGCTGCGGGTCGCCGCCGACCAGTTCGGCAGGGATAGGCCGCGGCTGAACGCGCACGATCACGCGACCGACCTCACCGCAGAGCAGGTGCCAGAAGGTCGGCCGGCCATCGGGGTAGACCAGGGTCACGTCGAGCAGGGCCTCGAACTGCTCGCCCATCGTCGCCAAGGCCACACTCAGCGCGCCGATCTTGGGCTTGAGCAGATGACGATACGGTCCGTTCTGCTGCGCATGCTTGGCCTCGGTGTAGCGCGTGCCCTCGACGAAGTTGATCACCGTGGTGGGCAGCTTCTTGAACTTCTCGCAGGCCTTGCGCGTGGTCGCCAGGTCGGCCGCCTTGGCGCCGGAGCTGCGGCCGCGCTTCATGAAGGGGAAGTCCAGTGCCCACCAGCACAGCCCGATCACCGGCACCCAGATCAGCTCGTGCTTGAGGAAGAACTTGAGGAAGGGAATGCGGCCGTGGAAGACGCGCTGCAGCACCAGGATGTCCACCCAGCTCTGGTGATTGGGTGAGACCAGGTACCAGCCGCGCTGGTGCAGGCCCTCGATGCCCTGCACGTCCCAGGGCGGGTTGCCGACGGCCACGATCCAGGCGTTGTTGATCGCCACCCAGCCGCTAGCGATGCCGCTGATCAGGCGCGTGCAGAACAGGCTGACCACCGGAATGGGCACGAGGAGCTTGACCAGCGAGGGCAGGATGATCAGCGCAAAGCCAAGCAGGGTGCTGAGGCCGAGCAAGGCCGCAGCGATCACGCCGCGCACCGCGGCTGGAAGCATCTTGAGCATCGGGAACGATCAGCAGGCGCTGTTGGGACAATATGGCAGGCTCGCATCATCGCCCATGCAGTGGCGCGCACGGTTGCCGGCGGTCAAGGTGAGCCCTGGCCGCCGATCGCGCTCAGCCCGCACCGAGCAGCAAGGCAAACCGGTAGGTGAGCAAGCTGCCCAGGTAGGCCAGCGCGAACAGGCCCAGCGCCAGCGCCAGCACGAAGCGCCAGCTGCCGCTTTCGCGCCTGATCGTGGCCAGCGTCGCGAGGCATTGCGGCGCAAACACATACCAGGCCAGCAGCGACAGACCGGTTGCCAGGCTCCACTGCGCGCCGATCAGCGGCGCCAGCGTGCCAGCGGCCTCGTCGGCGCCAGTCTCGGCCAGCGCATAGACCGTGGCCAGCGCGCTCACCGCCACCTCGCGTGCGGCCATGCCGGGCACCAGCGCCATCGAGATCTGCCAGTTGAAGCCGATCGGCTCGAACACCGGCGCCATCGCGCGACCCAGCTGCCCGGCCCAGCTGGCCTCGATAGACGGCGTGCCGTCCGCGCCAGCGGGGAAGCTCGCCAGCAGCCAGATCAGCAGCGACAGCAGCAGGATGATCGAGCCCACGCGCTTGATGAACACCACAGCCCGCTGCCACAGGCCCAGCGCCAGGTTCTGCAGCCGCGGCCAGTGGTAGCTGGGCAGCTCCATCATCAGCGTATGCGCCTGCATGCCGCCGCCATAGCGCTTGAGCAGCCAGGCCAGGCCGGCAGCACCGACGATGCCAGCCATGTAGAGCGCGAAAAGCACCAGCCCCTGCAGTTCGACCCAGCCGCCGGCCAGCTCGCGCCTGGGGATGAAGGCGGCTATCAGCAGCGCATACACGGGCAGCCGTGCCGAGCAGGTCATCAGCGGCGCCAGTGCCATCGTCACCAGGCGGTCGCGCGGACTGGCGATGCTGCGCGTGGCCATGATGCCGGGGATCGCACAGGCGAAGCTGGACAGCAGCGGGATGAAGCTGCGCCCCGACAGGCCCAGGCTGCCCATCAGCCGGTCCAGCAGCCAGGCCGCGCGCGGCAGATAGCCCGACTCCTCCAGCACCAGGATGAAGAAGAACAAGATCAGGATCTGCGGCAGGAAGACCAGCACCCCGCCCGCGCCGGCGATGACGCCATCCACCAGCAGGCTGCGCAGCCAGCCCTCGGGCAGCCCCGCGGCGATCTGCTGGCCCAGCCAGCCAGCGCCCGCCTCGATCGCCTGCATCGGCGCCTCGGCCCAGGAGAACACCGCCTGGAACATCAGGAACAGCAGCAGCACCAGCAGCAGCGGCCCCGCGACCGGATGCAAGACCACCGCGTCGATGCGGTCGCTGCCGGTCTGCGGCAGCTCCTGCGCCAGTCCCAGGCGCTCGAGCATGGCCTGCACGCGCAGGTGGTCGCCGGACTCGTCGTCCACCCCGGTCGGCACTGGCGGCACGCGCCAGAGATCCGGCCCATCGAGCAGGCCACGCAGTTCGTTCACGCCGTCGCCGCTGACTGCCACCAGGCGCAGCACCGGCACGCCCAGCTCGCGCGCCAGCGCGGCAGCGTCAATCTTCAGACCGCGCGCCTCGGCGACATCGGCCATATTGAGCAGCACCACCATCGGCAGGCCCAGGCGGCGCGCCGCCAGCACCAGGCGCAGGTGCCGCCGCAGATGGCTGGCATCGACCACGCACAACAGCAGGTCGGGCCGCTTCTCGCCTCTGGCCTGGCCACGCAGCACATCGACGGTGACGCGCTCGTCGGGGCTGCGCGGATAGAGGCTGTAGGCGCCGGGCAGGTCGAGCAGGCGCAGCGTCTTGCCGGCCGTCGTGCTGAAGCGCCCCTCCTTTCGCTCCACCGTGACGCCGGCATAGTTGGCCACCTTCTGGTGGCTGCCGGTCAGCCGGTTGAACAGCGTGGTCTTGCCGCAGTTCGGGTTGCCCAGCAGGGCCACCAGCGGCCCGCCGCGGTGCACATGGACCACGGCGTCCTGACGGACGGCGCTCATGCCGGCTGCACCACCGGCTCGAGCTGCACACAGCGCGCTTCGGCGCGGCGCAGGGCAAAGCGGCTGCCCTCCACCGCGATCACCAGCGGGTCGCCCCAGGGCGCGCGGCGCAGCAGCGCGACCTCGGCACCGGGCACGAAGCCCAGGTCCTGCAGCTGCCGCTGCCATTCGGGCTGGGCCGGCGGCGCGACGACGCGCTGGACACGGGCACGCGCGCCGCTGGGCAGCTGGTCCAGCGTAGGCGGATCGGAAGCGTCGCGGCCGCGGCTGCGCTCGGGAACGGGATACATGGAGGCATCTTAGCCACGAATGCGAACGTTTCGCATTTGGAGGCCTCGCCTGCCCTTGTCCCAGCGCAAGGATTGCGCGATTGCGTGCTCAGCTCTGGGTCGTCGCCTGCAGTTCCTCGGCCAGGCGGGAGAACAGCTGGTCGGCCTGGGCGGTGTCGAAGTCGCTGTGGTAGTGCTTGCGCACGCCCAGCTCATGCAAGCGCACATGCCGGGTGGGCGCCAGCCCCTGCGTGGCCAGGCAGGCCTTGGCGCAGGCCAGCACGCAGCCATCCAGCGCAAGGATGGGGCGACCACCGTGCGCCGCCTCTCGCGCCTTGCGCACGAGATTGGGCACGCCGCCGCCGACACCGGCGATACAGGACATTTCGGCCAGCCCGGCACGGTCCAGACGTACGGCCAGATGGTTGGCGAGCTGGGCCGCGTCGGAGCAGCCAGAACAGCTGTAGACCAGGGGCAAGGGCGGTCGCTTCGCGGTCTCGTTCATGAGCTCATGGTCGGGCCATCCAGGCCGGCGCGACTTGCTCTCGCTCAAAAGCTATATTTTTTATATTGCTTTCTGAGAGGCGCGCACCCAGAATAGTTGTACTTTCAATGCACCTTATTATCGCGACCCATGCTGGACAACACCGCAAGCGCCATCGAGATCGATGCCCGATTGATTCCAGGCCCTCAACGGCATGCCACCATCCTTTCAGCCTTCGCCTCGCTGTCGCCGGGCCAGGCGCTGGAACTGATCACCGACCATGAACCTCGCCCTCTGCGCGCCGAGTTCATCGCCCAGTGGGGCCATCAGCAGGACTGGCAGACCCTGGAGCAAGGCCCGGCGCAATGGCGCAGCCGCATCACCCGGCTGGCCGCCCGGGGCTGCTGCGGCTCTTGTGGCGGCGGCGGGCACTGAGGCCGCGGGAGTTGACATGAGCAGCGTCTTCGTTCCCCTGCAAGAACCGCGGCCGGTGCAGCGCGGCGGCATCGCGCTGTGGCAGCTTGGCTTCCGCCCCTTCTACCTGCTCGCCGCGGCTTTCGCGGCTCTGAGCGTGCCGCTATGGGTGCTGCAGTTCAGCGGCGTGCTGCAGCACGGCTGGCTCAAAGGCGCGGCCTGGCACGGCCATGAGATGGTCTTCGGCTATGCGCTGGCGGTGATCGTCGGCTTTCTCTTCACTGCCGGCCGCAACTGGTCCGGCCAGCCCACGCCCACCGGGGGCGCGCTGATGGCACTGGCCGCGCTGTGGGTGAGCGCAAGGCTGCTGGTGCTCTCGCCCTGGCCCTGGGCCTCGCTCGCGCTCAACATGGCCGTGCCCTGGCTGGCCGCCTGGGGGCTGTGGCGGGCGCTGCATGCCGCCCAGAACCGGCGCAACTACTTCTTCGTCGGCCTGCTGGTCGCGATGGGCCTGGCCAGCGGCGCGCTGCATCTGCACCTGATGGGGCATTTGCTCCTGTCCGATGCGTGGCCCGCTGATCTGGCCGGCGGCCTGGGCCTGCCACTCGGCCTGGACATCGTGCTCTTCATGATCGCGGTGATGGCCGGACGCATCGTGCCGATGTTCTCCAACAATGGTGTGCCCGGCATGCAGTCCAGGCGCGATCCGCGTGTGGAGAAGGCCGCACTGGGCAGCGTGCTGACGCTGATGGCGCTGGACGCCCTGGGCGTGCGCGGGCCTGTGCTGGCCGCCGCCCTGCTCGTCGCGCTGATCGCGCACCTGTGGCGCCTGCTGCTCTGGCAGCCCTGGAAGACGCTGGGCAATGCGCTGGTCTGGGTGCTGCACGCCGCCTATCTGTGGCTGCCTGTGCACCTGGGGCTGCGCGCCGCGGCCGAGCTGGGCTGGATCGCGGCCGGGCCGGCCACCCACGCGCTGACGCTCGGCGTGATCGGCCTGATCACCTTGGGCATGATCACGCGTACCGCGCTGGGCCACACCGGCCGGCCGCTGCGCGCCGGCCCGCTCGAGCAGGGCGCCTACCTGGCCATGCTGGGCGCTGCGCTCGTGCGAGTGCTGCTGCCCTTGCTCTGGCCGGCCAGCCTGATGCTGGCGGTGCAGCTGTCCGCCGCACTGTGGACCCTGGCCTTCGCGCTCTACCTGTGGCGCTATGCACCGATACTGATGCGCCCCCGCTTGGACGGGCAGCCAGGCTGAACGAGAGGAACGATTCGATGCGACTGACCACGATGACCGACTACGCGCTGCGCCTGCTGATCCACCTCGGCCGCAACCCGGAGCGGCTGTGCACCACGGCGGAAGTGGCGCAGGCCTACGGCATCTCGGAGGCACATCTGACCAAGATCACCCATCAGCTGGGTCTGGGCGGCTGGATCACCACGGTGCGCGGCAAAGGCGGCGGCATGAAGCTCGCGCTGGCGCCCGAGGACATCCAGCTCGGCGAACTGGTGCGCAGCATCGAGCCGGACTTCTATCTCGTCGAATGCCTGGGCGAGCTCAATGCCTGCACGCTCACCGGCCAGTGCCGACTGACCGGCATCTTCAACAAGGCCCTGGCTGCGTTCCTCGAGCAACTGGATGCCCATACCTTGGCCGAGCTACTGCCAACGCCGCGCCTGGCCGCACGAGCGCGAGCCGTGGCCCAGCCAGTCACCATGGCGCACCCGCAACGCGGCCGCCGCGCGCACGATGCCCCCGACACCTGAACCTACAACGCCCGTCTCCTTCTCGCTCTACGCCGCCGAAGCCAAGGTCTATCCCCGCTCGGTCAGCGGTCGCTTCACCAACTGGCGCTGGATCTTCGTTGCGCTGACCCAGCTCTTTTTCTACGGTATGCCCTGGCTGCAGTGGAACGGCCGCCAGGCCCTGCTCTTCGACCTCGAGGCACAACGCTTCTATGTGCTTGGCCTGGTGCTCTATCCGCAGGACTTCATCTACCTGGCCACGCTGCTGGTGCTCAGTGCGCTGGCGCTGTTCTTCTTCACCGCAGTGGCGGGACGGCTGTGGTGCGGCTACAGCTGCCCGCAGACCGTCTACACCGAGCTCTTCCTGTGGATAGAGCGCCATACCGAGGGTGACCGCCAGGCGCGCATCAAGCTCGACGCCGCAGCCTGGGGCTGGGACAAGCTCTGGCGCAAGGGCGCAAAGCAGGGCGGCTGGCTGGCATTGGCTTTGTTCACCGGCTTCACCTTCGTCGGCTACTTCACGCCGATACGCGAACTCGGCTCCAGCATGGGCGCCTTCGCGCTCTCACCATGGGAGCTGTTCTGGGTGCTGTTCTATGCCGGCGCCACCTACGGCAATGCCGGCTATCTGCGCGAGCAGATGTGCAAGTACATCTGCCCCTATGCGCGCTTCCAGAGCGCACTGATCGACGCCGACTCGCTGATCATCAGCTACGACGCCAAGCGCGGCGAGCCGCGCGGCGCGCGCTCGAAGAAGAGCGCCGATCTGCTCGCCCAAGGCGTGGGCGACTGCGTCGACTGCACGCTGTGCGTGCAGGTCTGCCCCACCGGCATAGACATACGAAAGGGCCTGCAAAACGAGTGCATAGGCTGCGCGGCGTGCATCGACGTCTGCGACCAGGTGATGGACAAGATCGGCGCACCGCGCGGGCTCATCCGCTACGCCACCGAGAACGGCATCAGCAAGGGCTGGACCCGCGCGCAGATGCTGCGCCGCGCGATGCGACCGCGCGTGCTGCTCTACGGCGCGACGCTGGCGCTGCTGGCCGGCGCGATGGGCTGGAGCATCGCCAATCGCGAAGCCTTGCTGATCGACGTCATCAAGGACCGCAACACACTGGCCCGCCAGGTCGAGGACGGTGCCATCGAGAACGTCTACCGTTTGCAGCTGATGAACCGAAGCGAGCAGCCGCTGCGCCTGCAGCTCGGCGTTGAGGGCCTGCCCGGCCTGCGGCTGACCGGCGCCAGCAGCGAACTGAGCGTGCCGCCGGCCAGCATCCACACCGTCACGGTGCAGCTTCGCCTGCCCTACAGCCCCAAGCTCGCAGCTGGAGCGCACCCGGTGCAGCTGCGCGCGCAGGACCTCGACCGCACGGGCGTGAGCTACGCCTCCAAGGCCAGCTTCTACCTGCCGCGCTAGTGGCGCGGGGCGCACGATGGCAGCAGCGGCCCGCCTCGCCCCACATCGGCCGCTGTTCATCGCCGCGGCGCTGGTCTGGCTGAGCGGCGCAGCCTGGTGGTGCTGGCGGCTGATGGCCGATAACAGTCCGGGTCTGCTGCCGCCGGTACCGCTGCATGCAATGCTGATGGGCCTGGGCTTCATGCCGCTGTTCATTGCCGGTTTCGCCTTCACCGCGCCGCCGCGCTGGCTGGGGCTGGAGCCACCCGATGGCCGCCTGTCGATCGCGCCAGCTGTGGCAGCGGCCGGCGGATGGGTGCTGGTGATTGCGGCCGATCTGTGGCACTGGCCAGCGCTGGCCAGCGTCGGGCTGCTCGGCGCGAGCCTGGCCGTGCTGGCCTGCGCTGGCGCACTGCTGCGCCTGTGCCTGCTGCCGCAGGCGCGCCGCTCGCCCCACGCGCAGGGCATTGCCGCAGGCCTCGCCGTCATCGGCCTGGCGTTGCTGATTGCAGCCAGCGCGCCGCTGGACCTCGCGCGACTGGCTCTGGCCACGCGGCTGGGCCTGGACTTCGGCGTGACCGGCGTGTTCGCGCTGGCGCTGCAGCGGCTGACACCGTTTCTGCATGCCCTGGGCCGACGCGCCGCCGGACTGTTCATGCTGCTGCTCGTCGGCTTGCTGATCCGCGCCCTCCTCGCGATCACACCGAGCATCCCCGCACTCAGCCTGCTGCGCTGGCCGGGCATGTCCTACCTGGCCCTGCTCGCCGCCCTGCTGCTACGTGACTCCTGGCAGCCGGCTCTGGCCCTGCCGCGGCGCACACCGCTGATCGCGCAGCTGCACCTGGGCTATCACTGGCTGGCTGTCGCTCTTGCCCTGCAGGCGCTAGCCAGCGCCGGCCTGGTCGAGCAGGCGCTGCCGAACCACGCGCTGTACCTGGGCTTCATGGGCACCACGCTGCTGGCCATGGTCAGCCGTGTCAGCGCCGTACAGCAGGGGCGCAGCGTCGCAGTGGACCGCATGCTGTGGGCGCTGCAGTGGCTGCTCCAGGCCACGCTGCTGCTGCGCATGGCTGCCGGCCTGTGGCCAAAGCGCGGCCTGCTTGTCGCTACCGCGGCCGGCTTCGCGATGCTCGCGATGGGCTGGTGCCTGCGCTACTTGCCCTGGCTGCTGAGCAGCCCTGCGGGGCGCAAGGCACCCAGGCCCTGAGCCCGGGGCTATGCCGCCGGCAAGAGCCTGGAGCGCAAGCCCGCCGAGAGCCATACCGCGCCCGGCTCGGCCAGCATGGCCCCGACGCCGGGCAGTTGCTCGCGCAGCCATTGTTGCGACTGCGCCTTGCCGGCGACCATCATGGCCGCACCCCACCCGTTGACGGCTTGCACGTCGCGCGCCACCAGGGCCAGGCCGCGCAGGCCCTGGCTGGGCTGGCCGCTGCGAGGATCGAGGATATGGTGATAACGCCGGCCGCCCAGATCGAAACCGCGTTCGTAATCGCCCGAGGCCGCGACAACGCCGCCGCTGAGCGCCAACACGCCCAGCAGTTGCTGCGGTGAGCGCGGATCGCGCAGGCCGATGCGCCAGGGCCGACCCTGCAATGTGCCGCTGCACAGCACGTCGCCGCCGCCGTTGATCAGCGCATCGGACACGCCATGCCGGTGCAGGGTACGCAAGCCCGCCTCCAGGATGGGGAGCTTGGCAATACCGCCCAGATCGAGACGCATGCCGGGTCGCCCCAGCCTCGCCGTGCCAGTCTGCGGATTCAGCTGCAGGCCCGGCGCACCAACCAGAGTGCGCTGCTTCGTCAGCTCTGCAGCGTCGGGCAGATGTGCCGGGCTGCCCGGTTCGAAACGCCAGTCGGCATAGGCGCCAACCGTCGCGTCGAAGCGTCCTCCGCTCAGTCGCGCCAGCTCTTGCGCCTGCTGCAGCACGGCCATCAGCTCAGGCGCCACCGGTACGGCCGCAGCGCCCGCCGCACGCGCCAGCAGGTTGACTTGGCTCGCGCTGCGGTAGCGACTCATCATCTCCGACAGGCGCAGCATCTCGGCCCAGGCCGCATCGAGCGCCTGGGTACGCAAGCTCGCGTTGGAATGCTCAACAACGATGTCGATCTGCGTGCCCATCAACGGCGCGGAGCTGCGCTGCACCGCAGCGCCAACCGCGCCATGCGCCAGCGCCGCACGCGGCAGCAGCACACAAGCCAAGGCGCCCAGGGTCAGCGAACGACGCCGCGACGAAATCGATGCCGCCATGCAGACCTCAGCGCGACTGCGCCACCATGAAATCCACCGCCGCCTTGACTTCGTCGTCCGTCAGCGAAGCGGCTCCGCCGCGTGCCGGCATCATGCCCTTGGCGCCCGTGTAGCCCTCGATGGCGTGCTTGTAGAGCACCTCGTTGCCCTGGGCGATGCGCGGCCCCCAGTCAGCCTTGTCGCCAGGCTTGGGTGCACCCGCGACGCCGGCCGCATGACACATCGCGCAGGTCTTGCCATAGACGCTCTTGCCCACGGAGTTCTCCGCTGCAGGGGCCGGCGCAGGCGCTGCGGCCTGGTGCGGCGGCGCTGCCGGCGCTGCAGGGGGCGTCTCGCTCTGTTTGCCGCAAGCAGCAAGCAGCAGCGCCGACGCCAGCATCAGAGCGCTGGGAATTTGCATCTTCTTCATAGGAGCCTTTCGAACGTTGTACTGGCTGGGATGCGCACATTCTGGACGGCAGCTCGTTCGTTCGCCAGCTAATTGTTCTATTTTTCATACATCTTTTATCCATTGCTGGCTCGTCTGACGCAGATCAACGTTGGAGACACATCGACTGTTGAACATCCGCCTGCCTAATTAGTTGATCGCTCACCGTGACGCTCTCCATCGCTCCCATCCGCTCGCGCATGCCCCGCCGCTGCGCCTGGGTGCTGTTGGCGCTGCTGATCAGCTGGTCGCTGGCCTACGCGGCACCCCTGATTCGCCCCGCGACGCTGGCTACGGTCTGCTCATCGCTCGGGCCCATGCGCATCGTCGACATCGAGAGCGGCCTTGCCGTCGAAGACGGAGCTCTCGACCCACGCGGCGCTCCGGAGTGCGCACTGTGCCTAATTGATGAGCTGACCGCATTGCCATCCGGGCAAGACGAATCGTCGCAGCCGCCCCCGATCAACAAGGCCGTCAGTTGCGACGCATGGCTGTCGATTCACCCCGTCCCGACGCCAGCGCCCCAGGCGCGGGCACCTCCTGTTATCCATCGTGCAACCTAGAAGAAGGTAGAACCATGAGTGAAGACCAAACCCTAAAGACCGACGTCCAGCCCGAACCCAAGGGCCTCGCACGCCGCCGCTTCATCAACAGCGCGGCACTCGCCGGCCTGACCCTGGGCGCCGCGGCCTGCGCCGAGAAGAAGTCCGACGCCCCGACCGCGCCTGCCGCGGCCTCCGGCACAACGCCCGCCCACGGCGGCGCGGCCTCCGGCGCCCACCTGAAGCCGGGCGAGCTCGACACCTACTACGGCCTGTGGAGCGGCGGACACACCGGCGATATGCGTGTGCTGGGTCTGCCCTCGGGCCGCGAATTGCTGCGTATTCCCTGCTTTGTGCCGGATGCGCTGGTGGGCTGGGGTCACACGAATGAGTCCAAGAAGGTCATGGGCACCAAGGCCGACGGCTCACTGCGCTACACAGTGGGCGACACCCACCACACGCATGCCTCCTACAAGGACGGCAACTACGACGGCCGCTACGCCTGGATCAACGACAAGATCAACAGTCGCATCGCCCGTATCCGCCTGGACTATTTCGTCTGCGACAAGATCACGCAACTGCCCAATGTGCAGGGCTTCCACGGCATCTTCCCGGACAAGCGTGACCCGGTCGACCCGAAGATCAACTACACCACCCGCGTGTTCTGCGGCGGCGAATTCTCCACGCCGCTGCCGAACGCCGGGACCGAAGACAGCAGCAAGTACCGCTCGCTGTTCAGCTGCGTGGACGCAGAGACGATGGAAGTGCGCTGGCAGGTGCTGATCGACGGCAACTGCGATCTGGTGGCGACCAGCTTCGACGGCAAGCTGGCGGCGACCAATCAGTACAACACCGAGATGGGCGCCAAGTACGAGGACATGATGTCCGCGGAGCGCGACGCCTGCCTGTTCTTCAACGTCGCCCGCATCGAGGAGGCTGTCAAGGCTGGTAAGTTCAAGACCATCGGCACGTCAAAGGTGCCTGTAGTGGACGGCACGCGCGAGGCCAACAAGGATGCCAAGACGGCGCTTACCGCCTATGTCTCGGTGCCGAAGAATCCACACGGTGTGAACGCCAGCCCGGACCAGAAGTATTTCATCTGCGCCGGCAAGCTCTCGCCGACGGCGACAGTGATCGAACTGGCGAAGGTGCTGGAGTGGTTCGACGGCAAACTCGAGAAGCTCGACGGCGCCATCGCCGCCGAAGTCGAACTGGGCCTGGGCCCTCTGCACACCGCCTTCGACGGCCGCGGCAATGCCTACACCACCCTCTTCCTCGACAGCCAGGTGGTGAAGTGGAACGTGGACAAGGCGATTGCCTTCCACAAGGGAGACAAGAACGCCAAATACGTGGTGGATCGCATCGATGTGCACTACCAACCCGGCCACATCAACGCGTCGCAGTCGGAGACCGTGGCTGCCGACGGCAAGTATCTGGCGGTCGGTTGCAAGTTCTCCAAGGACCGCTTCCTGCCGGTCGGCCCGCTGCATGCTGAGAACGAGCAGCTGATCGACATCTCCGGCGAGAAGATGGTGCTGATGGCCGACCACCCGGTGCGTGGCGAGCCGCATGACTTCATCATCTTCAAGCGCGATCTGCTCAAGCCCAAGCAGGTCTACGCGCTGGACGACTTCCCCAACGCCGTCAAGGACGCGAAGGAGTCGGGCGTGTTCCGCAACGGCAAGAAGGTCACCGTGAAGATGACCTCGCTGGCCCCGGCCTTCTCGCTGCGCGAGTTCAAGGTCAAGAAGGGTGACGAGGTCACGCTGATCCTGACCAACTTGGACAAGATCGAGGACTTGACGCACGGTTTCGCGATTCCGGGCCACAACGTCAACTTCATCGTCAACCCGCAGGAGACGGCGTCGGTCACCTTCATCGCCGGTGAGCCCGGCGTGTACTGGTGCTACTGCACGCACTTCTGCCACGCCCTGCACCTGGAGATGCGTACCCGCATGATCGTGGAAGCGTAAGGGCGAAACAAACCTGCGGGCCAGCCACTCGAGCCGGCTGGCCCGGCAGGTCGATAACGAGAATCGAGATGCCGGTAGTTGTTGATCGACTGTTCGCGGCCTGCCTTCGGGTGGCGGCCGCGGTTTTTTTTCTGGCGGCCGCTTGTGCGCAGGCCGCCCCCTCCCAGCAGGCCTATGAGGCGCAGCTGCCACCGGATCTGGCCACCGAGCCCGATCTGTGCTCGCGCGTCCCCTGCCGCGAGGTCTTTCCCGCGGCGCTAAGCTTCTCCCATCGAAAGGGACAGCCGCCCTACGTCGAGGCCTATGGCGCGGCCGATGCCTCGGGCAAGCCCGCCCTGCTCGGCTATGTGATGCTGTCCACCGACATCACCGACACCCCCGCCTACTCGGGCAAGCCGGTGGTCACGCTGATCGGCATGGACAGGCAGGGCCGCTATGTCGGCGTCAAGGTGCTCAAGCACTCCGAGCCCATCCTGCTGCTGGGCATCCCCGAATCGGCGCTGATCAAGTTCAACGACCAGTACCTGGGCAAGTCTGTCAAGGACCAGATCGAGGTCGGCCCCTCGCGGCCGGACGAGAACATCCACGGCGTGGACGCTATCTCCGGCGCCACCGTCACCGTGGTGGCACAGAACCAGGTGATGCAGCTCTCGGGCAGCGCCGTGGCGCGGCAAGTCGGCATCATCGAGCCCACCCTCCGCGCGCAGGCCCGTTGGGCCAGCAGCGGCACGCGTTACAGCTGGGAGCAGTTGCTGAAGATGGGCGCCGTCAAGCAGCTGCGGGTTAGGCCCGAACAAGTCGGGCTGGAGCGCAGCAGCGAACCTTTCATCGAGCTGTGGTTCGGCGACCTGAATCACCCTGATCTGGGCGCCAGCCTGCTGGGCGACAGCAGCTACGCCGCGCTGCGCGCGCGGCTCAAGGACGGCGAGCATGCCTTCTTCATCATCCGCAGCGCCGGAGCCGAATCCTTCAAGGGCTCAGGTTTCGTGCGTGGTGGCATCTACGACCGCGTGCAGGTCAAGCAGGAGGCCGACAGCTTCACCTTCCGCGACCTGGATTCGCTGAACCTCTACGGGCTCTCGGCCGCCGGCGCGCCGGCCTATGACGAGTCCGCCATCTTCATCATCCGCAGCGCCAGCTTCTCCGCCGCCTATCCCTGGAAGCTGGCCTTTCTGGGCAACCGGGTCGACCGCGCCACCGGGCAGCGCAGCTTCGCGGTCTTCGAGACCAAGTACTGGTTGCCCGACGCCCTGCTGCAAGGCGGCCGCCCGATGGTGAAGGAACCCGATGCGCCCTGGGTGCGCATCTGGAAGACCCAGGCCCTGCCGATTGCCCTGTTCGCCGCGCTGCTGGTCGGCGTCACCGTCGTCTACGCCTTGCGCGAGAGGCTGACACGCCTGAGCACGCACAAGAACAAGTGGCCGGTCAACGCCTTCAAGTACAGCGCCTGGGCACTGTCCATCGTGTTCGTAGGCTTCGGCGTGATGGCCCAGCCCTCGATCACCCAGGTGCTGACCTGGTTCCACAGCCTGCTGTTCCAGTGGACCTGGTCGCTGTTCCTGAGCGATCCCTTTATCTTCGTGTTCTGGATCTTCATCATCACTACGGTGTTCCTGTTCGGTCGCGGCCTGTTCTGCGGCTGGATGTGCCCCTTCGGCTCGCTGTCGGAGGCGATCTTCAAGCTGGCCCGCAAGCTGGGCCTCAAGCGCTGGCAGAAGCCCGTACCGCAAGCCCTGCACGACCGGCTCAAGTGGCTGAAGTACGCGATCTTCTTCGGCCTGCTGGCGGTGTCGATGTTCGATATGGGTCGGGCCGAGATGCTGGCCGAGGTCGAGCCCTTCAAGACCACCTTCCTGGTCGGCGTGTTCAACCGTGCCTGGCCTTACGGCTTGTTCGTCGCGGTGTTGCTGGGCCTGTCGATCTTCATCGAGCGCCCCTACTGCAAGTACATCTGCCCGCTGGGCGCGGCTCTGGCCATGCCCAGCACCTTCCGCTGGTTCGGCCTGAAGCGCAAGCAGGACTGCAACAGCTGCAAGGCCTGCGCGGTGGGCTGCGGTGCCCAGGCCATAGATGCGGCTGGCCGCATCGACCATCGCGAGTGCCTGCACTGCCTGGACTGCATGGTGCTGTACACCGACGAGAAGGGCTGCCCGCCGCTGGCCCGGGAGCGCAAGCGCCGTGAGCGCGACGGTCTGCTGATCACGCCGATCGGCCGCGACGGCTACTACATCCCCATCGACCTGGTGCCGGCCATCAGCGCCAAGGCCGCCCAGGGGCCGGACCCGCGCATGCCCACAGATGAGGCCATGCCGGCGCACAAGGCCGGGCGCGGCGCGCTGGCCTGGCTGGCGATGGAAGTGCGAGACCATCTGTGGCCCTGGAGCCGCGAGGGCTGGAAGAGCCAGCGCGCGCTGCAGGTGGCCGGCTTCTCGTTGGCGCTGGCAGCCAGCCTAGCCTGGCTGCTGGCCGCACAGGGCAAGCTGTCCTCGGCGGCCATCATCGCCTGGTGGTTCGGATGGAGCGTCTACGAGGTGCTGATCCGCATGAGCGGCCGTCGCTATGTGAAGGACGGCCCCTGGTGGCGCGGCAGCTACCGTGTGGCCGGCTGGATGGACATGCTCAGCTATGTGGGCTTCAAGAACCTGCTGATCGGCGCAGCGCTGTTCCTCACGTTTAAGGCCCTGGGGTGGCTACCGGCATGACGGTCCGATGCCTATCCGGTCTGCGTCTACCGCAGTTACTCCTGCTTGCCGTCTGCCTGTGTTCCACGGCACAGGCAGCCAGCTGGCGCGTGCGAGCGGGCGAGGCCATCGCCCCGGTGATCGCCCGCGCCGCCGCGGGCGACACGGTGGAAATCGAACGCGGCTTCTACGACGAGAACCTGCGCATCGACAAGCCGCTGACGCTGCGCGGTATCGGTCGGCCGACCCTCTCGGGCGGGCGGCGCGGCGACACCATTCGCGTGGCCGCGACCGACGTGACTATCGAGGGCCTGATCGTGCGCGACTCCGGCCACGAACTGAAGGAACAGCACGCCGGCATCTACATACAACCGGGCAGCCATCGCGCCGTCGTTCGCCAGTGCGACCTCACCTA
Source organism: Roseateles sp. T103 (assembly GCF_057219915.1). Classification (NCBI taxonomy): domain Bacteria; kingdom Pseudomonadati; phylum Pseudomonadota; class Betaproteobacteria; order Burkholderiales; family Sphaerotilaceae; genus Roseateles; species Roseateles sp. T103. Next base: position 275,562 of record NZ_JBXVVS010000002.1, read on the forward strand.
CAACCTGTTCGGCCTGTGGATCGAGAAGGCCGACGATGTGCGCATCGAGCGCAACCTCATCACCGGGCTGCGCGATGTGAACTCCGCGCAGCGTGGCAACGGCATCCAGCTCTACAACACCAAGGGCGCGCGCATAGAGGGCAACAACATCAGCTTCGTGCGCGACGCGCTCTATGTGGACGTGTCGCACCATGCGGTGTTCCGCGGCAACCGGCTGCACCACAGCCGCTACGGCACGCACTACATGAACTCCTACTACAACCTGTGGGAGGACAACGACAGCTACTACAACCGCGGCGGCCTGGCCCTGATGGAAGTGCGCGACCAGACGGTGCGTAAGAACCGCACCTGGGGCAATAGCGACTTCGGCATCATGCTGCGCACGCTGCAGGACTCGGTGATCGAGAACAACGTCGTCGCCGGCAACAACCGCGGTTTCTTCATCTACGACGTCGAGTACGCGACGCTGCGCGGCAATCTGGTGGTCGACAACCGCGTCGCGGTGCATCTGTCGGCCGGCTCGACGCGCAATATCGTGCAGGGCAATGACTTCATCGGCAACCGCGAGCAGGTGCGCTACATCGGCGCGCGCGACGAGCGCTGGGGCGATGGCCAGGGTCAGAACGACAAGGGCAATCACTGGAGCAATTACCTGGGATGGGACCGCGACGGCGACGGCTTCGGCGACATCCCCTACGAGGCCAACGACATCGTGGACCGGCTGCAGTGGCGCCATCCCAGCATGAGGCTGCTGCTGGGCAGCCCGGCGGTGCAGGCGCTGCGCGTGCTCGGCCAGCAATTCCCGGTGATGCGTGTGCCCAGCGTGGTCGATGCCCGCCCGGCGATGCAGCCCCAACACAAGACATGGAGTGAATGGCGTGATCGGCAGTTCCGCTGAATCAATTTCAAAAGACAGCGCCCTGCATGTGCAGGGCCTGAGCAAGCACTACGGCCGCGGCCGTCAGTGCGTCAAGGCGCTGGATGGCGTGGACCTGAGCGTGCCGCGCGGCCAGATCTTCGGCCTGATCGGCCACAACGGCGCCGGCAAGAGCACGCTGTTCAAGCTGGTGCTGGGCCTGATCACGCCCAGCCACGGACGGCTGTGGGTCAATGGCAGCGAGGTGGGCGCGCATCATGCCCGCGCCGTGCGCCGCCAGCTCGGCTACCTGCCCGAGAACCTGGTGCTCTACGACAACCTGAACGCGCTGGAGACGCTGCGCTTCTTCGCCCGTCTCAAGGGCGCCGATGCGGCGCAGTGCCCGCAGCTGCTGGAGCAGGTCGGCCTGGGCGGCGCCGCGCAGCGCCCGGTGCGCGAGTACTCCAAGGGCATGCGCCAGCGCCTGGGCTTTGCCCAAGCCCTGCTGGGCGAACCCGGTCTGCTGCTGCTGGACGAACCCACCACCGGCCTGGACCCGGCGGCGATCCGCGACTTCTACACCCAGCTGGAGCGGCTTCGCGCGCGGGGCGTCACGCTGGTGATCAGCTCTCACATCCTGGCCGAACTGGAGCAACGGGTGGACTCGCTGGCCATGCTCAACGGTGGCCGCCTGTGCGCCAGCGGCACGCTGGATGTCTTGCGCGCGCTCTCGCCACGCCCTCTGCGCCTGGCCCTGCAGGGTGCTGCCGAGCTGCTCGACACGCTGCCGCAGCGCCTGGCGCCGCTGGCCGCGGCGCACCCGGGCCTGCAATGGCAGCGCGACGACACCCACAACCTGACCGTCAGCTGCGCGCGGCGCAGCAAGATGGCGCTGCTGGCCGCACTGGCGGACACGGCGCTGAGCGATCTGAAAATCATGGAGCCAACCCTGGAAGATCTCTATTTCGACCTGCGGGAGGCCGCATGAGCGACGGATTCGAACTCAGGCAGGTCGGCAGCCTGGCCCTCAAGGAGTTTCGCGACCGCCTGCGCAACCGCTGGGTGCTGGCCGTGGCTCTGGTGTTCACGCTGTTCTCGCTAGCCATCACCTACTTCGGCGGCGCTGCGCAGGGCCAGATCGGGCCGCGCTCGATCGAGGCCACCATTGCCAGCCTGGTCTCGCTGGTCATCTATCTGATCCCGCTGATCGCGCTGCTGCTGGGCTTCGATGCCATCGTCGGCGAGCGCGAGCGCGGCTCGCTGGACCTGCTGCTGGCGCTGCCGATCACGCGGCTGGAGTTGCTGCTGGGCAAGTACCTGGGCCTGGCGGCGGCGCTGAGCCTGTCCACGCTGGCGGGCTTCGCGCTGGTCGCTGTGCTGCTGTTCCGCCAGTTCAGCTGGTACGGCCTGTACCACTACGTCGGCTTCACCTTCAGCGCGGTGCTGCTGGGCCTGGCCTTCCTGAGCCTTGCGATGCTGATCTCGGTGCTGGCGCGCGACCGCGCGCGGGCCTCGGGGCTGGCCATCGGCCTGTGGTTCTCGCTGGTGCTGGTGTTTGACCTGCTGCTGCTGGGCCTGCTGGTGGCTTCTGGCGGCGAGTTCGGCGGCGACGCGCTGGCCTATGTGCTGCTGCTCAATCCGGCGGACGTGTTCCGCATCCTCAATGTGTTCTCGCTGGACGATGTGCGCCGCCTCTACGGCCTGGCCAGCGTCGTGCCACCTAGCCTGGGTCAGCCCTGGGTGATGGGCGGTGCGATGCTCGCCTGGATCGTGGCCCCGCTGTCGCTGGCGCTATGGAGATTCAAGCCATGACCAAGAAGATCACCGATGCGGGCCGCCGTCGCCTGCTGTGCGGCTGTGCCGCCCTGGGCCTGAGCGCCCTGGTCGGCTGCAGCCGCGAGGGCGGCGATGCCAAGAGCGCGACGGGCCCACAGGAGATTGCTGCCGGCAGCAGCTGCTCGCTGGACGGCATGCTGCTGGCCGACTACCCGGGCCCCAAGGGCCAGATCCGCTACAAGGGTGACGCTGAGCTGCATTGGTTCTGCGACGGCACCGAGTTGCTGGCCACCCTGCTCAGACCCGAGCAGGTGCGCGCCGTCGAAGGCGCCTGGGTGCAGGACATGGGCAAGGCCGACTGGGACAAGCCGGTCGGCCACTGGGCGGACGCTCGCCAGGCTGTCTATGTGCTGGGCAGCAAGCGCCACGGCTCCATGGGGCCCACGGCCGCCAGCTTTGCCGACCAGGGGGCGGCCCAGGCCTTCAGCCAGAAATGGGGCGGCCGCGTGATCGCCTTCGCCCAGCTCAAGCCCGAGGACGTGGACCTCACTGGCGGCGCGCTGCATGACACGCGCATGTGAACATGCTTGCGCAGCCCCTTCGAAGACTTCTGCTGGGCGCCGCAGTCGCCGGCACGGCTACGCTGCTGGCCGGCCCGGCGCTGCGCTGGTGGGATGCAGCGCCCCGGGTGGGCGGTGCCGCCGAGGACCTGCCGGGCGAGGTGTGCATCGTCGCGCCGACGCTGGCCTGGGAGCCGGCCAGCGGACGCCCCATGCTGGCGGCACGCGAGGTGCCCGAGCAGGCACGCTGCCCGGTCTGCGGCATGTTTCCGGCGCGCCAGCGCCGCTGGGCCGCACAGCTGATCTTCGCCGACGGCCAGGCCCATTTCCTGGACTCGCCGCTGAGCCTGTTCCACTACCTGCAGCGCGTGCCGCGCTACGCCGTCGGACGACAGCGCAGCGAGATCGCGGCGATCTATGTGAGCGATGTCGAAAGCGGCGCCTGGATCACCGCCAGTCAGGCCTTTTTCGTGCACGGCTCGAACCAGCTCGGGCCGATGCGCAGCGGCAATCTGCCGGCGCTGGCCTCACGCAGCCAGGCCGAGCGCTTCGCCCTCAGCCATGGCGGACAGGTGCTGGACTTCGTCACGCTGGAGCGCCGGCTGCCGGCCGAGTTGCAGAAACTCGCGCCGCATCGGCACTGAACCGGACTGGAGCGCCCCGCGCTGAGTCGCCCCTACGGACGGCTCAGCGCATATAGCGCGGTGGTCGGCGCTCGGCGAGCTGCCGAAGCCGCGGCAGGTCAGTGAAGCTGAGCCGGTAACCCTCCATCTCCAGCAAGCCCTCCTGCTGCATCTGGCGCAGGCAGCGCGACAGCGTCTCGGGCGTCACGCCCAGCTGCGAGGCGATGTCCTTCTTCTGCTGACGCAGCTGCAAGCGTCCGCGGCTGCCATCCCCGAGCGGCTCGCAGCGCTCCAGCAGCCACGCAGCCAGCCGCGCGTGGATGTCCTTGGTCAGCAGGGCCTGCTTGTCCAGCGTCGCGCCACGCGCCCGCGCGGCCACGCAGGCCAGCAGCACGCGCACCAGCACCGCGTCGTTGAGGCAGTGCTGCACCACCTCGTCGATCGGGAACTCGTGAACCAGCACAGGCGTCAGCGCCAGCGCGGTCTCCGGATGGCTGGCGCCCATCCATGCGCTGGAGACGTCGATCCAGTCACCCGCCTCCAGTTCGCTGCTTTGCCACCAGCGCCCTGCCGCATCGCGCTTGCCCAGGCTGATGCGGCCGCGCACCAGCAGCCACAGGCTGCGCGCCGGCGTGCTGCCAGCCGCCAGCACCTGGCTGCGCGCCCGGTAGCGATGGCCCAGGCCCAGCGCAGCCAGCTCGGCCACCGACCAGGCACTGAGCTCGTAGGGGCGGCAGGCCTTGGCAATGGCTTCGCGCAGCGACGCGCGGTAGGCGTTCATCGGCGGCGCCGGCGCGGGCGCGGGCTCGCCGCGCAGCATCCACTCCGGCGGTGGTGGCGGCGGGGGCGCGAGCAGCGCCAACGGCGGCACGGCATGGGCAGGGCTGCGAGCAATGTCTGTGGCGTAGTTCATGGCGACCTCGACTGGGCACGCGAAGCCCTCGGCAGCAGGGGCTGGGACTCACGTGCAGGCCGAAGTCAAACATCGCGGCACCTCGTGTGGATTTGATCTGATGCAAGCTTCCCGCGCGACGATCGCCCGACTAGTTCTTTGGTAGTAGTCGGCCTGTGGCGACCTAGTTCTTCTGCAGCGCCCTTGACCGGTCCAGAGAAGGATGCCGCGCGGACGGGCCGATTCCTACAGTGAACGCACCAACAACGGAGTGCGTTCATGAGCGCAAACAACGCGACAACAAGCGCAGGCAACTCGGGCCGGGCCCTCTCGGTGCTGATCGTCAGCACGCTGGCCTTCACCGTCTGCTTCATGGTCTGGATGATGTTCGGCGTCATCGGCATCCCGATCAAGAAGCAGCTGGGCCTCAACGCCACCGAATTCGGCCTGCTCACCGCCACGCCGGTGCTGACCGGTTCGCTGATCCGCGTGCCGCTGGGCATCTGGACCGACAAGTTCGGAGGCCGCATCGTCTTCTTCCTGCTGATGCTGGCCTGCGTGATCCCGATCTGGATGATGAGCTACGCCACGCAGTACTGGCACTTCCTGGTCATCGGGCTGTTCGTGGGCCTGGCCGGCGGCAGCTTCTCGGTGGGCACGCCCTATGTGGCCCGCTGGTTCCCCAAGCAGCGCCAGGGCTTCGCGATGGGCGTGTTCGGCGCCGGCAACTCGGGCGCGGCAGTCAACAAGTTCGTCGCTCCCGCGCTGGTCGTGGCCTTCGGCTGGACCATGGTGCCGCATGTCTATGCCGCAGTGCTGCTGGGCACGGCCATCCTGTTCTGGTTCTTCAGCTTCCATGACGAGAAGCATGTGGTGACCAGCAACGCCAGCTTCATGTCGCAGCTCAAGGCCCTGAAGGACCCCAAGGTGCTGAAGTACTGCCAGTACTACAGCATCGTGTTCGGCGGCTACGTGGCGCTGAGCCTGTGGATGGTGCAGTACTACGTGGGCGAGTACGGCCTGGACATCCGCGTGGCCGCCTTGCTGGCCGCCTGCTTCTCGCTGCCCGGCGGCGTGCTGCGCGCCATCGGTGGCTGGATGAGCGACAAATACGGCGCCCATGCGGTGACCTGGTGGGTGATGTGGGTGAGCTGGATCTGCCTGTTCATCCTGTCCTATCCGCAGACCGACTTCACCATCATGACGGTCAACGGTGCCAAGACCTTCCACATCGGCCTGAACGTCTATGCCTTCACCGCGCTGATGTTCATCCTCGGCATCGCCTGGGCCTTCGGCAAGGCCAGCGTCTTCAAGTACATCAGCGACGACTACGGCGCCAACATCGGCACGATCAGCGGCATCGTCGGCCTGGCCGGCGGACTGGGCGGCTTCATCCTGCCCATCATGTTCGGCGCGCTGATGGACCTCACCGGCATCCGCTCCAGCGCCTTCATGCTGATGTACGGCGTGGTCTGGGTGTCCCTCATCTGGATGTACTGGACCGAGGTACGCAAGACCGAGGTGATGGGCAAGAACGCCCCCGTCTCACCGCTGAGCCGCTCCTTCAAGACCTGAGCGCGCCCCTCGACACAAGAGTTCTCCTGGCGCGGCGCCCTCTGGCGCGCCGCGTCCCCCAACCAAGGAATCCCCATGGCAAGAATCCAAAACTGGAAGCCGGAAGATCCGGTCTTCTGGCGCGAACAGGGCAGCGCGCTGGCCTGGCGCACCTGCGGCGTCACCACCTTCTCGCTGATCTTCAGCTTCGCCACCTGGTTCGTGATGAGCGCGGTGGTGGTGCGCATGCCGGCGATCGGCTTCAAGTTCAGCACCTCCGAGCTGTTCTGGCTGGCCGCCATTCCCGGCCTGGCCTCGGGCATCCTGCGCCTGATCCATTCGAACTTCATCCCGCTGCTCGGCACGCGCGCGGTGATCAGCGTGGCCACCATCCTGAAGATCGTCCCCATGGTCTGGCTCGGCTACGCCATCCAGGACCTCAACACGCCCTGGGCGACCTTCATGATCATCGGCTTCCTCTGCGGCATGGGCGGCGGCGACTTCTCGTCGTTCATGCCCTCGACCAGCATCTTCTTCCCGAAGCGGCTGCAGGGCACGGCCATGGGCATCCAGGCCGGCCTGGGCAACTTCGGTGTCTCCATCGTCCAGTTCGTCGCCCCGTGGATCATCGGCTTCGCCGCGCTGGGCACGGTGGCCGGCGGACCGCAGGTCTTCACCAAGGCTGACCCGATCAAGGGTGCGCTCGCGGTGACCAAGGAGGCCGGCATCGTCAAGGACGTGCAGGTCAAGAAAGACGAGTACCTCAACGCCATTGAAGTCGTCCGCAGCGAAGACGGTCGCATCAAGGACGTGATCCTGCGCGAGACCGAGACGGTCAAGGCCATCAAGGCCGAGGTGAAGAAGGACGAGTCCGGCCGCATCACCGAGGTCGCGACGACCAAGGGCGTGGCCGTGGACATCAAGCGCAATGCCGCCGGCGAGATCACCGATGTGGCGCTGCGCAACGTGGTCAAGAAGGGCATGTGGCTGCAGAACGCTGCCTTCATCTGGGTGCCCTTTCTGCTGCTGGCCTTCGTGCTCTCGGTGCTTTTCCTGCGCAGCCTGCAGCTGCCCACGCGCGGCTTCATGGGCCAGTTCGAGATCCTCTCCAAGCGCAACCGCGCCCGCACCCATACCTGGAACTGCACGATGACCTACATCTGCTCCTTCGGGTCCTTCTCGGGCTTCTCGGCGGCCTTCCCGATGCTGATCAAGACGCTGTACGGCGGCTTCGACGGCGCGCCCGATCCGCTGGCCTATGCCTTCATCGGCCCGCTGCTCGGCGGCCTGGTGCGCGTGGCCACCGGCGGCTTCTTCGACAAGATCGGCGGCTCCAAGGGCATGCAGTGGACCACCATCGGCCAGATCGGCGGCGTGGTCTTCCTGGTCACCGGCGGCTATCTGACGCCGACCAGCGTCGAGCAGTTCAGCGGCTTCCTCTACGGCATGCTGTGGATCTTCCTGATGTCCGGCATCAACAATGCCGCGACCTTCCGCCAGTACCCGATCGTGTTCGCCTACTCGCCGGCCAAGGGCGCGCAGATGCTGGGCTGGACCGGCGCCTGGGCGGCCTTCGGTCCCTTCGTGTGGAACTCGCTGATCGCCACCTCGATCGACAAGACCGGCGCGGTCTCCGCCTTCTTCATCGGCTGCGCGGTGTTCTACGTGTACTCGCTGGCCATCAACTGGTGGTACTACACCCGCAAGGGCGCCGAGCGTTTCGACTACGGCAATGCCGGCGGCACCTGGTGGGACAAGCTGCCTGACGCCGAGAAGGAGCGCATGAAGCGCATCGACCTGGGCCAGGCGGCCTGAAACCCAAGGAGCTGCACATGGGCACCCCCAGCTTCATCCACATCGTCGCCATCGCCTACGGCCTGGTGCTGATCGCCGCGGTGTTCGTGCGCTCGCCGCTGACCGAGGCGATGCGCATCGACAGCCTCTTCCTGCCCGGCGCGGGCGAGAGCACGCGGCCGCTGAACGGACTGCTGGGCCTGCTGATCGGCGGCTATGCCGTCTGGTCGCTGCTCGGTGCCTGAGCACGAACACATTCCCCAAGAAGGACCTAGACCATGAGTCACTTCCTCGACCGACTGAGCTACTTCGCTCAACCCAAGGAGGACTTCGCCGACGGCCACGGCCGCACCACCGGCGAAGACCGCAGCTGGGAAGACGCCTACCGCAACCGCTGGGCGCACGACAAGATCGTGCGCTCCACCCACGGCACCAACTGCACCGGTTCCTGCTCGTGGAAGATCTACGTCAAGGGCGGCATCGTCACCTGGGAAACCCAGCAGACCGACTACCCGCGCACCCGCCCCGACCTGCCCAACCACGAGCCGCGCGGCTGCGCCCGCGGTGCGTCATACAGCTGGTACCTGTACAGCGCCAACCGCGTGAAGTATCCGATGGTGCGCGGCTCGCTGCTCAAGCACTGGCGTGCGGCCCGCGCCGTCGCGAAGACGCCGGTGGACGCCTGGGCCAACGTCGTCGAGAACACCGAAGCGCGCCGCGAATGGCAGAAGGACCGCGGTCTCGGCGGCTTCGTGCGCTCCAGCTGGGACGAGGTCAACGAGATCATCGCCAGCGCCAATATCTACACCGTCAAGAAGTACGGCCCGGATCGCGTGATCGGCTTCTCGCCCATCCCGGCGATGTCGATGATCTCCTACGCCGCCGGCAGTCGCTACCTGAGCCTGATGGGCGGCGTCTGCATGAGCTTCTACGACTGGTACTGCGACCTGCCGCCGGCCAGCCCGATGATCTGGGGCGAGCAGACCGACGTGCCCGAAAGTGCCGACTGGTACAACAGCAACTACATCATCGCCTGGGGCTCCAACGTGCCGCAGACGCGCACGCCGGACGCGCACTTCTTCACCGAGGTGCGCTACAAGGGTGCCAAGACGGTGGCGATCACGCCGGACTACGCCGAGATCTCCAAGCTGGCCGACATCTGGATGCACCCCAAGCAGGGCACCGATGCGGCGATCGCGATGGCCATGGGTCATGTGATCCTCAAGGAGTTCTACTTCGACAGGCGGTCCGAGTACTTCGACAACTACGCGCGTCGCTATACCGACCTGCCGATGCTGGTCAAGCTGAAGAAGCAGACCACCGCGGACGGCCGCGAGGTGCTGGTGCCCGACCACTATCTGCGCGCCAGCGACTTCGGCGGCAAGCTGGGCCAGGAGAACAACCCCGAGTGGAAGACGCTGGGCTTCGACGCCAGCGGCAAGGTGGTCGTGCCCAACGGCTCGATCGGGTTCCGCTGGGGCCCGAACGGCCGCGCCGACGAAGGCAAGTGGAACCTCGAGAACAAGGAAGCCGGCAAGGACGGCGAGGTCAAGCTCAAGCTCTCGGTGCTCGAGGACGAGGCCGGCGCGCAGGCGCATGAGCTGGTCGAGGTGGGCTACCCCTACTTCGGCGGCATCGACACGCCGCACTTCCAGAGCAACAAGCAGCAGGACGTGCTGCTGCGCAAGGTGCCAGCGGTGCGTCTGAAGCTCGGCAAGCACGCCGACGCCGAGGAAGTGCTGGTCGCCACCGTGTTCGACCTGCAAGTCGCGCAGTACGGCATCGCCCGCGGCTTCGGCGACGACTGCCCGAAGAGCTTCGACGACAACAAGCCCTACACGCCAGCCTGGGCCGAGCACATCACTGGCGTCAAGCGCGAGCAGATCATCACCGTCGCCCGCCAGTTCGCCGACACCGCCGACAAGACGCATGGCAAGGCCATGGTGATCATCGGCGCGGCGATGAACCACTGGTACCACGCCGACATGAACTACCGCGGCATCATCAACATGCTGATGATGTGCGGCTGCATCGGCCAGAGCGGCGGCGGCTGGGCGCACTACGTGGGTCAGGAAAAGCTGCGTCCGCAGACCGGCTGGACCGCACTGGCCTTCGCGCTGGACTGGATCCGTCCGCCGCGCCAGCAGAACTCGACCAGCTTCTTCTACGCCCACACCGACCAGTGGCGCTACGAGAAGCTGGACGTGGCCGAGGTGCTCTCGCCGCTGGCCGACAAAAGCAAATTCGGCGGCAGCCTGATCGACTACAACGTGCGCGCCGAGCGCATGGGCTGGCTGCCCAGCGCACCGCAGCTGCAGACCAACCCGATCTCGCTGGTCAAGCAGGCGCAGGCCGCAGGCATCGATGCCAAGGACTTCGCGGTCAAGTCGCTGAAGGACGGCTCGCTGCGCATGAGCTGCGAAGACCCGGACCATCCGAACAACTGGCCGCGCAACCTCTTCGTCTGGCGATCCAACATCCTGGGCTCCTCGGGCAAGGGCCACGAGTACTTCCTCAAGCACCTGCTGGGCACCACCAACGGCGTGCAGGGCAAGGACCTCGGTCCCAACGACGCCAAGCCGCAGGAAGTGGAGTGGCACGCGCAGGCCCCGGAAGGCAAGCTGGACCTGCTGGTCACGCTGGACTTCCGCATGAGCACGACCTGCCTGTACTCGGACATCGTGCTGCCCACCGCGACCTGGTACGAGAAGAATGACCTCAACACCAGCGACATGCACCCCTTCATCCACCCGCTGTCCACCGCGGTGGATCCGGCTTGGCAGGCGAAGAGCGACTGGGAGATCTACAAGGGCTTCGCGAAGAAGTTCTCCGAGCTCTGCGTCGGCCACCTGGGCGTCGAGAAGGAGGTCGTGCTGACCCCGCTGATGCACGACAGCCCGGCCGAGCTGGCCCAGCCCTTCGATGTGAAGGAGTGGAAGAAGGGCGAGTGCGATCTGATCCCCGGCAAGACCGCGCCGCAGATCACCGTGGTCGAACGCGACTATCCGAACCTCTACAAGCGCTTCACAGCCTTGGGCCCCTTGATGGGCAAGGTCGGCAACGGCGGCAAGGGCATCGCCTGGAACACGCAGGACGAGGTCCAGGCACTGGCCGAGCTCAACGGCAAGGTGCGCGACGAAGGCGCAACCCAGGGCATGCCGAAGATCGAGAGCGACATCGACGCCACCGAGGTGGTGCTGATGCTGGCGCCCGAGACCAACGGCCATGTCGCGGTGAAGGCCTGGGACGCGCTGTCCAAGCAGACCGGCCGCGAGCACGCGCACCTGGCGCTGCACCGCGAGGACGAGAAGATCCGCTTCCGCGACATCCAGGCGCAGCCACGCAAGATCATCAGCTCGCCGACCTGGTCGGGTCTGGAGAGCGAGAAGGTCTCCTACAACGCCGGCTACACCAACGTCCATGAGCTGATCCCATGGCGCACCCTCACCGGCCGCCAGCAGTTCTACCAGGACCACCCGTGGATGCAGGCCTTCGGCGAAGGCTTCAGCAGCTACCGCCCGCCGGTCGACTTGAAGACGCTGGCCGAGGTGCAGAACCTCAAGCCCAACGGCAACAAGGCGATCGCGCTGAACTTCATCACGCCGCACCAGAAGTGGGGCATCCACTCGACCTACAGCGACAACCTGATGATGCTGACGCTCAACCGCGGCGGCTCGGTGGTGTGGCTGTCCGAGGAGGACGCCAAGTCGGCCGGCATCGTCGACAACGACTGGGTGGAGCTCTACAACGCCAACGGCGCCATCGCGGCCCGTGCGGTGGTGAGTCAGCGCGTCAACCCGGGCATGACGCTGATGTATCACTCGCAGGAGAAGATCATCAACACGCCGGGATCGGAGATCACCGGCACGCGCGGCGGCATCCACAACTCGGTGACGCGCATCGTCACCAAGCCCACGCACATGATCGGCGGCTACGCGCAGCTGAGCTACGGCTTCAACTACTACGGCACCATCGGCACCAACCGCGACGAGTTCGTGCTGGTGCGCAAGATGGCCAAGGTCGATTGGCTGGATGAAGAAGGCAACGCTGCCACCGAAGGAGCACACGCATGAAGATCAGAGCACAAATCGGCATGGTGCTGAACCTGGACAAGTGCATCGGCTGCCACACCTGTTCGGTCACCTGCAAGAACGTCTGGACCAACCGTCCGGGCATGGAGTACGCCTGGTTCAACAACGTCGAGTCCAAGCCGGGCATCGGCTATCCCAAGGAGTGGGAGAACCAGGACAAGTGGCACGGCGGCTGGATCCGCAAGAGCGACGGCTCCATCGAGCCGCGCCAGGGCGGCAAGTGGAAGCTGCTGATGCGCATCTTCGCCAACCCCAACCTGCCCGAGATCGACGACTACTACGAGCCCTTCGACTTCGACTACGACCATCTGCAGTCAGCGCCCAAGAGCAAGGCCGCGCCCACCGCGCGTCCGCGCAGCCTGATCACCGGCCAGCGCATGGAGAAGATCCAGTGGGGCCCGAACTGGGAAGAGATCCTCGGCGGTGAATTCAGCAAGCGCTCGAAGGACAAGAACTTCGACGATGTGCAGAAGGACATCTACGGCCAGTTCGAGAACACCTTCATGATGTACCTGCCCAGGCTGTGCGAGCACTGCCTGAACCCGGCGTGCGTGGCGTCCTGCCCCTCGGGCTCGATCTACAAGCGCGAGGAAGACGGCATCGTGCTGATCGACCAGGACAAGTGCCGCGGCTGGCGCATGTGCGTGTCGGGCTGCCCATACAAGAAGATCTACTACAACTGGCAGAGCGGCAAGGCCGAGAAGTGCATCTTCTGCTATCCGCGCATCGAGTCGGGCCAGCCCACCGTGTGCTCGGAAACCTGCGTTGGCCGCATCCGCTACCTGGGCGTGCTGCTCTATGACGCCGACCGCATCGAGCAGGCCGCTTCGGTGAAGGACGACAAGGAGCTCTACCAGGCGCAGCTGGATGTCTTCCTCGACCCCAACGATCCCAAGGTGATCGCCCAGGCCCGTGCCGACGGCATCCCCGAGGCCTGGCTGGAAGCCGCGAAGAAGAGCCCCGTCTACAAGATGGCGGTGGAGTGGAAGGTGGCCCTGCCGCTGCACCCCGAGTACCGCACGCTGCCCATGGTCTGGTATGTGCCGCCGCTGTCGCCGATCAGCTCGGCCGCCAACGCCGGCCACATCGGCGCCAACGGCCAGATCCCCGACGTCAAGCAGCTGCGCATCCCGGTGCAGTACCTGGCGAACATGCTCACCGCTGGCGACGTCAAGCCGGTGGAGCGTGCGCTGGAACGCATGCTGGCCATGCGCGCCTACCAGCGCGGCAAGCATGTGGACGGCGTCGAGAACAAGGCGGTGCTGGATCAGGTGGGCCTGCTGAAGAACGAGGTCGAGGACATGTACCAGGTGATGGCCATCGCCAACTACGAAGACCGCTTCGTCATCCCGACCACGCACCGCGAGTACGCCGAAAACGCCTACGAGCTGCGCCAGGGCTGCGGCTTCAGTTTCGGCAACGGCTGCTCCGAGGGCCAGACCGAGACCAGCCTGTTCGGCGGCGCCAAGAAGCGCACCATCCCGATCAAGGCAACGGTGTGAGGACGGCAGCCATGAGCAAGAAGCAACCCTCCTCCATCAGCCTGAGCTGCCGCGTGCTGGCCCGCCTGCTGGACTATCCCAGCGACGAGATGCTCGCCGCGCTGCCCGAGCTGCTCGGCGCGCTGCACCAGGAGCGCGCGTTGAGCCTGGCGCGCCTGGCCGAGATCGAGGCACTGGCCGCCACGCTCTCGCGCGGTGAGCGTTTCGCGGTGCAGGGCCGCTATGTCGAAACCTTCGACCGCGGCCGCGCCACCAGCCTGCATATGTTCGAGCATGTGCATGGCGACTCGCGCGAACGCGGCCCGGCCCTGGTCGACCTGGCCAAGACCTACGAGCAGGCCGGCGTCTTCTTCGACGCCAAGGAATTACCGGACTACCTGCCCGTGGTGCTGGAGTTCGCCTCCACGCAGCCGCCGGCGCTGGCACGCGAGTTCCTGGCCGAGATGGCGCACATCCTCAACGCGATCCACACGGCGTTGATCAAGCGCGAGCACAACCCCTATGCGGCCGCGATCGGCGCGGTGCTGGAGCTGGCCGGCGAAAAGCCACAGGCTGTGCAGATCACCGTCGATGAACCGCTGGACGAGGCCTGGGTCGAGCCCGCCGCCTTCGACGGCTGCTCGACCAAGGGTCAGGGCCGGCCCGAGCAGCCGCAGCCCATCCACATCGTGCGCAAGAACACCGCAGTCAATCACGCTTCTCAAGGAGTGCGGCCATGAATGCCCCTTACCTCGACTTCGCCCTCTTCGGCATCTACCCCTATGTCTGCCTGGCGGTCTTCCTGCTCGGCAGCCTGCTGCGCTTCGACCGCGACCAGTACAGCTGGAAGAGCGACTCCTCGCAGCTGCTGCGCGCCGGCAGCCTGCGCTGGGGATCCAACCTCTTCCACGTCGGCATTCTGGTGCTCTTCTTCGGCCACACCGTGGGCATGCTGACGCCGCATTTCGTCTACGAGCCCTTCATGAGCGCCGGCGCCAAGCAGCTGATGGCGATGATCGTCGGCGGCGTCGCGGGTCTGCTCGGCTTTGCCGGCGTCAGCATCCTGCTGCATCGCCGTCTGTCGGACGAGCGCATCCGCCGCAACAGCAAGACCAGCGACATCCTGCTGCTGGTGCTGCTGTGGCTGCAGCTGGTGCTGGGGCTGGCCACCATCCCGCTGTCGGCCCAGCACCTGGACGGCGGCATGATGATGAAGCTGGCCGAATGGGCGCAGCGCATCGTCACCTTCCGCGGTGGTGCGGTGGAACTGCTGGCGGAAGCCGGCTGGATCTTCAAGCTGCACATGTTCCTGGGCATGAGCATCTTCCTGGTCTTTCCCTTCACCCGCCTGGTGCATGTGTGGAGCGGCTTCGGCACGCTGGCCTACATCGTGCGCCCCTACCAGCTGGTGCGCAGCCGTCGCATCAGCCTGCCGCCCGGCCACAACGCGCCGCAGCGTTAGACCCACCCCCTACGCGCTTCGCGCGCCCCCTCAAGGGGGCGGCACCGACCGCCCAGCAAAGCCGGTTCGGCGGTGCCCGCGCGATATGGCCCCAGTACTGCGAGGAGCAGAGCATGAACAACGCAAGATCACAGTCCGGATGCGGCAGCGGCAGCTGCGGCTGCGGTGGCGAGAGTCAGAGCAGCGCAACGGCGGCAGTAACGGCTGCTGCCACCGCCACGATCACCGGCCCCGGCGACGAGGACCGCATCGCGGTGGCGACGGTCAACGGCGTGCCGCTGCATGGCGCAGGCGAGTCGCCTGACCCCGAAACGCTGCGCCAGCGCGCCTACAGCGAGCTGCTGCGCCAGGCGGCGCAACGCCAGGGCCTGCTGCCGGTGGGCGATCTGCCGGCGCTGGACGGCGTACTCAGCGAAGCGGCCTCGCAGGCGATCGAGGGGCTGCTGGAGCGCGAGCTGGCCCTGCCGACGCCCGATGACGAAGCCTGCCGGCGCTACTTCGAGGCACATGCCTCGCGCTATCGCAGCGGCGAGCGCGTGCACGCGCGCCACATCCTCTTCGCGGTGACGCCGGGGGTCGATATTGCCGAGCTGCGCCGCCGTGCCGAGGGCCTGCTGATCGGCCTGCGCTGCGGCGATGCCGCGGCCTTCGCCGAGGCCGCCGCCGAGCAGTCCAACTGCCCCAGCGGCGCCGAGGGCGGCGATCTGGGCTGGCTGACGCGCGAGGACTGCGCACCGGAGTTCGGCGCAGCGCTGTTCGGCCGCGACGAGGCCGAGGCCCATGTCGGCGTGCTGCCGCGCCTGGTCAACACGCGCTTCGGCTTCCACATCATCCGCGTGGAAGCGCGCGAACCGGGCACGCTGCAGCCCTTCGAGGCGGTGCGCGGCGCGATCGCGCAGACGCTGACGCAGCAGGCCTACATCACCGCGCTGCGCCAGTACCTGAACCTGCTCGCCGGCGAGGCCGAGATCAGCGGACTGCAGCTCGAAGCCGCGGACTCGCCGCTGCTGCAGTGAACAAGAGCAGCGAGGGCCTTCGTCTTGAGCATCGATCCCGTCGTCGGCTTCTTCGTGCTGGGCATCGTGGCCGGGCTGCTGGGCTCGGACCTGAAGATCTCCGGCGGCCTCTACGACACACTGACCCTCTATCTGCTGATTGCCATCGGCCTCAAAGGCGGCTTCGAGCTGTCGCAGACCCAGGTGCTGCACCTGGTGCTGCCCATCATCGTCGTGGTGGTGATGAGTGCGGGCACACCGCTGCTGGGCTATCAGATCCTGCTGCGCCTGGGCAAGCTGCCGCACCCGGACGCCGCATCGATTTCGGCGCACTATGGCTCGGTGTCGGTCGTCACCTTTGCGGTCGGCGCCTCCTACCTGTCGCGCCAGGGTGTCGCCTATGACGGCTATCTCTCGGTCTTCCTGGTGTTCCTCGAGTTTCCGGCCATCATCATCGGCGTGCTGCTGGCCAAGGGCATCAGCAAGGACACCGAATGGAAGCACCTCGCCCGCGAGGTGCTCACCGGCAAGGCCATCCTGCTGCTGGTCGGCGCCCTGCTGATCGGCTGGATCTGGGGCAAGGAAGGCGGCGCCGCGCTGATCCCCTTCTTCCAGGACATGTTCAAGGGCTTTCTCGCGCTCTTCCTGCTGGGGATGGGTCTGGTGACCGCGTCCAAGCTCGACGATCTGCGCCGCGTCGGCAAGTTCCTCGTCGGCTTCGGCATCCTGATGCCCATCGTCTCTGCGCTGGGCGGCGTGCTGGTCGGCCATGCCCTGGGCCTCAGCGAAGGCAGCACCACGCTGCTGGCCGTGCTCTACGCGAGCGCGTCCTACATCGCGGCGCCGGCGGCGATGCGGATCGCCATCCCCGAGGCCAACCCGGCGCTGTCCATCGGTGCCGCGCTGGGCGTGACCTTCCCCTTCAATGTAGTGCTGGGCGTGCCGCTATATTTCCAGATGACCCGCTGGTACTACGCCGCCTTCTGAACGCCGCAAAGCCCATGCAAGCACCAGACATCGAACTCGGCACCATCCACTATGTCGTCGTGATCTGCGAGGAGGCAATCGAGGCGCTGATCGGCAAGGACATCATCGCCTGCGGTGCCAAGGGCTACACCGTCTCAGAGGTGCGGGGGCGAGGCAACCGCGGTGTTCGCGACGCACAGTGGCTGCTGTCGAGCAATATCCGCATCGAAGTGCTTTGCAGCGAGGCAGCCGCACACCAGATCATCAGGACGGTCGAGCACAAGTACTCGCAGAACTACGGCCTGGTCGCCTTCACTCACCCGGTGGTCGGGCCGCGCGCCGACAAGTACTGAGGCCTTCAGTACAGCCGGATCGCCATGTCGAAGTGCCAGCTGCGCCGGATCTCGATCACGTCGTACTCGCGCGCCAGCACCGGCGGGAACGGCGGATAGTTCGCGAGGTCCTGGACGATGCGCCGTATCGCCTCGTCGATCGCCGGCACACCGCTTGAGCGCACGAAGTTCACCGACTCCACCGAGCCGTCGCTGCGCATCGCCACCGTGACGATCGGATCGGTATAGGGCTGCCTGGCCGCTTCGCGAACCTTCTCGAAGCTCGGCATGCTGAGCTGGATCTTGCGCGCCCAGGCCTCGGCATAGGCGACCATTTCCGCGTTGGGATCGACGCGTCCGAACAGCCGGCCGCGCCGCAGGCTGCTGGCCGAATGCGGCCGGTTGTCCTGCTGCGCCTGACGCGCTGCGGCATCGCGACGCGCCGCCTCCTCGTCGAGCTGGCGGCCGATCGCGCGCAGCCGCGCCTCTCGCTGCTGCTCGGCCTCGGCCCGGGCGGCAGCGGCGGCCTGGCGAGCCGCTTGTTCCTGCCGTGCCACTTCCTGACGTGCAGCCTCCTGGCGAGCGGCTTCCTGGCGAGCGGCTTCCTGGCGAGCGGCTTCCTGGCGAGCGGCTTCCTGGCGAGCGGCTTCCTGGCGAGCCGCAGCTTGCCGCGCCGCTTCCTGCTGCAGTGCCTCTTGGCGAGCTGCCTCCTGCCTGGCCAGTTCCTGCCGCTCAGCTTCCTGCCTGCGCAGGGCCTCCTGCCGCACCGCTTCCTGTCGCGCGGCCTCTGCACGCGCGGCTTCTGCACGCGCTGCTTCTGCGCGTGCGGCTTCCTGCCGCAGCGCCTCCTGGCGTGCCGCCTCCAGCCGAGCCTGTTCCAGCCGTTGCGCTTCCTGCTTGTGCAGGGCTTCCTGCCTTGCCGCTTCCTGTCGTGCAGCCTCTGCCCGAGCGGCTTCCTGCCGCAAAGCCTCCTGGCGCGCAGCCTCCTGCCGAACGGTTTCCTGGCGTGCGGCCTCCTGCCGTTCAACTTCCGCTCGCGCTGCTTCCTGGCGAGCGGCTTCCTGACGGGCCAATTCCTGACGAACCGCCTCGGCCCGGGCGACTTCCTGGCGAAGCAGTTCCAGTCGCACCGCTTCGCGTCGAGCAGCCTCCTGCCGGGCAGCCTCATCGCGCGCGGCGGCCTCCTGTTGCTGCCTCGCCGCCTCTTGCCGGGCAGCCGCAGCCGACGCTGCCGCGGCCTGGGCTGCGGCAGCCTCTTGCACCTGACGCTGCACCTGCAGCAGTTGCTCCTTCATCTGCTGCGCCGCCTGCCGAAGGGCTTGCGCCTCGTCGGGCGTCGGGCTGGGCGCACTGGCGGCCGGCGCCACGGTCGCCAGCGGCATGCTTGGCAGCGCGGGTGCGGCAGCCACGGTCCATCGCTGGGTGTCGGGCTTGTCCAGTGCGATCACCGTCGTCGCCGGTGGCACGACTGGCGCGCTGGGCACAGCAGGCAGCTCGGCACCGAGCGGCGCGCTTCGCTCTGGTTCAGGCGCTGCGCCAGGCGGCCGTGCATAGGCAGCCACAGCAGCCTCCGGCAGCTCCGCCAGCGCCATGGCTGCAGGCCCGGCAGGCGGCTGCGCTTGCTCGGCTGGCAGCGGCGGCGGCGGCTCCGCCTGCTGCGGCTGGGTGAGCACGATCTGCAGCGGCGGCTCCGGCACCTCGGCACGCCGCTCCTGCCAGGGAAAGCTCAGACCCGGCAGGCCGAAGCCCTGGCCGCCGAAGCTCAGGCTGAGCAGCAGCGCATGAAAGCCCAGCGACAGCAGCAGCGCCAGCGGCAGCCGTCGCCGCCCTGCGCGTGGGCCCGCAGCAGGCCAGCGAGACGGTGCCGGGATGGGCGGCAGCCCGCCCGGCTTCGGCAGGGCCGCGCCTTCGGACTGCATGGCCTCGCCTTCGTTGGGATGGCTGGAACTCAAGCGCGCCCCGCCCTCGCGATGCAGTCTGGACAACGCGCAGGCCTGCTGCGCCCCGGCCCGGCTAAGGAACAGTCCGCGATGGAAGACAAGGCGCTCATGATCCGAGCATTGTCATCTCCAAATCGACCGCCACGGATGCAGACTCTCCCGGCGCTCACCCTTTGCCAGTCACGAGCGGAACTTCGTGACCTGGCCCGTCTGGCGCCGGCACTGCGCGGACCGGTCGGCGCCAGACGCCGCAGCGGCTGCCGCCCACTTGATCGCCCTGCTCAGGCCTGCGAGCGCGCAGCGAGACTGTGCCGCCTCAGCGCAGCACACCACGCGAGGCCAGCCGCTGCGCGTACAGCAGCAGGGCCAGGGCGATCGCCAGGATCACGGCGCTGAACAGCGCTGCACCGACGCCGCCCATGATCTCGGTGCCGCGCGTGAGCAGATGGTTGTGGACGAAGGTCGCCAAGGCCGCAAGCAGGGACAGCGCAAACACCGGCACCGCCAGGCGTCGCCTGAGCAGCAGCAGCAAGGACCCCAGCACGCCGCCCCAGACGCCAAGTGCCCAGCTCACGACAACCCAGGCCGGCAAACCGTAGAAGTAAGCCAGCTGCTCGGCGCTGAAGGAGCTCATATACGACGCGTTGCGCGTCTGGGTCATCACGAAGTCCAGACCGCCGATGCCGTTCCACAGCAGCGCCAGCCCGCCGACGATCCACAGATGGCGCGGCGTCGATCGAGTCGGAAGCAATGAAGCCTTGTTCTGCATGGTCGTTCCTTTCAGCGCGGTACGCGGGCTGCCCTTGGCGATCAGGCCACCCTGGCCTCGCCCCAGAAGTTGTAGGCCAGGGTGCGCGGCCAGGCGATGTAGCCCTTGCGCATCGCCGGTGCCAGAAAGCCGGCATCCAGCAGCAGGCGCGGCACGTCGCGGCTCAGATGACAGCCGCCGGCCAGGCGTGACCAGGCGGGCTCGAGCCGACGCTGCCAGCGCGCCACGTCCGCATCGGGCGCCAGCCCGTGCTCGGCGAAGAGCAAGCGTCCGCCCGGACGCAGCACGCGGCGCATCTCGGCCAAGGCGGCTGCCGGGTCAGGCACAGTGCACAGCGTGTAGGTGCAGACCACGCAGTCGAAGCTGTCCGCGTCGAAGGGCAGCTGCTCGGCCGACAGCGTGCGCAGATCTACCTCAACCCCATAGCGTCGGCTGCGCCGCTGCGCCAGCGCATGCAGCTGCTCGGCCGGGTCGATGCCGGTGAGCGAGATGATGCGTTTGCGGTCGTAATGGCGCAGATTCAGCCCGGTACCGATGCCGATCTCCAGCACACGCCCAGCCGCCAGCGGCACCACGGCCTCGCGGCGCTTGGCGATCGGCGACAAGCCGCAGGCGAAGTCGAGCAGCCACGGCAATACATGGCGCTCGTACCAGCTGGATTCGGCTGACATCGCGATGGCCAGCACTCAGAAATGCATGCCGCGCATCATCTGCTGCAGCGCCAGCGCTTCGGGCGAAAGCTGAGGCTTGGCGCCCTTCTCGCCCTTGGCCGCATCGCTGTCGGGGAACATGCGGAAGCTGGTATTCATGACGATCTGCGCCACGCGCGGCATCAAGGCGTGCAGCAGCTCGCCGAAGGCGCCCAGTCGGGTCGCGATGCGCACCGGCTTGGCGATGCAGGCCTGCGCCACCATGTCGGCCGCTTCCTCGGGGCTAAGCGTCGGCACGTTGTTGTAGATCTTGGTCGGCGCAATCATCGGCGTGCGCACCAGCGGCATGTTGATGGTGGTGAAGGTGATGCCCTGGTCCGCGTACTCGCTGGCGGCGCAGCGCGTCCACGCGTCCAGCGCCGCCTTGCTGGCCACATAGGCCGAGAAGCGCGGCGCGTTGGTCAGCACGCCGATGCTGGAGATGTTCACCACATGGCCCTTGCGCTTGGCCACCATGCCGGGCAGCAGGCCCATGGTCACGCGCAGGCAGCCGAAGTAGTTCAGCTCCATCGTGCGCTGGTAGTCGTGGAAGCGGTCGTAGCTGCTCTCGATGGCGCGGCGGATCGAACGGCCGGCGTTGTTGACGAGGAAGTCCACGCCGCCGAAGTTGTCGTTGATCCAGGCAATCAGCGCGGCGCAGCTGGCCTCGTCGGCGATGTCGGCCGAGAAGGCATGCACCTGCGCGTTCTTGCCGGCAGCGGCCTTGATCTCCTTGACCGCTTCATCGAGCTTGTCCTGATCGCGCGCGCAGATCAGCGTGATCGCGCCGGCTTCGGCGAACTTCTTCGCCGAGGCCAGGCCAATGCCCGAGGATCCGCCGGTGACCAGCACCACCTTGCCGGCGCAGGCGCCCTTGAGGCTGCGATCGATGAACAGCTCTGGGTCGAGGTGGCGTTCCCAGTAATCCCACAGCCTCCAGGCGTAGTCGTGCAGATTGGGGCAGGCGATGCCGCTGCCCTTGAGCGCCGCCTCGGTCTCGCGGCTGTCGAAGCGCGTCGGGTAGTTGATGAAGGTGAGGATGTCCTCGGGCAGACCCAGGTCCTTCATCACCGCATGACGGATGCGGCGCACCGGTGCCAGTGCCATCAGTCCCTTCTTGACGCTCTTGGGAATGAAGCCCAGCAGCGCGGCATTGACGAAGAGATTCATCTTCGGCGCATGCGCGGCCTTGGTGAAGATGTCCAGCACGTCGCCGACGCGGTAGCCCACCGGATCGACGAGGTGGAAGCAGCCGCCGCTCTTGCGGTGATGGTGGCTGATGTGGTCCAGCGCGGCGACCACATAGTCCACCGGCACGATGTTGACGCGTCCGCCCTCCAGGCCGATGGCCGGCATCCACGGCGGCAGGAACTGGCGCAGGCGCTGGATGGGCTTGAAGAAGTAGTAGGGCCCGTCGACCTTGTCCATCTCGCCGGTGTGCGAGTCGCCCACCACCATCGCGGGTCGGTAGACCGTCCAGGGCTTGCGGCACTCCTTGCGCACGATCTTCTCGCTCTCGTGCTTGGTCATGAAGTACGGATGCTCGAGGTTCTCGGCCTCGTCGAACATGTCCTCGCGGAACACGCCCTCGTACAGGCCCGCTGCGGCGATCGACGAGACGTGATGCACATGGCCGGCATCGATGGCCTGCGCGAACTCGACCATCGCGCGCGTGCCGTCGATATTGCTGCGCACCTGGCTCTCTTCATCCGCGGCGAGGTCGTAGACCGCAGCGAGGTGGTAGAGATGGTCGATCTGGCCCTTCAGCGACTTGATCTGCTCCGGCGCCACGCCCAGGCGCTTGGCCGTCAGATCGCCATAGACGGGAATCGCGCGGGTCTTGGGCACGCCCCAGTAGGCGAGCAGCTCGGGCAGCTTGGCGGCACTTTCCTCGCGAAGCAGGAAGTGGACGACGCTGCCGCGGCGCGACAGCAGTTTCTTGACAAGACGCTTACCGATGAAGCCGGTCGCTCCGGTGACGAAGTAGTGCATCGCTGATGTCTCCTGCTCTATGGGCGGGCCGTTGTTTGGCGCCGATTCTCATGCGGGTGCCCGCCCCGATTCTTGAGCAGACGCCGGGCCGTGACGCTGCGCACTTTCCCTGGGCCGCGCGCATAGAGCCGTCACACTAGGAAACGCTGTGCCAGCCGTAAGCGCCTCGGCCTATAGTGTTCGCACAAGCCCTCAACTCATTGCCAGAAAAGGATCGACGCCATGGTGAAGAAGCTGCAGAAGATGGCTGCCAAGCAAAAGGCCGCCTCCAGCACCGCACTGCCTGCGGGCCTGCTCGACAGCGCACTGGCGCAGAGCGTGCGCGAGTCGGCACAGCAGATCTGGGCCGCCGGCCTGGGCGCCTTCGCCAAGGCGCAGGGCGAGGGGGGCAAGGTCTTCGAAGCCCTGGTGCAGGAAGGCATGAAGCTGCAGAAGAAGACACAGTCGGCCGCCGAGGAACGCCTGGGCGTCGTGGCGCAGAAGATGAGCGGCATGGCCGAGGATGTCGGCAGCAAGGCAGGCAAGCACTGGGACAAGCTGGAGACCATCTTCGAGGAGCGAGTGGCCCGCGCGCTGGAGCGCCTGGGCGTGCCGACCTCGCGCGAGCTCAATGCGCTGATCGAGCGCATCGATGCGCTGAGTGCGGCCGTTGCGGGCAAGCCGGTCAAATCGGCTGCCGCGGCCAAGCCGGCCGCCAAGCCGGCCGCCAAGCCTGCTGCCAAGTCCGCCGGCAAGGCCAAGCCCGCTGCGGCGCCGCGCAAGCGCGCCGTCGCAGCCAAGCCTGCCGCAGTCACCAAGCCTGTGGCCGCGGCGAAGAAGACGCCCGGTCGCAAGACCGGTGCGGCGAAGAAGGCTGCCGCCTGAGACGCGTCGACAGCTCCAGCCGCGTCACCGCTTCAGCCCGCTAGCTCATGAGCACAAGCAGCAGCAATAGCAGCAGCAACGGTGGCAGCGCCGGCCGCCCGAGTTCCGCGCGCCGGGGCCGCGGCCGCCCGCGCATCGGGCTGGCCCTGGCTGGCGGCGGACCGCTGGGTGCGATCTACGAGATCGGCGCCTTGTGCGCGATCTCCGAGTCGATAGCCGGCCTGGACCTGAGCGATTGCGACAGCTACATCGGTGTCAGCGCCGGCGGCTTCATCGCCGCCGGGCTGGTCAATGGCATGACGCCGCGGCAGATCTGCGCGGCCTTCATCGAGAACACCGCGCCGCCGCCCGACAGCTTCGAGCCCAGCGTGCTGCTGCATCCGGCCTGGGGCGAGTACCTGCAGCGCCTGGGCAAGCTGCCAGGCTTGCTGGGCGATGCGATGTGGCAGAACCTGATCGAGGGCCGCTCGCTGCTCGGCGCTTTCGAACGCCTGGCTCGCGCACTGCCCACCGGCCTGCTGTCGGGCGAGGCGCTGGAAGCGCAGGTGCGCCGCCAGTTCAGCGAAGTGGCCGGACGCAGCGACGACTTCCGCCAGCTGCGCCATCGTCTGGTGCTGGTCGCCACCGATCTGGACAGCGGCGAGTCCGTGCCCTTCGGCATGCCGGGGCTGGACCATGTGCCGATCTCCCGCGCCGTGCATGCCAGCGCTGCGCTGCCGGGCCTGTTCCCGCCGGTGGAGATCGACGGCCGGCACTATGTGGACGGTGCGCTGAAGCGGACCATCCATGCCTCGGTGCTGCTGGACGAAGGGCTGGACCTGCTGATCTGCCTGAACCCGCTGGTGCCCTACCAGTCGCATGCGACGGATGCGACGCACGAGCCCGGCCGCTTCACGCCGCCGATTCCGCGCCTGGTCGATGGCGGCCTGCCCATCGTGCTGAGCCAGACGCTGCGCTCGCTGATCCACTCGCGCCTGGAGCTGGGCATGCGCGGCTATGCGCGCAGCCATCCGGAGACCGACATCGTGCTGTTCGAGCCCGACCCGCGCGACCCGGAGATGTTCCTCGCCAACACCTTCAGCTACTCGCAGCGTCGCCACCTGGCCGAGCATGCCTACCAGGCGACGCGCGCGCTGCTGCTCAAGCGCCACGTCAGGCTGCAGCATCAGCTCGAGCGGCACGGGCTGTCGCTGCGCATGGACCTGCTGCACGAGCCCTCGCGCCGCCTGCTGGCCGACCTGCCAGTCACCGGCTGCCGCATGCACCTGGCGCTGCAGAAGCTGGATCACAGCCTGCGCACGCTGGAGGCGCGCTACGCGAGCTGAGCGCGCCCATCACGCCGGGGCGCGGTAGACCAGCACCTTGAGCGCACGATCCGCCGAGACGTCGGCGAACTCGGGCGGATTCGGCAGGCGCTGCACGAACTCCATCTGCGGCGCGATCTCGGCCATCTGTTCCTGCAAGAAGGCCATGCCCAGCTTGGGCGTGGTCATGCACAGCAGCAGCTGGCCACCGGGCGCCAGCAGGTCGGGCAGGCGGCGCATCAGCCGCGCGTAGTCCTTGCCGGCGACGAAGCTGCCCTTCTGATAGCCGGGCGGGTCGATGATCACCAGGTCATAGGGACCGCCGCGGGTGATCTTGCCCCAGCTGCTGAACACATCGTGGGCGAGAAAGCTCGCGCCTGCCGCCACGCCGTTGAGCTGATGGTTGCGGCGACCGGTGCTCAGCGCGCCCGAGCTCATGTCCACATTGACGACCGAGGCCGCGCCGCCGCGCAGCGCCGCCACCGAGAAGGCGCAGGTGTAGGCGAAGAGGTTCAGCACCTTCTGCCCCGGCCTTGACGCCATCTGCGCGGCCACCCAGCGCCGCCCCTCGGACATGTCCAGGAAGAGTCCGTGGTTCTGGCCGCGCAGCACCTGCACCATGTAGCGCGCGCCTTGCGCCTCGACCAGATGCGGCTCCGGCACAGCACCGGCCATCAGCCGGGTCTCGGCGCGGGCCTCGGCCCGGTCGGGCCGGCTCTGGTAGACCCAGTTCAGCGCTTCGCCGGCCGGCGCGATCTCGGCCCAGCGCGCAGCCAGCGCAGCGCCAATCGCCGCGAGCTCGGCCTCGCTTGCCTCGCCATAGCAGGTCAGCACCCAGACCGGCGGATAGAAGTCCAGCACCCAGCGCTCGCTGCCGGGAAACAGTCCGCCACGGCCATGGAAGATGCGCCGCGCCTCGGCGGGCAGCGTCAGGGCGGCGATGGCATCAATCAGGGCTTGCATGGTGAACTGGGTTGGGCGCGCAGGCCGGCAGTGTATGCACTCGTCGCTTGCGACATTCGTCACACCTGTCTCAGGGGTTCCCCCGCGGCGAGGGGGGACCGCAGCGCGGGCCGCGCAGCAACAATTCGGCCGCACTCAAACACCAACAATGACATGCCCTGCCCTGCAGCAGGCCGAGATACACGGGAGTTCCTGATGCGCATTTCCTCCATCGCAGCCACCGCGCTGAGCTGCACGCTGTTGGCCTGGGCCGCACCGGCCAGCGCCGGCGCGCTGAACCTGGTCACCAACGGCAGTTTCGAGCAGACCACCAGCAGCCATGCGCACCAGGCCGCGAACAGCTGGAACATCTACAACAGCCTCGTCGGCTGGAGCGGCGGACCGAACATCGAAGTGCGCAACAACGCGGCGGGGAGCACGCCCTTCGGCAGCAGCTTCATCGAGCTCGACACCGACAGGCCCGGCAATGCCAACAGCTCGATCTGGCAGATGCTGAACACCATCGCGGGCCAAACCTACGAGCTGAGCTTTTCTTATGCGCAGCGCCCGGACCACAAGGGTCTGGCCAGCAACGGCCTGTGCTGGCAGCTCGGCAACGGTGCCTGCAATGCCTTCGGCCAGGACCTGAACCTCGGCTGGACCACGCTGACGGTGCAGTTCACCGCAAACAGCGACACGACGCAGCTGCGCTTCGCCGCGATCGGCACCGCCGACACCTTTGGCACCTCGCTGGACAATGTCAGCGTGACCGCGGTACCGGAACCGGCAACGCTGGCCCTGGTAGCGCTGGCCCTGGCGGGCTGCGCGGGCGCAGCCCGGCGACGCCCCCGCTGAGCAGGCCGACAGCCCCTCAGTCGCGTTCGGCGCCGACGAACCAGACCTTGGCGATACCCTGCGGCGTGACCTCGTAGATCGCGGCCACTTCCCTGGGCTCGCTACCGCTGGCGGTGACGTACTCGTGGTCGATGACCTTGTTGCCGAACACCATGCGGTTGACCAGCCGGGCGTGAAGCTGCGGCAGGCTGAAGCGCTTGTCGCGGTAGTGGGCGGCAAAGGCCGCCTTGCCCTGAAGCACCGGCTCTGCCGAGGGCAAACGGTAGACCGTCACATCGTCGGTGTACTCGCGAACGAATCGGTCCAGGTCGCGATCGTTGTAGGCCTCCAGCTGGCGCTGGGCAAAACCGGCCGGATCGAACGGGGGCTCATGCATCGCTGCTGACTCCTGACGCAAGGCTGGCTCATCAGCCGAGGTAGCGCGACTGCAGGTGCGCCTTGAAGTGCGCCGGGTTCAGCGCCTCGCCGCTGGCGCGCCACACCAGCTCCGGCGTGTCCCAGCGGCTGCCCTGGCTCCACACGTTCTCGTCCAGCCACGCAAAGATCGGTGCCAGCTCGCCGGCGGCGATCTTGTCGTCAAGCTGCGGGACGGTCTTGCGCATGGTCGCAAACCACTGCGCCGCATACATCGCGCCCAGCGTGTAGCAGGGGAAGTAGCCGTAGAGGCCGCAGCTCCAGTGCACGTCCTGCATGCAGCCGTTGCGGTAGTTGCCGCGCGTGTCCAGGCCCAGCAGCTCCATCATCTTGGCGTCCCACAGCGCCGGAATGTCCTCGCACTCGATCTCGCCCTCGATCAGCGGACGCTCGATCTCGTAGCGCAGGATCACATGCGCCGGGTAGGTCACCTCGTCGGCGTCCACGCGGATGAAGCCGCGCTCGACGCGCGTCATCAGCTTGTTGAGATTGGCGGGTGCGAAGGCCGGCTGCTCGCCCAGGTGCTTGACGATCAGCGGGCTCAACAACCTGGCAAAGCCCGGATGGCTGCCCAACTGCATCTCGAAGGACAGGCTCTGGCTCTCGTGGATGCCCATCGAGCGTGCGCGACCGATGGGCAGGCCCAGCCAGTGGCGCGGCAGCTTCTGCTCATAGCGCGCATGGCCGGTCTCGTGGATGGTGCCGGTCAGCGCGGGCAGGAAGCTGTCCTCTCGGTAGCGCGTGGTCAGGCGCACGTCCTCGGGCACACCGCCGCAGAAGGGATGCGCGCTTTCGTCCAGACGGCCGGCTTCGAAGTCGAAGCCCATCAGCGCCATCGCGTCATGGCCCAGCGCGCGCTGCGCGGCAGTCGCAAACGGGCCCTGCGGCTGCAGCACGGCGTCACCGGCCTGCCTGGCCTGCACCTGCTGGATCAGCCCCGGCAGCCACTGGCGCAGATCGCCGAAGACGCGGTCCACCTCGGCCGCGCGCATGCCCGGCTCGTACTGGTCGAGCAGCGCGTCGTACTTGCTCAGGCCGCTGTCCTCGGCCAGCAGGCGCGCTTCCTCGCGCGCCAGGCGCACCACCTCGCGCAGGTTCTCCAGGAAGCCGGGCCAGTCGTTGGCCGGGCGCTGCGTGCGCCAGGCATGCTCGCAGCGCGCATTGGCCAGCGCCTTGGCCTCGACCAGCGATTGCGGCAGCGCATTGGCGGCGCGCCAGGCGCGCTTCATCTCGCGCAGGTCGGCACGCTGCACCTCGTCGAGCGGCTCCTGCTCGGCACGGGCAAGCAGGTCCTTCAACAGCGGCTCGGTGGCCATCTGATGCAGCAGCCCGCCGATCTCGGCCAGCGCCAGCGAACGCGCTTCGTTGCCCTTGGGCGGCATCATCGCCGACTGGTCCCAGGAGGCGATGGACTGCAGATGGGAAAGCCTGTGCATGCGCTGGTGGCGCGCGCACAGCTCGGCATAGGCGGGGGTAGGTGTGCTCATGGCGGCGATTGTGCCGCGGCGCCATGAGCCTCGCTTGCCAGTGGGCGCTTCAGCGGCCCTGCAAGCGGCGGCGCTGCCAGCCAAGCAGCCCCAGGCCGAGCGCTGCCAGGCCGTAGCTGCCGGGCTCGGGCACGTTGGCGCTGATGCTGATCGTGATGCGATCGGCAGCCTGGGCGGACTCGTCGAGCGTCCAGTCGGCGGTACCGGGCGTGCTACCAAGCGCGTTGCCAAGTTCGAGGTCCAGGTACTCAGCCGGCGAGAACTCGAGTTGCACCACGCTGCTGCCCTCGCCGTAGACGCTGGTGCTACCACCGAAGCTGCGCGTCACACTGCCTACGCTGGAGAAGCTGCCATGACTCAACGTGAAGCGCAGCGACTCCAGACCCCGGCCGGTGTTGTTGAGGATGATGGCGCTGAAGGAAAGTGGCGCCAGCCGGTCGCCGGCGCCGATGCCGTAGCTCAGCGTCACCGGCGACAGGTTGCGAAGGTCCAGGTCAAAGGACAGCAGGCCCTCGTCGCTGTAGTCGGTGACCGTGGTGCCGGCTTGTGCCGAATAGCTCAGCAGCGCGGCGGCCGATGCCTGGCTGCCGCCGAGCAGCGCAGCGGCAGCGATGAGCAGCGAGGGCAGAGTCTTGGTCTTCATGGCAATGTTCTTTCTTGTCGGTTCATATTCGGTGCGACGGCCGCTCACAGCGTGCCGTTGGCCCAGGGGCCGGTGATTGCCAGCGTCACACCCACGTAGAGGTTGACGAAGAGCACGCGGCCATCGGGGCTGAACACCGCACCGGCCCATTCGCTGTTGCGCTGATTGCCCGAAGTGGCGCCGGTCTTGCCCGCGCTGTCGAGTTGGGCGCGGGTGAAGTTGTAGTTGTGACGGGCAAACACATAGCTGCCGCCGTTGGGATGCAGGCCCATCAGACGCTGCTGCGTGACGCTGGCACCGCTGTTCGGACCACTGCTACCGCCGTCCTCGCAGAACACCACGCCGCCGCGCGGGCTGACGCAGAGGTTGTCCGGCGAGTTGCCGACCTGGATGTCGTTGCTGACGAAAACCGCCTGCAGCGTCATGCTCTGCAGGTCCAGCGCCCAGATGCGGCCGGCACGCGCCGGCGAGGTGGTCACCTGCTTGTCAGTGAAGAACACCTTGCCCTGCGCCACCCAGCAGCCCTCGGTGGCGCCGAAGATCGCCGCACCGCGGGCATAGGCCTGGATATAGGGCCCGCTGGCCGAGACATTGCCGACCACCGAGGCCAGCGTGCCGCCGTCCTGGTCCGGGTTGGCGATGTCCACCCACTCGCAGGGGTAGGTCTGGCACAGCGTGGGGTTGCGCAGGTCGGAATTGTTCAGGCCGACCACCTTCAGGCCCTGCAGGCGGCCGCCGGCATGCAGCGAACCCAGGCCGCCGCCGATATTGCTGGGCAGGAAGCGGTACAGGGTGTTGGCATTGCCCTGGTCCTCGGTGAGATACCAGTAGCCGGTCGCCGGATCGATGGCGCTGGCCTCGTGCGCCATGCGGCCCATGCCGACAATGGGCACGGTGCTGGCGGCATTGAGGCTGGTGTCGGCCGGGATCTCGAAGATGTAGCCGTGCTTCTTGCCGGTGCTGCTGACGCTGTTGCTGCGGATCTCCTCGTTGGACAGCCAGGAGCCCCACGTCGTCGCGCCGCCGGCGCAGGGACGGTTGAGGCCGCCGAAGGAGGCATAGCTGCCCACCCAGTTACCGTCGCGCCAGACCAAGTTGGTGTTGCCGCCGATCTGGTAGCTTCCGCTGGTGGTGCCGGTGTCGTACTTGGCCACGCCGGCACGGCCGGCGCCGATGATGTTGGCGGCATTGCTGCTGGTGCTCTGCTCGTGGTTGCGCACCAGGATGATCTCGGTGCTGCGGCCGACGCGGCGCTGCAGCACGACGCCCATGCCGTCGTGCGCCCCCGGGGTGACCAAGCCGTCGGACATGATGTCGCCCCTCCAGCCATAGCTCTTGTAGCTGAAGCCGGCCGGCAGCTCGATCAGCGGCAGGCCGGTGCTGAGGTCATTGACCGGCGCCGTCGGGCCATAAGGGCTGTCCAGCAGCACCGAGGCGGTGGCGGCGGCGCAGCCGCCGGTGGAAGCATTCGCCACGCGGCTGGCCAGCGCTGCGATCGGGCCGCCGAAGGCGGCGGCGACGGCGGCACCGCTGCCCAGCAACAGGCCACGGCGGGTGGAATCGGTCTGACTCATCGGTATCCCTCTCTCATTTCGTGAAGTTGTTCACGAAGGAGTGTCGGGACGCCATGTGTAAGCCAGATGACGCTTCCGTGTCAGCGCCTCAGCCCCCGTTCGGCCAGATCCAGAGCAGCGCCGCCGTCATGGTCAGGTAGCGCGCGAACTTGCCGATCGCCATATAGAGCACGCAGGGCCAGAACGGCAGGCGCAGCCAGCCGGCCACCGCGCACAGCGGATCGCCCACCACCGGCAGCCAGCTCAGCAGGCAGGCCTTGGCGCCGAAGCGCTGCAGCCACTGCAGCGCGCGCAGCTCGGCCGGCTTGCGATGCGCGGCACGCTCATAGACGCGCTCGGCGCCCCAGCCCATCCACCAGCTGATCGCGCCGCCGACGGTATTGCCCGCCGTTGCCACCAGAATCGCCGGCCAGAACAGCTCGGGCGAGAGCTTGATCAGGCCGAACACTGCGGGCTCCGAGCCCATGGGCAGCAGCGTCGCCGAGACCAGCGCGACGATGAACACCGTAGTGAGTCCGTACTGCGGCAGCGCCAGCGCGGCCAGCAGCCAGGCCATGGCTTCATGCATCCAGGCTTCCATGGCGGGCGATTATCGGTGTCGAGCAGGAAGCACTGAGCGCAGCGTCAGCATCGCACCGGGGAGGCGGCGTTATACTTCTGCCTCTTTTTTGAGCACCCGCCCCCTCCTCCCTCCCCATGCAGTCGCCCTTGCGCATCGGCACTCACGAGTTGCCGAACCGGCTCTTCGTCGCCCCGATGGCGGGCGTGACGGATCGCCCGTTCCGCCAGCTGTGCAGGCGCCTGGGTGCGGGCTATGCGGTCAGCGAGATGGTGACCTCGCGCAAGGATCTGTGGAACAGCCTGAAGACTTCGCGCCGCGCCAACCATGACGGCGAGCCAGGGCCGATCGCGGTGCAGATTGCCGGCACCGATGCGGCGATGATGGCCGAGGCCGCGCTCTACAACGTGGACCGCGGCGCGCAGATCATCGACATCAACATGGGCTGCCCGGCCAAGAAGGTCTGCAACAAATGGGCCGGCTCGGCGCTGATGCAGGACGAGCGCCTGGCGCTGCAGATCGTCGACGCGGTGGTGCAGGCCTGCGCGCCACGCGGCGTGCCGGTGACGCTGAAGATGCGCACCGGTTGGTGCCAGGCGGAGAAGAACGCGCTGTCGATCGCCCGCGCCGCCGAGAGCGCCGGCATCGCGATGCTCACCGTGCACGGCCGCACGCGCGAGCAGGGCTACGGCGGCCAGGCCGAGTACGACACCATCGCCGCGGTGAAGGCGGCGCTGCAGATCCCGGTGGTCGCCAACGGCGACATCGACTCGCCCGAGAAGGCCCGCCAGGTGCTGGCCTACACGAAGGCGGACGCACTGATGATCGGCCGGGCGGCGCAAGGCAGGCCCTGGATCTTTGCCGAGATCGCCCACTACCTCGCCACCGGCGAGACGCTGCCGGCGCCGCGCGTGATCGACGCGCGCGACTGGCTGATCGAGCACCTGCACGACCATCACAGCCTCTACGGTGAGCTCACCGGCATGCGCAGCGCGCGCAAGCACATCGGCTGGGCCGTGCGAGCGCTGCCTGGAGGCGAAGCCTTTCGGCAGCAGATGAATCGTCTGGAGAGCTGCGAGGCCCAGGTGGAGGCGCTGAGCCAATGGCTCGGCGGCCTGGCCAAGCAGCACGAGCGCCTGCCCTACCTGCCTGACTTCGGGCTGCAGGCGGCCAACGACGACGACAACAACAACGAGCAAGAAGAAACCAGAAAGCGATGCCTGGCATGACGCCCAAACCCATTGACGTGTGCGTGCGCGAGAACCTCGAGGTCTATTTCCGCGATCTCGACGGCGAGGAGCCGCACTCCATGCACGAGATGCTGATCAAGCTGGTCGAGAAGCCGCTGCTCGAGATGGTCATGCAGCAGACCGGCGGCAACCAGAGCAAGGCCGCCGAGTGGCTGGGCATCAACCGCAACACGCTGCGCCGCAAGCTGACCGAGCACCAGCTGCTGTAAGCGCGACCACCGAATTCAAACTCCCGAGACTGCCATGTCCCAACTCACCGCCCTGATCTCCGTGTCCGACAAGACCGGCATCGTCGAGTTCGCCAAGGAATTGCATGCGCTGAACGTGCGCATCCTCTCCACTGGCGGCACCGCCAAGCTGCTGGCCGATGCCGGGATTCCCGTCACCGAGGTGGCCGAGCACACCGGCTTCCCCGAGATGCTGGACGGCCGCGTCAAGACCCTGCACCCGATGATCCACGGCGGCCTGCTGGCGCGCCGCGATGTCCCTGAGCACATGGCCGCAGCCGGCCAGCACGGCATCACGATGATCGACATCCTGGCGGTCAACCTCTATCCCTTCGAGGCCACGGTGGCCAAGCCCGGCTGCACGCTGGAGGACGCGATCGAGAACATCGACATCGGCGGCCCGGCGATGGTGCGCAGCGCGGCGAAGAACTGGAAGGACGTCACCGTGCTGACCGACGCCGGTCAATACGCCCAAGTGCTCGCCGAGCTGAAGAGTGCGGGCAAGACCAGCGACAAGACCCGCTTCGCCTGCAGCGTGGCTGCCTTCAACCGCATCGCGCAGTACGACGCGGCGATCAGCAACTACCTGAGCGCCCGCCAGGACGACGGCACGCAGGCCGAGTACCCGGGCCAGCTCAACAGCAGCTTCGTCAAGGTGCAGGACCTGCGCTACGGCGAGAACAGCCACCAGACGGCTGCGCTGTATCGCGACCTCTACCCCGCGCCCGGCTCGCTAGTCACGGGCAAGCAGCTGCAGGGCAAGGAGCTCAGCTACAACAACATCGCCGACGCCGACGCGGCGTGGGAGTGCGTGAAGAGCTTCGAGGCACCGGCCTGCGTCATCATCAAGCACGCCAACCCCTGCGGCGTGGCCATCGGCCTGAGCGCTGCCGAGGCCTACAGCAAGGCCTTCAAGACCGACCCGACCAGTGCCTTCGGCGGCATCATCGCCTTCAACCGCGAGGTGGACGGCATGGCGGCCCAGCTGGTGTCCAAGCAGTTCGTCGAGGTGCTGATGGCACCGAGCTTCAGCGCCGAGGCGCTGGAGATCTTCAAGAGCAAGGTCAATGTGCGCCTGCTGCAGATCGAGTTGCCCAAGGCCGGCGGCAAGACCCCCTGGGAGCAAGGCCGCAATGCGCAGGACATCAAGCGCGTCGGCTCCGGCATCCTGGTGCAGACCGCTGACAACCACTTCCTCAAGAAGAGCGACCTGAAGATGGTCACCACGCTGCACCCGACCGCGCTGCAGCTGGAGGACATGATGTTCGCCTGGACCGTGGCCCAGTACGTGAAGAGCAATGCCATCGTCTTCTGCGGCGGCGGCATGACGCTGGGCGTCGGTGCCGGCCAGATGAGCCGCATCGACAGTGCGCGCATCGCGTCGATCAAGGCCGAGAACGCCGGCCTGAGCCTGAAGGGCGCGGTGGTCGCTAGCGACGCCTTCTTCCCCTTCCGTGACGGCCTGGACGTGCTGGCCGATGCCGGCGCCAGCTGCGTGATCCAGCCGGGCGGCTCGATGCGCGACGACGAGGTGATCGCCGCCGCCAACGAGCGTGGCATCGCGATGGTCTTCACCGGCATTCGCCACTTCCGCCACTGAGGCAGGACCGAGGACAGTGCCTGCGCACTGTCCGACGCCTGCCGAAGGCCCTGACCCCTCTCGCGGGCCAAGGCTGAGCTGGGTCCTGGCCCTCGCTATGCAGGTACCTTCCTCAGCACGCGGGCTGTCCTGCCGGCGGCGTCTGAGGCGGGGTCGATGTCGCCCGCGCTCGCTGCCATCGGGGCCGACCGAACTGCACGCCCGGCAAGGCATCTGACGCTAGACTCAGGCCACAGCCCGGCACCCGACAGCAGCCGCCCACACCCGACGCGAGAGCCATTCGATGCAACGCCGCCGTTTCGTCAAGGCGACCTGCCTGGGTTTCGGCGCCGTCGTGCCCGCGTGGTCTTCAGCTGACCGGCCGGCCATCGAAGTGCTGAGCCATTACGACTTCCCCCCGTTCGTGATCGGCCCTGGCACAGGTCTGAGCCACGATCTGATCCGATGCCTGGACAGCGAGTTCCGGCTCCGCTGCGAGTTCAGCCCGCTGCCCCGCCTCAGGCTCGACCGCCGCTTGGCAGAGCATTCTTGGCAGGGCCTGGTTCCCTGGGTGAACCCAGTCTGGTTCGGCGACGCAGCGCGCACGCGCTACATCTGGTCAGCCGCCTTGTTCACCGACGAGGACCTGGTGATCCTGCGGCCCGGCCTCCGGCTGGATTACCAGAACATCAGCAGCCTGCGCGGCCTGACGCTGGGTGGCGTCATTGGCCATGTCTATGCCGATGCCGACCCTGAAGTCGCCGCCGGCCGCATGCGCCGGGAGGACGCCATCTCCATGGAACACACGCTGCGCAAGCTGTTGCTGGGCCGGGTGGATGTGGCGTTCCTGTCACGCAGCGGGCTGCGCTGGTGGGCCGGCCAGCTGCCGGATCTGCGCACATCTGCCAGCATCGCCAGCCAGCCACGCCAACGCTTCCAGCGCCACCTGCTGCTGAGCCCACGCATGCCGGCCCAAACGCGCGAGGCCCTGCTCCAAGCCGTGCTGGACATGCCTCGCAATTCGCTGTGGCGCGCCATGCTCGAGCAGCATGGCCTGCGAGCGGACTGATCGATCTGCAGCGCCCCGGTTCGCAGCGCTCAGCCGTCGCCCCGCAGGGTCTGGTCGGCCAGGCGATTGAGCGTCGCACCATCCCGCCGCCCGTCGCAGTACTTGTCCAGCGCGGCAGCGAACAGCGACTCGGGGCCTGCGACCTGCTCGAACAGCGTCATCGATGAACAGAACTTCAGATCGTCGGGCGGGCCGAAGATTTCGCGCAGGCTGCGGCCCTGCACCGCATTGAGCAGGCGGGTGCATTCGCGCAGCCGCTCGCCCAATACCGGGTGGCCCAGATAGCGCTTGGCCGCATCGAAGTCCGGCAATGCGTAGTACCGCGCCGTCTCGCTGACACCCAGCCCGGCCAGTTGCGGAAAGATGAACCACATCCAGTGGCTGCGCTTGCGGCCCTGGCGCAGCTCCTGCAATACCTGGGCAAACACCGGCTCCTGCGCCTGAAGGAAGCGCTGCGGGTCCAGCCCGTTCGTCCCGGATGCTCCGTCTGAAAGACTGCCCTGCTCCATCTCGCCTCCCGTGAACCACCCGGCGGAGCGCGGTCGGCCGCCAGCCCCTAGGCCGGCTGCGGCGACGGCAGCGACTCGCTAATGCGCCATCTGTACAGCCGTCCGCGGCGCGCTCAGGCTGTCACCCTAGCGACATCGGGCCGCCTGCGCAATATAGAGCCCCGCCTCTAGCACAGGGCCTGCACGCTTGGCGCGGCTGCGCCCAGGGGTTAGCCTCGGGCTCACCTCACAGGAGCCCTTGTGGACCATAACCTCAGCGAGACCCTGCGCCTGGCGCTGGAGACGCAGCGCGCCGCCTTCCGCACCGAGCCCATGCCCAGCCTGGCAGTGCGCCGCGACCGCCTGCAGCGCGTGCTGGAAATGACGCGCAAGCATGCCGACGAGCTGGCTGCGACCATCTCGACCGACTTCGGCCACCGCTCGCGCCACGAGACGCTGCTGGCCGACATCGCCACGGTGGAGATCGCCGCGCGCCATGCGCTGCGCCATCTGCCGCGCTGGATGCGCCAGCGCCGCATGCCCACCGCGCTGCACTACCTGCCCAGCCGCAACCGCCTGATCGCCCAGCCGCTGGGCGTGGTCGGCGTGATCTCGCCCTGGAACTATCCCTACCAGCTGGCGATGAGCCCGGCGCTGGCTGCGCTGGCCGCCGGCAACCGCGTGCTGATCAAGCCTTCGGAGCTGACGCCCGCGACCTCGGCGCTGATGGCGCGCCTGGTCGGCGAGTACTTCGCACCCGAGGAGATGCGCGTCGTCACTGGCGACGTTGCCGTGGGCCGCGCCTTCGCGGCGCTGCCCTTCGACCATCTGTTCTTCACCGGCTCCACGACGGTGGGCAAGGCGGTGGCGCAGGCCGCCGCGCAAAACCTGACCCCGGTGACGCTGGAGCTGGGCGGCAAGTCGCCGGCGCTGGTTCACCCCTCGGCCGACATCGAGCTGGCCGCTGAGCGCATTGCCTTCGGCAAGCTGATCAATGCCGGCCAGACCTGCATCGCACCCGACTACCTGCTGGTGCCGCGCGAGATGCAGGCCGCGATGGTCGATGCGATCGTCGCCGCGGTGCGGCGCCTGTACCCGAGCATCGCCAGCAATCCGGACTACAGCAGCATCGCCGGCGATCGCTTCCATGCCCGGCTGCGCGAGCTGATCAATGATGCCCAGGCCAAGGGCGCCAAGCCCATCCCCACGCACGACGAATCCACCGCCGGCGGCCGCAAGCTGGTGCCGCACCTGCTGCTCGATGTGAACGACAGCATGACGGTGATGCAGCAGGAGATCTTCGGCCCGCTGCTGCCAGTGGTGCCCTACGACAGCGAGCACCAGGCGCTGGACTACATCACGCAGCGCGAGCGCCCGCTGGCGCTGTACTGGTTCGGCCGCGACAGCGCCGCCCGCGACCGCGCCCTCACGCAGACCCATGCCGGCGGCGTCACCGTCAACGGCAGCATCTGGCACATCGGCCAGGAGGACCAGCCCTTCGGCGGTGTCGGGGCCAGCGGCCAGGGCGCCTACCATGGCGTCTGGGGTTTCCACACCTTCACCAAGCTCAAGCCCGTGTTCGTCGAATCGCGCCTGTCCGGCACCCGCCTGTTCCATCCGCCCTACGGCGCCGTGTTCGAGCGCCTGCTGGGCCTCTTGAGGCGCATCGCATGATGATGATGAAGCGTCGCACCCTGCTCAAGGTCGGCATCGGCGCCGGCGTGCTGCTGGCGGTGGCCGGCGGCGGCGTCGCGCTGCTCAAGCCCGGCCTGGTCGACGGCAACAAGCGCCTCGGCCCCGAGGCACGTGCGCTGATGAGCGCCGTCGCGCTGGCGGTGCTGGACGGCTTCTGGCCCGCGGCCGGACCGGCGCGCGATGCCGACATGGCGCGCCATCTCGACCAGCTCGACGCCAGCATCGCCGCGCTGCCCGCCGGCACGCGTGGCGAGCTGGCACAGCTGCTCTCGCTGCTGGCCAGCAGCGGCGGACGCCTGGCGCTCGCCGGTCTTTCCAGCGACTGGGCCAAGGCCAGCGTGGCCGAAGTCGGCGCCGCGCTGGAAGGACTGCGCTACTCCAAGCTGGCGCTGCGCCAGCAGATTTATTTCGCCCTGCGTGACCTCAACGCCGCGGTGTTCTTCACCGAACCCGCGCACTGGGCCCTGGTCGGCTACCCCGGCCCGCGAGACATCTGATGAGCACGACAACGATCAAAGACCCGATCCAGGACGGCCTGGCGCGCGGCTGGAAGGTGCTGGGCGGCGGCCATGGCGCGCTGCCCGAGAAACTGGACTGCGATGTGCTCATCGTCGGCAGCGGTGCCGGCGCCGGCATCACCGCCGAGCTGCTGGCCAAGGCCGGGCTGCGCCTGGTCATCGTCGAGGAAGGGCCACTGCGCTCGTCCAGCCAGTTCCGCCAGCGCGAGGCCGAGGCCTATCCGGCGCTCTACCAGGAAAGCGCCGCGCGCAAGACCGCCGACAAGGCGATCAACATCCTGCAGGGCCGCTGCGTCGGCGGCTCCACCACGGTGAACTGGACCAGCAGCTTCCGCACCCCGCCGGAGACGTTGGGCTGGTGGCAGCGCGAGTTCGGACTCAAGGAACTGGGTGTCGAGCAGATGGCGCCCTGGTTCGAGCAGGTCGAGCGCCGGCTGGGCATCGCCGAATGGACCGG
Source organism: Roseateles sp. T103 (assembly GCF_057219915.1). Taxonomy (NCBI): domain Bacteria; kingdom Pseudomonadati; phylum Pseudomonadota; class Betaproteobacteria; order Burkholderiales; family Sphaerotilaceae; genus Roseateles; species Roseateles sp. T103. The sequence continues at coordinate 314,259 of NZ_JBXVVS010000002.1, forward strand.
CGAGCCGAACACCAACAACAGCGTGCTGCGCCGCGGCGGGCTGAAGCTCAGCATCGAGGTGCCAACGATGCGCCGCAATGTGCGCGGCTGCTGGAACCTCGGCTCCTGCGGCATGGGCTGCCCGACCAATGCCAAGCAGTCGATGCTGATCACCACCATCCCGGCCGCGCTGGACCAGGGCGCGACGCTGCTGGTGCAGACCCGTGCGGTGGCGCTCGAATGGGATGGCAGCAGCGTCAAGCATCTGCGCTGCCAGCCGGTGGCGCTCAACGGCGATGCCGACGGTGCGCCGTTCACGATCAGCGCCAAGCACTTCGTCATCGCCGGTGGCGCGATCAACTCGCCTGCATTGCTGATGCGCTCGGCGCTGCCCGACCCGCACGGTCGCCTGGGCCAGCGCACCTTCCTGCACCCCACGGTGGTCTCGGCAGCGATGTTCGACGAACGCATCGAGGGCTGGGCCGGCGCGCCGCAGAGCGTCTATTCCGACCACTATCTGTACGCCGCGCCGATCGACGGCCCGATGGGCTACAAGCTCGAGGTCGCGCCGATGCACCCGGCGCTGCTTGCTTCGACCACCGCCGGTCATGGCCAGCCGCTGACCGAGGTGCTCAAAGGCTTCCCGCACTCGCAGGCCATGCTGGCGCTGCTGCGCGACGGCTTCCACCAGGACTCCGCCGGTGGCACGGTGCGGCTGAACAGCGACGGCAGCCCGGTGCTGGACTACCCAATGAACGGCTATCTGATGGACGGCGTGCGCCGCGCGCTGCTGTCGATGGCCGAGCTGCAGTTTGCCGCCGGCGCCAAGAGCGTGACGCCGGTGCACGAGAACGCCAAGGCCTATGGCAGCTGGGCGGAGGCCAAGGCCGCGATAGCGGCCCTGCCCTATGTGCCGTATCAGTCGCGTGTGGTCAGCGCGCATGTGATGGGCGGCTGCGCGATGTCTGCCGACCCCTCGCGCGGCGTCGTGCGGCCGGACGGCCGGCACTGGCAGATCGAGAACCTTTCGGTGCACGACGGCTCGCTGTTCCCCACCAGCATCGGCGCCAACCCGCAGGTCTCGGTCTACGGCCAGGCCGCGCGCCTGTCGATCGCGCTGGCCAAGCAGCTCGCGGGCAAGGATGTGCAGCTGGCCTGAGTTTGCATGGAGCGCGGGGATAATCCGCGCACCATGAGGATCCTCGGCATTGACCCAGGTCTGCAGACCACGGGCTTTGGCATCATCGACGCGGATGGACCCCGCCACGCCTACGTGGCCAGCGGCACCATCAAGACCAGCGGCGTGCCCTCAGGCGATCTGCCTGCGCGGCTGAAGATCCTCTACGACGGCATCCGCGAAGTCGTCGCGCGCTACCAGCCACAGTGCGCGGCCGTGGAGATCGTGTTCGTCAACGTCAACCCGCAGTCCACGCTGCTGCTGGGCCAGGCCCGAGGCGCGGCGCTGACCGCGCTGGTGAGCTGCGATCTGCCGGTGTCCGAATACACCGCGCTGCAGATGAAGAAAGCCATCGTCGGCCACGGCCATGCCAAGAAGGAACAGGTGCAGCTGATGGTGCAGCGCCTGCTCGAGCTGCCCGGCCTGCCAGGCAAGGACGCGTCCGACGCGCTGGGCATCGCCATCATGCATGCCCACGCCAGCGTCTCCTTTGCAGCGATGAGCAAACACACCGAACTGCAGCGCAAGCAGCATGCGCAGTTCAGGGGTGGGCGCACCTACTGAGGCTTCCCTACCCCCGGCGCCGCCGAAGGCAACAGCCCACGCAGCGGCGGCAGCCAGCGCAGCAGCACGGTACCGACGCCCCAGGCCAGCAAGGCACCCGCCAGCACGTCCAGCGGGTAATGCACGCCCAGTCGCACGCGGCTCAGCGCCGCTACCAGCACCAGCAGCGCGATGCCCCAGCGAGCCTGTGGCCAGCGCCACGCGAACAACAGACCCAGCAGGGCTGCATTGGCCGCATGGCCTGAGGGAAAGGACGGATCGCGCGGCTTCACCACCGCGCCCGGCGGGGTGCCGCCTCGCAGCACCACCACGGCCTCTTGCTGCAGCGGCCGCTGGCGCAGCACCGAGTACTTGACCGCTTGATAGGACGCCGCCGTGAGCGCATAGACCAGCGCCATCAGCAGATACAGGCGCGCGAACTCGCGCAGCCCCCGCCGCCAAGTCTGGGCACGCCACTGCGGCAGCGTCAACACCAGCAGGCCCAGCCAAAGCCAGACAGCCCTGGGGCTGCTGGCATCGCTGAGCCCGCGGGCGGCGGCATCCAGCCAGGCTGCGAGCTCCGCCTGGTTGAGGGCGGCGAACAGGGAACGATCGAGGTCGATCAGCGGGGTCAGAAGGGATCCGTCCAGCATGGCGGCTGCACTCTAGCAGCCCCAGCACAGTCGCCGCTCATATCCCCAGGCTGGGGCCCCAATCCTCGATAGCCAAAGGCCTGCCGAACAGATAGCCCTGGAAAAGCTGGCAGCCATGCTCGCGCAGGAAGTCGCGCTGCGACGGCGTTTCCACCCCCTCGGCCACGACCTCCAAGCCCAGCGATCGGCTCATCGCCAGTATGGCGCGCACGATGTCCGCGCTACCGCCATCGTCACCGATGTGCATCACGAAGGATCGGTCGATCTTGAGCTGCGCGAAGGGCAGCTGCCGCAGGTAGGACAGCGAGGAGTACCCAGTGCCGAAATCGTCAAGTGAGAAGCGGATGCCCAGTTCGAGCAGCTGCTTCATGCGCTGCACTGCCTCGCCGACATCGCCGACGATGACGCTCTCGGTGAGCTCAAGTTCGAGCCCCCCCGGCTGCGCTCCCGAGCGGCGCAAGGCCTCGCGCACCATCTCGACGAAATCAGCCTGGTGGAATTGCCTCGTGCTCACGTTGACGGCCATGCGCAGATGGCGCGTGGCCGCCTGCTGTTGCCAGGCGGCCAATTGCATCAGCGCCGTCTCCAGCGCCCAGCGGCCGATAGGCACGATCAGGCCCGACTCTTCGGCCACCGGGATGAATTCGGCTGGCGAGATCATGCGCCCGCTGGCATCACGCCAGCGCAACAAGGCCTCAGCGCCGACGGGCTGCCCCTGCGCGTCCACCTGCACCTGGTAGTGGAGGCGGAAATCACTCCGCTCCAGTCCTTCGCGCAGACCAAACTCGAGCTCAGCACGCGCATTGACCAGGGCCTGCATCTCGGGGCTAAAGAAGCAGATGCGGTTGCGCCCTTGCGCTTTCGCGCGGTGCAGAGCGACCTCCGCCTCCTTGAGCACGGCCTGCGTCTGCACGGCGCTGCCCTGGCACAGCGTGACGCCGGCGCACAGCGAGGGGTAGTAGGCCGCAGCGCCTTCATCGAAGGTGCAAGGCGCCAGCAGATGCGCATGCAGCTTGCGGGCGATGTGTTCGGCCTGGCCGAGCGCTTCCTCGCGGTCGCGGCTGAGCTCGGTGACCACGACGGCAAAGTCGTCGTCCCCGTGCCGTGCCACGGTGTCGGCCTCGCGCAGATGGCTGCTCATGCGCTGGGCCAGATCCTTGAGCAGACGGTCGCCGCTCTCGTGGCCTTGGGTATCGTTGAGCAGGCGGAACCCGTCGACGTCGAACAGCATCAGCGCCACATGATGGCCGCTGCGATCAGTGGGACGAATCGCCTGCGACAGCCGGTCCCACAACAGGGCCCGGTTGGGCAAGCCAGTCAGCGGATCGAAGTAGGCCAGCCTGTGCAACAGCAGCTCGGACTGCTTGCGCTGGGTGATGTCTTCCTTCACGGCGACATAGTGCGTCACCTGCCCGTCGCCGCCGCGGATGGGGGCGATGGTCGCCAGCTCGACAAAGCTGCTGCCGTCCTTGCGGGTGTTGTTGAACTCACCCCGCCAAACCTCGCCGCGCAGCAGCGTCCCCCAGAGGTCCTGGTAGGTCTCAGGAGTCGTGCCGCCCCGATTGAGCAGCCGCGGGTTCCGTCCGATGACCTCGTCATGGCCGTAACCGGTGCTGCGGCTGAAGGCCTCGTTGACGTAAACGATGTCGCCGCGCGTGTCGGTGATCACGATGGCCTCCGGGCTTTGCTCGACCGCCATAGACAGTCGCCGAAGTTCGGCCTCCCGCTTTTCAAGGTCCTCCGCCATGCGGTTGATGCCCTGATCCACCTCACCGAGCTCGGCCACCGCTGAGTGGCGCTGCAGGCGCGTGTCCAGACGTCCAGCGGCGATGCGGCGGATAGCCTCCGCGGTTCGCGCTGCCCAGGATTCGACCAAGCGGTACACCACATAGCGCGAGGCCAGCGCCGACAGCAGCGCAATACCCACCAGCAGCCCGACGCGCAACCAGAACCGCTGGTCGATGCGCGACAGCGAGCGCTCCTGGGGAGCGCCGATGGCCAGCATCAGGCGCGCGTCGCCCAACTGCAAGGTCATGCCCCGGAACACCCGCTGTTGGCCGTCCGGGCCGGCAAACTCCTGCAACAGATCCGGTGTCCCGACCAGCTGCTGCAAGTGCCGCAGCACTCCCGGGTCGAGACGGCCGAGGGGCTCAGCAGCCGGGCCGTCGGGCGCATGGGCAGCCAGCAGGGTTGCATCCTCCGAGACAAGCAGCGCCTGCCAGTCTCGCGGCAGGTTCAGGCTGGCAAGCAGCTGATCAAACCACTCGAGCTTCAATGCCGCAAACAGCACGGCCCGCGTTTCCCCCTGCCCCGTGGCATCCCGAAACGGAAAGCCGAACACCATGCCCGGCCGCCCCGACACCCGTCCGGTGACGAACTCGCCCGCCACCAGGCGATCGACCGCCAAGGCTGTGGCGAACCAACGGCGATCGGCCACGCTGACCGCCTCACGCATGGGCTGACCACTGCAGAACACCTTGCCGTCAGGCAAGGCGGCACCCAGGTTGTTGAAGTCGCTGAAGCTCGCAAGCAGCCGCTGCGCGATGCCGCCGCACTCCTGCGCATCCAGACGTCGAAGATTGTCCGAGCGCGCCATGATCTCGAAGACCAGCTGCACCCGCTGCATCGCTTCGCGCTCGACCTGGCGGGCCACGACGGCCATGCGCTGATGGTCCCCCTCCAGGGCTGCGATCGCATCGCGGCGCTGCTGCCGGTAGTCCTGCACGAGCAGGAACAGCAACGGCAGCACCGCCAGCGCAATGATCAGCCACAGGCTGAGGTGCAGGGATCGGATCGCAGCTTTCATCAAGTGGGCCTGCCATGGTGGCGGCAGCGAGTGGCTCAAGCGTAGCCGACACCCGAGCGCGCGCACAGCCTTGCGCCGTCCAGGATGTGGTCTTGCGGGACATGCAAGCGAAGCGTCAGCTGTGGCAGCGCTTACGATGGGGCCTGTTCTTGCCTGCTGCCGCACATGTTCGGAATCGCCGACTACCCCGCCTTCGTCGCTGCCGTCATCGTCTTTCTGGCCATTCCCGGGCCAGGCAATCTGGCGCTGATCTCGTCCACCGGCCAGGGCGGCATCCGCGGCGGGCTGGCGGCGACGCTGGGCGTGATCCTCGGCGACCAGCTGCTGATGTGGGCTGCGGTCGCGGGCGTGGCCGCCATGCTGGCCACCGCGCCGACGGCATTTGCCGCGATGCAGTGGCTGGGCGCGGCCTATTTGGCCTGGCTGGGGTGGAAGATGCTCGTCGCCAAGCCCGGCGACGGCCCGGTGCTGCAGATCCGCCCGCGCCAGTATCTGCAACAGGCGCTGTTCATCACCCTGCTCAACCCCAAGGCCATCGTCTTCTACATGGCCTTCTTCCCGCTCTTCGTCGACCCGGCCCGCCATCGCGGGCTGATCACCTTCGGCGCCATGGCCCTGACGATCGCGCTGCTCACCTTCGCCTACGGCTTGGCCGTCACGCTGCTGACCCACTACCTGGCCGAGCGCATCCGCCAGGCGCCGCGCATCTCGGGCGCGCTGCAAAAGCTCGGCGGCGTGGTGCTGATCGGCTTCGGGCTGAAGCTGGCGCTGTCGCGCTGACGCCGACTGAATCCCCCTAGTTTTCCGCTTCAGCGCCCAGCGGACGTGGCCGATATCACGGATTCGCAGCCAGCATGGCGCCAGGCTTTGCCTTTGTTAGGGCGATGCCATAGCCTGCGTCCTGCAGCGAGCTGTTTTGCTGTCGTCCACCAAGGAGGTCATTTCCATGCGCAAACGCAATTTCCTCAGCTGGATTCCTGCCCTGGCGCTGAGCCTGGGCGTGCTGGCCCCGGCCCAGGCGGCCGAGACGCCGACCAGCCTGGCCGGAGTCAAGGTCGTCAAGGCAGACGAGGCCAAGAAGATGCTCGATGCCGGCGTGCCGCTGATCGACACGCGCGTCGCGGCTGAGTACGCCGAGAAGACCATCAAGGGCGCAAAGAGCGTGCCTTACCGGGAGAAGAGCGCCAAGGCGGTGGACTTCGACGCCACGCAGGACCAGTTCGACCTCTCCAAGCTGCCGACGGACAAGAATGCTCCGGTGGTGTTCTTCTGCAATGCCGGCGAATGCTGGAAGAGCTACAAGGCCTCGGTGCTGGCGCTGAAGGCCGGCCACAAGCAGGTGCACTGGTTCCGCGGCGGCATGCCGGAGTGGACCTCCAAGGGCCTGCCCACGCAGTGAGCCCCAGGGGCTGACAGGAGCTCGGCGCCCGCCCGCGTGCTGCCGGCGGGCGCTCTTGCATTTGGCGGCAGCCACAGCGTGCCGCCCAGGGAGTCAACAACACCATGCGAGCCCTCAATCTGACCATCAAGGGCCGGCTGTGGCTGCTGGCCGGCCTGGCCGTGCTGGGCATGACGCTGATCGCGGTGCTGGCGCTGGCCACCAACCGCATCAACGCACGTGCGCTGGACCAGCTCTACGAGCGCGACACGCTCAGCCTGCTGCGCATGCAGCGCATCGAGAACAGCCTGCTGGAGGTGCGCTTTCGCGTCGCCGGCGTGCTGCTGGATCAGCTGCCCGTCCCCGGTTCGCTGAACCATCTGAAGGAGGTGCGCCAGGAGCTGAGCACGCTGTGGCGCGACCTGGAACCCGTGGCGCGCACGATCTTCGTCGACGAGCAGTCGGCCCCTCAACTCGAACAGCTGGTCAAGGGCTGGCCGCAAGTCGATGCGACGCTGGCCAAGTTCGAGGCTGCCTACGGCGCCAAGGACAAGAACCAGCTCGGCAGTCTGCTCGAGGAAGAGTGGCCACTGATGCACAAGAGCGCGGTGAAACCGCTGCAGGCGCTGATCCCCGCGGCGCAGCAGCAGGCGCAGACGCTCTACACCGATGTGCAGGCCACCAGCACGCGCTTGCTCGCGGTGGCGGTGGTCGGCGGCGGCATCGCCGTGGGCGTCCTGGTGGTGTTCGCCTGGCTGACGCTGCGCTCGGTACTGCGGCCGCTGAGCGAAGTGCGCCTGTCCATGCAGCGCATCGCCGAAGGCGACTTGGCCGCGCCGCTGCCGCAGCGGCGCACCGACGAGCTGGGCCAGATGATCGCGGCACTGACCGAGATGCAGAGCCATCTGGCGGGCATCGTCGGCCAGGTGCGCCATGCCACCGACAGCATCGCCACCGCCAGCCGCGAGATCGCCAGCGGCGCGCAGGACCTCAGCCAGCGCACCGAGAACACCGCCTCCAGCCTGCAGCAGGCCGCCTCGTCCATGCACGAGCTCACCGGCACCGTGCGCCAGTCGGCCGAGGCCGCGCAGCAGGCCAACCAGCTGGCCGGCTCGGCCGCGGACGTGGCGGCACGCGGCGGCAGCGTCGTCGCGCAGGTGGTGAGCACCATGGAGAGCATCAGCCACAGCTCGAAGAAGATCGCCGACATCATCAGCGTCATCGACGGCATCGCCTTCCAGACCAATATCCTGGCGCTCAATGCCGCGGTGGAGGCGGCGCGCGCCGGCGAGCAGGGTCGGGGCTTCGCGGTGGTGGCGGGTGAGGTGCGCAGCCTGGCAGGCCGCTCGGCCGAGGCCGCACGCGAGATCAAGAGCCTGATCGGCGCCTCGGTCGACAACGTCGATTCCGGCAGCCGCCTGGTTGCCGAGGCGGGCGCCACGATGCAGGAGATTGTCGGCTCGGTGCAGCGCGTCACCGACATCATTGCCGAGATCAGCGCGGCCAGCGTCGAGCAGTCGGACGGCATCGTGCGCATCAACGGCTCGGTCGGCGAGCTGGATCAGATGACGCAGCAGAATGCGGCCCTGGTCGAGCAGAGCGCCGCCTCGGCAGAAAGCCTGCAGGAGCAGGCCGCGCGCCTGGCCGAGGTGATGGCGGTGTTCAAGCTCTGAGGCCGCCGCGTCCCTGCCCGCATGGCTGCTGACAGGCACTGTCAGCAGCCACGGGCGGCCGGTCGTGCCGGCTTGGCAGAATGCATCGCTTCGAATTGCCTGCTGCCCTTTCCTGCATGACCCTCACCCAGCTGATCGCCGGCCATGTGCGCCGGCACGGCTTCGCCTATGCCTCGGCAGCCGCGATGCTCGCCGTCATCGCGCTGCTGACGGTGTGGATTCCACGCCAGGTCGGCCACATCGTCGATGCGCTGGCCGCCGGACAGCTGCAGGGGCGCGCGCTGCTCGTCGAGCTGGGCTGGCTGTTCGCCGCCGGCGCCACCATCTACCTGCTGCGCGCCGGCTGGCGGCTGATGCTCTTCGGTGCCGCCTACAAGCTGGGCCGCGATCTGCGCCTGCGTCTGTACCGCGTGCTGACGCTGCAGGGCCCGGCCTTCTTCCAGGCCCAACGCACCGGCGACCTGATGGCGCTGGCCACCAACGATGTGGATGCGGTGGAGATGGCCGCCGGCGAAGCGCTGCTGGCTGCTTTCGACGGCAGCCTGACGCTGATCCTCGTTGTCGCGATGATGACCGCCGGCATCGACTGGCGGCTGGGCCTGGCCGCGCTGCTGCCCTTCCCGCTGATGGCGCTGGCCTTCAAGCACATCTCCGAGCATGTGCATCAGGCCTGGGCGGCGTCGCTGGAGCGCTTCTCCAAGCTCAACCAGCATGCGCAGGAGGGGCTGGCCAGCGTGCGCACGCTGCGCGCTTTAGGCCTGACCGGCCGCAATGCGCAGCAGTTCTCCGCGCTGGCCGACCATGCCGGCGAGGCCAGCTACCGCGCGCAGCGCTGGGAAGCGGCCTACGAGCCGGCCGTAGGCATGACGCTGACCGCAGCCACCGCGATCGCGCTGGGCCTGGGCGGCTGGCTGGTGGCGCAGGGTGAACTGAGCATCGGCAAGCTCACCGCGTTCACGATGTACCTGGGCCAGCTGATCTGGCCGATGTTCGCCGCCGGCTGGGTGCTCTCGCTGCTGGAGCGTGGCCGTGCCGCCTGGCAGCGCCTGGGGCCCATGCTCGATGCGCCGCCGACGCTGGTCGATGGCGGCGGCGCGCAGCCGGCGCCGCAGGCCGAGCTGCGCATCGAACACCTGGACTTCGCCTATCCGGCGGCGGCAGGCCAGGCCGCGCCGGCGCCCGCTCTGCAGGACATTGCGCTGACGCTGCCGCCGGGCCGCACGCTGGGCATCGTCGGCCCCACCGGCTCCGGCAAGAGCACGCTGATCAAGCTGCTGCTGCGCCAGCACGAGCCCGATGGCGGCAGCATCACGCTGGGTGGCCAGCCGCTGCCGGCTTTGCGCCTGCAGGCGCTGCGCGCGCACATCGCCTGGGTGCCTCAGGAGCCCTTCCTCTTCTCCGCTTCGATCGCCGAGAACATCGCGCTGGCACGACCTGACTCCAGCGCCGCCGAGATCGAGGCCGCTGCCAGGCTGGCCGCGGTGCACGAGGACATCGCGCGGCTGCCGCAGGGCTATGCCACCGTGGTCGGCGAGCGCGGCATCACGCTGTCCGGCGGCCAGCGCCAGCGCGTGGCGATCGCGCGCGCGCTGCTCGGCGCGGCGCCGCTGCTGCTGCTCGACGATGCGCTGTCGGCGGTGGACACCGGCACCGAGACCGAGATCCTGGACCATCTGCGCACGCTGCGCGAGCAGCATCCGGAGCGCAGCGCCCTCATCGTCAGCCACCGCTTGAGCGCAGTGATGGAGGCCGACGAGATCGTCGTGCTGAAGGCCGGCCGCATCGTCGAGCGCGGTAGCCACGAGTCGCTGCTGGCGCGGGGCGGCTGGTATGCGGCGCAGTGGCGTTACCAGCAGCTGGAGGCTTCACTGAATGAGCACTGAGATCGAAGCCCGGCCTGCCACGCGCCGCTCGGCCTGGGCAGCCTTGCGCCTGCTGATCGAGGCGGCGTCCGGCGAGCGCGGCAATCTGCTGCGCGGTGTGTTCTGGCTGATGCTGGCCACCGGCCTGGAGGCGCTGGGGCCGCTGATCGGCAAGCACTTCATCGACAACTATCTGCTGCCCGGGCAGTTCGATGCGCAGGCCATGGGCCTGCTGCTCGCGGTGCTGGTGCTCAGCGGCTGGGCCGCCGCCTGGCTGCGCTATGGGCAGCTGGCGCGCATGGCCGGCATCGCGCGGCGCGCGGTGCTGCGCCTGCGCGAGCGCGTCTACAGCCATGTGCTGGCGCTGCCCATGGCCTTCTTCGACAAGGCCATCACCGGCCAGCTGCTCAGCCGTGTCACCAACGACAGCGAGGCGGTCAACCAGCTCTACCGCCAGGTGCTGTTCGTGATGCTGGACTCCAGCATCATGGTCGCTGGCACGCTGATCGCGATGGCCTGGCTGGACTGGCGGCTGATGCTCGTCGTCGCGCTGCTGCTGCCAGCGATGGTGCTGATCGTCACGCTGTACCAGCGCCTCTCGAGCGCCGCGGTGACGCGCTCGCGCGAGCTGCGCAGCGACATCAACGCGCAAATGGCCGAGAGCATGTCGGGCATGGCGGTGCTGCAGGCCGCCGGTGCGGCGCCGCGCTTCGCGGCGCGCTTCACCGCGACCAATCAAGCGCAGCTGAAGGCCCGCAAGGACGAACTGCGCGCCAATGCCTGGCTGCTGCGCCCGGCGCTGGACCTGCTCAACGTGCTGCTGGTGATCGCGGTGATCTACGGCTTCGGCCAGCGCGAGCTGGGCGTGGCCGGCCAGGCGCTGCAGGTGGGCCTGCTCTATGCCTTCCTCAGCTATATCGCCCGCGTCGTGGAGCCGCTGATCCAGATCACCATGCAGTTCAGCCTGCTGCAGCAGTCGCTGGTGGCGGCCAACCGGCTGCGCGAGTTGCTCGGCGAGACGCGGCCGGCATCGCAAGCCGAGGCCGGGCGTGGCATCAGCCGCGGCCATGTGCAGATCGAGCAGCTGCAGTTCGGCTACGACGCCACGCAGCCGGTGCTGCAGGGCTTGAACCTGGACATCGCGCCGGGCAGCTTCGTCGGCATCGTCGGACACACCGGCAGCGGCAAGTCCACGCTGCTGTCGCTGCTGCTGCGCTTCTACTCACCGCAGCAGGGGCGCATCCTGATCGACGGGCAGGCACTGGCGAGCATCCCCGATGCCGAGTTCCGTGCGCGCATCGGCCTGGTGCCGCAGGAGCCCTATCTGGTCGCCGGCACCGCCCGCGAGAACATCGCGATGGGCCGCGAGATCAGCGAGGCGGACATCGTCGCCGCCGCGCGCGCCGCGCGGGTGCACGAGTTCATCGAGTCATTGCCGCAGGGCTACGACACGTTGCTGGGCGAAGGCGGCGCGCGTGTCTCCACTGGGCAGAAGCAGCTGATCGCGATGGCGCGCGCGCTGGTCGGGGCGCCGACGCTGCTCTTCCTCGACGAGGCCACCTCCAATATCGACAGCGCGACCGAGGCGCTGATCAGCGAAGCCTTGCTGGCCTTGCGAGGCCGCGTGACAGTGGTAGCGATCGCGCACCGGCTGTCCACCATCCGCGAGGCCGACCAAATCGTCGTGCTCAGCCACGGCCACCTGGCCGAGCGCGGCAGGCATGCTGAGCTGATGGCGATCGAGAGCGGCATCTACCAGCGTCTGGTGCAACTGCAGGCGCTGGAGGAGTGAGGCGCGGAGGACCGCGCCCGGCCGCGCTCAGAGCAGGCGGGCCAGTCGCTCGAGGATCAGCACCGCAAAGAAGCCCAGTCCGGCCAGCACCGTCCACTTGACGATGACGATGCCGCGCCGGCGCCAGACGACCTGCCGGGTGCCGATGTAGAGGGCGAAACACAGCACCGCTGCGAAGAGCAGCAGGCCGATGACCAGGCGCACGATCATCATGACCGCATCAAGCGCTCTGCGCTCACCAGGCCGGCGCCAGCTGCGCGAAGCCGCGCGGCGCCTGACGCTCGTCCTCGAAGCTGACGATCTCGTAGGCCGTCTCGTCGGCCAGCAGCGCGCGCAGCAGCTTGTTGTTCAGCGCGTGGCCGCCCTTGAACGAGGTGTAGGCTGCCAGCAGCGGATGGCCGGCGACCTGCATGTCGCCGATCGCGTCGAGGATCTTGTGCTTGACGAACTCGTCGTCGTAGCGCAGCCCGTCGGCATTGAGCACGCGGTAGTCGTCCACCACGATGGCGTTGTCCATCGAGCCGCCCAGCGTCAGGCCGCGCGATCGCATCAGCTCGATGTCGCTGGCCATGCCGAAGGTGCGCGCGCGGGCGATCTCCTTCTTGTACTGGCCCGAACCCATGTCGAACACGAAGTGCTGGCCGGTGGCGGCCACGGCTGGGTTGTCGAATTCGATCTGGAAGGACAGCGTGTAGCCGTGGTGCGGCTCCAGCCGGGCCCACATCAGCCGCTTGCCCTCGCCCTGTCGCACCTCGACCGTCTTCTTCACACGCAGGAACTTCTTGGCCGCGTTCTGCAGCGCGATGCCGGCGCTCTGCAGCAGGTAGACAAAGCTGGCCGCCGAGCCGTCGAGGATGGGCACCTCGTCAGCATTGATGTCCACGTACAGGTTGTCGATGCCCAGACCGGCGCAGGCTGACAGCAGATGCTCGATGGTCTGCACCTTGGGCGCACCGGGCTGGCCGTCGACGCTGATGGTGGTGGCCATGCGGGTGTCGCTGACACTGTCAGGACGCACCGGGATGTCCACCGGCGTGTTCAGGTCGACCCGACGGAACACGATGCCGGTGTCCGGTGCCGCCGGACGCAGCACCAGCTCGACCTTCTGGCCGCTGTGGATGCCGACACCGACCGCGCGGGTCAGCGACTTGAGGGTTCGTTGCTGCAGCATGTCAGGGATTGTCCTAGATTGCGCCGCATTCTGCTGCTTCGGGGACTTGTCGCCCCGCGTCGGCACACCGGCTCAGGCTGCCCCCGGCACAGGCGCATCGCCCGGCGGCGGTGCCGTGGGCCTGTGCACGGGCAGCATCAGGCTCAGCCGGGTACCCTGGCCTGGACGGGTGTCCAGCTGCAGCGTGCCGCCCAGCCGCCTGGCCCTCTTGATCTGACTGCGCAGGCCGCGCCCCTGAGGCGCCGTGGCCGGGTCGAAGCCCTGGCCGTCGTCCTCGACGCGGATTTCCACCTTGTGTCCCAGGTCGCGGGTGACGATGCGGACACGGCTGGCCTGGGCGTGCTTGAGCGCATTGTTCAACGCCTCCTGCAGCAGCCGCAGCACATGCAGCGCATCGGGCGGTTCCAGCCAGGGCAGCTGGGGCAGGTCCTGCACATCCCACTCCAGCGTCAGCCCTCCGGTCTGCAGGCGCTTGCCCAGGCGGTAGCGCATCGTCGCCAGCAGCGAGACGAGGTCATGGCCGACCGGCTCCAGCGAGTCGATCACCAGGCGCAGATCGTCCACGCATTCGCGCAGCACTTCCACCACCTGCTCCTGCGACATGCGGCCCTGCTCCACCGCCACCATCGCGGAAAGCAGCGATGAACCCAGGCCGTCGTGCATGTCCTGCATCAGGCGCTGGCGCTCCAGCAGCAGCGCCTGCTGACGCTCGGCTTCGCTGAGCTGCTCATGCTTGACCTGCAGCTGCGCGCCCTGCGCGGCCAACCGCTCGCCCAGCTGCCGGTTGGCCGCTTCGGCTTCGGCCTGCGCATCGTCGAAGCGGTACTTCACCGCCACCAGGAAGGCAGCGACGATGATCAGCGTCGTGAAGGGCATCAAGGAAACATGCTCGGCACCCCACCAGCCGGCCAGCAGGCCGAGATCGTGCAGGCCGGGCAGCAGGCCGAGCCAGAGCCCCGCGGCAATCAGACGCATATCGCGATCGCGACTGCGATGCGCAACCTGCGTGATGTAGGCATTGCCGCCGATCGCCACCAGCGCGTTCACCAGATGCTGCGCCAGCACCGGATCCACCGGCAGACGCCACAGCGGCATGGTCGCCACCGTGGTGGCCATCACGAAGAGCAGCACGAGGCGCTCGAAGCGCAGGTGCCGCTGATGCAGGAAGCGCAGCGCGAGCAGGTAGCTCAGCAGCATGCCCCAGGCCAGCGAGGCATGGGTGGCCCACCAGAACCAGTTGTAGGCCAGCGGGCCGTCCGGCAGGTCGATGTAGTAGTGGGCCGTGCGCACCATCCACAGCACGCTGGCCACCGCGGCCAGCAGATAGACAGTCTCGTGGCGCTGCCGGAGCCACAGCGCGAAGGCGAAGGCGCCCAGCACGGCCAGCGTCAGGCCCAGGCTCTGCGGCAGGCTGATCTGCGTGGCCCAGCGCAGGCGCTGGATGGGGGCCAGCTCGGCATGGGTTCCCAGCCGGATCCGCGGCACCATGTAGGCGGCCGAGCGGAGCACCGGCACGGCCACGACGATCTCCAGCCGGCCCTCGCGGCGCAGCTGCTCACTGACATAGGCCGGGAACATCGTCATCAGCGGCCTCACCCATTGCTCGCGCGCACCCTGCTGGTTGTCGAACACCGGCACCCAACCAGCGTCGGTGCGCACCAGCACCGCAGCCGCGAGCGCGCGCAGGCGCGGCAGGTACAGGCCCAGTTCGTCCGCCTGGGCGGCAAGCTGAGGTTCGTAGTGGATGCGATACCAGCGCATCTCGAGCGGCGCCTCGGCGGGCGCCAGTCTGTGCGGACGCGCCTGATCCGGCAGACTCACGGTGCTCCAGGCCCCGCTTTGCTGCGGCGGCAGCAGCTCGGCGGGCAAGGGCTGAGCACGCCCCTGCAGCTCGGACAGGCTCTGCCACCAGCCCTCGAGCTGACTGCGCTGCAGCGGCGTGACCGCCAGCTCCACGGTCCCGATGCGATCGCCGCCACCGAAGAGTGGCGTCGTGCCAAGCGACTGGCGCTGGGCCTGCGCCTGCTGCACCGGCAGGGCCAGGCACAGGACGATGCACAGCATCAGCACGCCGTGCAGCACGCGCCCCCACTCCCTCGCTCGCATAGACCTCCGATATGCCTTCCACAGAGTGCGCTGGCATGAGTCCGGCGTTCAGGCCTGGCCTAGGCCGGATGGCACGCGACAGCGGCAATCGACAGTCTGCCCCCTCGCGGCCGCGCTGGCTATCGCCGTGATCCCCAGCATCTCGACGCTGTCGCGCCGCCGCTGCAAGCCGTGAGCACGCAATGACAAACGCCGGCAGGAGCGTGGCGTACGCTGCTGCCGGCGGGCTTGGCGATGCGAAATGGAGCGACTTGCGTGGGGCTCAGCCACGCCGCTGGCAGGCGGCGTGTCCTTCGATGGGCGTCGGACATGCCGCAGGGCATGTCCTCGGTCCCATATCAGCCTGGCCATGCAGGACATGGCCGGTCCTTCGGCAGGGGTCGACGAGTCCGCAGGGACTGAGCCCGGACTCGGACAGTCCTGAGGACTGTCTGAGCCTGGCGAAGGCCATGGCCCTCCGGGCTATGGCTTGGCTCTGCCCTCAGTCAGCCTGCTTGCGCAGGAAGGCGGGGATCTCGATCTCGTCCATGCCGTTGGACGACAGGGCCTCGACCTTGGCCGCGGCGGTGCGGCCATGGCGCCAGACGCTGGGCACAGCCATGCCGGCGAAGTCGTTGCCGCCGACGGCAGGCGCGGCGCCCGGCAGGTTCACCGCCTGGCTCAGCACCGGGATGTTGTCGGTGCCGGTGCGCATCACCGCCTGGGTCTGCACCACCTGCAGCGGAGCCGCGGCACGGGCACGATTCGACGCCAGGCCAGTGGCGATCACGGTGACGCGCAGCGCGTCGCCCAGGCTCTCGTCGTAGGCGGTGCCGTAGATGATGTGCGCGTCATCGGCGGCATAGCGCTTGATCGCGTTCATCGCGTTGCGGCTCTCGGCCAGCTTGAAGGTGTTGCGGTTGGCGGCGATCAGCACCAGCACGCCACGCGCGCCGGACAGATCGATGCCTTCCAGCAGCGGGCAGGCCACGGCCGCCTCGGCCGCCTTGGTGGCGCGGTCCGGGCCGCTGGCCACCGCCGTGCCCATCATCGCCTTGCCGGGCTCGCTCATCACGGTCTTGACGTCTTCGAAGTCGACGTTGACCAGACCAGGCATGTGGATGATGTCGGAGATGCCACCGACGGCATTCCTCAGCACATCGTTGGCGTGGCCGAAGGCCTGGTCCTGGGTGACGTCGTCGCCCAGCACCTCGAGCAGCTTCTCGTTGAGCACGACGATCAGCGAATCGACGTTGGCTTCCAGTTCGACCAGACCGGCATCCGCGGCCTTGCCGCGCCGGCTGCCTTCGAAGTCGAAGGGCTTGGTCACCACGCCAACGGTCAGGATGCCCATTTCCTTGGCGATGCGCGCGATCACCGGTGCAGCGCCGGTGCCGGTACCGCCGCCCATCCCGGCGGTGATGAACAGCATGTTCGCGCCCTGGATGGCTTCGCGGATGCGCGCCTCGGCTTCTTCGGCGGCGGCCTTGCCCATCTCGGGCTTGGCACCAGCGCCGAGGCCGGTACTGCCCAGCTGGAGGAGCTGGTCGGCCTTGGATCGATTGAGGGCTTGGGCGTCGGTATTGGCGCAGATGAACTCCACACCCTGCACACCCTGGGCAATCATGTGGTCGACCGCATTGCCGCCGCCGCCACCAACCCCGATCACCTTGATCTGGGTGCCCTGATCAAACTCTTCGATCATCTCGATCGCCATAAGAAACCTCCTTCGCCGATTATGCAGTTGCCAAGCGTGAAAAACTACGGGGGAATCCCCGTTTTTTTAGCCTTAGTCGCTGTTTCGCGACTTCACTTCCCATTCAGAAATTACCCAGGAACCAATCTTTGGCGCGACCCATCAAGGTTTTCATCGAACCCGCCTGCTGGCTGGCCTTCAAACCCCGGGTACGCGACAGCCGCGCTTCTTCCAACAAACCCATCACGGTCGCCGATCGGGGGTTTGCAACCATGTCGAACAGAGCTCCGCTGTAAGTCGGCACGCCACGGCGCACCGGCTTCAGGAATATGTCCTCGGCCAGCTCCACCATGCCCGGCATCACCGCCGATCCGCCCGTCAAAACGATGCCGGAAGACAGCAACTCCTCGTAACCGCTTTCGCGTATGACCTGGTGGACCAGAGAAAAGATTTCCTCGACTCTGGGTTCAATTACCCCTGCAAGTGCTTGTTTTGAAAGCATGCGAGGTGCCCGATCGCCCAAACCCGGCACTTCCACCTGGTCGGCCGGATCGGCCAGCAATTGCTTGGCCACGCCAAACTCGACCTTGATTTCCTCGGCATCCTTGGTCGGGGTGCGCAGCGCCATCGCGATATCGCTGGTGATCAAATCCCCCGCGATGGGGATTACCGCGGTATGTCGGATCGAGCCGCCGGTGAATATCGCCACGTCGGTGGTACCCGCGCCGATATCCACCATGGCCACACCCAGATCACGTTCGTCCGAGGTCAGCGCGGCGGCGCTGGAGGCGCTGGGGTTGAGTACCAACTGCTCGACTTCCAGCCCGCAGCGGCGCACGCACTTGACGATGTTCTCGGCCGCACTCTGGGCGCCGGTGACGATGTGCACCTTGACCTCCAGGCGCCCGCCGCTCATGCCGACCGGCTCCTTGACCTCGTGGCCGTCAATGATGAATTCCTGCGGCTCGACCAGCAGCAGGCGCTGGTCGTTGGGGATGTTGATCGCCTTGGCGGTCTCGACGACACGGGCCACGTCCACCGGCGTGACCTCCTTGTCGCGCACGATCACCATGCCGGTGGAGTTCTGGCCGCGGATGTGGCTGCCAGTGATGCCGGTGTAGACGCGGCCGATCTTGCAGTCGGCCATCATCTCGGCCTCTTTCAGCGCCTGCTGGATGGACTGCACGGTGGCATCGATGTTCACGACCACGCCGCGCTTCAGACCATGCGAGGGCGCCACGCCCAGGCCGGCGATGCGCAGCTCACCGTTGCCCAGCACCTCGGCGACCACCGCCATGATCTTCGCGGTGCCGATGTCCAAACCAACGACCAGATCCTTGTATTCCTTGGCCATATGCCCTCACGTCTTCCTGCCCCGTCCCCGGGTCGGGGCGGGCGCTGTCGTTGTCACGCCGCGCAGCCGCACGGCAAAGCCCTCGGCATGGCGCAGATCGGCCGATGCCAGCGTCGATTGGTAATGCGTGGTGATGCGCTGGATGTTCTGCGCGAACTGCGCGTAGCGCGCCTGCACCTCGGCGTCGTCGCCGCGGCCCAGTTCGACCACCGCGCCGCGCTCCAGCGTCGCGCGCCAGGAACCGCGGCTGGACAGGTCCAGGCGCTCGACCGCGTCGTCGATCGCGCGCGTGCGCCTGTCGATCTCGCTCCACATGCGCAGCATCTGGTGCGAGCGCCCTTCCGGCCCGGCCAGCACCGGCAGGCTTTCGTCTTCCACATCGCCCAGATTGGCATGGAAGACCTCGCCGAAGCTGTTGACCAGTGCGCGGTCCATCGCTGCATCACTGCCGGCTTCGGCACCGTCGGGCTTGGGCTCCCAGTAGGCCGCCACCTGATGCTCTTCGAGGCGCACACGCAGTCGGTTAGGCCAGACGCGCTGCACGGTGGCGCGACGCACCCAGGGCACGGACTCGAAGGCAGCGCGCGCCTGCGCCAGATCCAGCGTGAGGAAATTGCCCGACAGCCGCGGCAGCGCGTTGGCGCGCAGCGAGGCGACGCCGTTGCGATTGACCTCGCCCACCACCTCGATCTTCTGCAGGGCGAACACCGGCAGCCGCACCAGCTTGTGCACGATCAGACCCAGTGCCGCCAGCACGAGGCCGGTCAGCAGCAGCGCCGTGATGCCGTTCATCAGACGGATGTCTGGCGGCATCGGCGTGGCTTGGGTGTCCTGGCTGCGGCTCACGATGGTCTCGCTCGGTCGTCCTGCGTTCAGCCTTGTTGATCCAGCCGGGCCTGCGACAGCAGCCACAGGCACAGCGCCTCGTAGGAGATGCCCGCCGCCTTGGCCGAGATCGGCACCAGCGAATGCGAGGTCATGCCCGGCGAGGTGTTCATCTCGAGCAGGAAGGGCTTCATGTCCTTCTTGCGCAGCATCAGGTCGGCGCGGCCCCAGCCACGGCAGCCCAGCGAGCGGTAAGCCGAGACCACCAGCGCCTGGATCTCGCGCTCCAACTCAGGCGCCAGGCCGCAGGGGCAGTCGTACTTCACGACGTCGGTGAAGTATTTGTTCTGATAGTCGTAGTCGCCCTCCGGCGCGCGGATGCGCACCACCGGCAGCGCGAAAGCGCCCTCGCCTTCACCGAGCACCGGGCAGGTCAGCTCCTCGCCATCGATGAACTCCTCGACCAGCACCTCGCTGTCGTACCGGGCGGCCAGTTCCACCGCGTCCTGCATCTGCGAGTAGCCCATCACCTTGCTCGCACCGATGCTGGAGCCCTCGTGCGGCGGCTTGACGAACAGCGGCAGGCCCAGCTCGTCGGGCAGCGCTCGCACACGCTCGCGGCTCAGCTCGGCCTTCTTCAGGCTGGCCCAGCGCGGCGTGGGCAGATCGTCGCCGCGCCACAGCCGCTTGGTCATGATCTTGTCCATCGCGATCGCCGAGGCCATCACGCCGGAGCCGGTATAGGGGATGCGCATCAGCTCCAGCGCGCCCTGCACCGTGCCGTCCTCGCCGCCACGGCCATGCAGCGCGATGAAGCAGCGCGCAAAGCCTTCGCTCTTCAGCTCGCCCAGGGGCCGCTCGGCCGGGTCGAAGGCATGCGCGTCGACCCCCTGCGCACGCAGCGCCGCCAGCACACCGGGGCCGGACATGGTCAGCGACACCTCGCGCTCGGCCGAGCTGCCGCCCATCAGCACGGCCACCTTGCCCAGCGCCTTCACATCGATCTTGCTTGTATCCAGCATGCTCACTGCCGCACCTCCCCATCACCCTTGCCGGCCAGCGCCACGCAGCGCGCCGGCACGCCGCCGATCGAACCGGCGCCCATCACGATCACCACATCGCCATCACGGGCCTGGGCGGCGATCGCCTGCGGCAGCGCGTCGACGCCACCGACCAGGCCGGCGCCGCTGGCAGCAGCCAGCGCTGCCGCGTCCGCGCCGGCGATCGGCGCCTCACCTGCGGCATACACATCGCTCAGCAGCACCACATCAGCCTGCTTGAACACCGCGACGAAATCGGCGAAGCAGTCGCGGGTGCGCGTGTAGCGGTGCGGCTGGAAGGCCAGCACCAGGCGGCGGCCCGGGAAGGCGCCGCGCGCGGCCGACAGCACAGCGGCCATCTCCACCGGGTGGTGGCCGTAGTCGTCGATCAGCGTGTAGCGGCCGCCGTGCAGCGCAGGCAGCTCGCCCCAGCGCTGGAAACGCCGGCCCACGCCGCCGAACTTGGCCAGCGCCGCCGCGATCGGCGCGTCGGGCAGCTCGATCTCGCGCGCCACCGCGATCGCGGCCAGCGCATTCAGCACGTTGTGCCTGCCGGCCAGGTTCAGCGTCACCGGCAGATCGGGCTGACCTTCGCCGCGTGCGACGAAGCGCATGCGCCCGCCTTCGAGCGCCTCGACCTGTTCGGCCCGCAGCTCGTTGCCAGCTGCGAAGCCGTAGGTGATCACCGGCCGTTGCAGACGCGGCAGGATGTCGCGCACGCCGGGGTCGTCGCCACAGACCACCGCGGCGCCGTAGAAAGGCATCTTGTGCAGGAAGTCGACGAAAGCGCTCTTGAGCTTGCCGAAATCGTGCTCATAGGTGTCCATGTGGTCGGCGTCGATGTTCGTCACGACCGCCAGCATCGGCAGCAGGTTCAGGAAGGAGGCATCGCTCTCGTCGGCCTCGACGACGATGTACTCGCCCGAGCCCAGGCGCGAATTGGCGCCTGCCGCATTGAGCTTGCCGCCGATCACGAAGGTCGGGTCGACGCCGGCCTCGGCCAGCACCGAGGTCACCAGCGAGGTGGTCGTGGTCTTGCCATGCGTGCCGGCGATCGCGATGCCCTTCTTCAGCCTCATCAGCTCGGCCAGCATCACCGCGCGCTGCACCACCGGCACGCCAGCGGCACGCGCAGCCAGCAGCTCGGGGTTGTCGGCCTTGATCGCGGTGGAGACGACAACGGCCTGCGCGCCGGCGATGTGCGCCGCCTCATGGCCCACCCGCACCTGCAGCCCCAGCTCGGCCAGGCGGCGCAGCGTGGCGCTGTCGCTCTGGTCCGAGCCGCTGACCGTGTAGCCCAGGTTGTGCAGGATCTCGGCGATGCCGCTCATGCCGGCGCCGCCCACGCCGATGAAATGGATGTGCTTGACGGCGTGCTTCATGATGACTTCTTGCCCACCAGGGATTCGATTTCGTCGGCCACGCGACCGGCGGCACGCGGACGCGCCAGGCCATGGGCACGGATCGCCATCGCCAGCAGCTGCTCTCGGTCCAGGCCCGACAGCAGCGCATGCAGCTTCTCGGCGCTCAGGTCGTCCTGCGGCAGATGGATCGCCGCCTCGTGCTGGGCCATGAAGCGCGCGTTGTCGCGCTGGTGCGCCGTGGTGCTGACCACCAGCGGCACCAGGATGGCCGGCACGCCGGCAGCGCAGAGCTCGCTGACCGTCACCGCGCCGGCACGGCAGATCACCAGGTCGGCCTCGGCCAGGCGGCGCGCCATGTCGTCGATGAAGGGCAGGATCTCCGCCTGCACCCCGGCGGCGTGATAGGCCGCCTGCACGGTGGTGAAGTTGGCCTGCCCGCTCTGGTGCGTGACGATGGGGCGCGATTCAGCGGGCCACAGCGCCAGCGCGCGCGGCACCGCGGCATTGATCGCCTGCGCGCCCAGCGAGCCGCCCACCACCAGCACGCGCAGCGGTCCCGTGCGGCCGGCATAGCGCTCGGCCGGCGCAACGATCGCCTCGATCTCGGCGCGCACCGGATTGCCGGTGACCACTGCCTTGGCCGTGGACGCCGCCGCCGCGCCGTCGAAGCCGAAGGCGATGCGCCGCGCCAGCCGCGCCAGCGCACGGTTGGAGAGCAGCAGCGCCGCGTCCGCATTGACCAGCAGCAGCGGCTTCTTCATCAGCCAGGCCATCAGGCCACCGGGCAGGCAGACATAGCCACCCATGCCCAGCACCGCATCGGCGCCGCGCGTGACCAGCACCTGGCGGCTCTGGATGAAGGCTTTCACCAGCCCGACCAGGCCCTTGAAGGCATGGACCAGACCCTTGCCGCGCAGGCCGGAGAAGGCCAGGCGGTCCAGTGGCAGGCCGGCCGCCGGCACCAGCTTGTTCTCCATACCTTGCTCGGTGCCGATCCAGCTGACGCTCCAGCCGCGGCGCTTCATCTCCTCGGCCACCGCCAGGCCCGGGATGATGTGGCCGCCGGTGCCGGCCGCCATGATGACGAGGTGTTTTGTCATGCGCGGCCTCCGCGCATGAGTTGGCGATTCTGGCTACGGCACGCGCACTGCGTGCGCTTCACGTCGCTGCGCGACATGAGCCTGCGCCCAAACAGCCCCGCGGCGCGCTCGCCGCGCGCCCCCGCCTGGCTGCGATGCATCCAGGCGCTCATGCTCGGCCTCCTCGCATGAGTTGCCTGTTTTCAATATCGATCCGCAGCGCAATCGCCAGCGCGATGCAGTTCAGCATGATCGCCGAGCCGCCGTAGCTCATCAGCGGCAGCGTCAGGCCCTTAGTGGGCAGCGCTCCCAGGTTCACGCCGATGTTGATGAAGGCCTGGCCCGCCATCCAGATGCCAACGCCTTGCGCATAGAGACCGGCGAAGACGCGATCCAGCGCCACCGCCTGACGGCCGATATGGAAGAGCCGGCGCGACAGCCAGAAGAAGGCGCAGATCACCAGCGCCACGCCGACGAAGCCCAGCTCTTCGCCGATCACCGCGAGCAGGAAGTCGGTATGCGCCTCGGGCAGGTAGTGCAGCTTCTCCACGCTGCTGCCCAGCCCCTGGCCGAAGAATTCGCCGCGACCGAAGGCGATCAGCGAGTGCGTCAGCTGGTAGGCCTTGCCCTGGGCGTACTTCTCGTCCCAGGGGTTCAGGTAGGCGAAGATACGCTCGCGGCGGAACTCGCTGAAGGTGATCATCAGCACGAAGGCGCCGATCAGCACCGCGATCACCAGGAAGAACATGCGGCCGTTGACGCCGCCCAGGAAGAGGATGCCCATCGCGATCGCGGCGATCACCATGAAGGCGCCCATATCCGGCTCGGCCAGCAGCAGCAGGCCCACCACCGCCAGCGCCACCACCATGGGCCAGACCGCCTTGACGAAGTTCTCCTTCACCTCCATCTTGCGCACCATGTAGTTGGCCGCATACATGGCCATGGCCAGCTTGGCCAGTTCTGAGGGTTGGAAGTTGATCACCCCCAGCGGCAGCCAGCGACGCGCGCCGTTGACGCCTTTGCCGACGCCGGGGATCAGCACGATCACCAACAGCAGCAGTGCCAACACGAAGAGATGGGGCGCGATGCGCTCCCAGGTCGAGACCGGGATCTGCACCACCACCAGAGCAGCCAGCAGACCCAAGCCGATGGCCATCGCCTGACGCAGCAGGAAATGGGTGGACTGGTAGCGCGCGAACTTCGGGTTGTCCGGTATCGCGATCGAGGCCGAATAGACCATCAGCAGGCCCAGCGCCAGCAGCGACAGCACCACCCACACCAGGGTCACATCGAAGCCGACGATGTGCGTGGGCTGGCCGGCCGAGGTGCTGACCCAGTCGCGCACCGGCACGGTCTCGGCGCGCTCGCCGCGGCGGAACAGGCCGCGCAGGCGATCCAGCAGCGGTTGGGCGAAGGATTGGCTGCTGTTGCTCATCAGGCCAGCCCCTCATCGTCGGCAATGGATTGGGCCGCGGCCACGAACACCTCGGCGCGGTGCGCATAGTTGCGGAACATGTCCAAACTGGCGCAGGCCGGACTGAGCAGCACGCTGTCGCCGCTCTGCGCCTGCCCATAGGCCCAGCGCGTCGCTTCTTCCAGCGTCGCGCAGTCCTGCATCGGCACGCCGGTCTCAGCGAGCGCCGCGCGCAGCGCCGGCGCATCGCGACCGATCAGCGCGATCGCGCGCGCATGGCGCTTCAGCGGCTCGCGCAGCGGGCTGAAGTCCTGGCCCTTGCCGTCGCCGCCCAGGATCAGCAGCAGCTTGGCCGGCGCTCGATCCGCGCCCAGGCCACCGATGGCTGCCACGGTCGCGCCGACATTGGTGCCTTTGGAATCGTCGTAGAAATCGATGCCGCGCACGGTCAGCACATGCTCGACGCGGTGCGGCTCGCCGCGGTACTCGCGCAGCGCATGCAGCATCGGCGCCAGCGGGCAGCCCGCGGCGGAAGCCAGTGCCAGAGCCGCCAGCGCATTGGCGGCGTTGTGGCGGCCGCGCACGCGCAGCGCGTCAGCAGGCATCAGGCGCTGGATCAGCAGTTCCTCGGCCTCGTCGCCCTTGCGCTGCAAGCCTGCCCCCAGGCCGCCATCCGGCGTCCGCCCCCCGCGGGGGTCAAGCAGGCTTGGGGCGGCCCGGCGCTTGCTTGTCACGGTCTCATCGGCCTCGTGCGCGCGCACCAGCCAGGCCATGCCGTTCTCTTCGATCAGGCCGTAGTCG
This sequence comes from Roseateles sp. T103, assembly GCF_057219915.1. NCBI lineage: Bacteria > Pseudomonadati > Pseudomonadota > Betaproteobacteria > Burkholderiales > Sphaerotilaceae > Roseateles > Roseateles sp. T103. The sequence continues at coordinate 338,951 of NZ_JBXVVS010000002.1, forward strand.
CCGGGATGGCGCGGCGCATTCAGGCCGAAGCGGATCACCTTGCGCGCCACGATCTTCGCCGGCCGGCCGCGGCCCTGCTGCACCTTGAGCGGCGCCGGCACCATCGCCTCGACCAGCGGGTCGTCGCGGTTGATCACCATCAGCGCCTGGCTGCCGAAGATGCGCGCCTTGGCGCGGCCGTAGGCGGCCATGTCGCCATGCCAGTCCAGATGGTCCTGCGTCAGATTCAGCACCGCAGCGGCGGTGGGCTCGAAGCCGACGACCGTGTCGAGTTGGAAGCTGGACAGCTCCAGCACCCAGACCTCGGGCAGGTGCTCGAACACCGCGGGCTTCGGCGCCGGCGGCTTGATCGGCAGCGGCTGCTCGTCGAGCAGCTCGGCCACTTCTTCCAGCGTGCTGCGCTCCTGCGCCTCGGGCTGCGCCGTCGACTCGTCGGCCGCTGCGTCGACGAGTTCGCTGCCGTCGATCTCTTCGACGGTGTCCTGCGGCGCAGCCTCGTCGGTCGGTGCGGACTCGGCGGTCGATTCGGCCTGCTGCGGAGCCGGCTCCAGGTCCAGTGCCTGCTGCAGCGTGGTCAGCATGCTCGGGCCGATATTGCCGGCCACGGCGACGCGCTTGCCGGCGCGCCCGACCAGGGCCGCGGTCATGCAGGTGGTGGTGGTCTTGCCATTGGTGCCGGTGATCGCCAGCACCGCAGGTTCATAGCGTCGTTCGGCCTTCAGATCAGCCAGCGCACGCGCGAACAGGTCCAGCTCGCCCTGCACCGGCACGCCCGTCGCATGCGCGGCGTCCAGCAGAGCCTTGAGCCGCTCGTCCAGCGGCGACAGGCCCGGGCTCTTCAGCACCAGCTGCACGCTGGCCAGAGCGTCGGCACTCAGCGCGCCGCTGAAGAAGTCCACGCCAGGCAGTTGCTCGCGCAATGCCGCCAGCTGCGGCGGGCTCTCGCGCGAGTCCCACACGCGGGCGCTCGCACCATGGCGCACGCACCACGCGGCCATCGCCAGGCCGGAGTCACCCAGCCCGAGGATCAGCGTGTTGAGCCCTGCGAGATGCTTCATCGCGAGCTCACCGGAGTTTGAGGCTGGCCAGGCCGACCAGGCACAGCAGCATCGTGATGATCCAGAAGCGCACCACCACCTGCGTCTCCTTCCAGCCCGACTTCTCGAAGTGGTGGTGCAGCGGCGCCATCTTGAAGATGCGCCGGCCTTCGCCGGTGACGCGCTTGGTGTACTTGAACCAGGCCACCTGGATCATCACCGACAGCACCTCGGCGACGAAAACGCCGCCCATGATGCCCAGCACGATCTCTTGCCGCGTGATCACCGCCACCGTGCCCAGGGCGCCACCCAGGGCCAGCGCACCGACGTCGCCCATGAAGACCTGGGCCGGGTGCGCGTTGAACCACAGAAAGGCCAGGCCCGCCCCGGCCAGCGCACCGCAGAAGATCAACAGCTCGCCAGCGCCTGGGATATAGGGCAGCAGCAGGTACTTCGAGTAGACCGAGGAGCCGGTCAGGTACGCGAAGATGCCCAGCGCCGAGCCGACCAGCACCACCGGCATGATGGCCAGGCCATCCAGGCCGTCGGTGAAGTTCACCGCATTGCTGGTGCCGACGATGACGAAGTAGGACAGCGCGATGAAGCCGAACACACCCAGCGGATAGCTGACCGCCTTGAAGAAGGGCACGATCAGGTCGGCCTTGGGCGGCAGGTCGGTCGAGAAGCCGCTGCTGACCCAGCGGTAGAACAGCTCGATCACGCCCAGGATGCTGGTCTCCGACACGCTGAAGGCCAGATACAGCGCCGCAATCAGGCCGATCAGCGACTGCCAGAAGAACTTCTCGCGGCTCTTCATGCCCTCGGGGTCCTTGTTGACCACCTTGCGCCAGTCGTCCACCCAGCCGATCGCACCGAAACCCATCGTGACCAGCATCACCACCCAGACGAAGCGGTTGCTCCAGTCGAACCACAAGAGCGTGGAGATGCCGATGCCGATCAGGATCAGCACGCCGCCCATGGTCGGCGTGCCGCTCTTGGCCAGGTGCTGCTGCACGCCGTACTCGCGGATCGGCTGGCCGATCTTCATCTCGGTCAGGCGACGGATCACCCAGGGCCCGAAGGCCAGACCGATCAGCAGCGCGGTCATCGCCGCCATCACGGCACGGAAGGTGATGTAGTTGAACAGGCGCAGAAAGCCCAGATCGGGATCCAGGGTCTGCAGCCACTGCGCAAGGCTAAGCAGCATGGTGCGTGCCTCCCTGGACGTTCATGTCCTCGTCGGCAGCCAGCAGCGCGGCCACCACCTTTTCCATCTGCATGAATCTCGATCCCTTGACGAGGATGTTGTCCGCGGCCGGTGCCGCGCCTAACGCAGCCACCATCGCGGCGGTGTCGGTGAAATGTCGGGCCGACGGCCCGTAGGCGGCGGCGGCCTCGGCGCACAGCGTGCCAGCGGTCCACATGGCTGTGATGCCGCGCTGTGCCGCATAGGCGCCCACCTCGCGGTGGAACTCAGGGCCCTGGTTGCCGACCTCGCCCATGTCGCCAAGCAGCAGCCAGGAGCTGCCCGGCAGCTCGGCCAGCATCGCGATGGCGGCACGCACGCTGTCGGGGTTGGCGTTGTAGCTGTCGTCGATCAGCGTGATGCGCTTGCCTGCCTTGACGAAGCTCTTCAGCTGCGAGCGGCCCTTGACGGGCTCGAAGCGCTCCAGCCCGGCGACGATAGCGGCCAGCGGCGCGCCCGCGGCCAGCGCGCAGGTGGCGGCGGCCAGCGCATTGCGCACATTGTGCTGGCCGGCCATGCGCAGCAGCACCGGCGCATCGCCAGCCGGCGTGTGCAGCTCCAGCGCCCAGTGCCCAGTGCCGGCGTCGCCGACGATCCAGCGCGCGCTGCCGCTGACGTCCGCAGGGCCGGCAAGCGCAAAGCTCAGTACCGCATGGCGGCCGGCCTGCACCTGCCAGATCGGCGCACAGGCATCGTCCGCCGGGAAGACGGCGACACCGGACGGCCCCAGCGACTCGATCACGGCGCCGTTCTCGTGCGCCGCCGCCTCGACGGTCTGCATGAATTCCTGGTGCTCGCGCTGCGCGTTGTTGACCAGGGCCACGGTGGGCCTGGCCATCGCCGCCAGCGGCGCGATCTCGCCCGGATGATTCATGCCCAGCTCGACCACCGCGGCGCGGTGCCACAGCGCGTCGTCCTGGCGCAGGCGCAGCAAGGTCAGCGGCACGCCGATGTCGTTGTTGAAGTTGCCCTCGGTGGCCAGCGCCGCCTCGCCCAGCCAGGCGCGCAGGATGGACGCGATCATCTGCGTCACCGTGGTCTTGCCGTTGCTGCCGGTCACCGCGATCAGCGGCAGGTGATGGTGCGCGCGCCAGGCCGCAGCCAGCACGCCCAGGGCTGCCTTGGCGTCGGGCACCTCGATGCCGGCCAGACCTGCAGCCGCGAGACCGCGCTCGGCCAGCGCGGCCACGGCGCCGGCGGCCCGGGCCTGAGGCAGAAAGTCGTTGGCATCGAAGCGCTCGCCGCGCAGCGCGACGAACAGGTCTCCGGCACGCAGCGTGCGCGTGTCGCTGTGCACGCGCGCGATCTCGATCGCCGCATCGCCGACCAGGCGTGCGCCAGGGATCGCCGCCTGCAGCAGGTGATGGGCCTGGCCCAAGGTCATCAGCGTGGTGGCAGCACTCACAGGCCAGCCCTCCTCAACAGCGCGGCGCGCGCCTCCTCGACATCGGAGAAGACATGCTTGACGCCGGCGATGTCCTGATAGTCCTCGTGGCCCTTGCCGGCGATCAGCACCACGTCGCGGCTGCCGGACTGCTGAACCGCCAGCGCGATCGCCTCGCGGCGATCGACGACGATGCTGCGCGCCGCGCCGGCCGGCAGGCCGGCTTCGATGTCGGCGAGGATGGCTTCCGGCGCCTCATGGCGCGGGTTGTCGCTGGTCAGCAGCACATGATCGGCCTCGCGCGCGGCAATGGCGCCCATCAGCGGGCGCTTCGAACGATCGCGGTTGCCGCCGCAGCCGAACACGCAGCGCAGCTCGCCGCCGCGCGCCTTGGCCAGCGGACGCAGCGCCTGCAAGGCCTTTTCCAGCGCGTCCGGCGTGTGCGCGTAATCGACCACCAGCTGTGGCAGCTCCAGGCCGTTGCCGACGCGCTGCATGCGCCCCGGCACCGGCGTCACCTGCGCGGCAACGCGCGCCACCTCGGGTAGCGCATGTCCCAGTGCGCGCAGGCCGGCTATCACCGCCAGCAGATTGGCGATGTTGTACTCGCCGATCAGGCCGGTCTGCAGCGCGATGCGCTCATCGCCCTCGACCAGCGTGAAGGCCAGGCCGGAACCGGTGTAGTGCAGATCCTGCGCGACCAGGCGCGCGCCCCGGCCGATGGCGTAGGTCCAGACATCCAGGCGACCGCTCAATTCGGCAGCCAGCGCCGCGCCCTTGGCATCGTCGATGTTGAGCACGGCAGCCTGCAGTCCTGCCCAGTCGAACAGCTCGCGCTTGGCCGCCCAGTAGGCGTCCATGCTGCCGTGGTAGTCCAGGTGGTCCTGGGTGAAGTTGGTGAACAGTGCCACCCGCACGGCCGTGCCGGCGAGGCGCTGCTCGACGATGCCGATCGACGAGGCTTCGATCGCGCAGGCCGCATAGCCGCTCTCGGCCATGTGCGCGAAAGCCTGCTGCAGCTGCACCGGGTCGGGCGTGGTCAGGCCGGTGTGCTCGATATGGCCGCCCCGGCCCGGCAGCGGCGGCTCCCCCACACCGAGGGTACCGACCACGCCGCAGCGCTGGCCCAACAGGCTCAGCGCCTGCGCGGTCCACCAGGCGGTGGAGGTCTTGCCATTGGTGCCGGTGCTGGCGACGACGGCCAGCTTCTTGCTGGGTTCGCCGTGGAACTGCGAGGCGATCGCACCGGTGACGGCCTTCAGCCCCGGCAGCGCGGCAATGCGCGCATCGGCGAAGCCGAAGGCCTCGACGCCCTCGGCCTCGACCAGGCAGGTCGAAGCGCCGGCGGCCAGCGCGGCAGCGACGAACTCGCGGCCGTCGCGCGCCTGGCCGGGCCAGGCGATGAAGGCGTCGCCCGGGCGGACCTGGCGGCTGTCGCTGCGCAACGCGCCGCGACACCACTCGCGCAACCAGCGCGCCGCCGCGTCGGGCGACTTCAGCCGGGTGATGGCAGTGCTGCTCATGATCAGAAACTCTCCTCGACCGCCGTCACCCGCTTGGCGACGATCTGCGGCTGGACTTCCAGGTCAGGCGCGACGTTGAGCAGTCGCAGGGTCTGCGCCACCACCTGGCTGAACACCGGGCCGGCCACCGTACCGCCGTAATAGACGCCAGTCCCCGGCTCGTCGACCATCACCGCGACGACGATGCGCGGCTTGCTGACCGGAGCCAGGCCGACGAACCAGGAGCGGTACTTGGTCGTGTAGCCCTTGCCCTCCTGCTTGCGTGCGGTGCCAGACTTGCCGCCCACGCTGTAGCCCGGCACCTGCGCCAGTGGCGCGGTGCCGCCATCGCCGGCCGCCATCTGCAGCATCAACCGCATCTCGTGCGCGGTCTTGGGCGAGAAAACGCGAATGCCGGCCACCGGCTCAGTGCCGGGTCGCTTCATCATCGTCACCGGCACGATCTCGCCGTCGCGCGCGAACACGGTGTAGGCACGCGCCAGCTGGAACAGCGAGGCCGACAGGCCGTAGCCGAAGCTCATCGTCGCCTGCTCGATCGGCCGCCAGCTCTTGTAGGGACGCAGGCGGCCGGTGACCGCGCCAGGAAAGTCCAGCTGCGGACGCTGGCCCAGGCCGATGGCGGTGAACATCTCGTGCATCTCGCGCGGATGCATCTGCATCGCCAGCTTGGCCGAACCGATATTGCTGGACTTCTGGATCAGCTGCTGGACCGTGAGGTCGCCATAGGGGTGCACGTCGGTCGGCGACCAGCCGGCGATGACCAGACTGCGCGGCGCGACATTGACGATGGAGTCCGGCCTGACGCGGCCGGTCTCCAGCGCCAGCGCGGCGATGAACGGCTTCATCGTCGAGCCCGGCTCGAAGACATCGGTCAGCGCGCGGTTGCGCAGCTGCTCGCCGGAGAGGTTTCTGCGCACCGCGGGGTCGTAGCTGGGGAAGTTGGCCAGCGCCAGCACCTCGCCGGTCTGCACGTCCAGCACCACCACCGAGCCTGCCTTGGCCTTGTTCTCGGCCACCGCGTCGCGGATGCGCTGGTAGGCGAAGAACTGCACCTTGGAATCGACCGCGAGCTGGATGTCGCGGCCGTTGACCGCCGGCACCATCTCGCCGATGTCCTCGACCACGCGCCCCAGGCGGTCGCGCACCACCGAGCGCGAGCCATCCTTGCCCTGCAGGTCTTTCTGAAAGGCCAGCTCGATGCCCTCCTGCCCGCGGTCCTCGATGTTGGTGAAGCCCACCACATGGGCGGCTGCCTCGCCTTCCGGGTACTTGCGCTTGTACTCGCGATCCTGGAACACACCCTTCAGGCCCAGCGCCTTCACCGCCGCGGCCGTCTGGTCGTCGGCCTGTCGGCGCAGCCACACAAAGCGCGATTCGGGATCGAGCCGGCGTTCGAGCTCGCGCTCGCTCAGACCCAGCAGCTTGGCCAGCTGGCGGCGCTTCTCGGGGTCGGTGTCGACTTCCTTGGGAATCGCCCAGATCGACGGCACTGCCACGCTGGTGGCCAGCACCTGACCGTTGCGGTCCTGGATGCGACCGCGGCTGGCGGGCAGCTCCATCGTGTGCGCGTAGCGCGCCTCGCCCTGGCGCTGGAAGAACTCGGTGGCGACCACCTGCACATAGGCGGCGCGGCCCAGCAAGCCGATGAAGCCCAGGCCGACCAGCGCGACGAGCAAGCGCGAACGCCAGGGCGGCGTCTTGGCCGCGAGCAGAGGGCTGCTCGAATAGCTCAGGCCGCGTGCAGCGTTCGCAGCGCGCGCGCCACCGTGGTTGCGGTTCTTGTTGCGGCCGAAGGACCAGCGGCTCATCGCTGCGCTCCCGAGGCCGGCATCGCGACATGCGCACCCTGTTCGAGCGCGGTCGGCGTCAGCGTGATTGCCGGAGAGATCGGACGCATCTGCAGGCGCTCGCGAGCCACCGCCTCGACGCGCAGATTGGTCGCCTGCGCATGACGCTCGGCGAGCAGGCGCTGATGATCCGCCTCCAGTCGCAGCGCCTCGGCACGGGCACGATCGCGCGCGGTGAAGAGCTGGCGGGCGTCATAGGCACTACCCACCAGCAGCAGCCCACTGGCCAGCACGGCGACGAGCAACAGGAAGTTGATGCGGCTCATGCGCGCCCGCCTCCAGCCGCCAGCGGCGCATCGGTGCGCTCGGCCACGCGCAGGATCGCCGAGCGCGCGCGCGGATTGGCGCGCACCTCGGTCTCCGAGGGCTTGATGCGCGCCAGCGGCTTGAGCAGCAGCGGCTTGGGCGCGGCGAAGGGCGCACGACGGTCATAGACCTCCTTGCCGTGCGCGGTGATGAAGTTCTTGACGATGCGGTCTTCCAGCGAATGGAAGGCGATCACCGCCAGATGACCGCCCGGCGCCAGCAGCGCCAGCGCGGCATTCAGCCCCTGTTCGAGCTCCTCAAGCTCGGCGTTGACGTGAATCCGAAGCGCTTGAAATGTGCGCGTTGCAGGGTCCTGGCCCGGCTCGCGGGTTTTGACCGCGCCAGCCACGAGCTGGGATAGCTCGGCGGTCGATCGAACAGGACTCCCGCTCTGCCGGCGAGCAACAATCGCCTTTGCAATCGATGCAGCAAACCGTTCTTCCCCATAGTCACGTATCACCTCCGCGATCTGGCGCTCATCGGCGCGGGCCAGGAAATCCGCAGCGCTCTCGCCGCGGGTGGTGTCCATGCGCATGTCCAGCGGTCCGCTGAAGCGGAAGCTGAAGCCGCGCGCCGGGTTGTCGATCTGCGGGCTGGACACGCCCAGGTCGAGCAGCACGCCCTGCACCTGCTGGATGCCGAGCTGTTCGAGCTGTTCGCGCATCTGCGCAAAGCCCGCATGACAGATGGAAAAACGCGGGTCCGTGACCCGCGTTTCGCCCGTCGTGGCGGCCGCGATGGCCTCGGGGTCGCGGTCGATCGCCACCAGGCGACCCTGCGGCCCCAGCCGATGCAGGATCAGGCGCGAGTGGCCTCCGCGCCCGAAAGTGCCGTCCACATAGATGCCATCCGGATCGGTGACGAGCGCATCCACGCTCTCGTGCAGCAGCACGGTGGTGTGCTTGAACTCCGGGGCGGCGCTGGCGGCGGAGTCGCTCATCAGAAGCTGAAGTCCTTGAGCGCGTCCGGCATCTCGGACTGCATGACCTGAGCCTCATGGGCCGCATAGGTCGCGGCGTCCCAGAGCTCGAAGTGGCTGCCCATGCCCAGCAGCATCACCTGCTTGTCCAGCTTGGCCGCAGCACGCAGTTCCGGCGAGATCAGCACGCGCGCGGCGCTGTCGATCTCGACGTCCATGGCATTGCCCAGAAAGATGCGCTTCCAGCCGGCCGCCGACATCGGCAGCGCGGCGATCTTGTCGCGGAAGGTCTCCCAGGTGGGGCGCGGAAAGACCATCAGACAGCCTTCCGGATGCTTGGTGACGGTCAGCTGGCCGCCACACAAGGCCTGCAGGACTTCGCGGTGTCGTGTCGGCACGGCCAAGCGGCCCTTGGCGTCCATCGCCAAGGCCGAAGCCCCTTGGAACACGAAATTAGCCACTTAGCCCCACCAAAAACCACTTTTCGCCACTTTAATGAGGCGAACAGCTTGCGGTCAAGGCAAATTTCAAAAAATTCCCAATGAAATCAAGCACTTAGAATCGATTTTCGCGACAATCGCAAAAGAAAAAGTCCTTCAAAAAGAAGGACTTGCGATGCGCTCTGCAAGTGGCGCGTGAACTCGATAGTGCACGAACTCACGGGTTAACCCCTAGATTGTCGCGCGGCACCGTGCGGACCCCGTCGCGGGCCAAGTTCGACGGCACTCGGCGCGTGTCGCAGCCCCGAAAAAGCGACGACCCCGACACCAGTCTTGCTGGCATCGGGGTCGTGCGGAGCGAACGAGAGCGGCCGGGAAGCGCTAGCGGCTTTCCTTGATCAGTCGACCAGACCCCGCCTGCAGCGGCCTGGCATTCATGGGATACAGGCGGCTGAAGATGTTCACCTGATCCGGCGACACCGGCACTGGCTGGCGCATCACCAGCCACAGCACGCCTTCCGAGCAGGGCGGCGTGGTCAGCGAGCCCATATAGGTGTAGTAGCTGCGGTCGCTGGGCAACAGCTGCTGCAGGTCGATCAGGCCCACGCCTGGCGCGGGCTCGTTCTTCTCCAGCGGCAGGTTGTTCCACACCATCTGCACCACCGGCTGCTCCGCACCGCGATCCAGCAGCACGCCGACCACCGCCAGCCGCCCTTCGGCGTCCTTGTGCACGAGATGCGCCGACATCTCGAACTGCCGGCCCATCACGCGCTCCTCGCTGGGGCGATGGAAATGGAACTGCAGCAGCTCGTAGCGCCGCCCGGTCAGCTGGATCGTGTTGCCGGGCGCGACATTGACCTGGACGGTGTGGCCGTTGTCGACCACGCTGAAGCCACTGGGCCGGTAGTCGAACTGGATGGGCTCCAGATCGACCTTGATCGTTTCGCGGATGTCGATCGGGCTCTGCCGCGTTCCGATAGCGCATTGGCGGAACTCGGGCTTGAGCTGACCCCAACGATCCGGCGCGCCGTCGCCCACATAGGACCAGTGCGTCTCGTGAGCAGCGGCCTTGCGGGGCTCGCCACCCTCGCGGCGCTGCGCCGGCTTGGCGCGCGGCTTGTCGATCGGCTCGCTGGACGAGCTCAGGCGTTCGGCAAGACGCTGCCGCAGCGGGTCGCCCGCCTCGCCATCCTGCCTGGGCTCGCTCACCACGGCTGTTGGCGGCTTGGTCGTCTTGGACGTGCCGTAGGCGGCGGGCCGGTTCTGTGCCCAGACCACCGATACGACGCAGTGGCTCAACAACAGCGCCGCCAGCAGGCCGGACGGCCGACACTTGCTCAAGATCATTGCATTCTCCCCGCCCTGACCGTCGCGCGCGCAGACGCGCCTGACGTCGAGGGCCCTGATCGTGCTATCGGCAACCGTGCGCGCGGCTTGAGAGTCCAGCAGCGCTCAGTCGGCGTCGATCTCGCGCTTGACACGCATCCACGCGAACAGGCCTATGCACAGCAGCGCCAGCGAAGCCAGCGACAGCGCCACGGTGGAATGCATCACCAGCGGCACCAGCGCACCGGCCACCAAGGCATTGGCCGCACTGCCTATGCAGGACTGCAGCGACGATGCCATACCGCGCCGCTCCGGATACCGGTCCAGCACCTGCAGCGTGACCACCGGCACCATCAAAGCCCAGCCGAAGGCGAACACCGCAATCACCGGCAGCGCCCACCAGGCCTGCGGCGCGAGCAGCAGGTTCAGCAGCACATTGAGCAAGGCCACCACCAGCATGATCACGAAGCCATGGCGGATCTGCCGCCGCGGTCGGACGCGCCCCGCCAACCGGCCACTCACCCAGGCCCCGCCCATGATGCCGGCGATGGTGCAGCAGAAGAACCAGAAGAACTGCGTCGGCGCCAGTTGCAAGTGCTCGCCCAGGAACACCGGCGCCGCAAGCACGTAGAGGAACATGCCGTTGAAGGGAATGCCGCTGGCGAGCACCAGCAACATGAAGCGCCAGCTCGAGCTCATGCGCCAGTAGTTGCGCAGCAGGTCCAGCGGGTGAAAGGGCTGGGCCTGGCTGGGATGCAGAGTCTCCGGCAGCAGCCGCCACATCGAGGCGGTCAGCACGCCGCCGACCAGCACCAGGAACCAGAAAATCGAATGCCAGTCGGCGTGCACGAAGAGGTAGCCACCCACCATGGGCGCCACTGCCGGCGCGATGCCGAAAAAGATCGTCACCTGCGACATCACGCGCTGCGCGTCTGCCGGCGCGAACATGTCGCGGATGATCGCGCGCGAGACCACCACGCCAGCGCCCGCCGACATGCCCTGCACCGTACGCCAGAACACCAGCTGGCCGATGCTCTGTGAGAGCGCACAGCCCAGCGAGGCCAGCGTGAACACCGCCATGCCTGTCAGCACCACCGGCCGGCGGCCGAAGCTGTCCGAGAGCGCACCGTGGAACAGGTTCATCAGCGCGAAGCCGAGCAGATAGCCCGACAGCGTCTGCTGCATCTGCACCGGCGTGGCGTCGAGCGCCTGGGCGATGCCGGCGAAGGCCGGCAGGTAGGTGTCGATCGAGAATGGACCGACGGTCGCCAGTCCGGCAAGCAGAACGGCAAGGGCCCAGCGCGGCGCGCGCCAGAGAGTGGCAGCTTGAGGATTCATCGAGCGAAGCGACCGCGAGGCGGTCTTGGGGCGCAGGGCGATTCGGCACCCAGGGATGGCGGGACCAGGGCAGTGTAGCGGCGACCCTTACACTGCGCGGCCCGGCGGATTTCCACGCCCGTGCCATGCGCACGAGGCGATGCCGCTGGCGAGCAGGAACGACGAAGATGATGAGCAGAGAAGCACGCAAGCATATCGGCCTGATCGGCCTGGGCGTCATGGGCCAGCGCATGTTGTCGCGTCTGGCCGGGCACGCCGGGCTCAAGCCGGTAATCGCCTGGGACGCCGATGCCAGCGCCATGGCCCGCACGAGACAGGCATGGCCCGAACTCCGGCTGGCCGACAGCGCCGAAGCCCTGATTGCGACGCCCGGCCTGCACAGCCTTTACATCGCCACGCCGCCGGCCGCCCATCTGCAGCTGTCCGAGCTGGCCTTCGACGCCGGGCTTGCCGTGCTGTGCGAAAAGCCATTGACGGTGGATCTGGACGCAGCGCTGCCCACGATCATGCGCATCGAGCGCGAACGGCAGCGCGCCGCGGTGAATTTCTCGCTCGCCTCCTCCACCGGCCTGGCCACGCTGCAGCGCGCCTTCGGCGCCGCATCGCACCTGCCGCTGGGCGAATTGCGGAGCGTCGAACTGGAACTGGCCTTCGCTGCCTGGCCGCGCCCCTGGCAGGCCGGCGCCGGCGACTGGCTGGCACAGCGGGGCGAAGGCGGCTTCGGCCGCGAGGTGCTGTCGCACTTCATCTTCGCGCTGCAGCGCGTGCTCGGGCCGACGCGCGTGCTGGCCAGCCAAGTCGAGTACCCGGCGGACGGCATCAGCGCCGAGACCGGACTGAAGGCCGAGCTCGACGCCAGTGGTGTGCCGGTACGCATCTGGGGGCGTGTCGGCGGCCCGCTGGCCGATTACAACCGCATGCTCTGGCGCGGCAGCCAGGGCGAGATCGAGCTCAACGAGTGGTTCGGCAAGATCCGCGTGCGCGAGGGTAGCGACGGCGACTGGCGACCGCTGGGCGAGACCGAAGACCTGCGCAGCGCCGCGGTGGCGGACCAGCTCGACCACTGGAACTCGCTGATCGAGGGCCGCTCGCACTGCCTGCCCGGCTTTGCCGAGGCGTTGGCGACTCAACGCTGCATCGAGTCCATCCTGCACGGCGGTAGCTGAGGCCGGCACAAAGAAAAGTGTGAAGCAAGCCGATAGGCCGGATTCTGTGCAGCGCCGGCCTCTTGCGAGACCGGCACCGTGACCGCCATTCCTCTGGGCCGGACATCACTGTCCGGCTCGGTGCCACCTACCCGCCAGCTCTGCGAGCCGCATCATCGCTGGCCTACTTGGTGTTGCTGCGCGTAGAGATTGCCCGTTTCACCTCTGTCGGGCAGAGCCCGACAGAGGTGCTATTCGGTTCGGGCTGTCGCCCGGTGGTGCGCGGCTTTCGCCTCGCACCACGCCAGCTTGCGCTGGCGCCTCATAGACCACCCATCGGGTTGTCTGACAGAACTCGTCTCTGTTGCTCTGATCCTCGGCTTTCGCCGGGCAGCCGTTAGCTGCTACGCCGCTCTATGCAGTCCGGACCTTCCTCCAGTGCCGTGTTTCCACGCTCGCACCAGCGGCGGTCTGGCTTGCTTCACAGCCTGGATTATCCGCTCAATCGCTCTCGGCTTCAGGCTCGGCATCCCGGTCCTTGCTGGCCTTGCGCGCCAGCTCGGCTTCCAGCGGCCGCAGCGCATCGATCAGCGCCTCGGGCGGCTTGGGAGCGACCAGGCGCATCGATGGTGGCGGCAAGGTGCTCAGATAGAGCGGGCCGAACAGACGCTGCTCGTCCTGTCGGCGCGCCACCAGCAGCACCAGCCCGGCCAGCAGCAGACCGACGAGCACGGCACCCACGGCTCGCCGCGCTCGCGGCCACACCAGCGCGGCATGCCACCACAGCATCAGCGCCAGACCGAGCGGGAAACCGATGGACTCGAAAGCCAGCAGGCGCGGCATCGACAGCGCATACGCGACGACAGGCACGACGAAGTTCGCCACATGCAGCGCCACGATCACCAGCGAGGCCCGCCACAGATGCGCCAGGAAGGGCAGGCGATGCTGGATGAGCTGCGTCAGCAGCGTCCATCCCGCTGCCCACAGCAGCAGCACCATCAGCGGGCCCAGCACCGGCGCCACATAGTCCGTCCAGCGCGCACCCGGATTGAAGATCGACCAAGCGTCGAAACCCAACAGGCACAACCAGAGCAGCAACAGCCCCGGCAGCAGCGCCGGATGCCGCGGACGCACCTCCACCGCCAGCGGCAGCTCCGCGGCCAGCGGATCGCTGGCGCGGCGCAGACGCAGTTCGGTCGAGCCCAGCGTGAAGCAGGCACCGGGCTCCAGCACCGCGCTATCGCCGGCCGCGAGCCGACGCCGGCCCAGCATGGCGCCATTGAGGCTGGGCAGCAGCAGCAGGCGCGCCACGCCCTGCTCGTCCAACTCGATGCGCGCATGCTCGGCAGCGACATGGGCGTCGTCCAGCGCCACATCGCATGCCGGCGAGCGGCCTATCGCGCAGGGCCAGTCCTGCACCCTGTGCACCGCGCGCACCTGGCCGTCGCGGCCCAGCAGCTCGATCACTGCGGCTTCGCGGCCAACCATCGGAAGCCTCCCAGGTAGTGAGCGCTCAAGCGCAGCGCGTTGTCGAAGCTGACGCCATGGGCGTCGAAGCGGCCCAAAGCGCCCTCGGTGTCGCCGTCCACCGTGGTGACCAGCACGCTGAGGTCATGCAACCCGGCCAGCTTGCGATAGGCGCGCAGGCAGACCACCGCACGCAGCGGCGGCCCGCTGCCGTCGCTCTGCTGCACGAACTCGTCCTTGCAGTGCGGCGCGGTACGCTGCTTGTCCGAGCGTCCCAGGTTCTCGTTGCGGAAGCTGCCGCCGTACTGCTTGGCGAAGCGCACCGCGCCGAGCTTGCTGCCGTCATAGGCCTCGTGCGCCATGTTCAGGAAGCCGGTGTGCAGATTGCCGCTGATGAACACCGCATGGTCCATGCGGCACTGCGAACGCTGGAACTCCAGGCCTTTGCTGTCCGCCGGCGTGCTGCGGCCCCAGCAGCGCATGAAGCTCTCCTGCGGCACCGGCAGCTGGTAGCGCGCATGGCCGGCGCCGCGCCAGGGCTGGGCGACGAAGCGCGTGACCAGTTCGTCCTGGTAGGCCAGCAGCTGCTCGCGCAGCCGCGGCCAGGCCGGGCCGGCCAGCGGCTTGGCCGTGCGGCTGCGCTCCAGCAGCGCGGCAGCGTACTGCGCGGGCACGAGAAAGCTCATCTGCTGCGCGAAGAACATCGCCGAGACATTGATGCCGACGACGCGGCCCTCCTCGTCCACCACCGGGCCGCCGCTCATGCCCGAGTTGATGCTGCCGGAGTAGTAGATCAGCTCGTCGAAGCTGCGCTCGACCAAACCGTTGTAATTGCCCTCGACGACGGCAAAGGCCACGTCGTGCGGATTGCCCATCGAATAGATGCGGTCGCCCTTTGCCAGCGGCTGGCTACCCGCGCGGAAGCGCAGCGGCGCAGAGCGCGCCTCGCTCAAGCCGTCGCCGACGATCTTCAGCAGCGCCAGGTCGCGGCGCACGTCGAAGTCGAGGATCTGCAGCTCGCCCTGCCTGCCGTCGGTGGACGCGTAGCGCAGCCGGTAGCTGGCCGGCTCCAGCGCGGCCTGGCTGACGACGTGGTAGTTGGTGATGACATGGCCGTCTTCGCTGACCACGAAGCCCGAGCCCACCGAGGCCTGGCTGTCCTGGCTGCGCAGCAGCGTGCGGATCTGCAGCAGCTGCGAGCGAGCCCCTTCATAGACGCGGCGGGCGGTGGCGGAGACATTGGCCGACGGCGCCGCAGCCGGCTTGGCGGCACTGGCCGCGGCGGCGGCCGGTGCCGGCTGCGCCTGGGCAGCGCCCAGGCCCAGCGCCGCCAGCGCGACGGCCAGGATCAGAAACTTGCGCAAGAAATGCTCTCCCACGATTGCTGGCGCCGATGCTAGCCGGTTTGCGCCACCCGCCTGGGCCGGAAAACGGCGGCATCGTCGTAGAAGCCCGGCGCCTCGTTGGCCGGCCACCACTGCGGCACACCCAGCACCGGCAGCGGGTGGAAGGGCTTGGCGGCCAGCTCATGCGCATCCAGCGCCTGCGCGACGCCGGCCATATCGTCGACCAGCAGCACGTGCGCGCAGATCGGTTTGCGCGGCTGCAGCAGCTTCTCCAGCAGTGCGTGGCCAACGATCTCCAGTCGGGCCTCGCGCCACAGCGGGCGCAGCGCGATGAACAGGCGCTGCCAGTCGCGTTCGACCAGCGCCTCGCACAGCGCCGGCGGCGCCACCAGCAGCGCGCCGTTCTCGTCCAGCAGCGTCAGCGCATCGCGCAGCGCGCCGCGCCGGCCCTCGCCGCCCTGGCTGAAGCCGTCCTGATGCCAGGCGTTGAGCCGCGCCTTCAGCGCCGGATGGCGCAGCCAGACCAGACCGTTGAAGAAGTCATGCCAGTTGTCGCGCGTGGGCACACAGGCGGTGCGCGCGACGAAGGCCTCGTAGCCCTCGCCCTCGGGCAAGGCCTGCTGCGGCACGAAGCGCAGCGGCCCGGCGGGCAGCGCGATCGGCGCCGCGGCCAGCGCCGCATTGAGCGCCTCGGCCACACTGGCGCCGCTGCGCCAGCGCTCACGCAAGACCTGACCCTGCTCGCGGTACGGGGCCAGCCAGCGCGCGGACCAGTCCGGCTCGCCGCTCAAGGCCGCCGGCTCAGACGAGTTGCCAGGCCACCGTCTCGCCGCCGCGCAGCGGCTTGAGCTGCGCATCGCCGAAGGCCACGCTCTCGGGCAGCGCCCACGCGGTCTTGCGCAGCGTGATGCGGCCGCTGTTGCGCGGCAGGCCGTAGAAGTCCGGGCCATTGAAGGAAGCAAAGGCCTCGAACTTGTCCAGCGCGCCGGCGGCCTCGAAGGCTTCGGCATACAGCTCCAGCGCCGACAGCGCGGTGAAGCAGCCCGCGCCGCAGACCGAGTTCTCCTTCATCACCGAGGCGTGCGGCGCGCTGTCGGTGCCGAGGAAGAACTTGGCCGAGCCCGAAGTAGCCGCGGCAAGCAGGGCCTGGCGATGCAGCTCGCGCTTGAGCACCGGCAGGCAGTAGTAGTGCGGCCGCAGCCCGCCGGTGAAGATGGCGTTGCGGTTGTAGAGCAGGTGCTGCGGCGTCAGCGTCGCGGCGGTGAAGCGGTCGGCGGCGCTCACGTATTCGGCCGCCTCCTTGGTGGTGATGTGCTCGAACACCACCTTCAGCTCCGGCATGTCGCGGCGCAGCGGCTGCATCACGCGGGCTATGAACACCGCCTCGCGGTCGAACACGTCCACTTCGGGATCGGTGACCTCGCCGTGCACCAGCAGCAGCAGGCCCTCGCGCTGCATCGCTTCCAGCGTCTTGTAGGTCTTGCGGATGTCGGTGACGCCGGCATCGCTATTGGTCGTGGCGCCGGCCGGGTAGAGCTTGAGTGCCACCACGCCGGCATCCTTGGCGCGCTTGATTTCGTCGACCGGCGTGTTGTCGGTCAGGTACAGCGTCATCAGCGGCTGGAAGTCGCTGCCTTCGGGCCGCGCGGCGAGGATGCGCGCGCGGTATTCGGCCGCCTGCGCCGCCGTCGTGATCGGCGGACGCAGATTGGGCATCACGATGGCGCGGGCGAACTGGCGCGCGGTGAAAGGCAGGACGCTGTGCATCGCCGCGCCGTCGCGCAGGTGCAGGTGCCAGTCGTCGGGGCGGGTGAGGCTGAGCTCGAGAGGTGCTGCGGCGGTACTCATGCCCGGGATTGTCCCAGACTCGCCCGCAGGCGATTCAGGCCCGGGCCGCGTCAGCAGGCTGGGTGAGAAAATCCCACAGCGCCAGCGCCGCAGGCTTGCTGCGCTTGGCGACTTCGGGCCGCTCACGATAGATGCGCAGCTCCATGTTCAGCTCGAAACTGCCCGGCGCGCTGGCCTGCACCAGGGAGCCTGCCTTGAGCTCCTTGACGACCGAGCTCGCCGGCAGGAAGGCGATGCCGTGCCCCTCCAGCGCCATGGCCTTCAGGCCCTCGGCCATGTCGGTCTCGTAGACGGCATCCAGGTTCAGCGCGGTGGGCGCGTCCTTGACGATCAGCTCCACCAGCCGGCCCAGGTAGGCGCCGGAGGCGTAGCTGAGAAAAGGGATCTTCTGCCCCGGATGCCCTGGCAGATTGAACAGCGGCCGGCCCTGCGCATCCGCCTTGGTGTAGGCCGCCAGCGTCTCGAAGCCCAGCGAGGCCATCTGGTAGCGCTCCGGGTCCAGTTGCAGCGGCTGGCTCGCATGGTGATAGACGATCAGCAGATCGCAATTGCCTTCGCTGAGCTGCAGCATCGCATCGTGCACGTTCAGCGCATTGAGCCGGCACTTCAACTCGCCAAAGCGCTGGCGTAGCCCCATCAGCCAATGCGGAAAGAAGCTGAAGGCCAGCGAATGCGGCACCGCGAACTCGATCATGTCCTGCCCGGCGGACTGGTGACTGCGCAGCATATTGCGCGCTGACTGCAGGCCGCCGAGGATCTCCACCGCCTGGCCCAAAAGGGTCTCGCCGGCCGCGGTCAGCCGCGTCGGGTAGGAGGAGCGGTCAACCAGGTCGACACCGGCCCAGGCCTCGAGCGCCTGAATGCGCCGCGAGAAGGCCGGCTGGGTCACATGACGCAGCTGGGCCGAACGCGAAAAGCTGCGCGTCTCGGCCAGGCTGACGAAGTCTTCGAGCCACTTGGTTTCCACGGCGGCAGTGTAGCGGCGACGATCATCACCCCCCAGATGCAGGGGTTGGCACCGGCGCCGCCGCAGATCACTTGGCTACAGTCGTCTCGCAGTTCCCAAACCCCTCAACGACTTGCCCCCGGTTCTGGAGCCACTGCCCATGAAGCCAGTCAGAACAATGATCGCTGCCACGCTGCTCGGCATGTCCCTGTCATCGCAGGCAGGCATCAAGCTGAGCTTCGATGACATCGTCAAGGAAGACAACGAGCCACGCGCAGTACTCGACCGCTACGCCGAACAGTACGGCATCCGCTTCTCCCTGCCGGCCGTTGCCTTCCGCCCGGTCGACGCCGTGGGCGGGAGCTTCGGCGCCCAGTTTTCGGGGGCGCCATCGGCTGATAGCGCCATCGCAGTCACCGACCCGGACAGCCTGGTCGCGAGCTTCATCATCACCGTCGACGGTGGCTTCCAGGACAGCTTCTCGTTCTTCTTCGCCGGCGTCGATCCCTCCCCTGGTACGAGCGCTGTCCTGACGGGGCAGTTTGCCGATGGCACGACAGAGAAGGTACTGAGCTTCGACGCGAAAAGCGGTGAGTCATGCCGAAGCCAGGAATGGGATGTAGACCTCGCCTGCAAGTGGTACGAACAGAAGCTCGCCTTCTCCGGAATCGTCTACTCCGTGACCTTCACCGCCCCAGTGGGCAATATGTTCTTCGATGATCTGGTGTTCGGCGCCCAAACACCAGGCGACACGGAACTGCCTGAACCCGGAACGCTTGCCCTGCTCGCCGCAGCTGCCGGTGCAGCTGCCCTGGGTCGCCGCCGCAAGGCTGGCGCGTCGCAGTAGGCAGCGGCCGCTGACACGACCAAGTTCTGCCAAAGTCCTCCACGAAGCACACCACGATCCGCGAACGAACGCACGCACGCTTGGGCCCGCCTCACCGCGGGCCCTTCTTTTTTCCTTGTTGCGCTCTTTCCCGGCCTGAGTCCCGTCGCAGTTCAGGTAGCGGCCGATCCGGCCTGTTGCAGCCGCCACATCTGCGCATAGCGTCCGTCGCGGGCCAGCAGCTCTTCGTGCCGCCCGCGCTCGAGCACGCGGCCGTGCTCCAGCACGATGATCTCGTCCGCATCGACGATGGTGGACAGGCGGTGCGCGATCACCAGCACGGTCTTGTTCTGGCCCACCGCATCCAGCTCGGCCTGAATCGCGCGCTCGTTGCGTGAATCCAGCGCCGAAGTCGCCTCGTCGAAGATCAGGATGGGCGGATTCTTAAGCAGCGTGCGCGCAATCGCCACGCGCTGCTTCTCGCCGCCGCTGAGCTTGAGCCCACGCTCGCCGACCATGGTCTCGTAGCCCTTGGGCTGCGCAGCAATGAAGTCATGGATGTGCGCGGCGCGCGCTGCCGCCTCGATCTCGGCCTGCGTGGCGCCGGGCCGGCCGTAGGCGATGTTGTAGGCAATGGTGTCGTTGAACAGCACGGTGTCCTGCGGCACGATGCCGATGGCGCGGCGCAGCGAGGTCTGGGTGACGCCGCGCAGGTCTTGGCCGTCGATGCTGATCTGGCCTTCGCCCACGTCGTAGAAGCGGTAGAGCAGCCGCGCCAGCGTGCTCTTGCCCGAGCCGCTGGGGCCGACCACCGCAAGCTTGCGGCCGGCCGGAATCTCGAAGCTCACCTCGTGCAGGATGGGCCGCGCCGGGTCGTAGGCGAAGCTGACCCTGTCAAAGCGCACCGCCGCACCGCGCACCTGCAGCGCCTGCGCGCCGGGCACGTCGGCGACCTCGCGCTCCTTCTCCAGCAGCGTGAACATCTTGTCCAGGTCGGTCAGGCTCTGCTTGATCTCGCGGTAGATCACGCCGAGGAAGTTCAGCGGGATGTAGAGCTGGATCATGAAGGCGTTGATCATCACCAGATCGCCCAGGCTCATGCGCCCGTCGACCACGCCTTGCGTCGCGCGCCACAGCATCGCCACCAGCGCGCTGGCGATGATCAGCTGCTGGCCGCTGTTGAGCAGCGACAGCGTGCTCTGCGACTTCAGCTGCGCGCGGCGCAGCTTCTCCAGGCTCTCGTCATAGCGGCGCGCCTCGAAGTCCTCGTTGTTGAAGTACTTGACCGTCTCGTAGTTCAACAGCGAATCGATCGCCTTGCTGTGCGCCACCGAGTCCAGCTCGTTGAGCTGGCGGCGGAACTTGGTGCGCCACTCGGTCACGATGATGGTGAAGGCGATGTAGAACACCAGCGCCCCCAGCGTGATCCACGCAAACATCGCATCGAACTTGTAGGCCAGCAGACCCAGCACCAGCGCCACCTCGATCAGCGTCGGCACGATGCTGTAGAGCGAGTACGAGATCAGCGAATGCACCGCACGCGTGCCGCGCTCGATGTCGCGCGTCATGCCGCCGGTCTGGCGCTCCAGATGGAAGCGCAGGCTCAAGTCATGCAAATGGCGAAACACTTGCAGCGAGATCGAGCGCGCCGTGCCCTCGGTGGCCTTGGCGAAGATCAGCTCGCGCAACTCGGTGAACAGCGAGGTCGAGAAGCGCAAGGCACCGTAGGCCAGCAGCAGCCCCACCGGGACAACCAGCAGCGCCTGCACGTCACCCGGCTTGATGGCCAGGCTGTCGACCAGGTTCTTCAGCAGCACCGGCACACCGACAGTGGCCAGCTTGGCGCCGAGCATGAAGGCCAGTGCCAAGCCGACGCGCCAGCGGTAGTGCCACAGATAGGGCAGCAGCTTGCGGATCGTTGCCCAGTCGGAGCGGGGCGCGCGCGGCCCTGTCTGGTCTGTCGTTGGCTGGGGCTGCGCAGCGCGAACTCGTGTATGCATGATCGAGCGGGAGACCCCGCGGTGGCTCACAATTGGATATCTGATTTTCTCCCCTGGACGCCATGAGCAACGCCCCCTCTCCAATTACCCTGCCCGACAACCCGCAGGAACGTCATCTCGCGCTGCGCGTGATGCCCATGCCCTCTGACACCAACGGCAACGGCGACATCTTCGGCGGCTGGATCATGGGTCAGGTGGACCTGGCTGGCTCGGTGCAGGCCTTCCGTGTCGCACGCGGCCGCATTGCCACCGTGGCGGTGAACGAGTTCGTCTTCAAACAGCCAGTGTCGGTGGGCGATCTGCTGTCCTTCTATACCCATGTGACCCGCGTCGGCCGCACCTCGATCACCGTGCATGTCGAGGTCTATGCCGAGCGAAATCCGTCCAACCCGCAGGTCGTGAAGGTGACCGAAGCCAACCTGACCTACGTCGCCATCGACGCCCAGGGCAAGCCGCGCCCCATCCCTGCCGAGGCATGAGCGCCGACTCGGTGCTGATCGTCGGTGGCGGCGCGATCGGCAGCGCCATCGCCGCGCATCTGGCCGCCGAGGCGCCGGGGCTGAGCGTGGTCGTACTGGAGCGCGACCCTAGCTATGCGCGCGCTTCGTCGGCACTGTCGGCCGCGTCGATCCGCCAGCAGTTCAGCACGCCGCTGAACATCGCGCTGTCGCAGTATGGTCTGCAGCAGCTGCGCGCGATGGGCCCCGATGCCGCGCTGATCGAGCGCGGCTATCTGTACCTGGCCACGCCGGCGGGCGCCGAAGGCCTGCGTGCGCTGCATGCGCTGCAGACCGAGGCCGGCGCCGACATCGAGCTGATGAACCCCGCGCAGCTGCAGCAGCGCTGGCCCTGGCTGGCCACCGACGACCTGGCGCTGGGCAGCTGGGGCCGCAGCGGCGAAGGCTGGTTCGACGGCTGGGGCCTGCTGCAGCACTACAAGCGCCTGGCGCAGTCGCGCGGCGTGCGCTATCTGCACGGCGAAGCGCTCGAGCTGCAGCGCAGTGCCGATGGGGCGATCGCGCAGCTGCGCTGTGCCGACGGCACGGTGCTGCAGGCCGGACGCTATGTGCTGGCCTGCGGCGCCTGGTCGGGCGCGCTGGCCGCCACCGCTGCTCTGGCGGTGCCGGTCAGCGGCAAGCGCCGCAGCGTCTATGCCTTTCGCAGCCCGGAGCGGGCGCCGCTGGCACCGCTGCTGATCGATCCCTCGGGCCTGTGGTTCCGTCCCGAGGGCGATGACGGCCTGTTCATCTGCGGTGGCCCGCCGCTGGGCGACGACGCCGACGGTCTGCCGCTGGACCCAGAGCCCGATCTGTTCGAAGAGCGACTCTGGCCCGCGCTGGCCGCGCGCGTGCCCGGCTTCGAGAGCCTGCGGCTGCAGCGCGCCTGGGCCGGCTACTACGAGATGAACGGCTTCGACCACAACGGCCTGGTCGGCGCGCTGCCCGAGTGCCCCAATCTGCTGCTGGCCTGCGGCTTCTCCGGCCACGGCCTGCAGCATGCGCCGGGCATAGGCCGCGGTGTGGCCGAGCTGATCGCGCACGGCGAGTACCGCAGCCTCGACTTGACGCCGCTGTCGCCGACGCGCATTGCCGCGGGCCAGCCGTACCGCGAGCTCAATGTGATCTGAGCAGCTGGCGCGCCAGGCGCTCGGCCAGGCTATCGGCCCATAGCCGGTAGCCGGCCGGGCCCGGGTGGAAGCCGTCTTCGGCCATCAGCGCCGCGGCCTGGTCTGCCCCGAGCAGATCAGGCATCGCTTGCACACCGCGATCCTCGCGGCCTTGCAGCGCGCGTTCCAGTGCACGGTTGAGCTGCGCCGCCTGGGCGCCGAGCATCCAGCGAAGCGGTTGGGGCAGCAGCGGGAACAGATGCATCG
Organism: Roseateles sp. T103; assembly: GCF_057219915.1. Taxonomy (NCBI): domain Bacteria; kingdom Pseudomonadati; phylum Pseudomonadota; class Betaproteobacteria; order Burkholderiales; family Sphaerotilaceae; genus Roseateles; species Roseateles sp. T103. The sequence continues at coordinate 361,768 of NZ_JBXVVS010000002.1, forward strand.
GCGGCACCGCGCTGTGCAGCGTGTAGCGCACGCCGGCACGCTCGCGCGCCAGCGTGTCGATGTCGGCCAGCGTCGCCAGCCAGCGGCGCGACGAGACCTGGCCGACGACATCGTTGACGCCCAGAGCGGTGACCATCAGTTCGGCGGGCGCCAGCTCGGCCTGCTGCAGCGCGGCCAGCGCATCGGCACTGTCGTGGCCAGTGCAGGCTTGCAACTGCCAGTGCACGCGCAGCCCCAGGCGCTGCGCCAGCGCATGGGCCAGGCGACCAGCGAGGGCTTCGTCCTGATGGGCGGCGCCGACGCCGGCCCCCGAGGAGTCGCCGACGATCAGCAGACGCAGCTCGCCCGGCCCCTCACCCACCGCACCCTGACGCGGGCCGGCGGCCTCGGGCAGGCGCAGGGCCTGGCGCCGCACCTGGCGGCCCTGCCAGAGCAGCGCGGGCGCCAGCGCGATCTTCGCGGCGGTGAGCGGAAGCGCTGAATAACTCAATCGAACTTGGAGAAGTCCGGCTGGCGCTTCTGGAAGAAGGCCTGGAAGGCTTCCATCGCCTCTGGCGAGCGCAGGCGGGCGCTGAAGATCTCGGCCTCGGTGCGGATGGTGGCGAGCAGTTGCTCGGCATCGTGGGCGCGCATCAGGCGCTTGCTCTCGCGCACCGCGCTGGGCGCCAGATGGGCAAAGCGCTCGGCCACGCGGCGCGCATGGTTGACCACCTCGCTGGCCGGCAGCACCGCGTTGGCGATGCCGCACTCTACCGCCTGCGCGCCGGTAAAGGGGTCGCCCAGCAGCAGCTTCTCCGCCGCCAGGCGCTGGCCCATCAGGCGCGGCACCACCAGGCTGGAGCCGAACTCCGGCACCAGCCCCAGCGCGACGAAAGGCATGGCCAGACGCGCATCGTCCGCCACATAGACGAAGTCGCAGTGCAGCAGCAGAGTCGTGCCGATGCCGATGGCCGGGCCGGCCACAGCGGCGATCACCGGCTTCTCGCAGGCGAGCAGCGCGCGCATGAACTGGAACACCGGCGCGTTCTCGTCGCGCGGCGGGCTGCCCATGAAGTCCTCGATGTCGTTGCCGGCGGTGAACATGCCCGGCTGACCCTGGAACAGCACCGAACGCACCGTCTTGTCGGTGTTCGCTGCCACCAACGCGTCGGCCATGGCCTGGTACATGTCGCGGGTCAGCGCGTTCTTCTTCTCGGGGCGGGCGATTTCGATGGTCAGCACACCATTGAGCGTGGCCGTCTTGATGGTCATCACATGTCTCCTGTCTCGGGGTCGATCGGCATCATGCCAGCCATTGCGGCACCTGCGGCCACAGACTGGTCTGGAACTTGGAACGGAAGAAGCCGAAGTGGCCGATGCGCTGCTCGCCGATGTCCTTGGGCGAGACGCGGCGGATCTCCGGCTTTGCACCAGCGTAGAAGGCGTGCAGCGATTCGACATTGCGGCGCGACATGAACTCGTCGTCGCTGAAGGCCAGCGACAGCATCGGTGCCTTGAAGGCCGCGTAGTGCGCGCGCAGCGCCGCGCCGCCCTCGCCCATCATGTAGTCGCGGTGCAGGCACCAGCGTCGCCACTGCGCCATCACGCCGCGCGGCAGATCGCCCACCTTGCGCAGCTTGCGCCCGGGGAAGTAGCCGAACAGCGGCAAGGCCAGCGGCACCACCACGTACCACAACCACCAGACATAACGCCGCAAGACCGCGGCATTCTCGCGCCAGTAGCCGCTGCCGCTGCCGACGGTGACCGCCCGCGCGACGCGATCGCGGTTGGGCAGCAGGCCCAGGATCTGCCCGCCCAGGCTGTGGCCTATCCAGTGGATGGGGCGCTGCGCGCCCGGCTCGCCACCGAGGCGGCGCGAGAGCTCGTCCAGCGCTGCCGCCGCGTCCAGCTCGGCCCAGGTGCGGATGTCCGCCTCCAGGCCCTTCAGCGAGTGCTTCATCGCTGCAGGCCGTGACGCGCCCATGCCGCGGTAGTCGAAGCTGAAGACCAGCCAGCCCTGCGAGGCCATCCAGTGGGCGAAGTCGGCGTAGAAGCGCTGCTCCACGCCCATCGCCGGCGCGATCAGCAGGCCGGCCTTGGCGGTGGCCGGATCGCCATAGCAGTGACCGTGCAGTTCGAAGCCGTCACGGGCACGGAATACGACGCTCATGCAGTCTGTCTCCTTCTTGGCCCTGGCCGGCGAGACGGCAGTGCGCTCAGGCCCGGCTGGCGGGCGCCGGCAGCTGCTGCCAATGATTGGCCAGGTGCATCAGATGGGCGCGACGGTACTGCTCGCGCGTGAGTTCGCCATAGGCGAAATGAGGGCGCAGCGCGCCGCTGTGCTGCTCGAACGCATCCATCGCGTCGAGCAGGCGCTGCACCGACGCGCCGAGCGCTTGCACCGCGTCCAGCGCGGGGGCACCGGGGATGGGCTCGTCGAGCGAATGCGTCATCGCGCCGCGCGCATCGAACACCGCAAAGGCCGCGCGCCCCAGCGTGGCCTGGAACCAGGCCGGCTTGGGCGCGGGGAAGCCCTGCAGCGAGAACTCGATGCTCTGCGCCGCGTGCTGCAGCATCTGGGCCAGGTTCCATTGCGGATTGGCCAGTGGCGGCGCGCTATCGCGCAAGGCCGCCACTGCCGAGCGAGCCGCGGCCCAGTCGGCAAAAGGCGCCGGCAGGCTGCCCTGGCATCCCGCCAGGCCAGCCGTGGCCGGCGCGACGACCAGCAGTGCACCGTTGCGAAGCAGGCGGCGGCGCTGCATGGTCGGCTCGCGCATCGCTATCAGAGACGCTCGATGATGCCGGCAGCGCCCTGGCCGGCACCGACGCACATGGTCACCATGCCGTACTTGGCACCGGTGCGGCGCAGGCCGTGCACCACCGAGGCGGCACGGATCGCGCCGGTCGCGCCCAGCGGGTGACCCAGCGCGATCGCGCCGCCGTTGGGGTTGACCTTGGCGCGGTCGATCACGATGCCCTTGCTGTCGAGGTCGTTCAGCACCGCCAGCGACTGCGCGGCGAACGCTTCGTTGAGCTCGACCCAGCCCAGGTCCTCGGCCTTGATGCCGGCCAGCTTCAGCGCGGCGGGGATGGCCTCGATCGGGCCGATGCCCATGATCTCCGGCGGCACGCCGCGCACGGTGAAGCTGACGAAGCGGGCCAGCGGGGTCAGGCCGAAGCGCTTGACAGCGGCTTCCGACGCGACGATCAGCGCACCGGCACCGTCCGAGGTCTGCGAGCTGTTGCCCGCGGTGACGCTGCCCTTGGCGGCGAACACCGGCTTGAGCTTGGCCAGGCCTTCGGCGGACGTGTCCTTGCGCGGACCTTCGTCGATATCGACGACGCGCTTCTTCTCGTTGATCGAGCCGTCGGCCAGGTTGGGCGAACGCTCGATGATCTCGAACGGCGTCATCTCGGCCTTGAAATGGCCGGCCTCGATGGCGGCCAGCGCGCGGCGGTGCGATTCCAGCGCGAAGGCGTCCTGCGCCTCGCGGCTGACCTTCCACTGCTCGGCGACCTTTTCCGCCGTCAGGCCCATGCCGTAGGCCAGGCCGACGTTCTCGTCGCGGGTGAAGATGGCCGGCGGCAGCGAGGGCTTGTTGCCACCCATCGGCACCATGGACATCGACTCGACGCCGGCGGCGATCATCACCTCGGCTTCGCCCACGCGGATGCGGTCGGCGGCCATGGCCAGTGCGGTGATGCCCGAAGCGCAGTAGCGGTTCACCGTGACACCGCCCACCGTGTTGGGCAGGCCGGACAGCACCGCGGCCACGCGGGCCACGTTCATGCCCTGCTCGCCCTCGGGGAAGGAGCAGCCGACGATGGCGTCCTCGATGGCCGCCGGGTCCAGACCCGGCACCTGGGCCAGCGCGGCGCGGATGACATGCGACAGCATCTCGTCCGGACGCGTGTTCTTGTAGTAACCACGGCCCGACTTGCCGATAGGCAGGCGGGTGGCGGCGCAGATGTAGGCTTCTTGAACTTGCTTGCTCATGATCTCAATTCCTTCTTTGGCCGCCTGATCAGTTACGCACGGGCTTGCCGGTCTGCAGCATGCCCATGATGCGTTCCTGGGTCTTCGGGTGCTCCAGCAGCGAGCAGAAGTGCTTGCGCTCCAGCGACATCAGGTATTCCTCGTCGACCAGCGAACCGGCCTCGACCTCGCCGCCGCAGACCACGTCGGCGATCAGCGATGCGAGATGGAAGTCGTGCTGGCTGATGAAGCCACCGTCGCGCATATTGACCAGCTGGCCCTTGATGGTGGCGATGCCCGAACGGCCGGCCACCGGGATCAGCGACTTCAGCGGAGCGCGGTAGCCGGAGTCGAACATGGCCTTGGCCTGCGCCGTGGCGACAAACAGCAGCTCGTCCTTGTTCGGCACGATGATGTCGCTGTCGAGCAGGAAGCCGTTCTTCTTGGCCTCCAGCGCCGAGGTCGCGACCTTGGCCGTCGCCGCGGTCGTGAAGCCGTCCTTCAGGAAGGCGAAGATGTCGGCATTGGCATTGCCGGCCGCAGCCATCTCGGCGGCACGGCGCGCGATATATGCCAGACCGCCGCCGCCGGGGATCAGGCCCACGCCGACCTCGACCAGGCCGACATAGCTTTCCATGTGCGCGACACGGCGGGCGCAGTGCACCGCCAGCTCGGCGCCGCCGCCCAGGGCCAGACCGCGCATCGCGGCGACCACCGGCACATTGGCGTAGCGCAGGCGCAGCATCATGTCCTGCAGCTTCTTCTCTTCCGGGGCGATGCCCTTGGCGCCCTTGGTCATGAAGACCGGCATCAGCGCTTCCAGGTTGGCGCCGGCAGAGAACACATCGTCCGGCGACCAGATCACCACGCCCTTGTAGCCGGCTTCGGCGATCTCGACCGCCTTGAGCAGGCCTTCGGTGACGGTCGGGCTGATCAGGTGCAGCTTGGCGGTGATCGAGGCGATCACCACTTCGCCGTCCAGCGTCCAGACGCGCACCTCGTCGTTCTTGAACAGCTCGGTGCCAGCCTTCAGCGGCTCGACGGCGCCCTCGCCCACCAGCGACTCGGGGAAGGCCTGGCGCTCATAGACCGGCAGCTTGGCACGGGCCTTGAACTTGCCTTCCTTGGCGCTCCACGAACCGTCCTTGCTGTGCACGCCGCCGTTGTCGGCCACCGGGCCTTCGAACACCCAGGCGGGCAGCGGCGCGGCGCACAGCGTCTTGCCGGCAGCGATGTCTTCCTTGATCCACTCGGCCACCTGCTTCCAGCCGGCCGATTGCCACAGCTCGAACGGACCTTGCTGCGAGCCGAAGCCCCAGCGCATCGCGAAGTCGATCTCGCGCGCGGTGTCGGCCACGGTATCCAGGTGCACAGCCACGTAGTGGAAGCTGTCACGCAGGATGGACCACAGGAACTGGGCCTGCGGGTTGCTCGACTCGCGCAGCAGCTTGATGCGCTCAGGCGCAGGCTTCTTCAGCATGCGGGCGACGATCTCGTCGGCCTTCTTGCCGCCGGCGACATATTCGCCAGTGGCGAAGTCCAGGCGCATGATGTCCTTGCCGACCTTCTTGTAGAAGCCGCCGCCGGCCTTCTGGCCCAGCGCACCCTTCTCGATCAGACCGGCCAGCACCTTGGGCGTGGCGTAGGTGCTGTAGAAGGGGTCGTCCTTCAGGTTGTCCTGCATGGTCTTGACGACATGGGCCATGGTGTCCAGGCCCACGACGTCGGCGGTGCGGAAGGTGCCGCTGGAGGCGCGGCCCAGCTTCTTGCCGGTCAGGTCGTCGACCACGTCGCAGGACAGGCCGAACTTCTCGGCTTCGATCATCGTGGCCATCATGCCGGCGATGCCGACGCGGTTGGCGACGAAGTTGGGCGTGTCGTTGGCGCGCACGACGCCCTTGCCGACCGCGGTGGTGACGAAGCTCTCGAGCTGGTCGATCACTTCCGGACGTGTGGTCGGCGTGTTGATCAGCTCGACCAGGTACATGTAGCGCGGCGGGTTGAAGAAATGGATGCCGCAGAAGCGCGGCTTGATTTCTTCAGGCAACACCTCGGAGAGCTTGGTGATGGACAGGCCCGAGGTGTTGGACGCGACGATGGCGTGCGGCGCGACGAAGGGCGCGATCTTGGTGTAGAGATCGAGCTTCCAGTCCATGCGCTCGGCAATGGCCTCGATGATCAGGTCGCAGTCCTTCAGCAGCTCGAGATGCTCTTCGTAGTTGGCCTGCTGGATCAGCGCGGCGTTCTCGGGCACGCCCAGCGGCGCCGGCTTGAGCTTCTTCAGGCCTTCGACCGCCTTGGTCACGATGCCGTTCTTCGGACCTTCCTTGGCGGGCAGGTCGAACAGCACGACCGGCACCTTGACGTTGACCAGATGGGCGGCGATCTGCGCGCCCATCACGCCGGCGCCGAGCACGGCGACTTTGCGGACTTGGAATCGACTCACTTGAGTTCTCCTGAAAAATCTCTTCGCTACTACGAGGGCGCGCTGGCGCCCTGGGCTCATCGGCCGCGCGGCGCTATCACTCGACGCGCAGCCAGGTCTGGGTACGGAAGAAGAAGGCCAGATAGCCGCGGACCTCCAGCTTCTTGCCACCATCGATGGGCTTGAGCCGGGTCTTGTAGGTCTTGCCGTTGTTGGGATCCAGGATTTCGCCACCGACCCAATGCAGCTTGTCGTCGGTGTCCTGCTTGACACCGCGGATCACCTGCAGGCCGACCACCGGCTTGTCCTTGCGGTCGTCCGTGCACTTGTCGCACTTGGAATCTGCCTTGCCGGCCTCGAAGATCCTCTCCACCGTGCCGGTGAGCACGCCGTTGCTCTCAGTGATGCGCACCAGCGACTTCTCGGTCTTGCCGTCGTCGTCGATGGTCTTCCACAGGCCGACCGGCGATTGCTGGGCCTGGGCGACAGCGGCGATCAGGGTCAGCGCAGCGAGGGTGATGATCTTCTTCATGGCTTGTCTCCTTCCTGGTTATTGGTTTGCCCGGCAGCTCGACCGGGCTTTCGGGCGGGGGGGGGACGAGAGGGGGAAGCCCCCAACAGGAAACCGAAACAATGTCT
>NZ_JBXVVS010000002.1:368796-851575 GCF_057219915.1 Roseateles sp. T103
CGGGGCGGCCGCGCGAGCGGCCCCCCCACGACGGGAACTTAGAACAGTGCCTCGTCCATTTCCATCAGCGGCGTCAGTCCGGCGCGGGCGGTGCGGATCAGCGATGCCGTTTCCGGCAGCAGCTTGGCGAAGTAGAAGCGGGCGGTGGCCAGCTTGGCGGTGTAGAAGGGGTCGCCACTGTCCTTCTTCTCCAGTGCGATCTTGGCCATGCGCGCCCAGAAATAGGCGAAGGTCATGTGGCCGACCACGCGCAGGTAGTCCACCGCGGCAGCGCCGACCTCGTCGGGATTCTGGAAGGCCTTCATGCCGATCTCGGTGGTCAGCTTGGTGACCTTGTCGCCCAGGTCGGCCAGCGGGTTGACGAATTCCTGCATCGCCTCGTTGGTGCCCTCTTCCTCGACGAAGGCGGCGATCTTCTTGCCGAACTTCTTCAGCGTGGCGCCGTTGTTGCCCAGGATCTTGCGGCCCAGCAGGTCCAGCGATTGCACGGTGTTCGTGCCTTCGTAGATCATGTTGATGCGCGCGTCGCGGACGAACTGCTCCATGCCCCACTCGTGGATGAAGCCGTGGCCGCCGTAGACCTGCATGCAGTGCGAGGTGGCGATCCACGCGTTGTCGGTGATGAAGGCCTTGATGATCGGCGTCAGCAGCGCGACTTCCTCTTCGCAGGCCTTGGCCTCGTCGGCATCGTCGGAAGCCAGCGCCTTGTCCAGCTGCAGCGCCACATAGGTCGCCAGCGCGCGGCCGCCTTCGGCATAGGCACGGGCGGTCAGCAGCATCTTGCGCACGTCGGGGTGGACGATGATGGGATCGGCCGGCTTGTCCGGCGCCTTCGGGCCGCTCAGCGCGCGCATCTGGATACGGTCCTTGGCGTAGACCACGGCATTCTGGTAAGCCACTTCGGTCAGGCCCAGCGACTGGTTGCCCACGCCCAGGCGGGCGGCGTTCATCATCACGAACATGGCCTGCAGACCCTTGTTGGGCTGGCCAACCAGCGTGCCGACGGCACCATCCAGCACCATCTGCGCGGTGGCGTTGCCGTGAATGCCCATCTTGTGCTCGAGGCCGCCGCAATAGATGCCGTTGCGCGCACCCAGCTTGCCATCGGCATTGACCAGGAACTTGGGCACGATGAACAGCGAGATGCCCTTGGAGCCCTGGGGCGCGTCAGGCAAACGGGCCAGCACCAGGTGGACGATGTTCTCGGCCATGTCGTGCTCGCCGGCCGAGATGAAGATCTTTTGGCCGGTGATCTTGTAGGTGCCGTCGGCCTGAGGCTCGGCCTTGGTGCGCAGCAGGCCCAGGTCGGTGCCGCAGTGCGGCTCGGTCAGGCACATGGTGCCGGTCCACTCGCCGCTGGTCAGCTTGGGCAGGTAGGTAGCCTTCTGCTCGGGCGTGCCATGGGCATGCAGGGCCTCGTAGGCGCCGTGGCTCAGACCGGGATACATGGTCCAGGCCTGGTTGGCCGAGTTCAGCATCTCGTAGAAGGCGTTGTTGACGATCACCGGCAGGCCCTGGCCACCGTACTCGGGATCGCAGCCCAGCGCAGGCCAGCCGCCTTCCACATACTGCTTGTAGGCTTCCTTGAAGCCTTCAGGCGTCTTCACCTCGTGCGTGCTCTTGTCGAGCTTGCAGCCTTCGGCGTCGCCGCTGAGGTTCAGCGGAGCGATGACTTGCGAGGCGAACTTGCCGCCCTCTTCGAGCACGGCATTGATCGTGTCCGCATCGATGTCCGCGTGGGCGGGCAGCATCTTCAGCTCGTCGACCACGTTGAGCAGCTCGTGCATGACGAACTGCATGTCACGCAAGGGAGGGTTGTACTGAGGCATCGCGATCTCCGCAGGAAAAAACGTGAAGGAAACGAAGGGTTGAAGAAACTAAAGAAACTCGGGAACCGGATCAGGCCGCCACTTTCTTGCGGCCGGCCGGTGCAGGTCTGCCGGCGCTGCTCTCGACGCGCTGGCCCGCTGGCGTGATCACCGACTGGATGACGCGCTCGAAACCGGCGCGCGCATGCTCGGTCGCACCCGGGCTGCGCATGAAGCGGGCGTCGTGGTGCAGCGACAGGATCAGCCCATGCAACTCGAAAAGCACCTGATCCACATCGGTATCGGCGCGCAGATGGCCTTCTTCCTTGGCCAGCACGATGGCCTTGTGCAAGGCGGCGTGCCAGGCCTTGACCATCGAGACCAGCGCATCGCGCACCGGGCCGGGGCGGTCGTCGAACTCGACGGCGCCGCTGATATAGATGCAGCCCGAATCGATCTCCACCGACACGCGGCGCACCCAGCGCTCGTACATGCCTCGCAGGCGCGGCAGGCCGCGCGGCTCGCGAATCGCCGGGAAGAACACCTCTTCCTCGAACTTGGCGTGGTACTCGGTCACCACCGCGATCTGCAGTTCCTCGCGCGAGCCGAAATGGGCGAACACCCCCGACTTGCTCATCTTGGTGACGTCGGCGAGCGCGCCGATCGACAGGCCCTCCAGGCCCATATGAGAAGCCAGACCCAGCGCCGCCTCAAGGATGACGGCGCGCGTGTGCTGACCCTTCTGCAGGGAACGGCCGGCCCGTCGCAGGGCGGGCTTGGCGGGGGCGGCTGTCTCTGTGGTGCTCACGGCGGCAGGGCTTGGTGGATGCAGAAGTCCGAATAATAAAACGAACGGTCGTTCTATTTTGCATGGCATTGCATCGCCACGCCAACTCCTTCCCCTGCATCTCTAGGGGCTGTCGTCTAGAACGAGGGCGCAAGCCTGGCGCGATGACCGCGGCGTGACAGCGTCGCAAGCCCGAGACGCGCGCAGGCCTGGCTGGCGGCGGCGCTTGAGTCCGTGGGGCGCGTTGCGCTACCCTGCCGTCTGGAGGTCAACGCTGTGGATGTTCTGCAACTGGATGTCTGTGGCCGGCCGCAAGCCTGGATCACGACCAAAGAGGCGGCCGTGATCTACGCCAGCGACGGCGTCGCCTGGACCCTGGGCCAAACCTGCCATGTGCTGCGCGGTGGCGTGCAGCGCATCACCGGCCTGCAATCGCGCATCGAGGTTCATCCCATCATCGCGGTGCGCGGCGCCGTGCCCAGCCGGGCCTGGCGGCAGTCGCCGGCGCTGACCAACCACAAGCTCTTCGTGCGCGACCGGCATGTCTGCGCCTACTGCGGCCACCGTTTCCCGGCCGAGGACCTGACCCGCGAGCACATCGTGCCCACCTCTCGCGGCGGTGCCGACAGCTGGATGAACTGCATCACCGCCTGCCGCTGCTGCAATGGCCGCAAAGCCAACCGTCTGCCCGAAGAGGCGCGCATGAGCCTGCTCTACCTGCCCTATGTGCCCAGCCTGCACGAGGACATGATCCTGCGCGGCCGGCGCATCCTGGCCGACCAGATGGAATTCCTGCTCGCCAGCGTGCCGCGCAGCAGCCGGCTGCACGGCTGACGCGCAGCGCACGCGGTAAAGACTTGTTGCAGACGGCGGCTGCCGCGGTCAACGCCGCGACAATGCCGGCCGTTGGGGCACTGTCCGCCCATGGAGATCATTCGATGCAAAGCAACAAGTTCCTCATCGCCACGACAGTGGCCCTCGCCGCCGCACTGTCTGGCTGCTCGACCACCAGCCCGGACGTCATCCAGCGCAGCGAGGCGCAACGCATGGCGCAGATCCAGGACGCGGTCGTGCTGACCGTCCGTCCGGTCAATGTAGATGGCTCGCAGAGCGGTGTCGGTGCCGCGACGGGTGGTGTGATCGGCGCCGTGGCCGGCTCCAGCGTCGGTGGCCGGCGCGAATCGGTGGCGGTCGGCGTGCTCGGCGCCGTGGCTGGCGCGGTGATCGGCAATGCCATCGAGCGCAGCACGACCACCGAAGAAGCCTTGGAGATCATCGTCCAGCTGCGCAACGGCGAGCGCCGCTCGGTCGTGCAGGCCAAGGGCAACGAGACCTTCAATCCTGGCGACGCCGTGATCCTCACCACCACCGGCGGCAAGACGCGCGTGAGCCGCGCACCGGCCGTCGCCGGCGGCCCGGCCGAGCCGCGCCGCGACTGAGCGCAACGGCTGGCCGGCAGCAGCGGCGCCCTAGGGCGCCGCACTTGCTTTGGGCGCGGGCGCTACCATCTAGGGCCAGAGGACGGCCTGCGGCCGTCCTGTCCGACTGTCAGCTGTCCACTCCAGACCCGTCCGCGTGAATTCCCCGTACGCCAGTTCCGCCCCTGAAGCCCCGGCAGTGCCGGCACCCGTCAAACGCGTCTCCAGCGCGAGGCTGCCGACCAAGTACGGCGAGTTCATCGTCCACGTCTACCAGGCGCCGGGCAGTAGCGAAGAGCATGTCGCCATCGTCAAGGGCGAAGTCGCCCGCGAAGGCGTGCTGCTGCGCATGCACTCCGAGTGCTTCACCGGCGACGTGCTGGGGTCGCTGCGCTGCGACTGCGGCGAGCAGCTTGCGCTGGCGCTGCAGCGCATCGAGGCCGAAGGCGGCATCGTCATCTATCTGCGCGGGCACGAGGGCCGCGGCATCGGCCTGGGCCAGAAGCTGCGGGCCTACCAGCTGCAGGACAAGGGCATGGACACCGTCGAAGCCAACCTCGCGCTGGGCTTGCCCATCGACGGCCGGCGCTTCGACGCCGCCGCCGACATCCTGCGCGACCTGGGCGTGCAGTCGGTACGACTGATGAGCAACAACCCGTTCAAGCTGGCCGCGCTGCACGAGCTCGGCATCGAAGTCGTCGCCCGCGAGGGCCACGAGGTCGAGCCCACCGAAGAGAGCGGCTACTACCTGCGCACCAAGCGCGAGAAGCTGGGTCACCAGCTCGAACTGCTGCCTTGAGCCACATGAAGCTGCGTCGCCGTCTCCTTGCCGCCCTGCCTTTGATCGGCGGCAGCGCCGCCATCGCTGCAACGCAAGCCAGGCCCGCCACCGCCAAGGCCGAGCGCTTCCCCGGCGATCCGCCCGAGCACAAGCTGGTCTACCAGCTCAACCATGCAGACGCCGACTACATCGAACACATCCTCAACTCGGTGGGCGCAATGATCGGCAAGTATGGCGACAACGTCGCGCTGGTCGTCGTGGTCTTCGGGCCGGGCATCCACCTGCTGGCCAAGGCGCCCAAGCGGCCCATCCCGGCCGAGCTGCGCGAGCGCGTGCGCAGCCAGGCGCGCGACTACAGCGTGAAGTTCATCGCCTGCGGCAACACGATGAAGACCGTCGGCTGGACGGCCAAGGACATGGCCGACTTCGCGCAGATCGAGGAAGTCGGCGCCGCTGCCTTGATGGAACTGCAGGAGCAGGGCTACGCCTACATCGCCTGGTAGCGCGCCCGCCCTGCCCGGCGGCAGCGCCCCGGGTCAGGCGGCAGGCGTTGCGCGTTCGCCGCCGAATTGCTCGTAGGCGTCCAGCGCGTGTGCGGCGTACATCAGCGCCGGGCCGCCGCCCATGTAGACGCACATGCCCAGCATCTCCTCGAATTCCTTGCGCGTGGCGCCCAGCTTCACCAGCGCCTCGGCATGGAAGCCGATGCAGGGGTCGCAGCGCGCCGCCACCGACAGCGCCATCGCGATCAGTTCCTTGCTCTTCTTGTCGAGCACGCCGTCCTTGGTGGCGGCCTGCGCCAGTGCAGAGAAGCCACGCGTCGTGTCAGGGATGTCAGCGCGCAGCTTGGCCAGCGAGGCCGAGACCTCGGCGGTGATTTCGCGATAGTTCTTCGTCATCGGGGACTCCGTGGGAATGGACGGCCCAGAGCGCGCCGGGCTGGCGCCGCATTGCCGAATCCAAATATAAGTGTGTCCGAATTTTTGCGCTAGTGTGGCCGCTGTGCCTTGAGCCAGCGCAGAGCGCGGGTTGACACAGCGCCGGCCCAGCTTGTCCAGCACCCACTGCAAGATCAGGATGTCGCGCGCGCAATGCGCCGGCGCAGCTGTGCAGGTATTTGAAGCACGACGCGGGCCGCCTGCCAATTGATTTCCCCGTAGGCATCGAGAGCCTGGCAATCCCTCGCCCTGCCCAGTTCACGGCACCGTTGCGCATACCTATCGCCATACTGCTGCTTGCCACACGCCAGAGTGACTTCGGCTACCGCCAAATGGCGCGACGGAACGCCGGGACCGGCCGCGTCAAGAACGGCTCCGCGATCTAGTTCAATGTGGACCGCCGGCTGAAGCTGAAACCGAGCTGAATGTGATCGAGTGCCACAGAGCCGGGCAGCCGAATCTGAGCATGGAGATCGTCTGATCCACGGGGATTGGTAGGCCGTATTGGACTTGAACCAATGACCAAAGGATTATGAGTCCTCTGCTCTAACCAACTGAGCTAACGGCCCCCTTGGGGAACTCCTGGCCTTGCACCAGGAGCGGCGCATTGTATCGGCGGGGCCGCAGTGCCCCACCGCGCTCAGCGGCTCACTTCTGCGACAGCACGTTGCTGACCATGCGCGAGGTGATGTCGACGATCTGGATCATGCGGTCGTAGGCCATGCGCGTGGGGCCAATCACGCCCAGCGTGCCGACCACCTGGCCGTCGATCTCGTAGGGCGCGGAGACGACCGACAGTTCCTCGAAGGGCACGACCTGGCTTTCGCCGCCGATGTAGATGCGCACGCCCTCGGCGCGGCTGGACACGTCGAGCAGGCGCATCAGCTGGGTCTTCTGCTCGAAGAGGTCGAAGAGCCGGCGCAGGCTGCCCATATCGTTGCTGAAGTCCTGCACGGTGAGCAGATTGCGTTCGCCGGAGATGACGACGCGCTCTTCCTCGTGCTCCATGGCCTCGGCGCCCACCTTGACCGCCGTGCTCATCAGCTCGGCGATCTCGCTGCGCAGCGCGTCGACCTCGCCCTTGAGCTTCTCGCGTACCGCCTCCAGCGTCAGGCCCGCGTAGCTCATGTTCAGCCGGTTGCTGGCCTCGGCCAGCTCGCTCTGGCTGAAGTCCTGCTGCGTGAAGATCACGCGGTTCTGCACATCGCCGTCGGGCGCCACCATGATGACCAGCACACGCCGCTCACCCAGGCGCATGAACTCGATGTGGTGGAACACGCTGGGCTTGCGCGGCGCGGTGACCACGCCGACAAAGCTGGACAGGCTGGACAGCAGCTGCGCGGCGCTGGCAATGACGCGCTGCGGCTGGTCGGGTTGAAGCGGCGTCTCGATAGGTGGCGGCTCGGCCACCAGCACGCCGGGGTTGGCGGTGAGCATGGTGTCGACGAAGAGCCGGTAGCCGCGCGCGGTCGGCACCCGGCCGGCGCTGGTGTGCGGGCTGGCGATCAGCCCCAGCTCCTCCAGGTCGGCCATCACGTTGCGTATGGTCGCTGGCGAGAGCTCCAGACCCGAGGCCTTGGAGAGCGTGCGAGAACCGACCGGCTGGCCGTCGGCGATATAGCGTTCGACCAGGGTCTTCAGCAGTGATTTGGAGCGCTCGTCGAGCATGGTTTTCATTGTACGGATGCCCGGCCGGCTACCCGCAAGCCGGCATATCCCTGTGGTGTAATTCTTCGCATGGTTCCCAAGCGTTTCAAACATGTCGCGGTCGTCGGCAAGCATCAGGCGCACGGCATTCGCACGGTGCTCGAGGAAGTCGTCGAGTACCTGACCCGGCAGGGGCTGGACGTTTCGCTGGAACGCGACACCGCGCTGAACACCGGCATCAGCGGCTATGAGGCGCTGACGCCTGTCGAGCTGGGCAGGCAATGCGACCTGGCGGTGGTGGTCGGCGGGGACGGCACGATGCTGGGCTTCGCCCGCGAGATGGCCCGCCACGGCACGCCGCTGGTGGGCATCAACAAGGGACGCCTGGGCTTCATCACCGACATCCCGATGGAGCGTTTCCGCGAGGCCATGGGCCCTATCCTGGCCGGCGACTTCGAGATGGAGCACCGCCCCATGCTCGAAGGCGAGGTCTGGCGCGACGGCGAATGCATCTTCGAGGGCATGGCGCTCAACGATGTGGTGGTCAGCCGCGGCGCCACCGCGGCGATGGTGGAGCTCAGGGTCGACATCGGCGACGAGTTCGTCGCCAATATGCGCGCCGACGGCGTGATCGTTGCGTCGCCCACCGGCTCCAGCGCCTATGCGCTGTCGGCCGGCGGCCCGCTGCTGCACCCGAGCATCGCCGGCCTGGTGCTGGTGCCGATCGCCTCGCACACGCTGTCCAACCGGCCCATCGTGCTGCCGGATTCGGGCGAGGTGCGCATGGAGATCGTCGCCGGCCGCGACGCCAGCGTGAACTTCGACATGCAGAGCCTGGCCAGCCTGCTGCACGGCGACCGCATCACCGTGCGGCGCTCCAGCCACCGCGTCTGCTTCGTCCACCCCAAGGGCTGGAGCTATTACGCGACGCTGCGCCGCAAGCTGCGCTGGTATGAGGGAGTCGTGTGATGTTACGGAGACTCGCGCTGCGCGACTTCGTCATCGTCCCCGAGCTGGAGCTGGACTTCGCCGCCGGCTTCTCGGCGCTGACCGGCGAGACCGGCGCCGGCAAGTCCATCCTCATCGACGCGCTGCAGCTGGTGCTGGGCGGTCGTGGCGATGCCGGCGTGGTACGTGAGGCTGCCGCTCGTGCTGAGATCAGCGCTGAGTTCGACCGCCCTACCGCGCTGGCTGCCTGGCTGGATGAAGCCGGCTTCGAGTCTGACGGCGAAACCCTGCTGCTGCGCCGCGTGATCGACGCGCAGGGCAAGAGCCGCGCCTGGATCAACGGCAGCGTGGCCACCGTGGCCCAGCTGCGCGAGCTGGCCGACAGCCTGCTGGACATCCACGGCCAGCACGCCTGGCAAGGGCTGACCCGTGCCGCATCGGTGCGAGAGCTGCTCGACGGCTTCGCCGGGCTCGATACCCGCGCGCTGGCCGGGCTCTATGCCGTGTGGAAGCAGGCCAGCGAGAAGCTCGACGCCGCGCGCGGCCGCGCCGACGAGCTCAGCCGCGAACGCGAACGCCTGGCCTGGCAGATCGAGGAGCTGGGCCGCCTCGGCCCGCGCGAGCAGGAATGGGAAGAGCTCAATGCCGAGCACCAGCGCCTCTCGCATGCCGCCTCGCTGATGGACGGCGCGCGCCTGGCGCTGGACGCGATCAGCGAGGCCGAGCTCAGCGCCGAGACGATGACCGACAAGGCCATCGACGCGCTGCAGGCGGTGATCGACTACGACGCGCGCCTGGCCCCCGCCGCCGAGGCGCTGCAGGGCGCGCAGGCACAGCTGCGCGATGCCGCACACACGCTGGCGTCCTACCTGAACAGTACCGAGCTGGAACCCGAGCGGCTGCAGGAGCTGGACGAGCGCCTGTCGGCCTGGATGACGCTGGCGCGCCGCTACCGCCGCCCCGGCGCCGAGCTGCCGGCACTGCTGCTGCAATGGCAGGACGAGCTGCGCGCATTGGATGAATCGGCCGACGTGGGCGCGCTGGAGCGCGCAGTTGCCGAGGCACGCAAGAGCTACGAGCAGGAAGCCAAGCGCGTCGGCCGCGCCCGTGCCGACGCGGCGCCGCGCCTGGCCGCTGCGGTGACGCAGGCGATGCAGCAGCTGGGCATGGCCGGCGGCGCCTTCGAGGTCAGCCTGATCGCGCAGGAGCAGCCGCAGAGCTTCGGCCTGGAGAGCGCCGAATTCCTCGTTGCCGGCCATGCCGGCAGCACGCCGCGGCCGCTGGCCAAGGTGGCCTCGGGCGGCGAGCTGTCGCGCATCGCGCTGGCCATTGCCGTCACCACCTGCCAGAGCGACCCGAATGGAGCCGGCACGCTGATCTTCGACGAGATCGACGCTGGCGTCGGCGGCGCCGTGGCCGAGACCGTGGGCCGGCTGATGAAGCAGCTCGGCCGCAGCCGCCAGGTGCTGGCCGTCACGCATCTGCCGCAGGTGGCCGCCTGCGCCGACCAGCATTACGTCGTCGCCAAGTCGCTGCGCGCCGATGGCGTCACCGCCAGCGAGGTGCGCCCCGTCGCCGGCGAGGCGCGCGTGCAGGAGATCGCGCGCATGCTGGGCGGTGAGCGCCTGTCGTCGGCCAGCCTGGCACATGCCCAAGAGATGTTGCAGTTGTCGTCGTCCACCGCAGTAGCTGAAGAGGCCGCGCCAGCGCGCGGCAGCAAGAAGGCCCGTACATGAGTGAGACCCCCGCACCGGCGGCAGCCGGCGCCAACGAGACCGCTGCCCAGCGCAGCGATGTGGTGCTGGTCACCGGCATGGCCGGCGGCGGCAAGTCGGTCACGATGCATGCGCTGGAAGACGCCGGCTTCTTCTGCGTGGACAACCTGCCGCCCGAGCTGCTGCCCGCCTTCCTGGAGCTCGAGCGCCGCCGCGGCCTGCAACGCCGCGTGGCCATCGCGGTGGATGTGCGCAGCGCGGGTTCGCTGCCTCATGTGCTGCCCATGCTCAAGCAGCTGCGCGCCGAGGGCGTAGCGGTGCGCTCGATCTTCCTGGACGCCAACACCGATGCGCTGATGCGCCGCTTCTCCGAATCGCGTCGACCGCACCCGCTGCGCCGCGATGCGAAAGACAGCGGCGAGGACGAGCACCGCGCGCTGCTCGATGCGATCCAGCTGGAGCGCGAACTGCTGTCGCCGCTGCGCGTCGAATCGACGGTGATAGACACCAGCCTGCTGCGCGCGGCGCAGCTGCGCGCCTGGGTGCGCGACCTGGTCAGCGTGGCCGGCGATTCGCTGACGCTGGTGTTCGAGTCCTTCGCCTTCAAGCACGGCGTGCCCAGCGATGCGGACTTCGTCTTCGACGTGCGCGTGCTGCCCAACCCCTATTACGACCGCGACCTGCGCCCCTTCAGCGGGCGCGACGAGCCGGTGGCGGCCTTCCTGAAGGCGCAGCCCGAGGTCAACCTGATGCTGGGCCAGATCAGCGGCTTCATCGGCCAGTGGCTACCCAGCTTCGCCGCCGACCACCGCAGCTACCTCACGGTGGCGATCGGCTGCACCGGCGGCCAGCACCGTTCGGTCTATCTGGTCGAGACGCTGGCCAGGCAGTTCGCCGGCCACGGCCATGTGCTGAAGCGCCACCGCGAGCTGGACGCCAAGTAGGCGCCTGGCAGCCACTACGCACACGCTGAGGCCGCGCCAGCGGCACCGCCTCCCTCAGCCGACCAGCAGCTTTTTCAGCGGCGCCGGCAGCGCATAGGCCGCCAGCTCTTCGCGCGCCACCCAGCGTGCACCCTCGGGCGCTGCCGCGGGTGCAGTCAGCAGCGCACGCCGCGGATGCAGTACCCAGTCGAAATGCGTCAGCGCATGTTCGATGCGCGGCAGCGGCTCCGGCTCCCTTGCCCCCAGGCTGCCGGCCTGGGCCAGCAAGGCAGCCTCGTCGTCGAACATCGGCAAGGTCCACAAGCCCGCCCAGACGCCGCTGTCCGGGCGCTGCTGCAGCAAGACCTGACCCCGTTGCTCGGCCCACAGCCACCAGTTCTCGCGCCGGCCGCGCTTGAGCTTGCGTGTTTTCACCGGATAGGCGGTGGGATCGCCCTCGGCGCGTGCACGGCACAGCTCGCCGACCGGGCAGAGCAGGCATTGCGGCGAGCGCGCCGTGCACAAGGTAGCACCCAGGTCCATCAGCCCCTGCGTGTAGGCCGGCATGTCCGCTTCGGCGGCGGGCAGCATCGCGTCGGCCAGCTGCCAGAGCTTCTTCTCCTGCGCACTGCTGGCCAAGTCGCCGTCGAAGGCGAGCAGCCGGCCCAGCACGCGCTTGACGTTGCCGTCGAGGATGGCCACGCGCTCGTCGAAGCAGAAGGCAGCGATCGCTGCAGCGGTGGAGCGGCCAATGCCGGGCAGCTGCTGCAGCGCCTCGGCGCTACGCGGGAACTCGCCGCCATGTACATCGCGTACGGCCTGCGCGCAGCGGTGCAGATTGCGCGCCCGGCTGTAGTAGCCCAGGCCCTGCCACATCGCCAGCACCTCGTCGAGATGCGCGTCGGCGAGGTCGACCACGCGCGGGAAGCGGGCCAGGAAGCGCTCGTAGTAGCCGAGCACCGTGGTGACCTGGGTCTGCTGCAGCATGATTTCCGACAGCCAGACGCGATAGGCGTCGCGCGTGCGCTGCCAGGGCAGCGCGTGGCGGCCATGC
Source organism: Roseateles sp. T103 (assembly GCF_057219915.1). NCBI lineage: Bacteria > Pseudomonadati > Pseudomonadota > Betaproteobacteria > Burkholderiales > Sphaerotilaceae > Roseateles > Roseateles sp. T103. The sequence goes on from NZ_JBXVVS010000002.1 coordinate 380,816, forward strand.
CGGCGCTGCCAGGCCACCAGCAGCGCGGCGAAGTCTCGCGGCAGCTCGTCGTGCGGTCGCTTATCTTTCTTGCGGCTCATCGCTTCTGGCAGTGCGGGCAGAAATAGGTGGAACGCTGCGCCTGCACGATGCGGCGGATCGGCGTGGCGCAGAGGCGGCAGGGCTCACCCTCGCGGCCATAGACCTGGGCCTGCAGCTGGAAACTGCCGGCCACGCCGTGTGCGTCCTTGAAGTCGCGCAGCGTCGTGCCGCCCGCCTGCAGCGCCGCGCCCAGCACCTGGCGCAGCGCCTGCGCCAGCCGCTCGCAGCGCGGCAGGCTCACCTTGCCGGCCGGCGTGCGCGGATCGATGCCGGCGAGGAACAGCGCCTCGCAGGCGTAGATATTGCCGGCGCCGACCACGATGTCGCCGGCCAGCAGCGCCAGCTTCACCGCGACGCGGCGCTTCGCGAAGCCGGCCTTCAGATGCGCGCCGTCGAAGCCCGCATCGAAAGGCTCTAGGCCCAGCCCGGCCAGCAGCTTGGCGGCCGGATCCCGGTCCAGCGCCGGCGACCAGACGACGGCGCCGAAGCGCCGCGGGTCGTTCAGGCGCAGTTGGCCGTGGTCGGTCTGCAGCTCGAAGTGGTCGTGCGGCCCCGGTGGCGGCAGATGCTCGGCAAAGGCCAGCGAGCCCGACATGCCCAGATGCAGCAGCAGCCCACCGGCGGCCTCGCCCGTCGCACCGATCAGCGGCAGCCACAGGTACTTGCCCCTGCGCTGCACCGCGCCGATGCGCAGGCCGACGAGCATCTGGACATCGACGCCCAGTGGCCAGCGCAGCGGCTTGCCCAGTGTGACGCCCAGCACGCGCGCGCCCGCGATGGCGGCCGCGAAGGAACGGCGGGTGATCTCGACCTCGGGCAACTCCGGCATGGGCGCGATCATAGAGAGGTAGCCGCCCGGCACGCTGCCCTCCACCCGCGATACCCCCTCCTACAATCCGGCAACACGGTGAGGGCATGATCCGAAGCGTCCTCGTGATGTTCACGATGTCCGCACGACGTGTGTTTGCCTTGCTGCAGGAGCAGTCCTTCATGCCCAAACCCCACTCCCTCCTCGCCAGAACCTGGCTGCCCGCACTGGCGCTCGCGCTGCTGAGCCCGGTGCTGCCGGCCGACGCCCAGGCCGCCAAGGAGGAAGCCAGCTCGGTCAGAAACTCAGAGATGGACGCGGCGCTGTTTCACCAGCTGCTGGTTGCCGAGATTGAACTGCGCGCCGGCCAGCCCGGCGTGGCCTATCAGCTGCTGCTCGACGCGGCGCGGCGCACCGGCGACGAGGGCGTCTTCCGCCGCGTCGTCAACATCGCCATGCAGGCGCGGGCCGGCGAGCAGGCGTTGACCGCCGCCAGGGCCTGGAGCGAGGCCTTGCCCGACTCGATAGACGCGCACCAGACGGTGCTGCAACTCGTCGCGCTGCTGAACCGACCAGGCGAGGCAGCTGCACCGCTGGCCCGGCTGCTCGCGCTCGGCAGCGAGACTCAGCGCGTCGGCCTGCTGGCATCGCTGCCGCGTCTATTCCAGCGTGCGCCGGAGCAGACCAAGGTGCTGGCCGCACTACGCCCGGTGCTGGACGGCGCCCGCAAGCAGGAAGCCACGCGCCTGATGGCCAGCCTGGTGTTGGGTCGCTTCGCGCTCAATGCCGGCGACAACGACCTGGCGGTGTCGCTGGTGCGCGAACTGGTGCTTGCCTACCCACAGGCGGACGAGCCCCTAATGCTGGCGCTGGATGTCATGCCGGTGCGCGCCGAGGTTGAAGAGCTGATCACAGCGCGCCTGCAGGCCCGGCCCGAACATCACAGCCTGCGCATGGCCTATGCGCGCACCCTGGCACGCAGCCAGCGCGCTGCCGACGCCGCGCGAGAGTTCCGCACCGTCACGACCAGCGCGCCGGATCTGCACCAAGCCTGGTATGCATTGGGCGCACTGGAGCTCGAGCTGCGCCACAACGCCGAAGCCGAACAGGCGCTGAATACCTTTCTGCAGCGCATCGGCGACGACGAACAGCACAAGGACCTGCGCCAGCAAGCCTGGCTGATGCTGGCGCAATCGGCTGAACAGCGCGGCGAACTGAAGACCGCCGAAGCCCTGCTGGCCAAGGTCGACCTGCCGCAACGCCAGCTGGAGGTCACGGCACGACGCGCCTCGCTGCTGGCACGGCAGGGGCAGTTGACCAAGGCGCGTCAGCTGATCCAGTCCTTGCCCGGCGACCGAGTAGAGGAGCGACGCATGCGCGACCTCGCCGAAGTGCAGCTGCTGCGCGAGGCGCGCGACTGGCGCTCGGCCCATCAGCTGCTCGAGCAGCTCAACAGGCAGTTCCCCGACGACGTCGATCTTCTCTACGAACAGGCAATGACCGCCGAAAAGCTCGATCGCCTGGACGAGATGGAGCAACTGCTGCGGCGGGTGATGACCATCAAGCCCGAGCACTACCACGCCTACAACGCGCTGGGTTACTCGCTGGCCGAGCGCAATCTGCGGCTAGCCGAGGCCAAGACGCTGATCGCCAAGGCACTGGAGTACGCACCCAACGAACCCTTCATCGTCGACAGCCTGGGCTGGGTCGAGTACCGCCTGGGCAACCATGCCGAAGCCCTGCGCCTGCTGCGCCAGGCCTACAAGGCCAGGCCCGATGCCGAAATCGCAGCCCATCTGGGCGAAGTGCTGTGGGTCAGCGGCGAACGCGAGGAAGCGCGCCGCATCTGGGCTGAAGGCCGCAAGCGCGATCCAAAGAACGAGGCGCTGCAGGAGACCACCAAGCGCCTGCAGGGCCAGCGCTGAGATCGATGCTGCGCGCCCTGTACTTGGGACCGGCAAAGGTCGGCGCGGCGCTGGCGCTGGCAACGCTGCTAACCGCTTGTGCCACCCGACCACCGGTCATGCCCGCCTACGAGGGTCAAAGGCTGCAAGGCCGGCTCTCGGTGCAAGCCGCCAGCGGCCAGGGCGGCAGCAGCGCCTTCGAGCTGCTTGGCAATGCCTTGGCGGGGCAGCTCGAGCTGAGCACGCCGCTGGGCAGCCTGGTGGCCCGTGCCAGCTGGGATGCGCAAGGCGTGCGCCTGGAGACGCCACAGCAAGGCAGCCGACTCTTCCCCAGCCTGGACGCGCTCGGGCAGGAACTGCTGGGCGAGGCCATCCCAGTCGCGGCGCTGTTCGACTGGCTGCAGGGCAAGCCCTGGTCGCAGGCCGAAGCAAGCCCGCTGCCTGCGCCCGCCCGCGGCTTCGAGCAGCTGGGCTGGCGCATCGAGCTGGATCGATTCGACGAAGGGCTGCTCATCGCCCGGCGCCTCGGTGAACCGACGGTGACGCTGCGCGCCCGTCTGGACCGCTGAAACCTCACTCCTGATGCAAGCCCTCTACGACATTCCGGCCCCGGCCAAGCTGAATTTGTTCCTGCACGTGGTCGGCAAGCGGCCCGATGGCTATCACCTGCTGCAGTCGCTGTTCGTGCTGATCGACTGGGCCGATACCCTGCACTTCGAGCGCCGCAGCGACGGCCTGCTGCAACGCCATGACCAGGGAGACGCGCTGCCGGCTGACGACCTCTGCCTGCGCGCAGCCCGCGCGCTGCAGCAGGCCAGCGGCTGCGCCTTCGGCGCAGACATCCACATCGAGAAGCGCCTGCCATCAGGCGCCGGCATGGGCGGCGGCAGCTCCGACGCGGCATCGACGCTGCTGGCCCTGAACCGGCTCTGGGGCCTGCACTGGCCGCTCGCAAAGCTGCTGCCGCTGGGGCTGCGTCTGGGCGCCGACGTGCCTTTCTTCCTCGGCGGACGGCATGCCTTCGTCGAAGGCATTGGCGAGATCCTCCGTCCCTTGGACCTGCCGACGCAGAGCTTCGCAGTGCTCAAGCCAGCGGCCAGCATCGCAACCAAGGAAATTTTTTCGAGCCCCCTCTTGGCAAGGTCGAGTTCGATGGCTATAGTAGCGGGCTCTCCTGCACACAACAGCGGAGACAACGAAAAGACAAGCTTTTCGACGTCAAACGAGGTTGTGAGCCTGGATGCCGAAGGCGCAGCAAAGCTCGCCGGTGGCTTCGGTCGAAACGACCTGCAGCCACCAGCCGAAGCGATCTGCTCCGAGGTCAGCCAGGCCTTGCAGTTGCTGGAGTCCAGATACGGCAACAGCCGGATGACGGGCTCAGGCAGTGCGGTATTCGCTCGCGTGAATATCGATGCAGCGCAGGAGAACGGCAAGTCGCTCCAATCCTCGGCGACAATGCTGGCGGATCTTCCGCCAGATTGGATTGGAAAGATCTGCCGAAGTCTGGATCGCCATCCCTTGTATGGCTGGGCAGACTGAACAGGTTTGAGGGTGCTGCAGCTCTGCAGTGTCCTGTGTAGGGGAGTCGCCAAGTTGGTTAAGGCATCGGATTTTGATTCCGACATGCGAGGGTTCGAGTCCTTCCTCCCCTGCCAAAGACTTTGTTGAAGAAGCCCGCCCGGCGGGCTTCGATGCTGATGGGGCCCGCAATGCGGGCCTCAGCTTCTGAAAGACCGGGACACGCTGGTTGACCACGGGTCCTTCACCAAGGATGGCCGACGTGCTGCTCAACACCGTCCTCTTCACCGGCAACGCGAATCCGGTCCTCTCCCAAGAAATCGCCACCCATCTGGGTCTGGAGCTCGGCAAGGCTTCGGTCGGCCGCTTCTCCGATGGCGAGGTGGCCGTGGAGATCCAGCAGAACGTCCGCGCCCGCGACGTTTTTGTGATCCAGCCGACCTGTGCGCCGACCAACGACAACCTGATGGAGTTGCTGGTCATGGTGGATGCGCTCAAGCGCGCCAGCGCCCGCCGCATCACGGCCGTGATCCCCTACTTCGGCTATGCGCGCCAGGACCGCCGTCCGCGCAGCACCCGCGTGCCGATCTCGGCCAAGGTCGTGGCCAACCTGCTGGAGACCGTGGGCGTCGAGCGCGTGCTGACCATGGACCTGCACGCTGACCAGATCCAGGGCTTCTTCGACATCCCGGTCGACAACATCTACGCCAGCCCGGTGCTGCTGTCGGACCTGAAGAGCCGCAACTATTCCAATCTGGTGGTGGTCAGCCCCGACGTCGGTGGCGTGGTGCGCGCCCGCGCGCTGGCCAAGCAGCTGGGCTGCGACCTGGCCATCATCGACAAGCGCCGTCCGGCCGCCAACGTCTCCGAAGTGATGCACGTGATCGGCGAGATCGACGGCCGCAACTGCGTGATCATGGACGACATGATCGACACCGCCGGCACGCTGGTGAAGGCAGCCGAGGTCCTGAAGGACCGCGGCGCCAAGAGCGTGTTTGCCTACTGCACCCACCCCATCCTGTCCGGCCCAGCGATCGAGCGCATCTCGGGCTCGCACCTGGACGAGGTGGTGATCACCAACACCATTCCGCTGTCGAACGCCGCCCGCGCCTGCGGCAAGATCCGCCAGCTGTCGGTCGCCTTCCTCTTCGCCGAGACCATTCGCCGCATTTCGGATGGCGAGTCGGTCACCTCCCTCTTTGCGGAGCAGAACAACAACTTCTGATCTGCACATCCAACCATCGGCCGTCGCAGCGATGCGGCGGCCTTTGACAGGAAGAGCCTGGTCGCGGGCCTTCCGCCCACTGAAGCGCCATGGGGGCGTTTCTTCACTTGGAGCTACACATGAAATTCACCGCTTTCGAGCGCAAGTTGCAGGGGACCGGAGCGAGCCGCCGCCTGCGTAACGCCGGCAAGGTGCCGGGCATCGTCTTCGGCGCCGGCGAGCCGACCATGATCGAGCTGGACCACAACGCGCTGTTCCACGCCCTGAAGAAGGAAGCCTTCCACAGCTCCATCCTGGAGATGGAACTGGCCGGCAAGACCGCCCAGGTGCTGCTGCGCGACTTCCAGATGCACCCGTACAAGCCGCAAGTGCTGCACGTGGACTTCCAGCGCGTGGACAACACGACCAAGATCACCAAGAAGGTGCCGCTGCACTTCAAGGGTGAGGCCGAGTCCCCGGCTGTCAAGCTGGACCACTGCACGGTCAACCACGTGATGACCGAGCTGGCCATCAGCTGCCTGGCGCAGCAGCTGCCCGAGTTCATCGAAGTGGACCTGAGCGGCCTGACCAAGGGTCACTCGCTGCACGTCAACGATCTGAAGCTGCCCGAGGGCATCAAGGTCGTCACGCACGGCAAGCCGAACCCGGTCGTGGCTACGCCGGTCGAGCCGGTGGCCGAGGAGATCGTCGTGGCCGCCGCTCCGGCCGCCGACGACAAGAAGGGCAAGAAGGGCAAGAAGTAATCCTTCGCCCCTGGCACCTGCGTGCCTCTGCACAGGCCCCGCTGATGCGGGGCCTTTTCATTTCTGCGCCCTGTCCGCCCCCGCCCTCGTCTTCAAGATGGATGCCGCGGCAGGGCCTGCGCCGATAATCCGCGCCATCATGATTCGACTCTTTGTCGGCCTGGGCAACCCGGGCAGCGAATACGAGGACACGCGCCACAACGCCGGCTTCTGGTGGGTGGACCAGCTGGCACGCCGCCTGGGCGCCAGCCTGCAGCTGGAGCGCAGCTACCACGGCCTCGTCGCGCGCGTGAACAACGCGCCGGGCGCGGACGGGCCGATCTGGCTGCTCGAGCCGATGACCTATATGAATGTCTCCGGCAAGTCGGTCGCGGCGCTGGCGCGCTTCTTCAAGATCGCGCCCGAGCAGATCCTCGCGGTGCACGACGAGCTGGACCTGCTGCCGGGCGAGATGAAGTTCAAGCAGGGCGGCGGCAATGGCGGCCACAACGGCCTGAAGGACATGCAGGCCCAGCTCGGCTCGCCCAACTTCTGGCGCCTGCGCCTTGGCATAGGCCATCCCGGCGTCAAGGCCGAGGTGGCCGGCTATGTGCTGCGCAAGCCGCCGCTGGCGGAACGCCAGGCGATTGAGGACTGCATCGCCAAGTCGCTGGACGCGGTGGAACTGATGCTCAAGGGCGATATGCAACGCGCCATGATGAAGATCCATGCCAAGCCGCCTCGTCCGAAACCACCCAAGCCGGCCCAGCCGGCCACGCCCGAGGGTGAGGCCAGAACCGGCGCTGCGCCGACGTCGACGAGCGCCATCGACTGAGGAGCGCCACCATGCAGCCAGCGCAGCAGCGTAAAAGGATCTCGCCGACCCTGCGCCTGCTGCTGTTGCCGCTGCTGCTCCAGGGCCTGCTCGCGCCATGCGCCGAAGCGCAGGCTCAAACGGAGACCCGCAGCACGCCGCTGTACCGCTGCGGCCCGGACGGCCGGGACCTGCGCGACTCGCCTTGCCCCGAGGCCGCCGGCAAGCCTGCGCAGAGCGTGCAGCACGATCAACCCAGTGCTGCACAGACACGCGAGGCGCGTGAGCGCGCCGCCGGTCAGCAGCGACAGGCCGACGCGCTGGAACGCGAAAGACTGGCGCGCGAAGCCAAGAGCAGACCTGCACCGCCCAGCGGCATCCACCACCGCGGCGAACCAGCGGTGGGCGCAGCCAGCGCACCGGCCGCCAAGAAATCGCCCGACAAGAAGAACAAGAACGCGAGCAAGGCCGGCAAACCCAAGACCAGCAAGAAGCCCGCACCGGCTGCCGGCGCCGCTCGATCGTGATCAAGCCGCTGCGCTGAGTCAGCGCAAGGGCCGTGCAAGGCCGTCGACTAGAATGCCTCCCGTTGGTGCTCGCGCGGCCCTTCGTTTGGTCCGCGCAGTTAAACGGGAATCAGGAGGGCGCGCCTCGCCGAGGCAAACCTAACCTGAGCTGTCCCCGCAACGGTAAGCGGACGAGGCTCACAAGCCTCCAGTCCCTGCGCAGGAATCCACTGGCGTCCATCGGCGACGCTGGGAAGGATGCAGGGGTGTGTTCCGCCAGCCCGGATACCGGCCAACAGGTGGTGTGCCGTCCATGGCGGCGCATCGTTTCACAGGGGCCTGCGGGGAAGCTGGCGCCTGGACTGTTCCGTTCAAGTTCTCAAATGACTGCTCCCATCCAAGGCGCTTCGCGTCCTTGCACCCTCGCCCGCGCGGCTGCGCTGGCCTGCCTCGCCCCCTTCGCCCTGGCCAACCCAGCGCATGCAGCACCCGCCAAGCAGCTCGACCCGGTCGTCGTCACCGCCGCGCGCATGCCGCAACGCCTGGCCGAGGTGCTGGCCGACCTCACGGTGATCACCCGCGAGGACATCGAACGCCAGGCCTTCGGCTCGCTGGCCGACCTGCTGCGCAACAGCGGCTGCGCGGAGATGGTGCGCAACGGCGGCCCTGCCGCTTCCACCACCGTCTTCCTGCGCGGCGCGGACACGCGCCACACCGTGGTGATGCTCGACGGCGTGCGCATCGACTCGCAGTCCACCGGCGGCGCCTCCTGGCAGGCCATCCCGCTGGCGCAGATCGAGCGCGTCGAGGTGCTCAAGGGGCCGGCCAGCGCGGTCTACGGCTCCGATGCCGTTGCCGGCGTCATCCAGATCATCAGCCGCAAGAACCCCGGCAAGCCTCGCGCCGAGATCGGGATCGGCGCGGGCAGCCTGTCCACGACCAAGGCCGACTTCGCGCTCAGCGGCGGTGACGCGCGCTTCGACTATGCGCTGAGCCTCGCTGCCGAAGACAGCGCCGGCTTCAACGCGACCACGCCGCAGTCGACCTTTTCCTACGTGCCGGATCGCGATGGCTGGAGCAACTACAGCGGCAGCCTGCGCCTGGGTGCGGCCCTCGTTGAAGGCCATCGTGTCGAGCTCACCGCACTGAAGGCGCACAGCGACGGCCAGTACGACGCCTCGGCCTCGCGGCCCAGCGTCGACGACCATTCCGTGCAGAAGAACCAGGCGCTGCGCGCCGCGTGGAGCGCACAGTGGAGCGCCGCGCTGCGCACCGAGCTGAGCATTGGCGAGGGCCGCGACCGCTTCCTGACCACGCCGTCGGTCTATCTGAGCGAGACGGCAATCCGCAGCGCCACGCTGCTGGGTTCCTACAAGCTCGGCCCGGCGCAGCAGCTGAACTTCCAGCTCGAGCGCCGCGAGGACCGGCTGGACAACAGCGGCCTGCGCAATGGCACCGACCGCCGGGAGCAGGATGCCGTCGGCCTGGGCTGGATCTTCAACGGCCAGAGCATCGACCTGCAGTTGCACGCCCGCCATGACGAGGACAGCCAGTTCGGCGGCGTGAGCACCGGCACGCTGGCCGGCGGCCTCAGATTCGCGCCCGGCTGGCGCGTCTACGCCTCAGCGGGCAATGCCTTCCGCGCCCCCACGCTCTACCAGCGCGGCAGCGTCTATGGCCCCGACCTGAGCAAGGCCGGCGTGGCCCCGCTGGACGCCGAGCGCGGCCGCAATCTCGAGCTGGCTCTCAAGCGCGATGCAGCGGGCCATGGCTTCGGCATCACTGCCTACCGCAACAAGGTCAGCGATCTGATCGTCTTCGGCGCCGCCGGCAACTGCAACAGCAGCTTCGGCTGCTACCAGAACGTCTCGCGCGCGCTGCTGCAGGGCGTGAGCCTGTCCGGCCATCTGCAGCTGGGCATCGTGCGTCTGTCCAGCACGCTGGACTTCGGCTCGCCGAAGAACGAGGCCACCGACAAGCTGCTGGCCCGCCGCGCCCAGCGCTTCGGCACGCTGCGGGCCGAAACCACGCTGGGCGACTGGCAGCTCGGTGCCGGCGTGCAGGCCAGCGGACGTCGCTGGGACGATGCGGCCAACACGCGCAAGCTCGGCGGCTATGCCCTGGCCAACTTCGACCTGCAGTACCGCGTCAGCGAACAGCTGCGCCTGCGCGTGAATCTGGACAACGCCTTCGACCGCGAGTACCAGACCGCTTATGGCTACCAGCAGGCGCCGCGCAGCCTCTTCGTCGGCCTGCGCTACACGCCGGAGCTCTGAGCCATGGCCGGGCACCGCCTCATCGTCGGAGGCCAGCGCAGCGGCAAGTCCCGCCAGGCCGAGCGCCTGGCGCTGGACTGGCTGCGCCACGCTGACCGCGACGTGGCGGTGGTCGCCACCGCCGAGCCGCTGGACGAGGAAATGTGCGCGCGCATCGCCCGACATCGCGCCGCGCGGCCGGCCGGCTTCGCCACCGTGGAGGAGCCGCGCCATCTGGCCGCCGCCCTGCGTGCGGCCGACGCGCCGCAGCGCCTGCTGGTGGTGGACTGCCTGACGCTGTGGCTGGCCAACTGGCTGATGCCCATGCACGCCGCGGCCGACCCTGAAGGCTGGCGCGCCGAATGCGACGCGCTGGACGCGCTGCTGCCGCAGCTCGCCTCGCCGGTGGTCTTCGTCTCCAACGAAGTCGGCTGGGGCGTGATGCCGCTGGGCCGCGAGGTGCGCGACTATGTGGACGAGCTCGGCCGCCTGAACCAGCGCATCGCCCGGCGCTGCGAAGCACTGACCCTGATGGTGGCCGGCCAGCCCTGGACCCGACCGGTGGAGCCGATCGAATGACCATGATCCGCAGACTCTGCGCGGCGCTGCTTGCCGCCCTGCTGCCGGCCGCACCGACGCTGGCCGCGCCGCTGGCGGTGCAGGACGATCGCGGCCGCAGCATCGCGCTGGCCGACACGCCGCGGCGCATCGTCAGCCTGCTGCCGTCGCTGACCGAGAGCGTGTGCGAACTCGGTGAGTGCGCGCGCCTGGTCGGCGTGGACCGCTACTCCAACCACCCGGCCGCGGTGCAGAAGCTGCCCAAGCTCGGCGGCCTGGACGACACCGCCATCGAAGGCGTGCTCGCGCTCAAGCCCGACGTGGTGCTGCTGGCGATCTCCTCGCGCCTGACCGACCGGCTCGAGTCCCTGGGCCTGAAAGTGGTTGCGCTGGAGCCCAAGACCCACGCCGATGTGCAGCGCGTGCTCGGCAAGGTGGCACAGCTGCTGGGCAAGCCCGACGAGGCGCGCCGCGTGTGGAACCGCATCGACGGCGCCATCCAGCACGCCGCCCAGAGCCTGCCGCCGGCCGCGCGCGGACTGAGCGTCTACTACGAGGTGGACAGCGCGCCCTATGCAGCCGGCACCGCCTCCTTCATCGGCGAGACCCTGGCGCGGCTGGGCACGCGCAACATCGTGCCGCCGGAGCTGGGCCCCTTCCCCAAGCTCAACCCGGAGTTCGTCGTACGTGCGGACCCGCAGGTGATCATGGTCGGCCAACGCAATGCGGCCGGCCTGCCGCAGCGCCCCGGCTGGCCCGGCATGCGCGCGGTGCGCGACAAGCGCATCTGCATCTGGACGGCCGACGAGTCCGACGTGCTGGTGCGCCCGGGGCCGCGCATGGCCGAGGCTGCCGCGCTGATGGCGCGCTGCCTGAAGGATGCCGCGGCCGGGCCGGTGACCTGGCCCACCCAGCCCCTAGGCGGCGGCGCGGGAGGCATGCGTTGAGCCCGACGCAGCGTCGCCGCCGCAGCCAGCTCTGGCTCCTGCTGCTGCTCGCCGCCAGCGCGGCGCTGCTGCTGCTCGGCCTGTCGGTCGGCGCCACCGGCTTCACGCCCTGGACATCGCAGGACGAGGCGATGCGTCAGATCCTCTGGGAAATCCGCGCGCCGCGTTCGCTGGGCACCTGGCTGGCCGGCGCCCTGCTCGCGCTGGCCGGCGCCATCGCGCAGGGCCTGTTCCGCAACCCGCTGGCCGACCCCTATCTGCTCGGCTGTTCTGCCGGCGCCTCGCTGGGCGTGGCGGGCCTGAGCTTCGCCATCGGCCTGACGCCGGCGGCCACCGCGATGGCGCTGCGCCTGGGCCTGACCGGCGCGGCCTTCGCCGGCGCCGTGCTGGCGGTGATGCTGACGCTGCTGCTGGCACGCGGCGTCGAGCAGACGCTGCGCCTGCTGCTCGCCGGCGTGGTGGTCGGCGTGGTGCTGGGCTCGGGCTCGGCCCTGCTGACCCTGCTGAACCCCGACATCCTGCGCGCAATGCAGGCCTTCATGCTGGGCAGCACCGGCTTCCTCGGCTGGAACGCGGTGGCCATCATGGCGGTGGTGCTGCTGGCCACGCTGCTGCTCGCACTGGCCAGCAGCAAGACCCTGGACGCGCTCACGCTGGGCGAGGCCACGGCGCGCTCGCTGGGCATGCGGCTGGCGCTGGTGCGCCTGCTGCTGATCGTCGCGATGACCCTGGCCACCGCCGCCGCGGTGGCGCAGTGCGGGCTGATCGCCTTCGTCGGCCTGGTGGCGCCGCACCTGGTGCGCAGCTGGGCACCGAGCGCCCACCGCGGCCTGCTGCTGCTGTCCACCCTCAGCGGCGGCGTGCTGCTGCTGGCCGCCGACATCGCAGCGCGCTGGCTGATCGCACCGCAGGAGCTGCCGGTGGGCATCGTCACCGCACTGCTGGGCGGCGGCTACCTGCTGTGGCTGATGCACCGGCGCCCGCGCCATCTGGGAGGCCAGCGATGACGGACCAGCGCCTGCCCGAGTTCCCCACGCTGACGCTGGAACTGCGCAGCCTGGCGCTGGGCGGCCGCCCCGTGCTGGGCCCGCTGTCGCTGCGCATCGCTGCGCCCGGCTGGACCGCCGTGGTCGGCCCCAACGGCGCCGGCAAGTCCACGCTGCTGCGCGCCTTGTGCGGCCTGCTGCCCTTCGACGGCACGCTGACGCTGCAGGGGCGCGACTGGGACAGCTGGCCGGCCAAGGCCCGCGCCCGCGCGCTGGCCTGGCTGGGTCAGAACGAGAGCAGCACCGACGAACTCACCGCTGCCGAGGTGGTGATGCTGGGCCGTCTGCCACACCAGGCCTGGCTGGCGCCGCCCGGCGCCGCCGACACGCTGGCCGTGGAACAGGCGATGCGCCAGACGCAGAGCTGGGACTGGCGCGACCGCCCGCTGGGTAGCCTCTCCGGCGGCGAACGACAGCGCGTGCTGCTGGCCCGGGCGCTGGCCGTGCAGTCCATGCTGCTGCTGATGGACGAGCCGCTGGCCCATCTGGACCCGCCGCATCAGAGCGACTGGGTGCAGATCGTTCGCGGCCGCGCCGGCTGCGGCGCCGCCGTAGTGAGCGTGCTGCACGAACTGAATATCGCGCTGCAGGCCGACCAGCTGATCGTGATGGACAAGGGCAGCATCGTCCATGTCGGCGCACCCGGCGATGCCGCCACCCACGCCGCGCTGCAGCAGGTCTTCGCGCAGCGCCTGCTGATCCTGCAGGTTGCCGGCCGCTGGGTCGCACTGAACGCCTGAGAGTAGCGATGAACATCGAGAGCCCCCCGGTCGATCGCGCGCGCATCGTGCCCAGCGCCGAGCGACGCGGCCTGATCCTGGTCCACACCGGCGATGGCAAAGGCAAGAGCACCGCCGCCTTCGGCCTGGCGCTGCGCGCCCACGGCCGCGGCAAGGCGGTGAAGATCTACCAGTTCATGAAGGTGCCCAGCGCGCGCTTCGGCGAGCACCGGCTGTTCGAGCAGCTGGGCGTGCCCATCGAGGGCCTGGGCGACGGCTTCAGCTGGAAGAGCAAGGACCTGGAACACAGCGCGCAGCTGGCACGCGAGGGCTGGGCCCGCGCCGCGGCGACCATCGCCGCCGGCGAGCACTTCCTCGTCGTGCTGGACGAGATCATGTATCCGCTGCGCTATGGCTGGCTGCCGCTGGAACCGGTGCTGCAGGCGCTGCGCGAACGGCCGGCGCATGTGCATGTGCTGCTCACCGGCCGCAAAGCGCCCGAGGAGCTGATCGAGCTGGCCGACACCGTCACCGAGATGGCTCTGCTCAAGCATCACTTCCAGGCCGGCGTGCCGGCGCAGCGCGGCATCGAAGACTGACAGCGGACCGAGCACCCGCCCTGCGGCGGGTGCGACGCCGGTCGAAGGACGGCCCGCCTACCAGCGGGCCGGCTGAGGCAACACGATGAACCCTGATATCACCCTGCTCCTGCCGCTGGCCACGCGGGCCACACGGCTGGTGGAACAACAGATGGATAAGCCGCCAGCGCCGCTGCGTCCGGTGGTGGCGATGGGCCGCTTCCTCGACGTCTTCAGCGTGCGCCTGTTCGCGCAGCCGGACGGCCGGCTCGCAGCGATGGAGAGACAGTCATGACTGCACGCTCGGTGATGGTGCTGGGCACCACCAGCCATGCCGGCAAGAGCTTTCTGGCCACTGCGTTGTGCCGCTGGTATGCGCGCCAGGGCCTGAAGGTCGCGCCCTTCAAGGCGCAGAACATGAGCAACAACGCGCGCGTCGTGCCCGGGCTTGCGAGCGGCCCAGCGCCCGGTCTGGCCCGCATGGGCGAGATCGGCAGCGCGCAGTACTTCCAGGCCCTGGCCGCACGCCGCGTGCCCGAGGTGCGCATGAACCCGGTGCTGCTCAAGCCCGAGGCCGACACCGCCAGCCAGGTGGTGCTGCTCGGCGCGGTCAGCGAGGAGCTCTCGCGCATGCCCTGGCGCGAGCGCAGCGCGCAGCTGTGGCCGCACGCGCGCGCCGCGCTGCACGAGCTGATGGCCGAGAACGAGGTCGTGGTGATTGAGGGCGCGGGCTCGCCGGCCGAGATCAATCTGCACGCCAGCGACTATGTGAACATGCGCTGCGCGCTGGAGGCGCGCGCGGCCTGCCTGCTGGTCACCGACATCGACCGCGGCGGCGCATTTGCGCACCTGTACGGCACCCACCAGCTGCTGCCGCCCGAGGAACGCGCGCTGATCAGGGGCTTCGTGCTGAATCGCTTCCGCGGCGATGCCGCGCTGCTCGCGCCCGGGCCCGAGCAGCTGCAGGCACTGACCGGCGTGCCCACGCTGGCCACGCTGCCGATGTGGCGCGGCCACGGCCTGCCGGAGGAAGACGGCGTTTTCGACGAGCAGCCCGTGGGCAGCGGTCTGCGCATGGCCATCGTCGCCTACCCGCGCATCTCCAACCTCGACGAGTTCCAGCCGCTGCGCGGCCTGAACGGCGTGCATCTGAGCTGGGCACGCACGCCCGAAGCGCTGGCAGCGGCCGACTGGATCATCCTGCCTGGCTCCAAGTCCGTCGCTGCCGACCTGGCCTGGCTGCGCGCGCAGCGCCTGGATGCCGCCATTGCCGCGCATGCCGCGGCCGGCAAGCCGGTGCTGGGCATCTGCGGCGGCTTGCAGATGCTGGGCGAGACCCTGGTCGATCCCCATGGTCTGGACGGCAACGCACCGGGTCTGGGCCTGCTGCCGCTGGTGACGCAGTTCGAGGTGAGCAAGCTGCTGCGCCCGGCACGGCTGCGCTTCGCCGCCACCCTGGCCGCGCCCTGGCAGGCGCTGTGCGGCGTGCAGCTGGAAGGTTATGAGATCCACCATGGCCGCACCGTCCAGCATCCCTCCCTGGCAGCCGCCGCCGAGGCCCTGCACGACGAGGAGGGCGGCGTGGTGGGCTGGCAGGCCGGACCGGTGCTGGGCCTCTATGCCCATGGCCTGTTCGAGCAGCCGGCCCTGCTGCAGGCCCTGTTCGGCGTGCAGACCGGCGGCCTCGAGCCGGTGTTCGACGCGCTGGCCGACTACATCGATTGCCATTTCGCGCCCGGCAGCCTGACCGGGCTGATCCATCCCTGACGCCGAGACCGATCCATGCAAGACCTGACCCCGACGATCGCCCCGCTGGCCAGCCTGAACCCGCCGGACCTGCCCGGGCGGCTGCAGCAGCGCATCGACGGCAAGACCAAGCCGCTGGGCGCGCTGGGCCAGCTGGAGACGCTGATGCTGCGCCTGGGCCTGATCCTCGGCGAGGAGGCACCGGTGCTGCGCGATCCGCAGCTGCTGGTCTTCGCGGCCGACCATGGTCTGGCGGCCCGCGGCGTCTCTGCCTATCCCAGCGACGTGACCTGGCAGATGGTGGAGAACTTCCTCGCCGGCGGCGCCGCGGTCAGCGTGCTGGCG
This sequence comes from Roseateles sp. T103, assembly GCF_057219915.1. Lineage (NCBI taxonomy): Bacteria > Pseudomonadati > Pseudomonadota > Betaproteobacteria > Burkholderiales > Sphaerotilaceae > Roseateles > Roseateles sp. T103. The sequence goes on from NZ_JBXVVS010000002.1 coordinate 396,588, forward strand.
CGCCAGCACGGCCTGGCGCTGAGCGTGGTCGACGCCGGCGTGCGCCACGACTTCGCGCCGCGGCCGGCGCTGATCCAGGCCAAGATCGCCGCCGGCACCGCCGACGCGCTGCAAGGGCCGGCGATGAGCGCCGAGCAGTGCGCCGCGGCGCTGGATGCGGGGCGGCGGATCCTGCGCGAACGGCCGGGCAATGTGCTGCTGCTCGGCGAGATGGGCATAGGCAACAGCTCGGCCGCCGCACTGCTGCTCGCAAGGCTGGAGCAGCTGCCCATCGCCGACTGCGTGGGCCGCGGCACCGGGCTGGACGACGCGCAGCTCGCCCGCAAGCGCGAGATCCTCGCCGACGTGCTGGCGCGCCATCAGCAAGCACAGTCGCCACTGGAGGCGCTGGCCGCCTTCGGCGGCTTCGAGATCGCGATGATGGCCGGCGCCGTGCTGCAGGCGGCCGAGGAGCGGCGCGTCATCGTGGTGGACGGCTTCATCACCGGCAGCGCGGTGCTGGTGGCAGCGCGGCTGCAACCCGCCGTGCTGGAGCGCTGCATCTTCAGCCACCTCTCGCACGAGTCGGGCCACCGGCTGATGCTGCAGGCCCTGCAGGCCGAGCCGCTGCTGAACCTGGCACTGCGACTGGGCGAGGGCTCGGGCGCAGCGCTGGCCTGGCCGCTGCTGGAGTCGGCGGCGCGACTGTTGCGCGAAATGGCCAGCTTCGCGTCGGCCGGGGTCAGCGAGCGCGAGGCATGAGGCAATAATCCGCCGAGTACAGGGAGAGACCCAATGTCCGATCTGCTGTTCGCCGACGAAGAGCCTCAAGACGAAGCGCCCCGCGCCTTGCGCCTGATGGCGCCCTGGGTGGTGCTGATCGTCGACGACGACCCGGCGGTGCACCAGGTCACGCAGCTGGTGATGAGCGGCTTCGAGTTCGGCGGCCGTCGGCTCGAGTTCCTCAACGCCTATAGCGGCGTCGAAGCGCGCGCCATCCTGTCCAGTCGCCAGGACATCGCGCTGATCCTGCTCGACGTGGTGATGGAGTCCGAGCATGCCGGGCTGGAGTTGGTACGCCACATCCGCGAGGAGCTGGGCAACGGTCATGTGCGCATCGTGCTGCGCACCGGCCAGCCGGGCCAGGCACCTGAAGAACAGGTCATCAAGACCTACGACATCAACGACTACAAGGAAAAGACCGAGCTCACCAAGCGCAAACTGCAGACGGTCTTCTACTCGGCACTGCGTTCCTACCGCGACATCATGATCATCGAGCAGTCGCGCCAGTCGCTGCGCCGCTCGATCGACGCCATCACCCGCGTCTACGATTCGCACAATCTGCGCCGCTTCGCGTCGGCAGTGCTCGAGCAGGTCGCCCACCTGCTCGGTTACGAGACCCAGGGCGTCTGCGCCAGCAGGGTCCAGGCCTATGCCGCCTCGGCCAACCACGGCCAGCTCAAGGTGCTGGCCGCGACAGCCGAGTACGCGCGGCTGCTCGTCGACGAGCAGATCAGCGAGCTGCCCGCCGACGTGCAGGCTGCCTTGCAGCAGGCACTGGAAACGCAGAGCAGCCGCTTCGAAGACAGGTTCTGCGTGGCCTACTACCGCAGCAGCAGCGGCAGCGAAAGCGTGCTCTTCATGAGCTTCGCGGAACCGGTGGATGCCGAGGCGCGCGAGCTGCTGCAGATCTTCAGCGTCAATGTCTCGCTGACCTACGAGAGCCTGCTGCTGCGCGAGGAGATCGAGGAGACGCAGCGCTCGATCGTGCACATCGTCGGCGAGGCGGTAGAACGCCGGGCCGAGGAGAGCGGCGACCATGTGAAGCGGGTCGGCGAGCTTGCCGCGCTGCTCGGCGAAGCCGCGGGCATGCGGGGGTCGGACACCGAGTTCCTGCGTCAGGCCGCGCCGCTGCACGATATCGGCAAGCTGGGCATTCCGGACCGCATCCTCAACAAGCCGGGCAAGCTCGACGAAGAGGAATGGACGCTGGTGCAGTCGCATGCACGCCTGGGCTACGAGCTGCTCAGCCGCAGCCCGCGCCGCATCATGCAGCTGGGCGCCGAGATCGCGCACGAGCATCATGAGCGCTGGGATGGCCAGGGCTATCCGCGCGGCCTGCTCGGCGAGCAGATCGGCCTGCCCGGCCGCATCGTCGCCATCGTCGATGTGCTCGACACCCTGGTCTGCCAGCGCTGCTACAAAGAGGCCTGGCCGCTGGACGAAGCGCTGCGCTTCATCGCGGACCAGGCCGGCCAGCGCTTCGATCCACAGCTGGTGGAGCTGCTGACAGCGCGGCGCGCAGCGGTGGAGGACATCTACCGCCGCCTGCCGCCCGAGTAGGCCTGCATCACCGCCACATCTCCGCCGCATCCGTTCGCGCCGAGGCGAGGCCTGTCCGGCGGCCGTTTCCGCCATGTCCACTGCCCTGCTCCACGAAATCCGCCTCTTCTTCATCGCGCTGCAGTTCCTCACCCGCGCGCCCATCCCGCGCTGGGTCGGCTATCAGCCCGAATGGCTGCAGCGCAGCGCGCGGCACTTCCCGCTCGTCGGCGCCATGCTCGGCCTGTGCGGCGCCGCGGTGCTGTGGGCAGCGCAGCAGCTGTGGTCACCGGTGATCTCCGTGCTGCTGGCAATGGCCGCCGGCGTCTGGGCCACCGGCGGCTTTCACGAAGACGGCTGGGCCGACACCTGCGACGGGCTGGGCGGCGCGGTCAGCCGCGAGAAGGCGCTGGCGATCATGAAGGACTCGCGCATCGGCAGCTACGGCGCTCTGGGCCTGCTGCTGATGCTGGCGCTCAAGGCCGCCTGCCTGGTCGCCGCGGTCGGCGAGAGCCTGGCCCTGGGCATGGCGGCGCTGCTGCTGGCCCAGTGCGGCTCGCGGGCCGCGCCGCTGTGGCTGCTCTGGCGCCTGCCCTATGCGGGCGACGCCGAGCACGCCAAGGCCAAGCCGCTGGCCACGCAGGCCGGCGCCGTCGATGTCGCCATCGCGCTTGGCTGGGCGCTGCTGCCCATGGCCCTGCTGTGGCTGTGGCAGCCCGCGCTGGCGCCGCGGCTGGCGGCACTGCTGATCGCGGCTGCAGCGGCCACGCTGTGGATGCAGCGCTGGCTGCGCCGCCGCCTGGGCGGCTACACCGGCGACAACCTCGGCGCCACGCAGCAGGTGGTCGAGGCGGCGATGCTGCTCGCCTGGTGCGCCCATGTCTGAGCCCGGCTTCACAGTCTGGCGCCATCCGCGTCCGGACGGAGCGGCGGGCCTGTGCGTCGGCGCCGGCAGCGACCTGCCGGTGCACTGGCGCCGCGCCAAGCGCCTGGCCCGGCGCATCCAGGCACAGGCACGCCGCGAGCGTCTGCCGCATGCGGTGGTGACCTCGCCGCTGCGCCGCTGCGCCGACGTCGGCCGCTGGCTGCGCCGCTGGGGCTGGCGCCACCATTGCGACGCGCAGCTGCTGGAACTGCACTTCGGCCATTGGGAAGGCCGCCCCTGGTCGACCATAGGGCAGGCGGAAGTCGAGGCCTGGGTGGCGGACTTCGTCTCGCGTGCGCCAGGCGGTGGCGAAAGCCTGGCAAGCCTGCTGCAACGCTGCGCCCCCTGGCAGGCGCCAGCCGGCGTGCGCACGGTCGTCAGCCACGGTGGCTGGATGCTGGCCCGGCAGTGGCTGGCCCGCCACGGCGCGGCACTGCCCAGCGCCAGCCAATGGCCGGCGCCGCCTCGCTACGGGGAGTGCTGGCCGATGGTGTGAGCGTGCTGCGCGCTCAGGCGCCGGCGCCTGGCCATCCAGCGCTCGCGGTGCTCAAACGGACCGGAGCGACAAAGCCGAGGCCGGCCGCTCAGTCTGCCGCCAGGGCCTCCAGCGCGGGCAGGTCCAGCAACTGGACCGTATAGCCCTGCACCTGGATCAGGCCCTTGAGCTTGAGCTGTCGCATCATGCGCGACAGCGTCTCCGGCGTGATCGCCAGCTGTGCCGCGATGTCGCGCTTGCGCTCGCCCAGTGAGACGCGATCCGGCCCCTGGGCCGAGCGGCTGCTCAGCTGCAGCAGCCAGGCCGCCAGTCGCCGCTCCGCATCCTTGTGCATCAGGTCATGCGTCACGCCGGTGAGGCTCTGCACCGTCTGCGCCAGACCGCCGAGCAGGCGCTCGGCCATCGCCGGATGGCGCAGCAGCAGTTCACGCACGCCTCCGATCTCGAGCTCGACGATGCGCGCTGGCGTCAGCACGCGCGCGTCCTGCATATGCCGCCGGCCCAGCCAGGCGCTGGCCAGGTCCAGCCAGGCCGGTCCGCGCACGGTGCGCTCAAGATGGAAAGGCTGGTCATGCCTGACCTGCCCCAGCCCAACGGCCCCCTCGAGCACCGCAACGATGCGGTCGCCCTGCTGCGCACGCCCAAAGACCAGTGCGCCCACCGACAGTGCCCGCACCTGCGCCAGCCGGTTCAGTGCACGCAGCTCTGCAGGCGCGAGCTCGCTGCCGCCCAGCAGCGCGTGCCACTCTTCCACACTCGGCGACTGGCGGTCAGGCGCTGCGCCGATCACGGCGCGCTGAGGCATCAGGACGGAGGTGTTGAGGCTATCCACAGTGCTTGACCAAGGGGCTCGTTCGATGGCTGCAATGTGGGCCAGCGGGCACCTGGAGTCCTTGCGCTGCGTCAAAGCTTCGCCGCCGCTGCAACAGGGCCTGCGCAGCCCTTGACAATTGCCAGATGGAAATCGATCGCAAGCCCAAGCCGCGCACAACAGAGCTGCCCCAGCCCGGCGCCTCCTACGCCGCACCGCTGGAGCTGCTCGACGCCTGCCATCAGCGCGTGCGCCGCAGCCTGCAGCTGCTGCTACGCCTGGCTGCGCATGTTGCAGCCCACGGCGCCGATGCCGATGCGGCGCAGGCGGCGGCCGATGTGCTGCGCTACTTCGACGTCGCCGCGCCGCTGCACCACGAGGACGAGGAGCGGCATCTGTTTCCGCTCTTCGAGCAGGGCGGCGAGCCAAGGCTTGCCGAGGCCTGCGCCACGCTGCGCGCCGAGCATCTGCAGATCGCCGCGCTGTGGCAGCAGCGTCTGCGTCCGCTGCTGGAAGCCGTGCATCAGCGCGACGCAGGCCTCGATCGCGCCGCGCTGACTCGCGCCGCCGCGGATTTCGACACGCTCCATGCCGGCCACCTCGCCTGCGAGGACCAGCTGGTCTTCCCGGCGGCGGCATCACAGCTGGGCGCCGCTGCGCAGCAGGCCATGGGACTGGAGATGGCCGCGCGCCGCGGGCTGGACCTCAGCGGATCAGCAGCGCGCGGAAGTCGTTGACGTTGGTGAAGCTGGGCCCGGTGACGAGCAGATCGCCCAGCGGCGCGAAGAAGCCATAGGCGTCGTTCGCGTCGAGCATCTCCGCGGCCTTCAGCCCCAGCGCCGCCGCGCGTGACAGCGTGTCCGGCGCTACGAAGGCGCCGGCGTTGTCCTCGATGCCGTCGATGCCGTCGGTATCGGCCGCCAGCAGATGCACGCCCGGCTCGCCCTGCAGCGCGAGTGCAGCGCCGAGCAGGAACTCGGTGGCCCGGCCGCCCCGGCCGGGCGCCCGCCCGGCCTCCTTGGCTGACGCAGCCTGGTTACGCAGCGTCACCGTCGTCTCGCCGCCGGAGAGGATCACGCAGGGTTTCGCGAAGGGCTGGCCGCGCCGCGCCACCGCGCGTGCCAGCGCCGCATGCACGCGGCCGACCTCGCGCGATTCGCCCTCGATCTCGTCGCTGAGGATGTGCGCCTCCAGGCCCAGCGCGCGCGCCGCCTGGGCCGCGGCTTCCAGGCTGGCCTGCGGCGTGGCCAGCATGTTCAGCTCATGGCCGGCGAAGCGCGCGTCGCCGGGCTTGGGCGTCTCGAAGGCGCCGCTTTCCAGGCCCTGCAGCGCGGCCGGCGGAAGCGCGATGCCGTAGCGGTGGCAGATCGCCAGCGCATCGGCGCACGTCGTCGCGTCGGGCACGGTGGGGCCGGACGCGATCACCGCCGGGTCGTCGCCGGGCACGTCGCTGATCGTCAGTGTCAGCACACGCGCCGGCGCGCAGGCGGCGGCCAGCCGCCCGCCCTTGATCGCCGAGAGGTGCTTGCGCACGCAGTTCATCTCGACTATCGCCGCGCCGCTGGCCAGCAGCGCACGGTTCACCGCCTGCTTGTCCTCCAGCGTCAGGCCCGGTGCAGGCAGGCTCAGCAGCGCCGAACCGCCGCCGGAGATCAGGCAGATGACCAGGTCGTCCGGGGTCAGGTCTTGCGTCAGCGCGAGCATGCGTGCGGCTGCAGCCAGTCCGGCGGCGTCGGGCACCGGGTGCGCGGCCTCGACCACGTCCAGCCGACGCGGCGCATAGTCAGGCGGGATATGGCCGTAGCGCGTGATTACCAGGCCGGACAGCGGCGCCTGCTCGGGCCAGGCGGCCTCCAGCGCCTGCGCCATCGCGCCGCCGGCCTTGCCGGCGCCCAGCACCAGCGTGCGGCCACGCGCCGGCGGTTCGGGCAGCTGCGCGGCCAGCACCTGCGCCGGCAAAGCCCGCGCCACTGCCACCTGGTAGAGATGGCGCAGCAGCGCGCGGGGATCGTCGAGCAGCGCTCGGGCTTGCGATGGGTTCATGCCGCCGATGATAAGAAGCCGGGCGGCGGGTAGGGACTCAGGCCGCGCGCTTGCGCGCCATCGCGCTCTTGGCCGGCGGCGGCGTGAAGGCGGCCTGCATGCGCGCATTGCTCTCGAACTGGCGCGCCACATTGCCACAGACCAGGTCGCAGAGCTCGTACACCGAGGGATCGGCGATGCGGTAGTAGGCCGAGGTGCCGCGGCTCTCGCGCACCACCAGGCCATGGCGGGTCAGCAGCGCCAGGTGGCGCGAGACATTGGCCGCGGTGAAGCCGCACAGCTCGGCCAACTCGCCGACATTGCGCTCCTGCTCACGCAGCAGGTTGAGGATCTGCAGGCGCGTCGGTTCGGACAGCGCCTGGAAGTAGGAGGCCACTTTCTCCAGGGCCTCGGGCGGAAGGGATTTCATGCGGACGCATGTCGGGGCTGAATCGGCGCTCATTATCGCGAAGTCCTCACAGCTGGTAGTTGTTTAGCCAAGCACCCACTTGACTATTTAACTACATGCTCAAATAATAAAGCATCGAAACGATTTTCGCCAGTGCCCGAGCAAGCCCCTAGGCAAGTGCAGGCAGCAGGCGGAGACTCCCACAACAGATACGCAGCCACTGAAGCCAACGACCATGCGCAAGACCCGCAACACCAGTCTTCTACGCCTGACCCTGGCCGTCGCCGGCGCCCTCGCCGTGGCCACCCCTGCCCTTGCCCAGCTGGCCAGCGCGCCGGTGCGCAGCGTCGGCGGCGCACACAGCGCCGGCTTCGACGGCGCCGTCGAAGCGGTGCGTCAGACCGTGGTCGCCGCCCAGGTGCCCGGCGCGGTGGTCGAGATCGCCGTGAAGGCGGGCGACACCGTCAAGGCCGGCCAGCTGCTGATGCGCCTGGATGCCCGTGCCGCCGAGCTGAACGCCGCCGCCGGCGACGCACAGGTCGCCGCCGGCAAGGCCCAGCTGGACGCCGCCACCAAGGAGTACGAGCGCCAGAAGCAGCTCTTCGCCAAGCAGTACATCAGCCAGGCCGCGCTGGAGCGTGCCGAGTCGCAGTACAAGGCCACGCAGGCGCAGGTCAACGCGCAGCTGGCCCAGGCCGGCGCAGCGAAGACGCAGAGCGGCTTCTACCTGGTGCGCGCGCCCTACAGCGGCGTGGTCGCCGAGCTGCCGGTCTCGCTGGGCGAAATGGCCATGCCTGGCCGCCCGCTGTTGACGATCTATGACCCCGCGCAGCTGCGTGTCACCGCCGCGGTGCCGCAGAGCGTGGCCGCCGCCCTGGGCGACAAGGCCCAGCTGAAGGTCGAGCTGCCCGGCCTGGCCCAGGCCCAGCGCTGGGTGCAGCCGGCCAAGGTGCAGCTGCTGCCTACCGTCGATGCGGGCACGCACACGATGCAGATCCGCGCCGAGCTGCCCGCCGGCATCGCCGGCGCGACGCCGGGCCTGTTCGCCCGCGTCTGGCTGCCGGCCGGCGACGGCGGCGCCAGTGCCGCGCGTCTGACGGTGCCGGCCAGCGCCGTGCTGCGGCGCGCCGAGATGAGTGCGGTCTATGTGATCGCCGCCGACGGTAAGCCGCTGCTGCGCCAGGTGCGCACCGGCCGCGTCGACAACGGACAGACGGAGGTGCTGTCCGGACTCGCCGCCGGCGAGAAGGTCGCCCTTGACCCGCAGGCCGCGGCCCGCCAGCGTTGAACGATCGCCAACAGCAAAGAGCACAGGACATGAACGACGTATCCAAGCCTGTTGTCGATACCGCCGCCACGAGTGCCTCCATGGGCGTCTCCGGCCGCATCGCCGCGTTCTTCCAGAGTGCGCAGATCACGCCGCTGCTGGCGCTGGTGGCGCTGCTGCTGGGCATCTTCGCCGTGCTGGTCACGCCGCGTGAGGAGGAGCCGCAGATCAACGTCACGATGGCCAATGTGCTGATCCCCTTCCCCGGGGCCAGCGCCAAGGACGTGGAGGCCATGGTGGCCGGCCCGGCCGAGCAGGTGCTGGCGCAGATCAGCGGCATCGAGCATGTGATGTCGGTCTCGCGCCCGGGCATGGCGGTGATCACGGTGCAATACAAGGTCGGCGTGCCGCGCATCGAGGCGCTGGTGCGCCTGCACGACACCATCAAGGCCAACAGCGACTGGTTGCCGCGCAACCTGGGCGTGATGGAGCCCATCATCAAGCCCAAGGGCATCGACGACGTGCCCATCGTCACGCTGACGCTGCACGGCAAGAGCGCCGAGACCTCCTCGGCCTTCGAGCTGGAGCGCGTCGCGCACAGCATCGAAGGCGAGCTCAAGCGCGTCGCCGGCACCCGCGAGGTCTACACCATCGGCGGCCCCGGCCGCGCGGTGATGGTGGAGATCGACCCCACCCGCATGGCCGCGGTGGGCGTGACGGTGGCCGAGCTGCGCCAGACGCTCAATGCCGCCAACCTCGGCCTGCCGGTCGGCGAGCTGCTCGCCGGCAACCGCGCGGTCGAGATCGAGGCCGGCCCCTTCCTGCGCAATGCCGAGGAAGTCGGCGATCTGGTCGTCGGCGCGCGCGCCGGCCGGCCGGTGTTCCTGCGCGACGTGGCGAATGTGCGCGACGGCGCGCTGCCCGCGCAGCGCTATGTGTGGCATGGCACGACGGCTCGCGATGGCCTGCCGGCGGCCGAGTTCCCTGCCGTGACCATCGCCATCACCAAGAAGCCGGGCGAGAACGCCATCGACGTGGCGAATGCGGTGATGCAGCGCGTCGATTCGCTGCGCAACGCGATCATCCCCGCTGATGTCGAAGTGGTGGAGACGCGCAACTACGGCGAGACCGCCGACGACAAGGCCAAGCAGCTGATCCAGAAGCTGCTCTTCGCCACCGCCTCGGTGGTGGCGCTGGTCTTCATCGCGCTGGGCAAGCGCGAGGCCGCCATCGTCGGCGCCGCGGTGATCCTGACGCTGACGGTGACGCTGTTCGCCTCCTGGGCCTGGGGCTTCACGCTGAACCGCGTCTCGCTGTTCGCGCTGATCTTCTCGATCGGCATCCTGGTGGACGACGCGATCGTCGTGGTGGAGAACATCCACCGCCACCAGGCCCTGTTCCCGGGCAAGAGCCTGGCGGAGATCATCCCCGGCGCGGTCGACGAAGTCGGCGGCCCGACCATCCTGGCCACGCTGACGGTGATCGCCGCGCTGCTGCCCATGGCCTTCGTGTCCGGCCTGATGGGCCCGTACATGAGCCCGATCCCGATCAATGCCTCGATGGGCATGCTGCTGTCGCTGGCGATCGCCTTCGTCGTGACGCCCTGGCTGGCACGCCTGTGGATGAAGCACCATGCCGCCGGCGCGCCTGTGGATCACACGCCCAAGGGCCTGGCCGCCAAGCTCGACCCGCTGTTTCGCCGCATCTTCACGCCGCTGCTCGACGACAAGCGTGGCGCGCGCAACCGCGGCCTGCTGGGCCTGGGCGTGGCCGCACTGATCGCCGTCTCGCTGGCGCTGCCGGCCACCGGCCTGGTGCTTTTGAAGATGCTGCCCTTCGACAACAAGTCGGAGTTCCAGGTCATCGTCGACATGCCTGCCGGCACGCCGGTGGAACAGACCGCTGCGGTGCTGCACGAACTGGGCGCCCATCTGGCCACCGTGCCGGAGGTCAAGGACTACCAGGCCTATGCCGGTACCGCCGCGCCGATCAACTTCAACGGCCTGGTGCGCCAGTACTACCTGCGCGCCGGCGGCGAGGTCGGCGACATCCAGGTCAATCTGGTGGACAAGGCGCATCGCAAGGACCAGAGCCACGCCATCGCCACCCGCGTGCGCCCCGAGCTGCAGAAGATCGCGCAGCGCTTCGGCGCCAACGTCAAGGTGGTCGAAGTGCCGCCGGGCCCGCCGGTGCTCTCGCCCATCGTCGCCGAGATCTACGGCCCCGATGCCGAAGGCCGCCGCCAGGTCGCCAAGGCGGTGCGCAAGGTCTTCGAGAGCCATGAGGGCCTGGTCGACGTGGACGACTCGTCCATCGCCGCGGCGCCGAAGAAGCTGCTGATCATCGACCGCCGCAAGGCCGCGATGCTGGGCGTGCCGCAGCAGGCCATCGTGACCACGCTGCGCGCCGGCCTGGCCGGCGAAGCCACCGCCTATCTGCACGACCAGAGCAAGTACCCGGCTGCGGCAATGCTGCAGCTGCCGCCAGAACTGCACGGCGATCTCGACGCGCTGCTGCAGCTGTCGGTGCGCAGCGCCGCCGGCAAGCTGGTGCCGATCCGCGAGCTGGTAACGATCAGCGACACCGAGCGCGAGCAGCCGATCTATCACAAGGACCTGCTGCCGGTGAACTTCGTCGTCGCCGACATGGCCGGCAAGCTGGACAGCCCGCTGTACGGCATGTTCGGCATGCGCAGCGAGATCGCGAAGATCCAGACGCCGGGCGGCGGCACGCTGCAGGAAGCCTTCATCCGCCAGCCGGCCGACGCGCTGCGCGACTACGCGATCAAGTGGGACGGCGAGTGGCAGGTCACCTACGAGACCTTCCGCGACATGGGCGCGGCCTATGCGGTCGGCCTGGTGCTGATCTACCTGCTGGTGGTGGCGCAGTTCGGCTCGTACCTGACGCCGCTGATCATCATGGCGCCGATCCCGCTGACCATCGTCGGCGTGATGCCCGGCCATGCACTGCTGGGCGCGCAGTTCACCGCCACCAGCATGATCGGCATGATCGCGCTGGCCGGCATCATCGTGCGCAACTCCATCCTGCTGGTGGACTTCATCAACCTGCAGGTCAGCGAAGGCATGGCCTTCAAGGATGCCATCGTCGCGTCGGCCATCACCCGCGCGCAGCCCATCCTGCTGACCGGCCTGGCCGCGATGCTCGGCGCCTTCTTCATCCTCGACGACCCGATCTTCAACGGCCTGGCGATCGCGCTGATCTTCGGCATCGCGGTGTCGACCCTGCTCACGCTGGTCGTGATCCCCATCCTCTACTTCATGGCCTACCGCAAGCAGCATGCAGCAGCAGGCCAGACGGCTTCCGCCTAAACCCCCAACCTTTGCAATCAAGGAGCTTCAATCATGACCACCTGGCAAATCGTCCGTCTCGTCGCCGGCACCTTCATCCTGCTGTCGCTGGCGCTGGGCATCCCCGGCAGCCCGATCTTCCAATCGCAGTGGTGGCTGGCCTTCACCGCCTTCGTCGGCGCCAATCTGCTGCAGAGCGGCCTGACCAAGTGGTGCCTGATGGAAACCATCCTGCGCAAGCTGGGCATCAAGCCGGGCTGCTGACCCCCCGAACCGCGATGAGGACGACGACCATGCTGCGCAAGACCTTGCTCGCCCTGGCGACACTGGCTGCCCTGCCCTCTGCCCAGGCATTCGATCTGGTGCAGGCCTGGCAGGCGGCGCTGACGCAGGACCGCGCACTGGCCGTCGCGCGTGCCGCCCAGGCGGGCGCCGATCCCAAGCGCGCGCAGGCCGATGCGCTGTGGCGTCCGGCCGTGATGCTGCAGGCCGGTGCCGGCCGCGCCACGCAGGAGAGCGACACGCGCGGCGCGCAGTTCAGCGCACCGGGCCTGGGCACGGTGGCCGGTGCCGACTTCAGCACCTCGGTCAGCAACGGCACCAGCACGCGCTGGGCGCTGCAGGCCGTGCAGCCGCTCTACAACGCCGAACGCAGCGCGCAGGCGCGCCAGCTCGGCACCGCGGCCGACATGGCCGACCAGGGCTGGCGTGCCGCGCAGCAGGGCCTGATGCTGCAGACCGCGCAGCGCTATTACGAGCTGGCGCTGGCCGACGAGCGCGTCGCAGTTCTGCAAGGCCAGCTGCAATCGGTGGAGCGCGCCGCGGCCGAGGCGCAGGACCGCTTCAAGCTCGGTGCCTCGCCCATCCTCGACAGCCATGAGGCGCAGGCGCGGCTGGCCGCGCTGCGCGCCGAATTGTTGATGGCGCAGACCGAGGCGCAGCTCAAGCGCCGCGTGCTGGCCGACAGCACGGGCCTGCCCGAGGTCCAGCTCAAGCCCACGCTGCCCGTGCCAACGGCTGGCCCCGCCGCCGAGCCGGGCGCGCTGGAGCAATGGCTGGCCCATGCCGAGTCCGACAGCCCCGAGCTGCGCCTGCGCCGCCTGGGCGTGGAGATGGCGCGCCAGGAGGCCGCCAAGCACAGCCTGCGCGCGTCGCCGAGTGTGGACCTGGTGGCGCAGGCCGGCCGCGATCGCCTGAGCGGCAGCGGCGACTTCGGCAGCAGCGCCTCCTACACCGGCGTGCAGCGCATGATAGGCGTGCAGCTCAATGTGCCGATCTACACCGGCGGCATGCGCAGCGCGCGCGAGCGCGAGGCGCTGGCCCAGGTGGAGCAGGCCGAGGCCGAGCTGGCGCTGGCACGCCAGCAGACCGAGCAGGGTCTGCGTGCCAGCTGGCTGAACCTGCAGGTGGCCGGCCAGCGCATCGCTGCGCTGGAGCAGGCGCAAAAGGCGAGCACGCTGCGCCGCGACGCCACGCTGCTGGGCCGCGAGGTCGGCGACCGCACGACGCTGGACCAGCTCAATGCCGAGAACGACAGCGCGCAATCGCGGCTGGCGCTGGCGCAGGCCCGTGTCGCGCTGCTGATGGAGCGGCTGCGTCTGGCACAGCTCGCCGGACGGCTGGACGAGGCTGCGCTGGCGCAAGCCGCGGCTCGTTGATCCGCCGACAATCGGCCCCGATGAAGAACCTCTGACTACGCAAGCATCATGTCGTCCCCCTCTCAATCCCCGCAGGCAGGCGCGCTGCTGATCGACGTCCGCTCCCAAGGCGAGTACCAGGCCGCACGCCTGCAAGGCGCGATCTGCCTGCCGCTGCCCGAGCTGCTGGCGCGCATCGCCAGCGTCGCGCCCGACAAGCAATGCCCCATCCTGCTGTACTGCGCCTCGGGTGCACGCTCGGAAATGGCGCGCCAGATGCTGATGGCCGAGGGCTATACGCAGGTGGTCAACGGCGGCGGCGCCGGCCAGGTGGCGATGCAGTACGGCCTCGGCGTCGAGCGCGGCTGAAGCAGGCGCCGTTGCATCGATGGCCGGCCGACACGCGACCCCGCTGAAATTCCTCGCCCCGGCGTGGTTCTCGTTGGTGATGGGCCTCAGCGGCCTATCGCTGGCCTGGCAGCGCGCCTCCGCTGCGATGGGCGAGCTGGCACAGGGCTTCGCCCTCGCGTTGGGCGCACTGGCGCTGGCGGTCTTTGTGGCGCTCGGCCTGTTCTCGCTGCTGCGCCTGCAACGCTACGGCCAGGCCTGGGCCGAGGATCTGAAGCATCCGGTGCGCCATGCCTTCGTCGCGGCGATTCCGATCGGCCTGCTGCTGCTCGTCACCGTCGGCGTGGCGCTCGCCGGTCCGCAAGCCTGGCTGCTGCCGCTGTGGTGGCTGGGCTCGCTGACGCTGCTGGGCGTCACGCTGTGGGTGCTGGCGCGCTGGTGGCGACCCAAGGAAGGCCTGGCCTGGCCGGCACTGACGCCGGCGCTGTTCATCCCCATCGTCGGCAATGTGCTGGTGCCGCTGGCCGGCGTGCCGCTGGGCCAGCCGGAGTGGTCGGCCGCGCAGTTCGGCATCGGCCTGCTGTTCTGGCCGCTGGTGCTGGTGCTGCTGCTGGTGCGCATCGCGGTCAACGGCCTCTGGCCCGAGCGGCTGATGCCCGCAGGCTTCATCCTCGTCGCCCCGCCGGCGGTGATCGGCCTGGCGACGCTGCAGCTGGGCGCGCCGCCGCTGCTGGCCTGGCTGGCCTGGGGCATGGCGCTGTTCTCGCTGCTGTGGGCCGCGACGCTGCTGCCGCGCATCGCCAAGCTGCCTTTCGGCGTGCCGCACTGGGCGATGAGCTTCCCGCTGGCCGCCTTCGCGGCGCTGACGCTGCGCCTGGCCGAGCTGCGCACCCTGGCCAGCGGCCACGGCGGCCTGATGCTGCTGCTCGGCGTGCTGGCGCTGGCCGCGGCCTCGCTGGTGATCACCGGCCTGGCGCTGGCCACCGTGCGCGGCCTGCGCGACGGCAGCCTCTTGGCGCCCGAACCGGTGGCGGCCATCCAGCCGGTGGCGGCAGACGGCGCACCGATCGTGCGCTAGGGCCAGCTCTAGAATCGCGCCCCTGAACGGCGCCTGCTGCTGAGACGGCAGGCGCCGTTCTTTCGTCGATTCCATCTGGTCCTCGTGCCCTCGCGCCGTTCCCGCCCCCGATCGTTTCAATGTCCGACTCCGCAGCCGCCGCCCAGCCCATCGTCATCAACGAGGAACTCAAGGCCTATATCGACCCATTGACGCCTGACGAGTGGGACGCGCTGGAGCGCTCCATCCTCGCCGAGGGCTGCCGCGACGCGCTGGTGTTGTGGGGCGATGTGCTGGTGGACGGCCACAACCGATATGCGATCTGCAGCAAGCACGGCCTCCCCTTCCGCACCGTGCAGAACCCGCGCTTCAAGAGCATGGACGACGTGCACCTGTGGATGATCGACCAGCATCTGGGCCGGCGCAGCGTCTCCGACTTCCAGCGCGGCGTGCTGGCGCTGCGCAAGAAGGAGATCGTCGCCGCCAAGCGCGCGCAGGCCATCCAGGCGGCACCGCTGCCGCAGCACGCGGCTCCGGCGACCGCCAGCGAGGAGGCTGCCTCCGGGCAGGCAAGCCCTGACCCCGCCACGTACAGCGTGCCCGAGCCGCTGAACACCCGCGAAGCCATCGCCAAGGCAGCGCGCCTGTCCAGCAGCCAGGTGCAGCTGATCGAGAAGATCCAGAAGCAGGCCGCACCGGAAGTGGTGGCCGCGGTGAAGTCAGGCGAGATCTCGATCAACGCCGCCGCCGCGGTGGCCAGCCTGCCGGTCGAGGAACAGGTCGCCGCCGCCAGCGCTGGCCGCGACGAGCTCAAGCAGGCGGCCAAGCGCGCCCGCGAGGCCAAACGCAAGCCGCGCGAGGAGGCGGCTGCCACCGATGAAGCCGGCATGCCAGCGGAGGGGGCAGCAGCAGATGAGCTGACGCTGCTGCGTCAGCGCGTCGCCGAGCTGAGTGCCGAGAACGAGCGCCTGCGCGCGGAGATTGCTGCGCTCAAGGCTGCGACCTGAGCTGCCGCCAGGTCAACGCCGCTCAGCGGCCGCGCGCCTCGAACCAGCGCTTGAGCAGCTCGCGCTCCTCGTCGCTCATTGCCGTCGCGTTGTTCAAGGGCATCAGTTTCAAGGCCACGGCCTGCTGGTAGACCGCCTGGGCGTGCTGCTCGATCAGCGCGGGCGTGTGCAGCTGCACGCCCTTCTGCGCCACTTGCGCGTTGTGGCAGACCACACAGCGCTGCTCGACGATGGCCTGCACCTGGGCCAGGGTCGCGGCCGGCGCTGACGCGGCAGCTGCGGGCTTGGCCGCCGGCGCGAGCCAGGCGATCAGGCCGCCGAGCAACACACCCACCGCCACCAGCAGCGGCCAGGCGTTGACGCCCTTGTGGCGCTTGACGAACCAGCTGCGCACCAGCGCGCCGGCGAGCATCAGCAGCACCAGCACCAGCCAGTTCTGCGCATGGCTGTAGAGGAAACCGTAGTGGTTGCTGATCATCGCCACCAGCACCGGCAGCGTGAAGAAGGTGTTGTGCACGCTGCGCTGCTTGCCGCGCTGGCCGTGCAGCGGGTCGGGCTTGCGCCCGGCGCGCATATCGGCGATGACCTGCTTCTGGCCCGGGATGATCCAGAAGAAGACATTGGCGCTCATCATCGTCGCGATGCTGGCGCCGACGATCAGGAAGGCGGCGCGGCCGGCGAAGAGCTGCGTCGCCGCCCAGCTCATCAGCACGACGAAGGCCGCGATCAGCGCGAGCACGCGGCCGTCGTTGCCGATGCTGCCGTCCGGGAGATGGCCAAAGCGACGGCAGATCTGGTCATAGACCAGCCAGGGCAGCGCCAGAAAGCCCAGCGCCGCAGCGATGGCCGCAGCGCTGGAGCCGCCCCAGTCGTAGACGCGCTTGTCGATCAGGAAACTCTCGGCATTGAACAGGTAGAGCGTGACGAAGAGCGCGAAGCCGCTCATCCAGGTCCAGTAGCTCTCCCAGTAGAACCAATGCAGGTCCTGCGGCAGGTCGCGCGGCGCGACCATGTATTTCTGCGGGTTGTAGAAGCCGCCGCCATGCACGGCCCAGAGCTCGCCGTCCACGCCCTTGGCCTTCAGGTCTTCGGCCTGCGGCTTGTGCAGATGGTTGTCCAGCCAGACGAAGTAGAAGGAGGCGCCTATCCAGGCGATGCCGACGATCAGGTGCAGCCAGCGCAGCAGCAGATTGGCCCAGTCGAGCAGATAGCTTTCCATGCTTCTTGTGCGGTCGATTGGGCCGGCTCACCACTGCGGGCGCTGTAAGCCGGCAAGAAAAGGCGTCGCGCTGATCCGGAAGGTCTTGCCATCCGGGCGCCGCTGCGACTTGTGAGCACAAGTGTATACAGTTTTGACTCATGCAGACAGGCAGTCCGGCGCAGTCGAGCGGCGGGCTCCGACTGCAGCCACTCGGATATATTCAAACTTACGAATATTCGAGACCCCAGCACGGAGACCAACCCATGAGCGCTGAACCCAGCAAGTACGCCTTCGGCAAGACCGTCGCCCTGCCCTTCGACGAGGCGCTCAAGCGCATCACCGAGGAGCTGGCCAAGGTCGGCTTCGGCATCCTCACCGAGATCGACGTGCAGGCGACGATGAAAAAGAAGATCGACCTGGACATGCCGCCCTACCGCATCCTCGGCGCCTGCAATCCGCGCTTTGCCAGCCGCGCGATCGCCGCCGAGCCGCAGATCGGCTCACTGCTGCCCTGCAATGTGGTCGTGCGCCAGGACGCTGCCGGCACCGTCTATGTGGAGATGATGGACCCGCTGGCCATCATGCAGATGGTCGACAAGCCCGAGGTCCACGCGCTCGCACAGGAAGTGCGCGGCAAGCTCGACGAGGCGCTGGCCGCGCTCTGATCGCCGCTGCGCCCGGCTTGGCAGACGCCTCTCAGCGCGGCGCCAGCAGATGCCGGGTGAACCAGTCACTGGCGGCGACAGCCACCTGCTCCAGCGTGCCCTGCTCCTCGAACAGATGCGTGGCGCCGGGCACCACGAGCAGCTCGGTGACAGCGCCAACCATGCGGCGCTGTGCCTCGCGGTTCAGCGCCAGCACCTCTTCGTCGCGGCTGCCGACGATCAGCAGCGTCGGGCTGGCCACGTGGCTCAGCGCGCGTGCGCCGGCCAGATCGGGCCGCCCGCCGCGCGAGACCACCGCCTTCACCACCTCCGGGCCCAGCTGCGCCGCTGCCTGCAGAGCAGCGGCCGCGCCGGTGCTCGCGCCGAAGTAGCCGATGCTCGCCTTGGGCGCGCGCTCGCGCAGCCAGGCGGTGGCGCCAGCCAGGCGCTGGTTCAGCAGACCAATGTCGAAGCGGCGCTCATAGTCGCGGTCTTCGTCGACGGTGAGCATGTCGAACAGCAGCGTGCCTATGCCCGCCTGGTTGAGCGTCTGCGCGACCTGGCAGTTGCGCGGGCTGTGGCGGCTGCTGCCGCTGCCATGTGCGAAGAGCACGAAGGCGCCGGGCGCCTCGCCCGGCTTGCTGCCGAAGGCCAGCTCGCCCTCCAGCGTCACATCGGGCAGCGCGATGCGCACTGTGCCCTCGGCCAGCTGCTGCGACGAATGGGGGGGATGGGCCTGGCGCAGCACCGCGATCACCTCCTCGTCCTCCACCTGGTCGAAGTGGCGGTAGAACTGGCCGACGGCCTGGAACCAGGGGCTCTGGTGCAGGCAGACCACCTCGTCGGCCTGCGCACCGACCTTGGCGACGATGTCGGGCGGCGCCACCGGCACCGCACAGATCAGCCTGGCCGGCTGCTGCTGGCGCAGCGCGTGCAGCGCGGCGATCATCGTCGCGCCGGTGGCCAGGCCGTCGTCGACGACGATGACCACACGGTCGCGTATGTCCGCCGGCCCGCGCCCCGGCGTGTACTGCGCGCGGCGGCGGCGGATCACCTCGAGCTGCTTGCGTCCGTCCTCGGCCAGATGCTGCTGCAACGAGTCGTCATAGGCCTCAGGGTTGCGGTAGATCCAGCCGGTCTCGTCGATCGCGCCGACGGCGTACTCGGGGTTGAAGGGCGCGCCGATCTTGCGCACCAGCACCACGTCGAGCTCGCCCTGCAGCTCGTCGGCGATCAGCTTGCCCATGGGCACGGCACCGCGCGGGATGGCCAGCACCAGCGGGTGCCGGCCGCGATAGGCAGACAGCGCGGCCGCGAGCTGCCGCCCCGCATCGAGTCGGTCCTGAAACTGCATGCTCGCCCCTCCTTTGTCCTGTACAGGCTAGCTTGCCAGCGCAGGCTCACGCCCACAAGGGGCAGGGATCAAGCCACGGGCGTCTGTGCGGCGGCGGCGTCCCGCCGCGCCTCAGGCCGCCGGCCGCGCCGGGATGTTCAGGCCGCGCTGCACCGCCGGCCTGGCCTTGAAGGCAGCCAGCACGCGCTGCACCTCGGCAAAGTCCTCGATGCCCACCAGGCCGCCGGCCTCGTAGTGGTTCAGCAGATTGTTGACCCAGGGGAAGATCGCAGTGTCGGCAATCGTGTACTCGCTGCCCATGATCCAGTCGCGCCCGGCCAGGCGCTGGTTCAGCACGTTCAGCAGGCGGCGCGATTCGGCCACGTAGCGATCGCGCGGACGCTTGTCCTCATAGTCCTTGCCGGCGAATTTGTGGAAGAAGCCGAGCTGGCCGAACATCGGCCCGACACCGCCCATCTGGAACATCAGCCACTGCAGCGTCTCGTAGCGCGCCGCCGGATCGGCAGGCAGGAAGCGGCCAGTCTTCTCCGCCAGATAGACCAGGATGGCGCCGGACTCGAACAAGGTGAGAGGCTTCCCGCCCGGCCCGTTGGGGTCGAGGATGGCCGGGATCTTGTTGTTGGGGTTCAGCGAGAGGAACTCGGGCGAGAGCTGGTCGTTGCTGTCGAAGCGCACCAGATGCGGTTCATAGGGCAGGCCCGTTTCCTCGAGCATGATGGACACCTTGACGCCGTTGGGCGTGGGCAGCGAGTAGAGCTGCAGGCGGTCGGGATGCTGGGCGGGCCATTTGCGGGTGATGGCGAAGGCGGAGAGATCGTTGCTCATAGGGAAGGGTCGGTTGTGCTGAAGCAGAAGAAGGCCGGGCGATTCTGCCGTGCCGCGGCCAGGCCTGCCGGCTGGGGGAATCAGGTGAGCTGCCGGGCCAATTTGCGTGCCAGCGCGGACATCGCCTTGACCTGCTTACTAGCGCTCGGAGGATTGAGCCAGCACGGAAAGAAGCCTGGCCCGATCCACGTCGCCGACAGGAATTGCCTCGCGTCGATCACCTCGTGACGGCACGTGGTGAACGGCGCCAGGGAACCCGATGCGGAGGGGCGAGTCATGGATATCTGCGAATGGGCGGGAAATGATTAAAGACCGGACCCTGGCTCCCCGACCCTGGCGCCCTCGATGCTTGCCTTGCTCATGGATGCTCTCCCTTGAGTGAGTACTTAAACCACCTGATGTATCCAATGGGCGTGGTTGGTTTGTCTGGCTGCAGATTTGCGCTCGGGGGAGCATCAAAGCAGCCGCCCGTGCGAAGCCACCACCGCAGGTTCTCGGCGCTGCTGGGGCCACCGGCCCCATAGTCAATCGCAACGGCCAACACCTCGCCAGTCTTCGCGTCAGCAACCCGTTGCTCAGTCCGCCCCACGGTGAGCCAGGGCACAACCCGTTCGTACTTGTAGTCACTACGCAGCAACCCGCCAAAGCCGACATATCGATCAAATCCGTCAGGTGCCTTTGGCAACTGTACGGATGCCTCGCGCTCTCTTCGCGATAACCCGTTCACCGCCGCCACCGCGTCCGCGTTCTTCTCATGCCACTGCTGGGCATCCACATGGGCAGTGAAGCCCGCATCCTTGGCGCACATGGCCCGGTGCACCACCAGCGTGGGAATGTGATCCCAGAACACCGGCAGATAGATCAACAGGAAAACGAAAAAGGCCTTGCGAAACGCCCTGCCGCGTGTTCCACCCTGTCCAATCTCGCTCCGCCACGCCCAACGCACGGCCATGAACATCACCGAGAAGTAAAGCGCTGCAACAGCGAGAACGACTAGCCCAAACATGCGAGCACCTCCTTGCGGGAAAACGGATACGGTAGCTTGGGGATCACTGATCCGCGAAAGAACCTTGCATGCCGTCCCATGGGATCACGCCAGCGGTTAACCGCGATCCATGCTCAATACTGCGAGCCGATGGCGCGGCGCCGAGCGATGGTATTGAGGATGCGGTTGGCCGCCTCCACTGTCGCCACATAACGCGGATCATCCCTGGCGATTCTCCGCGAACATTCGGGCAAGAGCGTTCATCAAGCAGGAAGCAATCGGCACTTTGACCGAAGACCCGATCAACTGAAGCAGGGGCCATTCCGGCCAACGAGACCTGATGCGGTCAACCCCCGCTACTGCAGAGCGCGCGACTCCGGCGGGTCTCAGCCCCGCTGAATGCTGACGCAGCACAAAGCCGCCTCAAGCGGAAATAGCGCGACGGCGGGCGCTCAGCCCCATACTCGCCGGATGAGCCGACGCCCCGCCCTCAAGCACTCCGACCTGCGCGGCGCCACCCGCCTGGCCACCGATGCCACCACCGCGCTGGCCGATTTGGTCGAAGCCATGCACGCCGGCATCGTGCGCACGCCCGATGGCCGCACCAACGGCCTCACCGGCCTTGTCTACAAGAGCATCCGCGGCGTGACACGCCTGGTGGGCGGCAGTCTGGATGCGCTGCTGGGCCTGCTGCAGCCGGCACTGGCCGGCGACGCCGCGCAGTCCAGCCCGGAACGCGAGGCCGTGGTGGCCGCGCTCAACGGCGTGATGGGCGACTACCTGGCCGCCAGCGCCAACCCGCTGGCCATCCCGATGACGCTACGCCGCGCCGGCCGCGTGCTGCCGCTGGAGCGCGCGGCGCTGGCGGCCGATCCGCAGGCCCGCGGCGGCCGCCTGCTGGTGCTGCTGCATGGCCTATGCATGAACGATCTGCAATGGCGCCGCGCCGGCCACGACCATGGCCAGATGCTGGCCGAGTCGCTGGGCTACACGCCGCTCTATCTGCACTACAACAGCGGCCAGCACATCTCGCTGAACGGCCGCGCCTTCGCGCAGACCATGCAGCAGCTGCTCGATGCCTGGCCGCAGCCCGTCGAGCGACTGGTGCTGCTGGGCCACAGCATGGGCGGCCTGCTGATGCGCAGTGCGATGCACCAGGGCGCAGCGGCCGGCCAGGCCTGGGTGAACAAGGTCGACGATCTGGTCTTCCTGGGCACGCCGCACCACGGCGCGCCGCTGGAGCGCGCCGGCAACTGGGTGACGCTGCTGCTCGGTGCCGCGCCGTATGCGGCGCCGCTGGCGCGCCTGGGCAAGCTACGCAGCGCCGGCATCACCGATCTGCGCCACGGCAGCCTGCTCGACGAGGACTGGGTGGGCCGCGACCGTTTCGCCCACGGCCCGCATAGACCGCAGCCTGTGCCCTTGCCGGTCGGGCCGCGCTGCTATGCGCTGGCCGCCAGCACTGGGCGGCGCAACGGCGATCTGAAGGACAAGCTGCTGGGCGATGGCTTGGTGCCGCTGGACAGTGCGCTGGGCCGCCATGCCGACCCGGAGCGCTGCCTTCAGTTCGCGCCCGAGCGCCAGTGGCAGGGCTGGGAACTCAACCACCTGGACCTGCTCAGCAGCCCGCAGGTAGCCGAGCAGCTGCGAAGCTGGCTCGTCTGAGCCCGCGCGCAGGGTCCGGAAGGAGCCTGCGGCTGGCGAAGGCCAGGCGGCGATACCTGCCGATTGGCTGAGCCCGCGCACAGGGCCCGGAAGGAGCCGGCCTCTCAGTAAGCGCTGCCGCCCGGAGCCGACGAGGTGAGCGCGCCACTCTCCACCGACAGCGTGTACGACGCCGCTGCCGGCCAGTTCAGCAGGTCCACGCTGCCACTGCCGGCGACCAGCTTGTTGACCTGCACGCTGCGGAAGGTCAGCGGCTTCTTCGTCTGTATCGTCGTTGCGGCGATTGATGGGCGCAGGAAGTAGGCCGCGCCGGTTCCGAGCACGCTCGCCTGGCCGCCGTCGACCATCACCGCAGTCGCCTCGTCCACGCCGATGCCGCGCGCCGCGTCCGGCCGGTCAACCCACCCGTTGGCGATGATGCGCGCGAGGAAGGCCATCAGCCGGCCCATGCGGTCACGCGTGACCAGATGCGCATCGGTGATGGTGCCGCTCAGGCCCGGCAAGGTGTTGATGAAGTCGCGGTCCAGCGCCAGGCGGCGATCGTAGGGGTTGGCCATCGCCTGGTCTGAGGTGATGGTGCCGTACTGCGCCGAGAAATCGACCTGACCCAGCACCGCCAGCCCGGCACTGGTGCCACCGAAGGGCACCTTACGCGCGACAAGCTGCTGCAGCGTGGTGTCGAGCCTGCTGCCCTTCCAGAGCTTGATGTAGTTCCACTGGTCGCCGCCGGCGATGAAGAGCACATCGGCATTGGCGACGATGCGGTTGACTTCCGGGTCGTCAGCACCGGCACGGGTCTTGATGACCAGCGTTTCCACCGAGTCGGCGCCGCCCATGTCGTAGAGGTACTGGTTGTAGCCGTCGGCGCCGCTGACACGTATCACCACCACGTCCACCTTGGCGCGCGCCGCACCACCGGCCTTGTCCATCATCGCGCGGAAGGCGGCGTCGACATCGGTGCCGCCGCCCATCAGCACCAGCAGCTGCGTGCCCGGCGCAGGCGGCTGCACATCGGCGGCACTGCCGGTGAGGTAGTAGTCGTAGGACTTGGAGCTGTAGGTCGGTGGCGCAGCGGCCTTGTCGTTGCCGCCGGCCGACCAGGCCGGACCGGCGAACGCCAGCGCCGCCAGCGTCGCCGCCGCGAGGCCACGAAACGCGCTCATCAGCAAGGAACGGCGCTCTGC
Organism: Roseateles sp. T103; assembly: GCF_057219915.1. Classification (NCBI taxonomy): domain Bacteria; kingdom Pseudomonadati; phylum Pseudomonadota; class Betaproteobacteria; order Burkholderiales; family Sphaerotilaceae; genus Roseateles; species Roseateles sp. T103. The sequence continues at coordinate 420,034 of NZ_JBXVVS010000002.1, forward strand.
TGCCCAACTGCTCTTGTCGCTCATGCTGTGCACCCCGTTACTGCATCAGGATGGAGCCAGCATAAGCGAAGCGCGCGCCAAGGACGAGCCTTGACGCGCGCTTCCTGTGATTCCCCCCGCGAGATGCGGCGGGGGCGGCGCCAGCGCCCGTTTAGCGATAGAAGCCGACGCTCACCAGCGTCTTGCCGCCTGGCAGCACGCGCACATAGCTGGTCTTGCCCTCGATCTTCTTGGTCAGCGGATTGGGCCAGTCGTAGTCCACCCAGCCGGTGCCGGAGGAGGACTTGCCAGCCTCGATCATTTTGGCCATGAAGGAGACGCCATTGGCGTCCTTGATGCCGAGCATGTTCTTGCCGATCAGTTTCTCGTTGGCGCCATGGGCCAGCGTCACACCGTCGAAGTCGGTGACCGCGACGTAGAGATCCTTCTTCATCCAATGCGCCTTGTCACTGGTGAAGTCCTTGTAGGCCTGCTCGGCGCCAACCTTCTTCACATGCTCGACGGCCGCGTCAGCCAGGGCCTTGGCTTCGTCCTTGGTACCCCGCTCCTGCGCCTGGGCACCGGCGACAAAACCGACAGCCATGACCGCAACGCCCAACATCTTGATGATCCAGCTCTTCATGGAAAGACACTCCTTTGATGATCCTGCAAGCACAGTCTGAACCTGCCAGTCGCACGCGATGCGTGCGCCAGCTTGAAGGCAGCAGGCTCAGCGTGAACAAGAACCGGAATCCTCGAAGAGCTGGGCCACCACCGAGAGCGCGACCAGCGCCGGCTGCTTTCCCTTGATGACTGTCAGGCCGACGGGGCAGACCACAGCATCCAGTTCGGCAGCGGTGAAGCCACGCTCCTCCAGACGGTGCCTGAAGCTTGCCCATTTGCTCTTGCTGCCGATCAAGCCAAGGTAAGGCAGATCGCCAGAGTCGCGACGCCGCCGCAGGCAGGCCGCCAGCACCTCCAGATCCTCGGCATGGCTGAAGCTCATGATCAGCACGCGCGCACCCGCGGTGATGTCGCGCACCGCTGCCTGCACCGGGTCCGAATGCTCGGCATGCACCGTTTCCGGGAGGTCGACAGGGAACACCTCGTCACGGCTATCGAACCACTGCACCTGCGCCGGCAGGTCCGCCAGGAGCTTGACGATGGCGCGCCCGACATGGCCGCCGCCGAACAGCGCGACCGGCAGACGCTGCACGTCCGCCTCCAGCCGCTGCGCCAGGCCGGCGATGTCGGCAGCGCCCAGGCGCGCAAAGCTGAGCGTCACCACGCCGCCGCAGCACTGGCCCAGGCTGGGGCCGAGCGGATACCGGCGCAACGTTGCGCCTTCGGCTGGCGCCGGCTGGCACAGCAGCGCGCGCGCCTGCGCTATCGCGTCGAACTCCAGCTGGCCGCCACCGATAGTGCCGATCAGCTGACCTTGCGCGCCGACGGCCATCCACGCGCCGACCTCGCGCGGACCGCTGCCCTGCAGCGCATGCACACGCACCAGCACCGCCGGCTCGCGCAGCAGCAGCGCTCGCAACTGGCCGACATGGTTCATCGCATGAGCCTGACACGGTGTTCTGCCAAGCGAAGCCCGAGGATCCGGCTTTGCCGGGCCTGCGGGCTTGCCCCCTTGAGGGGGCGTTGCTCGGACACAGTCAGTCCTGAGGACTGGCTGTGCCTAGCAACGGCCAAGGCCTCTGCGCCTTGGCGCGCGCAGCGCGTAGGGGGGGAGCCTGTTTCAGCTGCCACGATAAGTGGAGTAGGCCCAGGGGCTGGCCAGCAGCGGCACATGGTAGTGCGCGCCGGCGTCGGCAATGCCGAAATCCAGCGGCACCTCGTCGACGAAAGGCGGCTCGGGCAGGTTCGCACCGCGCGCCCTGAAGTAGGCCGCCACCGCGAAGACCAGCCGGTAGCGGCCCGGCAGCAGCGCAGCACCGTCCAGCAGCGGCCCATCGGCGCGGCCATCGGCGTTCAGCGCCAGGGTCTTCAGCAGCACCGGCTCGCCGTCGACGATGCGATAGAGCCGCACGCCCATGCCCGCAGCCGGGCAGCCGTTCATCGTGTCCAGCACATGGGTGCTCAGCTTGCCCATCACACGCTCCTCGGTTTCGGATTCAGACCGAAAGTGTATACACTTCGGAACACAATGAGCAGCAAGAAGACGAGCGCCATGCTCGCCGCCGCCTCCTCTTCCGCGACCCTGGCCGACGGCGTGACGACCACGACGCAGCGCATCGCCGCGTCCATCACGCAGGCCATCGTGGAGCGCCGGCTGATGCCCGGCACCAAGCTGGCCGAGCAGCAGCTGGCCGATATCTTCGACTGCTCGCGCACCCTCGTGCGCCAGGCCTTGAACCAGCTCAGCCGCGACCGTCTGGTGACGCTGGAGCCGGCGCGCGGCGCCTTCGTCGCCCAGCCCAGCGTCGAGGAGGCGCGCCAGGTCTTCGAAGTGCGCAAGCTGCTCGAATCGGCGATGCTGGTCGAGCTGGCCGGGCGCATCACTCCGGCGCAGGTCAAGACGCTGCGCGCGCATCTGAAGCAGGAGCGCGAGGCGATCAAGCGCACCGACGTCAGCGGCCGCACGCGGCTGCTCGCCGATTTCCACGTGCTGCTGGCGCGCATGCTGGGCAACGAGGTGCTGGCGCAGCTGCTCTCCGACCTGCTGTCGCGCAGCTCGCTGATCTCGCTGATGTACCAGAGCAGCCACTCGGCCGCGGCTTCGTCGGACGAGCATGTCGCCATCGTCGATGCGCTGGAGGCCGGCGACAAGCGCGCGGTGCAGAAGCTGCTCGACGCGCACCTCGGCAATGTGGAAGCCAATCTGCGCCTGAACCCGCGTGTCAACGATCTGAAGAGCGCGCTCGCGCCCCTTCAGCCATAAGCCGGCAACCATGAATCCGCTCACACCCGCTCCCCGCTACCCCCGCGACCTGATCGGCTACGGCGAGCATCCGCCGCATGCGCAATGGCCCGGCCAGGCGCGCATCGCCGTGCAGTTCGTCTTGAACTACGAGGAAGGCGGCGAGAACTCGGTGCTGCATGGCGATGCCGGCTCGGAGCAGTTCCTCTCCGAGATGTTCAACCCGTCAGCCTATCCGGCGCGGCACCTGAGCATGGAGGGCATCTACGAATACGGCTCGCGCGTCGGTGTCTGGCGACTGCTGAAGGAATTCGAGAAGCGCGCGCTGCCGCTCACCGTGTTCGGCGTGTCGATGGCGCTGGAACGCCACCCCGAGCTGACCCGCGCCTTCGTCGAGCTGAACCACGAGATCGCCTGCCATGGCTGGCGCTGGATCCACTACCAGGGCATGGACGAGGCGACCGAGCGCCAGCACATGGAAACCGGCATGGACATCATCCAGCGCCTGACCGGCGAGCGACCGTCAGGCTGGTACACCGGCCGCGACAGCCCCAACACGCGACGCCTGGTGGCCGACTTCGGCGGCTTCGAATACGACAGCGACTACTACGGCGACGACCTGCCCTTCTGGCTGCAGGTGAGGAAGACCGACGGTGACTTGGCGCCGCATCTGGTCGTGCCCTACACGCTGGACTGCAACGACATGCGCTTCGCGCTGCCGCAGGGCTTCAGCCATGGCGACGAGTTCTTCGACTACCTGCGCGACAGCTTCGACGTGCTCTATGCCGAAGGCGACGAGGCACCGAAGATGATGAGCATCGGCATGCACTGCCGGCTGCTCGGCCGTCCCGGACGCATGCGCGCGCTGCAGCGCTTCCTCGACCACATCGAGAAGCACGACCGCGTCTGGGTCTGCCGCCGCGTGGACATCGCCCGCCACTGGCGCGCGACGCATCCCTTCGACGCCAAGACTGCTTTCATCTGGGAATGAGCATGAGCACGCTGAGCCTGCAGCAGCTGAACGCAGCCGACACCGAGAGTTTCGTGCGCTTGCTCGATGGCACCTACGAGCACTCGCCCTGGATCGCCGAGCGCGCTGCAGCGGCACGGCCTTTCGCCAGCCTGGCGCAGCTCAAGCATGCGCTGGCGCGCGTGGTGCGCGAGTCCTCGCCTGCCGAGCAGCTGGGCCTGATCCGCGCCCACCCCGAGCTGGCCGGCAAGGCCATGGTGGCCAAGACGCTGACCGCCGAATCCACCGATGAGCAAAGCCGCGCCGGCCTGACGCACTGCAGCGCCGACGAGTTCGCGCAGCTGCAGCAGCTCAACGCCGACTACAAGGCACGCTTCGGCTGGCCCTTCATCCTCGCGGTGCGCGGCCCGCGTGGCCTGGGGCTGACGCGCAGCGAGATCATCGCCGCCTTCGCGCGCCGCCTGCATGCGCATCCCGATGTGGAACGTGCCGAGTGCCTTCGCCAGATCCATCGCATCGCCGAGATCCGCCTGAACGACAAGTTCGGCGTGCAGCCCGAGCTGGGCAATCTGGTCTGGGACTGGGCCGAGGCGCTGGCCCAGCACTCCGACCCCGGCTACAAGGAGCAAGGGCAGCTCACCGTCACCTATCTCACCGACGCACACCAGGCTGCGGCGAAGCAGCTGGCCGCCTGGATGCGCGAGGACTGCGGCTTCGACGAGGTGCGCATCGACGCGGTCGGCAATGTGGTCGGCATCTATCACGGCGCGACGCCGCAAGCACCGCGCCTGCTGACCGGCAGCCACTACGACACGGTGCGCAACGGCGGCAAGTACGACGGCCGCCTCGGCGTGCTGGTGCCCATGGCCTGCGTGCGCGAGCTGCAACGCCAGGGCCGCCGCCTGCCCTTCGGCATCGAGCTGGTCGCCTTCTCCGAGGAGGAAGGTCAGCGCTACAAGGCCGGCTTCCTCTCGTCCGGCGCATTGACCGGCGAATTCGATCCTGCCTGGCTGGAGCAGACCGATGCCGACGGCATCACGATGCGCGCGGCGATGCTGGCCGCCGGCCTGCCCGGCACGCTGGAGGCGATCGCCGCACTCAAGCGCGATCCGGCGCAGTACCTCGGCTTCGTCGAGGTGCACATCGAGCAGGGTCCGGTGCTCAACGAGCTGGACCTGCCGCTGGGCGTGGTCACGTCGATCAACGGCAGCCTGCGCTATCTTGGCGAGCTGATCGGCCTGGCCTCGCATGCCGGCACCACACCGATGGATCGCCGCCGCGATGCCGCTGCCGCGATGGCCGAGCTGATCCTGTTCGTGGAAAAGCGCGCCGCCTCGGTGCCCGACGTGGTGGGCACGGTGGGCCAGCTGCAGGTTCCCAACGGCTCGATCAACGTGATCCCCGGCCGCTGCCAGTTCAGCCTGGACCTGCGCGCCACCACCAACGAAGCCCGCGATGCGCTCGACGCCGATGTCAAGGCCGAGCTGGAGCGCATCTGCGCGCGCCGCGGCATCCGCTACACGCTGGAACAGACCATGGCGGTGGACGCCGCGCCCAGCGACCCAACCTGGATGGCGCGCTGGGAGGCCGCCGTGCGCGCCCAGGGCCTGCCGGTGCATCGCCTGCCGTCCGGCGCCGGCCACGACGCGATGATGCTGCACAAGCTGATGCCGCAAGCCATGCTGTTCCTGCGCGGTCTCAACGGCGGCATCAGCCACAACCCGCTCGAATCCATCAGCAACGACGACGCCCAGCTCTGCGTGCAGGCCTTTGAGCGCCTGCTGCACGACCTGGCCGGGGAATTCCAATGAGCAGCAGCAGTAGCAACAGCACTGGCAGCAGCGCACTCCACGCCCGGCTCGACGCCTGGATCGACGCGCACTTCGACGAGGAAGTGCGCTTCCTGCAGGAGCTGGTGCGCGTGCCCACCGACACGCCGCCGGGCAATAACGCGCCGCATGCGCGCCGCACCGCCGAGCTGCTGAAGGACTTCGGCTACGAGGCTGAAGTCCACCCGGTACCAGCCGACGAGGTGAAGGCCTATGGCCTGGAGTCGATCACCAACCTGATCGTGCGCCGCCGCTTCGCCGAGGGTGGCCCGACCATTGCGCTCAACGCCCATGGCGATGTGGTGCCGCCCGGCGAAGGCTGGACGCATGGCCCCTACAGCGGCGAGATCGTCAACGGCAAGCTCTACGGTCGCGCCGCGGCAGTCAGCAAGAGCGACTTCGCCAGCTACACCTTCGCGGTGCGCGCGCTCGAATCCCTTGACGCAGCACTGCAGGGCCAGGTCGAGCTGCACTTCACCTACGACGAGGAATTCGGCGGCGAGCTCGGCCCCGGCTGGCTGCTCAAGAATGGCCTGACCAAGCCGGACCTGCTGCTGGCCGCCGGCTTCAGCTACCAGGTCGTCACCGCGCACAACGGCTGCCTGCAGATGGAAGTCACGGTGCACGGAAAGATGGCCCACGCGGCGATTCCCGACACCGGCGTCGATGCGCTGCAGGGCGCGGTCGCGATCCTCAACGCGCTCTATGCGCTGAACGGCGAGTACAAGGCGATCCGCAGCCAGGTGCCGGGCATCAGCCACCCCTACCTGAACGTCGGTCGTATCGAAGGCGGCACCAACACCAATGTCGTGCCCGGCAAGGTGGTGTTCAAGCTCGATCGCCGCATGATCCCCGAGGAGGATCCGGTCGCGGTGGAAGCGGCGATCCGCGACACCATCGCCCGCGCGGCCGCCGGCTGCCCCGGCATCACGGTGGAGATCAGGCGCCTGCTGCTGGCGCGCGCACTCAAGCCGCTAGCGGGCAACAAACCCTTGGTCGAGGCGCTGCAGCGCAATGCCAGCGAGGTGTTCGGCGAAACGATCCCCACCTCGGGCACGCCGCTCTACACCGATGTGCGCCTTTATGGCGAGCAAGGGATCCCGGCGGCGATCTACGGCGCCGGCCCGCGCACCGTGCTGGAGAGCAATGCCAAGCGCGCCGACGAGCATCTCGTGCTCGCCGACCTGAAGCGCGCCACCAAGGTGGTGGCACGCACGCTCTGCGATCTGCTCAGCGCGGCTTGAGCAGATCGCCGTACTTGACGAATTTCACGTCGCTGGCGCGCACCCGCACCTTGGCGTACATCCACTGGCCATTGCCCACCGACGGGCAGCGCGCGGTGGACAGCACTTCCAGCTCGGCCTTGGCGTCGCCGCTGAGCAGGATCTGCGGCGCCTGCAGTTCCTGCGCACTGGGCGGCTGGATGTCCGTCATCGCCTGACGCGTGCAGTCGTTGCCGTTGCCGAGCACCACGGTGTCGGCGCGCAGCACCAGCTTCGCGACATTGCCGTCCTTGATCGCGCTCTGCTTGCCGTCGATGCTCCAGCCCGGCTGCCACGGTCCCTGCTCGGGCAGCCGTCCCACATAGACCCAGCCGGTCTCGGGCACCGGCACTGCGGCAATGCCGGCCTGCTGCTGCACGCCCTTGAGCGCCTCGCCCTGGCGGCCCAGCGCGTCGCGCACGGTGTCGAGCTTTTCGCTCACCTTGACGATCTCGGCCGCACTGACGCTGCCACCTGATTGCGCGGCCTGCGTGCGCAGCTCGTCGAGCTTGACCTTGGCCTCGGCCAGGTCCTTGGCCATGTCGAAGGCATCGTTGGCCACCAGCTTGACGCCGAAGGCATCGATCTCCTTGACCTTCAGGCCCAGCTCGGCCAGCTTCTTCTGTGCCCAGCCCGGCTGCGCGAACGCGGCGAAGGCAAACACTGTCAGCGCCAGCAGCACGAGGAACTTGCAGGCATCGGTCAGCACGCTGAACAGCTTGGCAATGCGGTCGAGCAGCGTGTTGCCGCTCGCTGTGGTCTCGCTCATCTCGGTCTCCCTATGCTTGGCTTGCCATCGATGCAGTGGCCTGCGCGGCGGGCCGCGCGGCACCGTGGCCGCAGTGGATCGCCTGGCACACCGACCAGGCAATCCCCAGTTGCCGCAAGGCCGCCCGGCTTTCGCTCGGCAGCGCCCCGCCGCAGGGCACAGGGCAGCCCCACGCTGGTGCCGCACGCCCCTGCAGCGCGCACGCGCAGGCGCACACGCGTGAGCGCTCACGCGTAGGTGCGTGCGCGTGCGTCAAACGCGCGATGGCACGGAGCTTGCTCCATTGGGGTATCTCGACCCATCGCTTGACGGAGACACCCCGATGACCGCTTCGCTTTCCCGCCGCCATTGGCTGCGCAGCACCACGCTGGCTGCCGCAACTGCCCTGCTCGCTCCGCTGGCTCAGGCACAGACGCCGATCAAGTTCCAACTCGACTGGCGTTTCGAGGGACCGTCCGCGCTGTTCCTGCAACCCATCGCCAAGGGCACCTTCAAGGCCGCGGGTCTGGATGTCACGCTGGACGCCGGCAACGGCTCGGGCGGCGCGGTCACTCGCGTGGCCTCGGGCTCCTACGACATGGGCTTCGCCGACCTGGCGGCGCTGATGGAGTTCCACGCCAACAACCCCGACGCGCCCAACAAGCCCGTCGCGGTGATGATGGTCTACAACAACACGCCGGCCGCGGTGCTGGCGCTGAAGAAGAGCGGCATCAAGAGCGTTGCCGACCTGGCCGGCAAGAAGCTCGGCGCTCCGGTGTTCGACGCCGGACGCCGCGGCTTCCCGATCTTCGCCAAGGCCAACAAGCTCGAGGGGGTCAGCTGGGTCAGCATGGATCCGCCGCTGCGCGAGACCATGCTGGTGCGCGGCGATGTGGATGCGATCACCGGCTTCTCCTTCACCTCGCTGCTCAACCTCGAGGCGCGCGGCGTGAAGGCCGAGGAAGTGGTGACCTTCGCCTATCCGGACTACGGGGTGAAGCTCTACGGCAACGCGATCATCGCCAGCCCGAAGCTGATCAAGGAGAAGCCCGAGGTCATCAAGGCCTTCCTCAAAGCCTTTGCCAAGGGCGCCAAGGAGGTGATGGCCGATCCCGACGCGGCGATCGCCTTCGTCAAGCAACGTGACGGCATCATCAACGAAGCGCTGGAAAAGCGCCGGCTTCGCATGGCCATCGACGCCGTCGTCGCCAGCCCCGATGCGCGCGCCGAAGGCTTCGGCCAGGTGATGGCCCCGCGCCTGAGCCTGATGGCCAGCCAGATCTCCGACGCCTACAACACCAAGACGCGCGTGCAGCCCGATGCGGTGTGGAATGGCAGCTTCCTGCCCAGCAAGGCCGAGCTCGACGTGCTGCCTCCCGTCAAGAAGAAATGACCCACCCCCTACGCGCTTCGCGCGCCCCCTCGAGGGGGCGATGCCGGCCGCCCGGCGAAGCCGGATCGGCGACATCCGCTCGGCCACGCGTTCCAAGCAGAGAGAACTACGAGCGATGAGCAGTACCGAATCCTTCGTCGATTTCCGGCGCGTCTGGCTGGCCTACAACGAACAGCTCTGGGCCGAGGGCAAGTTCGCGGTCGAGGACATCTCGCTGTCGCTCAAGCGCGGCGAGTTCGTCGCCATCGTCGGCCCCTCGGGCTGCGGCAAGTCCACCTTCATGAAGCTGGCCACCGGGCTGCGCCAGCCCAGCCGCGGCGAGATCTTCGTCGATGGCCAGCCGGTGACCGGGCCGCTGAAGATCAGCGGCATGGCCTTCCAGGCGGCCTCGCTGCTGCCCTGGCGCACCACGCTGCAGAACGTGATGCTGCCGCTGGAGATCGTCGAGCCGCACCGCTCGCAGCTGCGCAGCAAGAAGGCCGAGTACGCCGAGCGCGCCCGTGCGCTGCTCGCCAGCGTGGGCCTGGCCGGCTACGAGGACAAGTTCCCCTGGCAGCTCAGCGGCGGCATGCAGCAGCGCGCCAGCATCTGCCGCGCGCTGATCCATGAGCCGCAGCTGCTGCTGCTCGACGAGCCCTTCGGCGCGCTCGACGCCTTCACGCGCGAGGAGCTGTGGTGCGCGCTGCGCGACCTGCAGGCTCAGAAAGGCTTCAACGTGATCCTGGTGACGCACGACCTGCGCGAGAGCGTGTTCCTCGCCGACACCGTCTATGTGATGAGCAAGAGCCCCGGCCGCATCCTGCACCGGCGCGAGATCGAGCTGCCGCGCCCGCGCGAGCTGGAGATCACCTACACGCCGGCCTTCACCGAGATCGTCCACGAGCTGCGCGGCCATATCGGCGCCCTGCGTCATGTCGGGAAGAGCGGCACTGCGGAGGTGGCGCAATGAGCATAGACAGCACCGCCGGCTCGGTGAAGACGCCCGACGCGCCACCGCTGCGCCCGGCGCCGCACCGCCTCTTTCAGCGCTATGCCGCCTGGCTGCTGCTCGTCGCGCTGCTGCTGCTGTGGCAGCTGCTGTGCAGCGCACTGCAAATCTCGGAGTTCATCTTCCCCAGCCCCGCCGCGATCGGCAGCGCGCTGTGGGAACACCACGCCACCATCCTCGGCCATGCCTGGCGCACCTTCTGGGTGACGCTGGCGGGTTTCGGCATCGCCATCGTCGTCGGCGTGCTGCTGGGCTTCCTGATGGGCAGCTCGCAGCTGGCCTATAAGGCGATGTACCCGCTGATGACCGGCTTCAACGCGCTGCCCAAGGCGGCCTTCGTGCCCATCCTGGTGGTGTGGTTCGGCATCGGCATCGGCCCGGCGATCCTGACCGCCTTCCTGATCAGCTTCTTCCCCATCATGGTCAATATCGCCACCGGCCTGGCCACGCTGGAGCCCGAGCTGGAGGACGTGCTGCGCGTGCTCGGCGCGCGGCGCTGGGACGTGCTGATGAAGGTGGGCCTGCCACGCTCGCTGCCCTATTTCTTTGCCGCGCTGAAGGTGGCGATCACGCTGGCCTTCGTCGGCTCCACGGTATCGGAGATGACCGCCGCCAACGAGGGCATCGGCTATCTGCTGATCTCCGCCGGCGCGTCGATGCAGATGGGCCTGGCCTTCGCCGGCCTGGTCGTGGTCGGCGCGATGGCCATGCTGATGTACGAGGTCTTTGCGGTGCTGGAGCGTCGCCTGACCGGCTGGGCGCACCGCGGCGGCGGCAACAACCACTGAGCGCCGAAGAGCGCCTTCTCACCTTCCCTCTCCCCTTTTGCAACCACCCAAGAAAAAGGAAACGCGATGACTACCCGCAACAAACTCGCCGCAGCGGCGCTGCTGGCCCTGTTCGGTGCCACGGCACAGGCGCAATCCAGCGTCTCGCTGTACGGCCTGGTCGACCTGGCCGCCGGCTCGTTCAAGAACCCGGGCGCCAAGGCGGTGAAGAAGGTCGACAGCGGTGCGATGACCACCAGCTTCATCGGCTTCTCCGGCAAGGAAGACCTGGGGGGCGGCCTCGCCGCCAGCTTCGCGATCGAGAGCTTCATGCAGCCCGACGGCGGCACTGCCGGCCGCTTCGGCGGCGATGCCTTCTGGGCGCGCAGCGCCTTCGTCAGCCTGTCCAGCAAGGAACTCGGCACGCTCAAGCTGGGCCGCAACACCACGCCGCTGTTCGTCGGTACGCTGAGCTTCAACGCCTTCGGTGATTCCTTCGGCTTCTCGCCGGCGATCCGCCACACCTTCACCAGCAGCACCGTCACCGGCGACACCGGCTGGAGCGATTCGCTGCACTACATCGCGCCGAAGATGGGCGGCTTCAGCGCCGGCCTGATCGCCGCGCTGGGCGAAGGTGGCGGCGGCCGCAACTGGGGCGGCAACATCGGCTACGGCTCGGGTGCATTCGGTGCCGCGCTGAACTACCAGAAGGTGCAAAAGGGCGCCACGGTGGACGACACCGAGACCTGGCAGCTGGGCGCCTCCTACGACTTCGGCGTCGCCAAGGCATTCGGCCAGTACGCCAAGGTGGACAACACCACGCTCAATCGCGACTTCACCATCACCGGTCTGGGCGTCGCTGTCCCACTGGCTGGCGGCAAGGTCCTTGCTCAGTGGGGCCATATCGATGGCTCGGTCACGGCCGACCGCACGACCTACACCGTGGGCTACGACTACAACCTGTCCAAGCGCACCGATGTCTATGCCGCCTACATGAGCGACAAGGTCAAGGGCCTGAGCAGCGGCACCAGCTACGGCGTGGGCGTGCGGCATCGCTTCTAAGCTGGCGACTGCGCAGCTTTTCAGTCAAAGGGTCGCCGCGGGGCGGCCCTTTTTGCTTGTTCAGCCGTCGCTCATTCCGTCCTGCGCGGGGCGGCGCAAGTACGCTGCATCACTCCGCGCACCACCGTGGCACGCCACCAGTCGCGTGCCACCGTGGTGCTGGCAGCGATGGGCCGGGGCGATTTGCGCAGGTAAAAGGAGGAGGACCCACGCAGTGGGGCCGGGGGACACGGAGCAAATCGCCCCGGCCCGTCGCTGCCCCGCTCAAACGCCGCAGTGACTGCCCGCCCAACAGCACCGGTTCAGCGCAACTCAGCGCGCCGCCCCCGCCACCAAAGCCGCGAAGTAAGCCACCTGCGCCCGCACCGCCTCGCGCCGCACTGCCGGCGTGATGCGGCCTTCGCTGAAGTAGCCGTGCTTCATGCAGGCGAAGGCCATCTCCACCATCAGCGTGGCGACATCGGGGCGGCGCGGCAGACGCAGCTCGGGCTCGCGCGCCTGCAGGGTGCGCCGCACCGCGTCGCCGATGCGCGCCACCGTGACCTCCTGCGCGCGGTAGGCGCTGGGGCTCCACGGGCCGCCGAGCACGAGCATGCTGGCCACCGGCTGGCTGTCGTAGTAGTCGGAGGCTGCATCGACCAGCGCCTGGCTCAGCCGCTCGATCGGGGCCTGCGCATGGCGCGCGCAGGCAGCCTCCACCACCGCCGCCACCTCGGCCAGATGCCGCTCGGCCAGGCGCGCCAGCAGCACGTACTTGTCGGGGAAGAACTGGTAGAGGCTGGCGCGCGGAATGCCCGCGGCCTTGGCGATCTCGGGAATGGAGGTCTGCTCGGGGCCGACGGCCGCAACCATGGCCTCGGCGGCGGCCAGCGCAGCCTCGACGCGCTCCTGCGAGCGCGCCTGCGCCGGCCGGCGCGCCCGCGCAGGCACAGGCGCCGACACCGCAGTGCCGCCCTGACCGCGCCTGGGAGAAACCCGCGTTGAGGATGAATCCGACAAAAGTTAGATTCCCGCCGAACCTGACATGTGTCGGATCTTATCCGCTCGAGTCGGCTTCCCCCAATCAAGCACATGGCCGGCAAGGCCAGCAGGAGACAAGCCATGGCAGCAAGCCAGACCAACCCGACCGGAAGCCACCGCGTCTGCGTGATCGGCGCCGGCCCCAGCGGCATCGCCGCGGCGAAGAACTGCATCGCCGCCGGGTTGCCGGTGGTGGTGTTCGAGAAGAACGACAAGGTCGGCGGCAACTGGGTGTTCAATGCCGCCACCGGCCATTCCAGCGTCTACGACAACACCCACATCATCAGCTCCAAGGCCTGGTCGGAGTACGAAGACTTCCCGATGCCGGACGACTATCCGGACTATCCGAACCACCGCCAGCTGCAGGCCTATTTCGACAGTTACGCGCGCCGCTTCGGCGTGCTCGATGTCGTGCACTTCAAGCACACGGTGGACAAGGTCAGCCGCGAGGACGATGGGCGCTGGAAGGTGGAGTTCCGCGACGCCGAGGGCCAGGCGAAGACCGAGTACTTCAGTCACCTGATGGTCTGCAACGGCCACCACTGGGACCCGAAGATCCCGCAGTACCCGGGACAGTTCAGCGGGCGCTTCATGCACTCGCACGACTTCAAGGGCGTGGACGACGGCTGGCGCGGCAAGTCGGTGCTGGTGATCGGCGCCGGCAACTCGGCCTGCGATGTGGCAGTGGAATCCGCCCGGCTGGCCGGCAACGTCTGCATGTCGATGCGCAGCCCGCAATGGTTCGTGCCCAAGTTCATGTTCGGCAAGCCGTCCGATGTGTTCGCGTCCGGCAGCTCATGGCTGCCTTCGTGGCTGCGCAACTGGTCCACGACGCAGTTGCTCAAGCTGATGCAGGGGCCCTACAGCCGCTATGGGCTGCCGCAGCCCAAGGTGGGCGCGCTGCGCATGCACCCGACGCTGAACTCGGACCTGCTGGACTTCATCCGCCACGGCAAGATCAAGCCGCGCCCGGCGATCGAAAAGCTGGATGGCGACCATGTGCAGTTCGTCGACGGCCGCCGCGAGCGCTTCGACATCATCTGCGCCTGCACCGGCTTCTGGACCACCTTCCCCTTCTTCGACCAGAGCTTCATCAACTTCAAGCATGTAGAGAAAGTGCCGCTGTATCGCAAGATGCTGCATGCCGAGCACCAGAACCTCTACTTCATCGGCTTGTTCCAGCCGCTGGGCTGCATCTGGCCGCTGGCCGACTACCAGGCGCGCATCGCCTGCGAAGAAATCCTCGGCCGCTACCGGCGCCCGGCCGACATCCAGGCGGCGATCCGCCACGAGATCGAGCATCCTCATTTCGACTTCGAGGGCGGCCAGCGCCATGCGGTCGAGGTGGACTACCACCGCTTCCGCAAGGAGCTCAAGGCCGAGCTCGCCAAGGCCGGCATCGACATCGGCGAAGCGCCGGCCGGCCGGCCAGGCCACTACAAGCTGCCGCCCGCGGCGCGGCCACAGCTCAGGGCAGCCTGAGCGATGCGCAGCAGCGCGCCGGCACCGCTGCAGGTGGTGTTCGTGCACGGCATGTGGAGCACGCCGCGGGTGTGGGACGACTGGCGGGCGCGCTTCGAGGCGCGCGGGCTGCACACGCGCGCCATCGCCCTGCCCGGCCACGGCGGCGGCGATGCGGCACGGCTCGACGGCCTGGGGCTGGAAGACTGCCTCGCATCGATAGAGCAGCAGCTCGACGCCATGGCCAGGCCGGTGGCCCTGGTCGGCCATTCGCTGGGTGGCTTGCTGACGCAGATGGTGGCGGCCCGGCGCGCACTGGCCGCTGCCGTGCTGGTGTGCAGCGCCGCGCCGGCGCCGGTATTCCCGCAGCGCCCGGTGATGTGGCCGGCGCTGACGCGTCACTTCCTGCGCTGGGGCAGCTGGCGACGCGCCTTCCGGCTGTCGCGCTGGGAGGCGGAGCTGCTGCTGTTCAACGCGGTGCCCAAGCCGGCACGCGAACGCCTGCATGCCGGCATGCAGGCCGAATCCGGCCGCCTGGCCTGGCAAGCCGCTTTCGGGCCGCTGAACCTGGGCGGCAGCAACCGGGCGGACATTGCCGCGATCTCCTGCCCGCTGCTGGCCATGGCCGGCCAGCGCGACCATATCGTGCCGATCGGCGTGAGCCGTGCGCTGTCGCGCCTGTATGGGCGCGACAGGCTGGACTATCGGGAATATGCTCAGCACGGCCACTGGCCGCTGGCCGAGGAACCCGGCTGGGCCGAGCGCGCCGACGAAGCCGCCGACTGGCTGATCGCGATTACAAGCAGCAGGAAGGGAGTACAACAGGCATGAGCAAGCCCCGCATGAGCGCCGACGCGGCGCATCGCATCGCCTTCATCACCGGCGCCGGCGCCGGCATCGGCCGCGCCTGCGCACGGCGCTTCGCGCAAGGCGGATGGCAACTGGCGATCACCGATGTCGATGCCGCGGCGCTGGTGCCGCTGCGTGCCGAACTGGGCAGCGCCTGCATCTTCGACGCCGTGCTGGATGTCGCCGACGCCGACGCGGTGGACGCGGTCTTCGCGCGCTTCGCCGAGACCTGCGGCCAAGGGCTGCAGCTGCTGATCAACAACGCCGGCGTGCTGGAGATGGGTGCCTTCGAGACGCTGCCGCTGGAGCGGCAGCGCCGCATCAACCACATCAACAACGATGGCCTGCTGTACTGCAGCCATCGCGCCTTTCCCTTGCTCGCCGCAACGCCCGGCGCGCGCCTGGTCAACCTCAGCTCGGCCTCGGCCAACTACGGCGTGCCCAGCCTCGCGGTCTACTCGGCCAGCAAGTTCTGGGTGCGCGGCTTTACCGAGGCGCTGAACCTGGAGTGGGACCGCCATGGCATCTGGGTCTGCGACGTGATGCCCAACTTCGTCGGTACCGGCATGCTCTCCGACCACGGCAAGGACGCGCTGATCAGCCGGCTGGGCGTCAAGCTCGGCCCGGAGGACGTGGCCGAGGTGGTCTGGCGCGCCGCCACCGGCGCGCGCCGCGTGCACTGGCCGGTGGAGAAGAACCCGGTGCTGCGCGCCCTGGTGGCGATCAACGGCGCCCTGCCGCAGGGGCTGCAGCGGCTCGCGATGAAGGTCACCACCGGCAGTTGAGTTGCGCACAACTGGCCCGAGCGCCCGCGTGCAAGGAGGCTGACTCAGCATCGGGCGTGCGCTTCATCGATGAAGGGGCCGATCGACACATCGGCCAGCAGCCGACAATGTGCGCATCCCTGTCCTGCGAGGACTGCACCCGCCGATGAGCTCCGCCACCAACACCATCGCCACGCCCCCAGCTGCGCCGGCCGTGCCGGAAAGCTCGGGCGGGCATGTCGTCCCGCATGGCGTGCTGGTTGCCGCGGCCGAGGATTCGGCGCGGGCCGTGCGCCAGCGGGTGCGCGACGGGGGTCTGCTCGGCTGGCATCTGCTGTGCGTCGTCGATGGCAAGCAGCACTTGCTCGGCACATTGGAGGCCGCCGAACTTCTCGCCTTGCCCGACGAGATGCCGGTGGGCCAGGCGGCTCGCCACAACGGCCCCTGGGTATCGCCGGACACCGACCAGGAGATGATGGCGTCGATCGCGCTGCAGCATGGCGTCGCAGCGATGCCGGTGGTCGACGCCAACGGGCGCCTGGTCGGCGTGGTCGGGCCGGGCACGCTGATGAGCATCCTGCGCCGCGAGCACATCGAGGACATCCACCGTCTGGCCGGCATCACGCGCGAAACCGAGCTGGCCCGCCACGCCATCGAGGCGCCGCCGCTGCGCCGGGTGCGCCACCGCCTGCCCTGGCTCGCCGTCGGCCTGCTGGGCAGCATGGTGGCAACGATGGTGGTGGCGCGTTTCGAGTCGGCCCTGGCCGCCAAGCCGGCGCTGGCCTTCTTCGTGCCGGGCCTGGTCTATCTGGCCGACGCGATAGGCACGCAGAGCGAGGCGGTGGCGGTGCGCGGATTGTCGCTAAGCCACGTGGGGCTGGCGCGACTGATCGGCGGCGAGTTGCGCACCGGTGCACTGATCGGCCTGGCGCTGGCAGCGATGGCCTTCCCGATGATCTGGCTGGCCTTTGGCGAGCTCTCGCTGGCTGCGGCGGTGACCGGCGCACTGGCGCTGGCGAGCATGCTGGCCTCGGTGCTGGGGCTGATGCTGCCATGGCTGCTGGGCCGCCTGGGCACCGATCCGGCCTATGGCAGCGGGCCGCTGGCGACCATCCTGCAGGACGTGCTCAGCCTGCTGATCTATTTCGGCTGCGTCTCGCTGGTGCTGCCCTGAGGGGCCAAGCGCCAGCGCCGATAGCGTCGCCAGGCGGCAAAAAAATGGCCCGGCAACACGGAGGTCGCCGGGCCAAATGCCGGGGTATCGAGAAGACGCCCTGGCAACTGCAATCGATCAGGCGGCCAGCAGCATCGGTTCGCACGCCATGCGTTCATCGCCGCCATCGGCGCGGCCGGCACCGGTGGCATCGTCGACCGCCATCTCACCGGGCCGCAGCCGGGATCCGCCTGCGGCAGCCACCGGAATGTCGACCAGCGCGCTCGCGAACAGCGGATCGGCGGCGATGCGCCGCTGCGCCTGGCGTATCGCCGGCTGGAACTGCGCCTGGGCATGCACTGCGTAGTACTCGAGATAGGCCCAATGCCGCCCTGGGTAGACCCTCCACCAGGCGACGATGCTGTCAGGATCGTTCAGGTTCAGGTTCATGCTGGCTCCCGTCTGACGTACCCAGGCTGCTGGGCACCGTCAGCACATGATACTGGTTTTTTATACAGTCATCACCTCGCACGACAGCCGACTCCCATCGTCGCGGCGCCTACTTGAAAGCCGCAGCGTCAACCCTATAATGACTTCGCTAGCACTCACCAAGACCGAGTGCTAACGACCCGCCAGACACCGTCTGCGTCGGGTCTTCGCATGTGAATGGGTGCTCGGTTGACTGCGCACCCTGCTTCAAGCACCGAGATATCTCAAGGAGATGTAATGAAACTGCGTCCTCTGCACGATCGCGTGATCGTTAAGCGCCTGGAAAACGAGACCAAGACCGCGTCTGGCATCGTCATCCCCGACAACGCCGCCGAGAAGCCCGACCAGGGCGAGGTGCTGGCTGTTGGCCCGGGCAAGCGCAACGAGAAGGGTGATTTCGTTGCCCTGAACGTGAAGGTGGGTGATCGCGTGCTGTTCGGCAAGTACAGCGGCCAGACCGTCAAGGTCGATGGCGAAGAACTGCTGGTGATGAAGGAAGACGACCTGTTCGCGGTCGTCGACAAGTAAATCCTTCCCGCGACTTCCTGTACTGATTCACTGAATTCGGAGAAATACAAATGGCAGCAAAAGACGTTGTCTTCGGTTCCGACGCCCGTCACCGCATGGTCGAAGGCGTGAACATCCTGGCGAACGCCGTCAAGGTCACGTTGGGCCCCAAGGGCCGCAACGTGGTGCTGGAGCGCTCCTTCGGCGCCCCCACCGTGACCAAGGACGGTGTCTCGGTCGCCAAGGAGATCGAGCTCAAGGACAAGCTGCAGAACATGGGCGCGCAGATGGTCAAGGAAGTCGCTTCCAAGACCAGCGACAACGCCGGTGACGGCACCACCACCGCCACCGTGCTGGCTCAGGCCATCGTGCGCGAAGGCATGAAGTACGTGGCCGCCGGCATGAACCCGATGGACCTGAAGCGCGGCATCGACAAGGCCGTGCAGGCCCTGGTCGCCCAGCTGAAGGCAGCCTCCAAGGCCACCACCACCTCGAAGGAAATCGCCCAGGTCGGCACGATCTCGGCCAACAGCGATTCCGACGTCGGCGGCATCATCGCCGAGGCGATGGACAAGGTCGGCAAGGAAGGCGTGATCACGGTCGAAGACGGCAAGAGCCTGAACAACGAGCTGGACGTCGTCGAAGGCATGCAGTTCGACCGCGGCTACCTGTCGCCCTACTTCATCAACAACCCCGAGAAGCAGGCCGCCATTCTGGACAACCCCTTCGTGCTGCTGTACGACAAGAAGGTGTCCAACATCCGTGACCTGCTGCCCACGCTGGAAGCTGTGGCCAAGGCCGGCCGTCCGCTGCTGATCATCGCCGAGGAAGTCGAAGGCGAAGCCCTGGCGACCCTGGTGGTCAACACCATCCGCGGCATCCTGAAGGTCGTGGCCGTCAAGGCTCCGGGCTTCGGCGACCGTCGCAAGGCCATGCTGGAAGACATCGCCATCCTGACCGGCGGCAAGGTGATCGCCGAGGAAGTGGGCCTGTCGCTCGAGAAGGTCACGCTGGCTGACCTGGGCCAGGCCAAGCGCGTCGAAGTGGGCAAGGAAAACACCACCATCATCGACGGCAACGGCGCTGCCGCTGATATCGAAGCCCGCGTCAAGCAGATCCGCATCCAGATCGAAGAAGCCACCAGCGACTACGACCGCGAGAAGCTGCAAGAGCGCGTGGCCAAGCTGGCCGGCGGCGTGGCCGTCATCAAGGTCGGTGCTGCCACCGAAGTCGAGATGAAGGAGAAGAAGGCCCGCGTGGAAGACGCGCTGCACGCCACCCGCGCTGCTGTGGAAGAAGGCATCGTGGCCGGCGGTGGCGTGGCCCTGCTGCGCGCCCGTCAGGCGGCTGGCGATATCAAGGGCGACAACGCCGACCAGGACGCCGGCATCAAGCTGATCCTGAAGGCCATCGAAGCCCCGCTGCGCGAGATCGTTGCCAACGCCGGTGGCGAGCCCAGCGTCGTGATCAACAAGGTGCTGGAAGGCAAGGGCAACTTCGGCTTCAACGCCGCCAACGACACCTACGGCGACATGATCGAGATGGGCATCCTGGACCCGACCAAGGTGACCCGCACCGCGCTGCAGAACGCTGCCTCCGTGGCTTCGCTGATGCTGACGACCGAGTGCATGGTCGCCGAGGCTCCCAAGGACGAAGCTCCGGCCATGCCGGGCGGCGGCATGGGCGGCATGGGCGGCATGGGCATGGACATGTAAGAAGCGTTGCCGAACGCTACCCCGCGTTCGCTTCATGGAAGGGCCGCTACACAGCGGCCCTTTTTTCATTGCCGTCCGGTTCGATAATGCGCCCAACAATCGCATCACCGCCCTCGCCGCCGGGCAACGCAATATGGCCTCTGCCCCTACGCTGCAGATCCTCGTCGACGACGCACTCGTCCTGCTGCCCACGCTGACGCGGCGCTTCGTCGACGATGTCGCTGCGGCGCTTCGCCAGCGCATGCAGCATCACCATCTGCACGAGGTCTGGCAGCGTCAGGGTCTGCGTGTGCAACAGAACCTGCTGCAGCAGCTGCCGACGCTGATCCAGGCGGCGGCCAGCGGCGCCGACCCTTTGCAGGCCTCCGGCGCCCGAGGCCTGAGCCTGGTGGATGAAGCCCAGGCACTCAAGGACGTGGCGATCGCGCATGCGATCCGCGCCGTCGAGGAGCGCAGCGGCGCCGAGCTGCTGCAACTGGGCAACTTCTTCGCCGCACTGCGGGGTACTGCACGCGCGCGCAAGAATGACAACCCGCTGCGCCCGGCGCTCTTCGCGCAGGCCTTCTACGAGGCCATGGAACAGCAGCTGTCGCTGGACGCGCAGGGCCGCTACGCGCTGCTGCAGGCGGCAGCACCGGCACTGGCCGAGGCGCTGCACCAGCTCTATGCGCAGCTGTGCACCGAACTGCGCAGGGCGGAACTGAGCCAGCTCGTCGTCAGCCACGGACGGCCGCAGTCGGAAGACCTGCTGCGACACCGGCAGGCGGTCGATGCCTCGCTGCACGGCCCGCTCACGCCCACCGCACCCGCCTCGCTGGACCAGCTGTCGGAGCGCCTGGACCTGCTGTCCTCGCGCCCGCAACTGCTGGGCGGCCGTGGGCCGGCACTGCTCGGTCCGGCCTCGCTGGCGCCGGGCACCGATCTGCTCGCGCGGCTCTACGACCAGATCCTCGCCGACCCCTATCTGCTGCCGCCGGTGAAGTCCCGCCTGGCGCGGCTGCAGGTGGCCGTGGCACGTCTGGCCCATGTCGACCTGGGCCTGCTGCGCCAGCAAGACCACCCGACCTGGCGGCTGCTGAATCAGGTGGCGGCACACGGCATGGGCTTCGAGCGCCCCGACGATGCGCATCTGCAGCAGTTTCTTGTCTTCCTCGACGAACTGATCGAGCCCTTGCTGAGCCAGGCTCAGCCGACCGCCGCCATGTTCGAGCAAGTCCACAAGGCACTGCAGGACTTCATCGCCAGCCAGGCGCGCCAGCGCGGCGAAGCCAGCAGCACGGCACTGGCCAGGCTGGAGCGGCAGCAGCAGCGCGGGGCCTGGCAGCGCGTGCTGCGTGAGCAGATCGATGCCCAGCTGCGCGAGGCGAGGGCCACGGTGCAGACCAGCCCGATGCTGCGCGCCTTCCTGCGCGGCGTCTGGGTGGAGGTGATCGTCGATGCGATGGTCGAGCATGGCCGCGAGTCCCCCGAAGCCCTGGCGGCGATCGAGCTGGTCGACGAGCTGCTCGAGAGCCTGCACGTCCCTGCCAGCGAGGCCGAACGCGCAGGCCTGCGCCAGGCCCTGCCCGGCCTCGTGCAACGCATCGAACAGGGCATGGAGCGGGTCCAGCTGGCGGCAGAGAAGCGCCAGGCCATGCTCGACGACCTGATACAGCTGCACGGCCGCCTGCTGCTGGGCCAGCCGGCACAGGCCACGCGGCCCGAGCGCCCGGCGACACCGACGCGCCCGGCCGCGACACCCGTCGCAGCACCCGCCTCGACGCCGACGGCGATGCAGCCGCTGCTGGACGAGCGCGAATCGCGGCTGGCCAGCGAGTTCTTCCACGCCCATGTGGATCGGGCCACCTTGCCCACGGTCCCACTGCCGCTCGAGGCCGACGCGGCCCAGACCCAGGTCGTGCTCGACGACTGGATGGCGCAGCTGCAGATCGGCGCCTGGTATCACCTGTTCGTGCAAAGCGAATGGATCACCGCGCAGATCACCGCGATCAGCGACAGCCGACAGCTCTTCCTCTTCGTCGGGCAGGATGCACAACAGCACCACCCCTTGACGCGCGGTGCGGTTGAGCGACTGTTCGTCAACGGGTTGATCACCCAGCTCGAGGAACAGACCCTGGTGCAGCGCGCCATCGAGCAACTGATGCAGAACCTCGACCGTGACCCGGGCTGACGCGAAGCGGCGTGCGCTGGGCGCAGGCTGGCTCGCCGCGCTGCTGCTGGCGCTGCCTGCCGCGGCCCAGACCGATCTGCCCGGCGCAGCAGCAAGTCCCCTGCCGGCGCGACCCCAGGCCAGCGCTGCCGCGCGCGTCGGTCTGGTGCTCTCCGGCGGCGGCGCGCGCGGGCTGGCGCATATCGGTGTGCTGAAGGTGCTGGAGCGCGAGCGCATCCCAGTGGACCTGATCGCCGGTACCTCGATGGGCGCCATCATCGGTGGACTGCACGCCAGCGGACTGTCCGCCGCGATGTTGGAGCAGGAGCTCGCCAGCATCTCCTGGTCGCAGCTGTTCAACAGCCGCGTCGACCGCCAGCTGCTCTCGCAACGGCGCAAGGAGGAGGATTTCGAGTTCTCGCCCGCCATCGAGGTGGGCATGCGCGGCGGCGAGCTGCGCGCACCGCAGGGCACGCTGTCCAGCCGCGGTCTGGAGCTGCTGCTGCGCCGCTTCACACTGCCGGTCTCGCGCGTCGAGCATTTCGATGCGCTGCCCACGCCCTTCCGCGCCGTGGCCACCGATATGGAGAGCGGCGCGCAGGTCGTGCTCGATCATGGCGACCTCGCGCTGGCGCTGCGCTCCAGCATGAGCGTGCCCGGCGTGTTCGCGCCCATCGAATGGCAGGGCCGCATCCTCGGCGACGGCGGCCTGGTCAACAACGTGCCGGTGGACGTGGCCAGGCGCATGGGTGCCGAGCGGCTCATCGTCGTCAATGTCGGCACGCCGATCGCGGGGCGCGAAACGCTGGGCTCGGTGGTCGGCCTGACCGCGCAGATGATCAACATCCTCACCGAGCAGAACGTGCAGCGCAGCCTGGCCAGCCTGTGGGAGCAGGATCTGCTGATCACACCGAGACTCGACAAGCTCAGCGCCAGCGACTTCGATAGAGCGCGCGAGTTCATCGCCGCCGGCGAGCAGGCGGCCGAAGCACTGCTGGCGCGGCTGCGCCCGCTCGCCTTGCCGCCCGAGGCCTATGCGCAGTGGCAGCTGGAGCGCCAACGCAGCGCGCCGCAGTCGCCGCGATTGGCCGCCGTGACGTTCGAGGGCAGCGGGCAGACCCATCCGGAACGATTCCGCAAACAGCTGCAGTCGCAGCCCGGTGCGGCCTTCGATCCCGTCAAGGCCGAACGCGACCTGCGCCTGCTCGCCTCCTCGGGCGACTATGTGCGCGTGGACTACCGCATCGAGCCGCGCAGCCAGGGCGATGCGCTGGTCTTCGCGCTGGAAGACAAGCCCTGGGGGCCGAACTACTTCCGCATCGGCCTGGACCTGAGCACCGACTTCAGCGGCGAAAGCGCCTTCAACCTGCGCGTCAGCCACAACCGCCACTGGCTCACCGAGCGCGGCACCGAATGGCGCAACCAGCTGACCATCGGCCAGACGCCACGGCTGTACAGCGAGCTCTACCAGCCGCTGGCGCTGACCATCGGCCAGTCCAGCGACTGGTTCCTCTCCGGCTGGGGCGAGCTGGACCGCCGTGCCATCCACATCTATGCCCCGGACAGCAACCGTGCCGTCGCACGCCTGGGTCGCAGCGGCAGCACCTCGGGCCTCGACCTCGGCCAGCCCTGGGGAAGGCTGGGCGAGTTGCGCGCCGGCATCGTGCACCAGCGCTGGCGCATCAGCCCAGACCTGGTGTCGATGTCGGTGCCCGACAGCGTGTTCGACGAAACCTGGAGCGAGACCATGCTGCGCCTTCGCGCGGTGGTGGACCAGCTCGACTACGCCAACTTCCCGCAGCGCGGCTACCGCGTTCAGCTCGAGGCGTTGGCCGGACACCAGTCCAGCGCCACGCAAGCACGCGACGAGGCGAACCGTCTCGAGCTGCAGGCCACCGGCGTGAAGAGCTGGGGCGCACACACGCTGAACCTCTATGGCCGCGCGCTGGTGGCGCATCAGCCGGAGAGCTCGGCGCAAGGCCCCTACACGCTGGGTGGCTTTCAGCAGCTCTCCGGCTACAAGCCCGGTCAGATCAGCGGCAATACCCTGCTCTTCGGACGCGCCAGCTACTACATGCGACTGAGCGAGACGCCCTTGCTGACCCGCAGCTTCGTCGTCGGCGCCTCGCTCGAAGCGGGCAATGCCTGGAACCGCCGTCAAAACGTCAGCCTCTCCGATCTGCGCTATGCCGGCAGCGTCTTCGTCGGCGCTGACACGGGCCTGGGGCCGCTGTACCTCGGCATCGGCCACGCACCACGCGGCGGCACCGAGGTCTACCTGTTCATCGGCCGGCCCTGAGCGCGCTCAAGCCTCGAGCTCGGCGCGGATCAGCGCCGCGATCCGCGCCGGCTGCTGGTGGATCACCCAGTGGCCGGCATCGGGCACGCGCTGCAGCTTCAGCTGCGGCACGTAGCGCTCCAGGCCCTCGACCAGCACCGGCAGCAGCGCGTGGTCCTGCTCGCCCCAGATCACCAGCGTGGGCAGCCTGACGGTGACGAACTCGGGCGCGAACTCCAGCGCCGCGGCACCGGGATCGGTGGCGGTGGCCGGACGCATCGGCGAGGCACGGTAATAGTTCAGCGGCCCGGTCAGCCCTCGGCGCCACAGCGCGCGATAGCGCTCGCGCGTGGCCTCGTCGAGCCAGGAAGGCGCCTGCCCATCAGGACCGGCGAAGAAAGGCCACAGACGCGCGAAGTCGTTCTCTGCGAGCAACGCCTCGGCATCGGCGCGGCACAGAAAGTTCATGTAGGCGCTGGCCTCCTGCTGCGCGCGGTCGTGCTTGAGCGCGTCGAGGAAGGTGCCGGGGTGCGGCGAGTTGACGATGACCAGGCGCTGCATCAGCTCGGGCCGCTGCACCGCGAGGTTCCAGGCCACCGCACCGCCCCAGTCGTGTGCCACCAGGGCCGCCAAGGGCCCGTCACCGGTCTGCGCAACAAGCGCGACGATGTCGGCCATCAGATGCTTGGCGCGATAGGCCTCGACCCCGGCAGGATGCGAGGAGTCCTCGAAGCCGCGCAGATTGGGCGCGATGCAGCGGTAGCGGTCTGCCAGCGACAGCATCACCTCGTCCCAGATGAAGGCAGCCTCCGGGAAGCCATGCAGCAGTACGATGCGCGGCGCGTCTACCGGTCCGCAGGCACGGCAGGACAGCGCAATGCCGTGCGGCAGCTGCAGCGTGTATGTCTCGATCAAGGCGGGCCCTCCAGGTGCTGAGGGCGCCGAGTATGGCGGCGCGGCTCGCCGCCTTCCTGTCAAGCCGGCGACAGGCCCGGGGCCGGGACTTCACCGATGGCCGGCAGTCTGGGCGCGCTGTGCACCCACTCGAAGAGGATCTGCGCCACGTCGGCCACGCCCTGTTTCTTCAGCGCCGAGAACAGCGTCACCGAGATGTCCGCCGCCTCGGTGGCCATGCCGCCAAGAAAGTCCTGCAGCTGCTCCAGCGCTGCGTTCGCTTCCTTGCGGTTGAGCTTGTCGGCCTTGGTCAGCAGCACCAGCAGCTTGACCTCGCCCGTGCTCACGCGCGGGCCGACGAAGTCGAGTAACTGCTTGTCCAGGTCGGTCAGGCCCAGACGCGAGTCGACCATCAGCACCACGCCTGAAAGGCTGCGGCGGATCTCCAGGTAATCGGCCATCACCTTCTGCCAGCGCAGCTTGGCACCGCGGGCCACGGCCGCGTAGCCGTAGCCGGGCAAGTCGGCGAACAGCGCGTCCGGCTCGTCCTTGGGCCCCAGCGCGAACAGGTTGATGTGCTGCGTGCGGCCGGGCGTCTTAGACGCGAAGGCCAGGCGCTTCTGCTGCGCCAGCGTGTTGATGGCGGTGGACTTGCCAGCATTGGAGCGGCCGACGAAGGCAATCTCCGGCAGCTCGGTCGCCGGCAGGTGATGCAGTTCGCTGGCGGTGGTGAGAAAACGGGCCGTGTGGGCCCAGGCCAACACCGCCTTGTCCGACGGTGCCTCCAGGGCGACAGGCATCTCGGGCGCCTGGGCTGGCGGACGGTTCGGAGTGGGGTTGGTCATGAAGCTACCGGTCTGACTGAATTGCCATTGTAAAATCGCCGGGTTGCGCTTACCGAAACCAGAAAACTCATGAAGACTGCCGCTTTCCTGTTGTCGGGCCTCCTCGTCGCCGCCACCGCCGGCGCTGCCGAAACCAAGGCACCGGCCAAGCCTGATCTGGCCAAGGGCCAAGCGATCGCCACGCAGGTCTGTGTGGCCTGCCACACCGTCGATGGCTCGCGTGGCAGCCCTGCCAACCCCATCATCGCCGGCCAGCATGCCGACTATCTGGTCAAGCAGCTGATCGAGTTCAAGGAAGGCAAGCGCAAGAACGCCGTGATGAGTGGCATGGTCGCGGCGCTGACGCCCGAGGACATGAAGGACGTCGCCGCGTTCTACGCCAGCAAGAGCGCCAAGCCGGGCGCAGCCAAGGACAAGACCCTGGTCACGCTGGGCGAAAAGATCTACCGCGGCGGCATCGCCGACCGCGCCATCCCGGCCTGCGCCGCCTGCCACAGCCCCAACGGTGCCGGCATGCCCGCCCAGTATCCACGCCTGTCCGGCCAGCACAGCGACTACACCGAGGCGCAGATGCTCGCCTTCCGTGCCGGCAGCCGCGGCAACAGTGCCCAGATGGTCGCGATCGCGGCGAAGATGAACGACCGCGAGATCAAGGCCGTGTCCGACTACATCGCCGGCCTGCGCTGATCGATCGCCCCGAACCGGGGCCAGCCGGTCGAATAGCAAGACCCCACAGAAATGGCCGCGGCTTAGCCCGGCCATTTTTTGCATCTGCACCTGCCGTGCAGACACAACGCGACAATCTCCGCCCATGTCCGACACCGCCCTGACGTCGCCCGCGAACGCTCTGCCGGAGCAGCCGGCCCCGGCGCCCCAGCAGCCCCCTGTCGTGCCGCGCGCCAGCGTCTGGCGAGAGCTGTACGAGCTGCTGTCGTCGATGCGCTTCGCCATCGCCTTGCTGACGGTCATCTGCATCGCCTCTATCGTCGGCACGGTGGTCAAGCAGCGCGAGCCGCTGAACAACTACGTCAACCAGTTCGGCCCCTTCTGGGCCGAGGTGCTGGGCAAGCTGGATGTCTACACCGTCTACAGCGCCTGGTGGTTCCTGCTGATCCTGGCTTTCCTGGTGGTGTCCACCAGCCTGTGCATCGCACGCAACACGCCCAAGATCATTGCCGACCTGAAGAGCTACAAAGAGCATGTGCGCGAGAGCGCGCTGGCCGCCTTCCCGCACAAGGCCATCGGCGCGCTGGAGGTACCGCCCGAGCAGGCACTGGCCCGGGTGTCGGCGCTGCTGGAGCGCGAGGGCTGGAAGGCGCGCGCGCAGATTCGCGACAAGGGCACGATGGTGGCAGCGCGCAAGGGCGCGGCCAACAAGATCGGCTATCTGGCTGCGCATGGCGCCATCGTGCTGATCTGCCTGGGTGGCCTGTTCGACGGCGACCTGATCGTGCGCGCACTGATGTGGGCGCAGGACAAGACCATTTACCGCGGCGGCGGCCTGGTCTCCGAGGTCAAGCCCGAGCATCGCCTGGGCCCGAACAACCCCAGCTTCCGTGGCAATCTGATGGTGCCGGAAGGCGGACGCACGGCCACCGCCATCCTGTCCATGCCTGACGGCGTGGTGCTGCAGGACCTGCCCTTCGACGTGGAACTGAAGAAGTTCATCGTCGAGTACTACGACACCGGCATGCCCAAGCTGTTCGCCAGCGAGGTGATCATCCGGGACCATGCGGATGGCGCCACCACCGAGGCCACCATCAAGGTCAACGAGCCGCTGATCCATCGCGGTGTGGCGATCTACCAGAGCAGCTTCGACGATGGCGGCTCGCAGCTCAAGCTGCGCGCCCTGCCGCTGCGCGGCCGCGCGCCCAGTTTCGAGATCGAAGGTTTGGTGGGCGGAGCCACTTCGCTGAGCAACGGCGACGAGAAGCTCACGCTGGAATTCAGCGGCCTGCGCGTCATCAATGTCGAGAACATGAGCCAGAGCGACCCGGCGGCCACCGATGTGCGCAAGGTCGATCTGGTCGGTTCGCTGAACAAGCACCTGGGCAGCGGCGCCAAGGCGCCGGGCGACAAGAAGCTGCAGAACGTCGGGCCTTCGGTCAGCTACAAGCTGCGCGACGCCAGCGGTCAGGCCCGTGAGTACAACAACTACATGGTGCCGGTGCAGCTCGACGGCCAGCGGGTCTTCCTGGCAGGGGTGCGTGACACGCCGGCCGAGTCCTTCCGCTATCTGCGCATCCCGGTGGACGACAAGGGCGAGATCGACGGCTGGTTGCACCTGCGCCAGGCGCTGAGCGAAGCGACGCTGCGCGACCGGGCCGCCGAGCGCTACGCTGCGCTGGCCACGCCTGAAGATAGACCGCAGATGCGTCCGCAGCTCAAGGCCACCGCGCTGCGTGCGCTGGGCCTCTTCGCTGGCGCCGAGGGCGTCAAGCCGGGCACGCCGGGCGAAATCGGCGGCCTGCCGGCGCTGTCGCAGTTCATCGATTCGGAAGTTCCCGAGGCCGAGCGCGAGCGCGTGTCCGAGGTGCTGCTGCGCATCCTCAACGGCGCGCTCTTCGAGCTCTACAAGATCACCCGCCAGGACGCCGGACTGGCACCGGTGGAGCCGGGCGCCGCGACACAGGCTTTCATGACCCAGGCCGTGCTGGCGCTGTCGGACAGCATGTTCTATCCGGCCCCGGTACTGCTGCAGCTGTCGGACTTCAAGCAGGTGCAGGCCAGTGTGTTCCAGGTCGCGCGCGCCCCCGGCCAGACCCTGGTCTATCTGGGTGCGGTGCTGCTGATCGTCGGTGTCTTCGCAATGCTCTACGTGAAGGAGCGCCGACTGTGGGTCTGGATCGAACCGACGCCCACCGGCAGCTCGCGGCTGCGCATGGCGCTGTCGTGCACCCGCAATACGATGGACACTGACCAGGAATTCGCACATCTGCGACAGTCACTATTGCCTGACGCCGCGCAGGACGAGCCCAGCATGAGGACCCGCACAACATGAACGCAGCCACCGACAGCATCAGCATCCCCCTGGGCCGACGCGGCCTGCTGGCCAGCCGCAGCCTTGCCGACTGGGCCTTCGCCTTGGTCGTCGTGCTCGGGGCCGTCTTCGCCTTCTCGCGCTATCACGCCTCGATGGACGGCTACGAGAAAGGCATCCTGGTCTGTGCCGTGCCCTCGCTGATCGCGCTGGGCTGGTTCTGGCGACCGCTGCGCCTGCTCTCGGTGCTGACCGGCGCGGCCAGCCTGCTGGCCATCCATCTCTACCAGCGCCAGACCGACAGCTTCGGCGCCGACCTCGCCGCTGGCGAGCAGGTCTTCCTGCTCAAGTACATGCTGTCCAGCCAGAGCGCGATCCTGTGGATGAGCGTGCTGTTCTTCATGAGCACCCTGGCCTACTGGGGCGGCTTCTTCTCCAAGAATCCGAGCGGCCAGGACAACGTCGCCGAGCAGTTGGGCACGCGCCTGACCTGGGGTGCGGTCTTCATGGCCCTGGTCGGCACCATGGTGCGCTGGTTCGAGAGCCATCAGATCGCGCCGGACATCGGCCACATCCCGGTGAGCAACCTCTACGAGGTGTTCGTGATGTTCGCCTGGATGACAGCGCTGATGTACCTGTACTACGAAGAGCGCTTCAAGACCCGCGCTCTGGGTGCCTGGGTGATGCTCATCATCAGCGCCTCGGTGGCCTTCCTGCTCTGGTACACGGTGGCACGCGGCGCGCATGAGATCCAACCGCTGGTGCCGGCGCTGCAGAGCTGGTGGATGAAGATCCACGTGCCGGCCAACTTTGTCGGCTACGGCACCTTCGCGATGTCGGCGATGGTGGCGCTGGCCTACCTGCTCAAGACCGCCACGCCACGGGCGCTGGTGATCGGCCTGATTGGCGTGCCGGGCGCGCTGGTGGCCGTGCTGCTGGCCTTCCGCTTCGGCATGAGCGTCTCGCCCGAGACCGCCGCTGGCCTGGAAGCCTGGGCGCGCAAGATGGCCGGCGTGCTGGTCTTCCTCACCGCCTGCGTGGCGCTGCGCGGCAAGCTGACCGCACGACTGCCCTCGCTGACGCTGCTCGACGACCTGATGTACAAGGCCATCGCGCTGGGCTTCGCCTTCTTCACCATCGCCACCATCCTGGGCGCCTTCTGGGCCGCCGAGGCCTGGGGCGGCTACTGGAGCTGGGACCCGAAGGAGACCTGGGCGCTGATCGTCTGGCTGAACTACGCGGCCTGGCTGCACATGCGTCTGATGAAGGGCCTGCGCGGCGTGGTCGCCGCTTGGTGGGCGCTGGTCGGCCTGCTGGTCACCACCTTCGCCTTCCTGGGCGTCAACATGTTCCTCTCCGGCCTGCACTCCTACGGCTCGCTCTGAGTACGCCGGCCCGACATGCGCAGCGCCATTGCCGGCCTGTTGTTGTCGCTGTTGGGCTTGCTGCCGAGCGCGCCGCAGGCAGCCAGCCTGCGGATCGCCACCGGTGAGCTGCCTCCCTACGCGACGGCGTCGCGGCCCGACCAGGGCGTGGCCTTGCACATCGTGCGCCGCGCCTTCGAGCTGGCCGGGCATGAGGTCAGCTACCACTTCCTGCCCTGGTCGCGCGCGCAGCAGGAAACCCTGGCAGGGCTTTGGGATGCCACGGCCTACTGGGGCGCGTCAGAGCAGCGCCGACGCGATTTCCTGCTCAGCGACAACGTACTCACCGAACAGTGGGTGCTGTTGCACAGGCGCGATACGGCAGTCGATTGGACCAAACTGGCCGATCTGCAGGCCTGGCGGATCGGCGTGATCCGCGACTACACCTACACCCCCGAGTTCTGGTCGCTCGTCCGTGCCGGCACGCTGAAGGCGGACTACACGCCGGATGATCTGCTGGGGCTGCGCAAGCTGCTCGCCGGACGCATCGACATCATCCCGATGGAGCGCAATGTGGCCTGCGATCTTCTGTCGGTGCACTTCA
Source organism: Roseateles sp. T103 (assembly GCF_057219915.1). Lineage (NCBI taxonomy): Bacteria > Pseudomonadati > Pseudomonadota > Betaproteobacteria > Burkholderiales > Sphaerotilaceae > Roseateles > Roseateles sp. T103. The sequence continues at coordinate 450,970 of NZ_JBXVVS010000002.1, forward strand.
GCGCCGCAGATGCTGAACGGCTGGCGGCTCATCCTCGCCTGCTGACTGACGCCTTCACCACGCATCTGCTGCTCCCGCCGAAGCGGGCCGGCAGCGCACGTCTGCTGGAGGACTTCAATCGCGGCCTTGCCAGCCTGAAGGCAAGCAAGGAGTACGCGCAGATCCTGAACTCGGTGCGCTGTCCACGGACCTGGCGACAGGGCAAGGGCCTCTGAGCTTGGGGTTTTGCGCGCTGCGGCGACTCGACCGGCGCAGATCGCGTAAGGTCTGCTCCCATCCCGGCGATTGAAGCCCGAACACCGAGGAAGACCCGATGACCAAGCCTTCGATGCGCCCGGCCGACGCGCCGCGGCCCTCCGAGATCACACCCCGGCATCTTGTCGAGAACCGCCGGGATTGGCTGCGTCTGGCCGCTGGTGCCGCGGCTGGCACTGTCCTGTCGGCGTGGACGAGCCGGGAAGCGCTGGGCCAGGCGCAGGCGACCAAGCTCGCAGCCGTCAAGAGCCAGCTTGCCGGCGCGATGACGATGGACAAGCCGACCAGCTACCGCGACGCCACCACCTACAACAACTTCTACGAGTTCGGCACCGACAAGAGCGACCCGGCCCAGTACGCCCACACGCTGAAGACGCGGCCCTGGAGCGTCGCCGTCGAGGGCGAGGTCGCCAAGCCCGGCGTCTTCGACCTCGATGCGCTGCTCAAGCTGGCGCCCATGGAAGAGCGCATCTACCGGCTGCGCTGCGTCGAGGGCTGGTCCATGGTGATCCCCTGGGTGGGCTGGTCGCTGGCCGGGCTGATCCGCAAGGTCGAGCCCAACAGCCGCGCGAAGTACGTGGAGTTCGTCACGCTGGCCGACAAGGCGCAGATGCCGGGCCTGCGCTCCGGCGTGCTGGACTGGCCCTATGTCGAAGGCCTGCGCATCGACGAGGCCATGCACCCGCTGACGCTGCTGGCCTTCGGCATGTACGGCGAACTGCTGCCCAAGCAGAACGGCGCGCCTGTGCGCCTGATCGTGCCCTGGAAGTATGGATTCAAGTCCGCCAAGTCCATCGTGAAGATCCGTTTCGTCGAGAAGCAGCCCACGTCCAGCTGGATGGCTGCGGCGCCGCAGGAGTACGGCTTCTACTCGAACGTGAACCCCAGGGTGGACCATCCGCGTTGGAGCCAGGCGGCAGAGCGCCGCATCGGCGAGGACGGCCTGTTCGCGAAGAAGCGGCCGACGCTGATGTTCAACGGCTACGAGGCCCAGGTGGGCCAGCTCTACGCCGGCATGGATCTGAAGAAGTACTACTGACCTCCCCCTACGCGCTGCGCGCGCCCCTTCGAGGGGGCGGTGCCGGCAGCCCGGCAGAGCCGGATCTGCGGCACCTGCTGGATCAAGATGAATACGCCGCACCGATCGCCACTGCTACACCCGGCCGCCAAGCCGCTCGTCTTCGTGGCTGCGCTGCTGCCGCTGGCCTGGCTGGTCTGGGGTGCGGCCAACGACACGCTGGGCGCCAACCCCGCCGAGGCGCTGATCCGCGGCCTGGGCGACTGGGCGCTGCGCTTGCTGTGGCTGACGCTGGCAATCACGCCGCTGCGCCAGGCGCTAAAGCTGCCGGCGCTGGCGCGCTTTCGCCGCATGCTGGGCCTGTGCGCTTTCGCCTACGTCAGCCTGCACCTGCTCGCCTATGGCTGGCTGGACATGGGGCTGGATCCAGCCGAGATCGCCCGCGACATCGTCAAGCGGCCCTTCATCCTGATGGGCTTCGCCGCCTGGCTGCTGCTGCTGCCGCTGGCAGCGACCTCGTTCAACGCCGCGATCCGCGCGCTGGGCGGGCGGCGTTGGCAGGCGCTGCACCGCCTGGTCTATCTGCTGAGCCTGATCACACTGGCCCATTTCATCTGGATGCGCGCGGGCAAGAACGACTTCACCGAGCCGGCCATCTATGGCGCGGTGCTGGCGCTGCTGCTGGGCTGGCGGCTGTGGCGCCGGCACGCCGCACCGGCAGCGGCCTCCGCAGCGCAGTAGGCAAGCAAGGGCCATGCAAAGCCCGCCCGCCGGGCCGAACCGGCCGCGCTGGGATAATCGCGGGTCTTCCAGAGACCAGCCATGGACAGCAGCAAAGAAGCAGCCTCCGCCTCGCCTCGCAGCAGCGGCCTGCACGACATCATCGTGACCCTGCCGGTTGCGGCCATCGTCGCGCTCAGCCTGATCGTGCTGGCCGCGATGGGCGCGGCCGTGGCCGTGCTGCTGCGCGGGCCGGACAGCCTGCAGGGCCCGGCCGGCCAGGCCCTGGTCGTGCTGCTGCCGATGCTGTTCGCCGTCGCCGCCGCGATCGGCATCCGCCGCACCTCCACCAAGCAGATCGATGAACTGGTGGCGCGCTTCCTCGAGCGCACGGTGCAGGACCGCCTGCAACTGGCCTGCCGCGACCATGCCGACACCGGCTACCCCTTCTGCCGCGCCGATCTGGTGCGCCGGGCGGGTGGCCGTTCCTATGTCAGCTACCGCCTGGACTGGGCCGATGGCTTCGCCGAGCCGGCGCGCGTGGACGTGAAGATGAATGTCTTCAACATCGAGCTGGTCGCCGAGCTGCATCTCGATGCACAGCAACTGGGCCAGCGGATGGAGCCGGGCGTCGAGCTGGTCGACCGCGCGACCCTGCACCGCATCCAGGACCACGAGTTGCTGCGCCGCTTCCACGCCAGCCTGCAGGGTGCCATCGAGGAAGGCTATGCAATCCGCATCGGCCTCTACCCGGAAGGCGAGAAGCGCGTGCGGCTCCAGTTCTCGCTGCGCCAGAAGATGCAGGAACACTTCCTGGCCTCGCCCTATCTGAAGCGCTACTTCGCCGAGGACCTGGCGATCGCCGTCGGCGTGATCTACAACGAGCTGCGCGACAGCGGCCTGCGCGCACGATCGCATCTGGAGCCCAGCGCATGAGCGATACCGGCATGCTTGACGTCGCCATCATCGGTGGCGGCCCGGCGGGCTGCAGCGCGGCTTCCTGGCTGAGCCAGCTGGGCCTGCGCGTCGCGCTGGTCGAACGCGCGCCACGCTTGTGCCACAGCCTGCAGGACCTGAGCTTCGAGCAGGACTGGGTGCTGGGCGCGCCTGGCCAGAGCCTGGCTGCGCTGGGTGAGCATTTCGCGCGCCACACCGCGCAGCTGCCCGGCGTGCAGCTGCTGCCGGGCCGCGTGCCGACGCATATCGACTGGTCGGCCGCCGGCTGGCAACTTCAGCTCGACGACGGCCAACGCCTCTCGGCCCGCACGCTGCTGCTGGCCACCGGTCTGGTGCCGCTGCGCCCCGAGCCCTTCTTCCCCGGCGGTCCGCAGGGCTCGCCAGTGATGGATGCGCTGAGCCTGACGCAACGCCGCGCAGCGCTGCCGCCGGGCCGCGTGCTGCTGCTGGGCGGCGGCGACAACGCGATGGAGAACGCGCTCTACCTGCAGGCCCGCGGCCATCGGGTGACGCTGTGGTCGCGCAGCGACTGGCGAGCGCAGCAATCGCTGCAGGACCGGCTGGCCACCGAGGGCGCGGGCATCGTGCAGCGCCCGCGCTGCCCCATGCCGAGCGCGCTGCGGGCGGACGGCGCGCAGATCGTCGTTGCGTCGAAGGACTTCGGCGAGGAGCGCTTCGACCATGTCGCTGCGCTGCTGGGGTTCACGCCCGAGCCCTCGGCCTGGCTGCTGGTCGGCGACGCACTGCAGCGTGCCGGCATCACCGCGCCCTCGCACCCCTGGCGCGACGAGCCGCGCTTCGCGCCGCTGGGCCTGTTCGTCGCCGGCGACGCCAGCGGCCGCCAGCATCCCTGCGTGCAGACCGCGCTGGGCGACGGCGTGGTCGCGGCCAAGCAGATCGAGGCCTTCCTGCGCCCCGTAAAGGAGGGCCAGCCGACGCCGGCCCTGCGCCGCAACAACCGCCAGATCATCCACATCAGCGGCCTGCGCTTCGGCGCCAACCTGGGCGTGCTCGACTTCGAGCGCGAAGGCCCGCAGCCGATCCAGGTGGATGCCGAGGTCAACCTGGGCGCGCAGACCATCGTCTCGCGCGACGCCGACATCGGCCATGTGCTGGACTACCGGCGCGTGCGCCAGATCATCATCGACGAATGCACCGCCGAGCACACCGACCTGCTCGAGGCGCTGCTGGGCAAGCTCAGCACGCGGCTGATGAAGCTCAGCGGCGTGGTGGGCGTGCGCGTCAAGGTGACCAAGCTCGAAATCTTTCCCGACTGCCAAGTCGCAATCAGTGCCGAGTGCGGCCAGTGGTAGTCCCACCCCCTACGCGCTGATGCGCGCCCCCTCGAGGGGGCAAGCCCGGTGGCCCGGCACAGCCGGATCCGCGGGCTTCACCCGATCAAGACCGACAGGATGCAACGATGACCGATACAACGCTGAGCCCCGAAGCCGCCGAACTCAAGGCCGCCGAGAAGAAGCATGCGCATGAGATGAACAAGCTCAGCAAGCGCCTGCATCGCCTGGTCGGCCAGGCGATCAGCGACTTCAACATGATCGAAGACGGCGACAAGGTGATGGTCTGCCTGTCCGGCGGCAAGGACAGCTATTCGCTGCTGGACATCCTGCGCAATCTGCAGCAGCGCGCGCCGATCAAGTTCGACATCGTCGCGGTCAACCTGGACCAGAAGCAGCCCGGCTTTCCCGAGGAGGTGCTGCCCACCTATCTGAAGAGCATAGGCGTGGACTTCCGCATCGAGGAGCAGGACACCTACAGCATCGTCAAGAAGCTGGTGCCCGAGGGCAAGACCACCTGCAGCCTGTGCTCGCGCCTGCGCCGTGGCATCCTCTATCGCGTGGCCAAGGAGCTGGGTGCGACCAAGATCGCGCTGGGCCACCACCGCGACGACATCGTCACCACGCTGATGCTGAACATGTTCTTCGGCAGCCGCATGAAGGGCATGCCGCCCAAGCTGGTCAGCGACGACGGCCAGAACGTGGTGATCCGCCCGCTGGCCTATGTGCGCGAGAGCGATCTGGCGCGCTGGGCCGAGCACCGCGAGTTCCCTATCATTCCCTGCAACCTCTGCGGCAGCCAGGAGAACCTGCAGCGCGCCACCGTCAAGGCCATGCTGCAGGACTGGGACAAGAAGTTCCCTGGCCGGGTCGACAATATGTTCACCGCGATGGGCAATATCGTCACCTCGCACATGATGGACCGCAAGCTCTTCCCCTTCGAGACCATCAAGGCCACCGGCAGTCCGGTGCCGGACGGTGACATCGCCTTCGACGAAGAGGAACACTGTGGCGAGCCCTCTGGCGGTGGCGGCAATGTCATCCGCCTCGTACGCGAGGACGACTAAGCCGAGCGAGGCGCTCCGCCATCGTTTAAGTCTGCTGAGGCTGGCTTTACATTGCGCCGCATGACTGCCGTCATCGCGCGGCCGTTGAACTGCGTTGTTATCCGGTTGCGCCGCAAATGCCGCGCGGCGCCCCAACCCAGGAGGAACCCATGGTCACGATGCCTCGCCGTGCACTGTTGAGCTTGGCCGCTGCTGCGGCTGTCGCCAGCCTGGCCGCATGCAGCGGCTTGAACACCCTGAGCGCCGATGCGCAGAGCTTCGGCAGCTGGCCCGCCGGCCGTGTGCCGGGCAGCTTCGCCTTCGAGCGCCTTCCCTCGCAACAGAGCTCCAAGCAGCAGGACGAGCTCGAGCGCGTCGCGCAGGCGGCGCTGGAAAAGGTCGGCTTCAAGCGAGCCGCGGACGCCAAGAGCGCCGATGTGCTGGTCTCGCTGGGCGTGCGCATCAGCCGCCAGGACCGCGCGCCCTGGGATGACCCGCTGTGGTGGCGCTGGAACGGCAGCTACTTCCACTGGCGCTATGGCCCTTGGCGCCCCTACTTCGGCCGGCTCGGCCATCCCTATCCGGTGGACCCGATGATGGAGCGCCGCTACGACCGGGAGGTGGCCATGCTGCTGCGTGACCGCAAGAGCGGTGAGCCGCTTTACGAAGCGCGCGCCAGCGACGACAGCTTCAGCATCGGCGATATCGAGCTGATCGGCAGCCTGTTCCAGGCCTCGCTGGCCGACTTCCCGCAGACGCGTCCCGAGCCGCATCGTGTCGTCGTGCAACTGTCCCCGGCGGGCGCGACCAAGTAGGGTGCAAGGCACCGTTGCGCTGCCGCGATAATCGCGCCACCCTCGGCACGGTGACCGGGGAGGCGCGATATACCGCATGGCACTGAACATCGTCATCATGGCCGCGGGCAAGGGCACCCGCATGAAGTCGGCCCTGCCCAAGGTGCTGCAAAAGCTCGCCGGCCGGCCGCTGCTGCAGCATGTGCTGGACCGCACCGCGCCGCTGCACGCCGCGCAGCGCATCATCATCACCGGCCATGGCGCCGAGCAGGTCGAGGCCGCGATGGCCGGCAGCGGCGCTGACTTCGTGCGCCAGATGCCGCAGCTGGGCACCGGCCACGCGATCCAGCAGACCGTGCCGCTGCTGCCCGCCACGGGCACCACGCTGATCCTCAGCGGCGACACGCCGCTGATCACCGCCGAGACCACGCGCCGCCTGGTCGAGGCCAGCGCTGGCGAGAAGCTCGTGCTGCTGACCATCGACTACAGCGACCCCACCGGCTACGGCCGCATCGTCCGCGACGGCGAGGCCGTCAAGGCCATCGTCGAGCACAAGGACGCCAGCGCCGAGCAGCGCCAGATCCGCGAGTGCTACACCGGCGTGATGGCCGTGCCCACCGCGCAGCTCAAGCGCTGGGTGATGAGCCTGTCCAACAACAACGCCCAGGGCGAGTACTACCTGACCGACATCGTCGCGATGGCGGTCGCCGAAGGGCTGCCGGTGCTGGGCGTGAAGACCGCGGACGAGATAGAGGTGCTGGGCGTCAACAGCCCGATGCAGTTGGCCGACCTGGAGCGCCGCTTCCAGCGCCAGCAGGCCAACGCGCTGATGGAGGCCGGCGTACGCATGGCCGATCCGGCGCGCTTCGACCTGCGCGGCGAGCTGGTCTGCGGCCAGGACGTCGAGATCGACGTCAACTGCATGTTCGAAGGCCGCGTCGAGCTCGGCGACGGCGTGCGCATCGGCGCCAACTGCGTGATCCGCAATGCCCGCATTGCCGCCGGCGCGCGCATCCACGAGTTCACCCATATCGATGGCGAGACCGCCGGCGCCAGCGTCGGCGAAGGTGCGCTGATCGGCCCGTTTGCCCGTCTGCGCCCCGGCGCACAGCTGGGCGCCGAGGTGCATATCGGCAACTTCGTCGAGGTGAAGAACTCGACGCTGGCCAAGGGCGCCAAGGCCAACCATCTGGCCTATCTGGGCGACGCCACCGTGGGCGAGCGCGTCAACTACGGCGCCGGCTCGATCACCGCCAACTACGACGGCGCCAACAAGCACCGCACCGTGATCGGCAACGACGTGCATGTGGGCTCCAACTGCGTGCTGGTCGCGCCGGTGGAGATCGGCGCGGGCGCCACGATAGGTGGCGGCTCGACGATCACCAAGCCGGTCGCTGCCGGCGAGCTGGCGGTGGCGCGCGGCAAGCAGGTGCTGATCAGCGGCTGGTCGCGGCCGGTGAAGAACAAGCCCTGAGCGACCTGTCGCCGGCGGACAGGCGGGCGGCGCCCGGTAAGAATCGGCAATAATGCGCAATATGCGAACAATCGACCGACTCGACCACCGAGTTGCGGGGCAGTCGCTGCAAGCGGCGGTGCCTAGCATGGAGGCGAGGTCGCGATTGTTGTGGAAGGCAGGCATCCGATGGCAAGCAAGACAGCCGAGTTATTGCAGGGGACCGAGTCGGTGACGCAGGACAAGCCCTGCGCCGCGCGACCGGACGCCGTCGAGCCGCCGGCGCCTACCGAAGCGGAGCGCGCCGCCGCGCTGGAGCAGCTGGCGCTGTATCACGCCCGCTGCGAGGACGCAGCCAGTGCCTGCTGGTACCTGTGCCGCAGCCTGGGTGCCGCTCGCCAGTTGCAGCCCGATGAGCCAGGACTGGAGCTGCTGTTCGAATTGCTGGGGGCGCTGGCCGACCTCCCCGCCGAGGTGGCGGCCGTGCCGCAGGCCGACACGGTCGGCGAGGCCGATGGCTTGGGCGTGTTCGAGCTGTGTCAGCAACTCGAGGCGGCGCGCGAGCTGAGCGCGCAGGCCTGGGCTGAGCGTGAGGACGAGGCTGGCGACATGCCTGCGCCGGCCGAAGGCCCGCCAGCCGCCACGCTGCACTGAAGCCGCCGCCGGTCGCGCCGGCCTACTCCAGGCCGAAAAGCCGCGCGCCGTTCTCCCAGCCGATCTGTCGCGCTGCCGCTGGCGGCAGTTCGCCCAGCCAGGCGCGCGCCTCGCCCATCAAGCCTTCGTAGTACTGCCAGCGCGCGTTCACCCAGGTGTCCGAGCCGACCAGGAAGCGTTGCGGCTGCTCGGTCAGCAGCTCACGCCATGCCGGGTTGAGCCGACCGTTCTCGCTCAGGCCAGGACGGTAGGACAGTTCGCCCATCAGGCGTGGATAGCGATGCAGCAGCTCGCGCACCCGCTCGATCGGTGTGCCGCCGATGCCCGTGTGGGCCCAGATCAGGCGTGCCTTGGGCGCGTGCGCCATCAGCCGGTCGATGGCGACATCGTCCACATGAGCGAGCACCACCAGCTCGCGCTCGGCCGCCAGCTGCATCAGCTGCCTGGCCACCGGCCCGTCGGCATTGGCACTGTCGTAGAGATGGAACTCGCCGATGCCACGATAGGGCCCGGATTCGGTGCCGCGCCTGAGCTCGTCCAGCACCATCTGGTAGATGCTCGGATCGGCGAACCAGCTGCTGTAGTCGGCGCGGTTGCGATAGAGCCTGATGAAGGGCACGACGCGCACGCCCGCGGCCTGCGTGGCCTCACGTGCCGCGGCGAGGCTGCGCGTGCCTTCATTGGGCCGGCTGTTGGCCACGATCGCACGCACCCCGCTGCGCTGCATGCGGCCGAGCACATCCGGCAAGGGGTGCGGACCTTGCGCATCGTCGTTGTAATGCAGATGGGCGTCGAACAGCGGGCCGGCATAGGCCGGGGCTTGCGACCGCGCGGCTCCGGGCGCGGACAGCAGGACCATCGCGAGCAGCGAACTGGCCAAGCCGGCCGACAAGCGGTATCTCATCTCAGATGTGCCTTTGGCGTTCATGAGCGGCAATGATGCGGCTGATCCTGGAAACCGACAGCCCAAGCTCGGCGGCCAGTGCCGACATGGAGAGCCCGGCCTCGGTGTGTGCCCGGTACAGGGCTTCCGCCCGCGACGGCCCGCTGCGCGGGAGCGTCAGCCGGCTGCGCGGCAAGCGCCGCGCGATCCCGCGAGCCGGGCGTCGCTTGCCAAGCGAAGCGGCGAAGTCCTCGTCGCCGAGAAAGATCTGTCGACGCAGATGGTGCCAGATGTCCAGCTGCGGCTCGGCCGCAAGCAAGCGGCCATAGCGCTCTGCAGCGCGGCGCCGGTCGCCCGCCTTGTGCACCGCACGTCCGAGCAGATGGCCGTACAGCCCATCGACATCCAGCCAGACAGGCGCCTCGCACTCAGCCAGATGCGCGCCTCGACTGTGCCAGAGCCAGGCGCGCCCATCGCGCACCAGCCCGGCGCGCTGCGCGGCTAGATCGACATAGCGGCAGACATCCAGCAGCAGGCGCTCGCGATCGACCAGCAGTGCCCTGAAGCGCCCCTGGAACACGGCACCGCCACGAGCGTGGCGCCGATTGAAGGCCTGGGTGTAGACGCCGCTGAGGTGACGCATCAGCCGCGACAGATTGGCCTGGCGCGTATGGAGAAGCAGCTGGTAGCCCTGTGGCGCCAGGCTGTAGGCCAGCGCCTGCGCATCGAAACGCTGCAGGGCCTGAGCCAACAGTTCGAGCAGCGAAGCGCAGTCCTGCTCATCCCTGAACGCGAGCGCGCCCTGCGGCGCGTGCGCGCTGACGAGGTAGACCGCGCCAGCGAATTCGATGCGTGGTGGCCTGGCCATGATGATCCAAGTTAGGCGATGAGGCGGCCAATGGCAAGGCCTGACCCCGTGGCGGGGCACGCATGAGGTACAAACAGGCCTCAATCGCCTACCGAGGATCAGCTTCACCATGGCCTCCAGCCTGCTCGCCCTGCTCGACGACATCACCACCGTGCTCGACGATGTCGCGCTGCTCAGCAAGCTGGCGGCGAAGAAGACCTCGGGCGTGCTCGGCGACGATCTGGCGCTGAACGCCCAACAGGTCACCGGCGTCGCCGCAGATCGCGAGCTGCCAGTCGTCTGGGCCGTGGCCAAGGGCTCGCTGCTCAACAAGGCCATCCTCGTCCCCGCGGCGCTGGTGATCAGCGCCCTGGCGCCCTGGGCGATCACGCCGCTGCTGATGCTGGGCGGTGCCTTCCTCTGCTACGAAGGCTTCGAGAAGCTGGCGCACAAGCTGATGCACAGCAAGGCCGAAGTCGAGGCGGAGCACGAGGCTTTGAGCCAGGCGCTTGCCGACCCGGCGGTGGACCTGCTCGCTTTCGAGCGCGACAAGATCCGCGGTGCGGTGCGCACCGACTTCATCCTCTCGGCCGAGATCATCGCCATCACGCTGGGCACGGTGGCGGAGGCCGGCTTCACGACGCGACTGCTGGTGCTCAGTGCCGTCGCCCTGGTGATGACCGTCGGCGTCTACGGTCTGGTGGCCGCGATCGTCAAGCTCGACGACGTCGGCCTGCACCTGAGCCGCCAAGCCTCCGCCGCCAAGCAGGCACTGGGCCGGAGCGTGCTCGCCGCGGCGCCCTGGCTGATGAAGGCGCTGTCGGTGCTGGGCACCGCCGCGATGTTCCTGGTCGGCGGCGGCATCCTGGTCCATGGACTGCCCTTCGCGCACCACTTGGTCGAGCAGCTCAGCGCGCCGCTGGGCAGCGGCAGCTTCAGTGCCGAACTGGCCGGCATTGCCTTCAACGGTCTTGCTGGCGTGCTGGCAGGTGCGCTGTGCCTGGCCGCAGTCTCCTTGCTCGGCCGGCTGTGGCGGCGCTCGCGCGGCTGACGCGCTGCGATCCGCTCAGACGCCGGGCTCGCGCTGGTAGGCCGGCAGCGGTGCGCCGCAATCGCGGCAGTAGCGCGCGTCGGCGGCATGCCCCTCGCTGAGGCACTCCGGACAGCGGCGCGTGGTCGGTGCGCGTCCGGCGCGTTGCATCGTCATCTCGGCGGTAACGATACCGGTCGGTACCGCCAGCACGCCCCAGCCCAGCAGCATCATCAGCGAGGCGATCGCGCGGCCCAGGTCGGTCTTGGGCGTGATGTCACCGAAACCCACCGTGGTCATCGTGGTGATCGCCCAGTAGACGCTGGTGGGGATGCTGGTGAAGCCGTTCGCCGGGCCCTCGACCAGATACATGACGGTGCCCACAATGATCACCGCCATCACGACGACGGTCAGGAAGACCTGGATCTTGCGCGCGCTGGCCTTGAGCGCCTGCGCCAGCATCGCCACCTCGGCCAGATAGGCGCCGAGCTTGAAGATGCGGAAGATGCGCAGCAGCCGCAGCACGCGCACGTCAACCAGGGCGTATAGCTCGGGCATGAACAGCGCCAGGTAGGTGGGCAGCACCGCGAGCAGATCGACGATGCCGTAGAAGCTCAGGGCATAGCGCAGGGGGTAACGCACACAGACCAGCCTGGCGATGTACTCCACGGTGAACAAGGCCGTGAACAGATACTCCAGCACATCGAACAGCAGCCCGTAGCGTGCCTGCAACGCGACCACGCTCTCCAGCATCACCACCAGCACGCTGAGCGAGACCAGCACGATCAGCCCGACATCAAAGGCCTTGCCGGCCCGGGTATCCGCTTCGAAGATGACGGTGTAGAGCTTGAGCCGCCAGCCGGACGACGGGCGTCCCAGATCGGCGGCGGAGACCGCACTCGCGGACGGGAGTGCCGAAGAGGTCGCAGGCGTTTGCTGTGGCATGGTCGGGCGGGAGGGACTGTGGTTGACGCCATCCTACCCAGGCCGCCACGCTGCTACGCTCTCGCCTTTGCAGGATTGCCCATGAAGACGCACCAGATCGAGATCCAGAAGTTCAAGGCTGCCGCCAACTCGCCACATGGCGAGTTGATGCTCAAGATCGACACCATCGTCAGCGCCCGCCAGGCCGCCCCTGACGATCTGTCGCCCAGCTCGCTGCTGATCATGAGCGAGGCCAATGCGCGCGTGCTGATGGCGCTGCTGAAGAAGCAGATCGCCGAGTTCGACGCCAAGAAACCCAAGAGTCGCCACGGCCGCCACGGCTGATCGCGCAACACAGACACACCCGCTCATGGACTATCCCCGCTACAACCCCGCCTCGGACCATCTGCCGCTGTCCGACGCAGAACTGAACGCGCTTGACGATGCGCTGGCCGCGCTGCCCAGCGACGGCGCGATGAACATCGAGGCACTGGATGGCTATCTCACCGCCCTGCTGCTCAGCCCGGTGGCGCTGGCGCAGCGCCCGGGCAGCGACTGGCTGCCCTCGATCTGGGGCGGCGATGGCGAGAACGGTGCGCCCTTTGCCAGCGGCAAGCAACGCAAGAAGCTGAGCCTGCAGGTGCTTCGGCATCTGCGCGCGCTGGACGAGCAGCTGAGTCGTCAGCCCGACGCCTGGGAGCCGATCTTCAGCATCGCCGAGCAGGCCGACGGCGCCGAATTGACCGACGCCGAGGACTGGTGCATCGGCTTCATGCTGGCGGTCGATCTCGACGGCGAGGCTTGGGCTGCCCGCTTCGACGACCCGGCACTGGCTGCCCTGCTGCAGCCCATCGTCGCGCTGGGCGGCGACGAGGGACAGCTGGACGCAGACACACTGGCGCAGCTGGCTGACCCGGTTTCACGTGACGGCCTGAGCCGCAGCGTGCCTGACGCGGTGCTCGCGTTGAGCGAGCTGCCCCGGGCCACTACCTAGTCCGGCCGCCAGACGATATCCCTCGTTTGGGGTAGCATGGCCGGTACCATCAGCGGTACGACACCGTCATTGCCCGGCCCGTCATGCTCACCAAAGTCTTTGCCAGCCTCGGTCTGCTGATCTGCATTGCGCTGGCCCTGCACATGTGCCTGGGGCGGAGGAGTCAGTTGTGGCTGGAAAGCCGCTGGGAAGACTTCAGGCGTCGACTCGGCGCCAGCCTGGGCTGGCGCTTCGACGGGCGTGAACGCCGTCGCGTGGCCCATCAGGCCACTCTCGATGCGATCGCGCGCGCCAAGCGGCGCAGCCAGTTCGGCGCAGCCCCGCTCGATGGGGCATGGGAAGGCAATGTCTACCGGCCCAAGCGCTTCGACAGCGAGCAGCAGCGCAAGCCTCACTGACCAGGCAGCGATGGCGCGCCCAGCGCCGCATCGATTTGCCGCAGCGCCAAAAGCGCACCCATCGCCAGACCCAGATCGTCCGCCTGCGGCACCCGCGGCTCGCGCAGATTGATGCGCAGCAGCCGACCGCCAAACTGGCTCACCACGCCCTGGCCGAAATGCCGGACCGACGCGACCGCGGTGCCGGCGCCGATCTCGACGACCAGCGGCTTGCGTGCCTCGCGCAGCCGCGGCAGCACCTGACGGCCCTGCTGGCGCTCGCGCGCATCGACCCAGGCGCCGTCGCCGAACATCAGCACATTGGGTCGCGCCAGCGCGCCGCACCAGGGGCAGCTCGGCAGCTCGCTGAGCAGCAGGCAGCGCTGCTCGTCGATCTCGGGCTGGAACTCGTCAGCCGGCCAGACTGCCTCGCTGCAGGGCCGCGTGCATTGCAGATGCATCAGCGAGCCATGGCATTCCCAGATCGCGCCTTCGGCAAAGCCGGCGCGCTGGAACTGCCCATCCACATTGCTGGTGTAGACGATCAGCCCCTGCTCGCTGCGCGCACCCCAGCGGGCGAGGATCTCGAAGCCGGCATGCGGCTGTGTACGCCGGTACAGGTTCAGGCGATGGCCGTAGAAGCCCCAGGCCTCGCGCGGCGCCTCTTCGAAACGACGCGGGTTGGCGGCGGCATAGAAGTCGATGCCCGACTTCGCCAGTGCCGGATAGGCGCGCCAGAAACCCTCGTTGCCGCGGAAGTCCGGCAGGCCGGAATCCACACCCATGCCGGCGCCAGCCGCGACGACGATCAGGTCGGCCTGCTCGACCAGCTCCAGCGCATGGGCCAGCTCGGCGGGGCTGAGCGTGCGTTCGTCCATCGGGGTCAGGTCTTGCCGCGGCCCAGCACCGGCGCCAGCGCGCGGCCGGTGTGGCTGCCGCTGGCGACCACGGCCTCCGGCGTGCCGGTCACCACCACGCGGCCACCGGCGCTGCCGCCCTCGGGGCCCATGTCGATCACCCAGTCGGCCTCGGCGATCACGTCCAGATCGTGCTCGATCACCACCACCGAGTGCCCGCCGGCCACCAGCCGATGCAGCACGCGGATCAGCTTCTCGACGTCGGCCATGTGCAGGCCCACGGTCGGCTCGTCCAGCACATAGAGCGTGTGCGGCGCCTTCTGGCCGCGGCGCGTGACGTCGTCGCGCACCTTGACCAGCTCGGACACCAGCTTGATGCGCTGCGCCTCGCCGCCCGACAGCGTCGGGCTGGGCTGGCCCAGCGTCAGATAGCCCAGTCCAACATCCTGCAGCAGCTTCAGCGGATGCGCGATCGAGGGCATGGAGGCGAAGAACTCCACCGCCTCGTCCACCTCCATCGCCAGCACATCGCCGATGCTCTTGCCGCGCCAGCTCACGCCCAGCGTCTCGGGGTTGAAGCGCTGGCCGTGGCATTGGTCGCAGGGCACTTTCACATCGGGCAGGAAGCTCATCTCGATGGTCTTCATGCCCTGCCCTTCGCAGCCGGGGCAGCGGCCCTCGCCGGTGTTGAAGGAAAAACGGCCCGCCGCATAGCCGCGCGCCTTGGCCTCCAAGGTCTCGGCGAAGAGCTTGCGGATCGCGTCCCAGAAGCCGATGTAGGTGGCCGGGCAGCTGCGCGGCGTCTTGCCGATCGGCGTCTGATCGACCTCGAGCACGCGGTCCACCTGCTCGTGGCCGGCGACAGCCTCGCAGCCGGTCCACTTCGCAGGCGCCTTGCGCAGCGGCACGGCTACCGCCATATTGGCCAGCAGCACATCGCGCGCCAGCGTGCTCTTGCCCGAGCCCGAGACGCCGGTGATCGCCACCAGGCGCTGCAGCGGCACGTCCACGGTGACCTGCTGCAGGTTGTGCAGCGAGGCATGCAGCACGGTCAGCTTCGGTCCCGCAGCGTCGACCGGGCGGCGCTCGTGCAGCGGATGCAGCAGCGGCCTGGACAGGAAGCGCCCGGTCAGCGAGTCCGCGCCGGCAGCCATGATCTGCGCCACCGTGCCCTGCGCCACCACGGTGCCACCGCGCTTGCCGGCGCCGGGGCCGATGTCGATCACATGGTCGGCGCGGCGGATGGTGTCCTCGTCGTGCTCGACCACGACCAGCGTGTTGCCCTTGTCGCCCAGCGTGGCCAGGGCCTTCAGGAGGATCTGGTTGTCGCGCGGATGCAGGCCGATGGTCGGTTCGTCCAGCACATAGCAGACGCCCTGCAGGTTCGAGCCCAGCTGCGCCGCCAGGCGGATGCGCTGCGCCTCGCCGCCCGAGAGCGTGGGCGCGGCGCGATCCAGGGTCAGATAGCCCAGGCCCACTTCTTGCAGGAACTCCAGCCGGCCGCGGATCTCGCTGATCACATCGCGCGCGATGTCGGCATCGCGCCCCGTCAGCTTCAGCCCATCGATCCAGGCCCGCGCTTCGCCCACGCTCCAGGAGGCCACGGTGGCGATCGACTGCTCGTCGAAGGTCACCGAGCGCGCCGCCGGGTTCAGCCGCGCGCCATGGCAGTCCGGGCAGGGCTGGTCGGTCAGGCCTTCGACTTCAGCCTCTTCCGAAGGGAAGCTCTGCTCGCGGCCGCGGTTGTCCTTGTCCTGCAGGGTCTCGTCCAGCGCCTTGCGCTGCTCGCGCGTCAGCGCAAGACCTGTCCCCACGCAGCTGCTGCACCAGCCGTGCTTGCTGTTGTAGCTGAACAGGCGCGGGTCCAGCTCGGCATAGCTGGTGCCACAGGCCGGGCAGGCGCGCTTGGTGGAGAACACCTTGACGCTGCCGATGCCGGCGGTGCTCTGCCCGCTGGCAATCGCCGCATGCAGGCCGTCCAGCGGCGCCAGCAGATGCAGCACGCCCTTGCCATGGTCCAGCGCCTTGGCCAGCAGTTCGCGCAGCTCGGCCTCCTTGTCCGGTGCGATAACCAGATCGCCCACTGGCAGCTCCAGCGTGTGCTCCTTGAAGCGGTCCAGGCGCGGCCAGGGCGAGGTCGGCAGGAACTCGCCGTCCACGCGCAGATGGCTAAAGCCGCGCGCCTTGGCCCATTTGGCCAGGTCGGTGTAAAGGCCCTTGCGGTTGACCACCAAGGGCGCGAGCAGGCCCACATGCTGGCCCTTGAAGTCGCGCATCAGCTGCGCGGCGATCGATTCGACGCTCTGAGGCCGCACCGGCATGCCGTCGTGCACGCAATGCTGCACGCCCAGCTTCACATAGAGCAGGCGCAGGAAGTGCCAGACCTCGGTGGTGGTGGCCACCGTGCTCTTGCGGCCGCCGCGCGAAAGCCGCTGCTCGATCGCCACCGTCGGCGGGATGCCGCGCACCGCGTCCACCTCGGGCCGGCCCGCCGGCTGCACGATAGAGCGCGCATAGGCATTCAGCGATTCCAGATAGCGGCGCTGGCCCTCGTTGAAGAGGATGTCAAAAGCCAGCGTGCTCTTGCCCGAGCCCGACACGCCGGTGATGACGTTGAACTTGCCGCGCGGGATCTCGACGTCCACCGACTTCAGGTTGTGCTCGCGGGCATTGATGATCTGGATCGCCTCGGCCGCCGCGCGACGCGCACGCACGATGCTCTGCAGCGGCCGGCCCTCTTCCACCGCCATGGCCGGGCGGTCCATATGCGCGGCGTATTCGCGCAGCGCTTGAGCGGTGTGCGAAGTCGGATGGTCCTTGACCTGCTCGGGCGTGCCCTGGCAGACCAGCTCGCCGCCGTCCTCGCCGCCCTCGGGGCCGAGGTCGATCAGCCAGTCGGCCGCGCGGATCACGTCCAGGTTGTGCTCGATCAGGATCAGCGAATGCCCGGCCGACAGCAGCTTGCGCAGCGCGCGCATCAGCTTGGCGATGTCGTCGAAATGCAGGCCGGTGGTCGGCTCGTCGAACAGGAACAGCGTGCCCTTCTTCGCCACCGCCTGGCGGCTCTTGCTGGCCGCCGTCGCCGCCTCGGCCAGGAAGCCGGCCAGCTTCAGGCGCTGGGCCTCGCCACCCGAGAGCGTGGGCACCGGCTGGCCCAGGGTCAGGTACTCCAGGCCTACGTCGACGATGGGCTGCAGCTTGGCAACGATCTCGCGCTCGTCCTTGAACAGCTGCACCGCCTCGCTGACGGTCAGCTCCAGCACATCGGCCACGCTGAGCTCGCGGCCGCCGCGCTCCAACTTGACGTCCAGCATCTCGGCGCGGAAGCGCTTGCCGTCGCAATCGGGGCAGCGTAGATAGACGTCGGAGAGGAACTGCATCTCCACATGCTCGAAACCCGAGCCGCCGCAGGTCGGGCAGCGGCCGTCGCCGGCGTTGAAGCTGAACATGCCCGCGGTGTAGCTGCGCTCGCGCGCCAGCGGCGCATCGGCAAAGCGCTTGCGGATCTCATCGAAGGCGCCGACATAGGAGGCCGGGTTCGAGCGCGCCGTCTTGCCGATCGGCGACTGGTCGACGAAGACCGCATCGGCCAGATGATCGGCGCCGAGCAAGCGGTCGTGCGCGCCGGGTGTCTCGGTGGCCTGGCCGAAGTGGCGGGCCAGCGCCGGATAGAGCACGTCCTGCATCAGCGTGCTCTTGCCCGAGCCCGAGACGCCGGTGACCACCACCATGCGCTGCAGCGGGAACTCCACACTGACGTTACGCAGATTGTGTTCGCGCGCGCCTTCCAGGATCAACCGCGGCGTGCCCGGCTCCACCGGCCGCTTCAGGCCCATGCCCACATGCTTGCGCGCGCCGAGGTAGGCGCCGGTCAGCGTGTCGGCGCTGCGCACCTGCTCGGGCGTGCCGTCGAAGACGATCTGCCCGCCCTTCTCGCCCGGGCCGGGGCCCATGTCGATCAGCCGGTCGGCGGCCAGCATCACGGCCGGGTCGTGTTCGACCACCACCAGCGAATTGCCGGCATCGCGCAGGCGCTGCATCGCCTCGACGATGCGGTTCATATCGCGCGGATGCAGGCCGATCGAGGGCTCGTCCAGCACGAACAGCGTGTTGACCAGCGAGGTGCCTAAAGCGGTGGTCAGGTTGATGCGCTGCACCTCGCCGCCACTGAGCGTGCGGCTCTGGCGGTCCAGCGTCAGATAGCCGATGCCCACGTCGCACAGGTACTTGAGCCGGTTGCGGATCTCGTCGAGCAGCAGCTTTAGCGCCTCGTCCAGCATGGTGCTGGGCAGGCTCAGCTCGTCGACGAAGTGGCGCAGCCTGTGCAGCGGCAGCTGCATCAGGTCGTGCAGCGACAGACCCGGCAGCGCCTCCAGCTGGGCGCGGCTCCACTTCACGCCCTGGGGCAGGAAGCGCTGCTCGGGCGGCAGCACCGCATCGGCCAGCTCTTTGGAGCCCATGCGCCACAGCAGCGCCTCGGTCTTCAGCCGCGCACCGGCGCAGGCCGGGCATTCGGTATAGCTGCGGTACTTGGACAAGAGCACGCGGATGTGCATCTTGTAGGCCTTGCTCTCCAGGTATTCGAAGAAGCGCCGCACGCCGTACCACTGCTTGTTCCAGTTGCCGTTCCAGTGCGGCGAGCCTTCGATCACCCAGTCGCGCTGGGCGGGCGTCAGCTGGTTCCACGCGGTGTCGCGCGGAATGCCGGCTTCGCCGGCGTACTTCATCAGGTCGTCCTGGCATTCCTTCCAGGCCGGCGTCTGCATCGGCTTGATCGCGCCGCTGCGCAGCGTCTTCTTGCCGTCCGGGATCACCAGGCCCATGTCCACGCCGATCACGCGGCCGAAGCCGCGGCAGCTTTCGCAGGCGCCGAAGGCCGAGTTGAACGAAAACAGCGCCGGCTGCGGGTCGGCATAGCGCAGATCGCTCTCCGGGCAGTGCAGACCGGTGGAGTAGCGCCACAGCAGCGGCTCGGCCTGGCCGTTCGCAGGGCCGCTCCCAAGAACGGCAGCGTCCCCTCGGGGGACCGCCTGCGTACCCGCAGGCGAGGGGCCAGCTCCTTCCTGCAGAACGTACACGTTCAGCCGGCCGCCGCCGCGCTTCAGCGACAGCTCGATCGCCTCCATCGCGCGCTGCTTGTCCGCACCCTGGATGCGAAAGCGGTCGGCCACCACGTCGAGCAGCTTCTTGTCGCCCGCGTCCCGCTCTGCCTGCACCTTGGTGAAACCGCTGGCCGACAGCCACTGCTCCAGCTGCTCGGCGGTGGTGTTGGCCGGCAGCTCGACCGGGAACGTCAGCACCAGGCGGGGGTCGGCGCCCGCCGTGCGGCTCATCAGCTCGGCATAGATGGTCTGCGCACTGTCGTGGCGCACTGGCAGAGCTGTATCACGATCGAACAGTTCGGCCGCCCGTGCGAATAGCAGCTTCAGGTGATCGTTCAGCTCGGTCATCGTGCCGACCGTCGAGCGCGAGGTGCGCACCGGGTTGGTCTGGTCGATCGCGATGGCCGGCGGCACGCCGTCGACCTTGTCCACCGCCGGGCGGTCCATGCGGTCGAGGAACTGGCGCGCATAGGCCGAGAAGGTCTCGACATAGCGGCGCTGCCCCTCGGCGTAGAGGGTGTCGAACACCAGGCTGGACTTGCCCGAGCCAGAGGGCCCGGTGACCACCGTCAATTCGCCGGTGCGGATGTCCAGATCCAGGTTCTTGAGGTTGTGCTGGCGTGCGCCGCGGATACGGATCAGACCGTCGGACATAGGGGCGACTCGGGCTAGGCTGATGAAGCAGGAGCCGAAGATTCTAGGAAGCTCCCGCGACATCATCTGTCAGGAGAACAGGTCACAAGTGTCAATGCCTGCCGATGGGGGAATGCGAGCCGTTGCGCCCGCGCCGGCCTCAGGCAACAATGGGCCCCACGAGCCGGCGAGCTCGACCTACGTCGTTGCGGACGCTGCCCCTGGGTGGCGTATAAATGGGCGGCGCGCCGGCTGTGTCACCTGCACGACAAGAGAGCCTCGTCGCATCAAGGTCTGCTGGGCGAAGCGCGCACGCTGTCGGGTCGCGCATCACAGGGGTCGGAAGAGCTGCCAAAAGAACAGCGCTCGACCGGGAGTTTTCGCGCTGTTGAATCGGCGACGTCAGGGCTGTGCTGCTATGAATTCTGCAAGTCTCGTGAACCATACCCGGTCGATCTGGGCGCAGGCGGGTATGGGCGTTGATGGCCCAGCTGACGCGGATCCTGGTGCGGGCGGACAGCTGCGCGCCGACGGCCGCAAGCCGGTGGTGTTGCTGGTCGAAGACAACCACATCAATCAGGTCGTGGCGCTGGAGTTCCTGGCGCTGATGGGCGTGGACACCGAGCTGGCCAAGAACGGCGTCGAGGCGCTGGAAGTCTGCCAGCGCGTGGTGCCAGACTTGGTGCTGATGGACATCCAGATGCCCGGCATGGACGGCCTGGAATGCGCACGCCGCCTGCGCGTGCAGCAGCGCGATGGCCTGCTGCCGCCCTTCCCCATCCTGGCGCTGACCGCCCATGCCCTGGAAGCTGACATCATCGCCAGCGCCGAGGCTGGCATGGACGAGCACCTGACCAAGCCGCTGGACTTCGCGGCGCTGCGCAGCCGCCTGCAGCGCTGGCTCAAGCTGCCCGGCCTGAGCTGATCGCCGACAGGCCTCGCAGCAAGCGAGGCCCTCGCATCTGCTGCAGCGGGCCTGCCGACCGCAGACCGCACAGGCCCAGCGGTCCGGCTGGGAAAGCCTGGGGCTGCCGCTGCCGCAATCCCGCTACGATCGTGACACCCCTCGCTAGAAGGGGCACATCCGTCAGCGACCAGGAGACAAGCGAGATGAATCGGAACAAGCTTCTTCGCGGCCGTGCGCTGCGCACACTGGCGATCTTCGCCTGCGCGGCCAGCGCGCTGCTCGGACCAAGCGGCCATGCGCAGGCCCAGACCTGGCCGGCCAAGACCGTGACCATCGTCGTGCCCTTCCCCGCCGGCGGCGGCACCGACGCCTTTGCGCGCCCGCTGACCGCCGCGCTGTCCAAGGCCACCGGCAAGCAGTTCATCATCGACAACAAGGGCGGCGCCGGCGGCACCGTCGGTGCCAGCATCGCGGCCAAGGCGGCGCCGGACGGCTACACCTTCTTCATGGGCGCGGTGCACCATGCGATCGCGCCGTCCATGTATCCCAAGCTGGACTACAAGCTGGAGAGCGACTTCGTCCCCGTGGGCCTGGTCTCCAGCGTGCCGCAGGTCATCGTCGTCAACCCGACCCATGTGCAGGCGACCGACCTCAAGGGCCTGCTCGACTACATCCGCAAGAACCCCGGCAAACTGAACTATGGCTCGGCCGGCAATGGCACGTCCCATCATCTGGCCGGCGAGCTGTTCAAGCTGCAGACCAAGACCTTCATCACGCACATTCCCTACCGCGGTGCCGGCCCGGCGCTGCAGGACTTGATCGCCGGCCAGGTGGACCTGATGTTCGACGGTCTGGGCAGCTCGGCCGCGCACATCAAGTCCGGTCGCATCCGCGCCATCGCCGTCGCATCGAACAAGCGCGCGCCAGGCTTCCCCGACGTGCCCACCAGCGTCGAAGGTGGCGTGCCCAGCTACCAGGTCGCCACCTGGTACGGTCTGTGGGCGCCCAAGGGCACACCCAGGGAAGCCATCGCCGGCATGCAGGCCGAGATGCGCAAAGCCTTCGCGCAGGATGACATCAAGGCCACCTGGACCGGCCTGGGCACCGAGATTCCCAGTCTGTACGGGGATGCCTTCGGGCAGTTCGTCTCTGCAGAGATCAAGCGCTGGGCCGAGGTGGTGAAGAGCTCCGGAGCCAAGCTCGACTGATTCTTTCGAAACCATGAGCAGCAAGAACGCCAATCTGTTCGCCGCACTGCGCGCGGCCTTCCCCGACGATCTGGACAGCGTCGCCATCGAATGTGCCGATGGCGCACCGCTCGCCTACAGCTGGCGCGACATCGAGCGCGCGACCGCGATGCTGGCCAATCTACTCGTCTCGCTGGACCTGCCGGCAGGGAGCCGCGTCGCCGTGCAGACCGAGAAGAGCGTCGAGGCGCTGATGCTCTATCTCGCGGTGCTGCGCGCCGGCTATGTCTATCTACCGCTGAACACCGCCTACCAGGCCGCGGAGATCGAGTACTTCATCGGCAACGCCGAGCCGGCGGTGATGGTGTGCCCGAGCCGCAGCTTCGGCTGGGTCAGCAAGATCGCCTTCAAGGCCGGCACGCAGTACGTCTTCACGCTCAACGAGGACCGTAGCGGCACGCTGCTGGACCGCGCCGCGCAGATGAGCGACCGGCACGAGATCGCGCCCAAGCGCGCCGACGAGATGGCCGCGATCCTCTACACCAGCGGCACCACCGGGCGCAGCAAGGGCGCGATGCTGTCGCACGGCAATATGCTCAGCAATGCGCTGACGCTCAAGGACTACTGGGGTTGGAAGCCAGGCGACGTGCTGATCCATGCGCTGCCCATCTTCCACGTGCACGGCCTCTTCGTCGCCTCGCATGGCGCGCTGCTCAATGGCAGCAAGATGATCTGGTTCAGCAAGTTCGACCCCAAGGCGGTGATCGCGCGCCTGCCCGAGGCCAGCGTCTTCATGGGCGTGCCCACGCTTTATGTGCGCATGCTGGGCGAAGCAAGTCTGGACAAGCAGACCTGCCGCAACATGCGGCTCTTCATCAGCGGCTCGGCGCCGCTCTTGATCGAGACCTTCCGCGACTGGCAGACGCGCACCGGCCACACCATCCTGGAGCGCTACGGCATGAGCGAGACCATCATGCTGACCTCCAACCCCTACCGCGCCGAGGATGGCGAACGCCGCGGTGGCACCGTCGGCTACGCGCTGCCCGGCGTGGGCGTGCGCGTGCACGACGACAAAGGCGCCGCCTGCGCGGTGGACGAGATCGGCAATATCGAGGTCAAGGGGCCGAACGTGTTCGCCGGCTACTGGCGCATGCCCGAGAAAACCAAGGAAGAGTTCACCGCGGACGGCTGGTTCAAGACCGGCGACGTGGGCAAGTGCGACGCGCAGGGCTACTACGCAATAGTCGGCCGCAGCAAGGACCTGATCATCTCCGGCGGCTACAACGTCTATCCGGCCGAGGTCGAAGGCTATCTGAACGAGATGGACGGCGTGGCCGAATCCGCGGTGATCGGCGTGCCGCATCCCGATTTCGGCGAAGGCGTGGTCGCGGTGGTGGTGGCCAAGCCCGGCGCCCAGCTCGATGCCGAGGCACTGATCGCCAGGCTCAAGGGCCAGATCGCCAACTTCAAGGTGCCCAAGAAGCTCTTCGTCGTCGCCGAGCTGCCGCGCAACACCATGGGCAAGGTGCAGAAGAACCTGCTGCGCGAACAGCACAAGGCCTTGTTCGCCAAGTGAGAGAGACCAGCGCCTTGAACGCCCGCTGCCCACGCTGCGGCGGCGAGTTCCACTGCGGCGCCGGCGAGGCGCGTTGCGACTGCTTCGAGGTCCAGCTCGACGAGGCGCAGCGCGCGCGCCTGGCGCGCGAGTTCAGCGGCTGCCTGTGCCTGCGCTGCCTGCGCGAGCTTCAGCAGCTGCCGGCACAGCCGGCCCGTCCCGGCTGATCCGCCCATCGACCAGCTCGATCACCCGATCGCAACGCGCCGCCAGGCGCGGGTCGTGGGTGACGATCAGGAACGAGGTGCCCAGCTCTGCATGCATCTGGCGCATCAGCGCGAACACCTCGTCCGACGAGGCGGTGTCCAGATTGCCGGTCGGCTCGTCGGCCAGCACCAGCGGCGGACGCATCACCAGCGCGCGCGCGATCGCCACGCGCTGCTGCATGCCTCCGGACAGCTCGCCGGGCTTCTTGTGCAGCGCAGCGCCCAGGCCCATGCGCTCCAGCACCGCGCGCGCCTGCTCGCGCTGCGCGGCGCCGACGCTGCCGTCGCGCATCAGCGCCGGCAGCGTGACGTTCTCCAGCGCAGTGAAGGCCGGCAGCAGATGGTGGAACTGAAAGACGAAGCCCAGTGCGCTGCGCCGCTTCAGCGTCAGCCCGGCATCGTCGAGCCCGCCGACCTCCTCGCCCTGCAGCCGGTAGCTGCCGCTGCTCAGGCGCTCCAGCAGGCCGATGATGTTCAAGAGCGTGCTCTTGCCCGAACCCGAAGGCCCGATCAGCGCGGCGAATTCGCCGGCATGCAGGCGCAGGTCCACGCCGTGCAGCACCTCGGCCTCGTTGGGCTGGCCCAGGTTGTAGCTCTTGCGCAGGCCGCTCAGCTCGATCAGCGGACGATTGCTGCCGTTCATCACGCGCGCCCCCTCATGCCCGTATCGCCTGCGCCGGGTCCAGCGCCGCGGCGCGCCGTGCCGGCGCCACCGCGGCCAGCACGCCGCACAGCGTGGCGGCCACGGCGATCTGCAGCGCCAGCATCGGCGGCAGCGTGATCGAGAACAGCGGCAGGCCGTCGGAGCCGCGCACGAAATGCGTGAAGGCCCAGATCAGCACCACCGCCAGCAGCACGCCCAGCGCCGAGCCCAGCGCGCCGACCATCGCGCCCTGCAGCAGGAACACGCGCAGCACCTGGCCGCGCGTGGCGCCCATCGCGCGCAGGATGCCGATCTCGCGCTGCTTCTGCACCACCGAGACCACCAGCACGCTGGCGATGCCCAGCACGACGACGATCATCACCACGCCGCGGATCAGCGTGGTGCTGACCGACTGCGCATTCAGCGCCGACACCAACTGGGCATTGGCCTCCTGCCAGCTCTCGATCTTGTAGGGCCAGCGCCGGCCCAGCTCCTGCGCCAGCTCCTTGGCGGTCCAGACATCGGCGAGCGTCACGTCCAGGCTGGTCGCGCCACCCGGCAGGCCCACCAGGCTCTGCGCGCTGCGCAGCGGCACGAAGACGGTGCGCCGGTTCAGGTCGCGCACGCCCAGGTCCACCAGACCGGTCACGCGCAGCGACTCGCTCACCGTCGCGCTGCCGCTGCCCAGCACCACCGCCACGCGGTCGCCGACGCGCAGACCCAGGTCGGCGGCCAGATCGCGGCCCAGCAGCGCCTCGCCCGGACCCAGCCGCGCCTGGCCGGAGACCAGCTTGCTGCGCAGCTGCACGATGCGGTCATAACGCTCCAGCTCTATGCCCATCAGCGCGATGGCGCGCGAGCCATCGCCGCGCAGCGCCAGTCCGGCGGCCGAGACCATCGGTGACACCGCCGTCACCGCCGGCATGGCCTCCAGCGTCGGCACCATCTGCTGCCAGTTGGCGATCGAACGCGGCCGCTGCGAGCGCGGCTGCGTCTGCACCAGCGCGAGCGCGTCGCCATCGGGGCCGCGCGCGCTGGCCACCGCATCGTCCAGCGGCTTGACGGTCAGGTGCGCCTGCGCGCCCAGCGTCTTGCTCAGCGTGTTGGACTGCAAGCCGGTGATCAATGCCGAGATATAGGCCACCACCGCGACGCCGGCGGCGACGCCGACGATGATCAGCACCGTCTGGAAGCGCCCCTCGCGCAGAAAGCGCAAGGCCACGCGGGATTCGAAGCCCAGCCAGCCGCGCAAGGCCTGGATCATGGTCGCCATCGCTTCGCGCCGGCCTCAGCGGCCCATCGCATTGCTCATCGCCGAGCCCATGCCGTCGCGCGCATCGCGGCTCATGCCCAACCCGGAAGCCGGCAGTGCCGAGGCCTGCAGCTGCCGTGCGCGCACCTTGGCGCCCGGCTGGGCACTGCCGGCCTGCAGCACGAGGCGCTCGCCGGCCTGCAGGCCCTGCAGCACCTCGGCTGCATCGAGCGTGCGCAGCCCCAGGCGGACCTTGCGCTCGGCCACACGATCGTCGGCGTCGAGCACCCAGACCCGCGCCTCGTCATCGGCCCCGTCCTCGCCGCGCAGCGACTGCAGCGGCAGCACCAGCGCACGCTCGCGGCGGCCGGTCTCGATCTCGACCGACAGCGTCATATCCTCGCGCAGGAAGCCGGGCAGCGGCGGCTGCGGCGCCAGCTTCAGCTCCACCGAGCCGCGCTGCGCATCGACCCGCGGAGCTATCGACTGCACCGTCGCGGCAAAACGTCGTTCCGGGAATGCATCGGCCAGCACCTGGGCCGGCTGGCCCACGCGCAGCTGGCCCAGATAACGCTCGTCGAGCTGGGCCACCAGTTCGACAGGACCGTCCACTGCCAGGCTCAGCAGCACGCGGCCGGGCTGCACGATCTGGCCCGGCTCGGCGCTGCGCGCGAGTACCCGGCCGTCGCCGGGCGCCAGCACCGCAGCCTGCGCCAACCGGGCGCGGGCCGCTTCCACGCTGGCACGCGCCTGCTGCAGCTGCGCCTCGGCCTGAACGATCTCGCTGCCGGCGCTGTCCGCGTTGGCCTGGGCCTGGGCACGGGCACTGTCCAGCTGGGCGCGCGCCACGGCCGCCGCACGGCGCGCATCGTCCAGCCGCGACTCGCTGACAAAGCCCTGAGCCAGCAGCGACTGCTGGCGCCGCAGGTCGGCCTCGGCGGCCGCCAGCACCGACTCGGCCTGCGCCACCGCTGCCTGTACCGCGCTGCGCCCGCTGCTGCGCAGACCCGCCAGCCGCGCTGAAGCTGCCCTTTCGCTGGCCTGCGCCTGAGCCAGCGCCGCCACCAGTTCCTCGCTTTCCAGACGCGCCAGCAGCTGGCCGGCACGCACCGCATCGCCCTCGCGCACCAGCACCTGCTGCACCCGGCCGGTGACGGTGGCTCCCAGCTCCACACGGCTGCGCGCGGACACGCGCGCCGAGAGCTGCAGCGTGCTCAGCAGCGGAGCCGCCTGCACCGGCATCACCTCCACACGCGGCCGCGCCTGCGTCCAGCCGATGTAGGCGAAGGCCAGCAAGACCAACGCGCCCAAGGCGATCAGCAGCACGCGGCCGCGACGCGAAACCTTCTTCTTGTTCAACAGCACCATGCGAAGCGACTTTCCCTCACGCCGCGCCGCTCCCGGCTGGCCGGGGTGGCCTCAGCTTGACGACCTGCCCGACCACCATCGCCGAGACGGTGCGGGCCAATGCCGTGGTATCGATGCTGGCATCGTCGCACGAGAGCTCGTAGGCTGCATGCATCGCGTCCAAAGCCAGACGCAGCGTCAGGCGTGCCTGGGTCACGTCGGTCTGCGGGAAGGCCGCGCGCTGCGCCTGCAGCAGCAGCTCGGTGGTCTGCTCGTGGGCATGCAGCCGCGTCGCCTGCAGCGAGGGCACGGCGCGCATCGCGCGCGTCACCCACACGCCGGCCGGCATCAGCTGCGTGAGTTCGAGCATGCGCAGGAAGAGCTGCGCCACGCTGTGCCTCAGCTCCTCCTCGGGCAGGGCCAGCGTGGCCGGCCGCGCCCAGGGCAGCAGCAGCAGGCGCTGGTGGCGCAGCAGGCGCAGGCCCAGCTCGTGCAGGATGGCGTACTTGTTCGGAAAGTATTGATACAGCCCCGGCGGCGAGATGCCGGCGCGCTGGCAGATCAGGTTGGTGGAGACGCGCTCGATGCCCACTTCGCCGAGCAGCTCGGCACAGACGCTGAGGATGCGCTCGTAGGTTTCGACCGCGCGGGCCTGCGAGGGCGCCCGCTTGGGTGCCAGGCTGGGCCCGTCGGTCGGCAGGAGGAGTTCGCCGCTGCTCGTCATCATGGTGCGGCGGAGTCTAGCAACGCGGCGCTACTAGACCCTCATCGACGTCTGGCGCAAGCGCTGCCAGGTGAGCTGGATCACCCGCGCATCGGCACTGGCGCGGTGGCGCCGCAGCTGCAGCTCGTCGCGCACCTGTTCGCGCAGCTCGTGCCAACGCTGCTGATCGTCAGGCGTGAGCAGGCTGCGCAGATCGGCCAGGCGAAAGCTGGGCGTCATGTCCACCGCATCGAACAGCCGGGCCAGCCAGGGATAGTCGTGCCCCCAGGCATCGCAGTAGACGGTCTGGCCCGCCAGCCGGCTGTTGATCTGGCCGGCCACCCAGACCGGCGGCTTGCCATGCTTGCACAGCAGCTCTCGGCTGATGCCGTGCAGCGCCTCGGCCGAGGCATCCCAGTGCTGCCAATCGGGTTCGGGCTGGATCAGCGTGCAGAAGGACTCGCCGTCGCACTGCACGAAGCCGACCTCGATGGGATAGCTGCCGCGCCCGAAACCCGAGGCTTCGACGTCGAGGACGGCAATCGGCGCATGCGTGAGCGTCTGCATCGGAGCGGGGCCAGGTCATCACGTGACAGGCCGAGTGTATGCCGCGCCGCCCGCAGCCAGCATCTGCAGCGGGGTCAGATCTTGCCGGCAGCCTTGAGACGGTCGATCGTCGCCTTCTCGGCGGCGAAAGTGCGCTCGGCGTAAGCGCCGTACTCGGCCGTGCCCATGTAGATGACCGGCATGTAGAACTTGTCCAGGGTCTCCAGCACCTTCGCGTCTTCCAGCGTCTTCTTGAAGGCGTCGTGCAGCAGCTTCACCACGGCCGGATCCATGCCCTTGGGTCCGCCGATGCCGAAGGGCGACTCGGTCACCGTGTCCCAGCCACTCTCCTTCACCGTCGGCACGTCGGCGAAGGCCTTGTTGCGCTCGCGGCCCAGCGTGGCGAGCAGACGCAACTTGCCGCTCTTCACATGGGGCGCGAACTCGGTCGTGCCGCTCATCAGCGGGATATGGCCGCCGAGGATGGCCTGCAGGATCTCGGCCGAGCCCTTGTAAGGGATGTCGGTGAGCTGGATGCCTGCCTTGGCGGCGAATTCCTCGATCGCCAGGTGCGGCGTGGTGCCGGTGCCGGTGTGGCCGTACTGCACCTTGCCGGGGTTGGCCTTGGCATAGGCGACCAGCTCCTTGAGCGTCTTGTAGGGCGCGTCCGGACTGGCCGCCAGCCCGAAGGTGTAGCCGGTCAGGCAGACGATATGCGTGAGGTCCTTGACCGGATCGAAGGCCATCTTCTGCATATGCGGCAGGCGGTAGATGCCCAGCGGCAGCTGCGTGACGGTGTAGCCGTCGGGCTTGGCCTGCAGCATTGCCGTGGCGCCCAGCGTGCCGCCGGCACCGGGCTTGTTCTCCACCACCACGCTGCCGCCGATGGCGCGGCCGGCGCTCTCGGCGAAAGCACGCATCACCGCGTCGCTGCTGCCACCGGTGGGCCAGGGCGTGATCAGTGTGATCGGTCGCGAAGGAAACTTGTCCTGCGCGCGTGCCCAGGGGCTGACCAGCGCGGGCGCGGCCAGCGCCGCCGCGCCGGCCAGCAGGCGGCGCCGGCCTTGGCTGGCCGTCTTGTTCGAGCCCTTGTCGACGGGATTGCTGCTCATGGCTTGTCTCCTGCGTTGTTGCCAGCCGCTTGCGCGGCCCCAAGGCCTTGCACCGGCCCGTGCCGATCTTCTGCCAAGCGGCGCGCTTGCGCGCGTCACGCAGGCGACCTCGGGGATCGGTAGATTCCCTGAACACCGCGTCAACACACCCAGCAGCCGCGTGTATAAGTGAGCCCCGACGGCGCCAGACCGCCCGACCAGAGCAAAGAACAAGACGATGAACCCGACCCCGCACCCGCCGCTGCAGCCCGCGCAGCTGCTGCATCGCTGCGACCCCGCACAGTTCAGCTTCGAGACCACCGCCGAGCTGCCCCTGCTGGACGAGCTGATCGGCCAGATCCGCGCGCACGATGCGCTGCGATTCGGCGCCGGCATGCGCCATGAGGGCTACAACATCTTCGTGCTCGGCGAGCCGGGCATGGGCAAGCGCACCATGGTGCGCCAGGTGCTCGCTGCCCACGCGGCGCAGAACCACAAGCCCAGCGACTGGTGCTATCTGAACAACTTCGCCGAGCCTCACAAGCCGCTGGCACTGCAGCTGCCCGCCGGCCGCGGCAATGCGCTGCGCCACGAGATGGAGGAGGTGGTCGAGGATCTGCGCGGCGCTATTCCCGCGCTGTTCGAGAGCGACGAGTACAACGCCAAGACCAAGGCCATCCACGAGGAATTCGAGAAGCGCCAGGGCGAGGCCTTCCGCGCCCTCAGCGAGGCCGCCACCGCGGAGAAGATCGCGCTGCTGCGCACGCCGCAAGGCTTCGCGTTCGCGCCCTTGCGCAACAACGAGGTGCTGCCGCCCGACGACTACGAGAAGCTGCCCGAGGAGGAGCACACGCGCATCAGCCAGGCGATCGCCGCCTTGCAGACGCGGCTGGAACTGATCCTGGCGCAAATCCCGCAGTGGTGGAAGGAACGCACCGAACGCATCAAGCAGCTCAACCGCGAGACCATCCAGGCCACGGTGGACCATGTGATGGAGCAGCCGCGCCAGCAGTTCGCCGACCAGCCCGCGGTGCTGAAGTACCTGGACGAGGTGCAGAAGGACCTGGTCGAGCATGCCGACGACTTCCGCAAGACCGAGGAACAGACCTCGGTGGGCGGCGTCACCATCGTCACGCGCGAGTCTTTCCATCGCTACCAGGTCAATGTGCTGGTCAGCCACGAGACCGGAGCCGGCGCGCCGGTGATCAGCGAGGACAACCCCAGCTACACCAATCTGCTCGGCCGCGTCGAGCACATCGCGCAGCTCGGCGCGCTGGTCACCGACTTCACGCTGATCAAGCCCGGCGCGCTGCACAAGGCCAATGGCGGCTATCTGCTGCTGGACGTGCGCAAGGTGCTGATGCAGCCCTTCGCCTGGGAAGGGCTCAAGCGCGTGCTGCAGTCGCGCGAGATCCGCATCGAGTCGCTGGGCCAGATGTACAGCTTGGTCAGCACCGTCTCGCTGGAGCCCGAGCCCATCCCTCTGGACGCCAAGATCATCCTGTTCGGCGAGCGGCTCTTCTACTACCTGCTGCAGGAGTACGACCCCGAGTTCGCCGAGCTGTTCAAGGTGGCGGCCGACTTCGAGGACGAGATGGAGCGCACGCCCGAGTCGCAGCTGCTGTACGCGCGGCTGCTCGCCTCGCTGGCGGCCAAGTACCAGCTGCTGCCGCTGGACCGCGGCGCGGTGGCGCGGGTGATCGAGCACAGCGCACGCCTGGTGGGCGATGCGCAGCGCCTGTCTACGCAGATGAGCTCGATCGCCGACCTGCTGCGCGAGGCCGACTACTGGGCACACCAGCAAGGCGTGGCCATCATCTCGGCGGCGCACGTGCAGCAGGCGATCGATACGCAGATCCGCCGCGCCGACCGCCTGCGCGACCGGCTGCATGAGGCCATCCTGCGCGACACGCTGCTGATCGCCACCAGCGGCGCGGTGGTCGGCCAGATCAACGGCCTGGCGGTGCTGGAGCTGGGCGGTTTCGCCTTCGCCCAGCCCACGCGCATCACCGCGACCTGCCGGCTGGGCGACGGCGAGATGGTCAATATCGAGCGTGAGGCCCGCCTGTCGGGCGCGATCCACTCCAAGGGCGTGCTGATCCTCGCTTCACTGCTCGCCTCGCGCTACGCGAAGAACCAGCCGCTGGCGCTGTCGGCCAGCCTGGTGTTCGAGCAGTCCTACGGCACGATAGACGGCGACAGCGCATCGCTCGCCGAGCTCTGCGCGCTGCTGTCCAGCCTCGCCAATCTGCCGATCAGGCAGGGCCTGGCGATCACCGGGTCGGTCAACCAGCTCGGCCAGTCGCAGGCGATCGGCGCGGTCAACGAAAAGATCGAGGGCTTCTTTGACATCTGCAAGGCGCGCGGCCTGGACGGCACGCAGGGCGTGCTGATCCCGGCTGCCAACGTCAAGCACCTGATGCTGCGCCAGGATGTGGTGGACGCGGTGGCGGCCGGCCAGTTCGCGGTGCACACCGTGGAAACGGTGGACGACGCGATCGCGCTGCTCACCGGCGTGCCGGCCGGCGCGCCGACAGCCACGGGCCAGTATCCGGAAGGCAGCGTCAACGAGCGCGTCGCGCGCCGCGTCGCCGAACTCGGCGAGCTGCGCAATGCCGCGCTGCACGCGCTGCCACGCAGCCGGCGCGCGCGCGGTGGCGCGCCGCGTGGTGGGCCTGGGCATTGAGGTCGGCGCGTGGTGGCTGCCTGGGCCGCAGGCTCATAAACGCAAAAGCGGCCGAGGCTTTCGCCAGGGCCGCCGATGAGGAACTCAGCCGGCCTCAGACTGCCGCCGGCTCCGCCTCAGGCAGTGCCACGCGGTTGTCCACACTGAACTGGTAGTCGCGGAACACATGCTCGGCCGACAGCAGCTGGTAGCTGCCGTCATCGCGCCGCACCGAGGTGTCCTTCAGGCGCCAAGCCAACTGGCCGCAGGTCCAGATCGCGAAGTTGCGCATGTGCGTGCACAGGCAGGTCTTGTCCATCACCGAGATGCGCTTGGCGCCAGGATGGGCCAGCACCTCGCGGTTGTAGGAATCGATGTAGGCGCACTTGCCGTTCGCGTCGAGCAGATAGCCGTAGGCCTCGCAGTTCGGACGGATGCCGTCGCCGATGCCCGGGCTGCTCTTGATCATGCGCATCGGGTAACCGGTGGGCGAGATCTGGTTGACCTCGATATCGTCCTCGTCGGCCTTGAAGTACTCCTGCTTCACATCGTCGGGCAGGCCGCACTCGCGCGTCACGGTGAAGCGCGTGGCCACCTGCACGGCGGAGGCGCCGGCCTCGAGGAAGCGCACCGCGTCGCTGCCGGTGAAGATGCCGCCGGCGGGGATCAGCGGGATGTCCAGCTGTTCGGCCTTCAGCCAGGCCTGGATCTCAGTGACGATGGTGGCCAGGTCGTACTGCGCCCAGTCCATGCCGAAGCCGAGGTGGCCACCGGCCAGCGGGCCTTCCACCACCACATAGTCGGGCAGACGACCGAGGCGCGAGTTCTTCTTCAAGAACAGCTGCAGCGCGCGCAGCGACGAGACGATGATGCCCAGCTTGGCATCGCGGAAGCGCGGATGGTCCTCGATCAGCGCGAAGGAGCCCAGGTGCAGGCCGGCGGCCAGCGTGATGCCGTCGATGCCGGCGTCCAGCGCCGCGCTCATGCGCACCTTCAGGGTCTCCTTGGGCGCGTTCATCGTCAGCTTTTCCATGCAGTTGATGAACACCATGCCCTCGCCGCGCTTGCGGCCCATGGTGTGCTCCACATGCAGCTTGGTGGCCTCTTCCAGGTGGCCCAAGTCGAACTTGACCGACGATTTGTCCAGCGAATCGACGTTGTACTTGTACTGCGCCTGCTTGGCCTTGACGTACTTGGTCTTGTAGCGACGGTCGGTGACCGTCTTGATCATCGCATCGGAGATATGGCCCACGCCGCCCAGGCGCGCAGCTTCCAGCGCCAGGTCGGACGACGAAATGTCCACCCCCATGCCGCCGATCATGATGGGCACCAATTCCTTGCGGCCCAGGCGCATGCGGAAGTCGTCCAGACGTTTCATAGCTTTGCTCTGTCAACAGCACTCGTAAAAACGGCCCGAACGGTACACCGGGCCTGATCGTCGCGTCGACACCAGGGTCGTCGTCTCCGCGGCGGATTATCCCCGTTCCGTCTTACACAAAGTTGCACGAGCGCAATGGCGTCGCAGGCATTTCTTCCACCGCCTGCCCGACCTCCATCACCCCCTTCAGGGGCGGGCACAAGGGCGGCGAGCTTGACCACAATCGCTCGCGTCACACGCAACCGATTGCTTCCGACATGAAATCGCCCCATCTTGCCTGCTTCTGCCTGGCCTTTGCGCTGGCCAGCGCTGCCATCCGCGCCGAAACGGGGGCCGCACAGCCCGCGCCGGGCGACGGGCCAGCAAGCGCGCAAGAGCCGGCCAAAAGCAGGCCGGAGCTGCCTCGCGCCGGAATGGTTTGCATCAAGATGAGCCGGCCGGAGCTGCCCGCCCTGCCCTGGCGCGGGCAGCTCGAGTTGCGCGTGCTGGCCACGGTTCGCGACGGCCGCGTCCGCTCGATCGCACACCGCTCGATCCAGATGAACCAAGCCATTCCGGCCCGCGAGCTGTTTGTGCTGCTGTCCAGCGTCGAGACAGCGCTTGCCGGCTACGAGTGTCCAGGCGAGCATGTCTTCGAACAGAGCTTCCGCTTCGTGCTGAACTAGACAGAGTTCAGCGGTTCGCCGCCGTCGCCAGCACAAGGCAGAATCGCGGCGCCATGTCTGCCGTCCAACGCCGCATCCTGCAAGCCGTGCTCTACGAGCTCGGGGCCATCGCCTTCGTCGGCCCGGTGCTGGCCTGGATGTTCGGCACGCCCATGGGCTCGACGCTGGCACTGGCGCTGCTGATGTCCAGCATCGCGCTGGCCTGGAACTACGTCTTCAATGCGCTGTTCGAGCGCTGGGAGGCGCGCCAGCCGGTGAAGGGCCGGTCCTTTGCGCGGCGGCTCGCGCACGGCACGGGTTTCGAGGGCGGGCTGGTACTGTTCCTCGTGCCGGTGATGGCCTGGTGGCTGGACACCACGCTGCTGAATGCCCTGCTCGCCGATCTGGGCGTGCTGGCCTTCTTCTTCGTCTATGCCATCGGCTTCACCTGGGCATTCGACCGCGTCTTCGGCCTGCCCGAATCGGCGCGCCCGCTCGACTGATACCAGGCCTTCAGCAGAACACAGCCCGATGACGCGGCAATGACGATCACCATCCACAACACCGAGCACTGGATCAGCGCTCTGCCGCAGGGGCCGCGCCTTTACGCACGCTGCTGGCAAACGAGCGGGCCGGCGCGCGTAGGCGGGACCCAGGCACCGCTCCTGCTCCTGCACGACTCGCTGGGCTGCGTCGCGCTCTGGCGCGACTTCCCCGAGGCCCTGGCTCGCGCCAGCGGCCGCACCGTGATCGCATACGACCGTCTGGGCTTCGGCCAGTCGGACGCGCGGCAGGCGCTGCCGCCGCTGAGCTTCGTTGCCGACGAGGCGGTGGAGGGCTTTGCCGCCGTGCGCGCGCACTTCGGCCTGCAGCGCTTCGCCGTGCTGGGCCACAGCGTGGGCGGCGGCATGGCGGTGCATATCGCAGCGCACTATGGCGAGACTGCGTGCACGGCACTCGTCACGCTGTCGGCCCAAGCCTTCGTCGAGCAGCGCACGCTGGACGGCATCCGCGTCGCCCAGGCCCAGTTTGCCGACCCCGCGCAGCGCGAGCGGCTGCGCCGCTACCACGGCGACAAGACCGACTGGGTGCTCAGCGCCTGGATCGACAACTGGCTCAGCCCCGGCTTCGCCGACTGGCGACTCGACGCGGCTCTGCCCCGAGTACGCTGCCCCGCGCTGGTGATCCACGGCGAGACCGACGAGTACGGCTCACCGGAGCATCCGCGGCGGATCGAACAGGGGCTGGGCTGCGCGGACAAGCGCGCCCTGGTGATGGCCGGCGTGGGCCATGTGCCGCATCGCGAGCAGGCGCAGCGGACGGTCGCGGAGATTGCGGGGTTTTTGGCCGCCTGCCGATGACGCGACTCGAGGCACCTGCTACTTGGTGGCCGGCGGCTTGGCCTGCTCCGTCGTCAGCGGTTTGCCGCCAACGCCCCAATGGCCGCTTCGAATCTCCTGGATCGCGCATCGTGTCATCGGCCGCAGCCCCTCGCCACCAGCCCGAACGACAGCCTCCGCCAGTTCGGCGATCAGCACCTTCTTCTGCGCTTCATCCAGCACACCTTCGATGATCTTCACGTCGATAAAGGGCATGGGAACTCCTAGGCGATGGTCGCGACGGTTGAAAAGGCAAGCCGGGGGCCGCGCGGTCGCAGCGCGCTTCGGTCCCCGTGGCCCAGGTTGACGAGAAAGTTCACGCGCGTGCGCCCGTCCGGGAAGAAGCGCCGATTCACCTCCGCTGCGTCGAACCCGCTCATCGGGCCGCAATCGAGACCCAGCAGGCGGGCGGCGATGATCAGGTAGGCGCCCTGCAAGCTGCTGTTCCGGAACGCGGTGGCTTCCGCATGGGCAGGATTGGCCTCGAAGCTCTTGGCCAGGTCTGGCATATGAGGAAACAGTTCGGGCAGATGATCGTAGAAGCGGGTATCCATGCCCACGACGACTGTCACCGGAGCGCTCCGCACCTTCTGTTGATTCCCTGCGCTCACGCATTCGATGAGCGTTTCCTTTGCTTCCGGACTCTTGACGAAGACAAGGCGTGCAGGCTGGCAGTTATTGGCCGTAGGTGCGAGCTGCACCAGCGATTGAAGCTGGATCAGCGTCTCGTCCGAGACCTGTTCCGGCGTGAAGGTGCTAAAAGTTCTGGCATCCAGGAAAGCCTGAGCCAAGGCCTGTGAGGCAGATTCACTCATGAGATTCTCTATGCAGCGGTGTACGCGGTCTTGG
The DNA here is from genome assembly GCF_057219915.1 of Roseateles sp. T103. NCBI lineage: Bacteria > Pseudomonadati > Pseudomonadota > Betaproteobacteria > Burkholderiales > Sphaerotilaceae > Roseateles > Roseateles sp. T103. Next base: position 487,218 of record NZ_JBXVVS010000002.1, read on the forward strand.
TGGTGGTGAAGAACTCGACGGCATGGCTGCCCTGCTCGCGCGAACCCATGCTGGATGCCTTGCGTCCGCCGAACGGCACGTGGTAGTCGACGCCTGCCGTCGGAACATTGACCATGACCATCCCCACCTCCGAGTGCCGCTTGAAGTGCGAGGCATGCTTCAAGCTCGTGGTGCAGATGCCGCTCGAAAGCCCGAACGGAGTGTCGTTCGCGATTGCGAGCGCTTCGTCGTAGCTGCCGACCCGAATCACATTGGCAACCGGGCCGAACACCTCCTCCCGGCTGATCCGCATCGCGTTCGTGGTCTCGGTGAACAACGCGGGAGCCAGGTAGTGGCCCGGATGGCCACTGGCGTCGGTGGCCATCGGTTGGCCGCCTGCGACAAGGCGCGCACCTTCTTCGCGTGCACTGGCGATGTAGTCCAGATCGATGGCCAGCTGACGCCCGTCGACGACGGGACCAATGTCCGTTCCAGGGCGACGCGCGTCGGCGATCTTGAGCTGGCCCATCCGTTCGACCATCGCCGACACGAATCGGTCGTGGATGCCCTCGGTGACGATCAGCCTGCTCGAGGCCGTGCAGCGCTGTCCCGTCGAGTAGTAGGAGCCTTGGATGGCGCAGTGGACGGCAACCTGCAGATCCGCATCGTCCAGCACCACCAGCGGGTTCTTGCCGCCCATCTCGAGCTGGAACTTCGCGCCGCGACCGGCACAGCTTCGTGCGATCCGGCTCCCGGTGGCGACGGACCCGGTGAAGCTCACGCCTGCAACACGCTCGTTCTCGACCAGCGCCGCGCCGACGGCCCCGCCCGGCCCCATGACAAGGTTGAACGTTCCGGCAGGCAGCCCTGCCCGCGAGATGATCTCAGCCAAGGCCCATGCCGATCCGGGCACGAGCTCAGCCGGCTTGAACACCACGCAGTTCCCATAAGCCAAGGCCGGCGCAATCTTCCAGGCGGGGATGGCGATGGGGAAGTTCCAGGGCGTGACAAGGGCGACCACACCCAGAGGCTCGCGAGTCACCTCGACCGAGACACCCGGCCTGACCGATGCGAGGTACTCGCCCGGGATGCGCAGCGCCTCGCCGGCGAAGAACTTGAAGATCTGAGCGGCACGCCCCACCTCGCCGATGGCTTCGGGAAGCGTCTTGCCCTCCTCACGGGCCAGCAGGTCGCCCAACTCGTCCTTGCGGGCAAGCAGTTCGGTGCCGATGCGATCGAGCGCATCGAAGCGCTGCTGAGGGGTGCTTGACGACCAGGCCGGCACGGCATTCCACGCCGCCCCAACGGCAAGCGCCGCGAGCCGCTCGTCGGCCTGAGCGTATTCGCCGATCACGTCGCGCGTGTCGGATGGATTGATGTTGGGCGCCGCCGAGGCGCCATCGACCCACTGCCCTCCGATGTACAGCTGCTTCATCACATCCTTCCCGGGCCGGTCTTGCGAAAACGGGCTTGCCATTCCTCGACCGGCATGTACGTCGGGTCATCCTTGACCATGGCGAAGGTCTCGGCCAGCAGGTCGTCTTCGGACTTGTCCAGGTCCAGCGGCGTGCCGTAAGGCTGGGCGACATAGAACGGCGTGTCCACGTAGACCTCTACGCGGTTGCCTTCCGGGTCGAAGTAGTAGAGCGACCAGGCATTCCCGTGGTTCATCGGACGAAGCTCGCTGGCCCCCTTTGCAGTGGCGATATCCCGGTTGCGGCGCAGTTCCGCCAGATCGGGCACCAGAAACGACAGCTGCATCACGGTGCTAACCGGGGAGCGGTCGGATCGGCCCGCCGACAGCGCCAGCTGGTGATGCTGGTCTTCGCTCGCACTCATGAACACAAGCCGCTGACCGAAGTTCTTTCCGATGCCCTCGTCGGTGATCGTGAGCCTGAAGACGCTCGCGTAGAAATCGACCATCCGGTCGATGTCGTACACATAGATCCCGAAATGCGCCGGGGTCGGCCTGGTTACTTTCACTTGGTTTCTCCTCTCTACCGTTGTCCGTCGTGGTCCCGGATGCCATCGAGCGTCAAGCCGCCGATCCGGGCGTGGATCCGGGGGCCCGTCGCCATGACCAGCGCAAAGACGATCTCGTCTGGTCTAGGCCCGTCCTGCACACCGATTTCGACCGCGTTGAAATGGCTTCTGACATAGGCCGCATGGATGCAATGCAAAGGCACCATCAGCCGATAGCCCGTTGCAGCAACGGCCTTGTTGGCTGGCACGATCGCCTTCGGCCCGCCCAGCACCTCCCTCATCGCCCAGCCACCCGCCTCGTGCCACAGGGCGGCATGCTCAAGTTCACCGTTGACCCCGACGATGGCGCCCTTTCCATATGCCTGGACCTGCTCCTTTCCCAGCGCCGCGCAGAGCTCTTCGGCCAACTGGCGACCCAGGTCGCGCAGATCGGCCATGAAGGGGAGCAGGTCCTCGACATACCGTCCCGCATAGGGGTTGCGCACGACTGCAAGGGCATAACCCTGCTTGAGCGGGCGGGGCGAGACCGGCCCGCCCTCATGGTGGATGGTCTCCACAGCCAGCGCCGAGCGGCGCACTTGAACGAGGCTCATCGTCTCAGTCCTTCTGGATGCCGGCATCCCGCACGAGTTGGGTCCAGCGACGCACCTCAAACTCGATGCTGGCTTGCAGTTCCTTTGGAGTGCTTCCGCGGACCTCGCCCCCGGTCGCCTCCTCAAGCTTTTGCCGAATGGTGTCGTCGCGAAGCGCGGTTCGGACCGCCGAGTTCAGCCGGTCGACTACAGCCTTGGGTGTGCCCTCGGGCGCAAGAAGCCCTGTCCAGGAGCGCACTTCATACTGCGGCACCTTCTGCTCAGCGACCGTCGCCACGTTCGGCAGAACAGACCAGCGGTTGGCGGACGAGATCGCAATGGCCCTGAGTCTTCCGGACCGAATGTGCTGGATGACGGCGGTAGGCGGTGCGACGATGAAGTCGATTTCACCGCCAAGCAAGGCGTTCACTGAACCCGCATCGCCCCGGTACGGGACATGGGTCATCGGAAGGCTTACCCGATGAGCGAAGAGCGCCGCCGTCATGTGCTGGCCCGTCCCATTGCCCGCAGTGCCATAGGTCAGGCCGCCATTCTTCACGTTTGGCGACGCGAGGAGTTCTGTCAGGTTGGTGACCGGACTCGACGAGTTGACCACCAGCAGGAAGGGGAACGAGGTCAGTGCAGAGACTGGCTGGAACGACTTCAGCGTGTCATACGGGAGCTTGTCGTACAGCGCTGCCGCAATCGCATGCGCGCCCGTCGCCAGCAGCAGCGTGTAACCGTCAGCCTTTGATTTGGCGACGGTGTCCGCCGCGAGGGTCCCACCGGCGCCGGGTCTGGGCTCGACGTTGACCTGCTGCCCAAGCTGACGACTCAGATCAGCAGCCAGGATGCGGGCAATCAAATCAGCGTTGCCGCCAGCAGCAAAGCCGTGCACCAGCCGGATCGCTCGATCCGGGTAGGTCTGCGCGCCTGCAGGCATGGCCGCCAGCGTGGCGATGAGGGCGAGCGAAAGCGTGCCGACCCAGCGGCGTGAAACGTTGTTGTCCATCGGTTGTCTCCTCTGTTTGTTATGTGGCTCAGGCGGCCTGGACAATGCGGTTGCGAAGCGTGCCGATCGCCTCGATCTCGACCTCCACGACGTCTCCAGGGACCATGAATCGAGGCGGCTTCTTGCTCCAGCCCACCCCTCCCGGCGTCCCCGTCACGATGACGTCGCCAGGCTGCAGCGTGAAGATGGTCGACGCGTACTCGATCTGCTGTGCGACCGAGAAGATCATGTCGTCGGTCTTCGTGCTCTGCATCACCTGGCCATTGAGCCGTGTGATCAGTTTCAGCGCACGGTCAGGCGCAATCTCGTCGGCCGTCACCATCCACGGTCCGAAGGCACCGGTCGACTCGAAGTTCTTTCCGGCAGCGATGGCCTTGGCATGGAACTGCCACTCCCGGATGCTGGCATCGTTGTAGATCGAATAGCCGGCGATGTATGAGGCCGCATCGGCAGCAGCAATGTTGCGCCCCTCCTTGCCGATGATGACGGCCAGTTCGCCCTCCCAATCGAGCGAGTCCGAGCAGTGCGGACGCACGATGGGCTGCTCATGAGCCGTCTGCGACCGCCAGACCCGCAGGAAGATCGGCGGAAAGCTGGACAGTTCCCGGTCGAGACCGGCCGCCACGACCTCCTTGTGGTGGTCGTGGTAGTTGCGGATCGCACAGACGATCTTCTCCGGCTGCGGGATCACCGGCAGATAGCGGATGGACGAAAGCGGGATGTCGGCTTCGACGGTGCTCGCATCGCTCTGCACCTGGCCCAGACGTCCGGCCGCCAGGTAGGACTGCAGCGTCGGATACTGCGGAAACGCACGGCCGAGGTCAGCCACCTTATCCCCGATGACCGCGCCCCAACTGGCGCGCCCGGCAAGTTCAAATGACAGCAGTTTCATGTCTGAGATGTCTCCTCGTGGTTTGAGAGTGAAGCTAGTACAGCAGCCGTGTCCGCACCGAGCGCCGGTGCAGCATTCCGGTAACGGACCGGTGTCTTGGAAAGGCGCAATGGGCTCGCTACCGCAGGCACGGTTCCGAGAACGGGGTGGGGAAGTTCGATCTTCAGCCCGCGCGCACGAACCTGCGGATCATCGAAGACCTGCTCCAGCGTGTTGATCGGACCGCAGGGGACGTTGGCCCGCTCGAGGAGTTGAACCCATTCCTGCGTCGTGCGCTGTGGCGTGAGCTGCCGAATCGCCCGCAGCAGTTCGACGCGATTCGCCACACGCGCGCTGTTGGTCATGAAGCGCGCATCGACTGCCCACTCCGACTTGCCCGCGGCGCGGCAGAAGGAGACGAACTGGCTGTCGTTGCCGACCGCGAGAATCATGTTGCCGTCGGCGGTCGGGAAGGCCTCGTACGGAACGATGCTCGGATGAGAATTGCCCAGGCGTTCAGGCGCCACCCCGGTGACCAGGTAATTCATCGCTTGGTTGGCGAGACACGAAACCTGCACATCCAGCAAGGCCAGGTCGATGTGCTGGCCTTGCCCGGACTTCTCGCGTCAGGCAAGCGCAGCCAGAATCCCCGTCACCGCATGGAGTCCGGTGAGCACGTCGGTCAGCGCGACACCGACCTTCATCGGTCCGCCTCCGCTGTCGCCGTCCGGCGCGCCGGTAACGCTCATCAGCCCGCCTAGCCCCTGGATCATGAAGTCGTAGCCTGGACGCTGCGCATAGGGCCCGGTTTGCCCGAAGCCCGTGATGGAGCAATAGACCAGTCGCGGATTGACAGCAGCCAGGCTTGCGTAGTCCAGGCCATAGCGCGCGAGGCCACCGACCTTGAAGTTCTCGATCAGGACATCAGAACGTTTGACCAGCTCGATGATCTGCGCCTGTGCCTCGGGCGTCGTGATGTCGAGTGCGACAGACTTCTTGTTTCGGTTCGCACACAGGAAGTACGCTGACTCGACAGGCTCGCCGCGAGCATCGCGCGCGTGCGGCGGCCCCCAGCCGCGGGTGTCGTCGCCCCGGTCGGGGTGTTCAATCTTCAGCACCTCGGCGCCCAGGTCGGCCAGCATCTGGCTCGCCCATGGGCCAGCAAGAACCCGGGACAGATCAAGTACGCGCAGGTGCGAAAGAGCTCCGGCTTCCATGTCTACCCCTCAGCACGCCGGAATCGTCGCGATCGCCGCGCAGGCTTCGTCTTGCGAGCGCACCCTGAGTGCAAGCGGCACCCGGCAACAGGCGCTGAGCGCATCGCGGACCTCGCACCCATCACTGCCGAGTTGGCGCTCCTGCAGCTCGGGCCGAATGAAACCGTTCTTGCCTGCACCCACCACGGAACCACTCCTTCTCATGTGCACAAGTTGCATTGATGAGAAGAACTCTAAGTGCCCGCAAACCGATGAACAACGCATTTGTTCTCATCGACTTGTGCAAGACTTGCACAAGTCGATGAGAGCAATGGAGTGCACCCGATGCGCCGAAAGATCCCCAACACTGCCGCGCTGACAGCCTTCGATGCGGCGGCCCGTCACGCGAGCTTCACCGCTGCGGCGAATGAACTTGCCCTGACCCAAGGAGCCGTGTGCCGCCAGATCGCGTCGCTGGAGAGCTACCTTGGATTGAAGCTCTTCCGACGCTCCGGGCGGGGCGTGGCACTCACCGAGGCTGGCACCACGTACTACCGGCAGATCTCCCGCCGGCTCGACGAAGTGGAACGAGACACCTTGGACCTGATGGCACGGCAAGGACGCGGCGGGTCGATTGATCTGGCCGTCGTGCCGACCTTCGGCACCCGGTGGCTGCTGCCCCGACTCCCCGATTTCGCGCGAAGGCACCCGAGCATCACGATCAATCTGTCCAGTCGGACCAGGCCCTTTCTCTTCGACGAGGCCAATATCGACGCCGCCATCTACGCTGGCGATGGGCACTGGCCAGGGGCCAGCTGCCAATACCTGATGGCGGAGAACCTCGTGCCAGTCTGCAGCCCTGCACTGATCGCCCCGAAGAAGCGCTTGACGCCCGAACAGATCGCCGAGTTCCCACTCATACAGCAGAGCACCCGACCGTACGCCTGGAGACATTGGTTCGAGTCGGCCGGACTGCGCCCGCAGGGCGAACTCGTCGGTCCCCGCTACGAGCTTTTCTCGATGTCACTGCAGGCAGCGACGGTCGGCCTTGGCATTGCACTGGTTCCCGAGTACGACCTCGCCGACGAAGTGACGGCCGGCAGGCTCATCATCCCGGTCGATCGCCCATGCCCAAGCGACCTGGGCTACTACTTCGTGACCCCAGAGCGCAAGCAGGCAGATGGCCTGATCGCGGTGTTCCGCGAATGGCTGCTCACTCAACTCAGCGCGGCACCGTCAAAGGTGACGCGCTAAGTCTTCTTCGGACGGGTGGCCTTCGAGAGAGGCCGCAACAACCTTGCAAGTTCGAACCGATCGAGCCGCCCGCCCCTACCCACACTGCCCCACATACCCGCAAGCCGTGCAGAAATCGCAGCCGTCCTTGTGGATCATCGTGGCGTTGCCGCATTCCGGGCAGGGCTTGCCGGCCTGGGGCTGCACGGCCAGGCCGGCGGCGCTCTTCGGGGCGATGGGCGATTGCAGCAGGCCCATCTCGACCAGCGGCAGGCCCTGCTCGTCCAGGATGCCCAGCATCGCGTAGCGGTGGATGATCAGGCGCGCCACATAGGCCACGGTGGAGGGCCAGATCTGCTGGCGGCGCTCACCGGAAAGGTTAGGCACCGGTGCCATGAAGTGGCCCAGCGGCTCGCCGACATTGAGAAGCTTGCGCAGCTTCATGCCGATCCAGGCCGGGTCCATCACGCGCATGTCCAGCGACAGCAGCCGCGCCATGCCGTCCAGCGCCTTCGGGTAGTTGCCCGAGAAGCCCATCGCACAGGGACGCGTCACCGTGCCGCCATCGGGCGTGGGCAGCGTCACTTCCTTCAGCGTCAGCGTGAACTGCTCGCCGGTGGCGGGGTTGTCCACGTCCACCGCCCAGGCCAGCGTGCCCATGGTGCTGGTGCGCGGCTCTTCGCGGCTGAACATCGCGTCGATCACCGGCGTGGGGCCGCCTTCCTGCAGCGCGCCCAGCTGTTCGGCGCGCCAGCGGATCACCGCCGCGGTGGCGGCCACCACGCCGGGGAACAGGCGCTGCTCGCCGCTGGGCGGCATCGGCATCTCGAAGGCGCGCTCCTCGGCCACGGTGGCCAGCGCGTCGAGCTTCAGGCGCAGCCAGGCCGCGTCGTTGGTGCGCAGGTCCATCGACAGGGTCTTGGCCACGGCAGCCAGGCCGCGCGGCTGCTCGGCGCCGTTGACCCAGACCTCGAAAGGCAGGTTCTTGCCGAACAGGCCAGCGTCCGGCCCCTCGGCCGGCAGCTCGCCGACGAAGAGCGCGAAGTCGCCATGCGGGTGGCGGATCATGTAGCTCCACGCCGGGTTGCCGCCGGGCAGGTCCGGGCGGCTGGGCCAGCGCAGCGAGGCCATCACCTGCTTGGGCAGGCGCTCGACGCGCAGGCGCTGGTTGCTGCCGCCGCCGATGTCGGCCACCGGCTTCAGCGGCTCCGGCACCGCGGTTGGCTCGACGCTGAGCACCGAGCCCAGCACGCTGTTGGGCCGGTAGGTGGCCAGACCCTTGAGCCCGCTCTTCCAGGCCTGGGTGTAGAGGTCCTGGAAGTCCACGTAGGGATAGTCCGCCGGCACGTTGACGGTCTTCGAGATCGAGGTGTCGACATAGGGCGCGACCGCGGCCACCATAGCTGCATGATCCGCGGCCGACAGCTCCAGTGCGGTGACGAAGGCCTCGGACAGTGGCGCATCGGTGCCGAACATGTGGCGATAGAGGCGCCAGGCATGGTCCTCGACCGCGTACTCCTTGAAGCCGCCATCGGCCATGCGCTTCTTGCGCGTGTAGCTCCAGCTGAACGCGGGCTCGATGCCGTTGGACGCGTTGTCGGCGAAGGCCAGGCTGATGGTGCCGGTGGGCGCGATCGACAGCAGGTGCGAGTTGCGCAGGCCCTGGGCGCGGATCTTGTCCTTCAGCGGCTGCGGCAGGCGCGACGCGAAATTGCCACCCGACAGATAGAGGTCGGCATTGAACAGCGGGAAGGCACCACGCTCCACCGCCAGATCGGCACTGGCTTCATAAGCAGCGTTGCGCATCACCTCGCTGATGCGGCGGGCCATCGCGCGCGCGGGCTCGCTGTCGTAGCGGAGGTTCAGCATCACCAGCGTGTCGCCCAGGCCGGTGAAGCCCAAGCCGACGCGGCGCTTGTTACGCGCTTCCTGCTGCTGTGCGGGCAGCGGCCAGGGTGTCACGTCGAGCACGTTGTCGAGCATGCGCGTGGCGATCTTGCAGACCTCGATGAAGGCCGGCTCGTCGAAGCTGGCGTCCAGCCCGAATGGGGCGCGCACGAAATTCGTCAGGTCCACCGAACCCAGGCAGCAGCAGCCGTAGGGCGGCAGCGGCTGCTCGGCGCAGGGATTGGTGGCCGAGATGGTCTCGCAGTAGTAGAGGTTGTTGTCGGTGTTGATGCGGTCAAGGAAGAGCACGCCGGGCTCGGCATGGTCGTAGGTGGAGCGCATCACCTGGTCCCACAACTGGCGCGCCTTCAGCTTGCGATAGACCCACAGGCCATCGCCGCGCTGGTAGGCGCCGGACTCGCGCTGCGCGGCGCCGGGCTGGGCCTTGTGCACCAGCTCCACCTCGGCGTCGGCCTCGACCGCCTGCATGAAGGCATCGGTCACGCCGATCGAGATGTTGAAGTTGCTGAGGTCGCCCTTGTCCTTGGCGTGGATGAACTCCTCGATGTCGGGATGGTCGCAGCGCAGCACGCCCATCTGCGCGCCGCGGCGGCTGCCGGCGCTTTCCACCGTCTCGCAGCTGCGGTCGAACACGCGCATATAGGACACCGGCCCCGAGGCGCTGCTCTGCGTCGAGCCCACCCAGGCGCCCTTGGGACGGATGCGGCTGAAGTCATAGCCCACGCCACCACCGCGGCGCATGGTCTCGGCCGCTTCGGTCAGCGCGGTGTAGATGCCGGGCACGCCGTCTTCGGCGGTGGCGATGGAGTCGCCCACCGGCTGCACGAAGCAGTTGATCAGCGTGGCGCTCAGCTCGGTGCCGGCAGCGGAATTGATGCGGCCTGCGGGAACGAAGCCGCGGCGCTGCGCATCAAGGAACTTGGCCTCCCACTGCGCACGCGCCTCGGGCGCCTCGGCCTGGGCCAGCGCGCGCGCCACACGGCGGCGAACCTCGTCGAGCGACTGCTCGTCGCCCTTGGCGTACTTCTCGATCAGCACCTCGGCGCTGATCTCCTGCGCAGGCAGGCTGTCGGCATCGGCCACAAGCTTGGCGGCAGCGGCAGCGGCCAGCTGCACCGGGTCGGGAATACTCATCGACGGTTCTCCATCCTGATCTGATTTGATGTGTTCGTGCTCAGCCGGGCATCTTGGCCCGCAGCTGCTGCAAGGGTCTTGAGCCAGCTCAGCATGCGCTCGGCGACGCAGCTCGCGCAAGCGCTGTCATGTCACCAAGATTAACCGCGCGCGCTGACGAAAATGAACGAATCCCGCAATGCACGAACCGACATTGGTGCTTTCCAGGGTATGCCCGCAGGCGGCTGTTCCGCAGTGCGAAAACGCGCCGTGGCGGGGTATCCTTCAGGGTGTGAACGCCATCGATCTCCCGTCTTCCGCGCCGATCGCCCCGGCAGAAGAGATGGCTCTGTGCCTGAGCCTCAGCGAGCGTTGCGCCGACGCTGGCGAGCATCGTGAGGCACTGCGTCACTACCAGCGCTACCACCAGCTCTATGCGGAATACATGGAGCAGCGCCTGGCAGCCCTGGGGAGCAGCGCCGACAACACGCCGCTGGATCCGGTCACGAAGCTCGCGGCCCGCGAGGTGCTGCGTCAGCGTCTGCCGGAGATGGTGCGCCGCGCGCATGCGGGCAGCCTGTGCCTGTGCCTGATGCGCATCGGACTCGACGCCCTGCAACCCGCGCGTGGCCTGCCTGCAGGCTTGGAGCCTATGGTGATGGGCGAGCTCGGCGGGCTGCTGCGCGCCAACAGCCGCAGCAAGGACCTGCCGGCGGCCGAGCGCGAGCTGGAAATGACGCTGATCCTCAGCGATGTGGAGCTCTCGGTGGCACGCAGCATCTGCGAGCGCCTGCGCCGTGCGGTGGCCCATCACGACTGGGCACGCCTGCATCCGCCGCTGCGCGTGACGCTGAGCATTGGCCTGACCGCATTGCGCGGCGGTGACGACGCCGAGCAACTGCTCGCGCGCGGCGACGCGGGCCTGGCGCACGCGCGCCGCGACGGCGGCAACTGCGTGCGCGCCGGGGCCTGAACGCCGGCCCAGCCGTTGCCGAGTCCGCAGTGGACTCGACTCGGTCCTGGCTCAGAACGGCAGGTAGGACTTCTCGCGCCGGTAGTGCACGTAGCCAATGTTTGCGCCGGTACGCAGGCCCACCCCCAGACGGATTGGCGCCAGCGTGATGCCGTCGCTGCGCTGGTAGTTGATGCTCGCGCCGCCGATGTAATAGAGACTGCCCTCGACCCCCGGGAAGCGCTGAAAGATTGCCGCCGTGTTGGGCAGCTTGTAGACCAAGGTGAACACCTTGGACGCGTTCGCGCCGACATCCAGTCCTATCGACGGGCCCGACCAGTACACACGCGCGCTGCCGCCGTTCTTCATCATCAGCCGGCCATCGCCGTATCGCACACCGACCGTCAAGGCCGCGGAGGCCTCCTCGCCCTTGATGTAGGCATTGGGCCGGCCCTGCTCCTTGAAGGCCTTCTCGATCACCTTGGCAAGACCTTCGGTGGTGCTGCCGAAGAACTCGGTAGCGGCCTTGAAGATGGAATCCTCGTCATACGTGTTCGCGTTGCCCTCGTTGGCGGCCCAGCCCGATGCTCCGGCGCCGCCCATCACGGCCAGCGTGGCCCCGGCGCGCAGCAGCGCCGCGCGCCGGCTCAGCGCATCCGTGCTCCTGCCGTCGTCTGGCAGGCCCAGCCTGCATTCGCTCTTGTTCATCGCTATCAGTTCCTTCTGCGCAAGCGCCAGACCATAGCGCAGGACCGCAGCCCACCTTGCGCCGCAGCCCATGCGAAGGTAATCAAGTGTAGACAGCGCCGCCGCGCGTGAACTCCGTCGCGCCGAGCGAACCACGCCAGCGCCTACACTGGCCGAGCCAGAACCGGCAGCAAGTCCGGGAAGCACCACCGAGGAGCCTGCCGATGTTCCGTCAGTTGCCGCGTCGTCACGCGCGACCATGAGCCCGCACCGGGACCTCGAGCGCCTGCTGCTGGCTCTCGAGTATGCAGATCTGGCAGCGGCCCTCTACCTCAGCGGCGGCAGCGACGAGGCCGCGCGGCTGCTGGCAGCTGCCGCCGAGCAGCAGCTTGGCGACCTCTTTCGCTTGGTCAGCCCGAGCCTGCTCGACCACAACGAAGAAGTGGCCGCGATGCTGCGTCAGATCGCGAAACGCTATGTCGCGCCGCGCTACGAGCTGCGCAGCCATGCGCAGGCACGCGCCGATCAGCCGGTGCTTGCGCGGCTGGACACTGGCGACGGCGCACGCGCCGCCGAGGCACGCAATGCCACGGCGAGCTTCCTGCGTGCCGTCTGGTACCTGCTCGAATCCATGGGGCTGCAAGCGATGGCGCCGCTGCGTCTGAACGAGGCCATCGACCGCAGCACGATCTACTCGCCCGATGTCTAGGCCAGCAGCCTGGCTGCGCCGCAAGGTCCCTTCTGCTAGCATGGCCCGACAGCGTCTGGAGTATCTGCAGTGAATGAACGCCGTCATTTCTCGCGCGTCGCCTTCGATGCCGACGCCGTGCTCACCACCACCGCCGATCGTCTGGCCGTGAAGGTCGTCGACCTGTCGCTCAAGGGCGCCTTGCTGCGGCTGTGTTCGCCGGTGCCTATTGCAGCAGGCACACCGTGCCTGATCGAAGTGAAGCTCGGCGAAGCCCGCGTCGCCATGGCGGCAGAGGTGGCACATGTACAGGGCGAGTTGATGGGCGTGCTCTGTCGCAGCATCGATCTCGAAAGCATCACCCATCTGCGCCGCCTCATCGAAGTCAACCTCGGCGACCCGCGCATGGCCGAGCGTGAACTGAAGGCCCTGGTCAGCGCCTGAGCGCAGAGCAACAAGCGCCGATGCCGGTACTGTGCTACATTCGAGGCACAGCACGCACAAGGCCGTTTCCGCAAGGTCTTCAATCTGCAGCCCCGCATGTTCGTTCGCGAGCGGCTCGCTTCAGCTTCAACTCCCCGATTGACTGTTCTTGAGTGTTTCTGTCCTCGCTGGCATGTCGCCGCGAGGTTGTCTGCTATCCATTCTTTTCAAGGAAACTCTCATGAGCACCATTCAAACCGGCACCGTCAAGTGGTTCGACGATGGCAAGGGCTTCGGCTTCATCACGCCCGCTGACGGCAGCAAGGACCTGTTCGCCCACCACAGCGAAATCCGCAACGGCGGCGGCTTCCGCACCCTGGCCGAGAACCAGAAGGTCGAGTTCGAAGTGAAGCAAGGCCCCAAGGGTCTGCAGGCTGCGAACATCAAGCCTCTGTAATCGTTCACCGGGCTCGAGCTAGCCCGCTGATCGCCACGGCAGCGCGGGAGCGCTGCCGGTCCGGCCGGCCGCCAGGCCTGCCCGACCGACACTCCAGGCGGCTGGCGCTGCGTAGCGCTGCCGCTTCCCCGGTCTCTCACGCCGGGCCTGCTGCGGCCGCACCGACGATGCCGCAGACCTCCATGTAAACCGCGCCAAGACGGACTCTCGCCTGATTCCTGATCAAGGCGCACACCTCGAGTACAACAATGCACAACGAACAAAGCATTGAGGTGGGGCGTTACCTTGTCTCACCGATGATCAAACCCCATGCCGATGGCGGCTTCGCCGCGGCTGTCTCCATTCGTTCCGGCCGCGGCCAGGCCAGCCATGACCGGGTCATGCGCTTCACACCGCGTTTCGCCTGCGAGCAGACCGCGCTGCGCTACGCCACCCGCGAAGGCCTGGCGTGGGCCAACACGCGCTGACCCGGCGCCGACATCAAAGCGCAATGAAAAAAGGGCGCCGAAGGCGCCCTTGCTGCGACCGCGCTTCGCTCAGCTGCCGGCAGCAGCCAAGCCTCCGCCCAGCGCCTTGTAGAGCTGCACGCGGTTGATCTGCAGCGCCAGCTGCGCCTGCAGCAACCCCTGCTGCGCCGCATAACTGCTTCGCTGGGCGTCCAGCAGCTCCAGGCTGTTCGATGCACCGTTGGCAAAGCGCAGCTCGACCAGCCTGAGTCGCTCGGCTTCCGCGCGCGCCAGCGCCTGCTGCGCCTGCAGCTGCTCGCCCAATGTGGCCTGGCCGGCCAGCGCATCGGCCACCTCGCGGAAGGCCGACTGCACCGCCTTCTCGTACTGCGCCACCGCGATGTCGCGCGCCACCTTCACCGACGCCAGATTCGCCTGCAGGCGGCCGGCGTCGAAGATCGGCATCAGCAGCTGTGAGCTGAAGCTCCACGCGCCGCTCTTGAACAGCTCAGACAGCTGCGTGCTGGCGCTGCCCGCGCTGGCCGTCAGCGTGATGGCCGGGAAGAAGGCCGCGCGAGCGGCGCCGATGTTCGCATTGGCGGCGATCAGCGTCTGCTCGGCCTGCAGCACGTCCGGACGCTGCAGCAGCACGCTGGACGGCAGGCCCACCGGCAAGGCCGCCAGCTTGAGCTCAGCCAGCGGCCGCGCCGCCGGTAGATGGGCAGGCAGCGGCTGGCCGATCAACAGCGCGAGCGCGTTCTCGTCCTGCACGCGCTGGCGCTGCAGCTGCGCCACGCTGGCGCGCGCGCTCGCCTCGGCAGATTCGGCGGTGCTCAGCTCCAGACGCGAAGCCGCGCCCTGCTCGAACTTCAGCTGCGTCAGCTTCAGGCTTTCGCGACGGCTGGCCAGCGTGCGCTCGGCCAGCGCCAACAGCTCTTCATCGGCCTGCAGCGCCAGCTGCGCCGCGGCGACGCTGGCCACGAGACTGATCTGCGTGGCACGCTGGCCCTCGACGCTGGCCAGATAGCGCGAGGTGGCCGCATCGGCGCTGTTGCGTGCCTTGCCGAGCAGATCGATCTCGTAGCTGGCGAGCTGCAGGCCCGCGGTGTAGGTCGAGCTGATCGAGTCCTTGGTGGTCGTCGCACGCGTGCCGGTGAGACCCACGCCCACCGTCGGCCAGCGATTCGCATCGGCCACGCGCGCCAGCGCGCGCGCCTGCTCGGCATTGAGCGCGGCCACGCGCAGATCGCGGTTGTGCAGGAGCGCCAGGCTGATCAGCTCGCGCAGCCTCGCATCGTCGGCATAGAACTGCTGCCAGCCCTGCGCCTGGGTCGAGGCCGCGCCGGCCGCGGAGTCAGCGCTTGCCTGGGGCCAGCTCGGCGCCACCGGCGCCGCGGGCCGCTCGTAGCGGGGCGCCAGGTTGGCGCAGCCGCTGAGCAGCGCGGCCAGCAAGGCGGCGGCAGCGATGCGCTGGATCTTCTGCTTCGTCTTCATCGGGGTTCGCTTCATCGTGGCGCTCATTGCGGCTTCACCTCGCTGCTGTCTGCATCGAGCTCGTGCGCATGCAGGCGCCGCTGCCGCTCGCTGCCTTTGAAAATGCGCCGCACGACGAGGAAGAACACCGGCACGAACAGCACCGCCAGCACCGTCGCAGTCAGCATGCCAGAGAGCACGCCAGTGCCGATGGCTCGCTGGCTGGCCGAGCCAGCGCCAGTGGCGAAGAACAGCGGCATCACGCCCAGGATGAAGGCCATCGAAGTCATGATGATGGGCCGGAAGCGAAGATGGCAGGCCTCGAGGATGGCCTGTACCAGCGTGCGGCCCTGCGCCTGCAGGTCCTTGGCGAACTCGACGATCAGGATCGCGTTCTTCGCCGACAGGCCGATGATGGTGATCAGGCCGACCTTGAAGTACACGTCGTTGGGCAGACCGCGCAAGGTGGCGCCCAGCACCGCACCGAGGATGCCCAGCGGCACCACCAGGATCACCGAGAAGGGGATGGACCAGCTCTCGTAGAGCGCGGCCAGGCACAGGAACACCGCGAGCAGCGAGAAGGCCAATAGCACGGTCGCCTGCGCGCCGGAGATCTTCTCCTCGCGCGACAGGCCAGTCCACTCGAAGCCTATGCCCGGCGGCAACTGGGCCACCATGCGCTCGAGCTCCGCCATCGCGGCGCCGGTCGACGCACCAGGCGCCGCATCCCCGGCCAGGCGCATCGCCGGATAGCCGTTGTAGCGCGTGGCCTGCATCTGGCCCATCACCCACTTCGTCGTGGCGAAAGCCGACAAGGGCACCGATTTGCCCTGCGCATTGGTGACGTTCAGGCGCAGCAGATCGTCAGGCTGCATGCGCGCGTGGGCATCAGCCTGCACCACCACACGCTGCAGCCGGCCCTGGTTGGGGAAGTCGTTGACATAGGCCGAGCCCAGCTGGGTGCCGAGCACCGAGGCGATCGCGTCGAAGCTCACGCCGAGCGCCGCCGCCTTGTTGCGGTCGATGTCGATCTGCAGCTGCGGCGCATCCTCCAGACCGTCGGGGCGCATGCCGGTGATGACCTTGCTCTGCATCGCCATGCCCATCAGCTGATTGCGCGCAGCGAGCAAGGCCTCGTGGCCCACGCCACCGCGGTCCTGCAGGCGCAGCGCGAAGCCGGTGGCTGTGCCCAGCTCGGGAATCGGTGGTGGCGACAGCGGATAGATGAAGGCATCGCGGACCTGCATCATCATCGCGCCGAAGGCGCGCTGCGCCAGAGCGCCGGCGCTGTTCTCTGGCTTGGTCCGCTGCTCCCAGGGCTTGAGCGGCACGAACACCAGCGCCGCGTTCTGGCCCTGGCCCGAGAAGGAGAAGCCGATCACGCCGATGGTCGCCTCCACCTCGGGCTGGGCGAGCATGAAGTCCTCCACCGCCTTGACCGCCTGCTCGGTGCGATTGGCAGTGGCGCCTGGCGGCAGTTGCACGTTGACGATCAGATAGCCCTGGTCCTCGTTGGGCAGGAAGGACGTCGGCAGGCGCACATAGAGCCAACCCACCACCGCGACCACGGCGACAAAGGCCGCCAGCATCGCCGGGGCGCGCTGCAACAGGCGGTCCACGCCGCGCTCGTAGCTCTTGGCGGTGCGCGCGAAGCCGCGGTTGAACCAGCCGAAGAAGCCGCGCTTGGCATGGTGATGCCCAGCTTGCACCGGCTTGAGCAGCGTGGCGCACAAGGCCGGCGTCAGCGTCAGCGCCATCAGCGCGGACAGGCTCATCGACGCGACCATGGCCAGCGAGAACTGCCGATAGATATTGCCCACCGATCCTGCAAAGAAGGCCATGGGCACGAACACCGCAATCAGCACCACGGTGATGCCGATGATCGCGCCGGAGATCTGGCCCATCGCCTTGCGCGTAGCCTCGCGGGGCGACAAGCCCTCCTCGCTCATGATGCGCTCGACGTTCTCCACCACGACGATGGCGTCGTCCACCAGGATGCCGATCGCCAGCACCATGCCGAACAGCGTCAGCACGTTGATCGAGTAGCCCATCGCCAGCATCACGCCGAAGGTGCCCAGCAGCGCCACCGGCACGACCAGCGTGGGGATCAAGGTGTAGCGCCAGTTCTGCAGGAACAGGTACATCACCAGGAAGACCAGCACGATGGCCTCGATCAGGGTCTGCACCACCTGCTTGATCGAGATGTCGACGAACTTGGACGAGTCGTAGGGGATCTCGTAGATCACGCCTTCGGGGAAGAAGCGCTGCAGCTCCTGCATGCGCTGCTTGATCGCCGCGGCCGTGGCCAGCGCATTGCCGCTGGGCGAGAGCTGCACGCCGATGCCGGTGGAGGGCTTGCCCTTGAGCCGCGCATAGGTGCTGTAGGCCTGGCCACCAAGCTCGATGCGCGCCACGTCCTGCAGCCGCACGCGGGAGCCGTCGGCATTGGCCCGCAGCGTGATGTTGCCGAACTGCTCGACGCTCTCGAGCTGGCCCTTGACCACCACGGTGGCGGACATGCTCTGGCTGCTCAGGTTGGGCAGATCGCCCATGGTGCCGGCGGGTACCAGCGCGTTCTGCGCGCGGATCGCCGCATTGACCTCGGCCGGGCTGATGTTGAACGACAGCATCTTGGCCGGGTCCAACCAGATGCGCATCGCGCGTTCGGTGCCGAACAGCTGCGCCTGGCCCACGCCGGGCACGCGCTGGATCTCGGGCACGATGTTGCGCGCCGCGTAGTCGCCCAGCGCCACCGGATCGAGGCGCCCATCCTTACTCGACATCGTGATGAAGAGCAGGAAGTTGCTGCGCGCCTTGTCCACGCGCACGCCCTGCTGCGTCACCGCCGAAGGCAGGCGCGGCGTCGCTCGCGAGAGCCGGTTCTGCACCTCGACCTGGGCCAGGTCGATATTGGTGCCGGGCTCGAAGGTGACAGTGATCGCGCCGGTGCCGTTGGCTTGGCTGACCGACTCCATGTAGGCCAGGCCGGGCGCGCCGTTGAGCTCCTGCTCGATCACCGAGATGACGCTCTCGTCCAGCGTCCTGGCCGAGGCGCCGGGATAGGCCACGCTAACGGTCAGCGAGGGTGGTGCCACCGTGGGGTACTGCGCGACCGGCAGCTTGGTGATCGCGACCCCGCCGAAGACGAGGATGAACAGCGCGATCACCCAGGCGAAGATCGGGCGGTCGATGAAGAAACGTGCCATCGTGAAACTCTCTTCTTCTTGTCGATCCGGCGCGCTCAGCGGCTGGCGGCCGAGGCCGGCGCGGCGCCCACGGGCGCAGCGCCGGCTCCCGGGGTCCAGGGCACCGGCTTGACCGGTGCGCCCGGCACCATCATCTTTTGGAAGCCGTCGGCAATGACCTGTTCGCCGGGCTTCAGGCCGTCGAGCACCACCCAGAAAGCACCGTCCTTGTTGACCTGCGCGCCGCCCAGGCGCACCGGGCGCGGCATCGGCTTGCCGTCGGCGCCGACCACCAGCACGGTGTCGCCGCTATTGCTGCGCGTCACCGCCTGCTGCGGCAGCAGCGTGGCCGATGGCAGCTCGGCCTGCGCCAGGCGCACGCGCACATACTGGCCGGGCAGCAGCTGACCCTCGGCATTCGGCACCTCGGCACGAAGGCTGACCTGGCCCGAGGAGGCATCGACGCTCAGGTCGGTAAACAGCAGCTTGCCAGGTCGGGCGAGCTCGCTGCCGTCGTCCAGCACCACGCGCACCTCGGTCGCACGGGCGCCAGCCTGCCTGAGCTGCTGGCCAGCCAGAGCCCGGCGCAGCTGCTGCACCTCGTTGGCCGACTGCGTGAAGTTCACATAGACGCTGCCGGTCTGCTGGATCAGCGCCAGCTGCGTGGCCTCGGTCGCGCTGACCAGCGCGCCTTCGGTGACCAGGGCCCGGCCGATGCGCCCGCTGATCGGCGCGCGCACATGGCTGTAGTCGAGGTTGAGCTTGGCGGTCGTCACGGCGGCCTTGGCCGCGGCGACATCGGCCTCGGCCTGCTTGGCCGCCGCGACCGTGCTCAGGTACTCCTGCTGGCTGATCGCCTTGGCCTCGGCCAGCGGCTTGTTGCGTTCGGCCAGTGCCGCCGCCTGGCTCAGATTGGCCTGGGCCTTGGCGAGCTGCGCCTGCGCGCTGTCCAGCGCGGCCTGGTAGGGCGCGGGGTCGATCTGGAACAGCGCCTGGCCTTCGCGCACTTCGCTGCCTTCGGTGAACAGACGCTTGAGCACCACGCCGCTCACGCGGGCGCGCACCTGCGCGCTGCGCAGCGCCTCGACGCGGCCGGGCAGTTCCACCTGCAGCGGCACGGCCTGCTGAGCCACGGTGACCACGCCGACCACCGCTGGCGGCATGCCGCCGCCCGGGCCGCCGGCCGGCGCGCCGCCCTCCTTGGAGCAGGCGGCCAGCAGCGAGACGATCGCCACGCTCAGCGGCGCGAGATAGAGCAGGCGAGCCTGCCAGGATGCGGCCGCACGTGCGGCCGGGGTCGATTGCGAGCGATGACTGTTCTTCACGGCTTGGGCTTCTTTCTGTTCTTCGATTCCGGGACCGGCTCGTCAGGAGGCATTGCGACCGATGGCTGCAGCGGCTGACGCCAGCTGCACTGCAGCACGCCGGACCGGATCCCGACAAGGCTTGTCGAAAGGCCCGCAGTATATACATACATTCGCGTATGTATGTTTTGTGATCTAAAATTCCCGTCCCATGGTCAGGAAAACGAAGCAGGAAGCGCTGGAGACGCGCGAATCCATCCTCGACGCGGCGGAACGCCTGTTCCACAGCGAGGGGGTGTCGCGCACCTCGCTGCAGGACATCGCCGCCGCCGCGCAGCTCACGCGCGGTGCGATCTACTGGCATTTCAAGGACAAAGCCGAGCTCTTCAACGCGATGATGGAGCGCGCCACCATGCCGCTGGAGCAGGGCATGACGGCCAGCGCCGTATCCGAACCCGGCGCCACGCCGGTGCCCACGCTGGCCGAGCTGCGCTGGGGTCTGGTCAACGTCTTCTACTCGGCGATGCACAGCGAACGCACCCGCCGCGCCTTCGAGATCGTCATGCACAAGGTCGAGTTCGCTGGCGAGATGGCCTCGCTGCGCGAGCGCCAGCTCGACGCCCACACGCAGTGGCGCGAGCAGAACCGGGTCTGCATCGAGGCTGCCGTGGCCCGCGGCGAGCTCCCCCCCAGCGTGGACCCGACGCAGGCGGCGATCGAGCTGATCGCGCTGACCGACGGCCTGATCCATGAATGGATACTCGCGCCGCAGAGCTTTGACCTCGTCCGCGTCGGGCAAACTGCCGTCGAGCGCTTCTTCAACTGCCTGGCTGGCCGGCCGCTGCTGCCGGAGCTGAGCGCGGCCGAACTCGATCGTCTAGGGCGCACGCCGATCTGCCCGGTGGCCCGCGGCAGCGCCGCCGACCGCGCCTGAGCCATCTCGGCTGCCGCCATCCAGGGTTATCTCGCGGGGTTATCCGCTCGCTGGGACAATAGCGCCCTGTTCGTCGCGCGCCAGGCTGTGCTGGCCGGCGCGAGGACGCCTTCTTCGAAAGCCGCCGTGTCCAGCCATTCCGTCATCGTCCCGCCCAAGCCGTCCAAGGCCCTGACCGCCTATCGCCCCTTCTGGGCCAAGCGCTTCGGGACCGCACCCTTCCTGCCGATGAGCCGCAAGGAGATGGACGAACTCGGCTGGGACAGCTGCGACATCATCATCGTCAGCGGCGACGCCTATGTGGACCACCCGAGCTTCGGCATGGCGGTGATCGGCCGCACGCTGGAGGCGCAGGGTTTTCGTGTCGGCATCATCGCGCAGCCGGACTGGCAGTCGGCCGATGCCTTCAAGGCGCTGGGCAAGCCCAACCTGTTCTTCGGCGTCGCCGCCGGGAACATGGATTCGATGATCAACCACTACACCGCGGACCGGAAGATCCGCAGTGACGATGCCTACACGCCCGGCGGCGTGGCCGGCAAGCGGCCAGACCGCGCCACGCTGGTCTACACGCAGCGTTGCCGCGAGGCCTTCAAGGACGTGCCGGTGATCATCGGCGGCATCGAGGCCTCGCTGCGTCGCATCGCCCACTACGACTACTGGAGCGACAAGGTGCGCCGCTCCATCCTGGTGGACAGCAAGGCCGACCTGCTGGTCTACGGCAATGCCGAACGCGCCATCGTCGAGATCGCGCACCGGCTGGCGCAGCGCAAGCCTATTGAGAGCATCACCGATGTGCGCGGCACCGCCTTCATGCGCCGCAGCGACGACCCGACGGCCGCGGGCTGGTTCGAGCTGGACTCCACCCATGTGGACACGCCAGGGCGCATCGACGAGCTGATCAGCCCCTACCAGACGATCGACGAGACCGCGGCCGACAAAGGGGGCGCCTGCGCCGGCAGCGGCGATGCCAAGGATGGCAATGCCAAGCCCATCACCATCCACCGCAGCGGCAAGCTCGCCCTGCCGCCGCGCGAGCAGACGGTGATCCGCCTGCCCGCCTTCGAGCAGGTGAAAAGCGACCCGGTGCTCTATGCCCATGCCAACCGCGTGCTGCACCTGGAGACCAATCCCGGCAACGCGCGCGCGCTGGTGCAGCGCCATGGCGATCGCGACGTCTGGCTCAATCCGCCTCCCATCCCGCTGTCGACCGCGGAGATGGACCATGTCTTCGACCTGCCCTACGCGCGCAGCCCGCATCCGAGCTATGCGGACCAGAACGGCAGCCACGACGGCGCCACCAAGATCCCCGCCTGGGAGATGATCCGCTTCAGCGTGAACATCATGCGCGGCTGCTTCGGCGGCTGCACCTTCTGCTCGATCACCGAGCACGAGGGCCGCATCATCCAGAGCCGCAGCGAGGACAGCGTGATCCGCGAGATCGAGGAGATCCGCGACAAGGTGAAAGGCTTCACCGGCGTGATCTCCGACCTGGGCGGCCCCACCGCCAATATGTACCGCATCGGCTGCAAGAGCCCCGAGATCGAGGCCGCCTGCCGCAAGCCTTCCTGCGTCTATCCCGGCATCTGCCAGAACCTCAATACCGACCACGGCCCGCTGATCCACATGTACCGGCGCGCCCGCGCGCTCAAGGGCGTGAAGAAGATCCTCATCGGCTCGGGACTGCGCTATGACCTGGCGATCAAGTCACCCGAATACATCAAGGAACTCGTGACCCACCATGTCGGCGGCTATCTGAAGATCGCCCCCGAGCACACCGAGGGCGGCCCGCTGTCCAAGATGATGAAGCCGGGCATTGGCACCTACGACAAGTTCAAGCAGCTCTTCGAGCAGGCCAGCGAGGAAGCAGGCAAGAAGCAGTACCTGATCCCCTACTTCATCGCCGCGCATCCGGGCACCTCGGACGAGGACATGATGAACCTGGCGGTCTGGCTGAAGAAGAACGGCTTCCGCGCCGACCAGGTGCAGACCTTCTACCCCAGCCCCATGGCCACCGCGACGGCGATGTACCACTCCGGCAAGAACCCGCTGAAGAAGGTGACGCGCGACAGCGAGGACGTGGACATCGTGCGTGGCGAGCGCCGCCGCCGCCTGCACAAGGCCTTCCTGCGCTACCACGACCCCAACAACTGGCCGATGCTGCGCGAGGCGCTCAAGGCCATGGGCCACGAGGAGCTGATCGGCAACGGCAAGCAGCAGCTGATCCCGACCTTCCAGCCGATCACCGACGGCAGCTACCAGAGCGCGCGACGCAAGAACTCCACGCCGACCGGCTCGGTGAAGACCTCGGTTGCAAAGCCGGCAGCCAAGGCCGGCAGCCCGGCCTCGACACCGGCCAGGCCGCGCCAGGGTCAGGTCTTGACCCAGCACACCGGGCTGCCGCCACGCGAGACGGGCGCCCGCCCGGCACGACCGGCGGCCAAGGCTGGCGTCAAACCCGCAGCGAGCAAACGCCCGCGCTGATCAGGCCTTCGCTCAGTTCCGCCACAAGCGGCCGATCAGACGGCCCAGCCGCACCCAGCGCATGGCACGCAGAGCCCACCCGGCCAGATCGCCAAGCCGGCCCGGACGACGCAGCAAGAGCAGCAAGCCCGCCACCGGGAGCAGCCGCGCCGGCCCGGGCAACTCCTTCAGCACGGACCAGAGCTGCACGCCGCGCTGGCCGTAGCTGAACACCGGGGCCAGTTCGCTGGCAGCGTCGGCCATGTCGGCACGCAACTCCGCACTGCGCAGCCGCAGCAGCAGCTGCCGCTCACGCAGACGGGCCCGCTGATCGGCCAAGGACTTGCTCACCGGTCCTCCAATGTCTCGCGATCGCGCTGCAACTCGGCCAAGCTCGCAGCAAACATGCCGCCCGGCGCGCTCATCTCGACCTTGACGCGACTCCACAGCGCCCAGGCACCCAGGCCATGCGCCAGCATCAGCACCAGCGCCGCGCCCCAACGCCAGTCCTCGGGGCAGAGCAGGATGACCAGCACGCTGAACAGCACCAGGGTCACGCCGATGAGCAGCATGACCGTCAGCATGCCCATCAGTGCCTGGGTCAGGCGCAGCTTCTCCGCCTCCAGCTCCGTCCCCAGCAGACTCAGGCGCACCTGCAACAGCTCCAGGCCATCCCGGCCCAAGCGCTGCAAGGCGGCCAGCAGTCCTGCCGGCTGCGGGTCTTGTTCGTTCATTGCCTTCTCCTTTGCGCGTGAGCTTAAACCCGGAGCGAGCCGCAAGGCTTGCCCAAGCACAAGCACGGACTGCGCAAAAGTGCGTAAGCCCATCAGATTTGTCGCTTTTTCGCTTCGTGATCGGAGCCAAGCTGGTGCATATTGGGCAGGTCATGCGGCGCAGGAGCAGGCGCCGTGCCAGCTGTACGCGACTTTGCCCCCGAGCGGTGCGTTGCAGCCTCCTCCCATCCATGCATCACAAGATGGACCACACAGTCACTGAGGCACAGGACAGCGATCTGCTTGAGTTCGTGCCCGGCCCCGACGAGGCCGAGCCAGTCGAGGGTGCCAACTCTGCAGGCGCGCCCTGGCTGGTGCTGGTGGTCGACGATGACGATGACGTGCATCGCGCGACCGAGCTGGCCATGCAGGGCCTGCGCGTCGAAGGTCAGGCGATGCAGTTCCTGCACGCGCGCAGCGCCGCTGAGGCGATGGAGGTGCTGCGCCGCGAGCCGGAGCTGGCTGTCGTGCTGCTGGATGTGGTGATGGAGTCCGAGGATTCCGGCCTGCGTCTGGTGCACTTCATCCGCGAGTCGCTGAACCGCCGGGCGATACGCATCGTGCTGCGCACCGGACAACCGGGCTATGCGCCGGAGATCGAGACGGTGCAGGCCTACGACATCAACGACTACCGCACCAAGTCCGAGCTGACACGCACCCGGCTCTACACCGTGCTGACTGCCGCGATCCGCTCCTACAAGCAGTTCTGCGCGCTGCAGCAGAACCAGCGGGGCCTGGAGCTCATCGTCGATGCCAGCACCGAGCTGAGCCAGCTGCATGGCTTGCAGCGCTTCGCCGATGGTGTGCTCACCCAGTTGTGCGCGCTGCTGGGCGTGCTGCCCGAAGGCATGGTCTGTGCGCAGGCGCCGAGAGAACTGATCGACCAAGCTCCCGAGACGCGCGTGATCGCCGCGGCCGGCCAGTTCAGCAGCCTGATCGACTCGCCGCTGTCCGCCGTGAACCTGCCAAAGGTCCGCGAGCGGCTGACGCAATGCCTTGGCATGCGTGAGCATCTGATCGACGGCGAAGGCGTCTGCCTGTTCTTCTCCCTGTCCAACGGCCGTTCGATGGCCGCGCTGGTCGATGTGCAGCGTCCCCTCACCGCGGTCGAGTTGCAGCTGCTGCGCGCGTTCTGCACCAACATCGCGGTGGGCTTCGAGAACGTGCTGCTCTATGGCCAGCTGCTCGACCACGCCTACAACGACCAGCTGCTGCGCCTGCCCAACCGCCTGCGCTTCATTGAGCTGCTCGACAAGAACCTGCGCGACCCCAGTGGCATCACGCTGGCGCTGATCGACCTCGACGACTTCTCCGACATCAACGATGCCTTCGGCCACAGCTTCGGCGACCAGGTGCTGCAGGCGGTAGCCCACCGCCTGGCCAGCGATCTCGGCTTTCACACCGCGATGGCGCGGGTGGCCGCCGACGTGTTCGGACTGATCGGTCCGGACTCGATCGTGAATGCGAAGACGATCGACAGCGTCTTCAAGGAACCCTTCGAAGTGGCCGGCGAGCGCCTGCAGCTGTCGGCCACCACCGGACTGGTGCGCCTGGTCGACTCATCGGCGATCGGCTCGGAGCTGCTGCTCGACGCGCAGATCGCGCTCAAGCGTGCCAAGCAGAAGCACCGCGGGGCATCGGAGTACTTCTCGTCGGCGATGGGTACCGATGCCCGCGAGCGCTTCAAGCTGCTCAAGGGCCTGCGTGCCGGCTTCGAGGAGCAACGCCTCTTCGTCGTCTACCAACCCCAGGTCGATCTGGCCAGCCGCCGGCCGCTGGGCGCTGAAGCGCTGCTGCGCTGGCGGCGCGAGGATGGCAGCTTCGTACCGCCGGACCAGTTCATCCCGCTGGCCGAGCAGTCGGGCCTGATCGTGGCTATCGGTGACTTCGTGCTGCGCACCGCCTGCCACCAGCTCAAGCGCATGGAGGCGGCCGGCTATGCCAACTTCCGCATGTGCGTGAACATCTCGCAGGCACAGTTCCGCCATCCCGGCTTTGTCGACAGCCTGAAGGACGCGCTGCGCGACGCCGAGGTGAACCCGGCCAATCTGGAGTTGGAGATCACCGAATCGCTGGCGATGGAGGATGCCGAGCTGGTGCTGCACCTGCTGGCCGACATCCGGCGCACCGGCGCCTCGGTGGCGATCGACGACTTCGGCACCGGCTTCTCCAGCTTGAGCCAGCTGCGCCAGCTGGAGGTGCAGCGCCTGAAGATCGACCGCACCTTCGTGCGCGAGGCACAGACCTCGGACGCCGGGCACACCATCGCGCAGATGGTCATCAACCTCGGGCGCGCGCTGAAGTTGGGCGTGATCGCCGAGGGCGTGGAAACCGAAGAACAGCGCACCCAACTGCTCGCACTGGGCTGCGAGGAAGCCCAGGGCTGGCTCTTCGCCCGGCCCATGCAGGCCGACCAGCTCGAACGCTGGATGATGGACCAGCCCAGGGGCTGAGCGCTCTTGCCGGCCCCAGCCGGCCGCACAACTCAGCGGCGCGCGATCAACATGCCGACCAGCAGGCCCACGGCCGCTGCGGCACCCATGGACTGCCAGGGGTTCTCGTGCACGTAGTTGTCCGTGGCGCGACCGGCGGCGCGTGCACGCTCGACCGCAGCTTCCTCAATCTCCAGCAGATTGTCCTTGGCCCGCTCCAGGCTGGCGCGAATACGGCTACGCATCTCGGCCGCGCCTTCTCCGGCATCGCTGGCCGTGGCCTTGAGCAGATCTTCGGCCTCCTGGACCACCGCCTTCAAATCGGCGACCAGGCGCTCCTTGTGCAGTTGTGTGCGGCTCATGCTGTCCTCCTTGGGCTCTGACAAAGTTAAACCATAGCGCGATTGCGCCGCATCGGATTGCCCCAGGTCAAGCCATGTCCGGCTTCACAGCAGGGTATCGGCCGGCACGTAGGCGTAGCCCAAATCCCGCGCCACGGCCTCGTAGCAGACCTTGCCCAGGGCCACGTTCAGGCCGGCCTTCAGATGCACGTCGTCCTTCATCGCCTGGCGCCAACCCTTGCCGGCCAGCGCCAGCGCATGACCCAGCGTCGCGTTGTTCAGCGCGAATGTCGAGGTGCGCGCGACGGCGCCGGGCATATTGGCCACGCAGTAGTGCACCACGCCGTCGACGACATAGGTCGGGTCGGCATGCGTGGTCGCATGGGAAGTCTCGAAGCAGCCGCCCTGGTCGATGGCGACGTCGACCACCACCGCACCGGCCTTCATGCGCGCGACCATCTCACGCGTGACCAGCTTGGGCGCAGCTGCACCGGGGACCAGCACGCCGCCGATGACCAGGTCCGCCGCCAGCACCGCCGCCTCGATCTCGTGCGCATTGGAGATCAGCGTGGTGATGCGGTTGCCCCAGACATGGTCGAGTTGACGCAGCTTGTCGATGCTCTTGTCCAGCACGGTGACGCGTGCGCCCAGGCCCACTGCCATCTGCAGCGCATTGCTGCCCACCACGCCGGCGCCGATGATCACCACATGGCCGGCGGCCACGCCCGGCACGCCGCCGAGCAGCACCCCCATGCCGCCCTTGCTCTTCTCCAGGTGCGCCGCACCGGCCTGCACCGCCATGCGCCCGGCCACCTCGCTCATCGGCGCCAGCAAGGGCAGGCTGCCCCCCGCGCCGGTGATGGTCTCGTAGGCGACGCACACCGCGCCGCTCTTGACCAACGCTGCGGTCTGCTGAGGATCAGGGGCCAGATGCAGGTAGGTGTAGAGGATCTGGCCTTCACGCAGCATCGCGCACTCCTGCGGCTGCGGCTCCTTGACCTTGACGATCATTTCGCTGTCCGCAAAGACGCTGCCCGCATCCGGCACGATCTCGGCGCCGGCAGCCTGGTACTGCGCGTCAGTGAGGCCGATGGCTACGCCGGCACCGCTCTGCACGAGCACCTGGTGACCATGGCGCGTCAGCTCGCGCACGCTGGCCGGCGTCAGGCCAACGCGGTACTCGTGATTCTTGATCTCCTTGGGGCAGCCGATGCGCATGTGAGTCTCCTGTCTGTTGTGATGGTCTGCCGCACTTGTACTGCGGCCGCCACGCCACTGCCAAGCAGGATTCGCCTTGCTACACGCGCATTAGCGCGGCTGATGACCAAGCGCCGCCGGGACTGGCCAGGCAGGATCGCGGCACGCCTGGCGGCGGCTGGGACACAATCGCCGTCGACGGCTACTCTCAATCGCCGCAACCGGAGCTGAGCATGGCAATCGGAAGCAGCAGAAGGATCCTCGTCGCCCAAGGTGGCGGCCCCACCGCGGTGATCAACCAGTCGCTGGTCGGCGTGGTGCTGGAGGCGCGGCGCCAGCAGCATGTCGAGCGCGTCTATGGCGCCCATCACGGCGTGCGCGGCATCGTGGGCGAAGACTTCGTCGATCTCACGCAGGAGACCAGCCACAACCTCGAGCTGGTGGCGCAGACGCCCTCCTCGGCGCTGGGCTCGACGCGCGACAAGCCCGATGCGGCCTACTGCCACGAGATCTTCAAGGTGCTGCAGGCGCACGAGATCACGCACTTCTTCTACATCGGCGGCAACGACTCGTCGGACACCACGCGCATCGTCGCCCAGGAAGCCGCCGCCGTCGGCTATCCGCTGCGCTGCATCCACATCCCCAAGACCATAGACAACGACCTGGTCGGCAACGACCACACGCCGGGCTTCCCGTCGGCGGCGCGCTTCGTCGCGCAGGCCTTCACCGGCGCGAACCTAGACAACGCGGCGCTGCCAGGTGTCTACGTCGGCGTGGTGATGGGGCGGCATGCCGGCTTCCTCACCGCAGCCTCGGCGCTGGGCAAGAAGTTCGCCGACGACGGCCCGCACCTGATCTACCTGCCCGAGCGGGTGTTCGAGCTGGACCGCTTCCTCGCCGACGTGAAGGCCCAGTACCAGCGCCATGGCCGCTGCGTGATCGCCGTTTCCGAGGGCATCCACGACGCCGCCGGGCAGCCCATCGCCGCGCAGCTGGCCAAGGACCTGGAGCACGACGCGCACGGCAATGTGCAGCTCAGCGGCAGCGGCGCGCTGGCCGATCTGCTGTGCGAGGAGATCAAGGCCCGCTTGAGCATCAAGCGCGTGCGCGGCGACACCTTCGGCTACCTGCAGCGCAGCTTCATCGGCTGCGTCTCCGACGTCGACCAGCGCGAGGCACGCGAGGTCGGCGAGAAGGCCGTGCAGTTCGCCTTCCACGGCGACCGCGACGGCTCGGTGGCGATCAAGCGCACCGGCTTCTATTCGGTGGACTACGAGCTGCTGCCGCTGGAGGCAGTGGCCGGCAAGACCCGCGTGATGGAGGACGAGTTCATCAGCCCCGGCAGCACCGATGTCACCGACGCGTTCCGCATGTATCTTCGCCCCTTGCTGGGCGCCGGCATGCCCGACGCCTTCCGGCTACGACCCAACCCCGTGGCCAAGATCCTGAAGACCGATACCCAGCCCTGAGCCACCAGACGAGGAGCATGACGACCATGACGACCAAACCGACCATCGAATTCAAGCGCCCCGACGGCGGCACGAGCCGCGCCTATCTGGCCGATGCCGGCCCCGGCAAGCCCGGCATCGTGCTGATCCAGGAGTGGTGGGGGCTGAACGAGCAGATCTGCGCAGTCGCCGATCGCTTTGCCGCCGCTGGCTTCACGACGCTGGCGCCCGACCTCTACCGCGGCCGACTGGCCAGCAGCGCCGACGAGGCCAACCACCTGATGACCGGCTTGGACTTCGGCGACGCGACGCATCAGGACCTGGCCGGCGCGCTGGCCTATCTGCAGCCGCGCTGCAGCAAGGTGGGCGTCACCGGCTTCTGCATGGGCGGCGCGCTGACCATCGCCGCGGCCGTTCATGTGAAAGGTTATGCCGCCGCCAGCTGCTTCTACGGCATCCCGCCGGCCGAGTTCGCCGACCCGGCCAAGATCGCCATCCCCTTCCAGGGCCACTTCGCCGATCTGGACGACTGGTGCACGCCGGCGGCGGTGAATGGGCTGGAAGGCAAGCTGAAGGTTCCTGCCGAGATCTACCGCTACCACGCGCACCACGCCTTCTTCAACGAAAGCCGTCCCGAGGTCTATGACGCGGCCTGCGCCAAGCAGGCCTGGGAGCGCACGATCGCCTTCTTCGGCAAGCATCTGGCCTGATCGGCAGGAGCCGCCACTGCCACCGCCGCGGATAAGATTCCTGCCGTCGAAGCATTCCCCAGTCGTCGCAGGATCCGGTCGTGTCTGAGCAGCAGTCCGCCAACGCCGCCAGCGCGGTCCAAGCCTTCCAATCCCTCTACGACCAGGGCAGCTTCGGCGCTCTGCTGCCGCAGCTGCAGCAATGGCTTGCGGCGCCGCCGGAGGCGGCGACCGAGCCGATGCAGCGTGCGCAGGTGTTGGAGTTGCGCTGCCTGGCCAAGCTGGAGCGCTGGGAGGATCTGGCCCGCAAGGGCGGCGTCCTGCTGCGCCAGCCGGAGCTGGCCGACCGT
The DNA here is from genome assembly GCF_057219915.1 of Roseateles sp. T103. Taxonomy (NCBI): domain Bacteria; kingdom Pseudomonadati; phylum Pseudomonadota; class Betaproteobacteria; order Burkholderiales; family Sphaerotilaceae; genus Roseateles; species Roseateles sp. T103. The sequence continues at coordinate 517,324 of NZ_JBXVVS010000002.1, forward strand.
CCCGCAGCGATAGACACGCTGATCCTGCTGTCCTACGGTGAGCTGCAGCTGGGCGACGCCGAGATGAGCCTGCGCGCCGCGCATGCCGCGCTGCAGCTGGCGCTGCGCCTGCGCTCGGCCGAGCATGTGGCACAGGCGCTAGACCGGCTGGCGATGGGCTATCTGTGGCTGGGCGACAGCCTGCTCGCCGAGCGCTACCTGCTGGAGGCCATCGGCTACTGCCATCAGCTCAGCGACCCCGACACCAGCCTGCTGCGCTACTCCAACGGCCTGGTCCTGCTGATCACGATCTACGACGCGCTGCAAGCCGCCGGCCGCAACGACGAAGCGCGCGCGCTGGCTCAGCGCATGCAGCGCTTCGTGAACCAGGGACTCGCGGTTGAGCACCGCGCGCGCCGTCTCTACGAGCGCCGGCTTTGGGCCGCCAATCTGGCACGCTGGCAGGCCCGACGGGACAAGGGCTGCGCCAAGTCCCGAGATCAGCTGCTAGCAGCGCTGGACGAGGCCAGGGAGCGCGGCTGGGGTAATGTGCAGCGCACGCTGAGCCTGGACCTGACGCGCTTCGCGCTCGCCGACGGCCAGCCGGAGCTGGCGCTGCGCTACCTGCTGCAGATGGATGCGCCAGAACTCGGCGCAATGCGCCTGCTGCATGCGCGCTCGCAACAGCAGTTGCTCGCGCGCGCCTATCGTGAGCTGGGCCAGCCCGAAGAGCAGGCCGCTGCCGAGCGACGCCTGGCGGCCTTGCTGCAACGCGAAGCCGCCGCGACCGCCCAGGTGCGCGAACAGCTGCCCGACCTGCACCACGCCATTGCCGAGACGCTCAGCCAGTCGGACCGCCAGTTCATCGACACCGAGATGCGTCGCTTGCGCGAGGCACAGGCACAGGGCAAGGCACTGGAGACCCGCGGCGGCTGATACCCGCAGCGCGCCCTGCGGCTGTCAGCCCTGGCGCTTGGCCAGCAGCGCGCGGCCCACGCGCGAGACCGGCTGCCGGCCTAAAACGCCGGAGATGAAGGCGCCGGCATCGACCAGCTTGTCGATGTCTATCCCTGTCTCGATGCCCAAGCCGTTGAGCATGAACACCACGTCCTCGGTCGCCACATTGCCGGTGGCACCCTTGGCATAGGGGCAGCCGCCCAGGCCGGCGACGCTGGCGTCGAAGGTGTGCACGCCCATCTCCAGGCAGGCATAGATGTTCGTCAACGCCTGGCCGTAGGTGTCGTGGAAATGGCCGCTGACCTCGACCAGCGGATAGTGCTTCAGCGCACGCTCCATCGCCGCCTGGATCTTGCGCGGCGTGCCGACACCGATGGTGTCGGCGATGCCCATATGGTCCACGCCGATGGACTTCATCAGCTGCACCACGCGCTCGACCTCGTCGGCGCTGACCTCGCCCTGGTAGGGGCAGCCCACCGCGCAGGACAGCGCGCCGCGCACCTTGATGCCAGCCTCATGCGCCGCGGCGACCACCGGCGCGAAGCGCTCGATGCTCTCGGCGATCGAACAGTTGATGTTCTTCTGCGAGAAGGCTTCCGAGGCCGCGGCGAACACGACGATCTCGTCGGGCTGGGTCGGCAGCGCGCTCTCCAGGCCCTTCATGTTCGGCGTCAGCACCGAGTAGCGCACGCCGGCGCGGCGCTCGATGGCAGCCATCACCGCGGTGTTGTCGGCCATCTGCGGCACCCACTTCGGACTGACGAAGCTGGTGACCTCGATCTCCTTCAGGCCGGCGTCCTGCAGCATCGAGACCAAGCGCGCCTTGTGCTCGGTAGCGACCGGCTCCTTCTCGTTCTGCAGACCGTCGCGCGGGCCGACATCGACCAGGGTCACACGGCTAGGCAAACTGCTCATGAACGTCACCTCTCAGTAGAAAGCTTACTGCTCAGATCCACGCACGCCGCTGGCTTCATCGAGCGGAGCCCGCGGATCGGGCTCTGCCTGGCCGCCGGGCTCGCCCCCTTGAGGGGGCGCGCGAAGCGCGTAGGGGGTGGGCGATCCGTCACTCCAAACGCAAGAGTTCGGCACCATCACCGACCTGGTCGCCGATGGCAAACAGCAGCTCGGCCACCACGCCATCGCGCGGCGCGGCGATGGTGTGCTCCATCTTCATCGCCTCCATCACCGCCAGCGGCTGGCCCTTGGTGATCTTGTCGCCGGGCTGGGCGAGGAAGGCGACCATCTTGCCCGGCATGGGCGCGGTCAGGCGCCCGCCTTCGCCGGCGCCGTCGCCGGCATGGGCGATCACGTCCACCTCGGTCAGCATGGCGCTGCCTTCAGGGGCGAACACCGTCACCTGCTCGCCGACCTTGTAGGTCTTCACCATGACGCGCTGCTGCGCCAATCCCTCACCGAGCAGCAGTTCGTGCGACTCCAGACTGCGCGAATTCACCGCGAAAGGGATCGCCTCGCCGGCCACGGTCAGCTGCATGCCGCCCTGGTGGTGGCGCGACAGCAGCACGGTGTGGTGCTCGCCGTTGAACTCCAGCTCGAAGCGGCGCGCCGACGCGCCGTACATGCGCCAACCATCGCGGCGGCTCCAGGGATCGGCACCCTGGCTGGTGGCCTCCTCGGCCAGCGTGTGCGCGACCACGGCCGCGGCGCTCAGCGCCAGCGACAGCCCCGGCTGGCCGAAGAGCTGGTCCTTCTCGCGCTCGATCAGGCCGGTGTCCAGATCGGCACCGGCGAACGAGGCGGTCGCCGCGCAGCGGCGCAGGAAGGCCACATTGGTCTGCAGGCCGACGATATGCGTGTCGCGCAGCGCCGCATCCAGCCGCGCCAGCGCCTGCGCACGATCCTCGCCCCAGACGATCAGCTTCGCGACCATCGAGTCGTAGTACGGGCTGATCTCGTCGCCCTCGCCCACGCCCGAGTCGATCCGGATGTCACCGCGCTCGAAGCTCACATGCGCGGGCCAGCGCGCCACCTTCAGCGCGCCGGTCGCCGGCAGGAAGCCCGCCTCGGGGTTCTCGGCGCAGATGCGCGCCTCGATCGCATGGCCGCGCATCGCCAGCTCGTCCTGCTTCAGCGGCAGCGGCTCACCGGCGGCCACGCGCAGCTGCCACTCGACCAGGTCCTGCCCGGTGATGGCCTCCGTCACCGGATGCTCCACCTGCAGCCGCGTGTTCATCTCCATGAAATAGAAGCGGCCGTCCTGCTCGGCGATGAACTCCACCGTGCCGGCACCCACATAGCCCACCGCCTTGGCCGCGGCCACCGCGGCGCCGCCCATCTGCGCGCGGCGCTCAGGCGTCATGCCGGGCGCGGGCGCTTCTTCCAGCACCTTCTGGTGGCGGCGCTGCACCGAGCAGTCGCGCTCGAACAGGTAGACGCAGTCGCCATGGCTGTCGCCGAAGACCTGGATCTCGATGTGACGAGGCTTCTGCACATAGCGCTCGATCAGCACCGCGTCGTCGCCGAAGCTGTTGATCGCCTCGCGCTTGCACGAGGCCAGCGCGGCGTCGAACTCCTCGGCCGCGAACACCGCGCGCATGCCCTTGCCGCCGCCACCGGCGCTGGCCTTGATCAGCACCGGATAGCCGATGCGCTCGGCCTCCTTCTTCAGCAGCACCGGGTCCTGGTCGGCGCCGTGATAGCCCGGCACCAGCGGCACGCCGGCCGCTTCCATCAGGCGCTTGGATTCGGCCTTCAGGCCCATGGCCTTGATCGCCGAAGCCGGCGGGCCGATGAAGACCAGGCCCGCGTCGGCGCAAGCCTGCGCGAAGTCCTCGTTCTCGGACAGAAAGCCATAGCCGGGGTGGATGGCCTCGGCCCCGGTGTGCTTGGCCGCATCGATGATGCGCTGCCACTGCAGATAGGAGTCCTTGGGCGCCGGGCCGCCGATCAGCACGGCCTCGTCGCAGGCCTGCACATGCTTGGCGCGCGCATCGGCTTCCGAATAAACCGCCACGGTCTTCACGCCCAGGCGGCGCGCGGTGGCGGCCACGCGGCAGGCGATTTCGCCGCGGTTGGCAATCAGGATCTTCTTGAACATGAGCTTGTCTCCGGAATCTTTGCGCTGGCTTCAGTGGCAGTGGCCGCAGCCCTCGCCCGCCTGCTCCGCGCTGAGCTCGGCCTCGCTGGCGCAATGCATACCCAGGCGATCAAGAAGCGCGCGATCCTTCGCGGCTTGCGGGTTGCTGGTGGTGAGCAGCTTGTCGCCGTAGAACATGCTGTTGGCGCCGGCCATGAAGCACAGCGCCTGCATGGTCTCGGGCATTTCCTCGCGGCCGGCCGACAGGCGCACCATCGCGCGCGGCATGGTGATGCGGGCCACCGCAATCGTGCGCACGAACTCGAAGGGGTCCAGCGCCTCGGTGCCGGCCAGCGGCGTGCCTTCCACCTGCACCAGGTTGTTGATCGGCACGCTCTCCGGATAGGGGCTCATATTGGCCAGCTGCACGATCAGGCCGGCGCGCTGGCGGCGCGTCTCGCCCATGCCGACGATGCCACCGGAGCAGACCTTCAGGCCCACGCCGCGCACGCGCTCCAGCGTGTCCAGACGGTCCTGGTAGGTGCGCGTGGTGATGATCTGGCCGTAGAACTCGGGCGAGGTGTCGAGGTTGTGGTTGTAGTAGTCCAGGCCCGCCTTCTGCAGCTGTTCGGCCTGGCCATCGGCCAGCATGCCGGCGGTCAGGCAGGTCTCCAGGCCCAGCGCCTTGACCTCGGAGATCATCTCGCCGATCGCCTCCAGATGACGCTCCTTCGGCGAGCGCCAGGCCGCGCCCATGCAGAAGCGCGTCGCGCCATTGGCCTTGGCGGCGCGCGCTGCTTCCAGCACCTCCTGCAAGGGGATCAGCTTCTCGGCCTTCAGGCCGGTGTCGAAGTGGGCCGACTGCGGGCAGTACTTGCAGTCTTCCTCGCAGCCGCCGGTCTTGATCGACAGCAGCGTGGACAGCTGCACCGCGTTGGCATCGAAGTTCTCGCGGTGCACCTGCTGGGCGCGGAACATCAGGTCGTTGAAGGGCAGCTCGAACAGCGCGGCCACCTCGTCCACGGTCCAGGGCTTGGCATTGCGGCGCTCGGCGTCGGTGCTCGGCGTCAGCGACTGGACCTGGTTGACTGTCTGCTTCATCGTCGTCGTGCTCATGGGGTGTGCTTCGCTTGTCTGTCTCGTTGAATAGTGATGGTGTCGCCGACCTGGCTCAGTCGGGCTGCGCCGCTTCGATGGCCTGCAGCAGTTCCGCAGGCGAGAGAGAAAGATGGCGCGCGGCGGCGGCCGCGCTGGCCTCAGGAAGGCGGGGCACGAAGCCCCAGCAGGGCGCGGCGAGGCCAGCTTCCAGCGCGCTGAGATTGTCGGCCACATGGGGCTGAGCGGGGTCCACGGTATTGGCCACCCAGCCGGCCAGGCGCAGGCCGCGGGCGCGGATGGCCTCGGCCGTCAGCAGCGCATGGTTGATGCAGCCCAGGCGCAGGCCGACCACCAGCAGCACCGGCAGGCCCAACTCCTGCGCCAGATCGGCGGTGTCCCAGTCCTCGCCCAGCGGCACGCGGAAGCCGCCGACGCCTTCGATCAGCGCCAGCTCGCCCAACGCAGCGCTGGCCTGGATGGCCGCCAGCACCGGTGCGCGCTGGATGTCGCGCCCTTCCAGCCGCGCGGCGATATGCGGCGCGCAGGCTTCGCGAAACTGCAGCGGCCCCACCTGCTCGGGGCTCAGCCCCAGCGTCTGCACCGCGTGCAGCTGGGCGACGTCTTCGTTGACCCAGCGGCCGCTGTCGGCGTCGAAGGTCTGGCCGGCGGCCAGCGGCTTGATCGGCACCACGCGCGCACCGGCCTGCTGCAGCGCATGCGTCAATGCGGCGGTGACGAAGGTCTTGCCGATCTCGGTATCGGTGCCGGTGATGAAGAGGCCTTTCATGGCGTGTGCTCCTGCAGTTCGCGCGCCGCGGCCAGGGTCTGCGCCGCCCGCTCCAGTGTCGCCAGCAGCCTGTCGACATCGGCCGCGCTGTGCGTAGCGCTCAGCGTGATGCGCAGTCGCGCCTGGCCGACCGGCACCGTCGGCGGGCGTATGCCGGGCACGCGCAGGCCGTCGCGCTCCAGCGCGGCGGCCAGCTGCATCGCGGCGCTGTTGCTGCCGACGATCAGCGGCTGGATCGGCGTCTCCGAGGCCGGCAATCGCCAGCCCAGATGCGGATGACGGGCGATCAAGGCCTGCAGGCCGGCGCGCAGCTGCGCACGCAGCGCGCGCAGCTGCTGGCGGCGCTGGCGGCCGGTCTCGTTCGCTATCAGGTCCAGGCTGGTGAGCAGCGCATGCTCAATGGCCGGCGGCGAGGCGGTGGAGAAGATGTAGTTGCGCCCGGCCTGCAGCAGGTAGTCGGCGACGGTCGCGTGCGCGACGACGAAGGCGCCGGACAGCGCCGCGGCCTTGCCCAGCGTGCCGATGACGATCAGCCGCTCGCTGCGCAGGTCGAAATGCTCCAGCGATCCGCGCCCGCGCTCGCCCAGCACGCCGAAACCATGCGCATCGTCCACCACCAGCCAGGCGTCGAACTCTTCGGCCAGCGCCAGCAGCTGCGGCAGCGGCGCGATATCGCCGTCCATGCTGAACACCGCGTCGGTCACGATCAGCTTGATCTTCGCGCGGCTGGATTGCAGCTGGCGGCGCAGCTCGGCCAGGTCCAGGTGTGCATAGCGGCTCACCTCAGCCCTGGCCAGGCGTGCGCCGTCGATCAGCGAGGCGTGGTTGAGCTGCTCGGAAAAGATCTGCGTCTGCTCGTCGCCCAGCGCGGTCAGCACCGCCAGATTGGCCATATAGCCGGTGTTGAAGCCCAGGGCGCGCGCCTGCGGGATATGCGGCATGAACCAGTCGGCCAGCAGCGACTCGACGCGCGCATGCGCCACCGTGTGGCCGCTGACCAGCGGCGAGGCGCCCGAGCCGCCGCCCCACAGCCGCGCACCTTCGGCGATGGCGCTGGCGACGCGCGGATGCGCGGCCAGGCCCAGGTAGTCATTGCTGCAGAACATCAGCAGCTCGCGCGCGATGCCGTCGGCGCCGCGCACGCGCTGGCGCGGCGCAGTCGGGCTCTCGGCCGCGCGCACGAAGCGACGCTGATCGGCCGCGGCGATCGCGTCGAGCTTGGCTTGCAGGTGATCAAGCAGGGAGGAGGACATCGTCAAGCGTCTTGCGCACCGCGTCGGCCAGCCAGTCGGCCGTCGCGGCATCGTCGATCAGATAGGGAGGCATCAGATAGACCGTGCGGCCTATCGGGCGGATCAGCAGCTCGTGCGCACGAGCGGCGAGATGGAAGCGCTCGGCAAAGCCGGGCGGCGCAGCGGGCACCTCGAAGGCCAGGATCATGCCCTGCTGCCGAAAACCCGCCACGCGCGGGTCCTTGGCCAGCGGCGCGAAGGCGCGCGCCAGCAGCTGCGCCTGCTCGGCATTGCGCTGCAGCTGGCCGGCATCAATGCGATCGAGCACCGCATTCGCCGCCGCGCAGGCTGTGGCGCAGCCGGTGTAGGAATGCGAATGCAGGAAGCCGCGACCGACCTCCTCGCTCCAGAAGCACTGGTAGACGGCATCTGTTGTCAGCACCAGCGACAGCGGCAAGGTGCCGGCGGTGATGCCCTTGGACAGCAGGATGAAGTCGGGCCAGTCCTGCTTGGCCTCAGGATCGGTGTGCTGCCACGCGAAGAAACGGCCCGTGCGCCCGCAGCCCACCGCGATCTCGTCGGCGATCAGATGCACATCGAACTCGGTGCACAGCGCACGCAGGCCGCTCAAGTACGCTGGCGAATACATCACCATGCCGGCGGCGCCCTGCACCAGCGGCTCGACGATCACCGCCGCCATCGTTGCGGCGCGCTCGGCCAACAGCGCGCGCATCGCCTGCAGCGCCTGCTGCTCGTTGCCCAGGCGCGCATCGGGCGACTCGACGATGTGCGCGCGCATCAGCAGCGGGTCGTAAGCATCGCGGAACACCGCCACATCGGTGACGGCCAGCGCGCCTATGGTCTCGCCGTGATAGCTGTTCTTCAGGCAGGCGAACTCGCGCTTCTCAGCGCGGCCGCGGTTGCGCCAGCTGTGAAAACTCTGCTTCAGCGCGATCTCCACCGCGCTGGCGCCGTCACTGGCGAAGAAGCAATGGCCCAGCGCATGGCCGGTAAGCGCCGAGAGCCGCTCGGCCAGGCGCACTGCAGGCTCGTGCGTGCAGCCGGCCAGCATCACATGCGGCAGCGTGTCGAGCTGCTGCTTGATCGCCGCGATGACGCCTGCATCCGAGTGGCCGAAGAGGTTGACCCACCAGGAGCTGTTGGCGTCGAAATAGCGCCGGCCCTCGTAGTCGTACAGCCACGACCCCTGCCCGCGCGCGATCGGCAGCGGTGGCACGGTTTCAGCCCGCGCCATCTGCGTGCAGGGATGCCACACCGAATCCAGGCTGCGGCGCTGCAGGTCCGGCTGGCTGGGTTGACCTTCCACTGGGCTCATCGCAGGCAGTTCAGGCCAGCCACGAAGGCTTGGACTTGTTCAAGAAGCTCTGAATGCCCTCGCGCCCTTCGGCGCTGGCGCGGATGTCAGCGATGCGGCGCGCGGTGTCGTCACGCAACTCGGCGCTGATCGGCGCATGCGCCACGTCCTGCACCAGCTTCTTGCAGGCCTTCACCGCGGCCGGGCCGTTGGCCACCAGTGCGGCGCTCAGCGCGTCGACCTTGGCATCGAGCTGTTCCACCGAGTTCGCCAGCTCGTGCACCAGGCCCAGGCGGTGCGCCTCGGCGGCGTCGAAGCGCTCGGCGGTGATGAAGTAGCGGCGCGAGGCCTGCTCGCCCAGAGCGCGCACGACATAGGGGCCGATGGTCGCCGGCAGCAGGCCCAGCTTGGCTTCCGACAGGCAGTAGCCGGCCGTGTCCATCGAGACGACGATGTCAGCGCAGGACACCAGGCCCAGACCGCCGGCATAGACATCGCCCTGCACGCGTGCGATCACCGGCAGCGGGCAGCTGTAGATGCTCCACAGCATCTCGGCCAGCTTGGCCGAGTCGGCATGGTTCTCGTCCCAGCTGTAGCCGGCCATGGCCTTCATCCAGTTCAGGTCGGCCCCGGCGCAGAAGGCCTTGCCCTCGGCGGCAAGCACGATCGCGCGCAGCGAGCTGTCCTGGCCCAGGTTCTTGAAAGCCGCCGTCAGCTCGGCGATCACCGTCTCGTTGAAGGCGTTGCGTACCTCGGGACGGTTCAGCGTGACGCGGGCGACGAAGCCCTGGCGCTCGATCTTCAGCGTGGTGGGTTCGCTCATCGTTCAGCCTCCGCTGCTTACATACGGAAGACGCCGAACTTGGCGTCGGGAATCGGCGCATTCAGCGCGGCCGACAGGCCCAGCGCCAGCACGCGGCGCGTGTCGGCCGGGTCGATGACGCCGTCGTCCCACAGACGCGCACTGGCGTAGTAAGGATGACCCTGATCCTCGTACTGCTGGCGGATCGGCGCCTTGAAGGCTTCTTCCTCGTCCTTGGACCACTGGCCACCCCTGGCCTCGATGCCGTCGCGCTTGACGGTGGCCAGCACGCTGGCGGCCTGCTCGCCGCCCATCACGCTGATGCGCGCGTTCGGCCACATCCAAAGGAAGCGCGGCGAGTAGGCGCGGCCGCACATGCCGTAATTGCCGGCACCGAAGGAGCCGCCGATGATGACGGTGAACTTGGGCACATTGGCGCAGGCCACCGCGGTCACCATCTTGGCGCCGGCGCGGGCGATGCCCTCGTTCTCGTACTTGCGGCCGACCATGAAGCCCGTGATGTTCTGCAGGAAGACCAGCGGGATCTTGCGCTGGCAGCACAGCTCGATGAAGTGCGCGCCCTTGTTGGCGCTCTCGGCGAAGAGGATGCCGTTGTTGGCGACGATGCCCACCGGCATGCCCTCGATATGCGCGAAGCCGCAGACCAGGGTGTTGCCGTAGCGCGCCTTGAACTCGTCGAACTCGCTGCCATCGACGACGCGGGCGATCACCTCACGCACATCGAAGGGCTTGCGCGTGTCGGTCGGGATCACGCCGTGCAGCTCGCTCGGGTCCAGCAGCGGCGCCTTCGGCTCCTGCAGGCGCAGCGGGATCTGCTTGGTCCAGTTGAGATTGCCGACCACGTTGCGCGCCAGTGCCAGCGCATGGGTGTCGTTCTCGGCCAGGTGGTCGGCCACGCCCGACAGGCGCGTGTGCACATCGCCACCGCCCAGGTCCTCGGCGCTGACCTCCTCGCCGGTGGCGGCCTTCACCAGCGGCGGGCCGCCCAGGAAGATCGTGCCCTGGTTCTTCACGATGATGGTCTCGTCGCTCATCGCCGGCACATAGGCGCCGCCGGCCGTGCAGGAGCCCATCACCACCGCGATCTGCGGAATGCCTTGGGCGGACAGATTGGCCTGGTTGAAGAAGATGCGGCCGAAGTGGTCGCGGTCGGGGAAGACCTCGTCCTGGTTGGGCAGGTTGGCGCCGCCGCTGTCGACCAGATAGACGCAGGGCAGGCGGTTCTGCTCGGCGATCTCCTGCGCACGCAGGTGCTTCTTCACCGTGACGGGATAGTAGGTACCGCCCTTGACGGTGGCGTCGTTACAGACGATCACGCACTCGACGCCGTTCACGCGGCCGATGCCGGCGATCATGCCGCCGCCCGGCGCGGCGTTGTCATACATGTTCAGGCCCGCGAGCGGCGCGATCTCCAGGAAGGGCGTGCCGGGGTCGAGCAGCAGCTCCACGCGGTCGCGCGGCAGCAGCTTGCCGCGGGCGGTGTGCTTGGCACGCGCCGCCTCGCCGCCACCTTCGGCGATCTTGGCCAGCCGGGCATTGAGGTCGTCGAGCAGGCCGCGCATGGCCTCGGCATTGGCCTTGAACTCGGCCGAGCGCGGATTGAGCTTGGAGCTGATGACGGGCATGGAATCGTCTCCTGCGGTCTTGCCTGAGCAAGACTCAATAATTCGTGAACGCAGACCAGAAACCTGCAAGCTGCAGGCTGGCAGTCGCTGGCGACTATAACAGTCCTGCCTGCGAATTTGCCGGTCTTGAGCTTTACTCAAAAACTGGTCAGAATCCGCCGCCATGAGCCGCAGCGCCGCCACCGCCACCCCTGCCCGCAAGGCGATCGCGCAGCCGCAGCGCCGCGCGCCCGCCAGCGCCAAGTCCGAGCAGCGGGTGCGCGACATCCTGCGCGTCGGCCGCGCGGTGTTTGCCGAGCTCGGCTACGAGCGCGCCACCACCACCGAGATCGCCCGTCAGCTGGGCATCTCGGAAGCCACGGTGTTCACCTACTTCCGCAGCAAGCGCGACCTGTGCATGCGCGTGATCGCCGACTGGTACGACGAGATCATCGCGACGATGGAAGCCGGCCTGCCCCGCCAGGCGCCGATCCGCGAGCAGCTGGAATTCCTCGTGCGCACCCACCTGCGCCTGTTCCTGATCCAGGGCACGGGGCTGTGCGAGCTGGTGCTGTCCGAAGGCCGCAAGCGCGAGGCGGCGATGACCGGCGAGCTCGGCGCCGAATTCGCACAGACCTTCGTCGAGCTGCAGCGCCGCTACACCGCGCCGCTGATGGATCTGCTCGCGCGCGGCCAGGGCAACGGCCAGATCCGCCAGGACATCCCGCTGCGCCTGCTGCGCTCGCTGGTCTTCGGGCCGATGGAGCACATGCTCTGGGAAGTGATCGTCGCGCGGCGCCAGATCGACGTCGAACAGAGCGCGCGCGACCTCGTCGCGCTGCTCTGGCCGGCGCTGCAGGCGCCCGACGCCGAGTTGCAGCAGCTGCGCGAGCTGCGCCGCACATTGCAGAGTGCCTTGGCGGGCTGATTCGGCGCGGGCGGGCACGGCGCGAATCTGTCACCATTGAGCCGCGCCGCGCAGGCGCCGACTCGATGAGGTGCGGCATGGATCTGGCCGAAGGCATACGCAAGCGCGGATTTCGCAAGTGGTACGAAGGCCAGCTGCTGCGCGGCCATGCGCAGCTGGTGCTGGCCCTGCTGGCCAGTCTGGGCCTGATGATGGCCATCGAGGGCATCGTCACCTTCCGCGACACCCAGACCAAGCTGCTGGACGTGGCGATCTTCCTCGTCTGTGCCGTCATCGGCCTGCGGGCGATCCGCAGCTATGTGCGGCTGCTCGGCCAGGCCGAATCAGCCGCGCAGCAGGCGGACTGCCCGCACTGCGGCACCTACGCCCGCTTCGATCTCCAGGAGTCGGCCAACCCGCAGAGCCTGCATGTGCGCTGCCGCAAATGTGGGGAGCGCTGGCGGATCGAGCTGTAGACGCCTGCCATTACCATCGGCGCTAGTTCGCTGTAGAGAACCGCCGATGACCTCTTCGACTGTCTGGGGACCGCGCATCCCGGCATTGCTCGTCGTGCTGAGCTTGCTGCCCACGGGGCACAGCCTTGCCGCGGGCGACGCGCAGCACTGGAACTACCGGGTGCAAAGCGGCGACACGCTGCTGAGCTTGAGCGAAAGCCTGCTCGACCCCGGCTACGGCTGGCGCGATCTGCAGAAGCTCAACCGCATCGCCGACCCGCTCAGGCTGCAGCCCGGCTCCAGCCTGCGCCTGCCGCTGACCTGGCTCAGGCGCGAGGCCGCGGTGGCGCGCGTGGTTCATCTGCAAGGCGAGGTCAGGCTGCAGCGGCCTGGCGTGGCCGATGCCCAGGCCCTGCTCGCCAGCGGTGCCGAGCTGCGCGCCGGCGACCGGCTGGAGACCGGCCGCCAGGGCAGCATCAGCCTGCGCTTCGCCGACGGCTCGCGGTTGCTGCTCAGCCCGGGCAGCCGCATGACGATCGACGAACTGCTCGTGCATGGCCGCAGCGCCATCCCGTCGACGCGCCTGCGCCTGGAGCAGGGCAATGTCGAGAACAGCGTCCAGCCGGACAAGGCGAACCCGCCGCGCTACGAGATCCGCAGCCCGCACCTGAACCTGGGTGTGCGCGGCACCGAGTTCCGCGTACAGGCCGACGCCGGCAGCAGCCGCGCCCAGGTTCTGGAAGGACGGGTCGCGCTGACGCATGCCGCCGCCGAGATGCCGCTGACGGCGGGCTACGGCGTCGCGGTCGCCGCAGGCCAGCCGCCGGCCAAGGCGCAGGCGCTGCTGCCCGCACCCTCGCTGGCCGGCACCGCCGCCAGGCTGGAACGGCTGCCGCCGCAGCTCGAGTGGGCTGCGCAAGCCGGCGCGCTGCGCTGGCGTGCGCAGGTCTTCGCCGCCGGCAGCGGCGATGAGCCGCTGATCGCCGAGGCGCTGGTGGATCGACCCCTGGCGCAGTGGCCCGAGCTGCCCGATGGCAGCTACCGGCTGCGCGTGCGCGGCATCGATGGGCTCGGCCTGGAGGGACGCAGCGCCGAGAGCGCCTTCGTGCTGAAGGCCAGGCCCGAACCTCCCTTCCTGCAGGCACCGGCCGCCGACGCGGCGATCTACGGCGACAGCGTGCGCTTCGCCTGGACCCGCGTGCTGGCCGCCGCGCAGTACCGCCTGCAGGTGGCCGACAGCGCCGACTTCAGCGCACCGCTGCGCCTGGATCGCGAGCTCGAGCAGGGCAGCGAGTTCAGCACCGCACTGCCGCCCGGCCGCTATTTCTGGCGTCTGGCCAGCGTGGCCCGCCATGCCAGCGGTGCGCCCGACCCCGGCCCCTTCGGCGATGTGCAGAGCTTCACGCTGCGCCCCCTTCCGCCCAGCCCCGTGCCGCAAGCGCCCGAGCTGGGCGATGCGCTGACGCTGCGCTGGCGCGCTGTGCCCGGCATGCGCTATCAGCTGCAGCTGGCTGCCGATCAGGACTTCGCCCGGCCGATCGGCCAGTGGGACGCCAGCGAGCCGCAGCTGAGCCTGGACCGCCCCGGCCCGGGCAGCTACTACCTGCGGCTGCGCAGCGTCGATGCGCATGGCCAGGCCGGGCCCTGGGGTGGCACCCAGCAAATCGATGTGCCGCATCCGCGCTGGCTGTGGTTGCTGCCGCTGCTGCTGCTGCTCGGCCTCTGAGCCCGGGCCACGCCGATGCAGCAGCCAGACGAGACGCCGAGCCCGCTGCGCGCCCTGGCCCGTCCCTGGCACAGGCTGGGGCTGCCACTGGTTCTTGCGCTGGTGTTGCTGCTCACCCTCAGCGGCAGCTTGCGCCAGCCGCAGACCGCGTTCGCCGACCTGCTGGCACGCTGGGCGGCACCCGCGCTCAGCTACGACGAGGTGCTGGTCGTCGACATCGACGACGTCGGCCTGCGTCAGATGCAGCCATTGCTGGGCGACTGGCCCTACTCGCGCCAGGTCTACGCGCTGCTGATCGATTACCTGCGCGACGCCGGCGCCGAGCTGGTGGCGATCGACATCGTCTTCGCCGGTGAGCGCGCCGGCGACGAGGACTTCGCGCGCACGCTCGCGCAAAGGCCCGACGTGGTGCTCGCTGCCGCGGCACTGCAGCAACCGCTCGAGATGGATGCCCGCGAGGCGACGCTGCTGCAGCCGCTGGGGCAGCCCGCGCGCGGCGAGCACGATGCCGCGAAGGCCTGGGCCGCGCTGAGCCTGCCGTCGCCCGCCTTGCTGGCCGCACAGCGGCTTCCGGGCGGGCTGGGCATCATCACCACGGCGCTGGACAGCGACGGCCGGCTGCGCCAGCTGCCGATGTTGCACCGGGTGAAGGACCGCCTGCTGCCGGCGCTGCCGCTGGCCACCCAGCTGCGCCAGGCCAATGCCCTGCGCTGGCTGGTCGACGATCAGCAGCGCCTGGTGGTCGGTGCGCGACGCTGGCAGCTCGACGCGCAGGGGCGCGTGCGCCTGCCGTTGCCCGCCAGCGATGCCGCGCTGCCACGCGTGGCCTGGCAAAGCCTGGTGCGCGCCGCGCTCGGCGACGTGACGCAGGAGCAGGACGCCGCGCTGCGGCGCCAGCTGGCCGGCCGTACTGTCTTCATCGGCAGCAGCGCCTTCTTTGCGGACGCGGTGATGACGCCCGCCGGTCAGATCTCCGGCACCTCGATGCTCGCAGCGGCCCATGCGGCGCTGAGCCAGGGCCGGCAGTGGCTGGCGCCCGGCTGGGGCTGGCAGACGGTGGCCTGGCTGATCGCTGCGCTGCCGCTGCTGGCCGCCGGCGCCACCCGGCGGCCGCGGCTGGCCGCGCATGCCTTGCAGGCGCTGGCGGCGCTGCTGGCGCTGGCGCTGCTGGTCGGGCTGGCGCTCCGCCAGGCGGTGCTGTTCGCGCCGCTGGAGCCGCTGCTGCTGCTGCTCGGCGGCCTGGGCTTTCTTGCGCTGGCACAGCTGCGCTGGGAGCAGCTCAACAGCCGGCAGCTGCGCTACGAACGCGAGCTGGCCGAAGCAGCCAGCCAGGCCAAGAGTCAGTTCCTGGCCAACGTCAGCCACGAGATCCGCACGCCGATGAATGCGCTGCTCGGCACCGCCGAACTGCTGGCGCGCACGCCGCTGAGCGCCGAGCAGCGCCGCCATGTCGAGCTGTTCCAGTCCTCGGGGCAGGCGCTGTTCGCGCTGATCAACGAGCTGTTGGACATCTCAAAGATCGAAGCCGGGCGACTGGAGCTGGACGCGCGCGACTTCGACGTGCGCGCATTGGCCGAGCAGTGCATTGCCCTGCTCAGGGCCCGGGCCGAAGGCCAGGGGCTGTGGCTGCGTCTGGACTTTTCGCCGTCGGCCGAGGGCTGGGTGCACGGTGACGACAAGCGCCTGCGCCAGGTGCTGCTGAACCTGCTGGGCAATGCGATCAAGTTCACCCAGGTGGGCCGCGTCACGCTGCTCGTGCGCCGCGACGAGGACATGCTGCGCCTTACCGTCAGCGACACCGGCATCGGCATCGCGCCGAGCAAGCACGAGCTGGTCTTCGAGCCCTTCACCCAGGCGGACGGCAGCGTCACGCGCTTTTTCGGCGGCACCGGCCTGGGTTTGTCGATCAGCCGCAGCCTGGTGGAGCTGATGGGCGGGCGCATCTGGCTGGAGAGCGTGCCCGGCCAGGGCAGCAGCTTCCACATCGCGCTGCCGCTGCCGGCGTGCGCAGCGCCGCCTGCTGGCCAGCGTCCGGCGGCTCAAGCGGCGCCCAGCACGCCGCCACCGCCACAGACCATCCTGCTGTGCGAGGACAACGAGGTCAATGTGCTGGTGCTCGAAGCCATGCTGGAGCCGCAGGCGCACCGCATCGACGTGGCGACGAACGGCGTGATTGGCGTCGAGCGCTTCCGCAGCGGCGCCTACGACCTGGTGCTGATGGACGTGCAGATGCCGGGCATGGACGGCCTGAGCGCGACGCGCGAGATCCGCCGCATCGAAGCCGAGCAAGGTCGGGCGCGCACACCGGTGATCGCGCTGAGCGCGAATGCCTTCGCCGACGATGTGCGGCGCAGCCTGGAAGCCGGCTGCGACGACCATCTCAGCAAGCCGGTGGGGCTGGACGAGCTGCTCGCGATGGTCGCGCGCTGGGCGCGCCGCGGCATACCGCCCGAACTCGCACCGCAGGCGACGGCACCGGCGCTGCCGACGTTGGACACCGACGCGCTGACGCCGCAGCGCCTGGCCCATGCGCGCGCCTTTCTGGCCAGCTGGCGGCAGAGCTGGGCGATCGCCAAGCCCGAGCAGGCCGCGCATCTGCTCGCGGACCTGCTGGCGCTCGCCCGCGAGCTGCGCGCCGAAGCGCTGATTGCGGCCGTGCTGGCCCTGCGCGCTGCGGCCGACTCGGCCCAGACCGGCGACCTTGCCCGTCAGCGCCTGGAGGCCGAGATCGACCGCGTGCTGGCGGCCTTGTCCTGAGCCCTGCAGCCTCGCCGCAGCCGGTGTAGGCTTCGCGCCTGCCCATAGTCACAAAAGATCGATCGCCCACCGGAGACACCGCCATGAGCATCCAGCTCCACGTCAACGGCAAGCCAGTGCGCCTGGATGCCGACCCCGACATGCCCCTGCTGTGGGCGCTGCGCGAAGACCTGCAGCTCACCGGCACCAAGTTCGGCTGCGGCATGGCGCTGTGCGGCGCCTGCACCGTGCACCTGGACGGCCAGCCGGTGCGCAGCTGCTCGACACCGCTGTCGGCCGCCGCCGGCAAGAAGGTCACCACGGTCGAAGGCGTCGGCGCCAGCAAGACCGGCCGCGCGGTGCAGCATGCCTGGCTGAAGCTGGACGTGCCGCAGTGCGGCTACTGCCAGAGCGGCCAGATCATGAGCGCCAGTGCGCTGCTGGCGAAGAAGAAGTCGCCCAGCGACGCCGAGATCGATCAGGCGATGAGCGGCAACCTCTGCCGCTGCGGCACCTACAACCAGATCCGCGCCGCCATCCATGATGCGGCCGCCACGCTGCGCAAGGGAGGCTGAGATGAGCGATACCGCAAGCCTGACCAGGAGCACCCGCCGCGGCTTCCTTGCCGGCAGCGCCGCGCTGAGCATAGGTTTCGCCCTGCCCTTGGCCGGCGGGCGTGCACAGGCCCAGGCCAGCAACACCTTCGCGCCCAATGCCTGGCTGCGCATCACGCCGGACAACCGCGTCACCGTGGTCTGCGGCTCGGCCGAGATGGGCCAGGGCGTGCTGACCGCGATCCCGATGCTGGTGGCCGAGGAGCTGGACGCCGACTGGTCATTGGTCAGCGTCGAGCAGGCCGGTGCCGACCCGGCCTACAAGAACCCGATCTTCGGCATGCAGGCCACCGGTGGCAGCACCACGGTGCGCGCGCACTGGACGCCGCTGCGCCAGGCCGGCGCGGCAGCGCGCGAGATGCTCGTCGCCGCAGCGGCACAGCAGTGGAAGCTCGACGCCGCGCAGCTGCGCACCAAGCGCAGCCATGTGCTGGGCCCGGGCGGCAAGAAGATCGCCTACGGCAAACTGGTGCAGACGGCGGCCGCGCTGCCGGTGCCGACGTCACCCAAGCTCAAGGCCAGCCAGGACTTCAAGATCCTGGGCAAGCCGACGCGCCGGCTGGACAGCGCCGCCAAGCTCAACGGCACGGCGCAGTTCGGCATCGATGCGCGCGTCGAGGGCATGGTGGTCGCAGTGATGGCGCGCGCGCCGATCCCGGGCGCCAAGCCGCTCAAGTACGACGAGGCCGCGGCGCGTGCCGTCAAGGGCGTCACGCAGGTGATCGCGATCCCCAGCGGTGTGGCAGTGCTGGCCGAGGGCTACTGGGCAGCGAAGAAGGGCCGCGATGCGCTGCAGGTGCAGTGGGACCTGGGCGCGCATGCCCAGCTGTCCAGCGCACGCGTCAGCGAGATGCTCGCCAGCGCGGCGAGCAATGCCGACGCGGTGGCGGTGGACCGCGGCAATCTGCGCGACGCGATGGCCAATGCCGCGACCACCGTCTCGGCCAGCTACGAGGTGCCCTATCTGGCACACGCCTGCATGGAGCCGCTGAACTGCCTGGCCTGGGTGCGCGGCGACGAGGTGACGATCTGGGCCGGCACGCAGAGCCAGGGACCGTCGCAGGGCATCCTCGGCCAGGTCGCCCAGGTGGCGCCGGCCAAGGTCAAGGTCAACACGCTGCTGCTCGGCGGTGGCTTCGGACGCCGCTTCGCGCCGGACTTCAGCGTCGATGCGACGCTGCTGTCCAAGGCCAGCGGCCGCCCGGTCAAGCTGATCTACACCCGCGAGGACGATATGGCGGCCGGCTTCTACCGGCCTGCTTCGGTGGTGCGCTTCGAGGGCGCCATCGACGCACAGGGCCGCGCCAGCGCGCTGCGCGCCGATGTCGGCAGCCCGTCCATCATGGCCGGCTCGGGCTTCATGAAGCTGCCGGACAGCGGCGTCGATGGCATGGCGGTGGAGGGCATCAACGACATGCCCTATGCGATCGAGACCCTGCGCGTCGCCTACGGCCGGGCCGAGCCCGGCCCGCAGGTCTGGTTCTGGCGCTCGGTGGGGCACTCGCAGAACGCCTTCTTCGTCGAGAGCTTCATCGACGAGCTGGCGCATGCCGCCAAGGCTGATCCGCTGCAGTTCCGCCTGCAGCTGCTGGCCGACAAGCCGCGCCACCGTGCGGTGCTGCAGGCCGCAGCCGACAAGGCCGGCTGGGGCAAGCCCCGCGCCGACGGCCGCAAGCTGGGTCTCGCGCTGGCCGAGAGCTTCGGCAGCATCGTCGCCGAAGTGGCCGAGGTCTCGGTGGCCGCCGACGGCACGCCGCGCGTGCACCGGGTGGTGGCCGCGGTGGACTGCGGCCAGACCGTCAACCCGCTGACCATCGAGCGCCAGATCGAAGGCGGCATCGTCTTCGGACTCACCGCGGCGCTGTACGGCCGCATCAGCCACAAGGACGGCCGCGTCGAGCAGGGCAACTTCCACGACTATCCGCTGCTGCGCATCGCCGAGATGCCCAAGGTCGAGGTGCACATCCTGCCCAGCCAGGAGGCGCCCGGCGGCATCGGCGAACCGGGCACGCCACCGATCGCGCCGGCCGTCTGCAATGCGATCTTCGCGGCAAGCGGCATTCGTGTGCGCAAGTTGCCGATCGAGGCCTCCGCCTTGGCCCGCAAGGCCTGAACCCGGGGCAGCGCTCTGCTAAATTGGCCGGACCCTTCGTTTGGCCGATTCATGTCAACGCTGTCTCCTCTGCTTGCCTTGGCGCTGCTCGCCACCGTCGTGGCGGGCACGCTCTGGCATCGGCACCGCATGCGCCGCTGGGAGACGCTGGGCTGGGCCTTCGAGGAGGCGCCGGTGGCAATGGCCGTCGTCGATCCCGCCCAGGAATACCGGGCCCTTGCGATCAACCGTCGCTGGTCCGAGCAGTTCGGCCATGTGGACGACACCGCCATAGGCCGCAACGGCCTCGAGCTCCGGCTGTGGGAGCATGAGCAGGACCGTGACGAGCTGATCAAACGCCTGCGCGACGGCCCTTCCGAGGCACAGATCGAGGCGCCGCTGCGCCGCGCCGACGGCAGCCAGATCTGGTGCCGCATCAGCGGCAGGCAGGTGAGCCTGCGTGGCCGCCCGCATCTGCTGCTGAGCATGCAGGACATCCAGGCCCAGCACGAGCTCGAGGCAAGCCTGCGCGACAGCGAAGCAGTGGCGCGGCAGATCTTCGATGTGGTGCCCGAGGCGCTGTTGATCAGCAATGCCGACACCGGCGAGTTCATCGAGGTCAACCGCGCCTGGGTGGACCGCATCGGCTACCAGAAGGACGAGCTGATCGGCAAGACCTCGCGCGACATCCAGCTGTGGGTCGATCTGCCGGCCATAGGCCAGATGGCCGGACGCTTCGCGAAGAACGGTCAGCTCGACGGCGAACTACAGCAGATGCGCCGGGCCGACGGCGAGATCCGCGAGTTCGAGATCTCGGCGCGCCAATGGCAGAGCTCGACGAGGCGGCTCAGCATCTGGATCGCCCGCGACGTCACCGACAAGCGACGCGCTCAGCAGGCGCTGGAAGAACTCAATGCCACGCTGGAAGAGCGTGTCGCGCAGCGCACGCGCGAGCTCGCCGATGCGCTGGCGGTGGTGCAGCAGGCCCAGGATGAGCTGGTGCGCACGCAGCGCCTCTCGTCGCTGGGCGCGCTGGTGGCCGGCGTCGCCCACGAGCTGAACACCCCCATAGGCAATGCCGTGCTCTCGGCCAGCACGCTGCAGCATGTCTGCCAGGATTTCGAGCGCCAGCGTCACGAGCGGCTGACGCGCAGTGCGCTGGAGCAGTACGCCAGCACGGTGACCGAGATCTCCGGTGTGCTCGACAACAATCTGCACCGTGCCGTCGAGCTGATCAACGGCTTCAAGCAGCTCGCCGTCGACCAATCCAGCTACCAGCGCCGCGGCTTCACGCTGCACAGCGTCGTCGACGAAGTGCTGCTGACGCTGCGTCCGACGCTCAGGCGCAAGCCCTACGCGGTCGAGGTGGATGTGCCGGAGTCGCTGCTGCTGGACAGCTATCCCGGCCCGCTGGGCCAGGTGCTGATCAATCTGATCAACAACGCGGTGCTGCACGCCTTCAACGGGCGCGAGCAGGGCCGCATCCTCGTCAGCGCGCGTGCCGACGGCGAGGATCAGCTGCTGCTGCGTGTCGAGGACGATGGCGTCGGCATCCCCGCTGCGCATCTGGACCGCATCTTCGATCCCTTCTTCACCACGCGGCTGGGCCAGGGCGGCTCAGGCCTGGGCCTGCACATCTGCTTCAGCCTGATGAACGGTCTGCTGGGCGGCAGCATCGAGGCTGGCGCCTCCGAACTGGGCGGCGCTGCCTTCACGCTGCGACTGCCACGCGTGGCGCCGGCGGCGCCGCCCGGCGAGTCGGACGGCTGAGGCTGCGGCGCGCGGCCGGCCCGGCTCAGACGGCCTGCTGGGCCGGCGGGTAGCCCGCCTCGGTCAGCAACTCGACGAGCTCGTCGCGGCCCAGCTTGCTGCTGACGATCTTCAGCTCGTGGGTCGGCAGCGCGAAATCCAGCTGCGCCTCGGCATCGGCGGCCTTGACGGTCTTGGTGATCACGCCGGCGCAATGGCCGCAGCTCATATCGGGCAGGTGAAAGGCTTGTTCTGACATGCAATGCTCCATGCGGGGACTGTCGAGGCCGCCAGTCTGATGCTTGCCACGATGGCAAGGTCAAGCCCCTGTGCAGGCCGGGGCGATCCGACGGCAGCCGCTTGACCTTACCATCATGTCAAGCCTGACACTGCCCCGCATGGACAAATCCGCTACCGACACCCTCGCCTGCAAGCTGCCGATTGCGGGCATGAGCTGCGCCTCCTGCGTCAAGCGCGTGGAGAAGGCCCTGCAGGCCGTGCCCGGCGTGGCCGAGGCCGCGGTCAACCTGGCCACCGAATCCGCCAACGTGCAGGCCAGCAGCAGCACCACGCTGGACGCGCTGCGCGCCGCAGTCGAGAAGGCCGGCTACAGCCTGCGCGAGAAGACGCTGACGCTGCAGATCATCGGCATGACCTGCGCGTCCTGCGTGGGCCGTGTCGAGCGTGCCTTGAAGCAGGTGCCCGGCGTGCTCGAGGTCAGCGTCAACCTGGCCAGCGAGAACGCCACGCTGCGCCTGCTCGACAACGTGGACATGCAGGCCCTGGTCGAGGCCGTGGCCAAGGCAGGCTACGAGGCCCGGCTGCCGGCCGACAGCGATGCCCCCGCACCCACGCCCTGGCAGCACAGCGGCGCTCCGGTGCTGATTGCCGCGCTGTTCTCCGCCCCGCTGGTGCTGCCGATGCTGGGCATGGTCGCCGGCATCGAATGGATGCTGCCCGGCTGGTGGCAGCTGGCGCTGGCCGCTCCCGTGCAGTTCTGGCTGGGCGCACGTTTCTACAAGGCCGGTTGGGCGGCGCTGCGCGCCGGCAGCGGCAATATGGACCTGCTGGTCGCGCTGGGCACCAGCGCGGCCTTCGGCCTGAGCGTCTACCAGCTGCTGCGCCATGGCGAGCACGCCGGTCATGCGCTGTATTTCGAATCGGCCAGCGTCGTCATCACGCTGGTGCTGCTGGGCAAGTGGCTGGAAGCGCGCGCCAAGCGCCAGACCACCGAGGCGATCCGCGCGCTCAAAAGCCTGCGACCCGAGACCGCGCGCGTGCGCCGCAATGGCCAGGAGCAGGAGCTCCCGCTGGCGCAGCTGGTCCGCGGCGACGAGGTCATCGTGCGCCCCGGCGAGCGCATCCCGGTGGACGGCGAGGTGCTGGAAGGCGCCAGCGAGGTCGACGAATCGCTGATCACCGGCGAGAGCCTGCCGGTGGCCAAGCATGCCGGCGACAGCGTGGTCGGCGGCGCGGTCAATGGCGAAGGGCTGCTGCGGCTGAAGGCGACGGCGCTGGGCGCCGAATCGACGCTGTCGCGCATCGTGCGCCTGGTCGAATCGGCCCAGGCCGCCAAGGCGCCGATCCAGCGCCTGGTGGATCAGGTCAGCGCGGTCTTCGTACCAGTGGTCGTCGGCATCGCGCTCGCCACGGTGCTGGGCTGGGGCTTCTACAACGGCGACTGGGAGCATGCGCTGCTCAATGCGGTGGCGGTGCTGGTCATCGCCTGCCCCTGCGCGCTGGGCCTGGCCACGCCGACGGCCATCATGGCCGGCACCGGCGTGGCGGCACGCCATGGCCTCTTGATCAAGGACGCCGAGGCGCTGGAGCTGGCGGCCAAGCTGGACGTGGTCGCCTTCGACAAGACCGGCACGCTCACCGTGGGCAAGCCCGAGCTGGTGGCGCTGCAGGCCGCGCCTGGCGAGGACGAAGCGGCGCAGCTGGCACTGGCCGCCGCGCTGCAGTCGGGCAGCGAGCATCCGCTGGCGCGCGCCGTCAACGCTGCCGCCACGGCGCGGGCTCTAAGCCTGCCCGCGGTGCGCGAGCTGCGCGCGGTCGCCGGCCGCGGCGTCGCCGCGCAGGTGGACGGCGCCGAGCTGCGCCTGGGCAGCAGCCGCTTCATGGCCGAGCTAGGCGTGGACCTGAGCGCACTGCAGCCGCAGGCGCAGGCCTTGCAGAACCAGGGCCGCACCGTCTCCTGGCTGGCCACGCTGAGCCCGGCGCCGCGCGTGCTGGCGCTCTTGGCCTTCGGCGACACGCTCAAGCCCAGCGCGGCCGAGGCCATCCATGCGCTGAGCCGCCTGGGCGTGAAGAGCGTGATGCTCAGCGGCGACAACCGCGGCGCGGCAGAGGCCATCGGCCGCGAGCTGGGCATCGACGAGGTGCGCGCCGAGATCCTGCCCGAGGACAAGGCGCGCATCGTCGGCGAGCTCAAAAGCGGCGGCGCGAAGCGTGTGGCGATGGTCGGCGACGGCATCAACGACGCGCCGGCGTTGGCCGCCGCCGATGTCGGCATGGCGATGTCCACCGGCACTGACGTGGCCATGCATGCCGCTGGCGTCACGCTGATGCGCGGCGACCCGGCGCTGGTGGCGCAGGCGATCTCGCTGTCGCGCCGCACCTTGAGCAAGATCCGCCAGAACCTGTTCTGGGCCTTTGCCTACAACGTGGTGGGCATTCCGCTGGCTGCGCTGGGCTGGCTGAACCCGATGATCGCCGGCGCGGCGATGGCGTTCTCCAGCGTGTCGGTGGTCAGCAATGCGCTGCTGCTGAAGCGCTGGAGGCCGTGACCCACCCCCTACGCGCTACGCGCGCCCCCTCAAGGGGGCACGCCCGCAGGCCCGGCAGAGCCGGATCCTCGGGCGTCGCGCGGTTCCACTCCAGCGAGCGCCACGAAAGGCGAAGAGATGAAAACTGAAGATGTCATGCTCACCATCGGCGAAGCCGCGGCGCGCTCGGGCGTGTCGGCCAAGATGCTGCGCCACTACGAGTCGCTGGGCCTGCTGCCGCGCGTGGCGCGCACCGACGCCGGCTACCGGCTCTACGGCGAGCGCGAGGTGCACACGCTGCGCTTCATCCGCCGTGCGCGCGACCTGGGCTTCTCGATCGCCGAGATCACCGAGCTGCTCAAGCTCTGGCAGAACCGTCGCCGTGCCAGCAGCGAGGTCAAGCGCATCGCCCGCGCGCATATCGCCGACCTCGATCGCCGCCTCGCCGAGATGCAGGCAATGCGGCAGACGCTCATGCAGCTGGTGAGCTGCTGCCATGGCGACGAACGGCCCGACTGCCCCATCCTCGACGGGCTGGCCGACGGGCACTGACAGCGCCAATCAGCTGGCCAGCGAGGCCAGCAGGGTGTGCTGCAGGTCGGCGCGGCCGATGCGGCCCGGGCGGTTGCCGTCGGGCGTGCCGAAGGCGAAGTCGTGCGAGCCGTCGACCAGCTCGATCCAGCGCAGCGCGCCCAGGCTGTTCTGCAGCGTCTCGGCCAGGCGCTGCATCGGCGCGTCGTCCAGCGGGAAGCCGCTGACCACCGCGGTCCAGCCGCCGGGGCCGTGCCTGAGCGCGTCCTCGGCCTGCGCGACGCTGGCCACGACGTCATGCAAGATGCCGCCTTCGGTGAGCAGCTTGGCGCAGTGCACACGACTAAGGTCATTGGGGTCGATGACCAGCACGCGCGTGTTCTGCGCGATGTGCATGCGCGGCAGCCCATCGTTGAAGGCCACCGCCGGCGGCGCGCCAAACAGCAGTTCGACCTGGCTGGCCGGCGCCTCCGGCGCCGCACCGGGCGCGGCATGACGCATCAGCCGCCAGCCACGCGAGCGGGCCAGCAGACGCAGCAGCTGCCAGTGCAGCTCCAGCGCATCGGCCTGAGAGCCCAGGCCGCTCAGCCGCAGCCCTGCGGGCGAGGCCGGCGTGGCGGGCAGCGCAGCGAGGCAGAAGTCGGCGCCGCCAGCGATGCCATGGCCGATCAGCAGGTCCAGCGCATGCTGCAGCAGCACCGGCTCGATCTCCACAGCTGCCGCGTCGGCCTGCATCAGCTGCAGCGTCAGGCCGCGCTGCTGCAGTGCGGCCTGCCACAGCGGCTGACTGGCCTTGACGGCCTGCTGCAGGTCGATGCGCTCCTCGCCGCCATGGGACGGCAGACCCAGCGCACGCACCAGCTCCTGCAGCTCCAGGCCGAGCTGCTCAAGCTCGCCCATCGCGCTGCGGCCGCGCGCCGACAGGCCCGTCTCGGCCTGCAGGCTCAGCGACAGCCCGGCGAGCTTTTCGCCCAGCGTCGCCAGCAGTGCCGGCGGCACGCTGAGCAGGCCACCGTCGAAGCCGGCGGCGCGGCCGGTGCCGGGGTTGTTGCTTCGTTCGAGTTCCATGCCTTCCCTCCTGTGTGGTGCGTCGCCGCGCGACGCTACTGGTTGGTCGCGGCCAGCACCTCGGTCAGATCGGTGAGTCCGGCGAGCAGCTTCTCGATGCCATCCTGGCGCAGCGTGGTCATGCCGCTGTGCTGCGCGGCGGCAAACATCTCGGCGGCCGGCGCGCGGCGGCGGATCAGCTCGCGCAGCGCATCGTCGGCGATGACCAGCTCGTGGATGCCCAGGCGCCCCTTGTAACCGGTGCCGTTGCAGCTGTCGCAGCCGCAGCGGCGGTACTGGCGCAGCTGGCCATCGACGCCGTAGCGATCCAGCCAGGTCTTCACCAAGCGCTGTTCGTCCTGCTCGCCGCCGCTGCCCGACTGCTGGTACAGGCGCAGCAGCGAACGCAGCGCGCGCTCGTCCAGCGGCTCGGCGATGCGGCAGTCCAGGCAGAGCCGGCGCACCAGCCGCTGCGCCAGCACCGCGAGCAGCGAGTCCGAGAACATGAACGGGTCCAGACCGATCTCGAGCAGGCGGGTGACGCTTTCCGGCGCCGAGTTGGTGTGCAGCGTCGACATCACCAGGTGGCCGGTCAGCGAAGCCTCGATGGCGATGCGCGCGGTCTCCTCGTCGCGCATCTCGCCGATCATGATCACGTCGGGGTCGGCGCGCAGGAAGGTGCGCATCGCCGCGGCGAAGGTCCAGCCGATGCGCGGGTTCATCTGCACCTGGCGCAGGCCTTCCTGCGTGATCTCGATCGGATCCTCGGCGGTCCAGATCTTGCGCTTGTCCTCGTTGAGCTCGCGCATCACCGAGTGCAGCGTGGTGGTCTTGCCGCAGCCGGTGGGGCCGCAGATCAGCAGCAGGCCGTAGGGCTTGGCCATCATGCGGCGCAGGCCGGCGAGGTTGGCGTCCGACAGGCCGATGCCGTCCAGCGGCAGCGGCCGCATGCCGCCCAAGAGGCGCAGCACCACGTCCTCCAAGCCTGCGCTGGTCGGCACGGTGACCATGCGCAGCTCCAGCGGCGTGCCGCCGAAGCGAGCAAAGTCGATCTTGCCGTCCTGCGGCCGGCGGTGCTCGGAGATGTCGAGATCGGCCATGATCTTCAGCCGCGCCACCAGCGCGAAGCGCACCTTGGCGGGCAGCTCCAGATAGCGCACCAGATCGCCATCGACGCGCAGGCGCACACGCACCGGCTTCGGTGCCTCGAAGGTCTCGATGTGGATGTCCGACGCGCGCAGCTCGATCGCGTCCGCGATGATGCGGTTGACCAGGCGCACCAGCACGTTGTCCGATTCGGAGATGACGCTGCTGTCTGTATCGGCGGCGGCACTGGTGGCCTCGCCGCTGCCGAGCTCCTGCACCAGCTCGCGCACGGTGGCGGCCTGCGTGAGCCGCAGGCGCCCGTCGCCCGGCGCGCCGTTGCCAGCGCTCGGGGCCGGCGCAGCGGCGACCGCGGCGTCGGGGCCGACGATGCGGTAAGCCTGCGCGATCGCCGGCGTCAGCGTGCCCGGCGCGGCCAGCACCGGCCGCACGCGCAGCTCGGCGACGAAGCGCAGCACGTCCAGCAGGCGCTGGTCCCAGGGGTCGGGCACCGCCACCACCAGCTCGTCCTGGCGCACCATCAGCGGCAGCACCGATTCGCGCTGCGCCAGCGCGCGCGGCACGCGGTCCAGCGCCTCGGGTTCGGGGCGGGCATGGCCCAGGTCCACCGTGGGCACGCCCAGCCAGACCGCCAGCGTCATGCGCAGCTGCGAGGCGCTGATCAACCCCAGCTGCACCAGCAGCTCGCCGATCGGCACATGCTGGCCCATCGCGGCCTGGCGGCGCAGCGCCTGCTGCAGCTGCATAGGCTGCAGCAAGCCGGCTTCGACCAGCGCATCGCCCAGGTGCGGCGCATGGTGCTCGGGCTGTTCCTGAACCGCGGCCCAGAGCTCATCCAGGTCCACCGCCACCGATGCCGGCCGTGAAGGCGGCGGCCGGTCGCTGAGCGCGTCCAATGCCGCCGGGACGGTGTCGTGGGTATAGCCGCGGGTACTGCTGTCTGAACTCATCTCGGCAGGCTAAGGCCTGCCGTAGCCGGCGGCAAGCGCCGGGATCAAGAAGCGCTCACGCCAAGCGCCCGTTGTTGAAATCGTGCACAGCCTGCATCAATTCCTCGCGGGTGTTCATCACGAAGGGGCCGTACTGCGCGATCGGTTCCCTCAGCGGCCGGCCGGCGATCAGGATCGCCCGTGTCGGCGCATCGCCGGCCTGCAGGCGCACGCCGTCGCTGCCCGGCGTGTTGGCGAAGATGGCCATGCGCTGCTGCGGCACGGTGAAGCTGCCTTCGAACTGCAGTGCACCGCGGTAGACGTAGACGAAGGCGTTGTGCCCCTCGGGGATGATCTGCTCGAAGCGCGCGCCCGGTGCCAGGTGCAGGTCCAGGTAGAGCGGCTCGGTGGCCTCGCGCTGCATCGCGCCGGCCACACCGTGGCTTTCGCCGGCAATCACGCGCACGGTCACGCCGTCACGCTCGAACTCGGGGATCTGCGCCGACGGAATGTCGCGATACCAGGGCGGGCACATCTTGTCCTTACCCGGCAGGTTCAGCCAAAGCTGGAAGCCTTCCATGCGCCCTTCTTCCTGCTCGGGCAGTTCGCTGTGGATCACGCCGCGGCCGGCGGTCATCCACTGCACGCCGCCATTGCCGAGCAGGCCTTCGTTGCCAGCCGAATCGCGGTGGCGCATGCGGCCTTCGAGCATGTAGGTCACGGTCTCGAAGCCGCGGTGCGGATGGTCGGGAAAGCCGGCGATGTAGTCGTCGGCCTTGTCCGAGCCGAAGGCATCGAGCATCAGGAAGGGGTCGAGCCGGCGCTGCAGGTCCTGGGTCAGCACGCGGGTCAGCTTGACGCCGGCGCCGTCGCTGGTGGCCTGGCCAGCGACCAGGCGCTCGATGCCGCGCGGACGGCTCACCGTGTCGGCGGCGGTGCTGCTGCTGATGATGAGGGTGCCGGACTCGCTGCTCATGGCTGTCTCCTGGTTCGCGCATGCCTTGCGGGACGCCGCGGCGCCCCGCCTGCGATGGTGTGCCGGGCTGCGGCTGCGATTAGACCGCAGCCGTCTCCAGCAGCGCGGCGATCTGCTCGCGTGCCGAGGCGATGCCGGCGGCCGCCGCGTCCGGCCCCATGCCCATGCCCTCGGCATAGACGAACTCCACGTCCGTCATGCCCATGAAACCGAGCACGGTGCGCAGATAGGGCGTGATGCCGTCGGTCGGCTGGCCGCGGTGCATGCCGCCTGCGGCGACCACCACATAGACCTTCTTGCCCGTGACCAGGCCTTCCGGGCCGGTGGCGGTGTAGCGGAAGGTCGTGCCGGCGCGGGCGATCGCATCGATCCAGTTCTTCAGCTGCACCGGCACCGCGAAGTTGATCATCGGCGTGCCGATCACGATCGCGTCGTGCGCCATCAGCTCGGCGATCAACGCATCGTTGGCGGCTACGCGCTGGGCCTGCTCGGGGCTGCGCTGCTCGGCCGGCGTGAACAGCGCGGCCAGCGCGGCCTCGTCCAGCGCCGGGTGCGGGTCCAGGCCCAGCTCGCGCACGGTGATCGCCGCACCCGCGTGCTGGCGGCTCAGCGCCCTGGCCAGTTCGCCGGCCAGGCGAGTGGAGACGGAGCCTTGCTCACCGACGATGCGGCGGGCGCTGGAATTGATTTGCAGGATCTTCATCGTGGTACTCCTTGCTGGGGTGGACGGTGCGGAGCTGCCGCTGGGGCTGAGCCGATGACTCCACTGTATTAATCTCCATCCAGCAACAGAAGACATCAAAATGCACATCTCTGTTCCATCGGCGGCACAATCAAACCCATGAGCCCCGATGCCGACGATCTATTGCTCTTCGCCCGCGTGGTCGAGGCCGGCAGCTTCAGCCGGGCGGCCGAACGGCTGCAGCTGCCCAAGTCCACCGTGTCGCGGCGCCTCGCGGCGCTGGAGTCGCGGCTGGGCGAGAAGCTGCTGCAGCGAAGCACGCGCAGTCTGGCGCTGACCGCCTTCGGCCAGGATGTGCTGGAACATGCCCGCGCGCTGGCCGCCGAGGTCGAGCATGCGCTGGCGCTGGCCCAGCATCGCCGCCAAAAGCCCACCGGGCGGCTGCGCGTCTCTATGCCCGCCGACCTGGCCAACCAGGCGCTGGTGCCGGCGATGGCGGCCTATGTGCAGGCCTACCCCGAGGTGCGGCTGGAGCTGGACCTGTCGCCGCGCCGCGTCGACCTGATCGCCGAGGGCTTCGACCTCGCGGTGCGCATGGGCGATCTGGCCGACGACAGCCAGCTCGCCGCGCGACGGCTGGCGACCTTCACCACCGGTCTCTACGCCGCACCCGCCTATCTGCAGCGCGAAGGCGAGCCGCGCGCACCCGACCAGCTGCTGCAGCGCCATGCGCTGATGATCCTGACGCGATCCGGCGAGCCCATGGTCTGGCAGCTGCAGCGCAACGGTGAGGACGCGCAGCTTCAGCGTTGGCAGGGCGTGCCGCCGCAGCGCAGCCTGGTCAATTCGCCCGAGACCCTGCTGCGCCTGGCCTGCGAGGGCATAGGCATCGCCGCGGTCGGCGACCATTTCGCGCTGCCCTATGTGCAGCGCGGTGAGCTGCTGCGCGTGCTGCCCGACTGGTGCACCGCGCCGCAGAACTGCTGGGCCGTGTTCCCCGAGCGTCGCCTGATGCCGCTGCGCACGCGGCTGTTCATCGACGCGCTGGCAACGGCGCTGGCGGCCTGCCCGGCACGCGACTAGCCCACGGCTCGCGAGCGCGAGCTCGTCGGCCCGCCCTATACTGCGCGCCTGCTCCGGGGTGCCCTGTTATCGGGCTGAGATGTGGTGGAAGCCATAGACCCGCTGAACTTGATCCGGTTGATACCGGCGTAAGAAGAGCCTGCTCCCCTGCCTGGGGGCGGGCCCTGGACACGATGCTCCAGGGCTGAGGTCGCCGCCACTGGCCATAGTGGCCTGCCGATGCACCTCCCCTGCCACCGCGTCCCGGGCCCTTGTCGTCTCCAGCGCAGCCATAGCCCGCCTCGTCGCGCGTCCGCGTCCACTGCCGTCATTCATGTCCAGGCTCCGGGGCCCAACCGCCTCACGGAGACCGCCCGCCATGAACCGTCCTACCGAACCCGGCCTGGAGCCCTTCAGCCCGCAGATCAGCCGCACGCCGCTGCCCGCGTCGAGCAAGCACTACACGCCCGGCCAGCGCTTCCCCGAGCTGCGCGTGCCGATGCGGCGCGTCGCGCTGAGCAATGGCGAGCAGATCGGCCTCTACGACGCCTCCGGTCCCTATACCGACCCTGCCGTGGAGATCGACGTGCGCCGCGGCCTGGCCGCGCCGCGCAGCGCCTGGGTGGCAGCGCGCGGCGATACCGAGAGCTACACCGGCCGCAGCCTGCAGCTGATCGACGACGGCCTGCGCGACCAGGAGCAGCAGCTGCGCCTGCGCGAGATCAGCGCCGGCCTGCAGCGCCAGCCGCGCCGTGCCAAGCCGGGAATGAACGTGACGCAGCTGCACTACGCGCGCCAGGGCATCGTCACCGCCGAGATGGAATATGTCGCGATCCGCGAGAACCAGCGCATGGCCTGGATGCGCGAGTACGAGGCCGACGCCGAGCGCGAAGCGCGCCTGAAGGGCCACAGCTTCGGCGCCGCGATTCCCGATGTGATCACGCCCGAGTTCGTCCGCGACGAGATCGCCCGCGGCCGCGCGATCATCCCGGCCAACATCAACCATGGCGAGCTCGAGCCGATGATCATCGGCCGCAACTTCCTGGTGAAGGTCAACGCCAATATCGGCAACTCGGCTGTCACCTCGTCCATCGAGGAAGAAGTCGAGAAGATGGTCTGGGCCACGCGCTGGGGTGCCGACACGGTGATGGACCTCAGCACCGGCCGCAACATCCACACCACGCGCGACTGGATCATCCGCAACAGCGCCGTGCCCATCGGCACCGTGCCGATCTACCAGGCGCTGGAGAAGGTCGGCGGCATCGCCGAAGAGCTGACGTGGGCGCTGTTCCGCGACACGCTGATCGAGCAGGCCGAGCAGGGCGTGGACTACTTCACCATCCATGCGGGCCTGCGGCTGCCCTTCGTGCCGCTGACGGCCAAGCGCCGCACCGGCATCGTCTCGCGCGGCGGCTCCATCCTCGCCAAGTGGTGCATCGCCCACCACAAGGAGAATTTTCTCTACACGCACTTCGAAGAGATCTGCGAAATCATGAAGGCCTACGACGTCAGCTTCTCGCTGGGCGACGGGCTGCGTCCAGGCTCGCTGGCCGACGCCAACGACGAGGCCCAGTTCGCCGAGCTGCGCACGCTGGGCGAGCTGACCAAGATCGCCTGGAAGCACGATGTGCAGACCATGATCGAAGGCCCCGGCCACGTGCCCATGCACATGATCCAGGCCAATATGACCGAGCAGCTAAAAGCTTGCGACGAAGCGCCGTTCTACACGCTGGGCCCGCTGACCACCGACATCGCGCCGGGCTATGACCACATCACCAGCGGCATCGGCGCGGCGATGATCGGCTGGTTCGGCTGCGCGATGCTCTGCTACGTCACGCCCAAAGAGCACCTGGGCCTGCCCGACCGCGACGACGTCAAGGCCGGCCTGATGGCCTACAAGATCGCAGCCCACGCGGCCGACATCGCCAAGGGCCACCCGGGCGCGCGGGCGCGCGACGATGCGCTGTCCAAGGCGCGCTTCGAGTTCCGCTGGCAAGACCAGTTCAACCTCGGCCTGGACCCCGAGACCGCGCGCGAGTTCCACGACGAGACGCTGCCCAAGGACAGCGCCAAGGTGGCGCATTTCTGCTCGATGTGCGGGCCGAAGTTCTGTTCGATGAAGATCAGCCAGGACGTGCGCGACTACAGCGCCAAGCTGGAGGCCGAGGCGGGCATGCTGGCGAAGAGCGCGGAGTTCCGCTCGCAAGGGGGCGAGCTCTACATCCCGGTTCGGGCGGTCTGAGGTGAGGCTAGTTCCAAGCGGCATTGCCGCGAAACACTGCGGGAAACGCAGGGTGGCGGCGCGACCCCGTGGCTCCATGTCCCCCGCCCGCTGCGCGGGCTCCTCCTTTACTTGCGCCACGGGGCCACACCACCCCCCTGCTTGGCGCATTGCTCCTTCCGCTGAGCCATGCCCGCGCCGCAGAGGGTGGGCGGGGGCGGACACGGAAGTAAAGGAGGAGGCCGCAAGGCGGCCGGGGGATCGAGCCCGGACACCGAGAGTCCAATGGACTCTCGGCGCCTGGCGAGAGCCAAAGCCCTTGGGTATTGGCATGCAGTGGACGCCCCCGCCCGCCCTCTGCGGCGCCGCTCAGCCCGTCGCACGCGAGCTGTCCCATGACCTGCCATGCCGAAAGACACGCCAAGCGCAGCGGCAGGAGTCATCGAGATGAGCCGCATCGCCATTGCGGGGGCAGGTCTTGCCGGCCGCCTGTTCGCCTGGTCGCTCGCCCGCGCCGGGCATCGCGTGACGGTCTTCGATGCCGGGCCCGGCCCCGAGCCGCGCTTCGACGGCCAGGGCGCGGCCGGCTTCACTGCCGCCGGCATGCTCAGCCCGCTGGCCGAGCAGGACTGCGGCGGTGCCGAGATCGCCGCTTTAGGCTGGCGCAGCCTCGTGCTGTGGCCGGCCATCGTCGCCGCCCTGCCCGAGACCACAAGGCCGCGACTGGCGCTGGACGGCAGTCTGCTGCTCGCCCACGGTAGCGACCGCAGCGCAGCGCAGCGCGCGCTGGCCCGCATGCCCGGCGCGCAAGCCTTGAACGCGCTCGAGCTGCGTGAGCTCGAGCCGGCGCTGGCGCCCGGACTGAGCGGCTGGCTGCTGCCCGGCGAAGGGCTGATCCATCCGGTGCAGGCGATGGCGGCGCTGCACGACGATGCATGCGGCGTGCAATGGCGCTGGCAACAGCCGGTGGCCGAGGTGCAGCCCGGCGCGCTGAAGCTGGCCGACGGCCAGCGCATTGAGGCCGACTGGGCCATCGACACCCGCGGCCTGGGCACGCGGCCGACGCTGCCGCTGCGCGGTGTGCGCGGCGAGATCGTCGCACTGGACCTGCCCGGCCACGGCCTGCTGCGGCCGCTGCGCCTGCTGCATCCGCGCCATCGCGTCTATCTCGTGCCGCGCAGCGAGCGCGAGCTGCTCGTCGGCGCCAGCGAGATCGAGAGCGAAGACCGTAGCCCCGTCAGCCTGCAAAGCGCCGTCGAGCTGATGGCAGCCGCGCACAGCGTGCTGCCCCAGCTCGCCGAAGCGCGCATCACCCGGCTGGACCGCAATCTGCGTCCCACCCTGCCCGACAACCTGCCGCACACGCAGGCCGAGCCTGGCCTCTTGCGGCTCAACGGCCTGTACCGCCACGGCTGGCTGCTCGCGCCAGCGCTGGTGCAGCAGCTGCTGAGCACAAGCAGCCTGGCGAGCCTGGAGAACTCATGAGCACCATCACCATCCACCTCGACGACAAACCGCTGCCGCTGCCAACCGGCAGCACGCTGGCCGATCTGCTCGAACAGCTGCAGCGCGCGCCCGACAGCGTGGCCACCGCGCTGAACGGCCAGTTCGTCGCGCGGGACGCAAGACCTGACACCGTGTTGAACGACGGCGATCAGGTCCTGCTGTTCAAGCCCATCGTCGGAGGCTGATCTCATGCATGACCAAGACCTCCTGATCATCGACGGCGTCGCGTTGGCGAGCCGCTTCTTCCTCGGCAGCGCCGGCTATCCCAGCCCGCAGGTGCTGACGGATGCCATACGCGCCTCCGGCACGCAGCTGATCACCGTCGGCCTGAAGCGCACGCTGGCGCAGGGCGCAGGCGACAACGGCTTCGTCGCGCAGGCGCTGGCTGCGGCGCAGGCCCAGGGCGCGCGGCTGCTGCCCAACACTGCCGGTTGCCGCACTGCGCGCGAGGCGGTCAACCTGGCGCAGATGGCGCGCGAGCTCTACGGCACGCACTGGATCAAGCTCGAGGTCATCGGCGACGAGCACACGCTGCAGCCCGACCCCTTCGAGCTGCTCGCCGCGGCGAGCACGCTGGTGAAGGACAGCTTCACGGTGTTTCCCTACTGCACCGAGGACCTGGTGCTGTGCCGCCGCCTGCTCGACGAGGCCGGCTGCGCGCTGCTGATGCCCTGGGGCGCGCCGATAGGCTCGGGCCAAGGGCTCACGCACCTGGCCGGGCTGCGCACGCTGCGCGAGCGCTTGCCGGAGGCGCTGCTGGTCGTCGATGCCGGCATCGGCGCGCCCTCGCATGCGGCGCAGGCGATGGAGCTGGGTTATGACGCGGTGCTCTTGAACTCGGCCGTGGCGCAGGCGCGCGACCCGGTCGCGATGGCTCAAGCTTTCCGCGACGCGGTGCGGGCCGGCCGCGCGGCCTGGCGTGCCGGACTGATGGCGCCGCAGGACTTCGCGGTGGCCAGCACGCCGGTCAGCGGCCACGCCTTCCTGCTCGGCACGCCATGACAAACGCGCAGATGCTGCGGCCGCATCCCAGCCTCCCCTCGCCCTGGGCCGAGGCCGTAGATCCCGATCGCGAGTGGCTGCCCGATTGGCAGCAGGATGCGAGGCCGCCCCTTGTCTGGAGCATCGCCGGCACCGACAGCGGTGGCGGCGCCGGTCTCAGCGCCGACACCCGCGCCGCTGCGGCGCTGGGCGTGCATCTGTGCCCGGTGGTCGCTGCGGTCACCGCGCAGCATTCCCGTGGTGTCGATGCGGTGTTCGCCTTGCCGCGCGAGCAGATCCAGGCCCAGCTCGATGCGCTGGCCGGCGATATGCCGCCGCGCGTCGTCAAGACCGGGCTGCTGGCCAGCGTCGCCGCGGTGCAGGCGGTGGCCCGCTGCATTGATGCGCTGCGCGCACGCCACGGATTCGTCGCGCTGGTGGTGGATCCGGTGCTGGGCGCCACGGCCGGCGGCGCGGCCTTTGCGAGCGCCGAGCTGATCGAGGCCTATCGCCGCGAGCTGCTGCCGCACGCGACGCTCGTCACGCCGAATCGCCGCGAGGCCGAGGCGCTCGCCGGCCTGCAATGCACGACGCCGCTGCTGGCGGCGGCGCTGCGCCGCCTGGGTGCGCAATCGGTATGCATCACCGGCGGGGACGATGCCGATCAGCCCCACCAGCAAGACCTGGCCCTCGATTGGTGGGACGGCCCCCTCAGCCCCTGGCTGCCATCGCTGGGCGGCACGCGCGGCTGGCTGGCGCTGCCGCGCTTTCGCAGCAGCCCGCACGGTCATGGCAGCGGCTGCACGTTCGCCACGGCCACGGCGGCGGCGCTGGCGCGCGGCTTCGCGCTGGCCGATGCCGCGGTACTGGCCAAGATGCTGGCCTGGTGCGCGCTGCGCGATGGCCATGCGGCCGGCGCAGGCGCCGGGCCGCTACGGCCTTCGCCGGGCTTCATCAGCGACGCGAGCGCGATGCCGGTGATGGGCTTCGCCGACGAGGAGCGCCTGGAGCCGGAGACGCTGGCGCGCTGGAGCGCGGTGCTGCGCGGCGATGCGCCGAGAGACGCCTTCGACTCCGGCCTCTACGCACTGGCCGACGACGCGCAAGGCATCGCAAGGCTGGCCGCCAGCGGGCGGTTCGCGCAGCTGCAGCTGCGCATCAAGCGCGACCCGCTGGCCGGCGCCACAGGCGGCGACGAGACCGCGCGGCTGCGCGCCGCGGTGCGCGCGAGCATCGCCGCTGCGGGCAGCTCGGCGCTGTGGATCAACGACCACTGGCAGCTGGCGCTGGACGAAGGCGCCCGCGCCATCCATCTGGGCCAGGAGGACTGGGCCGCGCTGGATGCGGCGCAGCGCGCGCGCCTGCTCGGCAACGGCGGACCGGCGCTGGGCATCTCGAGCCACAGCCTGTGGGAGCTGGCGCGTGCGCGCGGCCTGGCGCCGAGCTACATCGCCTGCGGCCCGGTGTGGCCGACGACGACCAAGGCCATGCCCTGGCTGCCACAGGGGCTGGCGCAGCTGCGCTGGTGGGCGGCGATGGCCGGACGGCCAGTGGTGGCGATCGGCGGGATGCTCAGGCCGGAGCAGGCCGCCGCCTGCGCACGCGCCGGCGCCAGTGCGGCCTGCCTGGTGCGTGCGGCTGCGCCAGGCTCGTCGCCACACGAATGGGCAGCCTTCGACGCGGCCTGGCGGCGCGGACAGCGGATTGCGCCGCCGCGCGAGACACGGCTCAGAGCGCCAGCGTCATGAACACGCTGTGGGGATCCTCGCGGTAGTCGGCGAAGGGCCCGCACTCGATGAAGCCCATGTCCGCATAGAGCTGGCGCGCCGGCGCGAAGCCGGGCTGCGTGCCGGTCTCCAGGTTCAAACGTTGCAGACCACGCGCTCGCGCCTGGGCGACGATATGCGCCAGCATCGCGCGCGCCACGCCTTGGCGGCGGTGCGTGTCGGCGGTGCGCATGGACTTGATCTCGCCCTCGCCACCGCCCAGATCCTTCAGCGCGCCGCAGCCCATCAACTCGCCGCGATCGGACCAGACGCTCCAGAAGCTGATTTCCGGCCGGCGCAGCCCGCTCAGGTCCAGCGCATGCACGCTCTCCGGCGGCGACTGCTCGTGCATATTGGCCAGATGCTGGGCGAGCAGCGCCTGGATTTCGGGGCCCTTGAGATCGTCGAGGCGGATATGCATGGTGCGGCGAGGCAAAGCCTGGGTCGGATGGCCAGATATTGTCGCGCCCCGCCTGTGCGCGGGCCGTCAGCCGGCTGGCATCGGCGGCTGTGCTTCGCCAGCCACGAGCGCCTTCCCGGATTGTGCGCGGGCCTGCCAGCCGGCTGGTATCGCCGGCTGTCCTTCGCCAGCCACAAGCGTCTTCCGGCGCTGGTGCGCGGGCTCAGTCGGCGGCGCCCGCCATGCTGTTCAGCGAGATCACACGGGTCTTGGTGATGCGGTGGCGGTAGACCTCGCGCAGATAGCGGATCGCCTTCTTCACGTTGACGGTGTTGAGGCGGATCTCGTTGATAGAAACGAACTTGTGCTCGTCCTTGATCAGCTCGCGGTACTTCTTCTCGTACATCGGCTTGATCGCGTACCAGTTCGTGTCGAGGATCTTGGCCGGGTTCTCGTACTCGTTGAGCAGGCTGTCCAGGCGCGATTCATCCAGCGTCTCGCTCTGGATGAAGTCGAGGATGGCCTGGTCCAGCTCTTCGGTGAAGCGGTGCTTGTCGCTGGCGAAGCAGCGCTTGATGTAGGCCACCAGCAGCGTGATGCACTCGTCGCTGAGGCAGGGGCTCTTGGCGACGATGGTGGTCAGCGAGAGATTGGCCGAGGTGCCGATCACCAGCGCATAGCGCTTCAGCGTGGTGTTCGGGAACAGGCTGTTGAGGTGCTGCTTCAGGCGGCTCAGATTGCTGTAGGGCAGCTTGAAGTCCTTGGGCATCGAGATGATGGTCACCGTGGACGAGCAGTTCTTGAAGAAGTGCAGCCCGTTGAGCGCGCTGGCGTCGTACTTGCCTTCCTTGTAGGCCTTCAGCGCCTCGCGGTAGCGGTCCGACGCGATCGGCAGCACGCTGATGCCGCCTATGGTCTGCGTGTCCTTGTTGAAATGCGGCACATCGATCGAGCGGAAGAACAGATCGTCCATGTCGATGTCGACCTTGCTCTCGCCGGTGGGCACCGGGCATTCGGCATAGGCCACCGCCATCGGGCCGGCCAAGCTCATGAACAGGTCGTTGGCATCCAGGCGCACGGTCTCGCCGATGTCGATGCCGGCGCTGTGGAAGTAGTTCTCGTCGTAGTCGGCCGTCACCGCCTGCGCGGTGAGGATGTTGAAGATCTGCTGCGAGATGTACTGGTTGGCATGCTTCTCCATCGTGTTGACGTCGAAGTTGCGCGCATCGCCGGTCTCGACACCCGCCTCGTCCACGTACTTCATGATGTCGTTGGAGATCAGCATCATCGCGTTCCAGGGCCGGATGCCGGGCACCGACGCGGCTTCGCTGCCGCCGGGCTCGTCGCTGTAGGAGAAGTCCCACTCTTCTGAGAGGTACTTGCACAGCAGGCGCCCGGCGTTGATGTGCAGCGCTTCGGACACCTCTTCCTTCTGCGTGGTGGCGATGTTCGGCAGGATGCAGATGCCGCAGGTGAAGATGGGCTCGAAGATGAAGGACTGGCGGTTGCGCTCGCCGATCAGCTCGGTCTTGATCTGGTCCAGCGTCTTGCTCATGTAAGCGTACTGCTGGGCCAGGCCGAATTCCGAGGCCATGCCCGAGCCGGTGCCGCCGCCGGCGCTGAAGATGTAGAAGTACAGCCGCGACTGGTTGGCCTTGATGCCGCAGGAGTCGATCAGGTAGGCATGGTTGCGCCGCCACGAGGCGTCCTGGAAGGCATCGGCGCTGCGGTTCAGGATGGTCTTGGCCAGGTACTGGCCAAGGATGGGCGCGTTGCCTGCGCCGCCGGCGTGCACCTCGGTCAGATCCAGGATGACAAGCTTCGAGTACTCGTTGAGGAAGCGCGTGTCCTCGATGCCGGATGAATAGCGGATGCGGCCGACGATGTCCTTGTCCAGATCGCCGACCACGACGACCGGCTCGATCAGGAACACCGGCGCCTGCCCGCGCTCGCCTTCATGGCGGAAGCGGTTGCGCAGCCAGGCCACCGGTGGGCGGTCGGTCTTGCGCTGCTCGTTGGCGCGCGCCTCCATCGCATGGAAGTAGTTGGTCTTGGCGCGGTAGACCATGGTCGCCACGTCCAGCGCGATATTGGAGCCGCAGCGCCCCAGGCCGATCAGGCAGACCGAAGGAAAGTCGTTGGCGCCATCGCGTTCCTGCGCGGCACCGCCGGACAGGATGCTGGTGCGGAACTCGTCGAGGTTGTCGAGGATCTTCTCGAGGTTGCGCTCGGTGTAGTACTTCAAGCTCAGGGATCGCTCGTCAGCCATGGTGTCGCCTCGCACTGCTCTGTGGTTTTTGTTGACTTGATGTCGTCAGCGACCGCCTGCCCAGGCCTCCACGACCCTCCGTGGCGGCGACGCCCCACGGCTTTGTAACAGAAGGTCCATCAGCACCAGCACTCGTGACGGACTCTGCCCGCCCACCGCTGTTTCGGCAATCCGATTTCGCGCGGAATGTCGCGGCCGGATGTTGGGCGCGCGCCACGCCCACGGCCCGCGCGCTGCGGCACGGCCCGGCGGGCCCAAGTCCACCTATGCCGCCCAGGGCAATTCTTGTCGCCTCGCCCGCGGAGGCAGACACTTGAACCAGGCTTGGATTGACCTCGCGGGGAGCGACATGATGTCCGTGACTGCCAGGAACAATGTGCTGCAGCTGGGCACGGCAGGGCCTACCGTCGTGTTTGGCCACGGTTTCGGCACCGATGGGGCAAGTTGGCGGCCGGTTGCGGAACGCATTGCCACCGATCATCGGGTTGTGTTGTTCGACCACGTCGGCTTCGGACGCTCGGACCGGCTCGCCTACGCCGATCGCCATGGCAGCCTGGACGGCTATGCCGATGACCTGCTGCAGATCCTTCAGCGGCAGCCCCCCGGTCCGGTGATCTACGTCGGTCATTCGATCGGCGGCATGATCGGCCTGCTGGCCAGCATCAAGCAGCCGGATCGCTTCTGCCGGCTGGTGCTGCTGAATTCAAGCCCGCACTTCATTGATGATCGCGCCAGCGGTTACGTCGGCGGCTTCAGCCGTCAGCAGATCGAAGCCTCGCTGGAACTGATGGGGGCCGACTACGCGGCCTGGGCCGAGGCGATCGCACCGATGGCCATTGGCAGCGCCAACGATCCCGAGCAGATCCGCGTCTTCGGCCAGGGCCTGCACTCGCTGGACACGATGATCGCGCGCCGTTTCGGCCGTCTGGTGCTCTTCGTCGACCTGCGTCGACGCCTGTCCGATGTCTGCACGCCGGCATCCATCCTGCAGTGCGTAGACGACGACTTTGCACCCGTCGCGGTCGGCCACTACCTGCAGCAGGCCCTGCCTGGCAGCACGCTGAAACTGCTGCAGGCCAGTGGGCATTGCCCGCAGATCACCCAGCCCGAGGTTGTGGTCAGCGCGTTGCGCGAGGTGCTGGCGACCGTCAGGACTCACTAGGCGCCCCACGTCTCACGCGACGTGCCTGCTGCGACTGCACTGCCTCGACATGGCACCAGACCGCATCAGGGATTGGGATCCCATACAGATACCGCAAACCCCGTACTCGCTACACTCCTGCGCCATGCGCCACTGCATCGCCGTCCTGCTGCTCGTTCTGCTGCCGCTCCAGTTCTCCTGGGCTGCGGTGGCGGACTACTGCGAGCACGCGTCGAGCAGCGTGACAGACCACCCGGGCCACCACGATCACGCGGGTCATGCTCACGTTGCAAAGGCGGGCGGCAGCGACGCGCAGGCGGCATCCGAAGACGGCTCGTCTGCGCCTCTCGATCTCGACTGCGGCCACTGCCACGGCCACTGTGCCGCGGTGCTCGACGTACTCGAGGGACTGCAGCCCGCGGCACCCCGAGGCGCAGCGCCGACGCTGGGTGAGCTGCACTGCGCGGAGCACACGCCGGCGCAACCGGATCGCCCTCAGTGGGCCAGCCTCGCCTGATCGGCGAGGCGGCTTCCTTCTTCAGCAGAAACCCGTCCGCGCCTGAGCGCTTCGCCGCAGTGCGTCTGCGGCCACCCGCTCAGGTCGGCGCGACCCTGTGGTCGCTGCTCGCCGGTCTCCCGTGTCCCCGTCAACACTGGAGCATCGGATGCATCCGAAATCACGAACCCAAAACCGTGTGTGGCAGGCTGTGCTTGCCGCACTTCTTGCCGGCGCTGCTGCGGGGGCTGCAGCCCAGCGCTCGCCGGCCGCCGGGCCAGCCCCGGATCGCGCACCCCTCCTGAGCGAGCTCTTCGAGGCCGCCTGGGCGCTTCAGCCCGAGGCGCAGGCCTTGCCGGCGCGTCGCGACGCGGCACAGGCGCAGCGCCGCATCGCCGAGGCCTGGACGCCCGAGCCGCCGGCGCTGGAGGCCAGCCACAGGACGGATCGACTGAGCCGCAATGCCGGCGCGCGCGAGCTCGAAGTCGGCATCGCCCTGCCCTTGTGGCTGCCTGGCGAGCGCCGCAGCAGCAGTGCGCTGGCCGAGGCCGAGGCGGCGGCGGTGGACAGCCGGGCCGATGCAGCGCGCTTGCGCCTGGCCGCTGCCGTCCGCGATGCCTGGTGGAACTGGCAGCGTGCCAGCGTCGACGCGGAGATTGCCCGCGAGCAGCTCGACATGGCTCGTCGCCTCGCCAGCGATGTGGCGCGCCGGACCAGGGCTGGCGAGCTCGCCCGCTCGGACCAGTACCAGGCCGAGGCTGCCGTCGCCGCAGCCGAAGCCGGTGCAGCGCAGGCCGGGGCGACAGCGGTGCACGCCTGGCAGCAGCTCAGCGCACTGGCCGGGAGGCCAATCGTCGCGCCGCCCGCGCGAGCAGCGCTGCCTGAGCCGGAACCCGATCCTGTTGCGAGCGCCAGCGCTGCGCACCCCGCAGAGACCGAGCTGCAGGACGGCCTCGTCCTGGCAGAGCGAGCGGCCGCCCTGGCTGCCGTCCAGTCGCGCGCCAATCCCGAACTGACCCTGGCCGTCACGCGCGACCGCGGGGCTGCCGGCGAGCGCTACGACCAGACCGTCACGCTGGCCTTGCGCATCCCGTTCGGCACAGACCCGGCCCACGCCAGACGCGTCGCCAGCGCACGCGCCGAAGCCACCGAGGCGCGCGCCCAGTCGGCCCTGGCGCGAGCTCGCCTGCAGGCGCAGCGCGAGACCGCCCAGGCCGGCGTGGATGCGGCGCGCATCCAGCACGCGGCGGCCATGCGCCGCGCTGCACTGGCACGCGAGACCCGCGACTTCTTCGCGAAGTCCTTCCGGCTCGGCGAGACCGATCTGCCGACCCGGCTGCGCATCGAGAGCGAGACGGCCGAGGCCGAGCGCCAGGCGGCGCGCAGCCGCATCGAGCTGGCCGCCGCGATCTCCGCATGGCGCCAGGCACTGGGTCTGCTCCCGCAATGAGCCCCGACCTGCGCTCCACACCACCCCAGGCTTACACACCATGAGACTGAACCCACATCTGACGGCGCTGTGCTGCGTCGCCGCCCTTCTCCACCCCTCGCTGGCTGGTGCCGGCGCGGGTCATGACCACGGCCCGAGCGCCGCTGCTGCCCACAGCCCCGCGCTGCCGCGCTTCGCCGCCGTCTCCGAGAGCTTCGAGCTGGTCGGCGTGCTCGACGGCAGACAGCTCACGCTGTATCTGGATCGGGCCACCGACAACGCGCCAGTCACCGCTGCGCAGATCGAGCTGGACGTGGCCGGCGCCAAGCTGAAGGCTGGCAAGCACCCGCAGCAGGACGAGGCCTACCTGGTCGTGCTCGCGGCCGATCCCGAACCCGGCGTGCTGCCGATCACCGCCACGGTCAGCGTTGGCCAGGAGATGGACCTGCTGGCCGGCGAACTGGACCTGCACGCACCGGCCCATGCCGACGAAGCCGCCCATGCCCATGCATGGCAGGAGTACGCCGGCTGGGGCGCCGGCGGCATGGCGGCACTCGCTGCCGTGCTTGCGCTGCTTCGCCGTCGTTCGACCACACGCCCTGCCAACAGCGGAGCCGTCGCATGAAGCGCTGCACCACACAGACCCGCCTGACTGCATTCCTGGCAGCGCTGGCGCTGAGCCTGGGCCTCGCAAGCCTTGCGCCGGCCGGCGAGGGCCACGACCATGGCGACGCGCCGGCGGCCCCCAGCGCCAACGGCCCGCAACGCCTGCCCGATGGCAGCGTCTTCCTGCCCAAGCCTGCGCAGCGCCAGCTCGGTGTGCGCACGCTGCAGGCCGAAGCGGGCGAGCTGCCACGCTCGTTCGAGCTGAACGGCAAGGTCGTGATGGACCCGAACGCCGGCGGCAAGGTGCAGCCGCTGCATGCCGGCCGCATCGAGCCCGGTCCGCGCGGACTGCCCAGCCCGGGACAGCCGGTTAGCCGGGGCGAGGTGCTCGCCTATGTTGCGCCTTCCGCGCCGCCTATCGAGCGCGCGAACCAGGCCGCGCAGCTGGCGGAACTGCGCGCCAGCAAGTCGCTGGCCGACAAGCGCGTCGCGCGGCTGCGGGAGCTCGCCGACACCGTGCCGCGCCGGGAGATTGAGGCGGCCGAGAGCGAAGCCCGGAGCTTGGCCGAGCGCATCGACGCGCTCGGCCTGGGGCTGTCGTCGCGTGAGGCGCTGCTCGCTCCGGTCTCGGGTGTCATCGCCTCGGCCAACGCCGTCGCAGGCCAGGTCGTCGATGCGCGCGAGCTGGTCTTCGAGATCGTCGATCCGTCGCGGCTGCAGATCGAAGCGCTCGCCTTCGATGCCGCGATTGCGACCAGCATTGGCAGCGCCAGCCTGGCGGTGGGCGCCGAGCGTGTGCCGCTGCGCTTCGTCGGTGCTGCGCGCAGCCTGCGCGAGCAGGCGCTGCCGCTGCGCTTCGGCGCGGAAGGCCAGGCGCTGTCGGCGCTGGCGATCGGCCAGCCGGTGCGCGTCTTCGTGCAGAGCAGGGACAGGGTCAAGGGCATCGCGCTGCCCCTGGCGGCGCTGATGAAGAACCCGGCCAACCAGAGCGTGGTATGGGTGAAGACGGCGCCGGAGCGCTTCGAGCCGCGCACGGTCACCGTGCAGGCGCTGGATGGCCTGCGCGTGGCCGTGACCTCGGGCCTCAGGCCCGGAGATCGGGTGGCGACGCAGGGCGCCACCCTGATCAACCAGCTGCGCTGAAGGAGCCGCGATGTTCAAGTGGCTTCTCGAGAACAGCCTATCCCAGCGGCTGCTGGTGATCATCGCCAGCGTCGTGCTGATGGTCTATGGCGCCTTCACGCTGTCGCGCACGCCGGTGGACGTCTTCCCCGACCTCAACAAGCCCACCGTCACCGTCATGACCGAGGCCGGCGGCATGGCCGCCGAAGAGGTCGAG
Organism: Roseateles sp. T103; assembly: GCF_057219915.1. Lineage (NCBI taxonomy): Bacteria > Pseudomonadati > Pseudomonadota > Betaproteobacteria > Burkholderiales > Sphaerotilaceae > Roseateles > Roseateles sp. T103. The sequence continues at coordinate 561,685 of NZ_JBXVVS010000002.1, forward strand.
CAGCTCATCACCTTCCCGCTCGAGACGACGATGAACGGCCTGCCCGGCGTGGCGTCGGTGCGCTCCACCTCGTCGGCCGGCCTGTCCTTCCTCTATGTGGCCTTCGACTGGAACGTCGACATCTACCGCGCCCGGCAACTGGTGACGGAGCGGCTCTCGTCGATGGAGGAGAGCCTCCCTGACGGCGTGAGTCCGCGCATGGGCCCGGTCAGCTCGGTGATGGGCGAGATCATGCAGATCGCGATCCCCGTCGACGAGCGCAAGATCGGGCCGATGGCGGTGCGCGAATACGCCGACTGGGTGCTACGCCCCCGCCTGATGTCGATACCCGGCATCGCCCAGGTGATCCCGATCGGCGGCGAGGTGCGACAGTTCCAGGTGCAGCCCGACACGGCGCGCATGGCCGAACTGGGCATCTCGCTCGAGCAGATCGAGGCGGCGCTGCGCGGCTTCTCGGCCAACACCTCGGGCGGGTTTCTGGAGCTGAACGGCCGCGAGTACCTGATCCGCAACCTCGGCCGTACATCCAGCCTCGAGGACCTGAGAAACCTCGCGATCGGCGCCAGCAAGGGCCAGCCCGTCCTGCTGCGCCAGATGGCGCAGATCAGTTTCGCCGCCGCGGTGAAGCGCGGCGATGCCGGCTTCGAAGGCAGGCCCGCGGTGATCCTGGGCATCCAGAAGCAGCCAACGGCCGACACGATCACGCTGACCCGCCACATCGAAGAGGCGCTCGCCGGACTGCAGGCGTCGCTGCCGGCCGGCATGGAAGCGCCGCGCGTCACCTTCCGGCAGGCCAGCTTCATCGAGGCCTCGATCGACACCTTGCAGGGCAAGCTGATCGGCGCGTCGGTGTTCGTTGCGCTGATCCTGTTCTTCTTCCTCGGCACGCTGCGGCCCACCGTCATCGCACTGACCGCGATACCGGTGTCGATCTGCATCACCGCACTGGTCTTCCGCCACTTCGGCCTGTCGATCAACACGATGACGCTGGGCGGGCTCGCGATCGCGATCGGCGGCCTGGTGGACGATGCCGTCGTGGACGTGGAGAACATCCTGCGGCGGCTGAAGGAAGAGCGCAAGCGCCAGCCGGAACAGCGCCTGCACCCGCTGCAGCTGGTGGCCAGGGCATCGATGGAGGTTCGCTCGGGCATCCTCTATGCGACGGTGATCATCGTGCTGGTGTTCATTCCGCTGTTCGCGCTACCGGGCCTCGAAGGGCGACTGTTCGCACCGCTGGGCGTGGCCTTCATCGCCTCGACGCTGGCATCGCTGCTGGTCTCGGTCACGGTGACGCCTGTGCTCAGCTACTACCTGCTGCCGCGGCTGAAAAGCCTGGATCACGGCGACACCCGGCTGCTGGCCTGGCTGAAGGCGCGCTACCGCGCCGGCCTGCAGGCCGTGCTCGAGCGCCCGCGCATCGCCATCGCGGCCACCGGCGTGGCGGTGGCGGCGGCCGCGGCCACCGTGCCCTTCTTTCCGACCAGCTTCCTGCCGCCCTTCAACGAAGGCACGCTGCTGGTCGGCCTGCGGCTGAACCCGGGCGTGACCTTGTCGGAGAGCTCGGCCCTGGCCCGTCAGGCGGAGACGCTGCTGAGCCAGGTTCCCGAGGTCACGCATGTGGGCCGGCGCAGCGGCCGGGCCGAGCTCGACGAGCATGCCGAAGGCGTGCACGTCAGCGAGCTGGACATCGGCATTGTCCCGGCCGGGCAGCTGACGCGAAGCATGGACGAGGTGCGCGCCGACATCCGCGCCCGTCTGGCCAATCTGCCGGCCTCGATCGAGGTGGGCCAACCGATCTCGCACCGCATCGATCACATGCTGTCGGGCGTGCGCTCGCAAATCGCGATCAAGATCTACGGCGAGGATCTGGACGCGCTGCGCGGACAGGCCGAAGCCTTGCGCCAGCGGCTGGCCCGCATCCCCGGCATCGCGGATCTGGCCATCGAGAAGCAGGTGCTCGCGCCGCAGATCCAGGTGCGCGTCGACCATGCGGCAGCGGCGCAGTACGGCGTACCGGTACCGCAGATCCTGGCCACGCTGCAAAGCCTGGTCGAAGGCGAACGCGTCGCGCAGATCGTCGAGGGCGGCCGGCGCTTCGCGCTGGTGGTCAAGCTGCCGGAATCGGCTCGATCGGTCGAGGGTCTGAGCCAGATCCTCATCGAAACGCCTACCGGGCGCATTCCGCTGTCCAAGCTGGCGTCCATCGAGGACAGCGACGGCCCCAACCAGATCAGCCGCGACGACGGCAAGCGTCGCATCGTGCTGTCTGCCAATGCCTCGGGCCGCACCCTGTCGGACATCGTTGTCGACATCCGCCGGGTCGTCGCCGACACCGCGCTGCCGGAAGGCATGTTCATCACGCTGGGCGGCCAGTTCGAGGCGCAGCAGGAGGCATCGCGCCTCATCGGCCTGCTCTCCATCGTGTCCCTGGTGCTGATGTTCGTGGTGCTCTACAGCCGCTACCGATCGGCAACGCTGTCGGCGCTGATCATGGTGAACATCCCGCTGGCCCTGGTGGGAGCGGTGATCGGCCTGTGGCTATCGGGCCAGCCGCTGTCGGTGGCGGCCCTGGTGGGCTTGGTCACGCTGGCCGGCATCTCGGTGCGCAACGGCATCCTCAAGGTCAGCCACTACATCAACCTGATGCGCTTCGAGGGCGAGCGCTTCGACGCCGGGATGATCGTCCGCGGCTCGCTGGAGCGGCTGAGTCCGGTGCTGATGACGGCGCTGGTCACCGCCTTCGCGCTGGCGCCGCTGCTCGTCGAAGCTGAGCGTCCCGGCACCGAAGTGCTGCACCCGGTGGCCGTGGTGATCTTCGCCGGCCTGATCAGCTCGACGCTGCTCGACACCTTCCTGACGCCGGCGATGTTCTGGCTCTTCGGTCGCAAGGCGGCCGAGCGGCTGCTGGACGACAAGGATGCCGAGGCGCTGTGAACCCGCTTCTTTCGTACTCACCCAGAGAGGACATGCCATGAAGCTGCAATACCTTGTCGCCACCCTGCTTGTCGCGCTGTCGGCCGGGGCCCATGCGGCCGGCCAGGGGCACGACCACGCCCATCAGCACAAGCCGCTGCACGGCGGCGTCGTCGCCCTGCTCAAGGACATGGACTGCGAACTGGTCGCCACCGCCTCGACGCTGCGGCTCTATCTGCGCGACCACGGTAAGCCGCTCGACGTCTCCAAGTCCAGGGCCAGGCTCACGCTGCTCAGCGGCACGGAGAAGCAGGAGGTCGAGCTCAAGCCAGCCGGCGACAGGCTCGAAGCCAGCGGCACCTTCCGGGTCGGACCAACGACCAAAGTGGTGGCGGTCTTGACCGTCGACGGCAAGCCCGTCACGGCACGCTTCAGCCTGAACTGAGCCCCGCACCGAGCTCGCAGCAGCGAAGCCTGCTGCGTGGTTGACAGGAAATCATCAGCATACGTATTATATGAATACACATCGCATCGGCGGGTCGATCGTCCCGCCCCCCCGCAGGAGACAAGCGCCATGCAATACCACCTCAATGGCTTCAAGCCCGGTGATCCCGATGTCTTGCCGGCTGAGCCGGGCCACCGCCGCGCGGGCGATCCGCTGCCGGAGACGGTGGATGTGCTGATCGCCGGCACCGGCCCCGCCGGCCTGTGCCTGGCGGCGCAGCTGGCGCGCGTGCCGCAGATCCGCACGCTGGTGGTGGAACCCAAGCTGGTGCCGATGGAAAAAGGCCAGGCCGATGGCATCAGCGTGCGCACGATGGAGATGTTCCAGGCCTTCGGCTTTGCCGAGAAGGTGATGCGCGAATCGGTGTGGATCAACGAGACCACCTTCTGGGCGCCAGGCGCGGGCAACGGCCTGAACCGCGTCGCCCGCGTGCAGGACGTGCCCGACGGCATCTCGGAGATGCCGCACATCCTGATCAACCAGGCGCGCGTGCACGATATGTTCCTGGACGTGATGCGCAACGCGCCGACGCGACTGGAGCCGGAGTACGGGCTCAAGGTGCAGACGCTCAGCATAGCCCCCGACGCCAGCGAATACCCGGTGACCGTGACGCTGGAGCACACCGCGCCGGGCCGCGAGGGCCAGACCGCCACGGTGCGCGCCAACTATGTGATCGGCTGCGACGGCGCGCGCTCGAACGTGCGGGCTGCCATAGGCGGCAAGCTGCATGGCGATGCGGCGCACCAGGCCTGGGGCGTGATCGACCTGCTGGCGGTGACCGACTTCCCCGACTGGCGCATGAAGTCCTTCGTGCGCTCACAGGACGAGGGCATCCTGATGGTGCTGCCGCGCGAGGGCGGGCATCTGGTGCGCCTCTATGTGGAGTTGGATCAGCTAGGCGAGCACGAGCGCGCCGCCGATCGCGGCATGGGCGCGCAGGACATCATCGCCAAGGCGCAGCGCATCTTCAGCCCCTTCAAGCTGGATGTGAAGGAAGTGGTCTGGTCCTCGATCTACGAGATCGGCCATCGCCTGACCGACAAGTTCGACGACGTGCCCGAGGACCAGGTGGCCACGCGCGCGCCGCGCGTGATGCTGGCCGGCGATGCCTGCCACACGCACAGCCCCAAGGCCGGCCAGGGCATGAATGTGTCGATGGGCGACACCTTCAACCTGGGCTGGAAGCTGATCTCGGTGCTGACCGGCCGCGCCGACCCTGCGCTGCTGCACAGCTATTCCGGCGAGCGCCGTGCCGCGGCCAAGGGCCTGGTGGAGTTCGACCACAAGTGGGCCCGCGTGGTCGGCGCCCGCGCCGAGGACGACCTGGCGACGGACGGCCTGCCCCGCGTGGCGCGCGAGTTCGTCAACAACCTGCCCTTCACCTGCGGCCTGACCATCCAGTACGAGCCCGGCGCGCTGACCGGCGCGGCCAAGCACCAGGCGCTGGCCACCGGCTTCCCGCTGGGCATGCGCTTCCACTCGGCACCGGTGGTGCGCCTGGCCGATGCCAAGCCCATGCAGCTGGGCCACTGCATCGAAGCGGACAACCGCTTCCACCTCTTCGTCTTCGCGCCTGAAGGCGACAGCGGCGCCGCAGGCGGCGCGGTGGCCAAGCTGTGCGACTGGCTGGAGCATGACGCGGCCTCGCCGCTGCGCCGCCACACCGCCGCTGGCGAGGACGTGGACGCAGTGATCGACACCCGCGCAGTGTTCCAGCAGGGTTTCCGCGAGCTGGACTACGCCGCCATGCCCACGCTGCTGCGCCCGCATGTGGGCCGCTACGGGCTGTGCGACTACGAGAAGGTCTTCTGCGCCGACCTGAAGCGCGGCGAGGACATCTTTGCGCTGCGCGGCATCGATCGCGCCGCCGGCTGCATCGTCATCGTGCGCCCGGACCAATACGTCGGCCACATCCTGCCACTGACGGCGCGCGAGGAGCTGGCCCAGTACTTCGCGGGCATCCTGCGCGTGCGCGGCTGAGGCACGCTCACTGCTCGGCCTGCCGCGCAGTCAGCGCGGCTCGACGCCCGCCTTCAGCCCGAACACCGGCGCGTAATGCAGCGCAATGCAGGCATGCTCGCGCATCAGCGCTTCCACGCGCGCCGACTGGCCGGTCTGCAGCGCGTCGAGCACCAGGCGGTGGTGCAGCTGCGCGAGGCTGAGCTTGCGGTACTCCTTGTCCAGCGCGGCGCGGTCGATCACCAGCGAATCGGCCGAGGCAAACGGCAGGTGGTTGTTGCGCGCGATCGCGTCGGCGATCACGCGGCCGCCGCCGGCCTCGACGATGCAGCTGTGGAATCGTTCGTTGAGCTCGCTCCAGGCGCCGATCGCCGCTTCGTCCAGCTGTCCGGCGGCAAGCACGCGCTCGCCCGCCTCCACGCAGTCGCGCAGCGTGGCCAGCACCGCCTCGCTGGCGCCGGCCTCGGCCAGGCGGCGCGCGGCCAGGCCTTCGAGCACGCCGCGCACCTCGATCGCACAGAGCACATCGGCCTCGGAGAACTTGCGCACCAGATAGCCGCGCTTGCCAGCCGGCTCCAGCAGCCCCTCCTGCTCCAGCGCGCGGAAGGCGATGCGCACCGGCGTACGCGAGACGCCCAGACGCTCGGACACCGGAATCTCGGCCAGGCGCTCGCCCGCGGCGTACTCGCCACCGATGATCAGCTGGCGCAGCACCGCCACCACGCTGGCCGTGCTGGCGGGCTTGATTGGATCCATTTTTTCGAGCATTCCTTGCCTTAATCCGTGATTATCGGCATGATTGGATCCATTCGATTGGATCCAATAACGAGGAGACGATAGCATGAGCTTCCCGCTGAACACCTGGTACGTGGCCGCCAAGCCCGAGGAATTCGCCGACAAGCCGCTGGGCCGCAAGGTCTGCAACCAGCGCATGGTGTTCTTCCGCGACGAGCAGGGCCAGGTCGCCGTGCTGGAGGACTTCTGCCCGCACCGCGGCGCGCCGCTGTCGCTGGGCTTCGTCTGCAAGGGCAAGCTGGTCTGCGGCTACCACGGCCTGGAAATGGGCGCCGACGGCAAGACCGTGGCCATGCCCGGCCAGCGCGTGCGCGGATTCCCGGCCGTGCGCCGCTTTCCTGCGGTGGAGCGCTATGGTTTCGTCTGGGTCTGGCCTGGCGACGCCGAGAAGGCCGACCCGGCGCTGATCCCGCAGCTGGAATGGGCCGACAACCCCAAGTGGGCCTATGGCGGCGGGCTGTACAACATCGCCTGCGACTACCGGCTGATGATCGACAACCTGATGGACCTGACGCACGAGACCTATGTGCACTCCACCAGCATCGGCCAGAAGGAGATCGACGAGACGCCCTGCAACACCCGCACCGAAGGCGACGAGGTCATCACCAGCCGCTTCATGAACGGCATCGAGGCGCCGCCCTTCTGGAAGATGGCGCTGCGCATGAACGGCCTGCCCGACGACCAGCTGGTAGACCGCTGGCAGATTTGCCACTTCACGCCGCCCAGCCACGTGATGATCGAGGTGGGCGTGGCGCTGGCCGGCAATGGCGGCTACGACGCCCCCGACGAGGTCAAGGCCGCGAGCTGGGTGGTGGACTTCATCACGCCGGAGACCGACACCTCGATCCACTACTTCTGGGGCATGGCGCGCAAGTTCAAGCCCGAGGACCCGTCGCTGACCGTGCAGATCCGCGAAGGCCAGGGCAAGATCTTCGCCGAGGATCAGGAGATGCTGGAACGCCAGCAGCGCAATCTGCAGGAGTGGCCGGACCGCAAGATCCTGGCGCTGAACATCGACGCCGGCGGCGTGCAGGCACGCCGCATCATCGACCGCCTGCTGGCCGAGGAAGGCCGCGCACCGGCCGCGGCGGCTTGAGGTTGAACGCATGACCGTGGAGACGACTACGAACCTGCTGAGCGTGCAGCTGGCACGCAAGAGCCGCGAGGCCGAGGACATCTGCGCGCTGGAGCTGCGTCCGCTGCCGGGGCAGAGCCTGCCGCGCTTCGAGGCCGGCGCGCATCTGGACCTGCACTTGCCGAATGGACTGGTCCGCCAGTACTCGCTGTGCAACGACCCGGCCGAGACCGACCGCTACCTGCTCGGCGTACTGCGCGACCCCGCGTCGCGCGGCGGCTCGGCCGCCGTGCACGATGCGCTGGCCGAAGGCCAGACGCTGAGCATCAGCGCGCCGAAGAACCACTTCGCGCTGGTGAAAGGCGCACCGCGCACCCTGCTGCTGGCCGGCGGCATCGGCATCACGCCGCTGCTGGCGATGGCCGAGCAGCTCGTGCATGAGGGCGCCGACTTCCGGCTGCACTACGCGACGCGCTCGCCCGCGCGCACCGCCTTCCGCGAGCGGCTCGCAGCACCGCACTTCGCCGGCCGCGTGCAGCTGCACCACGACGACGGTGCGCCCGAGCAGCGCCTGGATATCGCCGCGGCGCTGGCGGCTGCGGCCGGACCCGGCACGCAGCTCTACGTCTGCGGTCCGCAGGGCTTCATCGATGCGGTGCTCGCCACTGCGCGCGCCGCCGGCTGGGACGAGAAGAACCTCCACCGCGAGTACTTCGGCGCCGCCGCACCGGTGCACACGGCCGACGAAGGCAGCTTCGAGGTGCAGATCAAGAGCAGCGGCCAGGTGGTCACCGTGCCCGCAGGCCAGAGTGTCGTGCAGGCGCTGGGCGCGGTGGGCGTGCACATCGTCACCTCCTGCGAGCAGGGCGTGTGCGGCACCTGCCTGACGCGCGTGCTCGACGGCGTGCCGGACCACAAGGACATGTACCTGACGCCCGAGGAGCAGGCGGCGAACGACCAGTTCCTGCCCTGCTGCTCGCGCGCCAGCAGCCCGCGGCTGCTGCTGGATCTCTAGCCCGTCGACCACCCGGGCTTTGCCCTATGCCTTGGCAGACGGGGCGCGCCTACAGTCGGCCGCATCGCCGCAGGCAGTCCCGCCCATCGCTGCAGCGACGGGAGTAGTTGCAGCATGTCCGCATCCGCAGAGCCCGACTCACCAGTGATCGCGCCAGCGCTGAGCGACGCGCAGCTGCGCCGCACCGTGTGGGTCAGCGCGCTGATGGCCCTGCTGCTGCCGCCCTTCATCGGCGGCACACTGATGGGCATTGCCGGCTACTACCCGCTGCCGGAGTTCTATCTGGTCTTCACCAGCTACACAGGCGCCTATCTGGCGCTGGTGCTGGTCGCCACGCTGTCCTACGCAAGGCGCTTTGCCGACCGCCTGATCCGCCTCGGCCGGGCCGAGGGCGAAGACCTGCAAGCCAAGACGCGCAAGCTCTTTGCCCGCCTGCCCTGGACGCTGCTGGGCTTTCTGACCGCCTCTTCGATGCTGGGTGCCTTCAGCGCCGATCTCTCGCTGGAGCGGCTGGGCTATCGCAGCTACACGCCGCGCGACCACCTCAACAGCCAGATCGGGCTGGTGCCGGTGGTGCTGATCAGTGCGTTCCCGATCTTTTTCTACTTCACCGACCGGCTGGGCCGCTACTTCGGCCCCCGCGGCGTACACGATGTCATCGTGCCGCTGGGCACGAAGTTCGCGTTGCTGGGCATCGTCACGCCGCTGCTGATCGACAGCGTGCTGGTGGGCTACTTCGTCAACCAGACCGGCCATGTCGACCGGCGCCTGCTGCTGATCTGGGCCGGGCTGCTGGCACTGGCCGGCGGCAGCACCTGGCTCGCCTGGCGAAGCCTGCGCCAGGGTCTGCAGCCGCTGCAGGAGGTGCTGCACGAACAGGCCTCGGCCCTCGATGCCGCAGCGCTGGCGCAGCTGCGCCCGCAATCCATCGACGAGCTGGGGGTGCTGACCCACCGTCTGGCCCTGCAGATCCAGCGCCAGCAACGACTCGGCGCCGAGCTGGACCGCACACGCGCGCTTTCGCAGGCAGTGGTGGACCACGCCGGCGTGCTGGTGATCGTGCTGGATCGCCAGGGTCGCATCGTGCGCTTCAACCCGGCCTGCGAGTCGCTCAGCGGCTACCGTGCGCAGGATGCCATCGGCCGCTATCCCTGGGACCTGCTGCTGCCGCCCGAGCAAGCCGAGTCGATACGCCGCAATGCCTTCGAGGCGCTTGCGCACAACCCCGGCGCACTTGCAGGCCACTACACCAACGAATGGGTCTGCCGCGACGGCAGCCGCGTGCTGCTGGACTGGTTCAACACGGTGCTGCTCGACGACAAGGGGACGATGGAGTTCATGGTCTCCATCGGCATCGACATCACCGAGCGCCAGCGCATGGAAGAGGCGCTGCGCCACAGCGAGAGCAAGTACCGCCGCCTGCACGAGAGCATGACCGATGCCTATGTGCAGACGGACCTGCCGGGCCGACTGCTCGAATGGAACCCGGCCTACCGGGCGATGCTGGGCTATGCGGACGACGAACTGGCCAGCCTGCACTACACCGAGCTGACGCCAGCGCGCTGGCACGAGAGCGAAGCGCGCATCGTCGCCGAGCAGGTGTTCGCGCGCGGCCACTCGGAGGTCTACGAAAAGGAATACCGACGCAAGGATGGCACCGTCTTCCCGGTGGAGATGCGCACCTACCTGCTGCGCGGCGATGACGGGACGCCGGTGGGCATGTGGGCCATCGTGCGTGACATCAGCGAACGCAAGGCGACCGAGGCGCGCATCGCCAGCCTGGCCTACTACGACGCGCTCACCGGCCTGCCCAACCGCACGCTGTTCTTCGACCGGCTGCAAACCGCGCTGGCCCATGCCCGGCGCGACAGCCAGCGCGTCGCGCTGCTCTTCATCGACCTGGACCGCTTCAAGCCGGTCAACGACACCTACGGGCACGAGGTCGGCGACCAGCTGCTGCAGCGCGTGGCGCATCAGCTGCGCGACTGCGTGCGCGATTCCGACACCGTGGCGCGCCTGGGCGGCGACGAGTTCGTCGTGCTGCTGCCGCAGGTGCACACGCTGGCCGATGCGCTCGCCGTGGCCGAAAAGGTCCATGCCCGGCTGCGCGAGCCGGTGGAGATCGGCGCCTACCGGCTGGAGATCTCCTCGGCGATCGGCGTGGCGATCTTCCCCGAGGACGGCGCCGACGAAGTGGCGCTGGTGCGCTCGGCCGACGACGCGATGTACCGCGCCAAGGCCGGCGGGCGCGATCAGGTCATCACCGCGCGCATCGCTTAGAGTCGGCCGGGACGAATCATGACTTCTCTCGAACCGACGACATGAGCAAGCTACGCCCCGAACTCGACAAGCACACCCTCAACCAGCGCGGACAGGAATACCTGCCCGGCTACCTCGGCATCGAGATCACCGAGATCCGCGACAAGGAGCTGCACAGCCGCATGCCGGTCAAGCAGCTGCACATCGCGCCCAACGAGTTCCTGCATGCGGCCAGCATCGTCGCGCTGGCCGACACCACCGCCGGCTATGCGACGCTGGCCCACCTGCCCGAGGGCGCGAGCTCCTTCACCACCATCGAGCTGAAGAGCAACTTCCTCGGCACCGTCCGCGAAGGCAGCATCGCCTGCGTGGCCACCGCCCAGCACCTGGGCCGCAACACCCAGGTCTGGGACGCCGTCGTCACCGACGAGGCCAGCGGCCGCAAGCTCGCGCTGTTCCGTTGCACGCAGATGGTGCTGTGGCCCAAGGGGGCCTGAGACTCGACGCCTCGTCCGGCGATCACGGCGTGCCGAAGACCAGCAGGATGGTGGCCAGCAGGTAGGGGCCCAGCACGCTGGCAGCGGCAAAGACCAGCCCGGCGCGGGTATCGACGAGCCCGGCATACCCGAGGCCAGGCGTGGACGACGCTGCGTGCTTGGTGTTGATGTTGTGATGCTTCATGAATTTCTCCTGATCGTGGCAGCGTCCACCAGGGACGCGCGAACACGGCTGCGCCTTGGCCGGGCGGAAACCCGGCCCGACTGGCACGCGGCCGCAAGGGGTGCGCAATGGGCTGTGCATGCCCGGGCCGACAGGCACCAGGCGGCGACAGGCACTAACGATCAGGAACGCCGAAGGAATTCGGCAGCATCCAGCGGCGGCACAGGCAGGCCACCGGCGCCGCGCCCGGAACTGGGCTGGCGAAACAATGCTGAAGGCGGGATACGAAAGGCAGGAGTCGCCTTGCGTTTGGCCCGCCGTGTTGGACGGGTTTCAACATGGGGTCTCTCCGAAGAGGGCGACGCGCAACAGGCGCGACGTGGTTGAACTGTAGCCAAAGTGGCCGAACCTTGCTTGCCTGGGGTCAATGAACTCGCGGAAGCGCCGCAGCCCGATCAACGGGAGCGCCGGAACACCAGATGCTGGTAGACCTGCTCGCCCATGCGCTCGGCATGGCACTGCTCGACGATCTCGAGCAAGCCCTCGCCGGCCATCTGCACCAGATCGCGGGCAACACGATCGAACACCAGCGGATGCTCGGTACTGCAGCCAGCGCGCGGCAGCGCCACCGGCTCGCCTACTGGCGCATCGAGATAGAAGCGCCAGGCCAGCGAGGGCAAGGACGCGCCGGGGAACGACGGGGACGACATGAACATGGAGCACTCCTCAACGACAGCATGGATCTGGAGCAGATGGGATCGAGCTCCGTCTTCTTCCTGCCCTGACTTGGCGGCAAGACTGCACCACTGCGGATCAAGGCTCGACCGAGTGTGATCAGCAGGCATCCTGTCCCGCTTGCGCCAGCGCAACGAGTCAGCCTAATGCTGCAGTGCGTCATTTGTTTGACATGCCAGCCAGAGATGCTGACGCCATGGATGCCGCCACCCTCACCCATCTTCCCCTCCAGCACAGCCCGCTGCACGGCAGCCGTGGTCTGGTGCTAGGCCTTGCCGACGAGCACAGCATCGCCTGGGGCTGCGCGCAGGCTGCACGCGCTGCCGGCGCAGAGCTCATGCTCACTTGCGTGAACGACAAGGCCCATGCAGCGGTGCTGCCGCTGGCCCGGGCGCTGGACGCGCCGCTGCACACCTGCAATGTCGAGGCTGACGGCGCGCTCGAGGCACTGGCCGAGCAGGCTGCAGCGACGCTGGGCGGGCTGGACTTCGTCATCCACTCGATCGCCTGGGCGCCGCTGGCCGATCTGCACGGCCGCGTGGCCGACAGCTCGCCGGCCGGCTTCCAGCGCGCGATGGAGGTTTCCTGCCACTCCTTCGCGCGGCTGGCGCGCTGCTGCGAGCCGCTGATGCGCGAGCGCGGCGGCGGCAGCCTGATCACGATGAGCTACCTGGGCGCGCAGATGGCCGTGCCGCACTACGGGCTGATGGGCCCGGTGAAAGCCGCACTGGAATCGCTGGTGCGCTACCTCGCCGTCGAGCTGGGCCCGGGCAATATCCGCGTGCACGCGATCTCGCCGGGGCCCATCCCCACCCGCGCTGCCTCTGGGCTGGAGGATTTCGACGCGCTGATGCGCGATGCGCGCGAGCGCTCGCCGCTGCGCCGCCTGGTCACGCTGGAGGAGATCGGCGCGCTCGCCGCCTTCCTCTCCAGCCCGGCCGCGTCGGGCATGACCGGGCAGACGCTCTACGTGGACGCCGGCCACCACATCCGGCACTGAGCGCCGCCTCCCGCGGCCAGGCACGAAGTCTGCTCGCCCCAACCGGAACCGACCCACGCCAGAAAGGCCCACCCGATGAACGCACCCGAGACCCAGTTGCGCGACGGCTGGATGCGCAACCAGACCTACGACGAGCTGCAACTCGGCCAGAGCGCGCGCCTGGTGCGCACGCTCACCCGCGAGGACGTGCAGGCCTTCGCGCTGGTCTCGGGCGATGTGAACCCCGCGCACCTGGACGAGGAATACGCGCAGGGCACGCGCTTTCACGGCGTGATCGCGCACGGCATGTGGGGCGGCGCGCTGATCTCCTCGCTGCTGGGCACCGAATTCCCCGGTCCCGGCACCATCTACCTGGAGCAGACGCTGCGCTTCGCGCGCCCGGTGCATATCGGCGACACGCTGACCGTGGTACTCACCGTCACCGAGAAGGACGATGAATCGGGCCGCGTCAAGCTCGGCTGCGAGGCGCTGAACCAGCGTGGCGAGCCGGTCATCACCGGCATGGCCACGGTGCTGGCGCCGCGCCACAAGATCGAGCGCCCGCGCCCCACGCTGCCGGCGATGCACCTGTTCGATCCCAAGGCGCGACTGGACGCCTGGGTCGGCAGCCTACAGCTGCAGGGCGGCCCGCTGCCCTGCGCCGTCGTGCATCCCTGCGATGCCGAATCGCTGCAGGGCGCGCTGCTCGCCGCGCAGCGCGGCCTGATCGATCCCTGGCTGGTCGGTCCCGAGGCGAAGATCCGCGCGCTGGCCGAGCAGTTGGGCCTGTCGCTGGCCGGCGTGCGCATCGAAGCCCAGCCGCACAGCCATGCGGCCGCCGAGCATGCGGCCGCGCTGGCCGCCGATGGCCAGGTGGCGATGCTGATGAAGGGCAGCCTGCACACCGACGAGCTGATGCACGCCGTGCTCACGCGCCCCGCGCTGCGCACCGAGCGGCGCGTCTCGCATGTGTTCCGCTTCGACATCCCCACCTATCCCAAGCCGCTGCTGCTCAGCGACGCGGCGATCAATATCGCGCCCGACCTGCAGGCCAAGGCCGACATCGTGCGCAACAGCATCGCGCTGGCGCGCGCCCTCGGCCTGGACAAGCCCAAGGTGGCGCTGCTCTCGGCGCTGGAGACCGTCACCGAAAAGATCGCCTCGACGCTGGACGCCGCCGCGCTGTGCAAGATGGCCGAGCGCGGCCAGATCGCCGGCGGCCAGCTCGACGGCCCGCTGGCCTTCGACAACGCGATCTCGGTCGAGGCCGCGCGCATCAAGGGCATCGCCTCGCCGGTGGCCGGCGATGCCGATGTGCTGGTCGTACCCGATCTGGAGGCCGGCAATATGCTGGCCAAGCTGCTCGAATACATGGCCGGCGCATCGAGCTGCGGCGTGGTGATGGGCGCACGCGTGCCCATCGCACTGACCAGCCGCGCCGACAGCGCCCAGGTGCGCATGGCCTCGGCAGCGCTGGCGGCGGTGGCGGCGCAGGCGGGCTGACCCTGGCTCCTGCTCGACCGCGGTCTATCTTGCTAAGCGCGGGCCGCGCAGCAGGCGATCCGCCGGGCCTGCGAACGCTGGATGCAGCACTGCGGCCCGGGCAGCCGCCGGGTTCAGGCTCGGAGGTCGGCCCTGCGGTCCGACTCCCTTGCGCTGCTCGCCACACCGGGCCGGCGCCAAACTCCCGCCGCTCGCTAACGCTCGCTCTGGTCAAACAGTGGCGCCGAGTCAGTCTTTGAAGCGCGCTGCGCGCGCGCCCGGCGCGGCTGTGCTGCTCAGCTCCTCACCTTCACCCGGCAACTGCCCGGGCCGCAGTGCCGGAGACGCTGAGCGCTGGCAAGAACCCGTGGCCTGCCACCACAGTGTCCTGGCGGTGGCTCGGCCCGCTGACGGGCGATTTCTGCGCGGCCGAGAGCGCAGCGTAGCGGGTCGGGCGCGCGCAGCGCGCTTCAACATCTGACTGGGCGGCACTGTCCGAGCGGCGCGAGCGCAGCGAGCAAAGCGAGTTTGCCGCCCCCGACCCCCGGAGCGAGCACCGAGGGCAGTCGGCCCGCAGGGTCGACCCGCGCAGCATGAGCCCGGCAGCGGGCCGAGCCGCCGCCGAGCGCCAAACTGGGCATGCCCAACGCAGCGCGGCGAAGCACCAACCTATCGCGCCACCTGCGCGCGCAACTTCGCCAGCCCGTCGAGCAAGGCCGGATCCACCCACCACTCGGTCTGCGCCGCGCCGGCGTAGAGCCGGCCTTCGTTGCCGTCCAGCGTCAGCAGATCGCCCTCGGCGAAGACCTGCTCGCCGATGCGCAGCTCGCGGCGCTGCTCGTCGATCTGCAGCGCCTCGCAGCCGACCAGGCAGACGCGGCCCATCTGCCGCGCCACCACCGCGGCATGCGAGGTGCGTGCGCCGCGCTGCGTCAGCAGCCCCACGGCGTGCTGCAGCGCGGCCATGTCCGAGGTCTCGGCATCGCGCCGCACCAGGATCACGCTGGCGCCGGCCGCGTGGCGCGCTGCGGCGCGCGCCTCGTCCAGCGCGATCTCCCCCACCGCCACACCGGCGCTGGCCGCGGCGGCGCGGGCCAGCGGCTGCAACGGTGCGCCGTCCGGCGCGACCACGCGCTGCAGCCGCAGCGCGCGCTCGTCCAGCGCTGCGGTGCGCTTGCGCGCGGTTGCCGTGTCGATCACGCCCTGCGCCAGCAGGTCCAGCGCGATGCGCGCCGCCGCCTGCGGCGTGCGCTTGCCGCTGCGCGTCTGCAGCAGATAGAGCCGGCCTTGCTGCACGGTGAACTCGAAGTCCTGCATATCGCCGAAGGCGTTCTCCAGCAGCGCGGTGGCGGTCTGCAGCTGCGACCAGACCTCGGGCAGCACCTCGGCCAGCTGCGCATGGCCATGCGCGCTGCGCCGGCCCGAGACCACGTCCTCGCCCTGCGCGTTGAACAGGAAGTCCACCCACAGCGCGTCCTCGCCGCTGGACGGATCGCGGGTAAAGCCCACGCCCGCGCCGGAGCTGACGCCGGCATTGCCGAACACCATGGTCTGCACCGTCACCGCCGTGCCTATCGCCGCGGAGATCTCGTGCGCAGCGCGGTAGGCGCGTGCCTTCTCGCTCTGCCAGGAGTCGAATACCGCGGCGATGGCCTGCTGCAGCTGCTCGTGCGGGTTCTGCGGGAAAGGCCGGCCGGCGGCCTCGGCATAGACGGCCAGGCAGCGGCGCGTCAGCGCGCGCAGCTCGGCGAAATCCAGCTCGCGCTCGCCGCGGCCATTGCCAATGGCGGCAAGCTCCGCTTCGAAGCGCTCGGCCGGTATGCCGGCGACGACCTCGCCGAAGCTCGCCACCAGGCGGCGGTAGGCGTCCCAGGCCAGGCGCGGCTGGCCGGTCTGGCGGATGAAGCCGTCCAGCGTCGCGTCCGACAGGCCGATGTTGAGCAGCGTCTCCATCATCCCCGGCATCGACACCGGCGCGCCCGAGCGCACCGACAGCAGCAGCGGCCGGCGCGCATCGCCCAGACGCAGGCCGGTGGCGCGCTCGAGAGCAGCAAGACCTGGCCCCCACAGCGCCTCGGAGGCGCCAGCGGCGCGCG
This sequence comes from Roseateles sp. T103, assembly GCF_057219915.1. Lineage (NCBI taxonomy): Bacteria > Pseudomonadati > Pseudomonadota > Betaproteobacteria > Burkholderiales > Sphaerotilaceae > Roseateles > Roseateles sp. T103. The sequence goes on from NZ_JBXVVS010000002.1 coordinate 578,158, forward strand.
TGGCCGCGCTGGTGCACAGGCCGGTGCCCAGCACGAAGGCCGGCGGCACCGGCAGGCCCAGCAGCGCCATGCGCTGCAGATTGAAGGCCTTGAAGCCCAGCCGCTCGGGCGTGGGCTCGGCCAGCACAGGCAGATCGCCGCAGCCGAAGGCGAACAGCTCGGGATGCCAGGGGGTGTTCAGCGCAGGCGGCATCGCGGTCATGCTCCGACCCCGCTCTTGCTGAAGGCCAGCTCGCGCAGGCCGTAGGCGCTGGCCAGCAGGCGGTCCGAGGCCAGCTCCAGCTGCGCGGCCAGCTCGTTGGCCAGCATCAGCGCGGCCGGGTCGTCCAGCGCGCGCAGCATGCGCCGCTTGGCCTGGCGCAGCAGCTCGTCGGCCTGGCGCTCGGCGCGCAGCACCTGCCAGGTGGCGGCGATGAAGGCGTCATGGTCTTCGGCATCGCTGTCGGCCCCCAGGCGGCGCGCGATCGCCAGCGCCTTGACCTGCTCCTGCGTGGCCTGCAGCACGGTGCCGGCCAGCTGCGACAGCGCCTCGCGCAGATCGTGGTCCCAGCCCTTGTGATGCTCGGCCACCAGGCTGAGCAGGAAGGCGCATTCCTCCAGCGCATCGGCCGCGTCGTCGGACTGTTCGGCCAGCCGCGCGAACACGCGCCAGCGCGGCTGGCGCAGCGCACGCTCGCGCGCCGCCATCACCAGATGGTCGGCCTGGCGCTCCCAGCTCTTGGCCTGCTGGGCGCGCTGCGCGGCAGCCTCGTCGTCGCCAGGCTTGCGGGAGAGCGCCTCGGCGATCGACGAGGCCAGCGCCTCGCAGTAGGCGGCATGCTCGGCCAGCAGGTCGAACTCCGGCCGGCGCTGCTGCAGCTGCCGCGCCAGCAGCAGCCGCGCCTCGTCGGCCACCAACGCGGCGGGCTGCTGCTGGCGCAGCGCCGCGGTGGCCAGGCGCATCAGCTCCAGCAGATAGGCCTGCGCGCCGGCCTCGCCCAGCACATCGGCGAGGCGGTCGCCGATGCGGAAGGCATCGTCGCCCAGCGCCTGCATCGCATCGAAGACCAGTCGCTCGCCGCCGGCCAGCAGCCAGCCCATATGGCCAATCTCCTGCCGCGCCGCCTCGGCCAGCAGCGCGATCGCGCCTTCCTTGCTGACGAAGCGCAACAGGCGCTTGCGCGCGCGGTTCCAGTCGATCAGGAAGACGATGCGCGACGCGATGCCGTCGAGCATCTGCTGCAGCTGCGCCTCGTCCGCGGCAACAAAGCGTGCGGTGCCCAGCTGGTAGGCCTCGCCGCGGTTCAGGCGGGCATCGACATGCGACTCGGCCGCGGTCCACTGCGCGCCGACCGCGGCGAGCTGCTGCTGGAAGAAGGCAAAGCGGCTGCGGTGCAGGTCCGAATAGGTCAGGCTGATCTCCAGGCCCTGCACCTGGATCACCAGCACATGCGCATCGTTGGTGCCGATGTCGTTCTGGATCAGCAGGCGCTCGCCGTCGCGCGTGGCGGCGGTGTCCAGACCCGGGTGATTGAACTTCAGCGCCGCGGTGCGCTGCAGGCCGCGCATAAAGGCGGCCACGCGCGCGCGGTCGGCATCGTCGGCGAGCTGCCAGACATGGGCGCCGGCGATCTCCTCGCTGCTCAGGCTGGCACCCAGCTGGTTGAGCTGCTTGTGCAGGTCCATCACCAGCAGGTGCAGGCTATCCTCGTCGGCGCTGGGCGCAGCGCCGTGCTTGGGCCGGTGGCCATGGGTCAGCTGCAGCAGCAGCGCAGGGCTGAGCACGTCGTCGCGCACCGCCGCCAGCCGCGTCTGCCAGTCGGCGCAGCGCGTGCGCGTGGCGGCGTCGGTCTCGCTGGCCAGCAGCGGGCGTGCCATCGTCGCCAGCTCGGCAGCGAGCAGCGCGCAGAGCTGCGGCAGCTCGGGCAGCAGCACGTCCTCGCCGTCGCGACTGGCGCTGGCAGGCAGCTCACGCAGCCAGGGCGCATCCAGGCCGGTGGCGGCCAGCTCGCGGCGCAGGTCGGCCTGCGCCTGCTGCGGCGCCATGGCATGCGCAGCCGCGGCTTGCAGCAGCGTCAGTAGCAGCTTGAGCCGGTCGTTGGCGCGCAGCGCGGCATTGACCCAGGCGGGCATCAGCAGGCTCTGCTGGCCCAGCGAAGCGATGGCATCGGTCTTTTCCATCCCGCCACTCTGACCCGCGCATCGTGACAACGCAGTGACAACAAGGCTGCCACTGCGACAAAGCTGAGCCAGCTCAAGACCCGCGCGTCACCGCCACATAGCCTTCATCGAAGCGCGCTACATCTGGCGGATCATTGATCGCTGGACACCGGCGCCGCCACCAGAGAAGGAGTCTGAGCCCGATGCGCACCATGGACCTGCCCCTGCCCGAAGAACTACTGTCGCCGCAAGGCCGCGCACTGCGCGCCGCCGCAGCGCTGGATCGCCAATGGCACGCCTGGCTGGCCGCAGCCGGCGCGGGCTGGTCGCCGGTGTCGGTGTCGCTGGCGGCCGCCGATTGGGCGCTGAACTGGCTGCATTCGCCGGCCAGCGCCGCCACGCTGCTGGCGCAATGGCCGCAGGCCGTGATGGAGGCGCAGGCCGAGGCGCGCCGCAGCGTGAGCGACGCCGAACAGCCGCCGCGCCCCGGCGACTGGCTGCAGGCCTTCAGCCGCGCCTGGCTCGACGGCACGCAGGCCTGGAGCCAGCGCGCCAGCGCGCTGCCCGGCATGGCGCCGCACCATCGCGAGGTGATGCAGCTGCTGGGCCGCCAGACCGCCGACTGGCTGGCCGCCGCGCACTGGCCGCTGACCCAGCCCGAGGTGCTGCGCCAGGCCTGGGCCACGCGCGGCGACAGCCTGCTGCGCGGCACCCGCCATCGCCTGCACGACATCAGCCTGCGCCACGGCCTGCGCCCGCTGCCGGCGCTGGCCGAAGCCGAGCCGGCCGCGCCCGCCGAGGCGCTGGCCCCCGGACAGGGCCTGGCGATGACGCCGGGCGAGGTGGTCTACCGCAACGAGCTGGTCGAGCTGCTGCAGTACCGGCCGACGACGGCCGAGGTGCAGCGCGAGCCGGTGTTCATCGTGCCCTCGTGGATCATGAAGTACTACATCCTCGATCTCTCGCCGCACAACTCGCTGGTGCGCTACCTGGTCGAGCAGGGCCACACGGTGTTCATGCTGTCATGGCGCAACCCGGACGAGGCCGACGCGCTGCTGGGCATGGAAGACTACCTGCACCTGGGCGTGCTGGCGCCGCTGGCGCAGGCAAAAGCGATCAGCGGCGAGGACGAGCTGCACGCGATGGGCTACTGCCTGGGCGGCACGCTGCTGGCCATCGCCGCCGCAGCACTGGCCGCGCCGCAGCGCCGCCCCGGCCTGGCCCGGCTGCCCACGCTGCGCAGCCTGACGCTGCTGGCCGCGCAGGTGGACTTCAGCGAGCCCGGCGAGCTCGGCGCGCTGATCGACGAGCAGCAGGTGCAATGGCTGGAGGACATGATGGCCGAGCGCGGCTATCTGTCGGGCCGGCAGATGGCTGGTTCCTTCCAGTTCCTACACTCGCGCGAGCTGGTGTGGCAGCGCGCGATCCGCGAATACCTGCTCGGCGAGCGCGAGGCGCCCAACGACCTGATGCGCTGGAACGCCGACGCCACCCGCATGCCCGCGACCATGCACAGCGAATACCTGCGCAGCCTCTACCTGCGCAACGAACTGGCCCAGGGCCGCTACCCGGTGGACGGCGAGCCCATCTCGCTGCACGACCTGCGCCTGCCGATCTTCGCGGTGGGCACGGTCACCGACCATGTCTCGCCTTGGCGATCGGTGCACAAGATCCACCAGCTGACACAGAGCCCGGTGGACTTCGTGCTGACGCGCGGCGGGCACAACGCCGGCATCATCTCCGAGCCGGGCCATGCCAACCGCAGCTACCGCCGCCTGGCACTGGCCGCAGACGCGCCGCGCCTGAGCCCGCAGGCCTGGCAGGCACAGGCGCCCGAATTCGAAGGCTCCTGGTGGCCGGCCTGGTCGGACTGGCTCAAGGCCCAGGGCAGTGGCGATCGCGTGCCCGCACGCGAACCGGTGCACACGCCCGAACTGGGCGCCGCACCCGGCCGCTACGTGATGCAGCGCTACGCCGATTAAGACTTCTCAATGGCCCTTCTTGGGCCGGCCGGTCTTCACCGGCGCCAGGCGCTCCAGCGCCTGCAGCAGCTGGGCCGGCGCCAGCGCGGCCAGCGCCTGCAGGCCGGCGCGCAGCAGCTCGCTCTTCTTGACCTGGCGCTGCACGCCCATGGCGCGCGCCTTCAGCTCGTCGATCAGGGCAAAGTCGAAATCAGGCATGGTGAAGCTGTCGCGCACGAGCTTGGCGCGCGGCGCCTTCTCGGCCGAAGGCTTGGCAGGCTTGACGGGCTTCAATGCCTTTTCCGCCTTGGGCGCCTTGGGCGCCTTGACCGGCTTCGTTGGCTTCGCTGCCTGCTTGGTCTCCGCCTTGGCAGGCGCGGCCGGCTTCGCCGCGGGTGTGGCCGCCTTGGCAGGCGACTTCTTCGCCGCCGGCTTTGCGGCAGTCACGGCCGCTTTTGCCACCGGAGCCTTCCTGGCTGCGGGCTTCTTGCCGGCCGCGGCCTTCGCTGCGGGCTCGCTTGCGGTCTTCGCTGCAGTCTTGGATGTCGCCATGTTCATGCCCTCGAAAAAGTGTGTATACGGTTTATACCATTCGAGCAGCACCCTCATCCGCCGCGACATCAAACTGACATGCGGCCTCGCTAGCATCGCCGCTGGCAGACGCACTGCGCCCGCCCGCCGCCCCTCGTCGATGCCCAGCCCCATCCCGCCGAAGCCCAGCCCCGTGCTGACGACACCGCCCAGCTACGGCGCCGACGCCAACGGGCTGATCTGCGGCTACCGCTTCTGCCCCGACGCCGCTGCTGAGCCGCTGGGCTCCGACGAGGCCGCGGCCTGGCTGCGCGAGGGCGGCGCCGCGCGTGCCACAGCAGACGGCGGCTTCGTCTGGCTGCACTTCAACCTCGCGCATGCACGCAGCGAGCACTGGCTGCGCAGCTATGCCGAGCTGGGCGACGAGTTCTTCGAGGCACCGCGCGCCGGCTCGCGCTCCTCGCGCATCGAGCGCGAGGGCGACGCCCTCTTCGCGGTGATCAACGACGTCGTGTTCGACTTCACCTTCGACGCCAGTGACGTGGCCACGCTGTGGGTGCAGCTGCGCGGCGGCCTGGTGGTCAGCGCGCGGCGACAGCCGCTGCGCTCGATCGATCGGCTGCGCGCCGAGGTCAAGCGCGGCCTGCAGCTGGACACGCCGGTGTCGCTGCTGGAAAGCCTGCTGCGCGACCAGGCCGACGAGCTGCAGCGCATCGTGCGCAGCGCCACCGAGCGCATCGACGACATCGAGGACGCGGTGCTCGCCGGCAAGACCGCCGGCCACAGCGCCGAGCTGGCGCGGCTGCGCCGCCTGGCGGTGCGGCTGCAGCGCTGGCTGGCGCCCGAGCCCGGCGCGCTAATGCGCATGCTGGCCAACCCGCCGCCCTTCGTCACCGCTGGCGATGCCGAACAGCTGCGCCAGGCCGGCGAGGATTTCGCCGTCGTGCTGCGCGACATCGCCGCGCTGCAGGAGCGCATCAAGCTGCTGCAGGACGAGGCCGCCGCGCGCGTGGCGGTGGAGAACAACCGCAGTCTCTTCATGCTGAGCACCGTCACGGTGATGGCGCTGCCGATCAACCTGATCGCCGGCCTGATGGGCATGAATGTCGGTGGCATCCCGCTGGCCGAGCATGCGCACGGCTTCGCCTGGGTGGCGCTGGTGACGGTGGCGATCACCGCGCTGCTGGGCTGGCTGATCTGGCGCAGCGTGCACCGGGGGGACTGAACCGTGGCGCGCGGCGAGCGGGGCGCTGAGCCTGCGGACCGGCAGCTGCCGCGCGGCTTCCATGCGCTGATAGGCACGCAGTTCCTCTCCGCGCTGGCCGACAACGCACTGCTCATCGTCACCATCGCGCTGCTCGCCGAGCGGGGCGAGGCGCCGTGGCTGGCGCCGCTGCTGAAGTTCGGCTTCACGCTGGCCTACGTCGTGCTGGCGCCCTTCATCGGCGCACTGGCCGATGCCGCGCCCAAGCACCGGCTGATGCGCTGGATGAATGCGCTGAAGATCCTCGGCCTGCTCGCACTGCTGCTGGGCCTGCATCCGGTGGCGGCGTTTGCCATCGTCGGCCTGGGCGCGGCCGGCTATGCGCCGGCCAAGTACGGGCTGCTCACCGAGCTGGTCAAGCCGCAGGCCCTGGTAGCGGCCAACGGCTGGCTGGAGGTCTCGGTGGTGGGTGCGGCGCTGCTGGGCGCGGTGCTAGGCGGCGTGCTGGTGGCGCCGCTGTGGCTGGACAGCATGGCGGCGCAAGCGCTGGTGGAACTTGCCGCCGCGGCGGGCGGCTCATCGCGCTACCTGCCCTCGCTGCTGCTGGTGTTGGGTGTGTATGCGGCCTCCAGCGCGCTGAACCTGCGCGTGCCCGACAGCGGCGCACGCTACCCGCGCGCCAGCTTCCACCCCTGGGCGCTGCTGCGCGACTTCGCCAGCCAGCAGCGCACGCTGTGGCGCGACGCCGAGGGCGGCCTGTCGCTGGCGGTGACCACGGTGTTCTGGGGTCTGGGCGCGACGCTGCAGTTCGCCGTGCTGCGCTGGGCCGAGGATAGGCTGGGCCTGCCCTTGGCCAAGGCCACGCTGCTGCAGGTGGCCGTCGCTGTGGGCGTGGTGGTCGGCGCCAGCGCCGCCGGCCGCTGGGTGCCGCTGCCCCAGGCCAGGCGCATGCTCGTCTTCGGCGTGGTGCTGGGCCTGCTGATCCCGGTGATCGGCCTGAGCCGCAGTCTGAGCAGCGCACTGCCGCTGCTGGCGCTGGTGGGCGCCGTGGGCGGTCTGCTGGTGGTGCCGATGAATGCGCTGCTGCAGCACCGCGGCCATCAGCTGCTGAGCGCCGGCTGCTCGATCGCCGTGCAGGGCTTCTTTGAGAACGCCAGCGTGCTGACAATGCTGGCCGTCTATGCGCTGCTGCTGCGCGAGGGCGTGGCCATCGTGCCGCTGATGAGCGCCTTCGGCGGCGCGATTGCGTTGGGGATGGCGGGGTTGATGTGGCGGGAGTGGCGGCGGCGTGGCAGGACTCAGCCGTAGCTGGCGGCTGAGCAAGGCCTGGTACATGCTGCGCAAGCATGCGCAGGCGGACCGGCACTACACATCACCGGTGGTCTGCGCATCGCCGGTCCGGGGCACTGCCGTGGGGCGGACGCGGTTCGATCGATCGACGCGCGCGCCACTGCTCGGTGCGTCCGGTCAAAACCGCGTGGTCAGGTCGATCCAGCCTTGCGGCATTACGTGGATCAATTGCGCCTCAAGCCACTTGTCCCACCCCATCAGGATCGCCAGGCCCAACTGCAGCACCACCACGCCGAAGCCACGCTTGGCGCGGTCCATGTGCGTCAAGACCCAGCCGCGCACGCGCCCGAAGCTGGCGCGCGAGGCATAGGCCGCGGCCACCAGCACCGTCGCCGCGCCCAGGCCGAACACGCCCAGCACCAAGCTGCCGCGCAGCGCGCCGCCCTCGCTGGCGACGATGGTCAGCGCACTGGCCAGCATCGGCCCCGAGCACGGGCTCCACACCATACCAAGCAAGCCGCCAATGGCGAAGGCGCCTGCCAACGATCCTGCGTGAAAGCGCGAGGTCGCGGTATTGGCGCGCGTCGCCATCGGCGCCATCAGTTGGGTGAAGCGTTCGTTCAGGCGAGGTACCAGCATCACCAGCCCGAAGCCGACGAGAAGCAAGGCACCCGCGACGCGGATGTGATCGGGGTTCAGGCCGAGCGCATCGCCGGCAACACCGACCAGCAGGCCCAGCAGAGCGAAGGCCCCGACCATGCCGGCGCCCATGGCGACTGGGGCCAAGCGATTCTGCTGGACCGCGCCACCGAGCACCAGCGGCAGCAGGGGAAAGACGCAGGGATTGAGCGTGGTCAGGCTGCCGGCGAGCCAAGCCAGTCCGAGTTCGGTCGCGGACACCATGGCGAAGCGGGTCGCGTTCGATCAGAGTGCCTTGACGAGCGCTTGACGAAGCTGCTCAGGCTTGGTTTCGCCGGCACTGCGGGCCACCTCGTCCGCCCCCTTGAACACGACCAGCACTGACTGCGATCGCACCTTGTGCTGGCGCTTCAGTTCCTTCTCCTTGTCGTAGTCGGCGACGAGTACCGTCATGCCCTGCAGCTGGCCCGAGGCCTTCAACTGCTCCAGGGCCCGGCTCTGATTGACGCAGGTCGGGCACCAGTCGGCATGGAAGTGGACGGCCACCGGCTTGCCTGCGCCCTGCAGGCTGGCCAGCGTGGCCCCGTCGAAGGGACGCAGCTCGAGGGCTTGCACGGCGCCGGTCATGCCGAGAAGAGAAACGGCCAGCACAGCGGCGAGGGAACGACGGTTCATAGGAACTCCTGAGTGGTTGATGAGGCTTCAGTGGATGTGAAGCCATCAGCCATTCGGCAAAGGCCCCGAAACGGTTACAGCCCGACATGCAGATTCCTTGGATGGCGAGCTGCTGGCACGCGCGGATGTAACCGCCGGGCCGCCGCGAGCGAAAGGCATGAAGCGTCGCGCTGACGCCACCCCGGTCTCACCGAGTCAGATAGAAAGGCCCCGCCATGAAAGTCCTCGCTCTTGTGCTCGCTCTGGTCTTCGCGCTGTCGGGCACAGCCAAACTCGCTGGCCTGGACTTCGAGGTCCAAGCCTTCGCCCGCTGGGGCTATCCGCTGTGGTTCATGGTGGCCGTTGGCGCGGCCGAGCTGGCCGGCGCGGCGGCACTGCTGGTGCGCAGGCTCTCGGCACTCGCCGCTGCCGGCCTGGCGGCCTTGATGCTGGGGGCCGTCTCTACCCACCTGCTGCATGCCGAGTGGGCCATGTTGGCGCTGGCCATGACCATCCTGGGACTCGCCGCCTGGCGCGCCTGGCAGGGACGCAGCGACATCCGCAACTTGCTGGGCCAGCTGCAGCGCACCGCGCACGCTTGACGGTTCGAGCCACAGCTGACATCGCCCAGACATGGATCCCACGGCCGCACTGGCAGACCCCGGCTGCGCAGACAGCGCCGGTAAACTGCCCTGGCCTCTTGCCGGATCCGGCCTCGTCGGCCGACAAGTTCGGGCAGGCGGCAAGCCCAGGACACCGTGCCGCCAGATGCCCGCTGACACCCGCCCCGATGATCTTGAGGCCAAGCTCAAGCCGCTGTGGCTGCGTGCACAGGCTGGCGATGAAACAGCCTACCGACAGGCCCTGGTACTGCTGGCAGCTCGCCTGCGCAGCTACCTGAGGCGTCGGCTTTCTGCCTTTCCGGACGAGGTGGAAGATCTGGTCCAGGAGACCTTGCTGGCCCTGCATCTGCAACGCGGCACCTACGACCCGGCGTTGCCGGTCAGCGCCTGGGCCGTCGCCATCGCGCGGCACAAGCTGGTGGATCTGTGGCGTCGGCGCGGGCGGCGCGATGGCCTGCACGAGGCGATCGACGACGTCGACGAGCGGCTGCTGGCCAGCGACCCCGACGATGGCGGTGCCCGGCGAGACCTGCTGACCCTGCTGCAGGAACTCCCCCAGGCACAACAGCAGGCCATCATGCTGACGAAGCTTGAAGGGCTGTCGGTCGCCGAGGCCGCAGGCCAAACTGGCGCCTCGGAGTCGGCCATCAAGGTGCAGGTGCACCGTGGGCTCAAGCGCCTGGCGGCTCTGGTCAGGCGGGACCCACCGGCATGATCCATCCAAGCCAGGAATCCGAGCGATGAAGACTGAACACCTGATCGATATGCTGGCACGTGATGCCGGTCCCGCGCCCCGCGCGCTGGCCGCACGGCGCCTGTCACCCGCCGCGCTCGCCGGCCTGCTGGCGAGTGCCGCTGTCGCCATCGGATGGTTCGGAGCCATACCGTCGGCTATGTTTGCCACCGTGACGCCGTGGATGAAGATCGCCTACGCGGGCACGCTCGCTCTGGCGGCAGCCTGGCTGACGGCGCAACTGGCTCGGCCGGCTGCACCCGTCCGGCAGGCTCAGCGCGCCACCGTGGCGGTCATCGGCTTGATGGCTGTGATTGGCTTGGCCACGCTGTGGGCAACGCCGCCTGAAGCACGGCTTGAGGCTCTGCTGGGCGACTCGTGGTTCGCCTGCCCTTGGCGTGTGCTGCTCTTGTCCCTGCCCGCCTTGGCAGCCGCCTTGTGGGCGGTGCGCGGGATGGCGCCGACCCGCCCCCGGGCTGCGGGCTTCGCGGCCGGCTTGCTGGCCGGCTCGGTGGGCGCCATCGGCTACTCGCTCGCCTGCCCCGAGTCCTCCGCCTCGTTCGTGGCCTCGTGGTACACGCTGGGCATCGTGCTGACCGGCGCGGTGGGCGCCGCGCTGGGACCGCGTGCATTGCGTTGGTAAGCGGCAAGCCGGCGACCAAGGGGCGCGTCATCGGTCCGGTCGGCAGCCCACGAGGTCACGAGCCCTGCTCCCTGCGTCGGAGCGCTAACCGAGCTTCGGGTCGCTTGCCCACAAGCCGCAGGCGCTCACCCGTCCGCCACCAAGCCCACCCCCAGCGGCGCCTGCCCGGCGCCCCTGAGCACGCCTTCGAGCACGCCTTCGAACTGCGCCACGATGTGCGGCCAGTCCAGCGCCAGCGCGCGGTCGCGGGCGGCAATGCCGCGTGCGCGGCGGGATGCCGGGTCTTCGGCAGCGAGCTGGCATGCCGCGCGCACGAAGGCGCCGCGATCGCCCAGCGCCACCAGCGTACCTTCCACGCCGGGGCGGATCAGCTCGGCGGCGGCGGCGTAGTCGAACGCGACGACCGGCAGCCCGCTGGCCATGGCTTCGATGGTGACGTTGCCGAAGGTCTCGGTCAGGCTGGGGAAGAGGAAGAGGTCCGCTGACGCGTAGTGCGCGGCCAGGTCGGCGCCGCTGCGCTGGCCGGCGAAGATCGCGGTCGGGCAGCGCTGCTGCAGCGTCTCGCGCAGCGGGCCGTCGCCGACGAGCAGCAGACGCGCATTCGGAAGGTTCGCGGCGATGGCATCAAAGCTGTCGAGGAGCAGATCGAGGTTCTTCTCGGCGGCCAGGCGGCCGACGCAGGCCACCACCAGGTCATCGGGGCCAACGCCCCAGCTCTGGCGCAGCGCCTCGCTGCGGCGCGCGGGGTCGAACTGCGCCAGGTCCACGCCGCGCGCCACCACCTCGAGATTGCGGAAGCCGTGGCGCTCCAGCTCGGCGCCCAGCGCCGCGGTGGGCACCATGGTGCAGCGGGTGCGGTTATGGAACTTGCGCAGATAGGCCATGATGGGCCGGTGCAGCCAGCCCAGGCCGTAGTGCTTGCTGTAGCTGTGGAAGTTGGTGCGGAAGTCGGAGCTGACCGGCAGCTGCAGCGCAGACGCCACGCGCAGCGCCGACCAGCCCAGCGGCCCCTCGGTGGCGATGTGCACGATGTCGGGCCGCTCCACCGACCAGAGCTTCTTCAGGAAGCGCCCCGAGGGCAGTCCCATGCGCAGATGCGGATAGCGCGGGATGGGCATGCCCGCAGTCAGCACCTGCTCCATCGGCAGGGTCGAGGCAGGGGCGGCGCTGTCGCCGCCGGCCGCTGCACTGGCATCGCCCGCCTGGCGCGGACGCACCAGCTGGATGTCGTGGTTGCGCTGGCGCAGGCCTTCGACGATGCGTGCCAGCGTCAGCGCGACGCCGTTCACCTCGGGCGGATAGGTTTCGGTGACCACCGCGATGCGCAGGCTGCGTCGCCGCGCCGGCAGGTGATCGACGACCAGGTGTTCGGCGGGCAGTTCATCGCGCATGGCCGTCATCGTGCCGACACTGCGCGACCGTTCCGTGACAGCGCAAGGCGCTGCGGGTAAGCGCGCGTGCAGCATGCGCCACGCCACGACCATGACATGGGCGTGTCACGGCTGCGTCATGCGCGCTGCGCAGCATCGCAGCCGCGCCGGCGGCTCTCCGCCGCTCCTGCGCCATCCCCGCCACGATTCGATAAAAGCGAGAGGCCCACAGTGATGCTCAAGCAATTCCTGCAACTGCTGGCGACCCAACGTTGGGACGACCACCGCTACTACCACCAGAGCCGCATCAACCAGTCCCTGCACCTGGTCAGCGCGATCTCCTTCCTGTGCGCCTATGCGCTGCTCTTCGTCGATCCGGCCACGGCGGCGCTGGTGGCCTGGGGCGTGTCGATGACGACGCGGCAGGCGGGGCACTTCTTCTTCGAGCCGCGCAGCTTCGACCACATCAACCAGGTGACCGACGAGTACAAGGAAGCCGTCAAGGTGGGCTACAACATGCGCCGCAAGGCGGTGCTGCTCACCGTCTGGGTGCTGCTGCCGGTGGCGCTGTGGTTCTTCCCCTCGCTGGGCGGCCTGATCGAGCCGGCCACCGACACGCGCGGCTGGCTGCACGATGTGGGCATGGCCTGGCTGTCGCTGGGCGTCACCGCGGTGCTGCTGCGCGTGCTGCAGCTATGGGTGAAGGAGCGTAGCCTGCTGCCCGGCATCGCCTGGGCGACGAAGATCATCACCGACCCGGTGTGGGACATCGTCCAGTACTACAAGTCGCCCTTCTATCTGCTCAAGGGCGAATTGCTTGACCCGATGCCCGAAGCCCGTCGCGGTTGAGGAGACGCACCAGCCCCGGCCTAGCCCCTGATCCGCTGCAGCATCTCCTTCAGGATGCCGCGGCGGATGCTGCGATTGCTCATTTCGCTGTCGTGCCACCACCAGCCATCAGCCTGCATCTCCAGCGCGGCAGCGACGAAGCGCTGCGCCACCTGTGCGAAGTCCTCGTCGCCGTAGTTCAGGCTGAAGATGAAGCGGCCGCTGCCCACCCAGCTCAAGGCCAGGCCGTGACGACGCAGGTAGAACTGCAGCATCCAGTTGTAGCGGCCCGGCTCGGTGTAGAGCACGGTCCACACGGTGGCCATATTGGCCACGCGCACCGGCAGGCCGGCATTGGCCAGACGCTCGTTCAAGCCGGCGGCGCGGGCGTTCCAGCGCTCGTCCATGCCGGCGTACAGCGCGCGCACCTCGGGCGTCTCCAGCCGGTCGAGGAAGGCCTTCATCGCGCCCATCACATAGGGGTGGCTGTTGAAGGTGCCGCGCGCGAAGCAGATGTCCGCCGGGCGCTCGTCTCGGTAGCGCTGCATCAGGTCGGCGCGGCCGCAAACCACGCCCACCGGCAGGCCGCCGCCCAGCGTCTTGCCATAAGTGACCATGTCGGCGTGCACGCCGAAGTACTCCTGCGCGCCGCCGGGCGCCAGGCGGAAGCCCATGAACACCTCGTCGAAGATCAGCACGATGCCGCGCTCGCTGCACACCTGGCGCAATTCCTTCAGCCAGCGCGTGTAGGCGGCACGGTCGAAGCCAGCGCTGCGGCTGCTGTCCACCAGCGACGAGTCGCCCGGCGCCGCTGCGTTTGGGTGCAGCGCCTGCAGCGGGTTGATCAGTACGCAGGCGATGTCGCGGCGCGTGCGCAGCACCTGCAGCGCGCGATCGCTCATGTCCTGCAGCGTGTAGACGTCGCGCGGCGGCAGCGGGTTGCCGGGGCCAGGCTGCACGTCTTCCCACCAGCCGTGATAGGCGCCGCAGAAGCGCACCAGGTGCGAACGCCGCGTGTGATAGCGCGCCAGGCGCACCGCCTGCATCACCGCCTCGGTGCCGGACATGTGGAAGGACACCTGGTCCTGGCCCGAGATGCGACACAGGCGCCGCACGTTCTCGAGCACGCAGGGGTGGTAGCTGCCCAGCACCGGACCGAGCTCGGCCACGGTGGCCGCGCCTTCGGCGATGCAGGCCTTGTAGAAGTCGACGCCGAAGAGGTTGACGCCGTAGGAGCCCGCCAGGTCGTAGGCCACGTTGCCGTCCACATCTTCGATGGTCACGCCGTGACTGGCGGCGACGAAGGCGCTGAGCTTGAGCCGCTCGCGCACATAGGGGCTGAACTGGAAGGGCACGCGGTAGCGGCTGGTGAACTCAAGGTCGGCGATGTGCTCGCGCGCTGCGGCGCTGAGCGCGGCGCCTTGCGGGTAGCGCACGGCGAACTCGGCCGCCAGTGCCTCGAAGCCGGCGCGGCGCCGCGCCTGCACCTCGGCCGGTGCGCCGTCGGCGGCGAAGAAGCGCGCCTCGTCGTAGGCATAGCCCGGCAGCAGACCTGCCAGTCGCTTTGCGATGCGCGAGTGCCCGGTGAGCGAGCGGTGCTTGGCGCGCGAGAGCTGCAGCCGGCGCTGCAGCCGCGGCAGCGCCAGCGCCAGGGCCGTGCCCAGCGTCAGCAGGGCGAGCGTGTTCTGTGGTGCATCCATCAAGCAGTGTCCCGGCAGCCGTGCGAAGCGCACGGCCGCATGTCTACCAAGCCGCTTTGACAAGCGCGTGAACCGATGAACCTGAAACAGACTTTGCGGAACCTGCTGCTGCAGGAAGACCTGAATTTCCTGCTCACCAACCGCGTGCCGCGCAAGCTGCTGACGCATCTGATGGGCTGGTACAGCCAGATCCGCAGCCCGGCGCTGACCCGGCTGTCCATCGCGGTGTGGCGCCTCTTCACCGAGCTCGACCTGAGCGATGCGCGCCAGCAGCGCTTTGCCAGCCTGCATGAGTGCTTCACCCGCGAGCTGCTCCCCGGCGCGCGGCCCTTCGATACCGACCCCGCGCTGCTGTGCAGCCCCAGCGACGGCATCGTCGGCGCCTGCGGCCGCGTGGAAGGCACGACGGTGTTCCAGGCCAAGGGATTCCCGTACACGCTGGAGGAGCTGTTCGGCCCCACGCAAGACATCAGCGCCTTTCGCGACGGCAGCTATCTGACGCTACGCCTGACGAGCAGCATGTACCACCGCTTCCATGCGCCGCACGATGCGCGCATCGAGCATGTCACCTACCTGAGCGGCGATACCTGGAACGTGAACCCGATCGCGCTGACTCGCGTGGAGCGACTGTTCTGCCGCAACGAGCGTGCGGTGCTGCGCGCGCGGCTGGACCGGGGCGGATACCCGATCGCACTGGTGCCAGTGGCAGCCATCCTGGTGGCGAGCATCCGGCTGCACTTCCTCGACGTGCTGCTGCACCTGCGCTGGCGCGGCCCGAACGAGATGCCCTGCGACGCCACGGTGAGCAAGGGCCAAGAGCTGGGCTGGTTCCAGCACGGCTCGACGATCCTCGTCTTCGCGCCCAAGGGCTTTGCGCTGCTGGACGGCATCGCGCCGGGCGCGCGGGTGCGGGCGGGGCAGGCATTGATGCGGTTGCCTGAGGTGTAGGCCACGTCGTTGGATTGGACTGCGCGGGCTGGGGCGTGGCACGAACTCCCTGCACGCCACGGTGTCGTCGGGCGGTGGCTCGGCCCGCTGCCGGGCGATTTCTGCGCGGCCGAGAGCGCAGCGGAGCGGGTCGGCGCGCGCAGCGCGCATCCACAACTGACTGGGCGCGGTTGTACGAGTGAAGTGAGCGCAGAGAACGAAACGAGTTCTGCGCCCCCGACCCGCGCCGCGAGCACCGAGGGAAGTCGGCCCACAGGGCCGACCCGCGCAGCATGAGCCCGGCAGCGGGCCGAGCCGCCGCCTCGCTCCCACCTTGGCAGGTCCACTTAATCGGGCCACGTCACGAAACTGCCCAGCGCGCGTCACGCCGCGGTCATCACTACTGGCGATGCTTGCCGGCCATGGACGAGATTGCCGCCAAGCGCATCACGCTGGTCTTTTTCGACGCCGGCGGCGGCCACCGTGCCGCCGCCCGCGCGCTGCAGCAGGTCATCGCGCAGCAGCAGCGCCCCTGGTCGGTCAGCCTGGTCAACCTCTTCGAGGCCATGGACCCCAACGGCCGCTTCCAGCGCCTGCTGGGCTGCAAGCCCGAGGACTACTACAACCTGCGGCTGCAGCGGGGCTGGACCCTGGGCCTGGGCCAGGAGCTGCGCCTGCTGCAGTTGCTGATTCGCGTCTTCCACCGGCCCATGGTGCGCGCGCTGCAGCAGCACTGGCGCGCCACGCAGCCGCAGCTGGTGCTGTCGCTGATCCCCAACTTCAATCGCACGCTCTACGAGTCGCTGGCGCTGGCACTGCCCGGCGTGACCTTTGCGACCCTGCTCACAGACATCGCCGACACACCACCGCATTTCTGGATCGAGCCGGGTCAGCGCCAGCAGCTCATCGTCGGCAGCGAGCGCGCCTACGAACAGGCGCTGGCTGCTGGCTACGCACAGACCCAGGTCTCGCGCGTCTCCGGCATGCTGCTGCACCCCGCCTTCTATGCACCCGCACCGAGCGCCGCGCAGCGCGCGCAGACCCTGCGCGACTGGGGGCTGGACCCGGCCAAGCCCACCGGCATCGTGATGTTCGGCGGCGAGGGCTCGATGCAGATGCTGCGCATCGCGCGCGCCCTGCCCGATCGGCAGCTGATCCTGCTGTGCGGCCGCAACGTGGCGCTGCGCGAGAGGCTGATGCGCTCCGATGCCGATCTGCCGCGCCGGCATATCGCGCTGGGCTACACCGAGCAGATGGCCCAGGTGCTGCGCCTGGGCGACTACTTCATCGGCAAGCCGGGGCCAGGCGCGCTGAGCGAGGCGCTGCATTGCGGGCTGCCGGCCATCACCTTTGACGGCCTCGGACTGATGCCGCAGGAACGCTACAACACCCTGTGGCTGCGCGAGCAGGGCCTGGGCGTGGTGCTGCGCTCGGTGGGCCAGGTGCGCGAGGGCGTGGACGACCTGCTCGCCGATCTGCCCGTGTATCGCGAGCGCGTGGCGCGGCTGCACAACCACGCGGTGCACGAGGTGCCCGCGATCCTCGACGCACTGCTGCAGGCCGGCGCCGAGACGACGCGCGCGTCGCACCGGCCGATGGCCGCAGGTGCGACTCCTGCGGTCACGAATCTTTTCTCCAACTCCTATCGGGTGAAGCCATGAAAGTCTCGGTCTTCGGCGCCGGCTATGTCGGCCTGGTCACGGCGGCCTGCCTGGCCGACATGGGCAATAGCGTGGTCTGCGTGGACGTCGACCCGGCGCGCGTCGAGCTGCTGAGCAGCGGCGGCGTGCCCATCCACGAGCCGGGCTTGGCCGAGCTGATCCGCCGCAACGCGGCTGCCGGCCGCCTGCACTTCACGCTGGACGCTGCAAGCGGCGTGAACCACGGCACCATCGTCTTCATCGCGGTGGGCACGCCGGCCAGCGAGGACGGCTCGGCCGACATCGAGCATGTGCTCGCCGCGGCGCGCAGCATCGGCCGGCACATGCTGGACTACAAGGTCATCGTCGACAAGAGCACGGTGCCGGTGGGCACGGCCGAGCAGGTGCAGCAGGCCATCGCCGCCGAGCTGCGTTCGCGCGCCGCGGTGCTGCCCTTCGCGGTGGTGTCCAACCCCGAGTTCCTCAAGGAAGGCGTGGCGATCGAGGACTTCATGCGCCCGGACCGCGTGGTGGTGGGCTCCGACGACGAGCAGGCTACTTTGCTGATGCGCGCGATCTATGCACCTTTCCTGCGCAACCGCGACCGCATGCTGGTGATGGACCGCCGCAGCGCCGAGATGTGCAAGTACGTGGCCAATGCGATGCTGGCCTCGCGCATCAGCTTCATGAACGAGATGGCCATGCTGGCCGAGTGCCTGGGCGCCGACATCGAGCAGGTGCGGCTCGGCATTGGCAGCGACCCGCGCATCGGCAGCCAGTTCCTCTACGCCGGCTGCGGCTGGGGCGGATCCTGCCTGCCCAAGGACGTGAAGGCGCTGCGCCACATGGCCGAAGGCGCCGGCCTGCGCCTGGGCCTGCTCGACGCGGTGCAGCACATCAACGAGCGCCAGCGCCTGCTGCTGGTGGAGCGCGTCGTCGAGCGTTTCGGCGAGCGTCTCGATGGCCTCAGCTTCGCGCTGTGGGGTCTGGCCTTCAAGCCCGGCACCGACGATCTTCGCGAGGCGCCGAGCCTGCGCATCATCGACGCGCTGCTGTCCCGCGGCGCCACCGTGCGCGCCTTCGACCCGGTGGCGATGCCGGCGCTGGCCGACCGCTGGCCCGATCGTGCCGGCCTGCAGCTCTGCGACGATCCGTACCAAGCGGCCCAGGGCGCATCGGCCCTGCTGCTGGTGACCGAATGGCGCGAGTTCCGCAGCCCCGACTTCGCGCGCCTGCGCGAGGCGCTGGCCACGCCACTGGTGCTGGACGGCCGCAATCTCTACGACCCGGCCTGGATGCGCGCGCAGGGCTTCGAGCACATCGGCATCGGGCGCGGTGCGGTGCCGCCGACGAGCGCGCGGGTGGAGGCGCTGCTGGAGTCGCCGTTGGGGCATGCGCTGGTGGCCTGATTGGTTGCTGGCCTGATCTGAGCAACACGGCAGCGCCCTGGCCTGGGGCCGGGCCACTGCCGTGCGATACACCGAGGCACGCCACCATGGCTCCGCTGGCGTGCGGGCTTGGGCTGGCGGGTGAATCTGCGTGGCCGAGACGCGCAGGGTCGCGGGGCGGCGTGCGGGCGCAGCCGGCACGCTTCGTTGACTGACTGGGCGCGCCCTGTCTGAGCGGAACGAGCGCAGCGAGAGCAGCGAGTTGCGCGCCCGCCCCGCGGCACGAGCACCGAGGGAAGTCGGCCGAAGGCCGGCCCACGCAGCTGAACCCGCCAGCCCTAGCCAGCACGTCAGCCGCTCAAACCGTCCAACAGCAATCAGCGCTTCGCCACCACACCTTGCGGCACCGGTGCCGCCGCCGGCACGGTCTTCACGCTCGAGGCCTTGGCCCGCGCCAGCGCATGCTGGGCCAGCAGATGGGCGCTGTAGTCGAGGATCTCCAGCCGGCCGTCGGCATGCTCGACCAGTGCGGTGAGGCTCTCCACCCAGTCGCCGTCGTTGCAGTAGAGGATGCCGTCGACATCGCGGATCTCGGCGTGGTGGATGTGACCGCAGACCACGCCGTCCACGCCGCGCTTGCGCGCCTCGCGGGCGACCGCCTCCTCGAAGTCGGAGACATAGCTGACCGCGCGCTTGACCTTGAGCTTCAGATAGCGCGACAGGCTCCAGTACGGCAGGCCGACGCGCGCACGGAAGCTGTTGAGGTGACGGTTCATGCGCAGTGCGAACTCATAGGCCGCGTCGCCCAGATAGGCCAGCCACTTGGCACACTGGATCACGCCGTCGAACAGGTCGCCGTGGGTGACCCACAGCCGCCGGCCGTCGGCGGTGACGTGGATGCACTCCTCCACCACGTCGACGCCGCCGAAGTTGTGGGCCACGTACTTGCGCGCGAACTCGTCGTGGTTGCCCGGCACGAAGACCACCCGCGTGCCCTTGCGCGCCTTGCGCAGCACCTTCTGCACCACATCGTTGTGCGCCTGCGGCCAGTACCAGCTGCGGCGCAGCTGCCAGCCGTCGATGATGTCGCCCACCAGATAGAGCGTCTCGCAGTCCACCTCGCGCAGAAAGGCCAGCAAGGCGCCGGCCTGGCAGCCCGGCGTGCCCAGGTGCAGATCGGAGATCCATACCGTGCGCACCTTCAGGGCGTGGGCGCCGGGGGTCTCGGGTGGCTCGTGATGCTGAGCTGGCGTCATGCGTCGGGCTCCGGCGATGGCGATAGACGCCATGCTGGGGCCCGCATGTGACGCCGCCATGAAGACCGGCGGACGCGATCGCCGCGACTGTGGTCAGCGCGCGTCGGGTGGCGCGTCGCCACCGTCCTCGTCGGCCACGCCCAGTGCGCGCAGCTTGCGATAGAGCGTGCGCTCGCTCAGCCCCAGACGCCGGGCCAGCTCGGCGCGGCTGCCGCGGTGCGCAGCCAGCGCCGCGCGCAGCGCCTCCTGCTCGGCGGCGCGCAGCGGCGTGGCCGCGGGCCTGGCGCCGCGGGCTGCCGCGGCTGAGGTTGCCAAGGCCGGCGCCGCCGGCATCCGGCCAGCCTTGTGTGGCGGCGCCAGCGGCACGCCGATCGCCAGCGCCTGCTCGATCTGCGCGGCCTCGATGCTGTCGCCGTCGCTCAGCAGCGCGGCGCGTTCCAGCACATTGCGCAGCTCGCGGATATTGCCGGGGAAGTCGTGGCGCATCAGCCGCTGCAGCGCGGCACGGCTCAGCGCCAGGCGGCGCCGCGGCGCCACACGCGCCAGCAGCGAAGGCGCGAGCAGCGCGATGTCGTCCAGCCGCTCGCGCAGCGGCGGCAGCAGGATCGGGAAGGTGGAGAGCCGGTAGTAGAGGTCTTCGCGGAAGCGCCCCTCGGCCATCATCGCCTGCAGGTCGCGGTGCGTGGCGGCAATCACGCGCAGATCGGCGCTGCGCAGCTCGGTGCTGCCGACGCGGCGGTAGGTGCCGCTCTCCAGCAGGCGCAGCAGCTTGACCTGCATCGCCAGCGGGATGTCGCCCAGCTCGTCGAGGAAGAGCGTGCCGCCATCGGCCGCCTCCACCAGGCCGGGCTTGGCCACGGACGCACCGGTGAAGGCGCCCTTCTCATGGCCGAACAGCTCGCTCTCGAACAGCGACTCGGGCAGGCTGGCGCAATCCACCACCACCAGCGGCTTGGCGGCGCGGGTGCTGGCCTCGTGCACCGCGCGCGCGACCAGCTCCTTGCCGGTGCCCGACTCCCCGAGCAGCAGCACGCTGGCCTGCGAGGGCCCGACGCGCGCCACCTGCGCCAGCATCTCGCGGAACGCGGCCGAGCGGCCGATCAGTCCCTCGGACGCGGCGCGGCTGTGCGCCACGCGCAGCGGCTCCATCTTCTCGATGAAGTAGCTCAGCTCGCCGCGCGCATCGCGCAGCGGCACCAGCTCGATATTGACGTAGGCCTCGCCCTGCGGCGTGTGATGCAGGTGCAGCACGCGCTCGCGTTGGCCGCTCTGCCGCGAGCGCGCCAGCGGGCAGCTCTCGCCCGCCTGGTCGCAGGGCACGTCGATATGGTGCGAGACCGCATAGCAGGTCTTGCCCACCACATCGCCCTGCGGGCTGAACTGGCGACGGTAGGCGCCGTTGGAGGCCACGATGCGGTAGCGCGTGTCGAAGACGATATGCGGCTCGGGCAGGCCGTCCAGATAGGAGACCAGCTCGGCCAGCTCGCCGCCGGCGGGGTTGGCGGCATCACTGGGGCGCTTGCGGGCATTCATGCGGCCCAGTCTACGCCTGCGCGTCAGTACCGCCAAGTTTGGCAGTTCATGCCGCAACTGACAGCGATCGACGGACACGTGGGCGCCGCTGCTGGCCTCGCATGGGCGAGCAAAGCCTTGTCAGCACAGCGTTTTTCCCTCTGGCGAGGGGCTGGCACGCAACTTGATCCATCCCGGGAGAACACAGCCCGCGAACCAGGATCCTGACCATGAGCAGCAGCACCACCACCCTGCCCCCGGCCGGCCAGCCCGACGACCAAGAGCGCCGCACCTGGCTGATCGGCACTGCCGCCGCCGGCGGCGTGGCGGCCGTCGCCACCGCCGTGCCCTTTGTCTCCACGCTGGCGCCCAGCGAGCGCGCCAAGGCGCTGGGCGCCGCGGTCGAGGTGGACATCGCCGACATCCCGCCCGGTGGCATCAAGACCGTCGAGTGGCGCGGCAAGCCGGTCTGGCTGATGCGCCGCACGCCCGAGATGCTGGCCACGCTGGCACAGCACGACGAGCAGCTGGCCGACCCGCATTCGCGCAAGGACGAGATCCCCGCCAGCTGCCGCAACGCGCAGCGCTCCAGCCGGCCCGAGCTGCTGGTGGCAATCGGCATCTGCACCCACCTGGGCTGCTCGCCCACGGCACTGCCGGCCGGCACCAGCAACCCCAGCGTCGATGCCTCCTGGCCCGGCGGTTTCTTCTGCCCCTGCCATGGCTCGACCTTCGACCTGGCCGGCCGCGTGTTCAAAAACAAGCCCGCACCGACCAATCTGGAGATCCCGCCGCACCGCTATCTGAGCGACACGCGGCTGCGCATCGGCGAAGCCGAGGACGGCAAGGCCTCCTGATCCACGCCCCCATGCACCCTGCCGAACCAACTGCCGCACGGAAGCCCCGCCCATGAACGCGATCCCCTATGCCTTCACCGTCGAACTCGAGCAAGCACTGCCCGCTGCCGTCGAAAGCCTGCGCGCCGCGCTGAGCGCCGAGCAGATGGGCATCGTCAGCGAAGTGGACGTGCAGGCCACGTTGAAGGCCAAGCTCGGCCTGGACACGCATCCGCAGCGCCTGCTGGGCGTGTGCAGCCCGCGCGTCGCACATGCGCTGACCACGGCCGAACCCGACATCGCCGCCCTGCTGCCCTGCGGCTGCGGCATCTCCGAGCCCACGCCGGGCCGCACGCGCATCGCGCTGCAGGACCCGCGCGTGATCGCTGCGCTGAGCGAGAGCGCCGAGGTGCGCGCCGCCTGCGAGCTGGCCCGCGCCGCGCTGCGCCGCGTGGTCGACCGGCTGAGCACACCGGCATGAGCCGCACCGCCCGCCGCCCAGGAATCACCGCCAACAGGATCACCGCACCATGAGCAGCCATCCCGCCGAAGCCGCAGCCGCCAGCCCCGAGGGCGAGGTGAAGACGGTCTCCCTCTACCAGGCCGCGAAGAAGATCTACGCCCGCTCCGTCGATGGCTGGTTCGCCCGGCTGCGCTGGGTGATGGTCTGGGCCACGCAGCTGCTGTTCTACGGCCTGCCCTGGCTGGAGTGGAACGCGCGCCAGGCCGTGCTCTTCGACCTGGGCGCACGGCGCTTCTACATCTTCGGCTTGGTGCTCTATCCGCAGGACTTCATCTACCTGACCGGCCTGCTGCTGATCTCGGCCTATGGCCTCTTCCTCTTCACCGCGGTGGCCGGCCGCCTGTGGTGCGGCTATGCCTGCCCGCAGACGGTCTACACCGAGATCTTCATGTGGCTGGAGCGCAAGTTCGAAGGCGACCGCGGCGCGCGCATGAAGCTGGACGCCGGCCCGTGGAACGCCGAGAAGCTGGCGCGCAAGGGCGGCAAGCAGCTCGCCTGGGTGCTGCTGGCGCTGTGGACCGGCTTCTCCTTCGTCGGCTACTTCACGCCGATCAAGACCCTGGGCGCCGAGGTCGTGGCGATGGCGCTGGGCCCCTGGCAGACCTTCTGGATCCTGTTCTACGGCTTCGCCACCTACGGCTTCGCCGGCCATATGCGCGAGCAGGTCTGCAAGTACATGTGCCCCTATGCGCGCTTCCAGAGCGCGATGTTCGACAAGGACACGCTGATCATCAGCTACGACCCCGGCCGCGGCGAACCGCGCGCGCCGCGCAGCCGCAAGGTGGACGCCAAGGCCGCCGGCCTGGGCGACTGCATAGACTGCGGCCTGTGCGTGCAGGTCTGCCCTACCGGCATCGACATCCGCAACGGCCTGCAGTACGAGTGCATAGGCTGCGCCGCCTGCGTGGACGCCTGCGACGGCGTGATGGCGAAGATGGGCTACGCCAAGGGCCTGGTGCGCTACGACACCCAGCACGGCCTGCAGCAGCAACTGCCGCGCGCGCAGGTGCTGCGCCGCATGCTGCGCCCGCGCGTGCTGGTCTACACCAGCATCCTGGTCGTCATCACCACGGCGCTGTTCTGGCACATGCTGACGCGCACGCCCTTCAAGGTGGACGTGGTGCGCGACCGCGCCTCGCTGGCACGCATCGTCGAGGACGGCTATGTGGAGAACGTCTACCGCCTGCAGCTGATGAACGCCACCGAGCAGGTGCAGCGCTACGAGGTGCAGGCGCAAGGGCTGCCGGACCTGGCGATGAGCAAGCCGGCCGTGGTGACGCTGACGCCGGCCGAGGCACGCTGGATCTCGGTGGTGCTGCGCGTGCCGCCGCAGAGCGCGGCCAAGGCGGGCTCCGGCGCGCACGAGATCCACTTCATCACCCGGCTGCTGGGCGCTGACGGCAAGAGCGAGCGCAGCACCTCCGAGAAATCCACCTTCGTCGTGCCGCGCTAGGGTCTGTCCTAGTCCCGCCATTGATATCGATCATGCAGGAGCCCGCAGAGGCTCCCCACACTCGACGGCACACAAGAGCCGATAAAGGAGACAGGCATGAACCGAGCAAAGGCAGATCATCCTCCCGGCGCCCCCGAGCGTCGCCGCCTGCTGCAGGCGCTGGCTGCGGCGCCGCTGCTGGCCGGGGCCGCGCCCGCGGCGCAGGCCAAGGCGCCGCTGAAGACCACGGCACGCATCGTCATCGCCGGCAGCGGCCTCGGCGGCATCGCGGTGGCCAACCGCCTGTCGGCGATGCTGGACGGTGCGCAGATCACCATCGTCGACCGCAAGGAAGAACACAACTACCAGCCCGGCTACACGCTGGTGGCCACCGGCGTCTGGCCGGTGAACAAGGTGCGCGACCGCAACGCCGACTACCAGCCCGCCGGCGTGAACTGGGTGAAGGACATGGTGGCGGGCTTCGAGCCTGACGCCAACACCGTGGTGACCGCCGGCGGCCAGCGCATCCCCTATGACTTTCTCGTCGTCGCCACCGGCGTGCATCTGGACTATGCGCAGATCGAGGGCATGGACGTGGGGGCGATCGGCAGCAACGGACTGGCCAGCGTCTACCCCAGCCCGCAGGCCGCACAGGCCACCTGGGCGGCGATGCAGGCCTTCGCCGAACGCGGCGGCGAGGCGCTGATGACACTGCCGGCCACGCCGATGAAATGCGCCGGCGCGCCGCTGAAGATGACCTTCATGCTGCGCGACCGGCTCAGGCAGGCCGGCACGCTGGAGCGCAGCAAGGTGCAGTTCATCTCCGCGCTGGGCAGCGTGTTCGGCGTGAAGGTGGTCAACGACAACGTGCTGGAGCGCTGGAAGCAGCTGGGCATCGCCGTCGAGTACACGCACAAGCTCACCGCGGTGGACATCGGTGCGCGCCGCGCCACCTTCACCACGCCCGAGGGCGAGAAGGTCGAGCGCGGCTACGACTTCCTGCACGTGGTGCCGCCGATGCGCGCACCCGACGCGGTGAAGAACAGCCCGCTGGCCTGGAAGGACGGCCCGATGGCCGCCGGCGGCTGGCTGGAAGTGGACAAGGCCACGCTGCGCCATCGCCGCTACCCGAATGTGTTCGGTGTCGGCGACATCAACGGCACGCCCCGCGGCAAGACCGCCGCTACGGTGAAGAAGAGCGCGCCCATCGTGGCGCACAACCTGGTGGAGACGATCGCCGGGCGCGAGCCGGGCGAGCAGTTCGACGGTTACACCTCCTGCCCGCTGATCGTGCGCGAAGGCGCGGCAATGCTGATCGAGTTCGACTACGAGGGCAAGCTCACGCCCAGCCTGCCGATGATCGAGCCACTGCAGGACAGCTACTTCGCCTGGCTGATGAAGTACCGCATGCTCAAGCCTGCCTATATGGCCGTGCTCAAGGGCCGGGTCTGAATCAAGAAAAGAGAAGAGCGAAAGCACAGGAGACGACACCATGTACGAAATCTGGCTGGCGATGAACATCGTCTGGGAAATCGCCCTCTCCATCTGGCCCTGGCTGGCCGCGGCGCTGCTGCTGTGGCTCGTGCTGATGGCCGCCGCGGCCAGGCGCCCCGGCCCGAGCTGGCGCGGCAGCTTCAGGCCGGCGCTGCTGGCCGGCGTGGCAGTGGCGGTGCTGGCACTGCTGCTGCTGCCCGGCATGACGCGCTCGTCGTTGCGCGAGCTGTCCTACTGGGTGGACTGGGCCAATGCCGGCGCCATAGCCGCGGGCATGGGCGCGGCAGCGCTGGCGATGGCCTGGCCCCTGCTGACCTGGCTGCGCAAGCCGGGACGTTGAGCACATGCATACAGGAGGACCCGCCGAGATGATGATCAAGCCTGAAGAGGCGGATGCCCTGCCGCTGCTGGGCAACGAGCTGGACCTGCTGGCCGAGCTGCTGCTGGACGCACGGCCTGCAACCGGTCCGCTGCGATTGCTCGAGGCCGGCTGTGGCAACGCCCGGCTGGCGCGCCAGTTGCTGGAGCGTTATCCGCAGGCCGAGCTCACCGGCCTGGAAGTCGACGAACGCCAGCTGGCCAAGAACATGGCCGAGCCAGCGCAGCCCAGGCTGCACTTCATCCGCGCCGGCGCCGAGGCCATCCCGCTGCCGGACGCGAGCATCGACGGTGCGCTGATGCTGAAGTCGCTGCACCACGTGCCGCTCGACGCGATGGACCATGCGCTGGACGAGCTGGCGCGCGTGCTCAAGCCCGGCGGCTGGCTCTACGTATCCGAGCCCATCTACGCCGGCGCGCTCAACGAGATCGTGCGGCTCTACAACGACGAAGGCACGGTGCGCGCCGCCGCGCAGCGCACGCTGGACAGCGCGCTGGCCCGCAAAGACTCGCCCTGGCAGGCCGGCCCCGAGCGGCGCTTCGCCAGCACGGTGCGCTTCAAGGACTTCGCCGAGTTCGAGCAGCGCATGATGCGGCCGACCTTTGCCGACCACCACATCGACGCGGCCAAGCTCGCACGCGTGGGCGCGGCCTATGCGCCGCATCAGGGGCCGGAGGGCGCGCGCTTTGTGCGGCCCATGCATGTGCGCGTATTGATCCGCAAGCTGCGGTGATGCTGCGTATCGCGTGCCAGGTTGGCGCCGCGCTGACATGCCGCGGAAGCCGCTTTGAGCACTAACTTCCTTGTGACACACCGCCCGCCAGTTCCAGCCGCATTCGATCCGATGCAGGCTTACGCTTTATCCGGGCACCTGCCCTAAAGCCGGCTCTCAACGTTTGAATTCACCGGCCTGCGCGGCTTCTCGCGCAGGCCCGGTGGAATGATGGGTTAGGGCTCATTCGTAGGCTTTCGTTCAGCCTTGATGGACAGAAGATACTTTTCACCATATGGCGTAAGTCTCCAGTAACGCCCTGCATCTGAAACTGCCCGCCGCTTCGTGCCAGGAGCAATTAGCCCAAGCGCCTGAAATTGGACGCGCAAACGATCTTCATGTACGTATGGCAAAACGATGTCCTTTGGTGAGGTGAACTTACGTTCCTCACTAGGAATGGCGTGATAGTAAGCAAGCTGAACCTTCTGCATCATTTCTTCGTCTGTGCACTCCGTGACCAGTGATGGCCCTACGTAGGAAAACAGGTAGTCCCAATTAGTAGTGATTTTCTTCTTCTTAGTTGTACCCTTTGAGTCGGTTTTGATGTCGATTGAGAAATAGATCGGGTCGGTACCTTGAGCCAGTTGCTCTGAGCCTGGCGGCGGAGTACTACTTCCAACTGCTGCTTCCAATTCAAGCTGAGCTACACGGGCTCGTAGCTCTTGCATTTCACGCAGCATGGCTTCCGTTGCTGCGTATTTCCCAGGCACCCAGCCGAGCGATGGATGGCGCTTCCTAAGATGAATAATTCCCCTAGAAACCTTCCCACCAAGATCTTCCGGGGTAGTCCAGAATTTACAGTGCTTGGCCTTTGCCTTTTCTCGAAAGGTAGCGAGTTTCTCCTGAAGAGCCTCAGTCTTTTCGGTATTCGATGCGGGTAGCGTATCGGGACTTTCGTGCAGAAATGCAATTATTGGTTTATTGATCGATACGGCATAGTCAAACTCCATCTCCGTATATCCAACCCCATCGGGCCCAAGCGATCCATATTTCCCTGCGAGTATCAGTACGTAGTAATCACAGTCATTGATTACCTCACGAATTAATGTCCACGCATCTTCATCAGCAGCTGGAAATAACTCCATGCCGGCTGGAATGCAATCAAGTTCTAGGAGCGCATGAATGACAGACTTGCGTTCTTCGATGAGGTCGCGGTATGTGGATGACACGAAGACTTGATGCTTAATTTCCATAAACACCTTTCTTTAGCCCTAACGTTATGTAGGGAGACAGGCACTGCGCCCTAACATCGGACCGTGCCGCATAACATCGGCCGCTCCAGCGGCGCCAATTCCTTGTCGCAATTGAATTTCCTCCTCGTCAGCGCCGTTTAACTCGACACTATTTTTTCGGGCAAAAGCGGCAGCTCGTTACAGATCCAACAGGGGGCTCGCTCGGCGAGTTGCTGGCAGGTGCAGGCCTGCTTGGCGGCGAGTATGTCATCAGCTGCGGCGTTAGCGCCAGCGCAGAAGCCCTGAAGCCTGCGACGAGCGGACCAGCCCGTGTCACACTGCATTCCGCCATGAACAACAAGCAAGCCAAGCAAGACCTCAACAAGCCCGCCGGCTTCGCCAGCCCGGCCGCCACCTGGAACCAGCGCTTCCAGGGCGATGCGTTCCACTTCGGCACCGAACCCAACGGCTGGCTGCGCGAGCAGGCTCACACACTGCCTGCCGGCGGCCGCGTGCTCTGCGTCGCCGATGGCGAGGGCCGCAACAGCATCTGGCTGGCCAGGCAGGGCTTTCGCGTCGATGCCTTCGACATCTCGGACGTGGGCGTGGCCAAGGCGCGCGCCTGGGCCGCGCGCGAAGGCCTGGCATCGCGCATCGACTACGCCGTCTGCGACGGCGATGCTGTGGCCTGGCCGACGGCGATGTACGACGCGGTGGTGGCGATCTTCATCCAGTTCGCTGATCCGGCGATGCGCGCACGCCTGTTCGCGCGCATGGCGGCGGCGCTCAAGCCCGGCGGCGTGCTCGTGCTGCAGGGCTACACGCCACGCCAGCTGGACTACAAGACCGGCGGCCCGCCGCTGGTCGAGCACCTCTACACCGAGGCACTGCTGCGCGAGGCCTTCGCCGATCTGGAGATCGTTGCGCTGCGCGACTACGAGGCGGATCTCGCCGAGGGCGCCGGCCATCGCGGCCGCTCGGCGCTGATCGGGCTGGTGGCGCGCCGGGCGCGCTGAGCCGGGCGCAGCCGCGGCGCCGCGCTCAGCCCGGCGCCGGCATCAACGCGTCCCGCTGCCGCGCGATCGCCTCGGCCACCAGCGGATGCAGCTCGGCGCTGCCGGCCTGGGCCACATGTTCCAGCAGCTCGCGGCGCATGCGCGGCTCCCAGAACTTGCGGAGGTGGTTGGCCACGCCGGCGACGGCCTCGTCGCGGTCGGGCATGGCCTGGAAGAACTCGCCGATGCGGTTGGCCATGCGGATCAGATTGGCGATGTCCATGTCTTCGCTTTCGTCTTCTTGCGCTGCTGACGCTGCGCTTGTCTGTTCATCCGGCGGGCGGCGCCAGCACCAGCCGCTCGGCGTGGGTGTAGGCGACCAGATCATCGCCGCGCACAAAGCCGACCAGCATTTGCCCCGCCTGCTGCGCCATCGCGACCGCCATGGCGGTGGGGGCGGACACCGCGGCCAGCGCCGATACGCCCAGGCGCGCGCTCTTCAGCACCATCTCGTAGCTGGCGCGACTGGTGATGCAGACAAAGCCCTGCCCTGCGTCGAAAGCCGGACCGTCCCGGCGCTGCAGCGCGCCGAGCAGCTTGTCCAGCGCGTTGTGCCGCCCGATGTCCTCGCGCACCAGCTGCACGCTGCCGTCCTGCGCCGAGCACCAGGCCGCGGCATGGGTGCAGCCGGTCAGCTGCTGCAGCTTCTGCCACTGCCGCAGCTCACGCTGCGCCCGGCTGATCGCTTGCGGGCTCAGGCGCACACCGACCTGCAGCGGCTGCGGCCGCGGCTCCTGCACCTGGGCCAGGCTCTCGGCGCCGCACAGGCCGCAGCCGGTGCGGCCGGCCAGCAGCCGGCGGCGCTCGCGCAGCCGCCACTCGCAGGCGGCCGAGACCTCCAGGCGCAGGGTGATGCCCTCGGCGCTGCGCAGCGTCTCGATGCCGCGCAGCTCGTCGCGCGATTGCAGCAGCCCCTCGCTGAGCGCGAAGCCCAGCGCGAAGTCCTCCAGGTCGGCCGGCGTGGCGAGCATCACCGCCTGGGTGATGCCGTTGAAGTCCAGCGCGACCGGTGCCTCCTCGGCCAGCCAGTCCTGCACGCTCGCGGCGACGCCGTCGCGCAGCGCCGTCACCTCGGCCGCGATGGCGCCGGGCGGCAGCAGGCGACTGTCGTCGGCCGAACGGTCCATCACTTGGCCAGCACTTCCACCGGCGCCTCGCGCGGCGCCGGCTGATGCGCGCGCGCCAGCAGCTCGGCCTGGCGGCGATCGAAGTCCTCGAACTCCTGCTGCCAGTCCGAGCGCTGCATCACCTTGCTGACCTGCACCGCCGTCACCTTGTATTCGGGGCAGTTGGTCGCCCAGTCGGAGCTGTCGGTGGTGATGACGTTGGCGCCGGACTCGGGGAAATGGAAGGTGGTCCACACCACGCCGGGCTGCATGCGCTCGGTGACGCAGGCGCGCATCACGGTGCGGCCGGCGCGGCTGGCGATGCCCACACAGTCGCCGTCGCGGATGCCGCGTTCCTCGGCATCTTGCGGATGGATGTCGAGCTGGTCTTCGTCGTGCCAGCGCGAGTTCTCGGTGCGCCGTGTCTGCGCGCCGACGTTGTACTGCGCGAGGATGCGCCCGGTGGTCAGCAGCAGCGGAAAGCGCGGCGTGACCTTCTCTTCGCTGGGCACGTACTGCGTGTTGTAGAAGCGACCCTTGCCGCGCACGAAGCGATCCACATGCATGATCGCCGTGCCGGCCTCGGGCGTGTGCTCGTTGCAGGGCCACTGCACGCTGCCCAGGCGATCGATCTTCTCGTAGCTGACGCCGGCGAAGCTGGGCGTCAGCGCGGCGATCTCGCGCATGATCTCCTCGGGATGCGCGTAGTGCATCGGATAGCCCAGCGCATTGGCCAGCTTCATCGTCACCTGCCAGTCGGCCAGGCCGGCCAGCGGCGGCATCACCTGGCGCACGCGCGAGATGCGCCGCTCGGCATTGGTGAAGGTGCCGTCCTTCTCGAGGAAGCTGCTGCCAGGCAGCAGCACATGGGCGTACTTGGCGGTCTCGTTGAGGAACAGGTCCTGCACCACCACGCACTCCATCGCGCGCAACGCCTTGGCCACATGCTGCACATTGGGATCGCTCTGCACGATGTCCTCGCCCTGGCAGTACAGGCCCTTGAAGCTGCCCGAGACGGCGGCGTCGAGCATGTTCGGGATGCGCAGGCCAGGCTCGGCATCGAGCGTCACGCCCCAGGCGGTCTCGAAGCTGGCGCGCACGGCTGCGTCCGAGATGTGGCGGTAACCGGGCAGATCGTGCGGGAAGCTGCCCATGTCGCAGCTGCCCTGCACATTGTTCTGCCCGCGCAGCGGGTTCACGCCCACACCCTCGCGGCCGACCATGCCGCAGGCCATGGCCAGGTTGGCGATGGCGATCACCGCGGTGGACCCTTGAGCATGCTCGGTGACGCCCAGGCCGTAGTAGATCGCCGAGTTGGGCCCATGCGCATAGAGCCGCGCGGCGGCGCGGATCTCGGCGGCCGGCACGCCGGTCGCCGACTCGAAGGCCTCGGGCGAGTTCTCCGGCCGCGCGACGAACTCGCGCCATTCGGCGAAGCTCTTCGCCTCACAGCGCTCGGCCACATAGGCCTCGTTGACCAGCCCTTCGCTGACGATCACATGCGCCAGCGCGGTGAGCACGGCCACATTGGTGCCGGGCTTGAGCGCCAGGTGATGCGCCGCCTTCACATGCGGTGCGCTGACCAGCTCGGTGCGACGCGGGTCGATGACGATCAGCTGCGCGCCTTGCCTCACGCGGCGCTTCAGGCGCGACGCGAACACCGGATGCGCATCGCTGGGATTGGCGCCGATGACGACGATCACGTCGGCATGGGCCACGCTCTCGAAAGTCTGCGTGCCGGCCGAGGTGCCGAAGGTCAGGCCCAGGCCATAGCCGGTCGGCGAATGGCAGACGCGCGCGCAGGTGTCCACATTGTTGGTGCCGAAGGCGGCGCGCACCAGCTTCTGCACCAGATAGGTTTCCTCGTTGGTGCAGCGGCTGGAGGTGATGCCGCCCACCGCGTCGCGCCCGTAGCTGGCCTGGATGCGCTTGAACTCGCCGGCCGCGTAGGCCAGTGCTTCGTCCCAGCTGACCTCGCGCCAGGGCTCGTCGATGCTGGCGCGGATCATGGGCTTGGTGATGCGGTCCTTGTGCGTCGCATAGCCCCAGGCGAAGCGGCCCTTGATGCAGGCATGGCCGTCGTTGGCCTTGCCGTCCTTCCAGGGCACCATGCGCACCACCTCGCTGCCCTTGACCTCGGCCTTGAAGCCGCAGCCCACGCCGCAGTAGGCGCAGGTGGTGATCACGCTGTGCTCGCCCTGGCCCTTGGCGATGATGCTGTTCTCCTGCAGCGTCGCGGTGGGGCAGGCTTCGACGCAGGCGCCGCAGCTGACGCATTCGCTGCCCATGAAGGGCTGGTCCTGGCCCGGCGAGACGCGGCTGCCGAAGCCGCGGCCGCTGATGGTCAGCGCGAAGGTGCCCTGCACCTCCTCGCAGGCGCGCACGCAGCGGCTGCAGACGATGCACTTGCTGGGGTCGTAGGTGAAGTAGGGATTCGACTCGTCCTTGCAGGACTCGGTGTGGTGCGCGCCGGCCGCGGCGCCGACGCCGTAGCGCACCTCGCGCAGTCCGACGACACCGGCCATGTCCTGCAGCTCGCAGTTGCCGTTGGCGCTGCAGGTCAGGCAGTCCAGCGGATGGTCGCTGATGTAGAGCTCCATCACGCCGCGGCGCAGCTGCTGCAGCTTGGCGCTCTGCGTGCGCACCACCAGGCCGGTCTCGGCCGGCGTGGTGCAGGAGGCCGGGAAGCCCTTGCGGCCCTCGATCTCCACCAGGCAGAGCCGGCAGGAGCCGAAGGGCTCCAGGCTGTCGGTGGCGCAGAGCTTGGGCACGCGGATGCCGGCCTCGACAGCGGCGCGCATCAGCGAGGTGCCGGCCGGCACGCTGACCACGCGGCCGTCGATGGTCAGCGTCACCGTCTGCGCGGATTCGCGCGCCGGCGTGCCGTGGTCGATCTCGTTGCTGAGGTGGGGCAGCATGGCGCTCACTCCTGCTGTTGGGCAGCACCCGGGGCCAGCCCGAAGTCCTGCGGGTAATGCTCCAGCGCCGACAGCACCGGATAGGGCGTCATGCCGCCCATCGCGCACAGGCTGCCGTGCAGCATGGTGTCGCACAGATCGCGCAGCAGCGTTGTCTGCTGGGTCTTGCCTGCCACCGATGGTGCGGCCAGCAGCCGGTCGATCACCTCGACGCCGCGCGTGCTGCCGATGCGGCAGGGCGTGCACTTGCCGCAGCTCTCGGCGGCGCAGAAAGCCATCGCATAGCGGGCCAGCTGGGCCATGTCGGCGCTGTCGTCGTGCACCACCACGCCGCCGTGGCCCAGCACCGTGCCCATCGCCGCATAGGCCTCGTAGTCCAGCGGCTCGTCCCAGCGCGATTCGGGCACATAGGCGCCCAGCGGCCCGCCCACCTGGATAGCCTTCACCGGCCGGCCGCTGCGCGTGCCGCCGCCGAAGCCGAACACCAGCTCGCGCAGCGTCAGGCCGAAGGCCAGCTCCACCAGCCCGCCCTGGCGCACATTGCCGGCCAGCTGGAAGGGCAGCGTGCCGCGCGAACGGCCCAGGCCATAGTCGCGATAGAAGGCCGCGCCGCGCGCCAGGATGGCCGGCACGCTGGCCAGGCTGATCACGTTGTTGACCACCGTCGGCTGGCCGAACAGGCCGGAGAGCGCCGGCAGCGGCGGCTTGGCGCGCACGATGCCGCGCCGGCCCTCCAGGCTTTCCAGCAAGGCGGTCTCCTCGCCGCAGACATAGGATCCCGCGCCCAGGCGCAGCTCGATGCGGAAGGCCCGGCCGCTGCCGCAGACGCTATCGCCCAGAAAGCCCGCCGCCTCGGCGCGCGCGAGCGCCTCGACGAGCGTCGCGTGGGCGTGCGGGTACTCGGCACGCAGATAGATGTAGCCCTGCGTCGCCCCCACCGCCAGGCCGGCGATCGCCATGCCCTCGATCAGCGCGTAGGGATCGCCCTCCATCAGCATACGGTCGGAGAAGCTGCCCGAATCGCCCTCGTCGGCATTGCAGACGATGTACTTCTGCGCCGCACTGGCCTGCGCCACCGTGCGCCACTTGATGCCCACCGGAAAGGCCGCGCCGCCACGGCCGCGCAGGCCCGCATCGGCCACCGTCTGCACGATGGCCTCGGGTGGCAACGCCAGCGCCGCGTGCAGCCCGGCCCAGCCCTGCTGTGCCGCATAGTCCTGCAGCGACAGCGGATCGGCGACGCCGACGCGCGCAAAGCACAGGCGCTGCTGGCGCACCAGATAGGGAATCGCTTCGGTAGGCCCCTGGCACAGCGGATGCGCGCCGCCCTGCAGCAGCCCGGCGTCGAGCAGCGCCGGCACATCGCCGGCCTGCACCGGCCCGTAGGCGATGCGGCCGGCCGGCGTGGCCACCTCGAGCAGCGGCTCCAGCCACAACAGGCCGCGCGAGCCATTGCGCACCAGCTCGACGGCCAGGCCACGGCGCGCGCACTCGGCCTGCAGCGCGGCGGCCACCTCGTCGGCGCCCACCGCCAGCGCCGCGGCATCGCGCGGCACATAGAGCTTCACGGGGCTGGCGCTCATCGCTGCAGCTCCAGACCTGCAAGCAGCTCGCGCAGGCGCTCGGGCGTCACGCGGCCATGCTGGCGCTCGTCCAGCTGCAGCGCCGGCGCGGTGGCGCACAGACCCAGGCAATAGACCGGCTCCAGCGTCACTGCGCCGTCAGCGCGGGTCTCGTGCTCGGCACAGCCCAGCAGCTGCTCGGCCAGCGCCTGCAGGCCTTCGCCGCCGCAGGCCCGGCAGGCCTCGGCGCGGCAGATCTGCAGCCGATGCCGACCCGCCGGCTGGCGGCGGAACCAGGGGTAATAGGTGATCACGCCATGCACCTCGGCGCGCGAGAGGTTCAGCGCGGCGGCGATCTCGGGCACGGCCGTGTCGGGCACGCAGCCCAGCTCGGCCTGCACCGCCTGCAGCAGCGGCAGCAGCGCGCCGGGGCGGTGGCGGTGCGTCTCGATCAGGACACTCAGGCGCGAGGGCCTGTCAGCAGGGTTGGGCGGCTGGGGCATGGGCATCTTCCGGCATCGTCCAGCAGTATGCCGCCGACGGCGCCTGGGCGGACAGTCTGGCTGCGCCGGCGCGTGCCGAATGCAGCGCCCGTGTCAGCGTCCGACGAAGCGCGGTGCCCGCTTGGCCAGGAAGGCGCTGACGCCCTCGGCGAAATCGGCGCTGGCGGTGCCGGCGATGAAGGCCTCGCGCTCGGCGTCGAGCTGCGGCCCCAGTTCCGTGTCGAGCGACTGGCGCATCAGGCGCTTGAGCCGGCCCAGCGCCAGCGTCGGCCCGTCGGCCAGTTGCTGCGCCAGGGCCAGCGCCTGTTCGCGCAGCTGCGCGGCCGGCACCAGGCGGTTGACCAGGCCCCATTGCAACGCGGTGGCCGCATCGATGCGTTCGCTGAGCAGCGCGATCTGCAGCGCGCGGCGCAGGCCGACGATGCGCGGCAGCGCCCAGGACGAGCCCACGTCGCAGCTGGCGCCGAGCCTTGCGTAGGCCAGCGTGAACACCGCATCGTCGGCAGCGATGGCCAGATCCGCCGCCAGCGCCAGGCTCCAGCCGGCGCCGGCCACCGCGCCCTGCAGCGCGGCAATCACCGGCGCGTCGTGCGCAGTGAGCAGGCGCACCGACTCGTGCAGGTTCTCGATCAGTTCCTCGGCCACCGCGGTGGTCCCGCCCGACTGCATGCCGGCCACGTCGCCGCCGGCGCAGAAGGCGCGGCCAGCGCCGCACAGCAGCACCGCGCGCGTCGTCGGTGCCGAGGTGACCGCGCGCACCGCGGCGAGCAAGTCGCGCGACATGCCGGCATCGAGCGCGTTCAACGCGTCCGGCCGGTCCAGCTCAATGATCGCCAGTGCGCCTTGCGTCTCGCAACGCACGCCCTTGCTCTTGTTGCCTGCTTCGCTCATGTCCTCGCCCTCGCTCTGCCGGACTGCTGCGCTGCGTGCAGCTCGCTCCTGCCTGCGCAATCTGCAGCCAGCGCACGCAGCGGGCAAGCCCCCGCCGGCCATGACAAACCCTGAGCCGGTGTCGCCTCGGCGACGCCGCCAGACCAGGACGTCGCCAGGCACCGACAGCACCGCCGCAGCGCAGCCTGTTCGCTTCTAGACTCGGGAACAGTGCCATGCCGCATCCGAGGTCGCCATGATCGATAGCCGCTTTCTGTCCTCCACCCACGTCGTCGAGAACGTCTCGCGCGAGCTGCTGGACTACAACATGTATGCGCAGGACACCGCGTTGCGCGAAGCGGTGGTGCGCGAAGGCGCGGCCTGGGCCGAGGACAGCCTGATGGACTTCGGCCGCCTCACCGGCTCGGCCGACTACCTGGACCTGGGCGTGCAGGCCAACAAGTTCCCGCCCGAGCTGGACACGCACGACCGCTTCGGCAACCGCGTGGATCTGGTGAAGTTCCACCCCGCCTATCACCAGCTGATGCGCACCGCGATCGAACAGGGCATCCACGCCTCGCCCTGGACCGAGCCGCGCGCCGGCGCCCATGTGGCGCGCGCGGCGCGCTTCTATCTGCAGTCGCAGGTGGAGGCCGGCCATGGCTGCCCGATCACGATGACCTTCGCCTCGGTGCCAGCGCTGCAGACCACGCCGGCGCTGGCCGAGCAATGGCTGCCGCGCATCACCGCGCGCAGCTACGACCCGCGCAACGTGCCCGATGCACAGAAGCCCGGCCTGACCATAGGCATGGCGATGACCGAGAAGCAGGGCGGCTCGGACGTGCGCGCCAACAGCACGCGCGCCCACCCGCTGGGCGCCGCCACCGGGCCCGGCGCAGCCTACGAGCTGGTCGGCCACAAATTCTTCGTCTCCGCGCCGATGTGCGATGCCTTCCTGGTGCTGGCGCAGGCGCCGGGCGGCCTGTCCTGCTTCCTGCTGCCGCGCTGGAAGCCCGATGGCACGAAGAACCCGCTGCAGGTCATCCGCCTGAAGCGCAAGATGGGCAATGTCTCGAACGCATCGAGCGAGACCGAGCTGCGCGGCGCGCTGGCCTGGATGGTCGGCGAGGAAGGCCGCGGCGTGCGCACCATCATCGAGATGGTGGCGATGACGCGCTTCGACTGCATGATCGGCTCGTCCTCGGGCCAGCGTGCCGCCGTGTCGCATGCGCTGCACCACTGCTCGCTGCGCTCGGCCTTCGGCAAGGTCTTGAACCAACAGCCGCTGATGCAGAACGTGCTGGCCGATCTGGTGCTGGAGAACGAAGGCAGCGTGGCGCTGACGATGCGCATCGCGCGCGCGCTCGACAATCGCAGCGACACGCACGAGGACCTGCTGGTGCGTCTGTGCACCGCGGTCGGCAAGTACTGGATCTGCAAGCGCACGCCGCAGCATGCCTACGAGGCGATGGAATGCATAGGCGGCAGCGGCGTGATGGAGGACAGCCCCTTCCCGCGCCTGTTCCGCGAATCGCCGGTCAACGCGATCTGGGAAGGCAGCGGCAATGTGCAGTGCCTGGACGTGCTGCGCGCGCTGGAGAAGTCGCCCGCCACGCTGGAGGCCTTCTTTGCCGAGCTGGGGCGCGCTCGTGGCGCGCATGCCGCGCTGGACGCCGCAGTGGCGCAGCTGAAGACCGACTTCCGCAAGCCCGAAGACATCGAATACCGCTCGCGCGACATCGTCGACCGCATGGCGCTCGCGCTGCAGGCCGCGCTGCTGCTGCAGCATGCACCGGCCGCCGTGGCCGATGCCTTCTGCGCCTCGCGCCTGGCCGGCAGCAACGGCCATCGCAACTACGGCACGCTGCCGACCGGCGTGGACTGCGCTGCCATCATCGAGCGCGCCACGCCGCGGGTGTGAGCGGCACGCCTGGGCCGCAGGCCCGGGCGTGGGGTGCCAGCTTAGAAGTTGTAGCCCACCGTCAGGGACACGGTGGTGTTGCGCGTCTTCACGTCCAGGCCGCTGAGCGCGGTACCCGCGGGCAGGCCCAGCTGCGTGTAGGGCGGCTTGCTGGTGTCGGTGCTCAGCGTGATGGAGTTCTTGACACGCGTGTGGCCCAAGGCGCCGACCAGTGACCAGCGCGAATCGAAGGCATAGGACAACGCCGCATGCGCGACCACACCCCAGGCCTTGTCGGCCTTCGCCGTGGTGTGGGGTTGCACCGCTGGGTCGATGCTGACGTCACGAATGGTCGAGAACAGCGGGCCGATGCCGATGGTGGGCCGCCAGGTCGACTTGCGGTCGGCGAAGTGATAGTTGAACAGCAGGCCGGGCGAGAACTGCTTCAGGCTGCCGATGGTCTCACCAGGCCTGAGCGTGCCTGCCCCGATGATGTCGTGCTTGGGCGGCAGGCCCAGCACCAGCTGCGCGCCGAAGCGATCATCCATGAAGCGTTGCTCATAGGTCACCAGCACCGTCGTGGCCTTGCCCAGCGTGGCGTTGTAGCCGGGCCGGGCGAGCAGCGAGCCCAGCGGGTTCAGCCCCTTGATGCCGTCCGAGCTGGCGCTGGGATCGATATGCACCAGGCCGATACGGAGTTCCTGCGCCTGCGCGCCCAGGCTGGCTGTGGCCAGCAGCGCGGCGGCCAGGGCCGTGCGCTGCAGCTGTTTTCGCTTCGTGCTGCTGTGGTTCTTCTTGTTGTTCTCGTTCATCGCTTTGTCTCCTTGGGGTTGTGTGCGGTCAGCTCGACCGGCGGTTGGGGAAAAAGCTCATGCAGCGCTCGGCCATCGCGGTGATGGTCAGGCTGGGATTGACGCCGACATTGGCCGGCACGATGGAGGCATCCATCACATAGAGTCCGGGATGTCCGAAAACCTCGCCGCTGTCGCTGACGACGCCGCTGCGCGCATCGCCGCCCATCACGCAGCCGCCCAGCACATGGGCGGTGGTGGCGGCGCCGAGCAGGGTTTCGGGCAAGGCATTGCTGGGCGTGCCGCCGCTCACGCGCGCAAAGGTCTCGGTCAGCAGCTGCGCCTGCGGCAGATAGGACGGCGCCCGCGCCTGGCCGGACGGCACTTCGCTGGCCAGGCGCCAGCCGAACAGGCCGCGTTTGAGGCGCAGCGCGAGCTGGTTGTCCACCGCCTGCATCGTTAGCAGCACGGTCGAGCGTTCGGCCCAGCGGCGACCGCTTCGCATCGCCGCAGTGGCCTCGCGCGGGCGGAGCACGAAGGCGGCCAGCGTCTTCAGCGCGCGCGGCAGCGGGCGCGGTTCGCTGACCAGCGGCCCACCCTGCCAGCGCAGCACGCGCATGGCGCGCGAGAAGCGGTTCTGCGTGATGTGGGTGTGCTCGCCGAGCATGAAGTGCGTGGAGATGGTGGCGCCATCGCGCAGGTCGATGTCGCGCTCGCGCGCGGTGACGCTGCTGATCACCTCGCTGTTGCTGCGCACCTGCTCGCCCAGCCGCGGCGACAGCGCACGCAGCGTGCGCCAGCGGTCGCGGCAGGCCAGCAGCAGCTCCAGCGTGCCCAGCACGCCGGCCGCCACCACGACGCGGCGCGCGCGATAGCTTTCTTGCAGCCGCGGCGACAGCGTGCTGCGCACGCGCAGCTCGTAGCCGCCACCCTCGGCGCCTCCCTCGCCCAGCGGCGTGATGCACTCGACGCGGCGCTCGGCGCGGATCTGCACGCCATGCAGCCGCGCCAGGTGCAGATAGTTCTTGTCCAGCGAGTTCTTCGCGCCCACATGGCAGCCGCTGCAGCAGTCGGCGCAGAAGGTGCAGCTGCGCCGCTCGGGGCCGATGCCGCCGAAGAAGGGATCGCCCTGGTCCTGGCCCGGCTCCTGCCCCGGCGACGGGAAGAGGATGGCCTGGGTCACCGGGCCGAAGCTGTCGGCCGCGCCCATCAGCGCCGCGGTCTCGCGCAGCCAGTGGTCCTGCTGGCTCTGGCGCGGGTTGATCGCGCGACCCAGCATTCGCGCGGCGGTGGCGAAATGCGGCGCCAGCTCGGCGCGCCAGTCGCGCGCCGGCAGCGCGGCCCAGGCGGGGTCGCGGTAGAAGCCCTCGCCGGGCTCCAGCAGCACCGCGGCGAAGACCAGGCTGCCGCCACCCACGCCCACGCCGCGCGCCACGCTGAGGTGGCGCAGCAAGGTCTGCGTGAAATGCCCGTGCAGGCCCAGGCGCGGCGCCCACAGCAGGCGCTTGGGGTCGTCGGCCGCGGCGCGCATGTCCTCGCTCGAGACCTCACGGCCCTGCTCCAGCACCAGCACGCGGTGGCCCTTCTCGGCGGCGCGCAGCGCGGCGACCGCGCCGCCGAAACCGCTGCCGACGACGATCAGATCCCAGTCCATGGCCGGGCCGCTCAGTCTTTGTAGAGCGATTCGACGATCTCGCGATGTGCCTCGATCACCGCCTTGCGGCGCAGCTTCATCGTCGGCGTCAGCAAGCCGTCGGCAATGCTGAAGTTGCCCGGGATGACCGCGAACTTGCGCACCGAGCCGACGCGCGCATGCCGACTGTTGACCTCGTCCACCTGCGCCTGCACGGCGGCGAGCAGCTTGGGATGCTGCTCCAGCCCGTCGAGGGGCAGGCCTTCGCGCTCGGCAAAGGCCTTCAGTTCATCGGGCTTGAGCGTCAGCAGCGCGGACAGGAAATGCCGACCCTCGCCCACCACCACCGCATGCTCGATCAGCGGCTGACCCATCAGATCGCTCTCCAGATTGGCCGGCGAGATGTTCTTGCCGCCCGAGGTGATGATCAGATCCTTCTTGCGGCCGGTGATGAACAGATAGCCATCGGCATCGATGCGCCCCAGGTCGCCGCTGTGCAGCCAGCCGTCCCGCAGCGTCTCGGCGGTGGCAGCCTGGTCGCCTGCATAGCCCTTGAAGACGCCGGGGCTCTGCACCAGCACCTCGCCATCGTCGGCGATGCGCAAGGCCAGGCCGGGGATTGCCCGTCCGACCGAGCCGACCCGCGTGGCGCCGACCAGGTTCAGCGTGGTGGGGCCGCAGACCTCGCTCTGCCCATAGAGCTCGCGAACCGGCAGGTCCAGGCTGAAGAAGAATTTCAGGATCTCCGGCGAGATCGGTGCCGCGCTGGACAGCAGCAGCGTGGCCTGGTCCAGGCCCAGCGCCTGGTGCACCTTGCCCAGCACCAGCCGGCGCGCGAGGCCCATTTGCAGGTCCAGCAGCGCGCCGGGCGCGCGGCCGGCCAGCGTCTGCTCATGCCAGCGGCGTGCCACGCCCATGGCCCAGCGCGCCAGCGCGCCCTTGACGCCGGTGGCGGCACCGAGCTTCTCGGACAGCGCGGCATGCATCTTCTCCCACAGCCGCGGCACGCCGAAGTACACCGTGGGGCGCACTTCCTTCATATGGTCCAGCAGCTGCTCGATGGCGCGGGCGAAGTAGATCGCATTGCCCGCGCGCGCCGGTGCATGGATCGCCCCCACCTTCTCGGCCACATGCGCCATCGGCAGGTAAGAGATCAAACGGCCGTTCTGGTCCATGCCGTAGATGCTGTTGAGCGAATGCGCGGTCCAGGCCAGGTTGCCGTGGCTGAGCATCACCGCCTTCGGATGGCCGGTGGTGCCGCTGGTGTAGATCAGCGAGCCCAGGTCGCTCATCTGGATCGCGGCCATGCGACGGTCCACCTCGACCTGCAGACTCACCGCATCCGGCCCGTCGCCCAGCGCGAGGAATTGCTCCCAGGCCATTGCCTTGGGCAAGCGCTCCTTGCCCATGCTGATGACGGTCTTCAGATGCGGCAGGGCCTCGGTCCGACCCGCGATCTTGTCCAGCTGTCCTGCATCCTCCAGCAGCAGCAGCGGCGCCCTGCAGTGATTGAGGATGTACTCGACCTCCGCCGGCGCACTGGTCCAGTAGATGCCCGCGCTCGTGGCACCCACCATCATCGCGGCGTGATCCATGATCAGCCACTCCGGACGGTTGAAGCCGAGGATGCACACCGTCTGCTGCGGCTCGACGCCCAGGGCCACGAGGGCGCGCGCCGCTGTCTGCACCTGCTTGAGCAGCTGGGCCCAGGTGGTGGGCTGCCACTGCTGCTCGCCGCGCACGAAATAGGCCGGCCGGTCGGGAATGCGGCTCGCCGTGGCCAGCAAGGCATGCGGCGTTGTAACGCTGGACGGGTCACCCGCGGCCAGACGGCTCTTGGTCTCGCTCATCGCTATGTCTCCTCCGGGCGCTTCCTTGTTGTTCACTGGCGCCCTGTGAGTGATGGGGGGGGAACGGCTACTGCTCTTGCCTGCTGCTGTCTCTTCCGATGCGCTTCAGTACTGCCGGCGTGGCGCGGCCCTCGGCCGCGGCGCGGGCGCTCTTGCTTGCTGGGGCTCAGTGCGCCAGACCCAGCATCGCGCGGGCCTCGGTCGGGCTGGCGATCGCGCGGCCGGCATTGGCGGCGCAGCGCGCCAGCGCCTCGATCAGCTGGCCGTTGCCGGTAGCGCGCGAACCGTCGGGCAGGTAGAAGGTGTCTTCCAGCCCGGTGCGCAGCATGCCGCCCAGGTCTGCCGTCTTCTGGTGCACCGGCCAGATCTCCTGGCGGCCGATCAGCGTGGTCTGCCACACCGCGTCCTCGCAGAGGTAGCGCGGCAGCAGCGCCAGCAGCTCGGCGTCGCAGGGCATGCCCGAGGCCACGCCCATCACGAAGTTGTATTCCGGCCGGCCCATGCTCTTCTTGAACATGCCGTTCTTCACGTACATGCCCACCGAGCGCACGATGCCCACGTCGAAGCACTCGAACTCGGGATGCACGCCGCATTCCTCCATCACGTCGAGGAATTGCTGCACCTTGGCCACCGGGTTGTCGAAGACCATCGGTGGCCAGGCCCAGGAGCCGTCTTCCTTGATCTTCAGGTAGTTCAGGCTGCCGGCATTGCAGGCGGCGATCTCGGGCTTGACCCGACGGATGCATTCCACGGGGCCGCTGATGTCCTTGCCGATCACGCCAGTGGTCAGATTGATGATCACGCCGGGGCAGGCCTCGCGGATCGCGCCGATGATGGATTCGGCGACGTTCGGATCCCAGCTGGGCAGGTGGCCCAGGCCCTCGTCCTGCATGCGCAGGTGCACATGCATCACCGAGGCGCCGGCATTGAAGGCGTCGCGCGCCTCGGCCGCCATCTGCGCCGGCGTCACCGGCACCGGATGCTGCTTGGGGTTGGTTAGCACGCCGGTCAGCGCGCAGGTCAGGATGGCCTTGTCAGCACTCATTGTTCGGTCTCCAGTTTTTCAAGTTCGATGAGCAACGCGCCCGCGGCCACAGATTCCTGCGGCGCCGCATGCACGGCCTTGACTCGCCCGGCGCAGGCCGCGCTAAGCCACATTTCCATCTTCATCGCCTCGACGCTGAGCATCGGCTGGCCCTCGGCGACCACATCGCCGGGCTTGACCAGCACCTGCGCGACCAGCCCGGCCACCGGCGCCGTCGCGCGCAGCGGGTCGTTGGCGTCGGCGCTCGCGGGCACCGGCGACGGTTCCTCGAAGACATAGACCGCCGCGTCGCTGACGAGCTGCAAGCGCAGGCCATCGCGGCGCGCGATCAGCCAGCGCTGCACGCCATCCACACTGATGCGCAGGCGGCCGTCGGCATCGGCGCCGAGCAGCTGCACCTGGTGTGTCGCCTGGCTGCCCACCGGTGCCAGCTGCACGGTGTTGCCGGCCAGCAGTTGCGCGCGATAGCGGCGCTCGTCCTCGCCGTGGCGCAGGCGCAGGTCAAAGCCGGACAGCGGCGCGCTCAGCGAGCCGGTCGCGGCCTCGTCCTCGGGCAAGGCCAGCAGCGCGGCGGCCAGCAGCCAGTCCGTATCGGATGGCTGCGGGCGCTGCAGCAGCGGCTCGCCATTGGCAGCCCAGTCGTCGAGCAGGCTGGTGTGCATGCGCGCGGCGCGGAAGTCCGCATGCTGGATCAGGTCGCGCAGAAAGCGGCCGTTGTTGGTCAGGCCCAGCAGCGGCGCGTCTTCCAATGCGGCGGCCAGGCGCCGGATCGCGTCCTCGCGGTCGCGGCCGTGCACGATGAGCTTGGCGACCATCGCGTCGTAGTAGGGCGAGACTTCGCCGCCCTCGACGATGCCGTCGTCGATGCGCACGCCGGCCTGGCGTGCGGCGATTTGCGGACGCCACCATTCGATGCGGCCGGTCTGCGGCGCGAAGCCGGCATACGGGTCTTCGGCATACAGGCGCGCCTCGATCGCATGGCCTTTGAAGGCGATCTGCGATTGCGTCAATGGCAGCGGCTCGCCGGCGGCCACGCGCAGCTGCCACTCCACCAGGTCCAGGCCGGTGATGCATTCGGTCACCGGGTGCTCGACCTGCAGGCGCGTGTTCATCTCCAGGAAGTAGTGCTTCATCGCGTCGTCGACGATGAACTCCACCGTGCCCGCGCCCACATAGCCCACGGCCAGCGCGGCAGCGACGGCATCGCGGCCCATGGCCTCGCGCATCGTCGCGCTGACCACCGGCGACGGCGCTTCCTCGATGACCTTCTGGCGGCGGCGCTGCGCGGTGCAGTCGCGTTCGCCCAGATGCACCGCATGGCCATGGCCGTCGGCGAAGACCTGGATCTCGATATGGCGGCCGCGCTCGATCAGGCGCTCCAGCATCAGCGTGCCGTCGCCGAAGGCGCTCTGCGCCTCGCGAAGCGCGCCGGTGATCGCGGCTTCCAGCTCCTCGGCCTTGTGCACCAGGCGCATGCCGCGGC
Source organism: Roseateles sp. T103 (assembly GCF_057219915.1). Classification (NCBI taxonomy): domain Bacteria; kingdom Pseudomonadati; phylum Pseudomonadota; class Betaproteobacteria; order Burkholderiales; family Sphaerotilaceae; genus Roseateles; species Roseateles sp. T103. The sequence continues at coordinate 622,520 of NZ_JBXVVS010000002.1, forward strand.
CACCGCCGCCGGCCACCGCCTTGACCAGCAGCGGATAGCCCAGCGCCTTGGCCTCGCGCAAAAGCGTGGCCTCGTCCTGCTCGTCGCCCAGATAGCCGGGCGCACAGGGCACATCGGCTTCGATCATGCGGCGCTTGGCGCCGGCCTTGTTGCCCATTGCGATGATGGCCTTGGCCGGCGGGCCGATGAACACCAGGCCCGCATCGACGACCGCCTGCGCGAAATCGGCGCGCTCGGACAGGAAGCCGTAGCCGGGGTGGATGGCATCGGCGCCGCAGCGCTTGGCCGCCGCAATCAGCGCGTCGCCGCGCAGATAGGACTCGGCGGCGGTGTTACCGCCCAGGGCGATGGCCTCGTCGGCCAGGCTCACATGGGGCGCGTTCGCGTCGGCATCCGAATACACCGCCACCGTGCGATAGCCCAGCGCCCGCGCGGTACGGATCACGCGGCAGGCGATCTCTCCCCGGTTCGCAATCAATATCTTCTTGAACATCTATCCCGTCCTCAACTCACTGCGCCACGGCCCAACGCGGCGCACGCTTCTCGACGAAGGCGGCGATGCCTTCCATGCCCTCTTCACCCAGCGCGGCCTTCGCGAAGACCTGGGCCGCATCGGCCACCAGGCCTTGCGCCGGCTCGTGCAGCGCGCGCGCCATCAGCGCCTTGGTCGCGCCGACCGCCTTGGGTGCGCACTGGCGCACCTGGGCCAGCGCGGCCTCCAGCGCCGCATCCAGCGCCGCGTCCTCGTGCAGCTCGTGCACCAGGCCCAGGCGCAGCGCCTGCTCGCCATTGAGCCGGCCGCCGCTGACGGCCAGGCGGCGCGCCTGCGAATAGCCCAGGCGCTGCACCAGGAAGGGCGCGATCTGCGCCGGCACCACGCCCAGCGAGGTCTCCGGCAGGCGGAAGCTCACCGAGCGGCCAGCCAGCGCGATGTCGGCCACGCAGGCCAGGCCGAAGCCGCCGCCCATCACCGTGCCTTCCAGCACCGCGATGGTGGCCAGCGGCGTGTGGTCGAAGGCCACGCAGAGCTCGCCGAAGGCGGCGTTGAGCTTCTCCAGCACGGCCGGGCCTTCGTCGGCCAGGCGCATGCGCGCCATCGCCATGTCCTTGAGGTCGCCGCCCGAGCAGAAATGCCCGCCATTGCCCCGCAGCACCACGGCGCGCATGCCCGGCTGGGCCTCGGCCCAGGCCAGCGCCTCGCGCAGCTCGCCGACCATCGCCAGCGACAGCGCATTGCGCGACTCCGGCCGGTTCAGCCGGATCTCCAGCACGCCGGCGCTAGGCAGCGACAGCGCCAGCGCCTGCGGGCGCGGCAGTTCGTTCGTTGAATTGGTCATTGTTTCGCTACTCCTCGCCTGGCCTCGGCATGCCGCAAGCCCAGCCGCGCGGAGCCCGAGGATCCGGCTTTGCCGGGCCTGCGGGCTCGCCCCCTTGAGGGGGCGCGCGCAGCGCGTAGGGGGGTGGGTCATTTCGGGAGGGTGCCCTCCAGCTTGCAGATGATCGACAGCATCACCTCGTCGGCGCCGCCGCCGATCGAGACCAGGCGGCCGTCGCGGTAGGCCTGGCTGACCGGGTTGTCCCAGGTGAAGCCCATGCCGCCCCAGTACTGCAGGCAGGCGTCGGCCACTTCGCGGATCAGGCGACCGCTCTTGAGCTTGGCCATCGACGCCAGCTTGGCGGCGTCCTGGCCGCCTACATACATGTCCACTGCGCGGTAGGTCAGCGAGCGCAGCGCCTCGACCTCGGTGCGCAGCTCGGCCAGGCGGTAGTGCACCACCTGGTTGTCCAGCAGCGGCTTGCCGAAGGCCTGGCGCTGACGGGTGTAGTCGATGGTCTGGTCGATCAGGTTGTCCAGGTTCTTCAGGCAGGAAGCCGCGCCCCACAGGCGCTCTTCCTGGAACTGCATCATCTGGAACATGAAGCCCATGCCTTCCTGACCGATCAGGTTGCGCTGCGGCACGCGCACGTTGTCGAAGAAGAGCTGGGCGGTGTCGGACGAGTCCATGCCGATCTTGTGGATCTTCTGCCGCGTCACGCCGGGCGTGTTCAGCGGCACGATGATCAGGCTCTTGTTCTTGTGCACCGGGCCTTCGCTGGTGTTGGCCAGCAGGCAGCACCAGTCGGCCTGCATGCCGTTGGTGATCCACATCTTGGTGCCGTTGATGACGTAGTCGCCGCCATCCTTCCTGGCGGTGGTCTTCAGCGCCGCGACGTCGGAGCCGCCGCCAGGCTCGGACACGCCGATGCAGCCGACGTAGTCGCCGGCGATCGACGGCGCCAGGAACTCGCGCTTCAGCTCATCGCTGCCGAAGCGCGCCAGCGCTGGCGTGCACATATCGGTCTGCACGCCGATGGCCATAGGCACGCCGGCGACGCGGCAGGTGCCCAGCGCCTCGGCCATCACCATCGAGTAGCTGAAGTCCAGTCCGCTGCCGCCGAACTCTTCGGGGTACTTCAGGCCCAGGAGGCCCAGGTCGCCGAGCTTCTTGAACACCTCGTGCGCCGGGAACATCTCGTTCTTCTCCCACTCGGCGACGTAGGGGTTGAGCTCCTTGTCGACGAAGCGCGCGACGGTGTCGTACAGGGCCTGGTGTTCAGTGGTCCATTTCATTGCAGTTCTCCTTGGCTGGGCGCGTCCGCTCGAGGGCGCCGGGTGTCTTCGTTGTTCAGGGCTTCAGCGTCACAGGCGCGCCACGCCGAAGGCATTGGGACGCAGCTCGCGCACCTGGCCTTCAGCCGCCAGCGCCAGGCACAGCGCCAGCACGCGGCGGGTGTCGCGCGGGTCGATGACGCCGTCGTCCCACAGGCGCGCGGTGCCGAACAGCACGCTGGATTCGCGATCGATGCGCTGGCGCAGCTGGTCGCTCATGCCGCTCAAGGCCTCGTCGTTGACGGGCATGCCCATGCGTTCGAGCTTGGCGCGATTGACGATGTCCATCACCTTGGCCGCCTGCGCGCCGCCCATCACCGCGGTACGCGCGCTGGGCCAGCTGAAGATGAAGCGCGGATCGAAGCCGCGGCCGCACATGCCGTAGTTGCCGGCGCCGAAAGATCCGCCCAGCACGATGGTGAACTTGGGCACGCGCACATTGGCCACCGCCTGGATCATCTTGGAGCCATGCTTGATGGCGCCGCCGCGCTCGGCATCGCGGCCGACCATGTAACCGGTGGTGTTCTGCAGAAACACCAGCGGCACGCCGGCCTGGTCGCACAGCTGCATGAACTGCGCCGCCTTGGTCGAGCCCTGGGGCTGGATCGGGCCGTTGTTGCCGATCAGGCCCACCGCGTGACCATCGATGCGCGCGTGGCCGCAGACGGTCTCCGGCGCATAGGCGGCCTTGAACTCGAGGAACTCCGAGCCGTCGACCAGGCGCGCGATCACCTCGCGCACGTCGTAGGGCTCGCGCTCGTCCACCGGCACCACGCCCAGCAGCTCCTCGGCAGGGAACAGCGGCTCAGCGGACGCGGCGCGCTCGGGCACGGCGTCCCAGGGCAGCAGCGCCATCAGCTCGCGCGTGGTGGCCAGCGCATGGGCATCGTCCTCGCACAGGTACTCGCCCAGGCCGGTGACGCGTGCATGCGTGTCCGAGCCGCCCAGCTCGTCGTCGGTGACGTCTTCACCGATCGCAGCCTTCACCAGCGGCGGGCCGGCCAGGTAGATGCTGGAGCGGTCCTTGACCAGCAGCACATAGTCCGACAGGCCCGGCAGGTAGGCGCCGCCGGCAGTGGATGAGCCATGCACCACGGCGATCTGCGGGATGCCCATCGCCGAGAGCCGCGCCTGGTTGGCGAAGCTGCGTCCGCCCTCGATGAACATCTCGCTCTGGTACATCAGGTTGGCGCCGCCGCTCTCCACCAGGTAGATCAGCGGCAGACGGTTCTCCATCGCGATCTGGTGCGCGCGCAAGGCCTTCTTCAGGCCCATGGGCGCGATGGTGCCGCCCTTGATCGCGCTGTCGTTGGCCGAGATCAGCACGCGCTTGCCGCCCACCTGGCCGATGCCGATGATGGAGCCGCCGCCGAGTACCGACTTCTTGCCGTCGTCGTCGTGCATACCCAGACCGGCCAGCGTGGACAGCTCCAGGAAGCTGGAGCCACGGTCGATCAGGCGGGCGACGCGCTCGCGCGGCAGCAGCTGGCCGCGCTTCTCGAACTTGTCGCGCTTGGATTCGGACTCGGCCACCACCTTGGCCTCCAACGCGCGGACCTCGTCGAGCTTGGCCTGCATCGCCGCCACATTGGCTGCAAAAGCGGCGGAGCGCGGGTTCAGGCGGGAATTCAGGCGACTCACTTCAAGACCTCCGGCGTCATGGCGCGATGGAAGCCCTCGAAGGCGGCATTGCCGCCCTCCGTGGGCATGGGGAAGAGCGGATTGCCCAGCGAGGCGGCGCCATCGATCTGCAGCGTCACGCCGCTGATGAAGGCCGCCGCCGGCGAGAGCAGGAAGACGATGGCCGCGCTGATCTCGGCCTCGCTGGCCATGCGGCGCAGCGGCACGTGGTTCTTCAGCTGCTTGATCAGCGGCTGGATCGCGGGGCCGTAGCTGTCCATGCCGCTGGAGGCCACCCAGCCCGGCGCCACCGCGTTGACGCGCACGCCGGCGTGCGCCCACTCGAAGGCGGCGCTCATCGTCAGATTGCTCATGCCGGCGCGCGCCGCGCCGCTGTGCGCCATGCCGGGCATGCCGTTGCGGAAGTCGGCGGTCATGTTGACGATCGCGCCGCCGTTCTTCTGCAGGCACTGCGTGAACAGCTCGCGCATCATCAGGAAGCCGCCGGTCAGGTTGTTGGCCACCACCGCCTCGAAGCCGCGCTTGGAGATCATCATCATCGGCGCAGGGAACTGGCCGCCGGCGTTGTTGACCAGGCCGTGCACCGGGCCGATCTCGGCCAGCACCGCGGCGACATTGCTCTTCACCGCCTCCTCGTCGCGGATGTCAAAGGCGCGCCACTGGCAGCGTCCGCCGTCCTCGACGATCTCGGCGGCCACGCGCTCGAGCTTGTCGGCGCTGCGGCCCGAGATCAGCACCTCCGCCCCCAGCGAGGCCAGCTCGTGCGCCACGCAGCGGCCTATACCCGAGCCGCCCCCCGTCACCCAGATGCGCTGGCCCGCGAACAGCTCGGGCCTGAACACGCTGCGGTAATGCGCCGACGTCTTTGTCGCGTCCATCTGCTTGTCTCCATCCATCCGATCAGTCGATCGATTCGTCAATCGATCAGTCAGTCAAGCGCGCAATGCTGCAGTGCATTACGCGAATGACCGATAGCTTCCGTTAACGTCACCTATCTTTCATATAGGTGAATACCATAATCCGCGGGTTTGCCTTTGCCCGTAGCATGCGAGGCATTTCCGCTTCCCACAACCCAGAAAGGACAATTTCCATGGACATGCAAGCCATCACCGAAGCCCTGCGCGCCAAGGTCGGCGACGAAAGCGGCCTGGGCGCCGTGCTGAAGTTCGATTGCGGCGACGATGGCGTGGTCGTGATCGACGCCAAGGCTTCGCCCAACACCGTCAGCAATGAGAACCGCGACGCCGACTGCACCGTGGCCATCACCCGCGAGAACCTGGCTGCGCTGCTCACCGGCGAGCTCAACCCGATGAACGGCTTCATGATGGGCAAGTTCAAGGTCTCGGGCGACATGAGCGTCGCGATGAAGCTCTCGCGCGTGGTCTGAACCCATGAGCGCAGGACTGGACCGCAAGCGCAAGGCGGCCGCGCTGGAGATGCTGGCCTCCAGCACCAGCGAGCCGCAGGAGCAGCTCTACGGCATCACCCAGCTCTGCGATGAGTTCGGTCTGTCGCCGCGCGCGATCCGCTTCTACGAGGACAAGGGCCTGATCGAGCCGCGCCGTGTCAACGGCGCGCGCGTCTACACGCAGCGAGACCGCGCCCGCCTCAAGCTGATCCTGCGCGCCAAGGCGATCGGATCCAGCCTGGACGAAATCAAGCAGTACCTGGACCTCTACGGCAACCACGGCGAGGGCCGCAGCAAGCAGCTGCAGTACACGCTGGAGCGCACCGACGCCGCGATTGCCGAACTGGAGCAGAAAAAGGCGCACATCGAAGCCACGCTGGCCGAGTTGCGCGTCATCAACGAGAACGTGCGTCAGCAGATCGCTGCGGCGCAGGAGAAGTGACCCCCATGTCTTTGCCGCTGTTCCCCTCCGCCTGGATCACCGACGAGCACCGCATGCTGCAGGATTCGGTGGCCCGCTTCTTCAAGGAGCGCTGGGTGCCGCGCTGCGCCGAATGGCGCGAAGCCGGCATGATGGGTCGCGAGACCTGGCGCGAGGCCGGCGAGAACGGCCTTCTCTGCGCCAGCATGCCCGAAGCCTATGGCGGCGGCGGCGGCGACTTCGGCCATGACGCCATCATCCTGCTGGAGCAGGCCAAGGCCGCCATCGGCGGCTTCGGCGGCGGCCTGCACTCGGCCATCGTCGCACCCTACATCCTGCACTACGGCAACGAAGAGCAAAAGCAGCGCTGGCTGCCCAAGATGGCCACCGGCGAGCTGGTCGGCGCGATCGCGATGACCGAGCCCGGCACCGGCAGCGACCTGCAGAACGTGCGCACCGTGGCCCGCCGCGACGGCGACCACTACGTGCTCTCCGGCCAGAAGGTCTTCATCACCAACGGCCAGAACGCCAACCTGGTGGTGGTGGTCTGCAAGACCGACAAGGACGAAGGCGCGAAGGGCATCTCGCTGCTGGTCGTCGAGGTCGAGAACGAGGACGGCACGCTGGTGCCGGGCTACCGCCGCGGCCGCAATCTCGACAAGATCGGCATGAAGGCGCAGGACACCTCGGAGCTGTTCTTCGACGAGGTGCGCGTGCCCATCGCCAACCTGCTCGGCGGCCCCAAGGCCCAGCCCGGCGAAGGCGAGGGCCAGGGCTTCTTCCAGCTGATGCAAGAGCTGCCGCAGGAGCGCCTGATCATCGCCGTTACCGGCGTGGGCGCGATGGAGCGCGCGCTGAACGACACCATCGCCTACACCAAGGACCGCAAGGCCTTCGGCAAGTCGGTGTGGAACTTCCAGAACACCCGCTTCAAGCTGGCCGAGGTGCAGAGCCAGCTGCTGGCCGCACGCGCCTTCGTGGACGCCTGCATGGTGGCCCACCTGAAGGGCGAGCTCGACGCCGCGCGCGCCGCGCTGGCCAAGGCCTGGGTCAGCGACCTGCAGTGCAAGGTCGTCGACGAGTGCCTGCAGCTCTTCGGCGGCTACGGCTACATGATGGAGTACCCGATCGCCGAGCTCTACGCGGACGCCCGCGTGCAGCGCATCTACGGCGGCACCAACGAGATCATGAAGGAGCTGGCGTCGCGCTTCATGTAAGCCCGACACCCAGCCAGCGACAAGGAGACACGCATGACATTCGACGCCTACCTCTACGACCACGTGCGCACGCCGCGTGGCAAGGGCAAGAAGGACGGCAAGCTGCACCAGGCCAGCCCGGTGTGGCTGCTGCGCACGCTGCTGCAGGCACTGCAGCAGCGTCAGAAGCTCGACACCTCGCTGGTCGATGACCTGGTCATCGGCTGCGTGACGCCGGTCGGCGAGCAAGGCGCCGACATCGCGCGCACCGCGGTGCTGGACGCCGGCTGGGCCCAGAACGTGGCCGGCGTGACGCAGTCGCGCTTCTGCGCCTCGGGCCTGGAGTCCATCAACCTGGCCGCCGCCAAGGTGGCCAGCGGCTTCGAGAAGCTGGTCGTCGCGGGCGGCGTCGAGTCCATGAGCCGCTGGCCCATGGGCAGCGACGGTGGCGCCTGGGTGATGGACCCGCGAGTCAACAACGCGCTGGCCTTCATCCCGCAAGGCATCAGCGCCGACCTGATCGCGACCATGGAAGGCTTCGGCCGCGCCGACGTGGACGCCTATGCGGTGCGTTCGCACGAGCGCGCCGCCGCAGCGCGCGCGGCCGGTCACTTCAAGAACTCCATCGTGCCGGTGCACGACATCGCCGGCCTGCTGCTGCTGGACCAGGACGAAACCATCCGTCCCGGCACCACGGTCGAGTCGCTGGCCAAGCTGGAGCCCAGCTTCCTGATGATGGGCCAGATGGGCTTCGACGCCACCGCGCTGCGCAAGTACACCACCGTGGAGCGCATCAACCATGTGCACCACGCCGGCAACTCCTCGGGCATCGTCGACGGCGCGGCGCTGATGCTGGTCGGCTCCAAGGCCGGCGGCGACGCGGCCGGGCTGAAGCCGCGCGCGCGCATCCGTGCCGCCGCGGTGATCGGCTCCGAACCCACCATCATGCTGACCGGCCCGACGCCGGCCTGCCAGAAGGCGCTGAAGCAGGCCGGCATGTCGGCCAAGGACATCGACCTCTGGGAAATCAACGAGGCCTTCGCCACCGTGCCGATGAAGACGGCGCGCGATCTGGGGCTGGACATGGAGCGCGTCAACGTCAACGGCGGCGCCATCGCAATGGGCCATCCGCTGGGCGCCACCGGCTGCATCATCCTCGGCACCCTGCTCGACGAGCTGGAGCGCCGCAACCTGTCCACCGGCTGCGCCACCCTCTGCGTGGGTGCCGGCATGGGCATCTCGACCATCATCGAACGGGTCTGACGCCATGAGCAGCAACAGCAATGCATTGAAGATCGAACGGGGTGCGGACGGCATCGTCGTCGCGACGATGGACCTGCCCGGCCACTCGATGAACGTGCTCAACGACGATCTGGCCATTCCGCTGGGCGGCCTGGCCGATCTGCTCGAGGGCGACGCCAGCGTCAGCGGCCTGATCCTCACCTCGGGCAAGAAGGACTTCCTCGCCGGCGCCGATGTGGACCGCCTGCGCCGCCTGACTGGCGCGCAGGAGGCCTTCGACGAGTCGATGCGCTTCAAGGCCTTCATGCGCCGGCTGGAGAAGTGCGGCAAGCCGGTGGTCGCGGTGATCCAGGGCATGTGCCTGGGCGGCGGCCTGGAGATTGCGATGGGCTGCCACTGGCGCATCGTCGTCGACGACGGCAAGGCCAAGCTGGGCCTGCCCGAGGTGAAGCTGGGCCTGCTGCCCGGCGGCGGCGGCACGCAGCGCCTGCCGCGCCTGGTGGGCATGCAGCAGGCCGTGCAATGGATGCTGGAAGGCACCGAGGTGCGCGCCGCGCAGGCGCTCTCGAGCGGCCTGGTCAACGAGCTGGCGCCCAGCCGCGACGAGGCGATGGCCAAGGCGCGCGCCTGGATCGCCGCCAACAAGAAGCCGGTGCAGCCCTGGGATGGCCAGAAGTTCCGCTTCCCAGGCGGCGACTCGCGCTCGCCTGCGGTAGTGCAGATGCTGGCCATTGCGCCGTCCATCGCCGCGGCCAAGAGCTGGGGCAACTACCCGGCGCTGACCCACATCATGTCCAGCGTGTTCGAGGGCGGCCTGACCGACATCGACCGCGGTCTAGAGATCGAGTCGCGCTACTTCGCCGCCTGCGCCGAGAGCCAGGCCTCGAAGAACCTGATCGGCACGCTGTGGTACCAGCTCAACGCGATCAAGAAGGGCGCTTCGCGTCCGGCCGGCGTGCCCAAGAGCGAGGTCAAGAAACTCGGCATCCTCGGCGCCGGCATGATGGGCGCGGGCATCGCCTATGTGTCGGCCAAGGCCGGTATGGACGTGGTGCTGCTCGACGTGTCGCAGGAAGCCGCCGACAAGGGCAAGGCCTACTCGAAGGACATCCTCGACAAGGCGGTGAAGAAGGGCCGCAGCACGGCCGACAAGCGCGACGCGCTGCTCGCCAAGATCACGCCCACCACCGACTACGCGCTGCTCAAGGGCTGCGACCTGGTGATCGAGGCGGTGTTCGAGGACCGCGGCATCAAGGCCGACGTCACCGCCAAGGCCGAGGCCCAGCTGGCCAGCACCGCGGTGTTCGCGTCCAACACCTCGACGCTGCCGATCACCGGCCTGGCCGAGGCCAGCGTGCGGCCCGAGAACTTCATCGGCCTGCACTTCTTCTCACCGGTGGACAAGATGCCGCTGGTGGAGATCATCGTCGGCGCCAAGACCTCGCCCGAGACGCTGGCGCGCGGTTTCGACTACGTGCTGCAGATCGCCAAGACGCCCATCGTCGTCAACGACTCGCGCGGCTTCTACACCAGCCGCGTGTTCGCCACCTATGTGATGGAAGGCATCGCGATGCTGGCCGAGGGCGTGCACCCGCGCTCCATCGAGGTGGCCGGCCTGCAGGCCGGCATGCCGATGCCGCCGCTGGCGCTGCAGGACGAGGTCAGCCTGTCGCTGGGCGTGCATGTGGCCGACCAGACCCGCAAGGACCTGGCCGCCGCCGGCATCGCCTACAAGGAGCATCCGGGCGAGCGCGTGCTGCGCCAGGTCTGCGATCTGGGCCGCGTCGGCAAGAAGGCCGGCAAGGGCTTCTACGACTACGCGGGCGGCGACAAGAGCCTGTGGCCAGGTCTGGCCGAGCTGTATCCGGTCAAGACCCACGAGCAGCCCGAGCAGCGCGAGCTGATCGATCGCATGATGTTTGCGCAGGCCAACGAGACCGCACGCTGCCTGGAGGAAGGTGTGCTGCGGTCTGTCGCCGACGCCAATATCGGCTCGATCTTCGGCTGGGGTTTCGCCCCCTTCCAGGGCGGCGCGCTGCAGTTCATCAACAGCTACGGTGTCCCAGAGTTCGTCGCCCGCTCCAGGGAACTGGCCGCGCGCTACGGCGAGCGCTTCGCGCCCGCTGCGCTGCTGGTGAAAATGGCCGAGCAGGGCGAGCGCTTCGAGGAAGGCCAGCCAGCCGCTTGAGCGAAGGCACGGCGACGAGTGCGCCGGCCGGTCGCCGCGGGCATGGAGGCGACTGCGCCCCGGTGCGCTGCTGGGCGGCGGTGAACGACCCGCCGCGGCCGATCCGCTGTCGAGCCAGCGACTAGGTGCCGCTTCGTCCAATGAAGCGGCTGAACCAATTCGGGCGCCCGGCCGCATCTCGCGTCGGGCGCGCGACGCCCAGCTCGAGCAGGCGCTCCTCGACACGCATCAGCCCTGCGCGCCTGGCAGCCTGCATCGGTGTGACACCGTCCAGCTCAGAGGGGAGGTCCGGGATCGCGCCGTGGTTCAGTAGGTACAGCGCAACCTCCTCCTGCTGAGCCAGGATGGCTGCGACCAACGGGGTCGAGAGGAACTCCGGATGGGCGTAGTTCACGTCAACCCCGCACTTCACGTGGTACTCGACGAGCGCAAGGTCACCTTCGCAGCCCGCATTGAACAGTTCCTTCCAGTCCCCGCCAGACATCAGCTTGCCCTCCCTTCCGGCACCTCGAACCCCGTGACCCGGTTGCGCCCCGCCGTCTTGGAGCGATACAGCGCCAGATCGGCGCAGGCGATCAGGGTCTCGGCGTCCGTCGAATGGATCGGGTAGGCGCAGACGCCGGCCGAGATGGTGTAGCTGATCTCCAGCTCGCCATGTCGCACGGGCATGGCTGCGGCTTCGTCGCATAGCGCCTCGGCGCGCGCATGCGCTGCCCGCGCGTCCATCTGCGGCATGGCAACGATGAACTCCTCGCCACCGTAGCGGCAGGCGATATCGCCGTCGCGGCAGCTCTGGCGCAGCAGCGCAGCCAACGCGCGGATCACGTCGTCGCCGGCCGGATGACCGTAGCTGTCGTTGATCTGCTTGAAATGGTCGATGTCGATCATGATCAGCGACAGCGGATAGCCGTCGCGCCGGGCACGCGCGAGTTCACGGGCCAGCGTCTCGTCGAGGTACCGGCGGTTGTACAGCCCGCTCAGCGCGTCGCGTATCGCCTGTTCCTGCAAGCGAGCCTGCAGCTCGCCGATCTCGTCGAGCTGACGGGCCAGCAGTTGGTTGGCCTCCTGCAGCTCGGTGCGGTGACGCTTGTGCTCGCTGATGTCGCGGGTGACGCCGTGGAAGCCGAGGATGCAGCCCGCCTCGTCGCGGAAAGGCACCGACTGCGCTTCGGCCCAGACGGTCGAGCCGTTCTTGCAGACGATCTCGAACTCGAAGCGCAGCGGGGCATCCGGCGCGCCTGGCTGGTCGGCCCGGCGCTGGGCCAACTGCTGCTGCAGGCTGCGCGCCGACTCGGGCGTCAGCATGCTCAACAGCGACTGCCCCAGCACTTCGGATGCCTCGAAGCCGCGGATGCGCTTGTCGGCCGGACTGATGTAGGTGAATCGGTACTGCGGGTCCAGCTCCCAGAACGCATCGGCCGAGTTGTCCAGCATGAAGCGATAGTGATCCTCGCTCCTGGCCAGCTGTCGATGCGCCTCTTGCTGCGCCGCGATCTCGCGCCTGAGTTGACGGCCAAGCTGGATATTGCGCAGCGCCAGCCAGCCCAGGCCCAGCATCGCCAGTCCGGCGACGACGGCGGTGGGCAGCAGCCAGGCGGGCAAGGGGCGCGGCGCGGCATGAGTGTACAGAAAGTCTGCCGGCAGCTCGCCCCTGACCTGCATGTCCAGCTCGGCATAGGTGTCGGCGATGTGCTGCCAGCGTCCGCGGTTCATGTGACCGATCTCGATCAGCTGGGCCTGCATCAGCTGGGCAGTGCGGCTGGCCTCATAGGCCAGAAACTCGCGATCCAGGCCCTGGCTGTTGTAGCGGGCAAGGATCAGCTCGATCATCTCGTCCGGATGCTTCATCGCGTAGTCCCAGCCGCGCAGCGAGGCGGCACGGAAGGCGCGAACGCGTTCCGGGTGCTGCTTCAGTTCCTGCTGGGAGGTGAAGAGGTTGTCGCCGTAAAAGTCGATGCCGGCGGCGCGCGGCGAGAACTCGATGGCCGGCAGCCCGGCTCGGCGCAGCAGATAGGCCTCGGTGGTGGAATAGGCTGACATGGCGGCGACCCTGCCATCTATGAGGTCGCCGATGCTCTGGCTATGCGGCAGGATGCGCAGCTTCTCCGGCGGCAGGCCCTCCTGGCGCAGGTAGGCCAGCAGTTCCTCGGAGTCCGCCTCGATCATCACCTCTTGGTCGGCAAGCTGATGCAGATTGCCTGCCCTGTCCTCGCGGGCCAGCAGGATCAGCGGCGAGTGCTGGAAGATCACCGCCAGCGCGACCACTGGCGCCTGCCGCCGCGCAAGCAGCAGCGCGCTGGTGCCCACCCCATACTGCGCGCGACCGCTCACCACCTCCATCACCACCTGAGTGGCTGGCGAGGCCTCCACCAGCTTCACGTCCAGCCCGGCCTCCCGGTAGTAGCCCTTTTCCAACGCGGCGTAATAGCCGGCGAACTGGAACTGGTGCCGCCACTTGAGTTGCAGCGTGACGCTTTCCAGGGCCTGGGCGGCCCCGGAGAGCAATGCGAGCAAGAACAGCAAGGCGAGAGTGCGCAACATGGCGGCGCCCGGTGCGGGCCGATTCCGATACGCCAACTTTACGGGCCGGCGCAGCCTACACCCAAAGCCCATGCAAGGCCGCGACAAAGACCAGCAGGCGGCAGCAACTGCCGCGGGTCGAGCCTCAGTCCGACAAATCGCCTGCCAGTAAAAGTACCTATTCGTTCTCATGGTTACGTTAACGTAACCTCGCTTTCTTTTTGGTGATATGAGCATGACACCGCCCTGCGCAGTTCTCGCCGCAAGAAGCACAAACTGGAGACCGCCCACCATGTCTGAGACTCAGCAAGACATCGCCCTCGTCGTCGACGCCGCGACGCGTTTCGCCAAGACCGAGATCGCCCCGAACCTGCCCGCCTGGGAAGCCGCCGGCGAGATTCCACGCGAGCTCTATCGCAAGGTGGCCGAGCTGGGCTGGCTGGGCATGGGCTATCCCGAAGCCTTCGGCGGCAGCCCCTGCAGCTGGGCGATGCGCAATGCGATGGCGATCACGCTGGCGCGCCATGGCGCCAGCGGCGGCTTGATGGCCAGCCTGTTCAGCCACAACATCGCGATGCCGCCGCTGATGCGCCACGGCAGTCCGGAGCTGCAGGCCGAGGTGCTGCCCTCGGTGCTGTCCGGCGAGAAGATTGCCGCGCTGGCGATCTCCGAGCCCGGCGGCGGCACCGATGTCTCGGCGCTGAAGACCACCGCCCGCCGCGAAGGCGACGAGTACGTCGTCGACGGCGAGAAGATCTTCATCACCTCGGGCGTGCGCGCCGACTGGATCACCGTCGCCGTGCGCACCGACCCGCAGGACAAGAGCCCGATGGGCATCTCGATGCTGATGGTGCCCGGCGATGCGAAGGGCCTGTCGCGCAGCCCGCTGAAGAAAATGGGCTGGCACTGCTCGGACACCGCGCAGCTGCGCTTCGAAGGCGTGCGCGTGCCGGCGCGCTACCTGGTGGGCCAGGAGGGCCAGGGTTTCAAGATGATCCTCACCAATTTCAATGGTGAGCGGCTGTCGATGGCGGCGCTGTCGCTGGGCTTCAGCGAGGCCTGCTACGACGAGGCGCTGGCCTGGGCGCGCCAGCGCAAGACTTTTGGTTCGCTGCTGGTGGACCACCAGGTAATCCGCCACAAGCTGATGGACATGCGCATGCGCATCGAATCCACCCGCGCCTGGCTGGACGCTGTGACGCTGCGCGCCGACACCAACGACAAGGGGGCGGAGTGGGTGGCCCAGGTCTGCCTGCTGAAGAATCACGCGACGCAGACCATGCAGTTCTGCGCCGACGCTGCCGTGCAGATCCTCGGCGGCATGGGCTTCATGCAGGGCACCGCGGCCGAGCGCATCTACCGCGAGGTGAAGGTGATGATGATCGGCGGCGGCACCGAGGAGATCATGAAGGAGCTGGCGTCGAGGCAGCTGGGGCTCTGATCCCGGTCCAGCCGCAGCGCTGCAGCAGTCACAGCTCCTGCTGAAGCAGGATCAGGGGATAGGCGCCGGGCCGCCGTCCTGCGAAGGTAGCTGCGCGAGCAGCATCCCGCTCGCGCCTGCTTGCGGAAGGACCTCGCCCATGCAACGCTGCCTACGTCTAGTCATCGCCGCCATCGTCAGCCTCACCACCGGACTGGCACTCGCCTCGCCGCTCGTCGTCACCGACCTGCGCAGTCCCTTCACGCAGACCGGCATTGCCCAGCAGGGCAGTCAGATCGCGCTTGCCAGCGGGCTGACCGGGGTGACGCTGGAGGCCGGCGTGAGCGCTCTGAGCACCAGCTTCGCCATCGGCACGCAGGGCGTGCTGGGCGCCAATGCCACCGGCGGCATCACCTTCGCCAATACCGGCAACATACTCGTCGGACCTTCGGTCCAGACGGCTTCGACCAAGAGTTTCGGCCTCGCGGCCAGCTCGGACATCGCCTTCAGCGCCGGCTTCTGGGTCGGCATCGGCAGCAGCGGCGGCTTGGTGGCGCTGGACCCAGTGCTGAATCTCGCCATCTCCGGCAGCTCGACAGGCTTGCTGGACACCCGCAGCGAGCTGGTGAACTTGAGCCTGGGCCAGGGCCAGCAACTGTTCGGCGGCAGCACGTCAATCGGGACCGCCGCGGACGGCCTCGTCGGTGTCACCACGGACGGCCGGCTGCGCTTCGTGCAGACCACCAACGGCGCCTTCGGCGCAGCTTCGGTGCTCAGCCGCGAACTCGGCTTCGTCGCCGACGGCGGCCTGGCCTTCGTGAACGGCTTCATCGTCGGCGTCAATGCCGGCGGCAGCTTGAACGCCTACGACCCCTTCCTCGATCTGCTGCTCGCCGATATTGGCCCGGCCGGACTGTTCTCCACCAGCGGCGGCCTGGAGGCCTTCGATGTCAGCGGCGGCGGGCTGGACGCGCGCTTTGTCGGCGACGATGTCTCGGGCACCCGCGGCGTGCTGGGCGTCAGCAGCGATGGCGGCCTGGCCTATGTGAGGCTGGACAGCATCGCCGCACCGGGCTCGGCCACCGACTCCGCCCGTACCGCCAGCCTGGGCCTGGATCTCGCGTCGGCACTTGCCCTCAACTCGCGCACCCTGGTCACCGCATTCGGCACGGACGTGCAAGAGGTGCCTGAGCCAGCGACGCCCGCCCTGGCGCTGGCAGCGGGCCTGGCGGCGCTGGCCTTGCGGCGGCGCGCGCATTGAACGCTTGCCTGCGCCGGCCACCATTCATCGACTCAAGCCGATGCAGGCGCCTCCTCCCGCAGCAGCCACACCAGCAGCCCCGCCCCGATCCCCAGCACCACCGCAGTGAGCCATAACGCTCCGGTGTAGCTCCCACTGGCCTGCGCCATCGCGCCGGCCAGCGCCGGCGCGCTGACCTGGGCGGCGCCATAGCTCAGCGTGAGGCGCGCCATCGCCTTGCCGGGGTTAGCCGGCGAACGGCGGCCGACCAGCGCGAGCGTCAGGCTGACGATGCCGATGAAGGTGGCACCGTAGAGCAGCGCGCCGGCCAGCGCAGCAGCCAGGCCTTGCGACCAGGCGGGCAGCAGCACCGAGACCAGCTGCAGCAGCATGGCCAGCAGCAGCGCCTGGATATCGCCGATGCGCCGCGCGACGAAGTCCCAGAGGAACACCGCCGGCGTCGCCGCCAGGCCGACCAGCAGCCACGCCCACGGGCCCTGGCCGGCCAGCAGCGGCTGGCGCTCGACGATGGCCACGGTGAAGGTGGCGCTGATGACGAATCCCCAGCCGGCGCAGAAGTACATCGCCATCATCTGCAGGATCCAGCGTCGTGCCGGCAGCACCGCCGCGGCGCCGGCCTGCGCCGCGGGCGCGGGCGGCACCGGCGGGCGCCAGGCCCAGGCGGGGATCAGCGCCAGCGCGCCGATGGCGACGAAGCCCCACCAGTGGCCGCGCCAGTCCAGCTCCAGCCGGTCCATCGCCATCGCGCCCAGCGCCGAGACAACGATGCCCAGCCCCAGGCCGGTGAAGTACAGCCCCAGCTCCGGCCGGCGGCCATGGCGCATCAGCCAGCCCAGTACCAGGCCGGAGCCCAGCAGCATGCCGGCCGCGCCCGAGAGCCCGCCCAGATAGCGCGACAACGCCCACAGCCAGACATTGCTGCTCAGCGCCATCAGCGCGGTGCTTGCCAGGCCCACGATCAGCCCGGCGCTGTAGAGGCGCCGTCGCCACAGCGGGCTTTCCAGCCAGGCGGCGAGCAGCGCGCCGCTCATATAGCCCAGGTAGTTGGTCGCAGCCAGCCAGCCGGCCGCCAGGTCGGACAGGCCGGCCTGCGCCTGCATCAGCGGCAGCAGCGGCGTGTAGGCAAAGCGCGCCACGCCGATGGCCAGCACCAGCGCGAGCACGCCGCCGCTGATCACCTGCCAGGCCTGCAAGGGGCGGGCGTCGGCAGAGACTGTCGGCGATTGTTCCTGGCCTGCGCTGTTCATGCCCCACAGCGTAGCCGGCAGCGGCCACGGCAGCCTGACAGCCGTGCGCAGGGCATACCCTGAGTGCGCGCTGCGCGCCCTTGAATTGACGCCGGCCCGGCCCATCTGACACTGCATCGAGTTCAGCCCCGCATGCGATGCGGGCAGGAAAGAAGCAAGGTCTCCATGCAAGACGCGGCCCTCACCTTTGTCATCGCGCTGGCGCTGGGCCTGCTCGCCTGGTTCGTCGGCGAACCCTGGTGGCGGCGCCGGCGCCGTGCGCAGCTGCAGGCCCTGCCCTTTCCGCCGCAGTGGCGGCGCATCCTGCGCCAGCGCGTGCCGCTGGTGGCGCGGCTGCCGGCCGCTCAGCAGCTGCGGCTGAAGCAGCTGATGCGTGTGTTCCTGGCCGAGAAACCCATCCTTGGCTGCGCGGGCATGGAGATCAGCGACGAGGTGCGCGTCACCATCGCCGCACAGGCCTGCCTGCCGCTGCTGGGCGATGCGCGCGGCTTCTACCCGAAGCTGCGCCAGGTGCTGGTCTATCCGGGACCCTTCGTCGTCGACCGGCCGGCGCCGGGGCCCGCGGGCGTGCAGATGGAGCAACGCCGCCTGCTCACCGGCGAGTCATGGAGCCAGGGTCAGGTCTTGCTGTCCTGGCCGGATGTGCTGGAGGGCGCGGCCGATCCGGGCGACGGCCACAACGTGGTGATCCACGAGTTCGCGCACCAGCTGGACCAGGTGAAGGGCCATGCCAATGGTGCGCCGCCGCTGCGCGACCGCGCGGCGTATGCGCGCTGGTCGACGGTGATGCAGCAGGGGTTTGACGAGTTGCGCGCGCGCGCCGCCTGGAGCGAGAGCGGCAGCGGCCTGCTCAGCGACTACGGCGCCACCGATCCGGCGGAGTTCTTCGCGGTGGTCAGCGAGGTGTTCTTCGAGCGGCCGCGCGAGCTGGCCGCCGAACATCCGGCGCTCTATGCCGAGCTGGCCCGTTTCTATCGTCTGGAGCCGCTGGCCTGGCAATAAGCCTGGCCGCGGCGTCACCGCTCAGCGGCGGTACTGGGGACGCGGAGCGGAAGGCTGGTCGCCGCGGCGCTCGATGTGGCGGAAGGTGATGCGGCCCTTGCTCAGGTCGTAGGGCGACATTTCCAGCGAGACCTTGTCACCCGCGAGGATGCGGATGTGGTTCTTCTTCATCTTGCCCGAGGTGTAGGCCACCAGCTGGTGACCGTTCTCCAGCGTGACGCGGAAGCGCGTGTCCGGCAGCACTTCGTCCACCTGGCCTTGCATCTCGATCAGTTCTTCCTTGGCCATGGTGGATCTCCTTATCCGGTGGGGCAAAACAAAATCCCGCCGCAGCGCAAACGACGCTGCGGCGGGATGGGGTGAATTCTAACCGATGGCCCGTTTCGGCGCTCGCGGCGGGCTAGGACCAGAGGTCCAGCGGGCCCTCGCGGGTGAGCGCACGCAGCAGGTCGGTGCGCGAGAGAAAGCCGATCAGGCGCTCGTCGTCGTCCGACAGCACCGGCAGCCCCGGCAACTGCAGCTCCAGCATCAGCTGCGCGGCCTCGCGCGGCGACGAGTCGGCATGCGCTGCCGGCACCGGTGACCACATCAGCTCGGCCACCGGATGCGCCAGCCGTGCGCTCCAGGCAAAGGCGCTGGGCAGGTCGGCCGGCAGGTCTTCGTCGCGCATCAGGGCCGAGCGGCCGATCAGACCGACCAGCTGCCCCTGCTCGCCCAGCACCGGCGCCTGGCCGATGCCGGCCTGTGCCAGCACGCCCCAAGCCTCGCGCAGCGTGGCGCCCACCGGCACGGTGATCAGCTTGCGGCTCATCAGCTCGCCGACATGGGCCAGCTGATGGCGCTGCGCCGCCGCCGTGCCCTGCTGCTGTGTCTGTGCATAGGCGGCCAGTGCCTGGCGCGGACCGCCCTCGCCGATGAGCCCGCCCCCAGCCTGGCGGCCTGCACCCTCGCCCAGCATGGCAATCACATCGCCGGGCTGGCGCTGCTCCTCGCGGGCCACCGGCGTGACAGCACGGGTGCGCAGCACCGCCTTGACCTCGGCCAGATCGCGCACCTGCTCCAACGGCCCGCTGTAGAGCCGCCCCTGAAGACCGTAGACCGTGAACATGCCTGCCTCGTCGACTGGTTGCCTGATGGACGGACGGGCGGGCTTTTCCTGCCTTGCTGTTCGCCCGCGCGCCCGCAGCTGGTGGGCGGTGCATAAAGCATCGCACAGCATCCCGAGGGGACACAACGCGGGTTTCACGAGCCTGACCCCTGCGACGGCGGGCCATGGGCGCGAGCCGGCGAGGACTGCCGTGCCTGGCGCAAGGCGAGCCAACAGATGCTCAGCTTCGGGGCTGGGCCAGCCGGGCCGCGATGATCTGCGCTGCCTCCTGCTCGTTGAAGCAGTCCTGCGACTCCAACCCCAGCTTGTGCAGGATGCCGTGCCAGATCGGCAGCATCAGCGAACGCGCCTCGACATCGGCTTCGGCCGTCCACAGATGCAGCGTGTGTGGCGGCAGCTGCAGCGCCGCGCGTTCCATCAGCGCGCCAAAGACCTGCAGCCCATCGGGCGAAGTCAGCATGCTGCCGCTCCACACCGTGTGAATCACGCGCAGCCGCTCGTCCACCCACTCGTCGCGGTGCACGTCCCACATCCTTGCGTAGGCGCGCATGAACTCCGCATTGAAGGGGCCGCGCGCCCGACAGATCACCACCGGCCCTTCCCGCCAGGCGCGCAGCTCGCCATGGGGCGGGAAATGGGAATCGGCATGGCGGGCCACCTCATCCGTTCCGGTCGCCATGGGATCCTGATCTGTACTGCTGTCACTCACGCCGCGCCTTCTCAGTCGTCGCCCTGCAATCATCGCGCCAACGCCGCGGCTTGTCTTGACTGGCGACACTAAGAACCGTCGATTGCGCAGTCGGAACGAAGCAAGCAGCGGCGGCTATGCCTTGCCCGGCCCGGCCGGCTCGGCGGCCAGCAAGGTCGTCAGTCGCTGCAGCGCCGGCTCGTCCAGCCTGCCGCTGGCCCGCGCCAGTTCCATCTGCCGGCGCGACAGCTCGCGGTAGAAACCGCCATGCGCACCACCCAGCGCGTCGAAGGCTTGCAGATGCCGTGCCACGACGCCGGCATCGCCGCGAGAGATCGGTCCGGCCAGCGCCTGCGCCAGGCCTTTGGCTTCGGCAGCATCCAGCGTGCCGCGCGCCAGCGGCAGCAACGAGCGCAGCGCCTGCTCGCGGGGCAGGCCGATGGCTTGCCAGACCTGCGCGGCCTCGTCGAGCATGGAAAGCAGAAAGCTGGCCGCGAAACTGGCTGCGCCGTGATAGGCCGCGCGCGTGCCGGCCTGCAGCGTCAAGGGCTGCAGCCCGAGCAGCGCGGCCAGCGCGTGCAACTCGTCGGACAGCGCTGGCCCGGCCTCGATGGCCACGGTGCTGCCCGCCAGCAGCGCGAGCGCGCGCTCCGGGTCGGAGAAGATCTGCAGCGGGTGAAAGCCGCCGATTTGCGCGCCCTGCGCCGCTGCCGGCGCAAGCGCCTCGATCTCGGTGGCACCGCTGCAATGCACCACACGCTGCCCCTGGCGCCACCGCAATGCGGCCGCGGTCGGCGCGATGGCGTCGTCCGGCACGGTCAGGAAGACCAGCTCGGCAGACGCGGCCGCATCTTCCACCGTCGAGGCGGCGCAAGCGGGCAGCTGTGCTGCCAGCGCCTGCGCAGCCGCGACGGAGCGGCTGGCAACCGCGCGCACGGCCACGCCCTTGCCGGCAAGCGCACGCGCCAGGGTGCATCCCAGACGGCCGGCACCGATGAAGGCCACGCTGGGCAGCGCGGCCACGGAGAGTGAGGCGGCTTCGTTCATGCTCGATCGCGACGGATGCTCGTGAAGGGTCAGGTCTTGTCAGCGGCCACCGGCTGGTCCAGCGCGGCCAACGCGGCGCGCAGCTTCTGCAGCTCGCCGCGGTAGGACTGGGCATCGCCGTAATCGACGAAGCCGGCGTAATAGGGGTGCGCCTGCATCACGCGGCGCGCATGCTTGATCGGGCACCAGTACTGCTCGGTGCGCGCGAACACCTCGCGCAGATAGGCAACCAGCCCGTTGCCGTAGGAGCAGTAGGCGCAGTTCAACTTCTCGACCAGGTTCAGATAGCCCAGGTGGCTGCGGTCGAAGACCAGGTAGTCGCGCCGACGCACGCAGGGGATGCGATAGAGCGGAAAGCAGCTCCACTGGTAGAGCGTGACGGCCAAGTCCAGCAACAGCATCGGAACGAACACCGCATAGATGATGGGCGCGGTGATGACGTTGCGCAGCTCGGCCTCGCCCAGATAGCGCCACAGGCCGGTCTTGAAGCGGCGCTGCTGCTCCAGGACTTCGGCCTCGAAGCGCACGCGGCGCTGCTCGAAGTCGGCATGCAGCTCGGCCCGGCGGCGCTGCAGCTCGCGCTCAAGCTCCTCCTCGATCTGGGCAATGCGCGCCAGCAACTCGGCAATCGTCGCGTTCATCGCGCTCCCCCACCTGGTGTCGAATGGGGGGAGCTTAGCCGCTGGCTCAGACCGCGAGCAGCTCGACCTCGAACAGCAGCACCGCATGCGGCGGGATCACGCCGCCAGCACCATAGGCGCCATAGCCCAGCTCGGGCGGGATCACCAGCATGCGCGTGCCGCCGACCTTCATGCCGGCCACGCCCTCGTCCCAGCCCTGGATGACCTCGCCGCCGCCCAGGCGGAAGCGGAAGGGATCGCGGCGGTCCTTGCTGGAATCGAACTTCTTGCCGCGCTGGCCGTCCTTGTAGAGCCAGCCGGTGTAGTGCACGGTGACGCGCTGGCCGGCCTTGGCTTCGGCACCGGAGCCTTCCACCGTGTCCTCGTACTTCAGGCCGCTGGCGGTCTCCTGCAGGTTCAGGTGGATGGTCTCGGGGCCGCCGGAAACGCCCAGCAGCTTGACCTCGAACATCAGCGTCGCATTGGGCGGGATCACGCCGCCGGCGCCGCGTGCGCCATAGCCCAGCTGCGGCGGGATCACCAGCACGCGCGTGCCGCCGACCTTCATGCCCTGCACGCCTTCGTCCCAGCCCCGGATCACCATGCCGCCGTCGAGCTCGAAATCGAAGGGCTCGCCGCGGTCCAGGCTGGAGTCGAACTTGGCGCCTTTCTGGCCGTCCTTGTAGAGCCAGCCGGTGTAGTGCACCGAGACATCCTGGCCCGACTTGGCCTCGGGGCCGTCGCCAACGACGGTGTCTTCGTACTGCAGGCCGCTTTGCGTGGTGTTCATGAGGGGCATCCTTGTATGAGCGATGGCCGGCATCATGCCATCAAGCACCGCCGAATCGACCGCGCCAGGCCTGCACGCCCTCGGCCAGCACGTCGGTCAGCGAGCCGGCCTGCAGGCGCAGGCCCAGCACCGCCGCCGCCTGGCGGATCGCATGCAGCGGATCGCTCAGGTCCAGCGCCGCGGCACCGTTCTGCTTGGACAGCTTCTCGCCATTGGCGCCCAGCACCAGCGGCGTGTGCAGATACTGCGGCGTCGGCAGCGCCAGCAGCTGCTGCAGGCGGATCTGCCGCGGCGTGTTGTCGGCCAGGTCCTCGCCGCGCACGATGTGCGTGACGCCCTGCGCGGCATCGTCCACGACCACGGCGAGCTGGTAGGCCCACAGCCCGTCGGCGCGCTTGAGCACGAAGTCGCCCACCGCGGCGTCAAGCTGCTGGCGCTGCGCGCCCAGGCGCCGGTCGCTCCAGTCGATGAAGAGCGGCTGTCGGCCCTCGCGGTCCGCCGTGCTGAGCAGGCGCCAGGCGCGCGGCTCGCGACCCTGCGTTCCACGTCTGCAGGTGCCGGGATAGACCAGCTCGCCATGGCGCTGCTGCATCAGCCCCTGCGCGGCCTGCGCCTGCGCGATCTCCTTGCGCGAACAGGCGCAGCCATAGACCCAGCCGTCGCGCTGCAGCCGCGCCAGCGCCTGCGCGTAGAGCTCGCCGCGCTGCGATTGCCAGACCGGCGGCGCATCGGGCAGCAGGCCCACGGCAGCCAGCTGCTGCAGGATCAGCGCATCCGCACCGGCGATGCAGCGCGGCGCGTCCACATCCTCGATGCGCACCAGCCACCGCCCGCCATGCGCGCGAGCATCCAGCCAGCTGGCCAGCGCCGCCACCAGCGAGCCTGCATGCAGCGGGCCGGTGGGCGATGGCGCGAAGCGTCCGATGTAGGCCATCAGAGCAGCAGGCCTTCGTGCTGCTGCAACAGGGCCTGGCGCGTCGCCGGGCTCTTGAGCTGCTGCAGCCACCAGGCCAGTGCCCTGGCCGGCGGCTGGCCGGTGTTGCGCCAGGCATAGTGCAGCGGGAAAACGCGACGCTGCTGGAAGGTGGTCTTCACCACCAGGCGACCAGCCTCGACATGACGGCGCAGCATCGCCGAAGGCAGCGAGCCGCAGCCCAGGCCGCGCATGATGGCCTCGAGCTTGGCCGCCATCGTCGGCACCGTCAGCACCTCCTGCCCTGGCACCACGCCCACCGTCACCGGCGCGAGGCTGCGCGCGGTGTCGGCGACGGCGACGATGCGATGCCGCGCCAGCTCGGCGGCGGACAACGGCTCGGCGGCCTGGGCGAGCGGATGATGCGGCGCGATGCAGAACAGCATCTCCATCTCGCCCATCAGCTCGGTATGCACCGACGCCCCCGGGGCCTGCGGCGAGGTACCGATGGCCAGGTCGGCCTGGCCGGACATCAGCGCCTCCCAGGTGCCGGCCAGCACCTCCACGCGCAGCTTCAGCCGCGTGGGCGGCCCAATCGCGGCTTGCGCGGAATCATCCACCGGCAGCTGGTAGAAGGCCTCCATCAGATCGAAGATCGCGCGCTTGGCCAGCGCATCGTCCACCGCAAGGGTCAGCTCGCTCTCCCAGCCGGTGGCGATGCGGCGCACCCGATTGGCCACCGCGTCCAGCTCCTGCAGCAGGCGCCGGCCCTCGTGCAGCAGTTCCTGGCCGGCGGCGGTGAGCACCGCCTGGCGCGAGCTGCGATCGAAAAGCAGCACGTCCAGCGCCTCCTCGAGCTGACGCACGCTGTAGGTCAGCGCCGACGGCACCTTGCCCATCTCGCGCGCCGCAGCGGCAAAGCTGCCGGCGCGGGCGATGCAGTCCATCATCGCCAGCGCCTCGGGCGTCAGCACGCGGCGGCGGTCGCCCTGCTTGTCGGTGTAAGCCATGAGCTTCATCTTATTTGAACGCCGGCTTCAAGCCGGCCTCATGCCGCCCGCGCGCCACCCGGCCTAAAGTGCAGTGATCCCACCGGAGACACCGCCATGCTCGAACTGATCAAGTCCTGCGACCGCGGCTATGCCGACCACGGCTGGCTCAAGTCCTTCCACAGCTTTTCCTTCGCCGACTATTACGACCCCAAGCGCATGGGTTTCGGCGCGCTGCGCGTGATCAACGAGGACCGCATCGCACCGGGCAGCGGCTTCGGCACCCACGGCCACCGCGACATGGAGATCGTCAGCTACGTGCTCGCCGGCGAGCTCGCGCATCAGGACAGCATGGGCAACGGCAAGCCCGGCGGTGCCCATGCCGGCGTGATCCGGCCGGGTGAGGTGCAGCGCATGAGCGCCGGCACCGGCGTGATGCACAGCGAATACAACAATGCACCGGGCCAGCAGACGCACTTCCTGCAGATCTGGATCCAGCCGCGCGAGCGCGGCATCCCGCCCAGCTATGAGCAGAAGCGCTTCGACGATGCCGAGAAGCGCGGCCAGCTGCGTCTGGTCGCCTCGCCCGACGGCGAGCAGGGCTCGGTGCGCATCCACGCCGACGCCTGGCTCTACGCCGGCCTGTTCGACGGCGGCGAAACTGCCGTGCTGCCGCTGGCACCCGCCCACCGGAGCTACGTGCACCTGGTGCGCGGCGCGCTGACCGTCAACGGCCAGCGCCTGGCCAGCGGCGACGCGCTGCAGCTCAGCGGCGAGACGCGCGTGGAGCTCAGCGCCGGCGAGGATGCCGAGGTGCTGGTCTTCGACCTCGCCGCCTGAGACGACGCCCCCCGACGGGCCTAGACTCCAGGCCATGGAAAACTTGCTGAGCGTCCTGGCCCTCCTGCCCTGGCTCGACTGGGCGGCCCTGCTGGTCTTCTTCGCGGCCTGGATCGGCTATGCGCAGTTCGCGCGCCGCAATGCGGTCAGCCGCGGCTCGCTGCTCGCGGCCACCAACCGCGAGCGCCATCGCTGGATGCTGCAGGTCACCTACCGCGACGTCAGGGTGGTCGACGGCGTGGTGGTGCAGAGCCTGTCGACCAGCCCGTCCTTCTTTGCCTCGACCACCATCCTGATCATCGGCGGTCTGCTGGCGGTGCTGGGCGCCAGCGACCAGGCCAGCGAGCTGGTGCGCGAGATTCCCTTCGCTGCCCGCACCTCGACGCTGGTATTCGATCTCAAGCTGATCCTGCTGGCCGGCATCTTCGTCTACGCCTTCTTCCGCTTCACCTGGAGCATGCGCCAGTACACCTTCGGCGCGCTGCTGGTCGCGGCGGCGCCGGGGCACGACCGCTTTGCCGAGGACCCGAGCCTGTCGCGCGAGGCCTTCGCCGACCGCGCCGGCAAGGTGGTCGCACTCGCCGCCGAAACCTTCAACGACGGGCTGCGCGCCTACTACATGTCCTTCGCCGCCATCGCCTGGTTCTTCGCGCCCTGGGCGATGATGCTGGCCACGCTGGGCGTGATCTACATCCTCTACCAGCGCGAGTTCCACTCCGACGTACTGGCCGTGCTGCAGGACGACGGCCCGGTCCGGTGAGCCGGCTCAGCCCACCGGCAGCGCCGTCTCGTACTTGACCTCGCGCAGCACCACATTGCTGCGCACGCTGGCCACGCCGGGCACCTTGAAGACCCGGCTCTGCAGGAACTGGTCGTAGGCCTTCATATCGGGCACCACGACCTTGATCACATAGTCGGCTTCGCCGGTGATCGCATGGCATTCGATGATCTGCGGGCTGGTCTGCACCAGCTGTTCGAACTGCTCCACCGCGCCCTCGCTGTGCCGCACCAGGCTGACATTGGCGAGCACGCAGATGTTCAGGCCCAGCTTCTCGCGGTCCACCAGCGCGACATGGCGGCGGATCACGCCGCTGTCCTCCAGCTCCTTGATGCGCCGCCACACCGGCGTGGCCGACAGGCCGACCTTGTCGGCCAGCGCCTGGGTGGACTGACGGCCATCGGCCTGCAGGGCCTCGAGAATCAGCCTCGTGGCCCGATCGAAACGTTCATTTTCCATAATGACCATCCTTGAGCGTGATTCTCTCAAAACACCCTGACTTTGCGAGCAGTCAGGCAAGAAACTCTCCCGCCCAGGGCCAAAAATCCGGCAGCCATTTCCGCTTGACCTGAGTCAGGAGCCGCCATGTCCGCCGCCATAGCCCATCCCGCCCGCACCGACGCCGCAGCGCTGCGCGACTACAAGCTGTCGGACAACCTCGGCGCCAAGAGTGGCGCCGTGTTCATGACCGGCACGCAGGCCCTGGTGCGCCTGCTGCTGGCCCAGAAGGCTCTGGACGAGCAGGCCGGACTGAACACTGCCGGCTTCGTCAGCGGCTACCGCGGCAGCCCGCTGGGCATGGTGGACCAGCAGCTGTGGAAGGCCAGGAAGTTCCTGGACGCGGCGCAGATCAACTTCCTGCCCGCGATCAACGAGGACCTGGCTGCCACCGCCTGCCTGGGCGTGCAGCGCGTCGCGCTGGACCCCAAGCGCACGGTCGATGGCGTGTTTGCGATGTGGTACGGCAAGGGCCCCGGCGTGGACCGCTCGGGCGATGCGCTCAAGCACGGCAATGTCTATGGCACGGCGCCGCAGGGCGGCGTGCTGGTGGTCTGCGGCGACGACCACGGTTGCGTCTCGTCCAGCACGCCGCACCAGAGCGACCTGGCGCTGCAGGCCTGGAGCATGCCCATCGTGCATCCGGCCAATGTGGCCGAGTACCTGGAGTTCGGTCTCTATGGCTGGGCGCTCTCCCGCTTCTCCGGTGCCTGGGTGGGTTTCAAGGCGATCTCCGAGGTGGTCGAGTCCGGCATGACGGTGGACCTGGACAGCGTGCCGCTGGACTTCGAGCATCCGGTGGACTATCAAGCCCCGACCCATCTGCACATCCGGAGCGTCGACCTGCCTTCACTGGAGCTGGAGTCTCGCCTGGCCCACAAGCTCGACGCCGTGCTGGCCTTCGCCAAGCTGAACTCCATCGACAAGCACATCGTCACCAGCCCGCGCGCCAGCTTGGGCATCGTCACCGTCGGCAAGGCGCATTACGACTTCATGGAGGTGCTGCGCCGCCTGGACCTGGATCCCAATGCGCTGGCCGCTGCCGGCGTGCGCGTCTACAAGGTGGGCCTGGTCTTCCCGCTGGAGCCCACGCGCATCCGCGAATTCGCGCAGGGTCTGACCGATCTGCTGGTGATCGAGGAGAAGGCGCCGGTGGTGGAGCGCCAGATCAAGGAGCTGCTCTACCACCTGCCCGACGCGCAGCGTCCGCGCGTGGTCGGCAAGAGCGATGAACACGGCGCACCGGTGCTGTCGGCGCTCGGCGAGCTGCGCCCCTCGCGCATCATGTCCACCGTCGCCGACTGGCTGGCGCGGCTGAACCCCGCACTGGACCGCCGCCATCTGGTGGTGGACTTCCTCACCCCCTGCCTGCTGTCCAACGAGGCCGACGGCGTGCGCCGCCAGCCCTACTTCTGCTCGGGCTGCCCGCACAACACCTCGACCAAGCTGCCCGAGGGCTCGCGCGCGCTGGCCGGCATCGGCTGCCACTTCATGGCCAGCTGGATGGAGCGCGGCACTTCGGGCCTGATCCAGATGGGCGCCGAGGGCGTGGACTGGGCCGCGCACAGCCGCTTCACCACCGAGAAGCATGTGTTCCAGAACCTCGGCGACGGCACCTACTACCACTCCGGTTACCTGGCCATACGCCAGGCCATCGCGGCCAAGGCCAACATCACCTACAAGATCCTTTACAACGATGCAGTGGCGATGACCGGCGGCCAGCCGGTGGACGGCAAGACCAGCGTGCCGCAGATCGCGCGCCAGGTGGAGGCCGAGGGCGTGAAGCGCCTGGCTGTGGTGTCCGACGAGATCGGCAAATGGGCCGACCATCACGGCCTCTTCCCCGCCAACACGACTTTCCATGACCGCAGCGAGCTCGACGCCGTGCAGCGCGAGCTTCGCGAGATCGAGGGCGTAACGGTGCTGATCTACGACCAGACCTGCGCGGCCGAAAAGCGCCGCCGCCGCAAGAAGGGCGAGTTCCCCGACCCGCCCAAGCGCCTGTTCATCAACGAGGCGGTCTGCGAGGGCTGCGGCGATTGCGGCCAGGCCAGCAACTGCCTGTCAGTGGTGCCGGTGGAGACCGACTGGGGCCGCAAGCGCAGCATCGAGCAGAGCAGCTGCAACAAGGATTTCAGCTGCGTCAACGGCTTCTGCCCCAGCTTCGTCTCGGTGCATGGCGCCAAGCTGAAGAAGAAGGTCGGCTCGGGCTTCACGCAGCAGGACCTGGCGCGCGAAATCGCCGCGCTGCCCGCGCCCGCCGCCTGGAACTGGACGGGGCCCTTCGACCTGCTGGTCACCGGCGTGGGCGGCACCGGCGTCGTCACCGTGGGCGCGCTGGTCGCGATGGCTGCGCACCTGGAGCACAAGCAGGCCTCGGTGCTGGACTTCATGGGCTTCGCGCAGAAAGGCGGCTCGGTGCTGAGCTTCGTGCGCCTGGCGCCGACGCCGGATCTGCTCAACCAGGTACGCATCGACACCCAGCAGGCCGATGTGCTGCTGGCCTGCGATATGGTGGTCGGCGCCAGCCCCGATGCGCTGGGCACGGTCAAGCCCGGCCGCACCGTGATCCTGGCCAACACGCATGAGCTGCCCACGGCGTCCTTCGTGCGCAACCCCGACGCCAGCCTGCACAGCCCCTCGCTGCTGGCGAAGATGCAGCATGCAGTCGGTGGCGACCTGTCGCTGCTCTCGACCATCGATGCGCAGGCCATCGCGACCGAGCTGATGGGCGACTCCATGCCCAGCAATATCGTCATGCTCGGCGCCTGCTGGCAGCGCGGCCTGGTGCCGCTGAGCGAGGCAGCACTGATGCGCGCGATCGAGCTCAACGGCGTGGCAGTGGAAGGCAACAAGACCGCCTTCGCGCTGGGCCGGCTGGCGATCGCCGCGCCCGAGGCGCTGAAGCGCCTGGCCGGCACTGAGGTGCAAAAGGTCAACTTCCTGCCCAGTTTCGACCGCCTCGACGGGCCTGAGGGCCTGATTGCCCGCCGCATGGCCTTCCTCACCGACTACCAGGACGCCGCTTACGCGCAGCGTTATCAGCGCCTGGTCGAGCGTGTGCGCGCCGCCGAAGCTGCGCTTGGCGAAGCCGGCAAAGCCGAGCGCCTCACCAAGGCCGTGGCGCGTTACTACGCCAAGCTGCTGGCCATCAAGGACGAATGGGAAGTCGCCCGCCTCTACACCGACGGCAAGTTCGAGGCCGCGCTAAAGGCGCAGTTCGAGGACTGGGAGCGCCTCTCCTTCCACATGGCCCCGCCGCTGCTGGCCAAACCCGGCGCCGATGGCCGCGTGAAGAAGATCGAGATGGGCTCATGGACCTTCAAGGCCTTGAAGGCCATGGCCCGCCTCAAGGGGCTGCGCGGCACGGCGCTCGACATCTTCGGCAAGACCGAGGAGCGCCGCATGGAGCGCCAGCTGATCAAGGACTACGAAGCGCTGCTCGACGAGCTGCTCGCTCAGCTGTCCGCCGACAAGCTCGACATCGCGGTGCAGCTCGCCCGCCTGCCCGAGAAGATCCGCGGCTACGGCCATGTGAAGTTGGCCAATGTGGTGACGGTGCGCGCGCAGTGGAAGGATCTGCTGGACCGCTTCCATGGCCGCGCAGTGGCCACGGCAGCGGCGCAGCCAGTCACCGTGCGGCGGATCAAGAGCGTGGCCGAGCTCTGACCTCCGAGCCCGCGGCGCCTTGCCGCGCCGCGTCCCACTGCCCCCTCAGGTTCCGACGAGGCCGCCGTCCGCCTTGCGGATCACCACGGTGGCGGAACGCGGGCGGGCGCCAAGGCGCTTGTCGGGCCAGTTGGAGTAGCGATCCGGCTGGGCCGGGTCGCTGCGCTCGCTGGGGCTCTCGCCCGGGTGCTGGATGTTGACGAACATGCTGCGGCCGTCCGGCGTCATCGTGGCACCGGTCACCTCGCAACCTACCGGTCCGGTCAGGAAGCGGCGCACCTCGCCGGTCTGCGGGTCGGCGGCCAGCATCTGGTTCTGACCCATCACGGCCAGCTCGCCCTTGCCCATCGCCGAGGTGGACATATCGGTCTGTATCCACAACACACCGCGGCCGTCCACCCACAGGCCATCGGGGCAGGCGAAGGTGTCGCCCTTCACATTGCCCTTGGCCTCGGCGCGCTCGTTGAAGGGATCGCCAGCGAGCACGAAGTGGTTCCACTGGAAGGCCAGGCCGTCATGGTCGCCGTCTTCCTTCCAGCGGATGATGTGGCCCATGCTGTTGTTGGCGCGCGGGTTGGCGGCGTCCACGCCCGGCTGGTCCTTGCCGCCGCGATTGCTGTTGTTGGTCAGCGTGCAATAGACCCAGCCCTGCGCATCGACGGCAATCCACTCGGGGCGGTCCATCTTGGTGCCGCCGAGCAAATCGCTGGCCTGGCGCGACTTGATCAGCAGCTCGCCCTGGTCGGCAAAGCCGTTGGCGGCGTTGAGCGGCCCCTGGCCATGCACCAGCGGCAGCCAGCGGCCACGGCCGTCGGCATCGAAGCGGGCCACATAGAGCGTGCCGTGGTCCAGCAGTTCACGGTTGGCGGCAGCGCCGCCGGGCTTGACCGCATCGCGGCTGACGAACTTGTAGATGTACTCGAAGCGCGCGTCCTCGCCCATATAGACCACCGCACGGCGGTCGCGCGTCAGCGCCACCGTGGCGCCTTCGTGCGCGGCACGGCCCAGCGCGGTGCGCTTGACGGGCGTGCTGCTGGGGTTCATCGGGTCGATCTCGACCACCCAGCCGAAGCGGTTGGGTTCGTGCGGATGCTTGCTGGCGTCGAAGCGCGGGTCATGCTCATGCCAGCGGTAGCCCACCGGATCGCCCTTGCGCAGGCCCCAGCGGGCCTCGTGCGCATTGGGTGCATCAGGCCCCTTGAAGTAGAAGATGAAGTTCTCTTCGCAGGTCAGGTAGGTGCCCCAGGGCGTGATGCCGCTACCGCAGTTGTTCAGCGTACCCAGCACGCGGCGGCCGCTGGCATCGGCGGCGGTCTTCATCAGCGCGTGGCCGGCGGCCGGGCCGCTGAGCACCATAGGCGTGCTGGCGGTGATGCGCCGCGCCCAGGGCGAGGGCAGCACCACTTCCCAGCGCCCGGCCTTCTCTGCCACCTCGCAGATGCTGACGCCATGGGCGGCCTGCGCCTTGCGCACCTTCTCGGCCGACCACTGGGCCGTGCCATCGCGGTGCAGCAGCCCGTCATCCACGTACTCGTGGTTCATCACCAGCAGGCCGCTCTTCGAGCCCTCGATGGGGAAGTAGTGGATGCCGTCATGGTGCATGCCGAACTGCGCCAGCTGCTCGGCGGCGCTGTTGCTGCCGTCCGGCTTGAAGGCCGGCGTCTCGCCGGACAGGCCGACCGGGTCGCCCCAGGCAGCGATCACCTGGCTCACGTAGCCGGGCGGCACGGTCACGGTATCGGCATTGCTGATCGGAATGCTGCTGAAGCCCAGCAAGGGGCCGCTGCGGCTCGCGGCAGTGCCGACGCCGCTGCTGGCGCATCCGCTCAGCGCACCCAGGCCGGCGAGCGGCGCCAGGAAGGCTGCCGCCGCGGTGCCGCGCAGGAAGCTGCGGCGCGCGGGCTCGCTGATGTCATGGATGCTGGGATTGGAGGAGCGATTGCTGTCCTCCATCGAGGAGAAGTCCTTGGCCATGGCGAATGCTGCGTCGAGGAGTTGGAGTGAACACCAGGAGGCGCAAGCTTCCCCCTTCTCTATGACAAGCCGGTGACAGCTTGGGAACTGCCGCGGCAGCGCTAGGGCGCGTCCCGGCTCAGAGGCCCTTGAAGGGGCCGCTGCTCAGCCACTGCTCGATCTGCGCCTGACGGTCGTTTCCCCAGAAGGGCTCGCCATCGACGATGAAGAACGGCGCGCCGAACACGCCGGCAGCAATGGCCTGCTCGTTGACCGCCTTCAGGCGCTCTTTCCACTGCGGATCCTGCCAGGCCGCTTCGGCGACGTCGGCATCGAGCCCGCTCTCGGCGGCCAGGGCCTTGAGCTGCACCGGGTCGTCCAGTTGCACGCCGCGCGTGAAGTAGGCGCGCAGTCCGGCATGCGCCCAGGCGATGGCGCGCTGCGGGTCCTGCGCATCCAGCCACCAGAACACGCGTGCGGCGTTCTGCGTCGCGATGGGGAAGCGCTCGGGCTGCCTGTAGGGCACGCCGGCAAAACGGGCGGAGCGCGCGAAATCGCGCGCCATGTAGTCGCGCTTGATCGGATAGCTCATCGGCGGCTTGAGTTCGGCCGCCTGAAAGGTGGCGCCGAGCAGGATCGCGTGCCACTGCACGCGGCGGCCGTGGCGCGCGGCGACGGCCTCGATCCATTCGGATGCGATGTAGGAATACGGCGACGAGAAGTCGAAGTAGAAGTGAACGGGCGCACGCAGATTCATGGTGATGCAAGACTAGCCCAGGCCGCGCCCCACGCCAGCCCTGTGAAACCCGCAAGCAAACAGCACCGGAGCGCTTGCGCAAATCGCTGCATGCCGCCGTTGCCCGCTTGATGATCCGCAACTGCGGCGCTGCAGACGCAGGCAAGATGCGGGGCCTGAGATCCATCCGGTGAATGTCCGCGTGCCGATGAACGAGCTGCCACTGTTGGAATTGTTGATGGCTGGCGCGGCCAGCGTGCTGGCACTCGCCTTGCGCCCCTGGCAGATGCTGCGCGCGCCGGCGCTGCGCAGCCCCTGGCTGGCCGCACTGGTGCTGCTGCCGCTGGCGTGGAGCGCGCAGCGCGCGCTGCCCGGCGGTCTGCTGCTTCAGCTCTCCGGCGCGGCGCTGCTGGTGCTGATGTTCGGCTGGCCGCTGGCGATGCTCACATTGCTGCCCGTCGCCGCGACCGGCGCCTGGCTCGCCGGCGAATCCTGGCAACAGGCGGTGCAGCAGCTGGCCTGGAACGGCGTGCTGCCCGGCACGCTGGCCTTGCTGATGGGCCTGGCCACGCGGCGCCTGCTGCCGCAGCACCTGATGGTCTACATCCTCGGCCGCGGCTTCCTCGCCACGCTGCTGGCGATGAGCCTGGCCGGCTGGGCCGCCGCGCTGTGGCAACCGCTGCCGCCGGGCGGCGAGCTGGGCCTGCTGATGGTGGGCCGCTGGCTGATCGCCTGGGGCGATGCGGTGCTGACCGGCATGCTGTGCTCGATCTTCGTCGCCTTCAGGCCCGAGTGGCTGGCCACCTACTCGGACCGGCGCTACCTGCCACCTCGGCCGCAGGCCTGAGCGCGCGAAGTCTTCAGCGCCTGAAGCGCGCCGGGCTCATGCGCGCCGGCTCCACGCCTTCGCGCTGCAGGCCCGCGCTCAAGGGCTGATCCAGCAGCAGCGCCGCCGCCAGCTCGGACGCGCCGGCCGCGCTCTGAATGCCATAGCCGCCCTGGCCGGCCAGCCAGAACAGGCCGTCGCAGGCGGGGTCGAAGCCGATCACCAGCTCGCCATCGGGCACGAAGCTGCGCAAGCCCGCCCAGGCGCTGTGCGGGCGGCGGATCTGCAGCGTCGTCGCGGTCTCGATGTTGTAGATGCCGGTGGCGATGTCCAGTTCCTCCGGCTGCACGTCGTGCGGCCGCACCACGTCGGCATTGGCGGGCGAGCCCAGCATCTGGCCGGCATCGGGCTTGAAGTACCAACCCTCGTCGACGCCGGCCACCAGCGGACAGCGCGCCAGGTCCAGGCCCTCGGGCGCGGCGAACGTGAAGGCGCTGCGGCGTTTGGGCTGCAGACCCACCGGCGCCGCACCGGCGCACTGCGCCAACTCGTCGGCCCAGGCACCGGCGGCATTGACCAGCACGCCCGCGCGCGCCGCACGGCCATCGGCGAGCAGAAGCTGCCAGCTCGCATCGCCGACATCGCGGCGTGCGTGGCGCAGCCGCGCCGAGGTCCACAGCTGCACCCCGCCAGCGCGCGCGCCGCGCAGAAAGCCCTGGTGCAGCGCATGCACCTCCAGATCGGCCGCATCGGCCTCGAACACGCCGCCCAGCAGCCCGTCGGCGCGCAGCACCGGCACCCGCGCCAGCGTCTGCTGCGCGTCGAGCCGCTGTACCGCGGTGCCGGTGGATTGCAGCTCGGCCTGCATCGTGTCGAGCAGCGCCTCCTGCCCCTGCCAGCCGACGTAGAGCGCACCGCGCGGCGCCGCCATCAGCGGCACGTCGGCGAAGCCCGCGGGCGGCGCGCTGTAGAAGCTGCGGCTGGCGCGCGTCAGCGCGCGGGCCTGCGGCGGGCCGTAGCTCTCCATGAACATCGCCGCGCTGCGCCCGGTGCTGTGATAACCCGGCTGTTCCTCGGCTTCGAGCAGCAGCACGCGCGGGGCCGCGCCGGACTGCGCCAGGCGCCAGGCCAGCGAGGCGCCGGCGATGCCCGCACCGACGATGGCGATGTCGAAGCGCGGTTCGTTCATCGCTGCGTCGATTCGATCAGACCAGCGCGCGTCCGATGAGGATCTTCTGCACCTCGGACGTCCCTTCGTAGATCTGCGTCACGCGCACATCGCGGTAGATGCGCTCCACCGGGAAGTCGCTGACATAGCCATAGCCGCCATGGATCTGGATCGCCGCGGAGCAGACTTCTTCAGCCATCTCGCTGGCGAAGAGCTTGGCCATCGCCGCTTCCTTCAGGCAGGGCTGGCCGGCGTCCTTCAGGCTGGCGGCATGCCAGATCAGCTGACGCGCGGCCTCGATCTGCGTGGCCATGTCCGCGAGCTTGTGCTGCATCGCCTGGTGCTCGAAGATCGGCACGCCGAAGGCCACGCGCTCCTTGCTGTACTTCAGCGCCGCCTCGAAGGCCGCGCGCGCCATGCCCACCGACTGGCTGGCGATGCCGATGCGGCCGCCCTCCAGACCGCTGAGCGCGATCTTCAGACCCTGGCCTTCCTCGCCCAGCAGGTTGGCCGCCGGCACGCGGCAGTTCTCGAACAGGATCTGCGCGGTGTCGCTGGCATGCTGGCCCATCTTGTCCTCGATGCGCGCCACCGTGTAGCCGGGCGTGTTCGTGGGCACCAGGAAGGCGCTGATGCCCTTCTTGCCGGCAGCCTTGTCGGTGACGGCCATCACGATGGCCACGTCGCCGTTCTTGCCGCTGGTGATGAACTGCTTGACGCCGTTGATCACGTAATGGTCGCCATCACGGACCGCGCTGGTCTTCAGCCCGCCGGCTTCCGAGCCCACATGCGGCTCGGTCAGGCAGAAGGCGCCGAGCATGTCGCCTCGCGCCAGCGGCTTGAGGAAACGTGCCTTCTGCTCCTCGTTGGCGAAGGCCATCATGATCGAGCAGACCGGGCAGTTGTTGACGCTGACCACCGTCGAGGTGGCACCATCGCCGGCCGCGATCTCTTCGAGGATCACCGCCAGCGCCAGATAGTCCAGGCCCGCGCCGTCGTACTCGGTGGGCACGGCCACGCCGTAGCAGCCCAGTGCCGCCAGACCTTTGAGTTCAGCGGCGGGGAAATGATGGTTCTTATCCCACTCGGCCGCCTTGGGCGCGATCTGCTCCTGCACATAGGCGCGGATGGCGTCCTGGATGGCGCGGTGGTCTTCACTGAGCAGCATGGTTTCGGGTCTCCGATAGGTCTTCTTGGTAAGCAGTGCAGAACAGCACCTTCCAGCCGGCAGGCAGATCTGCCAGCTGATAGCCGGTGCAAAAGCGTTGCAGCACCTCGCCGCTGGCACGACTGAGCGTCCACGCGACATGGGTGAAGGCATGCTGGGGGCCCAGCGCCACATGGTCGCGGATCTCGTACGACCAGGTATGCGGCCCGACGTCGCGGTAGATGCCGCACAGCGCATGCATGTTCGCGCGCATCGGTGCGTCCTCGGCCCACCATGTCAGCCGTGCATGGCCATCGCGGCTGTCGGTGATGGCGCTGCTGTGGTGCCAGAGATCTGCAACGGCATCGCCATCGCCGGCGTTGAACGCGTCCCGATAGCGGTCGAAGAAGGCCTGCGACTGCTGAAGCGTCATCGCCCGCTCTCTCACCAGGCCAGCGCCTGGCCGTCGTAGTTGAAGAAGCTGCCGTTGTGCTCGGGCTTGAGCGTGGCCAGCACCGAGCGCATGCCGGCAACGCTGGTCTGCACGTCGATGTCGGCGCCGGCGCCGCCCATGTCGGTGCGCACCCAGCCGGGATGGAAGCTCACGCAGATGGCCTTGCCCTGCAGTTCCAGCGAGGCGTCCTTGAGCACCGAGTTCAGCGCCGCCTTGGAGGCGCGGTAGAGCCAGCCGTGCGTGCCGGCGCGCAGACCGATCGAGCCCATGCGCGAGGAGATCACCGCCAGCCGCGCGCCGGGGGCCAGCGCATCGACGAGCTGCGGCAGCACGCGCATCGCTCCCAGCACATTGGTGTG
The DNA here is from genome assembly GCF_057219915.1 of Roseateles sp. T103. NCBI lineage: Bacteria > Pseudomonadati > Pseudomonadota > Betaproteobacteria > Burkholderiales > Sphaerotilaceae > Roseateles > Roseateles sp. T103. The sequence continues at coordinate 659,299 of NZ_JBXVVS010000002.1, forward strand.
CATCACCGTATCGAAATCCGCCGCAGTGGGCGTCTGCAGACCGTCGGTGCGAGGGCCGAAGACGCCGGCGCAGATCACGACGACGTCGAAGGCCTGACCATCGATCTGCCAGGCCAGGCCGGAGGCACTGGCGGTGTCGGCCACGTCGAGCTTGAGCGCCGTGGCCCCGAGCTCACGCAGCGACGCCAGGCTGGCCTCGCTGCGCGCGGTGGCGATCACGCGGTCACCCGCGGCACGGTACTGGCGCACCAGTTCGAAGCCGATGCCGCGCGAGGCACCGATGACAAGAACCTGCTGCGCCATGTGCCGTGTCCTTTCAGCTTCAGATCATCTCCACGCCAACGGCTCGACGGCCGACGTGGAGCTTCACAGGAGCTCCACGCCAACGGCCGTCGCCTCGCCGCCGCCGATGCACAGCGCCGCGACGCCGCGCTTGAGGCCACGCTTCTTCAGCGCGCCCAGCAGCGTGACGATGATGCGCGCGCCAGAGGCGCCGATCGGATGGCCCAGCGCCACGGCACCGCCGTTGACGTTGACGATCTCGTGCGGCAGCTTGAATTCGGCCATCGCTGCCATGGTGACGGCGGCGAAGGCCTCGTTGACTTCCCACAGGTCGACGCTCTTGGCGTCCCAGCCGTTCTTCTTCAGCAGCTTGTCGATCGCGCCGACCGGTGCGGTGGTGAACCACTCCGGCGCATTGGCATGCACCGCGGTGCCGACGATGCGCGCCACCGGCTTCAGGCCCATCTTGGCCGCGGTGCTCTCGCGCATCAGCACCATTGCGGCGGCGCCGTCGGAGATCGAGCTGGAGGTGGCGGCGGTGATGGTGCCGTCCTTCTTGAAAGCGGGCTTCAGGCCGGCGATCTTGTCGAGCTTGGCCTTGAAGGGCTGCTCGTCCTTGCTGATCACGGTGTCGCCGCCACGGCCGGAAATCGTCACCGGCGCGATTTCCCAGTCGAAGCTGCCGTCCTCGTTGGCACGCTTGGCGCGCTCGGTCGAGGTGATCGCGAACTGGTCCTGCGCCTCGCGGCTGAAAGCGTACTTGGCCACGCACTGTTCGGCGAACACGCCCATGGCCTTGCCGCGCTCGTAGGCATCTTCCAGGCCGTCCAGCGCCATGTGGTCGTACAGCGCGGCACCGCCGTACTTGATGCCCTTGCGCGCGAACATCAGGTGCGGCGCATTGGTCATCGATTCCATGCCGCCGGCGATCAGGATGTCGGCGCTCTCGGCCTTCAGCGTGTCGTGGGCGAACATCGTCGCGCGCATGCCGGCGCCGCACATCTTGGACAGCGTCACCGCGCCGACCGACTGCGGCAGGCCGGCCTTGAGCACCGCCTGGCGCGCCGGGGCCTGACCCTGGCCAGCCATCAGGCAGTTGCCGATGAAGGCTTCCTGGATCGCGTCGCCGGGCACGCCGGCGCGCTCCACTGCGGCCTTGACGGCGACAGCGGCGAGTTCCCAGGCCTGCAGGCCGGCGAAGTCACCCAGCAGGCCGCCAATAGGCGTGCGGGCAGCAGAAACGATGACGATGGGATCGGACATGGCGGACTCCTGTCGATGTGTGGGCTAGAAAGCGGTGTTTACTGGATGGGCAGCTCGCGGTCGTCGGGCTCGGCCGGCTCGGGCAGAGCCGCTTCGCCCTTGGGCGGCTTGGCATAGAAGCGCTTGTGCGCTTCGTAGGGGAACACGTCGTGCACATGGCCGGCGAGGATGCGTTCCTTGTGGCCTTGCCAGAACTCGGCGTCGAGCAGGTCGGCGTGATGCTTCATGAACACGTCGCGCACGCCCGGATGCCCCAGCAGGAAGGGGCCGAAGGTTTCCGGGAAGACATCGCGCGGGCCGACCTTGTACCAGATCTCCCCGGACATCTCGTCTTCCTCGTTGCGCGGCGCCGGCACCTTGCGGAAGTTGCAGTCGGTGAGGTACTCGATCTCGTCGTAGTCGTAGAAGACCACCTTGCCATGGCGGGTGACGCCGAAGTTCTTCCACAGCATGTCGCCGGGAAAGATGTTGGCGGCCACCAGGTCCTTGATGGCATTGCCGTACTCGACCACCGCATGCTCCAGCTGGGCCGGCGTGGCCTCCTGGATGTAGATGTTGAGCGGCACCATGCGGCGCTCGATGTAGACGTGCTTGAGGATCAGGTCGCTGCCCTGCTCCTCGAGCAGGCTGCCGCAGAAGGTCTTGAGCTCCTGGATCAGTTCATCCTCGAAGCGCGAGCGCGGAAAGGCCACATTGCTGTACTCCAGCGTGTCGGCCATGCGGCCGACGCGGTCGTGTTGTTTCACCAGCAGATACTTGCTCTGGATGAGTTCGCGCGTGGTGTCCTTCTGCGGCGGGAAGTAGTCCTTGATCAGCTTGAAGACGAAGGGATAGCTGGGCAGGTCGAACACCAGCATCACCATGCCCTTGATGCCGGGCGCGATGCGGAACTTGTCGCTGCTGTGGCGCAGGTGGTAGAGGAAGTCGCGGTAGAACAGGTTCTTGCCGTGCTTCTGCAGGCCGATGGCGCTGTAGAGCTCGGCGCGCGGCTTCCTGGGCATCATCGAGCGCAGGAACTGCACGTAGGCGCTGGGCACCTCCATGTCAACCATGAAGTAGGCGCGCGCGAAGCTGAACAGCATCAGCAGATCATCTTCGCCGAACAGTGCCGCATCGATGTAGAGCCGGCCCTTGCGGTTGTGCAGGATGGGCAGCGCAAACGGCGTCTCGGTGAAGCCGTTGATGATCTTGCCGACCAGATAGGCGCCCTTGTTCCGGTAGAACAGGCTGGACAGCACCTGGATCTGGAAGTTGGTGCGCCAGCGGAACAGGCCCAGCTCCTTCTGCACCGCGCCCAGCACATGGTCGATATCGCGGCCCAGGTCCTCGAACTCGCGCTGCAGACGGAAGTTGTCGACCACGCGGACCAGCGTCTCGCGCAGGGTCTCGCGCGTCGGGTAGTAGGCGCGGAAGGTCGGCGTCGCCGCAGGCTCGTCGTTCTCGATGTACTCGGTGGAGACTGCAGGGCGAACAAAGATGAAGTCGTTGTGGAAGTAGCTGTGGTGCAGGATGCGCGTGCACACCGAATTGAAGAAGGTCTCGGCCAGCTCGGGTTGCCGATGGTTGGTCAGCAAGCCGATGTAGTGCAGCTTGACCTGATGCCAGACCTCCATCGGCAGCTTGCTGGCCTGGAAGCGCTGTTCCAGCAGCTCGCCCGCCTCGGCGACACGGGTGTCGTAGAACTCGATGCGCTCGCGCTGGGCCTTCTGCTGGCCATGCCAGTCGGCCTGTTCGAAGCGGCGCTTGGCTTCGGCCGTGGTGGCGCGAAACAAGCGGTAGTGCCGGTTGAAGCCGCCCAGCATGGTCTGCGCGATCTCGAAGGCACGCGAATCGGTCAGCTTCTGAGGAAACATCGAGGCTCCAGACGTCCGTGGCTCAAACCGACGAGCTTAGGCGCACGCCCTCGTAGCGCAGCTTGACCGCGCGCAAGGCCTGCTGGAAGGCCGGCGCCAGCTGTTCAGGCGCGGCCACCGTGATGCGCAGGTCCTGCAGCAGCCCATTGTGCAGGCCATAGACCCAGCCATGCACGACAACCTCCTGGCCTCGCGCCCAGGCCTCCTGCACCACCGTGGTCTGACAGGCATTACGCGCCTGTTCAAGCACATTGAGTTCGCACAGGGCATCGACGCGAACCTCGGCCTGCAAGGAATCCAGCCACTCCTGGTGGTGGTTGCGCACGTCCTGCACATGGCGCAACCAGTTGTCCACCAGACCGACGCGCTGGTCCAGCAAGGCAGCCTTCACCCCGCCACAGTTGCTGTGACCGACGACGATGATGTGCTTGACCTGCAGCGCATCGACGGCGAATTGCATCACCGACAGGCAGTTCAGATCCGAGTGCACCACGACGTTGGCGACGTTGCGATGCACGAACAGCTCGCCCGGCAGCAGGTTCACCAGCTCGTTGGCGGGCACGCGGCTGTCGGCACAACCGATCCAGAAGTACTGGGGCGTCTGCTGCTTGAGCAGACGCGTGAAGAAGCCAGGCTGACGGGACTCGGTCTCGGCGGCCCACTGCTTGTTGCTATCCAGCAGCTCCTGCAGTTCGGTACTCATCGGACCATTGTCGCAGTGCACAAATCGGCGCGTCTAGTTCATGCGGCCGTACATATCGGCTGGGGGCTTGCTGTCGACTCCCTTGACCATCACATGGTCTCGGCAAACAGCTCGCGGCCGATCAGCATGCGGCGGATCTCGGAAGTGCCGGCGCCGATCTCGTAGAGCTTGGCATCGCGCCACAGCCGGCCCAGCGGGTATTCGTTGATATAGCCGTTGCCGCCGAAGATCTGGATGCCCTCGCCGGCCATCCAGGTGGCCTTCTCGGCGGTCCACAGGATCACCGAGGCGCAGTCCTTGCGCACCTGGCGCACATGCTCGCTGCCCAGCAGGTCGAGGTTCTTGGCCACCGTGTAGGCGAAGCTGCGCGCCGCCTGCAGCACGGTGTACATATCGGCAACCTTGCCCTGGATCAGCTGGAATTCGCCGATGCTCTGGCCGAACTGCTTGCGGTCGTGGATGTAAGGCACGATGTTGTCCATCACCGCCTGCATGATGCCCAGCGGGCCGCCGGTGAGCACCGCGCGCTCGTAGTCCAGGCCCGACATCAGCACCTTGGCGCCGTTGTTGACACCGCCCAGCACGTTCTCCGCCGGCACCTCGACGTTCTGGAACACCAGCTCGCCGGTGTGCGAGCCACGCATGCCCAGCTTGTCGAGCTTCTGCGCGATGCTGAAGCCCTTCATGCCCTTCTCGATCAGGAAGGCGGTGACGCCGCGCGCGCCCAACTCGGGTTCGGTCTTGGCATAGACCACCAGCGTGTCGGCGTCGGGGCCATTGGTGATCCACATCTTGCTGCCGTTGAGGACATAGTAGCCACCCTTGTCCTCGGCGCGCAGCTTCATGCTGATCACGTCCGAGCCGGCGCCCGGCTCGCTCATCGCCAGCGCGCCGACATGCTCGCCGCTGATCAGCTTGGGCAGGTACTTCTTGCGCTGCGCGTCGTTGCCGTTGCGCTTGATCTGGTTGACGCAGAGATTGCTGTGCGCGCCGTAAGAGAGACCCACCGAGGCGCTGGCGCGGCTGATTTCCTCCATCGCGACCATGTGGGCGAGATAGCCCATGTTCGCGCCACCGTACTCCTCGCCGACAGTGATGCCCAGCACGCCCAGCTCACCCATCTTGCGCCACAGATCCATCGGGAACTGGTCATTCCGGTCGATCTCTGCCGCCCGCGGCGCAATCTCGGCCTGGGCAAATTCGCGCACTGCATCGCGCAGCGCGTCGATGTCGTCGCCGAGTTGGAAATTCAGGCCGGGCAAGTTCATGGGCGTCTCCTTCGATACTGGCGGTGGATGCTGGCGGCGGAGCGGGTCCACCGACAGACAGACAAGCAACACAGGCAGTTCAACTGCTGACTTACGTTTACGTAAACGTCAATTCTAAGCACAAGCGCCGAAGCAGCGACCCGGGGGACGCACGCTTGACCATCGCTTCAATCTGAGCTGAGGACTGCAGGCAAGCCATAGAAGATGGGCAGTGCGTGATGCAAGCTGACGCACGCCCTGGCGACCGGCTGCAAGCCGGAAGGCGGCCTGCAGCCCCAGCCCTGCCCCAATACACTCCTGTTTTTTCGAAGTTTTCTTCAGCGGATCTCTGCTTTTTCAAGATCTCTCGATGGCCTAGCCTGCGCGCGTCCGACACTACCTTTGCCCTAGGAGGCCATCCATGGACTTGCATAGCCACTCCAACCACGATCGCAGCAGCGGCTCGGCCCCGGCGATCGCCCTGCCGCACGGCCACGCCGCGGCGCACAGCCCGGCCGTGCAGCGCGTACTGCGCAACACCTATGCCCTGCTGGCCATGACGCTGCTCTTCAGTGCCGGCACTGCCAGCGCCGCGCTGGCGTGGAAGCTGCCCGCTCCCGGCCTGATCTTCAGCCTGATCGGCAGCTTCGGCCTGCTCTTCCTGGTGCACAAGCTGGCGCGCAGCGTGTGGTCCTTGCCGGCGATCTTTGCCTTCACCGGCTTCCTCGGCTACAGCCTGGCGCCGCAGTTGAATGCCGTGCTGTCCATGCCCGGCGGCAGCCAGAGCGTCACCATGGCCCTGGCTGCTACAGGTGCAAGCTTCCTGGCACTGTCGGCGATTGCCCTGGTCAGCCGCCGCGACTTCAGCGGCATGGCGAAGTTCCTCTTCATCGGCATGGTCGTGGCGCTGGTGGCCGGACTCGCCGCGGCCTTCTTTGAGATCCCCGCGCTGGCGCTGACGGTGGCAGCGATGGTGGCGCTGCTTTCCGCCGGCTTGATGCTGATGGAAACAAGCCGCATCGTGAACGGCGGTGAGACCAACTACGTGCTCGCCACGGTGGGCCTGTACCTGTCGATCTACAACATGTTCAGCGCGCTGCTGGCGCTGTTCGGCATCGGCAACAGCCAGGAGTGACCCCCGCCTGAAGTCGCCTGCGCCCAGCGCGCAGGCGCTTCAGAGAAAGCGTTCGAGCAGTTTCTTCGACTGCTTGTCCAGCGCAAAGCGGTCGGGCACCTGGTACTGGATGCCATGGCTGCTGCTGATCAGCAGACGGCCATTGCCGAGGCGGCGGATGTCCTCCTCGGTCCGCAGAATGAATTGCGTGTCGCCTCGGTCCGTGCTCACCGACCACAGGCTGGGCGTGGAAAAGGTCGACACCTGCCGCAAGGCAAGGATGGTCGGCACGAACTCGCGCGCCGCGAACTCCGCCTCCAGCAGCGCGCGGTCGGCTGCCGGCAGATCGGCAAGCCTGTCGATCCACGCCAACTCATGACCATCGCTGCCGATCAGCGAAATGCCTTCGTCCGGCGCACTGATCGGGTGTGCGCGCACCGGATTGACGGCCTCATGCAAGCCCCCCTCAGCATCGACCAGCACCAGGCGACCGAAGGCGTTGCGCGACAGCTGACGGTAGGGAAGAAGAGCAGCGCCGCTCATAGCACCTCCTCGGTATGGGCACTGGGGTTGGGAGGCAGGGCCGGCATGTCCTCCTCGGCCTCAGCCTCGGCACGGCGCGCCTGAGCCTCATACAGGCGCCAGTAGGCACCACGCTTGGCCATCAGCTCGTCGTGCGGGCCCACTTCGACGATATGGCCGCGGTCCATCACCACCAGACGATCGGCCTTGCGCAACGTCGACAGGCGGTGCGCGATGGCGATGGTGGTGCGCCCCTTGACCAGGTTGTCCAGCGCCTTCTGGATCTCCTTCTCGGTCTCGGTGTCCACCGCCGAAGTGGCTTCGTCCAGGATCAGCAGGCGCGGGTTGATCAGCAGTGCTCGCGCGATGGAAATGCGCTGGCGCTCGCCGCCCGAGAGGCCCTGACCACGCTCGCCGACCAGCGAGTCGTAGCCCTGCGGCAGGCGCAGGATGAACTCGTGCGCATGCGCGGCGCGTGCCGCGGCGACGATCTCCTCGCGGCTCGCATCCGGCTTGCCGTAGGCGATGTTCTCGGCGATGGTGCCGAAGAAGAGGAAGGGCTCCTGCAGCACCAGGCCGATGTGGCGCCGGTAGTCGGCCACAGCAATACGACGCAGGTCGACGCCGTCGAGCTTGATCGCACCTTCGGTGACGTCGTAGAAGCGGCAGATCAGGTTGACCAGCGTGCTCTTGCCCGAGCCGCTGTGGCCCACCAGGCCGATCATCTCGCCGGGCTTGATGTCCAGCGAGACGCCGCGGATCACCGCGCGGTTGCCATAGCGGAAGCCGATGTCCTGGATCTGCACACCGCCCTCGACCTTGGGCAGTTGCACCGGCTGCGTCGGCTCCGGCACGTTGGACTGGTGGTCGAGGATGTCGAAGATGCGCTTGGCGCCGGCCGCAGCCTTCTGCGTCACCGAGACAATGCGGCTCATCGAATCCAGCCGGCCGTAGAAGCGGCCGATGTAGGCAATGAAGGCGGTCAGCACACCCACCGTGATGTCGCCGCCGGCGACCAGGTAGATGCCGAAGGCCCAGACCACCAGCAGGCCGATCTCGGTGAGCAGCGAGACCGTGGGCGTGAACAGGCTCCAGGTCTTGTTCAGGCGGTCATTGACCTCGAGGTTGTGCTTGTTCGCGTCCTTGAAGCGCTGTGCCTCGCGACGCTCCTGCGCAAAGGCCTTGACGACACGGATGCCGGGGATGGTGTCAGCCAGCACCGAAGTCACCTCGCCCCAGACGCGGTCGATCTTCTCGAAGCCGGTGCGCAGGCGGTCGCGCACCATGTGGATCATCCAGGCGATGAAGGGCAGCGGCAGCAGCGTGGCCAGCGCCAGCCAGGGGTTGATGGAGAAGAGGATCGCCGCCGTCATCAAGAGCATCAACACATCGGTGATGAAGTCCAGCGCGTGCAGCGAGAGGAAGACGCTGATGCGATCGGTCTCCGAGCCGATACGGGCCATCAGGTCGCCGGTGCGCTTGGAGCCGAAGTACTCCAGTGACAGGCTCAACAGATGCTCGAAGGTGGCGGTGCGCAGGTCGGCAGCGATGCGCTCGGAAGCCAGCGCCAGCAGATAGGTCTTGGCCCAGCCGAGCAACCAGGAGACGATGGCAGCAGCCAGCAGCCCGCCCAGGTACAGAGCCACCAGCGAAGGATCGATCTTCTGCCCCTGCTGGAAGGGGATGAGCACCTCGTCCATCAGCGGCATGGACAGATAGGGTGAGACCAGCGTCGCTGCGGTCGAACCCAGCATCAGCAGGAAGCCCAGCAGCAACTGCCACTGGTAAGGCTTGGCGAAGCGCCACAGGCGCAGCAGCACCCAGGTGGATGGCGGGGTGTGCAGCTCGCGCCGGCAGCTGGGGCACTCCTCGCTCTCGGGCGGCAGCGGCGCATGGCAGCTCGGGCAGTACTCCGGCTCCTCGTCCACCTCGCCGCCAGCGCCGTGGGTCTGCAGCCGCTCGAACTGCTCTGCAAAGCGCTGCATCTGCAGATTGATCTGCAAGGTGAAGCGCCACAGCGCCAGGCGTTGCGTGGCATCCACAAGCTCCAGACTGCCCAGGCCGGCATGGTCGGACAGCCGCAGCTCCAGACCTGGGCTCAGCCGCCATTCGGACCAGGCCCGACTCGCCGGATCCCAAGCCAGAAGTCGTTGGCGGGTCAGCACCAACAGTCCACGCGCGAAGTGCAGGCGCGAGTCCAGGTCAACCTCGACGCTGGCCAGCACGTTCTCGTCCCGCATGAGTCGTGCTGTGACAGCGCTCAGTTCCGGATGCTGCTCCGGCGCGACAACAGGATGGTGATGTTGCATTCTTCTATTTGCCTACGCCGCCCAGGCGCACCGAGGACGCCAGACTGGCGTCATGCCCATACGCAAGGATTTTCACCGAAGCACGACCCGATGGCGAGAAGCGGGCACTAACACTGTCGCCCATCAACCCCGGCGCCCAAAGCGCGCACAATGTCAACCTTGCCAAATCCGGCCCGGCGGCCATCAGCCCTGTCCAGGCGCATTTCCTCCATGAGCAGATTCGAAGACATCAAGCTGTTGCAGGTGAACTACCTGCGTGGTCCAAACATGTGGACCTACCGTCCCGCACTGGAAACCTGGCTGGATCTGGGTGCGCTGGAGGACTATCCGTCCAACAAGCTGCCTGGGTTCAATGAACGCCTGACCACACGCCTGCCAGCGCTGATCGAGCACCATTGCGGTGTCGGAGAGCGGGGCGGCTTCCTAGAGCGTCTGCGCGACGGCACCTGGATGGGCCATGTGCTGGAGCATGTGGTCATCGAACTGCTCAACCTCTCGGGCATGCCCACCGGCTTCGGCCAGACACGCTCCACATCCAAGCACGGCGTCTACCGCATGGTGTTCCGCGCCCGCGACGAGCAGGTCGCGCGCAGCGCGCTAGCCGAAGGCCACAGGCTGCTGATGGCAACGATCAACGACGAGCCCTTCGACGTCGCCGCGGCAGTTGCACGTCTGCGCGACAAGCTGGACGACTGCTATCTGGGGCCGTCGACCGCGGCCATCGTCGCCGCCGCCACCGAGCGCCGTATTCCGCATATCCGGCTGAACGACGGCAACCTGGTACAGCTCGGTCATGGCGCACGCCAACGTCGCATCTGGACGGCCGAGACCGACATGACCAGCGCGATCGCCGAAGGCATCGCTCGCGACAAGGACCTGACCAAGACCCTGCTCAAGGCGGTGGGCGTGCCCGTGCCCGAGGGCGTGGCGGTCGAGTCGCCCGAACAGGCCTGGGCAGCGGCACAGGACATCGGCCTGCCGGTGGTGGTCAAGCCCTCAGACGGCAACCATGCCCGCGGTGTGAGCCTGGACCTGCGCAAGAAGGAAGACATCGAGGCCGCCTTCCATGTCGCCGACAAGGAAGGCTCCGAAGTGCTGGTCGAGCGCTTCATCCCCGGCGTCGAGCACCGGCTGCTGGTGGTCGGCGGTCAGGTGGTAGCCGCATCGAGGGGCGAGGAGTTCTGGATCATCGGCGACGGCAAGCACACAGTGCGCCAGCTGATCGACCTGCAACTCAACAGCGACCCGCGCCGCGGCATCGCCGAGGAATTCCCGCTGAGCCTGATCGTCCTCGAGGACGAGCCGGTGATCGCGCTGGACCTGCAGCGCCAGGGCTTCACGCCGGACTCGGTGCCGCCCACCGGCCATCGCGTGATGGTGCAGCGCACCGGCACCGTCTCCAACGACTGCACGGATCTGGTCCACCCCGAGGTGGCGCACGCGGTCTCGCTGGCCGCGCGCACCGTGGGCCTGGACATCGCCGGCATCGATCTGGTCAGCTCCGACATTTCGCGCCCCTTGAGCGAGACTGGCGGCGCCATCGTCGAGGTGAACGCCGGCCCGGGCCTGCTGATGCACCTGAAGCCGGCCGAAGGCATGCCCCAGCCCGTGGGCCAGGCCATCATCGACCATCTGTTTGCCGAGGACGAAACTGGCCGCATCCCCATCGTCGGCATCGCTTCCTCCGAAGGCGGCCGGCACATTGCCCGGCTGGTCGCCTGGCTGCTGCACCTGAACGGCCGCCATGTCGGCCTGGCCTGCCGCGACGGCCTCTTCCTCGGCACGCGCCGCGTCGAGCGTCGCGACAGCGCCGATTGGTCCGCCAGCCACCGCCTGCTGATGAACCGTGGCGTCGATGCCGTGGTGATCGAGAACGATGCGACGGCCATCCTCGACGATGGACTGGCCTATGACCGCTGTCAGGTGGGCGTGGTTACCGACATGGCGGCCCTCGGACAGCTTGCTGCCTACGACATCGGTACCGAGGAGCAACTCTTCAAGGTCCTGCGCACCCAGGTCGACGTTGTGCTTCCAGAGGGTGTGGCCGTGCTCAACGCCGAGCACCCCAAGCTCGTGGAGATGGGCCCGCTGTGCGACGGCGATGTCATCCTCTACGCGCGGGAGGCTGGCAATGCCCCGCTGTCATCCCACCGCGAGAGCGGCGGTCGTGCGGTCTTCATGCGCGGCGGAGCTGCCGTGCTCGCCGATGGCCACTCGGAGACGGTGGGCGCGAACCTGGCAACCCTGCACCAGCGCTTCGCGGCGGCAGGGATGTCGGTGGCCTCCGACACCCTGCTCGCGGCGGTCGCCACTGCCTGGGCCATGGGCATTCCGCCGGAACTGATCTCGGCTGGTCTCGACACCTTCTCGCCCGAACTCGCCCCCTGAGCCATCGGGCGCACAACCCCTCCTTCCCGAACGAAGACGACGCACCATGGAAGTCTCCCGCATTCGCGCGCTGCGCGGTCCGAACATGTGGAGCCGGCACACGGCCATCGAGGCGGTGGTCCACTGCTCCCCGGAAGAGCGCGCCATCACCGACCTGCCCGCCTTTGAGGCCCGGCTGCGTGGGCTCTTCCCGGCCGTCGGCACCTTGCGCCCGGCCAGCGCGCAGAAGATCGACATCTCGTTGGCCCATGTGCTCGAGCAGACCGCACTGGCGCTGCAGGCCCAGGCCGGCTGCCCGGTGACCTTCAGCCACACCCACGTGACCAGCGAGCCTGGCACCTATCAGGTGGTGGTGGAGTACAGCGAGGAAGACGTCGGCCGCATGGCCTTCGACGACGCCGTTGCGCTGGTCCAGGCTGCCTGCACGCCAGGCGGCAGCTTCGACACCGACAGCGCGCTGGCGCGCATGCGGGAGATCGACGAGGACGTGCGCCTCGGACCCTCGACCGGTTCCATCGTCGAAGCCGCGATCAAGCGGGGCGTGCCCTACCGTCGTCTGACGCAGGGCAGCCTGGTCCAGTTCGGCTGGGGCGCCAAGCAACGCCGCATCTGGGCCGCCGAGGTCGACGCCACCAGCGCGGTGAGCGAATCCATCGCCCAGGACAAGGATCTGTGCAAGCGCCTGCTGCAGGCAGCCGGTGTACCGGTGCCGATCGGCCGCCCGGTCGATTCGGTGGAAGACGCCTGGGCCGCGGCCCTGGAAGTGGGGCTGCCGGTGGTGGTCAAGCCGCAGGACGGCAATCAGGGCAAGGGTGTCACCGTCAATGTGGTGACGCGCGAACACCTGGAAGTCGCCTTCAAGGCCGCCGCCGAAATCGGCCATGTGATGGTCGAGAAGTTCCTGCCCGGCAGCGACTACCGCCTGCTGGTCGTCGGCGACAAGCTCGTCGCGGCGGCACGGCGCGATCCGCCGCATGTGATCGGCGATGGTGTGCATACCGTCAAGCAGCTGGTGGACAAGGTCAACGCCGACCCACGCCGCGGCGACGGCCACGCCACCTCGCTGACCAAGATCCGTTTCGACGACATCGCCGTGGCGCGCCTCGAGATCCAGGGCCTGACCCCCGAGTCGGTGCCCGAGAAGGGCCGTCGGGTCATCCTGCGCAACAACGCCAACCTGTCCACCGGCGGCACCGCCACCGACGTCACCGATGACGTGCATCCCGATGTCGCGGCACGCGCCATCGCCGCCGCACAGGTCGTGGGCCTGCATGTCTGCGGCGTCGACGTGGTCGCCGAAAGCGTGATGCAACCGCTCGAACAGGTGAACGGCGGCATCGTCGAGGTCAATGCCGCGCCTGGGCTGCGCATGCATCTGTCGCCGAGCTACGGCAAGGGTCGGAACGTCGGCGAAGCGATCATCAACCACCTCTACGGCCACGGCCACAAGAGCGAGGATGGCCGCATCCCCGTGGTGGCCGTGACCGGCACCAACGGCAAGACCACGACCACGCGCCTGATCGCGCACCTGTTCGCCACCTGCGGCCTGCGCGTGGGCATGACCAACACCGACGGCGTCTATGTGGACGGACGTCAGATCGACAGCGGCGACTGTTCGGGCCCGAAGAGTGCGCGCAATGTGCTGATGCACCCGGACGTCGAGGCCGCGGTGTTCGAGACCGCCCGCGGCGGCATCCTGCGCGAAGGCCTGGGCTTCGATCAGTGCCAGGTTGCCGTGGTCACCAACCTCGGCGATGGCGATCACCTGGGCATGAACTTCCTCAACACCGTCGAGGAACTCGCGCTGGTCAAGCGCGTGATCGTGCAGAACGTCGCGCCCACCGGCTTCGCGGTGCTCAATGCCGCCGACCCGGTGGTGGCCAAGATGGCCGGCGTCTGCCCGGGCCAGATCATCTACTTCGCGGCCGACCGCCATCATCCGCTGATGGCGGCGCACCGCGCGCAGGGCAAGCGCTGCGTCTATGTGGACGGCGACCAGCTCGTCGCTGCCCAGGGTTCCTGGCGCGAGAGCATCCCGCTGCGCGACATCCCGATCACGCGCAACGGCACCATCGGCTTCCAGGTCGAGAACGCAATGGCCTCGGTGGCCGCCGCCTGGGGCGTGGGCCTGGACTGGGACACGGTGCGCCGCGGCGTGGCCAGCTTCGCCAACGATGCCGACAACGCGCCGGGCCGCTTCAATGTGATGGACTACCGCGGCGCCACCGTGATCGCCGACTACGGCCACAACGGTGATGCGATGCGCGCGCTGGTCGCTGCTGTCGAGGCGATGCCCGGCAAGCGCCGCTCGGTGGTGATCTCCGGCGCCGGCGATCGCCGCGACGAAGACATCCGCATCCAGACGCAGATCCTCGGCAAGGCCTTCGACGAGGTGATCCTGTTCCAGGACGCCTGCCAGCGCGGCCGCGAGGACGGCGAAGTGCTGGCGCTGCTGCGCCAGGGCCTGGAGGGTGCGCCGCGCACCAGCCATGTCGAGGAAATCCGCGGCGAGTTCATCGCCATCGACCGCGCCCTCGAGCGCCTGCAGCCGGGCGATCTGTGCCTGGTGCTGGTCGACCAGGTGGAAGAGGCGCTGGCCCATCTGGCCGAGCGCATCGCCGCCGGCTGAGCTCTTCGCCGCTGGCCGGCCCCATGCGTCGTTGGCCGGATGCTCGGGATCCTCACGTACAGGGAGTACGTTCCGGTCCCTGCGCTCCGGCCGCCTAGCCTGGGGCCGGCCAGCGACGAAGAACCTGCCGCCCAAATACCCAAGCCCGCTGGACGGGCTTGTTTTCGATTCGACCTTTCGACTATCATTGAAATATGGAAGAACAAGACGCGATCAAGGCACTCGCCGCGCTGGCCCACGGCGCCCGGCTGCAGCTGTTCCGGCTGCTGGTCGTCGCCGGGCAGACCGGACTCACCCCGGGCGCGATGAGCGAACAGCTGGGCCTGCCGGCCGCCACCCTGTCCTTCCATCTGAAGGAGCTCGCCAACGCAGGGCTGGTCAGCCAGCAGCGCGACGGCCGCTACCTGATCTACCGCGCCGCCTTCGAGCGCATGACGGCGCTGCTCGCCTACCTCACCGAGAACTGCTGCCAGGGTGAGGCCTGCCTTCCCGTCAAGTCCTGCACCACCAAATCCTGCTAAGCCAAGGAGCAAGCCATGAAGCGATTCCATATCCATGTCCGCGTCACCGATCTGCAGGCCAGCATCGGCTTCTATTCCAAGCTCTTCGGCGCCGCGCCAGCCCGTGTCGAAGGCGACTACGCCAAGTGGATGCTCGAGGATCCGCGCATCAACTTCGCGATCTCCTCGCGCGGCGGCCAGCCCGGCGTCGATCACCTGGGCTTCCAGACCGACACCGCCGAGGAGCTCGGCGAGCTGAAGGCACGCGCCGCCGCCGCCGAGATGGCCATGCTCGATGAGGGTGAGACCACCTGCTGCTACGCGCGCAGCGAGAAGTACTGGGTCACCGACCCGCAGGGCGTGGCCTGGGAGCACTACCACACGCTGGGCAATGTGCCGCTGTTCAGCATGAAGGAAGAAGCAACGCAGGCCGGCGCCTGCTGCGCACCGGCTGCGCCGGCCCCCGCCCCTGTCGCTGCTGCCAAGCCTGCCGCCGCAGCCTCCTGCTGCGGCCCGGCTCCTGCCGGCGCCAAGTCGTCCTGCTGCGGCTGAAGACGATGAGCGCATCCAAGCCCTACCAGGTGCTGTTCGTCTGCACCGGCAACTCGGCACGGTCCATCCTTGCCGAGGCGCTGCTCAACTCGATGGGCCGCGGCCGCTTCCAGGCCTGGTCGGCCGGCAGCCGGCCGACCGGCAGCGTCAATCCGCTGACGCTGGAGACCCTGGCCTCGCTGCATCTGCCCTCGGGCCATTGCCGCAGCAAGAGCTGGGACGAGTTCGCCGGGCCGCAGGCGCCAGCGCTGGACTTCGTCTTCACCGTCTGCGATCAGGCTGCCGGCGAGAGCTGCCCGGTCTGGCCGGGCCAGCCGATCAGCGCCCACTGGGGCCTGCCCGACCCGGCCGCCGTGCAAGGCAGCGAGGCGCAGCGCCGCCAGGCCTTCCTGGACACCGCACTGACGCTGAAACGCCGCATCGAGCTGATGCTGGCCCTGCCTGTCGCCAGCCTGGAACGACTTTCGCTACAGACGGCCTTGCGCGAGATCGGCAGCAAGACCTGAGCCCACCATGACCACCCACGTTCTCATTCTCTGCACCCACAACTCGGCGCGCAGCGTGCTCTCCGAGGGCATGCTCAACCACCTGGCCCGGCGGCTGGGCAAGGATGTCCGCGCGCACAGTGCCGGCAGCGCACCCAGCGGCCGTCTCAATCCCTTCGCGCTGGAGGCCCTGGCCAATGCCGGCGTCGACACCGCCGGCTACCGCAGCAAGAGCTGGGACGAGTTCACCGGCAGCGATGCGCCGCCGCTGTCCATCGTCATCACCGTCTGCGACAGCGCGGCGGCCGAGCAGTGTCCGGTCTTCTTCGGCGGCCACGGCCAGCCGGTCAAGGTGCACTGGGGCTACCCCGATCCGTCGAATGCCGAGGGCGGCGACGAGGGCAAGCGCCGCGCCTTCGAGCTGACCCGCCAAGCCATCGGCTACCGCATGCTGCAGCTGCTCGCGCTGCCGCTGGCGAGCATGGGGCGCGCCGAGCTGCAGCAGGCGCTCGAAGAGATCGGCCGCAGCTGATCGGCACCATCCAACCAAACCACTAACAAACAGAAGACGACTCGCGGAGGATGTCTTGGGACTGTTCGAACGCTATCTGACCCTCTGGGTCGCGCTGGCCATCGCTGCCGGCGTGGGCCTGGGCCTGCTGACCCCCGGCGCCTTCGAGGCCATCGCCGCGCTTGAGGTGGCGCATGTCAACCTGCCGGTGGCGGTGCTGATCTGGGTGATGATCTATCCGATGATGATCCAGATCGACTTCGCCGCGGTGCGGCAGGTCGGCCAGCGCCCGCGCGGCCTGGCGCTGACCCTGGTGGTCAACTGGCTGATCAAGCCCTTCACGATGGCGCTGCTCGCCTGGGCCTTCTTCGAAGGGCTGTTCGCCCAATGGGTCGACCCGCAATCGGCCAGCGAATACATCGCCGGCATGATCCTGCTGGGCGTGGCGCCCTGCACGGCGATGGTGTTCGTGTGGAGCCAGCTGACCAAGGGCAACGCCGCCTACACGCTGGTTCAGGTCTCGGTGAACGACCTGATCATGGTGTTTGCCTTCGCGCCTATCGCCGCCTTCCTGCTCGGCGTCAGCAAGATCGCGGTGCCGTGGGAGACGCTGCTGCTGTCCACCGTGCTCTACGTCGTGCTGCCGCTGATCGCCGGCATCGCCACTCGCCATCTGCTGCTGCAGCGCGGCGGTCTGGGCGCGTTGGGTGGCTTCGTCGCGCGGCTCAAGCCCTGGTCCATCGTCGGCCTGCTGGCCACCGTCGTGCTGCTGTTCGCCTTCCAGGCGCGCACCATCGTCGCGCAGCCGCTGATCATCGCGATGATCGCCGTGCCGTTGGTGCTGCAGAGCTACGGCATCTACTTCATCAGTTATGTCGGTGCACGGCTGCTGAAGCTGCCCTACGAGATCGCGGCGCCGGCCTGCCTGATCGGCACCTCGAACTTCTTCGAGCTGGCTGTCGCGGTGGCGATCTCGCTGTTCGGACTGAACTCGGGCGCCGCGCTGGCCACCGTGGTCGGCGTGCTGGTCGAGGTGCCGGTGATGCTGTCGCTGGTGGCCTACTCGAACCGCACGCAGCACCGTTTCTCAGGCCACGCACGCTAGCGCCTCGGGGGCATCGCCGGCAGCGGTTAGGCTAGCGGCATGCCGGATCACAGAGCCTCCGACTGGCGCCTCGTCTGCGCTTTAGGCGTCGCGCAGATCGTCTCATGGGGCAGCCTGTTCTACGCCTTCGCCCTGCTGCAGCTGCCGCTGCGCGAGCAGCTTGGCGCCAGCCCGGCCGAGGTGGTCGGCGCCTTCTCGCTGGCGCTGCTCGTGGCCGGGCTGCTATCGGCCCCGGTGGGCCGCTGGATCGACCGACGCGGTGGCCGCGCGCTGATGAGCCTGGGCTCGCTGGCCGCGGGTCTGCTGCTCGCGCTGCTGCCCTGGGTGCAAAACCTCGCGCAGCTCTATCTGCTCTGGGCCGGCCTGGGCGCAGCGATGGCCGCCACGCTCTACGACCCAGCCTTCGCCGTGCTGGCGCGCGTGTTCCGCGGCGGCCCGCGCACCGCGATCACCGTGCTGACGCTGTTCGGCGGCTTCGCCAGCACGGTGTTCTGGCCGCTGACGCAGCTGCTGATCGAGCAGCTGGCCTGGCGCGGCGCCCTGTGGACACTGGCGGCAATCAATCTGCTCGTCTGCCTGCCCATCCACGCGCTGCTGCTGCCCGGCGCGCAGCCCGAAGCAGCGCAGGACGAGCCCGGTCCCGCAGCAGCACGGCAAGGCACCCGCTGGCGTGCGCTGCTGGCGCGGCCGGGCTTCGCCTGGCTGTGCGCGGCCTTCACCGCCAACACCCTGGTGTTTTCCGCGCTGTCGGTGCACCTGCTGCCGCTGCTGGCCAGCCGCGGCCTGGACGCACGCGACGCCGCCTGGGTGGGCGCGCTGATCGGGCCGATGCAGGTGCTCGGCCGCCTGGTGGAGTTCTTCGCGCTGCGCTCGCTGCGACCCTCGCACGTCGGCGCACTGACGCTGTGGCTGCTGCCCGCCTCGCTGCTGGTACTGCCGGCCATCGACGGCAGCAGCGGCCTCGGTGCCAGTGCCCTGCTGTTCGCCTTGCTCTACGGTGCCGGCAACGGCCTGATGACCATCGTGCGTGGCGCGCTGCCGGCCGAGCTGTGGGGGCGCGAGGACTATGGCGCCATCAACGGCGCACTGGCCACGCCGGTTCTGCTGGCCAAGGCCGCCGGGCCGCTGGCCGCCGCCGCGTTGCTGGGCTCGCTCACCTCGCTGAGCCTGATCCTGCTCCTGGCAGCGCTGGGAGGGCTGGGCGCCCTGCTCTTCGCGCTGGCGCTGCGCGCCCACGGCAAGGCTTAGAAAACAACAATTACACCATTTTTGCCACTTCTTTCCATTGCGCCCAGCGATGTCCCGCCACTAAGCTGCACCAGTTGAGCAGTAACGCAAGGAGCAGGCATGACGTACACAGGTACGAGCGAAGGATCCAACGAACAAAGCAGTCGCCAGGCAGCCTGGCTCAAGGCCGACAAGCTGCTGCTCGCCGTTGTCGGCGCCCAGGCCCTGCTCGCCCTGGCACTGGGCATCCAATGGGGCAATGTGGGGCTGGCCCTGGGTGTGGGGCTGCTGCTGTTGCTGGCGGCAGTGGGACTCTGCACACTGGCCGGCGGCACCATGCTGGCGGCCACCGGCATGGCCACCGTGCTGATGAGCATGACGGCCCTGCACATCCAGCTGGCCAAGGGCATGCTGGAGTATCACTTTGGCGTGTTTCTGGTGCTGGCGCTGCTGCTGGTCTACCGCCACTGGATCCCCATCGTCACCGGAGCCGCAGTGATTGCGGTTCACCATGTGCTGTTCGACCGCCTGCAGCTGGCCGGCGTCGGTGTCTTCTGCCTGTCCGAGCCCGACTTCGGCCGCATCCTCATCCATGCCGGCTATGTGGTCGTGCAGACAGGTTTCGAAGTCTTCATCGCCATGGAGATGACCAAGCGTGCGGTCGAGCAGAGTGCGCTGATCAAGATCGTCGAGGGCATGGACGACGGCGGTCGCATCAACCTGTCCATCGGCAGCGGCACGGTGACCATCGGTACGGCCGGCCAGTTGCGCCAGGCGCTGGACCGCATCGCCGGCGCGATCGGCCAGGTGCAGCAAGCCGCGCAGAGCATTGGCACGGCCAGCGCCGAGATCGCGTCGGGCAATCAGGATCTGTCCAATCGCACCGAGCAGACCGCCTCCAGCCTGCAGCAGACCTCCTCGTCCATGGACCAGCTGACACATGCGGTGGGCAATACCGCCAGCTCGGCACGCGAGGCCAATAGCCTGGCGGCCGGCGCCTCGCAGGCCGCCGCCAAGGGCGACGCGGTGGTGCGCCAGGTGGTCGACACCATGCAGGCCATCGATGCCAGCGCGAAGCGGATCGCCGACATCACCGGCCTGATCGACAGCATCGCCTTCCAGACCAACATCCTCGCGCTCAATGCCGCGGTCGAAGCCGCGCGCGCCGGCGAGCAGGGCAAGGGCTTTGCCGTCGTGGCCTCGGAGGTGCGCAGTCTGGCGCAGCGCTCGGCCGAAGCCGCCAAGGACATCAAGAGCCTGATCAGCACCTCGGTCGAGCAGGTCGCCGCCGGTGCCGATCTGGTGCAGTCGGCCGGTGAGGCGATGCGCGAAATCGAGGGCGCCGTGCAGCGTGTGGCCTCGCTGATCGGCGAGATCGCCGACTCCTCGGCGCAGCAGAGCGCCGAGATCGCCCGCGTCAACCAGGCCATCCTGCAGCTCGACCAGGTCACGCAGCAGAATGCCGCCCTGGTGGAGGAATCGGCTGCGGCCGCCGAGAGCATGCGCGAGCAGGCCAGGCGTCTGTCCGACAGCTCGGCGGTGTTCCGCACCTGAGCGGGCCAGCGTTCAGCGCGGCACGCGCTCCAGCTGTTCGCGCAGCTGTGCGACCGCGCTGAGCACCGCCTGGTGATAGGCACGCCAGAGCGGATCGCCAGCGACCGCGCTGCTGCTCTCGAGCAGGGCCGTGGATCTGGATGCCTCGGCCTCGAGCACCGCCGTCAGCGGCTCGGCGCGCTCCAGCACGCGCGCGGCGCGACGCAGCAAGGCATAGCGACCTTCGTCAGCCTTCAGCGCCGCAGCGCCGCCAGCCTGCCGGTCGAGCCGGCACATCGGCCCCTGCCCTTGCAGGCGCATTTCCAGCAGCGCGATCTCGGCCGCCAGCCAGGCGGCCAGATCGGATGCGCCGGCGGATCCGGCAGGGACGAAATCTGTGGTCATGGAGGCATCCGTCACGGCGGCGCCATTCTGGCGGCTCTGGCGCCGGCCGGCCGATGATGCAGATCAAGCCCTCCGGCCGAGCTTCGCGGCATAGTCCCGGCTGACGCAATTCCGGCCTGCCCCCTGCAGGCCGACGCCTCGTCCGTCGCGCTGTCGATCGGCCTCGGGGCGAAACCAAGCTCCGCCTCCCCGATCATGACCATTTCCACGACTTCCTTTCCCGCTGTGCTGAGCGATGGCTGGAGCCTCGTGCTCGGCACCTGGCCGCTGCTGGCCGTCGCCGGCGCGCTCTGGCTGGTGATGCTGGCCACCGCACTGCGGCGCATCGCCGCAGGCCGTTCCGGCGGCTATGCGCTGGCGCTGCTGGCCGGTGCCTGGGCCGTCGCCGTGGCGCTGGCTGTCGAGCCGGCTCTGGCACAAGCGGCCCTGAACCAGCCTGCCGCAGGTGCGGTGCTGGCCCTGCTGGCCGGCGCCATGGGCTTCGGCCTGCTCAGCGCACGCAGTACGTCGCGCTGAGGCTGCGGCCGTCGCGCGAAGCCGGTGCGGCGCCGGGTGTTCGGCCGGGGACCGATACTCGGGGTCCACGCCAAGCTGGCTGCCATCCCCGTGCTGCATCCCATGCCCGACGCCGACTCCCGCCCCTCCGTCCTGCCGCCCGACGACGCTCAACGCCGCCTGCTGCATGACGAGGTCCATGCACGCCCGCCGGCGCGCATACGCCTGCCGGCGCTGGTCGTGATGGTCGCGGTGCTCAACGAGGGCGTGAGCCGCGAGCAGGAGTGCGCGCACCTGCGCAGCCTGCCCGGCCAGGACCATCTGCGCCCCGAGGACCTGGCCGACAACTTCCTGCGCCTGCGCCTGGGCGGCCTGACGCTGAAGTGGGAGCGCCACAGCGAGTTCACCCGCTACTCGCTGGTGCAACCGCTGCCGGCGCACGCCCTGCTCGGTGCCGAGGACCCGGCCCTGCTGCCGGCATTGGCGCTGGACCCCGCCTGGCTGCGCGACATTCCCGGCCGCACGGTGGCCGCCGTCAAGCTGGCGATGGTGGAGCACGACATCAGCGACCCGCATGCTGCGCTGGCCCTGGGGCAGAAGTGGCTGGGCGGGCGCACCGTCGTGGCCTCGCTGCTGGGCAACGGCCACTCGATGGCGGTGACCAACTTCCAGCTGCGCGACAGCGGCTTCGAGCGCATGCTGGTGATCGCCCCGCCCGGCACCAGCGAGACCCGCGCCGGCCGCATCTCGGCGCGGCTGCTGGAGCTGGAGATCTACCGCCTGATGGCGCTGCGCGGGTTGCCGGTGGCCAAGTCGCTGGCGCCCATGCTGGCCGAGTCCGAGGGCGCGCTGGCCGACATCACCGCGCAGCTGGAAGACCGCCAGGGTTCGGAAGATGCGCTGCTGGACAGCCTGATCCACGCCGCGGCCCGGGTGGAGCGCGCCACCGCCCAGCACCTCTACCGCTTCTCCGCCACACAGGCCTACGACGCGTTGGTGCGCCAGCGCATTGCCGAGCTGCGCGAGCAACCCATCCCCGGCACGCAGACCATCGGCGAGTTCATGCAGCGCCGGCTCTCGCCGGCCATCGCCACCGTGGCAGCCACGTCAGCACGATTGAGTTCGCTGTCGCAGCGCATCGAGCGCGCCAGCGCCCTGCTGCGCACGCGCGTGGACATCGCCACCGAGACGCAGAACCAGCAACTGCTGGCCAAGCTGACCCGCGGCCAGGAACTGCAGCTGCAGCTGCAGACCACGGTGGAGGGGCTGTCGATCGCGGCGATCTCCTACTACGTGGTCAGCCTGCTGCTCTATGGCGCCAAGGCGCTGAAGACTGCCGGCCTGCCGCTGAACCCCGAGCTCACCACCGGCGCGCTGATCCCGCTGGTGCTGTGGGGCGTCTGGAAGGCGACGCAGCGGGTGCATGCGCGCCTGCATCGCGACCATTGATGCGACAGGGGCACGCGCGATGATGGCCCTGCAGCTCGGCCCCGTGGCCCTGCCGACCGCACCGCTGCTGCTGGGCCTGGGCCTGTGGGCCTCGTCTTGGCTGGCCGGCCGGCTGGCCGCCCAGGGAGCCGCTTCGGCCGACGAGGCGAACACCCGGCGCCAGGCAGCCAGCCAGGCGCTGCTCAATGCCGGCTTTGTCGGCCTGCTGGCGGCGCGACTCGTGCACCTGCTGCTGCATGCCGAGCCCTATCTCGCGCAGCCGCTGGCCATGCTGGACATCCGCGACGGCGGCTGGAACCCCTGGGCCGGGCTGGGCGCCGGCCTGGCCTGGCTGGCCTGGCAGGCGCGGCGATCAGCGGCCCCGCTGCGCCGGGCGCTGGCAGGCGCGGCGATCAGCGGCCTGCTAGCCACCAGCGCAGCGGCAGCGGCGCTGGGCCTGTTCGCCCGACCCGCACTGCCGGACCTGCCGCTGGTGGCAGTGGCCGGAGGGCAGACGATCGGTCTGCGCGAGGCGGCCCGCAACCGCCCGGTGGTGGTGAGCCTGTGGGCCAGCTGGTGCGGCCCCTGCAAGGTAGAGCTGCCGCTGCTCGCGGATGCTGCGCGGCAGCACCCCGAGATCGGCTTCCTCTTCGTCAACCAGGGCGAAAGCGCCGCCACGGTGCAGGACTTCCTGGCCCGCCAGCAACTCCGTCTGGACGAGGTGCTGCTCGACGCCCGCTCGCAGCTGGGCCCCGCCGTCGGCTCGGGCGGCCTGCCGACCACGCTGTTCTACGACGCGCAGGGCCGGCTGATCGACGCGCATCTGGGCGTGCTCAACGCTGCGGCGCTGCACTCGCGCCTGGCCCGGCTGCAACGCTGAGACGGCCTGTGCCCATCGAACTGCTCATCCCCCCGCTGCTCGGCGCCATCGTCGGCCTGGTGATGGCGCTCACCGGCGCGGGCGGCGGCATCCTCGCGGTGCCCATGCTGATCTTCGGCCTGCACCTGAGCGTGCAGCAGGCCGCGCCGGTGGCGCTGATCGCGGTGGGCGCCGCAGCGGCGATCAACACCGTGCTCGGCCTGCGCGAAGGCATCGTGCGCTACCGTGCCGCGGCGCTGATCGGCTGCATCGCGATGGCGATGGCGCCGCTGGGCGTGCTGCTCGCGCATCAGCTGCCCACACGCCCGCTGATGCTCGGCTTTGCCGCTGTGCTGCTGCTCAGCGCCTGGCGCATGGTCGCACCCAACGCCACGACCGCGCAGGTGACCGGACGCCCCTGCCACATCAACCCGGCCAGCGGGAGGCTGCTGTGGACGCGGCCCTGCAGCGTGGTGCTCGCCGGCACGGGCCTGGCCTCGGGCCTGCTGACCGGCCTGCTCGGCGTGGGCGGCGGCTTCGTCATCGTGCCCACGCTGGCGCGCTACACCGATCTGGACATGCGCAACATCACCGCCACCTCGCTGGCAGTGATCGCGCTGGCCTCGCTGGGCGGCGTGCTCGGCGCCGCCAGCCATGGCAGCCTGGACTGGAGCCTGGCCCTGCCCTTCGGCGGCGCCGCGGTGGCCGCGCTGCTGGTCGGACGTCGATTGGCGACGCGCTTGTCGCCGCTGCTGCTGCGTCGCGGCTTCGCCGGTGTGGCGGCGCTGGTGGCCTTGTTGCTGGTCGCGCGGGCCGTCGCTTGGTTGCCCAGCCCTGGCTGAGCCTGCCGGCTTGCAGGCGCCTGTCCTAGATCTCGTCCTGCTCGCGCACCGCGCGCTGCAGCGCGGCCACGTTCAGGCAGGCGGCGCGATTGCCGCGCAGCTCCAGCACGCCGTCGCGCCTGAGCTGGCTGATCAAGCGGCTGGCGGTCTCGATGGTCATGTCAAGCATTGCGCCGATCTCCTCGCGCCGCGGCAGCCAGACGACGCCCTGCTCGTCCGCGTAGTCCGACAGCCGCAGCAGCAGGCGCAGCACGCGGCGCCGCGCCGGGCCGGTGGCGAGCTCGGCCACCCAGGCCTCGGCATCGTCCAGCGCGCGCTGCCAGCGCAGCATCAGCTCGCGCAGCAGGGTCTGCTGCTGCTCACCGAGGGTGTCGACCAGGCTGCGCGGAATGCGGCACAGCTCCACCGGCGTGCAGGCCACCGCATCGTCGCCATAGCTGCGGCCCAGCAGCGCCTCCTGGCCGATCAGGTCGCCGCGGCCAGCCAGACGCACGATGCGCCGATCGCCGCGCTCGGTGACCCGCTCGAAGCGCACCACGCCGGAGCGCACGGTGAAGACCGCCAGTCCCTGCTCGCCGCGGCCGTAGACGCGCTCATCCGCGGCGAGTAGCGGCCCCGCGATATGGGCATGGATGCGCTCCAGCCCCTGCTCGTCCAGCGCGCCGAAGAGCGCGTTGCTGCGCACTTCGCAGGCCATGCAGACGGCGGCCTGCGGATGACGCGAGTCCTGGCGGTGGATGGGAATGACGCTCATGCGGTGCCTCACGGCGGACGGAGTCCGTCGCGATTCTCGCATATATCGCCATTCGCTTATGTTTGCACGCAAGTCGCACAACAAGCCCGGCGCGACAATGCCGCATCACCCGACGCAGGACATCGCCCCCATGAGCACCGCAGCCAGCACCTCGCACAAGATCGCCGTCATTCCCGGCGACGGCATCGGCAAGGAAGTGATGCCCGAGGCGCTGCGCGTGCTCGAGGTCGTCGAGCGCCGCTTCGGCGTGGCCCTCGATCTGCAGCCCATCGCCTGGGCCAGCTGCGACTACTACCTGCAGCACGGCGAGATGATGCCGGCGGACTGGAAGGCGCAGCTGCAGGGCATGGACGCGCTGCTCTTCGGCGCAGTGGGCTGGCCGGCCACGGTGCCGGACCATGTCTCGCTGTGGGGCTCGCTCTTGAAGTTCCGCCGCGAGTTCGACCAGTACATCAATCTGCGCCCGGTGCGCCTGTTCGAAGGCGTGCCCTGCCCCTTGGCCAATCGCAAGCCCGGCGAGATCGACTACCTGGTGGTGCGCGAGAACACCGAGGGCGAATACACCAATCTGGGCGGCGTGATGTTCGCCGGCACCGAGCGCGAGATCGTCATCCAGGAATCGGTGTTCAGCCGCTACGGCACCGACCGCGTGCTGAAGTACGCCTTCGAGCTGGCCAAGAGCCGCACACGCAAACACCTGACCGTGGCGACCAAGAGCAACGGCATCGCGATCTCGATGCCCTGGTGGGACAGCCGCGCCGACGCGCTGCATGCCGACTATCCGGGCGTCGCCGTGGACAAGCAGCACATCGACATCCTGTCCGCCCGCTTCGTGCTGCAGCCGCAGCGCTTCGACGTGGTGGTGGCGAGCAATCTGTTCGGCGACATCCTCTCCGACCTCGGCCCGGCGACCACCGGCACGATCGGCCTGGCGCCCTCGGCCAACCTGAACCCGGAGCGCAAGTTCCCCAGCCTGTTCGAACCGGTACATGGCTCGGCGCCCGACATCTACGGCCAGAACATCGCCAACCCGGTGGCGATGATCTGGTCGGCCGCGCTGATGCTGGACTTCCTCGGCCACCGTGACGCGCACGATGCGATCGTGCGCGCGATCGAGCAGGTGCTGGCCCAGGGCCCGCGCACGCGCGACCTCGGCGGCACCGCCTCGACGACGGAGATGGGCCAGGCAATCGCCGCACTGGTGGCAAGCAACTAGCACAGCGGCAGCCTAACGCTGCCCTAACGGCTGCATTCCTAGATTGGCTTGGTTCAATCAAGCCAATGGGAGTGAAGCCATGCGTATCAAACCCTCGAGCACCGCCATCGCGGCAGTGCTACTTGCCCTCAAGCTGAGCGCCACGGTCCACGCCGGCCCGATGGCGTCACAGGTCGTCGCACAGTCTTCCGACAGCAACGGCCTGCTGTGGCAGCGCACCGCCAGCGGCGAAAAGTCCGCCGCGCTCGCCTCGACTCCGTGGGCGAGCTGGCTGGATCAGTCTTACAGCTATGCCGGCCAGGCCTCGGCCGAGTTCCAGACCCTGCGCAGCAAGATGCAGGCAAGCGGCAGCACCTCCTATTTCACGCAAGGTTTCAGCACGCTGAGCAGCTTCTCGACCCAGACCTTGGTTCCCGGCGCTGCCGGCAGCAGCACCCAGCTGAACCTGGCGTTGCGCCTGGACGGCAGCAGCCATGCGGGTGCCAGCGTCAGTCCCAACGGGCTGAATCTGCACAGCGCGCGCCGGCTCGAGCTCTCGGCGGGCTCGGAGCTGCGCTACCGCGTCGTCGACCTCGACTGGATCGACACCGAGTTGCAGACGCCGATCACGCTGCTCGAGCTGAGCATCGGTTCCGGCGTCAGCTGGCAAGGGGGAGTGACACACAACGCTGACGGCAGCTGGTCCAGTTACACCACGGTCAGGACCGGAACCGCGGGGTACTGCAGCGTCGGCTGCAATGGGAACTACGGCATCGAACTGTTCAATCAGGTCGACCAGTACGACTACGACTCCATGCACGGGGGCAGGTCATTCAGCTCCGACACCGGCCCGCTTGACTTCGACTTCAATGCGATCGCCGGCCATCGGCTGCTCATCGAGGCCTCGCTCGACGCCAACATCTACTACTGGGGTTGCGATATCTGCGACTTCAATGCCGGCAGCGACTTCAGCCGCACCTTCGATGCGGAGCTGAGCGCCGGTGGCGTACCGCTGGAAGGCTTGCGCGCCGGCGTGGCACCCGCGCTGGAAACTGAGCCCAATGGCGTACCAGAACCTGCAAGCTGGACACTGGCACTGCCCGCCGCGCTGCTGGCACTGCGCCGTCGGCGCACCGCGACGGCTGCTTAGTCGCGGATCGGCAGCCGCAGCTCGACGCGCAAGCCGCCCAGGCGCTCGGAGCGCTCCAGCGCCAGCGCCGCGTCGTGCAGCTCGGCCACCGACTTGACGATGGCCAGGCCCAGCCCGCTACCACCGGCGGCCGAGCCGGGCACGCGGTAGAAGCGGTCCAGCACGCGCGCGCGGTCGGCCGCGGCGATGCCCGGGCCGCTGTCTTCGACGCGCAGCATCAGCTCGTCGCCGCCGCTACGCAGCAGGGCCGCGTCCACGCGCCCGCCTTCGGGCGTGTACTTGATCGCGTTGTCGAGCAGATTGCGCATCAGCATGCGCAGCGCCTCCGGATGGCCGCGCGTCGTCGTCTCGTCGCTGTCGCCGTGCAGGCCCAGGTCGATGCCGCGCGCCTGCGCCGCGGGTGCCAGCTCGGCCACCGTCTGGCGCAGCAGCTCGGCCGGCTGCATGGGCTCGGCCGGCTGGCCCTTGGCCGCACTGGCCTGCTGGCGGGCCAGCACCAGCAGCTGCTCGACCAGGCGCGTCGCGCGCTCGATGCCGGCCTGCAGCCGCGCCACCGCCAGCTCGCGCGCGGGTTCGTCGTCGCCCGCGCGCTGCAGCCCCTGCACCTGCAGCTTCAGCGCCGCCAGCGGCGTGCGCAGCTCATGCGCCGCATCGGCGACGAAGCTCTTCTGCGCCTCGAAGGCCTGGCGCACCCGTGCCAGCAGGCCGTTGAGCTCCTGCACCAGCGGACGGATTTCATCGGGCAGGCCTTCCTCGCCGAGTTCCGCCAGATCGTCGGGCTGGCGCGCCGCCAGCTGGCTGCGCACGCGCTCGACGGGTCGCAGCGAGCTGCGTATCGCCCACCACACCGCCAGCATCAGCAGCGGTGCCATCACCGCGATCGGCCAGATCGTGCGCAGCGCCAGCGCGCCGGCCATGCGCTGGCGCGCCGCCAGGTCCTGCGCGATCTGGATCACCAGCGCGCCGGAGCGCATCGCGAAGACGCGGTACTCGCGGCTGGCGATGCGCGCATCGACAAAACCCAGCACCGCCAGCGGCGGCAGCTCGACGCCGCGCGAGCGGAACACGCGCGTGCCGTCCAGCGTCCAGACCTGCACGACGAAATCGAAGCCCTCGACTTCGGGCAGCTCCAGCGGCACGCCCTGCAGCACCGCGGCCGGCAGGCCGGAGCGCAACGACAGCGCCATCTGCTGCATGTGGTAGTCGAAGATCTGGTCGGCCTCGGCGCGCGCATTGCGGTAGGCCACCAGGCCCTGCAGCAGCGCCGCGCCCAGGATCGCCGCCAGCACCAGCGCGAGCAGGCGCGCGCGCAGCGAATGCGGCGAGAGCCAGCTCCGGATCGCACCGATGCCGGGGTTGCTCATGCCTTGGGCACCATATAGCCGACGCCGCGCACGTTCTGGATCAGCTCGGCGCCCAGCTTCTTGCGCAGGCCGTGGATATAGACCTCCACCGCATTGCTGCTGATCTCGTCGCCCCAGCCGTAGAGCTTTTCCTCCAGCTGCGCGCGCGACAGCACCGCGCCGGGCCGCGCGATCAGCGCCTCCATCACCGCCCACTCGCGCGCCGAGAGCTGCACCGGCCGGCCGTCGACCAAGGCCTCGTGCGTGGCCGGGTCCAGGCTCACGCCCTTGTGCTCGTAGACCGGCTCGGCACGGCCGGCAGCGCGGCGCAGCAGCGCACGGATGCGCGCCAGCATTTCGTCCAAGTCGTAGGGCTTGACGATGTAGTCGTCGGCGCCGGCATCCAGGCCCTCGATGCGCTGGCGCACCGCATCGCGCGCGGTGGCCACCAGCACCGGCGTGCGGTCGCGCCGCGCGCGCGCTCGCTTGAGCACCTCGAGGCCGTCGCGTTTGGGCAGGCCCAGGTCCAGCAGCACCAGGTCGTAACGCTGGCCGCGCAGCGCCACATCGGCCTGCTCGCCATCGCGCGCCCAGTCCACGGCGTAATGCTCGGCGCGCAGCGCGTCGAGCAGGGTCTCGCCGATCATCAAATCGTCTTCCACCAGCAGCAGGCGCATCGCGTTCGTCGGTGTCGGTGTCGGTGTCGGTCTGTATCCATGCCTTGCGGGCGCGCCGATTCTTCCACAGCAGCGGCGCCGGATAATCGCCGCATCATGACGAGTGACTGCTGCAACTGCCCTACCGACGCCTGCGCCAGCGGCGCGCAGCCGCTGCAGGCTGCCGCCGCGCCCGCGGCTGCAACCGAGGCCAAGCTGCGCGCCAGCCGCTACACGGTGCCGAAGATGGACTGCCCGTCCGAGGAGCGCCTGATCCGCCTCGCGCTCGACGGCCTGCCGGGCCTGGGCGCGCTGCACTTCGACCTGGCCGCGCGCGAACTGCGCGTCGAGCATCAGGGCGATGCCGCAGCGATCACCGCGCGGCTGCAGCCGCTGAAGCTGGGCGCCGCGCTCGTCGAGACCCATGAAGCCGTCGCCCCCGCCGCACCGGCCGCCATGCCAGGTGCCGCCGACGAAGGCCGCGTGCTGCGCTGGCTGCTGGCGATCAATGCCACGATGTTCGTCGTCGAACTCGTCGCCGGCTGGTGGGCGCAGTCCACCGGGCTGCTGGCCGATTCGCTGGACATGCTGGCCGATGCCGCGGTCTATGGCCTGGCGTTGCACGCGGTGGGCCGCGGCAGTGCGCAGCGCCAGACCGCCGCACGCGCCGCCGGCTGGACGCAGCTGCTGCTCGCGCTGGGCGCGCTGGCCGAGGTGGGCCGGCGCGCGCTGCTGGGCAGCGAACCCGAGCCGCCGCTGATGATGGGCATCGCGCTGCTGGCGCTGGTCGCCAATGCCAGCTGCATGGCGCTGCTGATGCGCCACCGCGAAGGCGGCATCCACATGCGCGCCAGCTGGATCTTCTCGACCAATGATGTGCTGGCCAATCTGGGCGTGATCGTCGCCGGCGCGCTGGTCGCCTGGACCGGCGCGCGCTGGCCCGATCTGCTCGTCGGCGCGGTGATCGGCCTGCTGGTGCTGGTCGGCGCCGGACGCATCCTGCGCCTGCGCGCCGAACCCTGATTGCCGCCGGCAAGTACTTCCCCCCTGTCTTTCAACCTGAAGAGTCCCCATGCCCCGCCTGCAGTTCGATGCGCTCGAGAACGCGCCCTTCGCCACCGACATCCAGATCTACATCAGCCATGTGAACCAGGGAGGACACCTGGACAACGCGCAGCTGCTGACGCTGGTCTCGGAGGCGCGCGTGCGCTTCTTCAAGTCGCTGGGCTATCGCGAGGGCGATGTGGCGGGCTGCCCCATCGTCGTCGCCGACATCGGCGCGCAGTACAAGTCCGAGGGCTTCCACGGCGAGACCATGCATGTAGCGATGGTGCCGGCCGAGCTGAACCGCTACGGCTTCGACCTGCGCTTCCGCATGAGCGATCTGGACAGCGGCCGCGAAGTGGCACGCGGCAAGACCGGCGTGGTCTTCATCGACAAGCAAAGCCGCCGGCCGACCGAGATGCCGGCCGTGTTCCGCGCCCAGCTCGAGGCGCTGCTCGCCGGCGCCTGAATCGGGCATGGACAGCAGCAGCGCCACGCCACCCCTGCTGCTGTTCGGCGCCTTCGATCGCCACAACTTCGGCGACCTGCTCTTCCCACACATCGCCGCAGCGCTGCTGCCGGAGCGCGAGATCGTTTTCGCCGGCCTCGCCGAGCGCGACCTGCGCGCCTTGGGCGGCCATCGCGTGCAGGCGCTGGCCACGCTGGCACCGCAGTGGCGCGAGCGGCCGGTCGATGTGCTGCATGTCGGCGGCGAGACGCTCACCTGCACCGCCTGGCAGGCCGCGGTGATGCTGCTGCCGGGCGAGGCGAACGAGGTCAACGCCGGCATCGCCTGGCTGCAGCGCCTACCCGACGATGAGCGCAAAGCCTGGGTGCGCCGCATGGTCGGCACTGATGCGCAGCTGCCCTATCTGCTGGACCGCGAGCGCTACCCGGGCCTGCGCGGCCTGGCCCATGCCGGCGTTGGCGGCGTGGCGATCGATGCACTCGATGCCGTGGCGCGCGAGGAGCTGCGCCGCGCGCTGCACAGCGCCGATGCGATCGGCGTGCGCGAGGCGCGCACGCAGGCGCTGCTCGCTGCCGAGGGCATTGCCGACACGCTGCTGCTGCCCGACCCGGCGGTACTGACGGCCGAGCTCTTCGGCGCGCGCATCGCTGCCCATGCCGCGCAAGGCGAGCCGGCGCAGATCGCCGCGGCTTTTCCGCAAGGCTATCTGGCCGTGCAGCTGGCCGCCGAGTTCGGCGACGACGCGACGCTGGACGCGATTGCCGCGCCGCTGCGCCAGTTGGTCAAGGAAACCGGCCTGGGCCTGGCGCTGTTCCGCGCCGGTGCCGCGCCCTGGCATGACTCGCTCGACGTGCTGCAGCGGCTGGCGAGCCGCCTGCCGAAGCACGCGGTCCGGCTGATGGACTCGCTGCAGCTCTGGGACATCTGCGCACTGATCGCCGCCAGCCGCGGCTTCGTCGGCAGCAGCCTGCATGGCCGCATCGTCGCGCAGGCCTGTGCGCTGCCACGGCTGAACCTCCGCTCGCCCCGCCTGCCGGCCGGGCAGATCGGCAAGCATGCGGCCTATGCGCTGAGCTGGGAGCCGGCAGAGCTACCGGCCGAGGTCGAGGTAGCCGCGCTGGGCGCCGCGTTGCAGCAGGCGCTGGCTGCCGACGCGCCGCTGCTGCGCGACCATGCCGCGCTGCTGGCTGCGCGCTATCGGCAGGGCTTCGATCGACTAATGGCGGCGATCTAGCCGACGCGCCACCAGCGCGGCAGCAGCCGCCGCACCTCAACGCGCGCGAAGCGGTCGTCGATCAGATGCACGACGCCGCGATCCTCGGGCGTGCGGATCACGCGGCCGGCGGCCTGCACCACCTTCTGCAGACCCGGGTAGAGGTAGGTGTAGTCGTAGCCGGCGCCGAAGAGCTGCTCCATGCGCGCGCGGATCTGCTCGTTGATGGGGTTGAGCTGCGGCAGGCCCAGTGTGGCGAGGAAGGCGCCGATCAGCCGCTTGCCCGGCAGGTCCACGCCTTCGGCGAAGGCGCCGCCCAGCACCGCGAAGCCTATGCCCTGCCCGCCTTCGACGAAGCGGGCGAGGAACTCGCGCTGCGCGCCCTCGCTCATGCCGCGCGCCTGTGCGAACAGCGGCAGCGCCGGATGGCGCGCGCGCAACGTGGCCAGCGCCTGCTCCAAGTAGTCGTAGCTGCTGAAGAAGGCCAGGTAGTTGCCCGGCGCCGCCGCGTACTGCTGCGCGATCAGCTCGGCGATCGGCGCGAGCGAGGCGGCACGGTCGGCATAGCGGGTGGAGATGCGTCGCGCGATCCTCACCTGCAGCTGCTCGGCGGCGAAGGGCGACTCGACCTCGATCTGCAAGTGGTTCTCCGGCAGGCCCAGCAGCTGCGCGTAGTAGTCCATCGGCTGCAGCGTGGCGGAGAACAGCGTCGCCGTGCGCGCCGCCTCGAAGCGCGGCTTCAGGAACGGCGCCGGCACGATATTGCGCACGGTCAGCAGCGAGCTGCCCGGCTTGGCTGCGGGTGAGGCAGGCTTGGCCACATCGACCAGCGAATGCGCATCGAGCAGCTCGGCCATGCGCGCCAGATGCAGGATCTCGAAGTAGAAGGCCTGCAGCGCGGCGTCGGCCTCGGTCGGGTGTTCGGCCAGATGATCGGTGATCGTGCTGCTGCACTGCTGCAGCGTGGCGAGCAGGTTCGCCGGCACCTCGTCGTAGACCGCATAGTCCTCAGCCTGCGCCTTGTCCATCGCGATCCAGGCGCGGCGCAGCTTGTCCAGCGCCTTCTTGACCGTCGCGTACTGCTTGGCGGTGCTGGAGTGGCGCGCCTCGGCCAGCGTCTCGGGTCGCAGCTCGGCGCTGTACATCTTGCGGCCGCGCTCGACCAGGTTGTGCGCCTCGTCGACCAGCAGGCCGACGCGCCAGTCGTTGGCCTGCGTCAGGCTCAGCAGCAGCGCGCCGAGGTCGAAGAAGTAGTTGTAGTCGCCGACCACCACATCGGCCCAGCGCGCCATCTCCTGGCTCAGGTAGTAGGGGCAGACCTGGTGCGCCAGCGCGATCTCGCGCAGCCGCGCCTGGACGAGCGAACCTTTATGTTGCGCGTCCTCGGCCGCCTGTGCGCGCGCCGCCGGCAGGCGGTCGTAGAAGCCCTGGGCCAGCGGGCAGGATTCGCCATGGCAGGCACGGTCCGGGTATTCGCAGCTCTTGTCGCGCGCCACCAGCTCCAGCACGCGCAGCGCCGGGGCCTGCTGGCGCAACGTGGCCAGCGCTTCGAGCGCGAGCTGCCGGCCCGAGGTCTTGGCGGCGAGGAAGAAGACCTTGTCCAGGCCCTTGTCGGCGCTCTTCTCGCTGCCCTTCTCCGCGCCATCGCCAGGCGCAGCCTTGAGCAGCGGGAACAGCGTGCCCAAGGTCTTGCCGATGCCGGTGGGCGCCTGCGCGAGCAGGCAGCGGCCGGCCATCGCGGCCTTGTAGACGGCCTCGGCCAGCGCGCGTTGCCCGGCACGGAACTCGCCAAAGGGAAAGGCCAGCGCGCGCAGCTGCGCGTCGCGCGCCTCGCGCTGCGCCAGCTGCGCTTCGGCCCAGGCGAGGAAGCGTGCGCATTGCGCGTCGAAATGCGTCTTCAGCTCGCCAGCGCTGCAGCGCTCGGCGAGCACCGTCTCCTGCTGGCTGCCGACCTCGAAATAGACCAGCGCGAGCTCGATCTCGTCCAGGCCCTGTTCGGCGCAGAGCAGCCAGCCATAGACCTTGGCCTGCGCCCAGTGCAGGCGGCGGTGCGATTCGGGCAGGCGCTCCAGCCGCCCCTTGTAGGTCTTCACCTCCTCGAGCCGGCGCGCCTGCGCGTCCCAGCCGTCGGCGCGGCCGCTGACCAGCAGGCGTCCCTGGTAGTCGCCCGACAGGCGCAGCTCGGCCTGGTAGCCGGCGCCGCGCCGCGAAGCAACGGTGACATGGCCGGCGATGCCTTCCTGGCTGCTCGGCGCCGGCGTGAAGCGCAGGTCCAGGTCGCCCTGCTTGGCGGTGAACTCGCAGAGCTCGCGGACCGCGACGCGGTAGACCATGGGCTTCAGGCCGCCGCCGCGCTGTCGGGCGGCGTGCTGTCGGGCGGCACCTGGCCCAGGCTGGCCTGCAGCGGCTCGTCCAGCTCGGCGTTCAGCTCGCTGCGCAGCGGCGTGGCCTTGGCCAGCGCCATCCAGACCGCGAAGGGCAGCCTGCAGGGCTGGTGGCGCGCCGGGCGCAGCAGCGCGAACTCGCCATCGGCCAGGCTGCCGCGCAGGACCCAGACGCCGAACTGCTCGGGGATCTCCTTGGGCTGGGCCACGCCCTCTGGAAAGACGTAGTAGCACTCGCTGCACAGCCATTCATAGGCCTGGCGCTTGGCGGCGTGGCGCAGATCGGAGAGCAGATCGGCGCGGCTGTGCTTGACCTCGTGCACCTGCGGTTGCAGATAGGACTCCACCGAGCTGTGCCGCACTGAGAACAGATCTGGCCGCGCCATGCGCCACACGCGCGGCATGCGCGCAAGCATGTCGCTATCGGCTTCGAACAGCGGCGCTGAGGGCTGCGGCGGCAGCGCCGCTGCTTCGTCCGCATCGTCAACCTGCGCGCGCAGCGACAGCTCGCGCCAGACCAGCCGCCCGGCCTGGCGCATCAGCACCTCCTCGGCAAAGCGCAGCGCCAGCCGGTCGTGAGCGCTGGCCGGGCGGGCATTGCGCTGGCGCGCCTCGACCAGCCAGGCGATGCCGCTATCGCTGAGCCTGAGCGTCTCACGCCCCTCGCCATCGGGCCGGCGCTCCAGCAGCCCGGCGGCGAGCAGGTCCAGTTCGATCGCGTCCTGGCACGGCCAGCCGGCCGAGCGCCAGATCTGCATCAGGCGGCTGCGGTGGGCGCGGGTCAGGCTGGAGGTGGGCATGGCAGGCGGCTGGAAGGAATACTGATTTTATATACAGCCATTCCGCTGACGGTCGCCGTCGCGTTCGCCGCTGGTGCCCCGCACTGGGCGCCTCCGAGAGACTTCGCAGTGGCGGGCTGCCGGATGCTTGACATGACGCAACCCTGGCGGCGCCTGGCGCGTCCGATCATTGGCACGCGACGCCCATGCTCTGCAACGCCTCGCCGGGTTTGGGTGCACGCCATCCAACAAACCACCACACGGAAGGAGACTCGGATGAAGTCAAGCACAGTATCCCGATGGAGCCTGCTCGCCGCGCTGGCTGCCAGCTGCGGCATCGCCGCTGCACAGCCCAAGGTCGATCTGGGCAAGCGTGAGTACATGAACAACTGCGCCGCTTGCCACGGCGAGAGCGGCAAAGGCAATGGCCCTTACAACGACCTGCTCAAACGAAGCTCCTCGGACTTGACGCAGCTCGCGAAGAAGAACGGCGGCGTCTTTCCGGTCAGCCGTGTCTACGAGGTGATAGAGGGCGGCGGGGTCGGGCACGGCTCGCGCGACATGCCGGTCTTCGGCATGGACTACAAGGTCAAGGCCGGCGAGTACTACGGCGACATGCCCTACGACCCTGAGGTCTATGTGCGCGGCAAGATCCTGTCACTGGTCGAGTATCTGAACCGCATTCAGGCGAAGTGAGCCAACTCGCTGGCCCGTCGAGACGATGGGTCAGCGATCCACCTTCTGTTCGCGTTCCGCATCCAGCCTCTCCTCCAGGCCTGGATGGGTAGACAACCAGGCTGGTGGTTCGCCGATCCCCCTGCGTTGCAACTCGGCGCGGAACTTCAGCCACACGCCAGCCAGCGACTGGGGTGGCAAGCCCTGCATAGCAATGAAGCGACGCGCAAAGGCGTCGGCCTCGCGCTCGGCGTCGCGGCTGTAGCGCAGGCTCTGGACTGTGCCGGCCGCGGTGGCTGCCACGCTGGAGAAGTCTGTGAGTGCCACGCTGGCAACTGCAAGCAGACCGAAGTTGCGCAGCACCGACTGCATGCCATGCCGATGCACCACATGCCCAAGCTCATGGCCGAGTACCGCCATCAGTTCGTCATCGCTCAAGCCCTCCGCCAGGCCGTCGAACATCACGATGCTGCCATTCGGCAAGGCAAAGGCGTTGAAACCAGCCTCGTGCTTTCCCTCGCGCAGGAACTCCAGCTTTACCGCCACGCCGGGCGCCGCCTGTGCTGCAGCCTCCACAAAGCGGGCGCGCAGGCGGCGCTGCCGTTCCATCGACAGGGTCGAGGTCACAAAGCCGAGCTGGTCCAGCTTGGCCTCGACCAGCTCGCCCACCTTGTGGTCGACCGAGCGCGGCATCCAACCCAGCAGACCCTGTGCCGCCAGGCCGGCCCCCTGGCGATCAAACCAGACCAGCAGCGCAAGTAGGCAGACCAGACAGGCCAGCGCGCCGGCCCAGGACGCGCTGAGGCGTTGCGCCAGCCCGGGCGCGGGCTGCGGCAGTTCGGGTACCAGCATCGCGGCCGTCGCAGCGCCGAGCCACAGCCGACTCCCATCGGGCAAGTCCAAGGGCCGGGCAGTATCTGGCCAAGCCTGGCCCATGCGCAGATCAGCAAAGGCATAACGCTGCGCGGCCTGATCGGATTCAAGCGGCAGCATCACCAGCGTCTGCGCCTCGATCGACAGTTGCACCTCATGGCGGCGGCTGCTGCGGCCATCGAACCAGATGGCGGGAAGTGGCTTCAGTGAAATGGGCTTGTTCGGCATCACGAGACTCACCATCCCAGGTCCAGCCCGAACAGATCGGCACTGCCCTCACCAGCCGCGCCTTTGTCCGACGCGGCAGCGGCAGCAATTGCCACGTCCTCCAGCGGCTGGCGGGCATGCAGCGCAATGGCCTGGACGCGGTAGCGCGCCAGCGCCACCGCAGCGAAGGGCCAGTACAGGCCCACGGTCAACAGCACTAGCAGGGTTTGCTTGAGTGCCAGCCTCCACAGCGTGCCCGCCTCCATCTCGCTGCTGAACTCGATATCGCCAATGCGGGTATGCGCCCAGACGATGCCCTGGATGCGCGCAGCGAAATAGGGCCAGACGGTAAGCCAGAGCATCAGCACCAAGCCCATGGGCAGCAAGATCCGGAACACGCCATCTTTGGCCCATTGCGCGCCTCCGAGCACGGCCACCATGCTGATGATCTGGAAGGCGAGCAAGGCGCCCAGCAGCAACAAGCCTAAGGCACCGGCATACACGCCGTAGAACCGGGCCTGGGCCGGCGCAAAGCTGAAGCCCTGCTCTCCATAGCGCGCATGCACATGCTGCAACTGCTTCAGCCGCGCGTGTGCCCAAGGCAACCCCAGCGCGGTGAAGGCCAGGCTGATCCACATCGCCGCGTCACCCAGCTTCAACTCGATCACCAGCGTGCTGATGGTCCAGAGCATCAGCAGGGGCAGGCAAACCCGGTAGACCGCTTGCCACGGCGCATCGAAACCGAAGCGCAGACCGCGCCAGCTGGTGTTGCCCAGCCTGAAACGCTGCGCGCTGGCAAACAGCAAGGGCCCGGCCGCGTAAAGCAGGCCGAACATCAGCAAACCCGCTGTGGTGGACCATAGAAACGCATAGCTGTAGCCCAGCAGCAGAACGAGCCCCAGCACCCGCCCCAGCAGGATGCGCAGCGGGTCGCCGTGGTAGTCGAAGGCATCGCCCATCAAGTGGGTGTGGCGCGCGAACCAGCGCGCCTTGCGCACCTTGGCCCAGGCAGAGTAGACGCCCAGCGTCAGCAGGGTCAGCAGCAGGTTGACGACCCAGATGCGGAAGTACTCGGCGCCACGGCCAGTGAACTGCAGCCGAGCAACATGACTCGCTGCCTGAGGAGTTTTGACAGCCTCAGCCGCTGCCACAGGGCCGAACATGGCCGTCTTGAGCGCGCCTTCTTCCAGCTCCCGCTGCAGGCGACTTGCCACCTCTACCGTTGAGCGCTCTTCCACGCTGCCCCTCCAGTTTTTCGGGCAGTCTAGGGGCAGGCTGACGCTTGAACTGCGCGCCTCAGGACCAAAGCAACATCACACCTTGGCAGGATTGCCAGCCAACGCCTCGCTGATCAGGTTTTCGCAGCGCTCCTCATGCTGCGCGATCTCCGCCAGCGTCACCTCGATATCGTCGAGCTGCTGCTGCAGCTGGCGGCGGTGCTGCTGCAGCACGTCAAGGAAGGCCTTGAGCTGCGGCACGGTGTCGGACTCGCTGTCGTACATGTCCACCAGCTGCTTGATCTCCTGCAGCGACAGGCCCAGGCGCTTGCCGCGCAGCGTCAGCTTCAGCCGCGTACGGTCGCGGTGCGTGTAGACGCGGTTGCGGCCGGAACGTCCCGGCTCCAGCAGGCCCATGTCCTCGTAGAAGCGGATCGCGCGCGGCGTGATGTCGAACTCGGCGGCCAGCTCGGTGATGGTGAACAGGCGGCCCGAGCCCTCGGTTGCCGGTGTCGCGTCGGTGGCAGGGCGCATGGCTAAACTGGCTTCTAATGTGACGTTAACGTTAACGTAAGTCTAAGGCAGGCGAGCCCATGGCCAATCCGCGCGAACACGAACTGAGCTACCCCCTGGGCGATGCGCTGCCCGAGCCCGGCACCGTGCTGGAGGTGCTGCCCGGCCTGCGCTGGGTGCGCATGCGCCTGCCCTTCGCGCTGGACCACATCAACCTCTGGCTGCTGCGCGACCAGGTCGATGGGCGCGAAGGCTGGACCATCGTCGACTGCGGCATCGCCACCGACGAGACGCGGGCCAACTGGGAGCAGGTCTTCGCCGAGCACCTGGACGGCCTGCCGGTGCTGCGCGTGATCGTCACGCACTTCCACCCCGATCACATGGGCCTGGCGCACTGGCTGACCGAGAAGTGGCAAGTCAGGCTGTGGATGAGTTGCTCCGACTACAACCTGGCGCGCCTGGCCAGCCAGTCCACCGTCGGCATGGGCGGCGACACCGCCGCGGCCTTCTTTGGCAGCCACGGCCTCACCGACCCGGACTCGCAGGCCAGAATCCGCGCCCGCGCCAACTACTACCCGAGCATGGTGCCGGCCGTGCCGGCCGCCTACCGCCGCCTAATGGAGGGCAGCGAGATCGCCATCGGCGGCAGGACCTGGCGCTGCATCGCCGGCTACGGCCATGCGCCTGAGCACATCAGCCTGTTCTGCGCCGACCACGCGGGCAGCGCGGTACTGCTCTCCGGCGACATGATGCTGCCGCGCATCTCCACCAACATCTCGGTCGTCGATGCCGAGCCCGAGGCCGACCCGCTGAGCCTCTACCTCGCCTCGACCGAGCGCCTGCGCGAGCTGCCGGCCGACACGCTGGTGCTGCCCGCGCACGGCAAGCCCTTCCGCGGCCTGCATGCACGCATCGCCCAGTTGCTCGAGCACCATGAAGAGCGCCTGGCCGAGGTGATGGCCGCCTGTGCCGCCAAGCCCTGCCACGCGGCCGAACTGCTGGAGATGATGTTCAAGCGCAAGCTGGATCTGCACCAGACCACCTTCGCGATGGGCGAGGCGGTGGCGCACTTGAACCGGCTGTGGCTGCAGGGCCAGCTCAGGCGTGAACTGGGCGCCGATGGGGTGTATCGATTCGGCACAACCTGACAGCAAGCACCGCCGCCAGCTTGCGGCTGGCGGCGGCCTTCTGTGCCTTGATTCATCGCGACTTCGACAGCGGCGGTCGACCCGAGGGGACCAGCAGCACTGCAGGCCGGTGTTGTGATACTGAAGTCCGGCGGCGATGCGACATTGATGACAGCGCCCGAAGTGTCCGCTCGGCGCACATGCCACCACAAGCCCCCCCGAAGAGGGACAGGTTTTTCACCGGGCCGCCATGGCGACTCAGAGCCGTGGCAACAGCTCTTCGCGCAGCTGGCTGCGTGCCTGCTCGTAGTCGGGCAGGACCGAGCCCACGACGGCCCAGAAGCGGGCGCTGTGGTTCATCTCGCGCAGATGTGCCAGCTCGTGCGCAACCACGTAGTCGATCACCGACGGCGAGAAGTGGATCAACCGCCAGTTCAAGCGGATCGCGCCACTCGCGCTGGCACTGCCCCAGCGGGTGCGGGCCGAACTGAGGCTGAGCCGCGTGTAACGCACGTCCAGTGCCGCAGCGAAGTGCCGGCAACGCTGCTCGAAGTGGCCACGCGCCTGACGCTGCAGCCAGATCTGCACCATGGCGCGCAGCTGCTCTGCCTCAGCCGCATGAGGCAGCGCAAGATGCAGATGACGCGTCGGCTCGTCGAAGTGAGCCGCGGCGCGCAGCTCAGGCGCCAGCCGCACCGTCAGAGGCTCACCCAGATAGGGCAGACGACAGCCGTCGCCCCAGACCACGGCGGCGGCCTGCAGGCGCTGCTCGCGCTCGCGCTGCTCGACCAGCTTGCGCAGGATCCAGCCAGCCTTGGCCTGCAGGGCGCGCTCGATCTCGGCGATCGTCACCCAGCGCGGCGCTGCGACAGCCAGGCCCTCGGCGAAGACGCTGAAGCCGATGCTGCGTCGGCGCGCCCGTCGCAGCGTGTAGGCCACCGACTGACCATCGAGCCGCAGCTCGCGCTGCGAGCTGCCTGCCGGGCGCGGTGACGACCCGGCCGCGCCGGGTGTGACGACCGGCGCCGCGGGCTCAGGCGCGGGCTCGGCATCGAACAGCGAGAGCTGCAGCTGCTGCAGCGCCTGGTTCAGATGCTTGAAGAGCACAGGCGCCGCCTCTCAGGCCTGGCCGCCCTCGGCGATGGCCACCGTCGGCGCAGCGACGCCATAGGCCTCGGGGTCGATGCGCCGCATCTCGGCCTCGATCCAGGCCTCGACCTCGCGCATCAGCTCCGCCGGCTCGCGCCCCAGCGGCGAGATCGGCCGGCCGATGGCCACGTCGATCACGCCCGGTCGCAGCAGAAAGCTCTTGCGCGGCCAGCAGCGCGCCGAGTTGGTGGCGATCGGCACCACCGGCACGCCGGTCTCCACTGCCAGACGCGTGCCGCCGGTTTTGTACTCACCCTTCTTGCCGCGCGCCACGCGCGTGCCCTCGGGGAACATGATCACCCACACGCCCTCCGCTGCCAGACGCTTGCCCTGCGCGGCAACGCGGTTCCAGGCCTCGGCGCGGCGGCCGCGGTCGATGTGGATCATGTCCAGCCGGCTCATCGCCCAGCCGAAGAAGGGGATGTAGAGCAGCTCGCGCTTGAACACATAGGCCAGCGGATGCGACATCAGCGTCGGGTAGGCAAAGGTCTCCCAGGTGCTCTGGTGCTTGGACAGCAGGATCACCGCCTGGGTGTGCTGCGCCGCGCTGGGCAGGTGCTCCATGCCGGTGACGCGCCAGCGCACACCGCAGATCCAGCGCGCACCGTGGATGCACAGGCGCAGCCAGGCGATGCAGGTCCAGTAGACCGGCGCACCGCGCACGAAGATCGACAGCAGCATCGCCGCCAGCGCGAACGGCACGACCGTCACCGCCATCCACACCACATACAGCGCCGAGCGCACGGCGGCCAGCAAGGTTTCGATCAACTCAGGTCTCCAGCGCCGGTATCGGCCTCGATGGGTTCGCCGCGCGCCGCGGCCTTGGCACGCCGCTCCTGCTGCAGCAGATCGTCGGCGAAGGCCGCCAGGCTGGCGTGCACGCGTGTGCCCGGCACCTGAGCCAGCATCGCGGCCAGCTGCTCCTCGTCCATCGAGCCGAGCCGGTCGCCCAGCACCAGATGGGGGAAGCAGCCGGCGGCCAGCGCGGTCTGCGCATCCTTCAGGCTGGCGCCGACCAGATGGACCTGCGACAGATCGACACCGAAGCGCTCAGCCACCTGCGTGATCAGTCCGGGCAGCGGCTTGCGGCAGCTGCAGCCCTCGTCGGGCGTGTGCGGGCAGAAGAAGGCCGCGTCCAGCCGCCCGCCCTTCTCGGCCAGCAGCTGGTTCAGCCGCATGTGCACCGCGTTGAGCGAAGCCATGTCGATCAGCCCCCGGCCTATGCCGGGCTGATTGGTGGCCAGCACCGTGTGCCAGCCGGCATGGTTGAGCCGCGCGATCGCCTCCAACGAGCCAGGCAATGGCTGCAGTTCGTCAGGGGACTTCACATGGTCGTCCCGGTAGTGATTGATGGTGCCGTCCCGACCCAGGATAACGAGCTTCATGTTGTGGCCGTGTTCTGGACGGGAAGGCATCGCCGTGTTCCTCAGCTGGCCAGGCGCGACAGGTCGGCCACGCGGTTCATCGCCTCATGCAGGGTCTTGAGCAGGCCCAGGCGGTTGGCGCGCAGCGCTGCGTCCTCGGCATTGACCATCACGCCGTCGAAGAAGGCATCGACCGGACCCTTGAGCATCGCCAGCTCGCGCAGCGAGGCCTCGTACTGACCGGCATGGAACAGGCTGTCGGCGATCGGCTGCACGTTCTTCAACGCTGTGGCCAGATGCTGCTCCGCCGCCTCCTTGAGCAGCGCCTCGTCGACACGCGCCTCGACCGGCGTCTCGACCTTCTTCAGGATGTTGGCAATGCGCTTGTTGGCCGCGGCCAGCGATTCGGCCTCGGGCAGCGCGGCGAAGGCGCGCACCGCAGCGAGACGCTGCGCCACCTCGGCCAGACGTTGCGGACGCAGCGCCAGCACTGCGTCGACCTCCTGCGCGCTGTAGCCCTGCTCGCGCAGCGAGCCGGCCAGGCGGTCGAAGACGAAGTCGGCGAGCGGCGCGCTCGGGTCCTGGATCAGCGCGCCGAAGGCCGGCACCGCAGCAGCGATCAGCGCATCCAGGCTCAGCGAAGCGGCGCGCTCGGACAGCATGCGCACCACGCCCAGCGCATGGCGGCGCAGCGCGAACGGATCCTTGTCGCCGGTGGGCAGCTGGCCGATGCCGAACAGGCCGACCAGGGTCTCCAGCTTGTCGGCCAGCGCGACCACCAGGCCCGCATCGTTGCGCGGCAGCTCGTCGCCGGCGAAGCGCGGCTTGTAGTGGTCCTCGACCGCGAAGGCCACCGCCTCGGCGAGGCCGTCATGGCGTGCGTAGTAGCCGCCCATGATGCCCTGCAGCTCAGGGAACTCGCCGACCATATCGGTCAGCAGGTCGGCCTTGGCGAGTTGCGCTGCCTGGTCGGCCTGCGCCGTCAATGCACCGCCGCCCAGCATCTCGGCGATCGCGCGCGCAATCGCGCGCACGCGCTCGACGCGCTCGCCCTGCGTGCCCAGCTTGCCGTGATAGACCACCTTGGCCAGGCCCGGCACGCGGTCGGCGAGCGACTTCTTGCGGTCCTGGTCGAAGAAGAACTTCGCGTCCGACAGGCGCGGGCGCACGACGCGCT
The DNA here is from genome assembly GCF_057219915.1 of Roseateles sp. T103. Taxonomy (NCBI): domain Bacteria; kingdom Pseudomonadati; phylum Pseudomonadota; class Betaproteobacteria; order Burkholderiales; family Sphaerotilaceae; genus Roseateles; species Roseateles sp. T103. Next base: position 702,840 of record NZ_JBXVVS010000002.1, read on the forward strand.
CGTTGCCGCCGATCACCGCGCTGGCGTCCGTCGGGCGGATGTTCGAGACGACGAGGAACTTGTTGGTCAGCTTGCCTTGCGCATCGAGCAGCGGGAAGTACTTCTGGTTGGCCTTCATCGTCAGGATCAAACACTCCTGCGGCACGGCCAGGAACTCGGGCTCGAACTGGCAGGTGAGCACGTTGGGGCGCTCGACCAGCGCGGTCACCTCGTCCAGCAGCGCCTCGTCGTCGATGGGCTTGAGGCCTTCCTTGGCGGCGGCGGCCTCGAGCTGGCGCACGATCTCGGCGCGGCGCTCGGCAAAGGAGGCGATCACCGCGCCCTGCTCGGCCAGCTGCGCGGCATAGCTGTCGGCATTCGTGATGCTGACGAGTTCGCTGAGCGCCTCGAAGCGATGGCCGCGCGTCTCGCGGCCGGCGTTCAGGCCCAGCGCATAGACCTGCACGACATCGTCGCCATGCAAGGCCACCAGGCCATGGGCCGGGCGCACGAACTTCACGTCGCTCCAGCCATCGGCGAGCTGGTAGCTCATCACCTTGGGGATCGGCAGCTTGGCCAGGGTCTCGTCGAGCGCCTTCTGCAGACCCTCGTCGAGCGAGACGCCGGGCACCACCATGTCGAGGAACAGCGCCTCGGCCTTGCCATCGGGCGCGCGCTTGAGCTGCGGCACAACCGACGCGTCGGCGCCTACACCGGCGAGCTTCTTCAGCAGCGCCGGCGTGGGCTGGCCGTTGGCATCCAGTGCCACCGCCACCGGCATCAGCTTCTGCTGCACCGCGCGGTCGGCCGCCTTGGCGGCGACGGCGCTGACATGCACGGCCAGGCGGCGCGGCGACGCGAACGGCGTCACCGTGGCATCGGCCGCCGCCAGGCCCTGGGCCTTGAGGCTGTCGGCCAGCACGGTGGCGAAAGCCTCACCCAGCTTCTTCAGCGCCTTGGGCGGGAGTTCCTCGACGAACAGTTCGACGAGCAGGTTCTTAGTCGTCATCGCAGTCATGCTCAGGCCGCCTTCTTCTCTTTCTTCTTTTCGATCTGGGCAATCACCTCATCGGCCCAGGCCTTGGGCGCCATCGGGAAACCCAGGCGCGCGCGGCTGTCCACATAGCTCTGCGCGACGGCGCGCGCGAGGTTGCGGATGCGGCCGATATAGGCGGCGCGTTCGGTCACGCTGATCGCGCCGCGCGCGTCCAGCAGGTTGAAGGTGTGGCCGGCCTTGAGCAGCTGCTCGTAGGCCGGCAGCGCCAGCTGCTCGACCATCAGCTCCTGGCTCTTCTTCTCGTGCGCGGCGAAGGCCTGCAGCAGGAAGTCCACATCGCTGTGCTCGAAGTTGTAGGTCGACTGCTCGACCTCGTTCTGGTGAAACACGTCGCCGTAGCTGAGGCCATCGGTGTAGACCAGGTCGTAGACCGATTCCTTGCCCTGCAGATACATGGCCAGGCGTTCCAGGCCGTAGGTGATCTCGCCGGTGATGGGCTTGCAGTCGATGCCGCCGACCTGCTGGAAGTAGGTGAACTGCGTCACCTCCATGCCGTTCAGCCAGACCTCCCAGCCCAGGCCCCAGCAGCCCAGCGTCGGGTTCTCCCAGTCGTCCTCGACGAAGCGCACATCGTTCTTCTTCAGGTCGAAGCCCAGCGCCTCCAGCGAGCCCAGGTAGAGCTCGAGGATGTTGGCCGGCGCCGGCTTGAGCACCACCTGGAACTGGTAGTAGTGCTGCAGGCGGTTGGGGTTCTCGCCGTAGCGGCCGTCCTTGGGGCGGCGGCTGGGCTGCACATAGGCGGCCTTCCAGGGCTCGGGGCCCAGCGCGCGCAGGAAGGTGGCGGTGTGGCTGGTGCCGGCACCGACTTCCATGTCATAGGGTTGCAGCAGCGCGCAGCCCTGCTTGGACCAGTAGTCCTGCAGGGTCAAGATGATTTGCTGGAAGGTCAGCATGGAATCGCTTCGGTGTTCGTTCACGGTGGAAAGGGGGCCGCTCGCGCGGCGCCGCCAGCGGCGGCAGGCGCCCGATTCTACGGGGCGCCCTGCCCTCGCTCAGGCTGCACGCCGTCGCCAGAATGCAGCGACCAGCGGCAACAGCGCCAGCAGGAACAGCGGGGCCAGGCCCAGACGGTAGAGCCAGCGCGCGTAGGGCGTGGAGCCGTTGCGGCCCTCGACCTCGGTCTCCAGCAGCACGGCCCGCGCCGGAGGCACGCGCACCGCGACATGGCCGCGGTGATCGACCAGCGCAGTGGCGCCGGTATTGGTCGAGCGGATCACCGGGCGCTGGAACTCCAGCGCGCGCATCTGCGAGAACTGCAGATGCTGGTCTTGCACCATGAAGGTGCCGAACCAGGCCAGATTGCTGGCATTGATCAGCACGGTGGCGGCGCTCTCGCTGTCCTGCACGCTGTCGACGAAGTCCTCGCCGAACAGGTCTTCGTAGCAGATCAGCGGGCGCAGGCGCTGGCCAGCCACCGGCAGCGGATGCTGGTGATCGCCTCTGGCCTGGTCGTCCATCGGAATGCGCAAGGCACGGACGAACCAGTGAAAGCCTGGCGGGATGAATTCACCGAAGGGCAGCAGGTGGCGCTTGCCGTAGGCATAGGCCTCACGCGCGCCCGTCGGGGCCAGAGCCAGCATCGAATTGACGAAGCCGCGCTGCTCGTCTCCCAGGAAGATGCCCAGCAGCACCTGGCGGCCCTGCGCGGCGCGCTGCAGGCGCTGCAGATAGTCGCGCGGCAGGTAGGACAGCGGCAGCGGCACCACGGACTCGGGCGTGACCACCAGCTGGCCTCGCGCGGCTTCGATCTGCTGGGCCAGCAGCTCCAGATTGCTCACGATGCGCGCGCGGTCGAACTTCTGGTCCTGCGGCACATTGGGCTGCAGCAGCGAGACGCGCAGCTTGCCGCTACTGCGCGTGAACTCCTGCGGCAGCAGCTGGCCTATCAGCAGCAGGCCCAGCACCGCCGCCGCCGGCTGCCAGTGATGACGCGACAGCGCGGCGAAAGCCGCCGCCGCTGCGGCGGCCAGTGCAGTGATGCCATAGACGCCGACCCACGGCGCCCAGGGCGCGAGCAGGCCTTCGGTGTGCGCATAGCCGCTGGCGATCCATGGAAAGCCGGTGAACAGCGTGGCGCGCGCCAGCTCGGCGAGCAGCCAGCAGGCCGTCCAGGTCAGCGCATGCCAGGGGCCGCCGCGGCCGCGCAGCCAGGCGGCCAGCGCCAGCGCCAGCGCGTAGTAGCTGGCCAGAAACACCGCCAGCAGAAGCACCGCCGCAGCCGCCGCCAGCCAGGGCAGATGGCCGTACTGGTGCATGCTGATGTGCAGCCACCACAGGCCGCCACCCAGCCAGGCAATGCCGAAGGCCGCACCCTGCGCCGCGGCGCGGCGCGGACTGGCGCCCCAGCTGAGATGCGCCAGCCAGGCCAGCGCCAGCAGCTGCAGCCACCAGGCATGGAGCGGGGCGAACGAGGCAGTGTGCAGCAGCCCCGCCGCCGCAGCGGCCCACAGCGAGCGACCGCGCATCAGCGCTGCGCCGCAGCACCCGCCGGGATGCGCGTGACCTTGAACCAGCGCACCGCGCCACCGCGGGTCAGCATCACCGTGAAGCGCAGCCCGGCGATGTCCACCACCTCGGCGCGGCGCGGCACATGGCCATGCTCATGGGCGATCAGCCCGCCTATGGTGTCGAAGTCCTCCTCGGGCAGCTGCACAGAGAAGGCCTCGTTGACGGTGGCGATCGGCGTGTCGCCGGCCACGCGCTGGCTGCCATCGGCCAGTGTGTAGATGCCGGTGGCATCGTCGCCCTTGTCGTCGAACTCGTCCTCGATCTCGCCGACGATCTCCTCGAGAACGTCCTCGATGGTGATCAGCCCGGCGGTCTTGCCGAACTCGTCGATGACGATGGCCAGGTGGTTGCGATTGGAGCGGAAATCGCGCAGCAGCTCGTTCAGGCCCTTGCTCTCGGGCACGAAGACGGCCGGTCGCAGCAACGCGCGCAGATTCAGCTCGGGCGCGCGCTGGATCTTCAGCAGGTCCTTGGCGAGCAGGATGCCGATGATGTTGTCGCGCTGACCCTCGAAGACCGGAAAGCGCGAATGGCCGGTGTCGATGACCACGGCGAGCAGTTCGTCGTAGGGCGAATCGATGTCCAGCAGGTCCATGCGCGGCGCGGCGACCATCACGTCGCCGGCGCTGAGCTCGGCCATGTGCAGCACGCCCTCGAGCATCTGGCGCGATTCGGGCGCGATCAGCTCGCGCTCCTCGGCCTCGGCAAGGGTTTCGATCAGTTCTCGGGTGGAGTCCGGCCCCGGATGGAGGAACTCCAGCATGCGATCCAGCAGTCCGCGATTCGCGGCTGCCGTCTTGTGGCCCCCTCGGGAGGGCCGACTAGGCTGCGGTTCAGACACAGGCATCGTGTCGCAGTTGAGGGACGCACAGAATAACCCATTGACAGCATCCCCCTCTTGCAACAAAGTCAGCCGCCCCCATCTGGGCAGCGATCTGCTACCTCCCCCGCGAACTTCATCACCATGTCACAAGGTCTCATCCCCGCAACCATCCTGACGGGCTTTCTCGGCTCGGGCAAGACCACCCTGCTCAAGCGCGTGCTCACCGAGGCCCACGGCCAGAAGATCGCCGTCATCGAGAACGAGTTCGGCGAGGAGAACATCGACAACGACATCCTCGTGGCCGATACCAACGAGCAGATCATCCAGATGAGCAACGGCTGTGTCTGCTGCACGATCCGCGAGGATCTGCGCACCACGCTGGCCGACCTGGCCAGCAAGCGCCGCAAGGGCGAGCTCGACTTCGAGCGCGTGGTCATCGAGACCACCGGCCTGGCCGACCCGGGCCCGGTGGCACAGACTTTCTTCATGGACGACGAGATTGCCGAGAGCTATCTGCTCGACTCCATCCTCACGCTGGTCGATGCCAAGCATGCCGAAGCGCAGCTTGACACCCGCCAGGAGGCGCGCCGCCAGATCGGCTTCGCCGACCAGATCTTTGTCAGCAAGACCGATCTGGTCGAGCCGGCCGCGGTGGACGCACTGATCCATCGCATCAAGCACATGAACCCGCGCGCGCCGGTGCAGACCGCGCACTTCGGCGAGGTGGCGCTGAGCAAGGTCTTCGACCTGCGCGGTTTCAACCTCAACGCCAAGCTCGAGATCGACCCGGACTTCCTCAAGGAAGACACCCACGGGCACGGCCACCATCACCACCACGCCCATGATCATGCGCACTGCGATCACGATCACGAGCACGGCGAGCACTGCAATCACCCGCACCACCACCATCACGACGACGACGTGAAGTCCTTCGTGTTCCGGTCAGAGCGGGCCTTCAACCCCGCCAAGCTGGAGGACTTCCTCGGCGCCATCGTGCAGGTCTACGGCCCGAAGATGCTGCGCTACAAGGGGGTGCTGAACATGAAGGGCACCGACAAGAAAGTCATCTTCCAGGGCGTGCACCAGCTGATGGGCTCAGACCTGGGGCCGCAGTGGGCGCCCGGTGAGAAGCGCGTCAGCAAGATGGTCTTCATCGGCATCGACCTGCCGCAGGACATCCTGCTGCAGGGTCTGGAAGGCTGCCTTGCCTAAGCGCGATGGACGGGCTGCAGGCCGTCAGCTTGAGCGCAGCATCGCGTAGCTACAATGCGCCCGCCCGAAAACCGACGGTACGACGCGCGCCCCCTGGATGGACGCCCCTCCAGCCGAGCAATGCAGGTATAAAGCCTGAGCGAGGAGACGACACGTGAGCAAGACCCCGGCCCCGAAAAAGACCCCGGCAACGCCTGCCAAGGCGCAGGCGGAGAGTCGGCCGGCTGCGAAGACCGGCAAGCCCGCCCCCAAGCCCAAGGCTGGGGACCAGGACGCTGGCAGCGCAGTGGCCACGCTGGAAGCCCCGTCTCCGACCCCGGGCGGTAGCCGGTTTACCGACCGGTTCGCGCCTCCGAAGCCGCCGACACGACAGATGAGTAGCCAAGACATCGATACGCCCCGACAAGCCGTGAAGGCCGACCCCAAACTCGCCAATGCCTGGAAGACCAAGGCTGGCAAGGACCTCACCGACGCCGAAGTGCTGGCCATGCCGGACTCGGAGTACATGAACGACAAGCAGATCGAGTTCTTCCGCGCCAAGCTCGAGGCGCTGAAGGACGAGGTGCTCTCCAATGCCGGCGAGACCACCGAGCATCTGCGCGAGGACACCTCCATCGTCCCCGATCCGGCCGACCGCGCCACCATCGAGGAAGAGCACGCGCTGGAGCTGCGCACCCGCGACCGCGAGCGCAAGCTGCTGAAGAAGATCATGCAGTCTCTCGCTCGTCTGGACAGCGGCGACTACGGCTACTGCGACGAGACCGGCGAGCCCATCGGCCTGGGCCGGCTGATCGCCCGCCCGACCGCCACGCTGTCGCTGGAAGCGCAGCAGCGCCGCGAGCTCAAGCAGAAGATGTTCGGGGACTGACCCCGGTCCGTACCGACCAGCAGCAGGGCCGTCGCGCATGGCAGACCCCAAGGACAACGAGAGTTTCTTCCGCAAGGTTGCGCGCTTCGTTGCCCATCCGACGACCGACTGGGCCGAGCTGAACTCGCGCCAGGACGATCCCGAAGGGGATCTGGCCAAGGCCGAGCTGCGCGCCATGGTGGAGCGCAAGCGCCGCAACGACTTCGTGCGCAAGCGCGAACTGGACATGCTGCGGCGCATCCGCCGCGAAGGCCTGTCGCCCGAGCAGCTGGCCGCTCTAGGCAGCAGCTCGCGCATCGACGAGCTCGAGCGCGGCAGCGACCTGAACTCCAAGCTGATCGATCCCGGCGTCAAGGCCAAGATCGACCAGATCGAGCAGCAGATGGTCGGCGAGAGCAGCTATGCGCCGGCTGCGCAGGCGCCGGCACAGGCGCCGCAGAGCAGCCATCCGCCGGGCTTCTTCGAGACCAGCACGCGGCCGGTGCACTTTGCCACCACGCTGGCGGCCGAGGCCGCCAGCGAACGCGATGCGCTGCCCCAAGAGGCCACGGCCGTGGAGCCGCACATGCCCGATTTCGCACCGTCGCGGGCCGCACCAGCGCCGGCCGCAGCGATGGGCGCCGGGCTGGCACCGCTGTCCGACGCCAAGCCCAGCGTGCTGCCGGCACTGGACTTCCCGAGCCTGGATCTGCCGCCCCCGGCGCCGCCGGTCAGTGCCGCAGCGGCGCCAGCGCCTGCAGTGCCAGTGGCCGCGATGGAAGTCAGCGAGGTGGTGCACGACCCCGAGCTCGACGAGGCGGTGTTCGCTTTCGCCAACGCCGACAACGCGGCCTGCGAGCAGGTGCTTGCAGCCCTGGTGAGCGAGAATGGCTCGCGCCACCGCCATGCCGAAACCTGGCTGGTGCTGTTCGACCTCTACCGCGCCACCGGCCAGCAAGCCAGATTCGAGGCCCTGGCCTTGGACTATGCGCAGCTCTTCGGCCTGTCGGCGCCGCAGTGGTTCTCGCTGCCCAAGCTGGTCGCCGAGGCGGCGCAGAAGGAACGCAAACCCATGGGCCAGGCCGGCGGCGTCGCCTGGGCCGCGCCGGATTTCCTAGATGCCGACAGCGTGGCGCAGCTCGCCACGCGCTGCCAGAACCTGCCCATGCCTTGGGTGCTGGACTGGGCCGCGCTGCGCCAGCTGGACACCGAAGCAGCCGCGCGGCTGCGCGAGCTGTTCCACCAGTGGGGACGCCAGCAGGTGGACCTGCGCTGGCTCTCCGGCGACCAGTTCCTGCAGCAGCTGCGCGAGCTCACGCCGGTGGGCGTGCGCGACGTCGATCCGAGCTTCTGGATGCTGCGTCTGGAAGCGCTGCGACTGGTCAATCGACCGGACCAGTTCGACGAGGCCGCCATCGACTACTGCGTCACCTACGAAGTCTCGCCGCCGTCGTGGGAGCGGGCGGTGTGCCGCGTGCGTGTCAGCGGCGCGACCCTGTCCACCACCGGACCGGCCAGCACCGTCCTCGGCGGCGAGCCCTCGACGCTGTTCTTCGAATCGACCATCACCGAGCAGGCACAGCTGCCGGCGGCCGTGCAGCTTGAACTCTCCGGCCAGCTCAGCGGCGACATCGGCGAGACGCTGCGCCTGATGAACGCCGAGATCGGCTCGGCCACGCAGATTCAGGTCGCCTGTCCCAAGCTGATCCGCCTGGATTTCATGGCCGCAGGCGATCTGCTGAACTGGGTGCTGCAGCGTCGCGGCGAGAACCGGTCCGTGACCTTCACCGACGCACACCGCTTGGTGGCACTGTTCTTCGGCGCGATGGGCATCAACGAGCATGCCAAGGTCAAGGTCAGGACTAATTAGGCCCGCCCCTCATAGGGGCTGAGGCCGGACACAAACAGTCCTGAGGACTGTTTGTGCCTGCCGAAGGCCAAGGCCTCTGGCCTTGGCGAGCCCGTAGGCCCGGCAAAGCCGGATCCTCGGGCTCCGCTCGATCCAGGCCCCGTTGCATTCGATGACGGCACCCCCATCTGGAGCCACCATGGACTCATCCCAACAGAACAATCCCAGCTTTCACGGCACCACCATCGTCAGCGTGCGGCGTGGCAATCAGGTCGCGATCGGCGGCGACGGCCAGGTGACGCTGGGCCACATCGTCGTCAAGTCGAGCGCGCGCAAGGTGCGCAAGCTGCACCGCGACCAGGTGCTGGCCGGCTTTGCCGGCGCCACGGCCGACGCCTTCACGCTCTTCGAGCGCTTCGAGGCCAAACTGGAGAAGCACCAGGGCCACCTGGTGCGCGCCGCCGTCGAGCTGACGCGCGACTGGCGCACCGACCGCGTGCTGCGCCGGCTGGAGGCGATGCTGGCCGTGGCCGACCGCACGGCCTCGCTGATCATTACCGGCAACGGCGACGTGCTGGAGCCCGAGCAGGGCATCGTCGCAATCGGCTCGGGCGGCGCCTATGCGCAGGCTGCGGCCAAGGCGCTGCTGAACCACAGCGAACTCAGCGCCGCCGAGATCGTCAAGCAGTCGCTGGTGATCGCGGGCGAGATCTGCATCTACACCAACGGCAACCACACCATCGAGACGCTGGAGTAAGCCATGAGCAGTATGACGCCCCAGGAAATCGTCTCCGAACTGGACCGCCACATCGTCGGCCAGAACGCCGCCAAGCGCGCCGTCGCCATTGCGATGCGCAACCGCTGGCGCCGTCAGCAGGTGGACGAGAAGCTGCGTCACGAGATCACGCCGAAGAACATCCTGATGATCGGCCCCACCGGCGTGGGCAAGACCGAGATCGCGCGCCGCCTGGCCAAGCTGGCCGATGCGCCCTTCATCAAGGTGGAGGCGACCAAGTTCACCGAGGTCGGCTATGTGGGCAAGGACGTGGACTCCATCGTGCGCGACCTGGTCGACATGGCGATCAAGCAGGAACGCGAGCTGCAGATGCGCCGCCAGCGCACGCGCGCCGAGGATGCCGCCGAGGAGCGCGTGCTCGACATCCTGGTGCCCGGCAGCGATGCCGAGAACAGCACCCGCCAGCTGATGCGCAAGCGCCTGCGTGAAGGCACGATGAACGACAAGGAAATCGAGATCGATCTGCTCGACGCCAAGCCCAGCATGGAGATCCTCACGCCCATGGGCGGCCCCGGCATGGAGGAGATGGCCGAGCAGCTCAAGGGCCTGTTCTCGCAGATGGGCGGCGCCAAGCGCAAGACGCGCAAGCTCAAGATCGCCGACGCGCTGAAGCAGCTCATCGACGAGGAAGCCGCCAAGCTGCTCAACGAGGACGAGATCAAGGCCGCCGCGCTGGCCAATGCGCAGGAGAACGGCATCGTCTTCATCGACGAGATCGACAAGGTCGCCTCGCGTGCCGAGCATGGCGGCGCCGACGTCTCGCGCCAGGGCGTGCAGCGCGACCTGCTGCCGCTGGTCGAGGGCACGACGGTCAACACCAAGTACGGCATGGTCAAGACCGACCACATGCTGTTCATCGCCTCGGGCGCCTTTCACCTGAGCAAGCCCAGCGACCTGATCCCCGAGCTGCAGGGCCGCTTCCCGATCCGCGTGGAGCTGGGTTCGCTGTCGGTGGCCGATTTCGAGGCCATACTCACCAGCACCCATGCCAGCCTGGTCAAGCAGTACCAGGCCCTGCTGGCCACCGAGGGCGTCGATCTGCAGATCAGCGCCGACGGCATCCAGCGCCTGGCGCAGATCGCCTTCGAGGTGAATGAGCGCACCGAGAACATCGGCGCGCGCCGCCTGTCCACGGTGATGGAACGCCTGCTCGAGGAGCTGAGCTTCGACGCCCACAAGCAGGCTGGCCAGACCGTCACCATCGACGCCGCGGCCGTGGATGCCAAGCTTGGCGAGCTGGCGCGCAACGAGGATCTGTCGCGCTTCATTCTCTGAGCGACGAAGCGCCGGCATAACGCCGGGCTAACGCCCTGCCACCTAGCCTCGCCCGCACTGGAATCCACCAGTGAGGGCGACAACGATGCAGGGCTTCCATCGATCGGAATCAGGCTCCAGTCCCAGGCGGGCGCCTCCATGCCGCCCGCCGGAGACCGGCCTGCTCAGGCCGCGCTTGCGGCACGGTCGCCTCGCCGCGGCACGCTGGATGGCCGCCGCCGCAGCAGCCGTGGCCCTGGCGGCGGGCGTGCAGGCCCAGACACCCGACAAGACCGAGATGCAGCGCGCGCTGAAGGAAGCGCAGCAGCTGATGCAGGGCCTGGACCCGCAGACCCGCCAGCAGCTGCAGGACGCCTTGCGCATGGCCGGCGCCGCGCAGCCCGGGGCCGATGAGGGCCGGCTGCCCGAGCGCCGCACGGCCGAGCTGGCCGGCATCAGCAGGCAACCGCTGTCGCCCGGCGCCCTGAAGGCATTCGTCGACAAGCTGCCTGGCCGCATCGCGCCGGCTCTCGCTGCCGAACGGCGCCAGCGCGCCGAGAAGATCGAAGCACAGGCGCTGGCCGCTGGCGGCCAATCGCTGAGCCCGCTGCGCAGCGCGGCCAACGGTCTGGCCGCACTCGGCGCCTGGCCCGAGGCGCTGTGGCTGAGCAGCAGGCTGGCGCAGCGCAGCGGACAGGCGCAGGACCTGAGCAATCTGGCCGCGATGCTGGTACTGCATCAGCTCGAGCCCGCCGCGCTGCCCCTGCTGCACACCCTCGACGCGCGCTACCCGAACAACTCCACGCTGCTCAACAACATGGGGCAGGCCTACTTCCAGCTGGGCGCACAGGAAGAGGCCGAGCGCTACCTGCTCGCCGCGGTGCGCCGCTCGCCTATGCACCCGCAGGCCAATGCCACACGCGCCCGGCTGCAGCTCGCGCGCGGCGACAAGGCCGGCGCACAGGCCTCGTTGCATGCGGCACTGCAGGGCGGCTACAGCCCGAGCAAGGAACAGCTGCTGCGCCGGGCCGGCGGCAAGCTGGTCCGCGAGGACGTGGCCTGGAAGCTGCCGCTGCCTGCCGACCCGCTGGGGCTGCAGTCTGCCAGGCCCTCGGTCTACCCCGAGAGTGTCGAGGCACTGCCGATGGTGATCGAGCTGGAACGCACGAGCCGCATCGCGGCCGAAGCCGAAGCCGCCCGCTTGAGCCAGCGCGCGGCAGCGCTGCCGCAGGCCGGCGCCGAGCAAGCCGCTGCGGTGCTGCGCATGCCCTTCCTGCACAGAAGCACCCAGCTGATGCAGATCGATGCGCAGCGCTACCGTCCCCAGCTCGAGAAGCTGGGCCGGCAGAAGGCCGAGCTGCTGCTGCAGCTGGCTGCGAAGCGGCGCGAGATGGACCAGCAGATCGCCGCCATCGACGAGCGCGGGCGCAAGCAGTACGCCAATGTCGCCGGGGGCTACCAGTTCGACTACAGCTGCGGCGAGGTCAAGAAGGCGATGCAGGATTTCCTGAACCAGACCGTTCCAGGCCTGAAGGCCCACGAGACCGAGCTGGGCGAGCTGATGCGGCGGCAGAGCAACGAGCAGGTGTACGGCTCGCAGTTCGTGATGCCTGCCGCCGAATTCCAGCGCGCACAGCTCAGTGCCAAGGCCTCGTTCACCCGCGGTGCCGTCGGCGCCACCGAGGCGCTGGGCGCCGTCGCCGGACTGGTGCAGCAGCGCCGCAACGCCTGCTGGCGCGGCGCCGCGCCGGCGCCCAAGGCGCACAAGCTGCCGGAGTTCAACGATCTGCACTGCCAGGAGCTGGCCGAGCTGAACATCCCCGGCGTCGGCCGCATGAGCTTTCGCTGCGACCGCACCGACGTCAAGCTGGAGCCCACGCTCGCGCCCTTCGAAGCGGCCTGGAGCAGCCGCTACACCGGCCGCGGCGACGAGATGCAGCTGCTGCGCGCTTCGGCCGCCATCAGCGTCGACGCGTTCAAGTTCGGCGCCCACAGCGAGTTCGACGAGCGCGGCTGGCAGCGCGGCGGCGTCAGCGCCACGGTCGGCGCCGAGCTGGGCGGCGTCAAGGGCGGGCCGCTGGAGATCGGCGTCTCCGCCGAGGTGGCCGGCTCGCTGGAATTCGACCGCAACGGACTCAGCGACGTGGTGGTCAAGGCCGGCCTCGAAGCCCAGGCCTCGAGCGTCACCGCCAAGACCGACGAGGGCGGTCGCCTCAAGAGCGGCATCAAGGCCGGCGCCGAGTCCAGCATCAGCTACAACGCAGGTTATAACGGCGAGATCAGCCAGGGCTTCAGCCGCAGCGCCTTCAAGCTCTAGCCCCAGGGCCCGACGGGACCATCGCCGTACCCGCCCAGGCCACCGCCGAGACTCTGCACGAAGCCCATGGCCGCAGCCCCCCGATCCGCGAGAGCCAGCCCGCCGCCGCATCAGGCCGGCACGGTGCTGCAGCTGTGCCTGCTGGGGCAGCCTGCCTGGCGCGAGGGCGTGCAGCGCGACGCGCAGCCCTTGGGACCGCGGCTGGCCGTGCTGCTGGCCCTGCTCGCGCTCGAGGGGCCGCAGTCCCGCGCCCGCGCCGCCGAACTGCTCTACCCGCATCAGGACAGCGCCGCGGCGCGCCGCAACCTGCGCCAGCTGCTCTTCGGCCAGCGTACGCTGCTGGAGCGACTGCTGGACCAGCGGGGCGAGCGCCTCGCGCTGCGCGACTGCATAGGCCTGGACCTGCGGCAGGAGCCCGACGCGCAGCAGCAGCCGCAGCCGCTGCTGGGCTCGCTGCGCTTCGACGACGCGCCGGCCCTGCAGGACTGGCTGGAGCGGCAGCGCGAGCGCCAGCGACAGCAGCAGCAGGAGGCGCTGGCCGCGCTGGCCAGCACCGAAGAAGCCGCCGGCCGCCTGGCCCACGCCATCGTGCTGGCGCAGCGGCTGGTCGAGCTGAACCCGGCCTCCGAGCACGCGCACCGCCGACTGATGCGCCTGCACTATCTGCGCGGCGACCGGGCCGCCGCGCTGGCGGCCTTCGACCGCTGCGAGCAGCTGCTGCGCGACGAGCTGAGTGCCCGCCCCGGCGCAGAGACGCTGGCGCTGCTGGCGCAGATCGAGAGCGCCGAGGCGCCGGCGCCGCTGCGCAGCCGTCCTGCGCCGGCCGCGATGTTGCGCCCGCCGCGGCTGGTCGGTCGCGATGCCGAATGGGCGCGGCTGCGCGAGTGCTGGCGAGACGGCGGCGGCCTGCTGCTGCTGGGCGAGCCCGGCATGGGCAAGAGCCGGCTGCTGAGCGACCTGACCCTGGTCGAGCCAGGCTGCCTGCTGCTCAGCGCGCAGGCCGGCGACGATGCCCTGCCCTACGCGCTGCTCAGCCGGCTGCTGCGTCGCCTGCTGGCCGACTACCTGCCGCAACCGAGCGCCAGCCTGCGCAGGGAGCTGGCGCGGCTGCTGCCCGAGCTGGGCGATGCGCCGCCGCTGGGCGGCGAAGCCGAGCTGGCGCGCTTCTTCAATGCGCTGCAGCTGCTGCTCGGGCAGGCGCTGCAGCAAGGCTTGAGCGGCTTCGCGCTCGACGACCTGCACTTTGCGGATGCAGCCAGCCTCGCGGCGCTGCCCGGCGTGCTCGGCCAGCCCGGCATGCGCTGGCTGGCGGCGGCGCGCCCGGCCGAGCTCGGCGCCGGCACTCAGCAGGCCCTGCTGGCGCTGAGCCAGCGCGCCGCACTGCAGCTGGCACCGCTGAGCGCCGCAGCGGTGGCCGAGCTGCTGGCCTCGCTGGGGCTGCAGGAGCTGCAGGCCCTGGATGCGGCCGAGCTGCACAGACAGTGCGGCGGCAACCCGCTCTTCCTGCTGGAATGCCTCAAGCACAGGCTGACACAGGACAGCGCCGTGCAGCGCGGCAGCGGGCCGCAGGGCTCACCCTCGCGCGTGGGCGAGCTGATCATGCAGCGCATCGGCCGCCTGTCGATGTCGGCGGTGCAGCTCGCCCGCTGCGCCGCGCTGGCGGGGCCGGACTTCAGCGCCGCGCTGGCGGCCCATGTGCTGGGCTGTCCACCCATCGAGCTGACCGAGCCCTGGGCGGAGCTGGAGGCAGCGCAGATCCTGCGCGACGGCGCCTTCGCGCACGACCTGGTTCGCGAAGCGGCCATCGCCTCGGTGCCGCCGGCCATCGCGCGCGTGCTGCATGCACAGATCGCCGAGTTCCTCAGCAACCAGACCAGTACGCCGGCCGCGCGGCTGGCCGTGCACTGGCAGGCCGCGCAGCACTGGGATGCCGCCGCCGCGGCCTATCTGCGCGCGGCCGGCTTCGCGCGCCAGACACTGCGCCGGCTCGAAGAGACGCAGTGGCTGCGCCTGGCGGTCGATTGCGCCAAGGCTGCGGGCAATGCGCAGGCCGAGTTCGAATCCGCGCTGGCCCTGGCGGAAGCGGCGCTGTGCGAAAGCCTGGGGCCCGAGGTGCCGGCGCTCGCGCAGCAGGCGCTGCAGCTCGCTCCCGACGAGAGCGCCCAGCTGCGCGCGCTGGCGGTGCTCGCCGCCGCGATGACCCAGCGCATCGACGATCACGGCCCGCAGCGAACGGCCTGCGAGCGCGGCATCACGCTGGCCCGCCAGCTCGGGCAGCCGGCCCTGGCCATGCAGCTGGCGCTGCCGCTGGCCGGCAGCCTGCTCAATGCGCGCCACATCACCCAGGCACTGAGCCTGCTCGAGTCGCAGCGCGACTGGGCCGAGCAGGCGGCCGAGCCGGCCCAGCTTTGCGACTACTACGACATGCTGGGCACGGCGCTGGACTACGCCAACCGCCTGGTGGAGTCGGCCCAGGTGCATGAACGCCAGTGCGAGCTGGCCCGCCGCCACGGCCTGCACGAGGCCACGGCCACCGCGCTGTTCAGCCTGGGCTCCACCCTGGCTAAGCGCGGCGGCCTGCGGGCTGCGGTGCAGGTGATGGAGAAGGGGCTGCAGCTGACCCGGTCGCAGCAGCAGCTGGCGGGTCAGGTGCTGCATCGACAGGCCACGCTGGGCTGGCGCTACCGCGATCTGGGTGAGTACCGGCCGGCGCTGGCGCTGATGGAGGATGCGCTGGACGGCCTGCGCCAATCCGGCCCCGGCAGCGCTGCGGCGTTCAATGTGTGTCATCGCCTGGCGCTGGCCTATGCGCAGCTGGGCCAGCACGCGCGCGCGCGCCAGACCCTGCAGGGCTATGCGCTGGCCGACGACGAGCCGCTCGCCCGGCGCGCGCTGTGGCTGTCGCACAGCGCCGAGCTGCGCCGGCTGGCGGGCGACCGGCGGTTGGCGCGCGAGGAGGCCGAACAGGCGCTGGCCCTGCTCGATGGGCAGCGCGATGACATGCCGTTCCGCGTCGTCTGCCTGCAGGCCTGCCTGCTGCTGGAACCCGATGCCGGAGAGGCCATGGCCGCGGGGCTGGCCGGCTGGTCGGCGGCACACGAGCGCTTCGGCCTGGCGCTGTCTGCCCATCTGCGCGCGCTGGACTGCGCGCTGCGTGCGGCGTCGCCGGCGCGTGTACGCGGCCATCTGGAAGCGGCGCGCGGACTGGCGCAGCGCTTCGACAGCGAGCTGATCTACCGTGGCGAGTACTGGCTGCAGACGATCCAGGCCCTGCGGCAGCTCGGCGACGAGCCGGCCGCGCACGAAGCACTGACGCAGGCCGGACACTGGCTGCAGCGCATCCGCAGCGAGCAGCTGCCCGAGGAGTTCGTCGACAGCTTCCTGCAGCGCAACGCCGTCAACGTCGAACTGCGACGTCTGGCTGCGCCGGCGCCGGGCGAGGCTTGACGGCAATCAAGCAAGCCGACGGCCCGCTCGCCTAAGCTGGCTGGCATGAGTCAACGCGCGAGCACGCAAACCTGGGGACTGTCCCACCCCAGCGTCCTGGCCGGCCCGGCCCGCGAAGCCGAGCGTTTCTGGCGCTGGCCGGTGCTGATCTCGCTGATCTGCACCATCCCGGCCTTCTACATCGAGTTGCTGGAGAATCTGCCCACGCCGCTGGCCATCGCCATCTACGCCGGTGCGGCCCTGGTGCTCGCCACGGCGGTATGGCAGGTGTCGCGCCGCTGCGCGCAGCCGCTGGCCTATCTGCGCTACAACCTGATGGACCTGGCGCTGATCGTCGGCCTGCTGATCGCCGCGGTGCTGCCGCCGAGTGCAACGTCGAACGTCGCGCTCGCGGCGCGCCTGGTCGTCGCGATGATGGCGCTGATGCGCATGGTCTGGACGCTCAAGGCCCTGGTCACACGCGGGGGCATCGCCTACCTGCTGATGATGGCCATGACGGTGCTGGTGTTCTGCGGCATCGGCTTCTGGGCGCTGGAGCCCAGCGTGCACAACCTGGGCGAGGGGCTGTGGCTGGCCTTCACCACCGCCGCCACCGTCGGCTACGGCGACATGGTGCCCAGCACGCCCGCCTCAAAGATCTTTGCCTTCTTCGTCGTGCTGCTCGGCTACGCGGTGCTGTCGCTGGTCACCGCCGCGATCGCTGCCTTCTGGGTGGAAAGCTCCGAGCGCGAGATGGAGGCTGACATCCTGCGCGAGCTGCGCGCCGAGATGCGCCTGCTGCGCGAGGAGGTGCAGGTGCTGCGCGACGAGCTCGACGCCCGTCGCTGAGCCTGCCACGGCTTCAGAGCGCCAACCGGTGCGACTGCAGCGCGAGGATGCCGTCGAAGATCAGCCGGTCGATCAGTTCGTGCGGGATATCCAGCGCCGGCGAGACCTTCCAGCCCGCGCCGCCGGTCATCAGCGTCACCGGGTCATGGCCAACGCGCTTGGCCAGATGGCGATGCATGCGCTCGATCGCACCGGTGATCGCGTAGTTGCCGCCGCTGGTCAGCGCGTCCGAGGTGTTGGTGGGGAACTCGCGCACCTCGCCGGTGGGCACGCGCAAGCCGGCAGTACCGCCCTCCAGCGCGCGCAGCATGATGCCGTGGCCGGGCAGGATCAGTCCGCCGAGGAAATGGCCGCGGTCGTCCAGCGCATCCACCGTCACCGCGGTGCCTATCATCACCACCAGCGCGGCCCGCTCGGGCCCGCGCGCCAGCACATGCGAGCGCGCGCCGATCAGCGCGACGAAGCGGTCGGTGCCCAGGCGCCCAGGGTGGTCGTAGCCATTGGTGATGCCGCCGGCCTGCGCGCTGGACACCACCCAGCGCGGCTCGATGTCCCACAGCTCCAGCTGCTCCTCGACACGGCGGCGCACCGCGTCGCCGGCCACATTGCAGCCCAGCATCGAGTGCGGCGCCTGCGGCAGCTGCCGCCAGTCGGTCTCGGCCAGCTGGTCGATGTTCTCCAGGAAGACCGCGCCCTGCGCAAGCAGGGCCGCACCCGGCTGCGGCGATGCATAGAGGCCCCACTTGAGCCGGGTATTGCCGATGTCGATGGCGAGAAAACTCATGGTGACGAGCGCTCGTGCGGAAGATGACCGGCGCGAGCCTACCAGACCCGAGTCCCGGCGCTTTTCTCTCGTTTGACACCCGAACGGCAGGCCCATAATCAGAGCCGAGGGCAGCAAGGGCCGCGCAAAGAGAGCCCCGGGAGCAATGTCCACTGGAGACAGGTCGTATGAAGTCGTTCTCCATCGCCACCAAGCTGTGGCTACCCGTCGTCGCGCTGGCGCTCGCCGCCACGCTGATGGTGCTGGGATCGGTCGCCCGCACGCGCGCGCTGCTGGAAACAACCGAGATCACCCAGACCGAGCAGCAGCGCAAGTTCACGCTCGCGCTGCGCTGGCGCGGCATGACCGAAGCCAATGCCACCCGTGCCGTGGCCAGCATCGTCAGCACTGACCCGCAGGTCGGCGAGCTCTTCAAGCCCGAGATCGCCGCCACCACCGCGGCGATCTCCGAGCTGCAGAAGGAGCTCGAGAAGCTCGCGACCTCGGACGAGGAAAAGGCGCTGATGAAGCGCATCGCCGAGACGCGCAGTGCCTATATCGCGATACGCAACGAGGTCACCAAGCTCAAGAGCGACGGCCAGGCCGACGCGGCAGCCGCGGCGATCAAGGGCAAGCTGCAGCCCTCGATCGCCACCTACCTGGCCGCGCAGCAGGAATTCGCCGCGCTGCAGGAGAAGCTCGCCGCGGACATCATGCACAAGAACGGCGCCGAGCGCATGCGCACCGTCTGGGTGATCGCCGCGCTGTTCGCACTGCTGGTCGCCGGACTGGGCGCCTCGGCCTGGGCGCAGGTGCGATCGATCTGCGTGCCGCTGCGCGAGCTGGTCGGCGAGGCCGAGCGCATCGGCCAGGGCGATCTGAGCAGCCGCCAGCAGACCGCGCGCAGCGACGAGATCGGCGAGGTGCAACGCGCGCTGGCCAGCATGTGCCAGGCACTGAACCGCGTCGTTGCCGAAGTGCGCCACAGTGCCGACAGCATCCAGACCGCCAGCGCCGAGATCGCCACCGGCAACCTCGACCTCAGCCAGCGCACCGAGCAGACCGCCAGCAATCTGCAGCACACCGCCGGCGCGATGGGCCAGCTCACCGGCACGGTGCGCCAGAGCGCCGAGAGTGCCGCCACCGCCAACCAGCTGGCCGGCAGCGCCGCGCAGGTCGCCGAGCGCGGCGGCACCGTCGTCGGCCAGGTGGTCGCAACGATGGAAGAGATCCAGCAGGCCTCGCGCAAGATCAACGACATCATCGGCGTGATCGACGGCATCGCCTTCCAGACCAATATCCTCGCGCTGAACGCGGCCGTCGAAGCCGCGCGCGCTGGCGAGCAGGGTCGCGGTTTCGCGGTGGTTGCCGGCGAGGTGCGCAGCCTGGCGCAGCGCAGCGCCGAAGCGGCGCGCGAGATCAAGAGCCTGATCGGCGCCAGTGTCGAGAAGGTCGAGACCGGCACGGCGCTGGTGCAGAACGCCGGCAGCACGATGAGCGAGATCGTCGCCAGCGTGAAGCGCGTCACCGACATGATTGCCGAGATCTCGGCCAGCACTGTCGAGCAGACCCAGGGCATCGAGTCGGTCAACGGCTCGGTGACGCAGCTCGACCAGATGACGCAGCAGAACGCCGCGCTGGTGGAGGAAAGCGCCGCCGCCGCCGAGTCGCTGAAGGACCAGGCACAGCGCCTGGCGCAGCTGGTCGCCGGCTTCAGGCTGAGCTGACGCAGAGCAGCTCGCTGCAAGCCTGCTCGGCCAGTGCCGGCAGGCTCTGCGCGGCCTCGCGCACCACGCTGCCGATCACCAGGATCGCCGGGCTGCGGATCTGTTCGCGCGCCAGCGTCTGCACCAGCCCACCCAGCGTGGTGATCGCCTGGCGCTGGCGCTCGGTGTGCGCGGCCGCGATCGCCGCAGCCGGCGTGTCGGCGGCCAGGCCGCCGGCCAGCAGTTCCTCGACCAGGCCGGCCGCGGTGCTCAGGCCCATGTAGACGACCAGCGTCAGCCCGCTGCGCGCCAGTGCCTGCCAGTCGGGGCCGGCGCCGGGCTCGGCGCCGTCGCGGCTGTGGCCGGTGACGAAGGCCACGCCCGGGGCATGGCGGCGGTCGGTGACCGGAATGCCGACGCTGGCCGGCGCGGCGATGCCCGCGGTGATGCCCGAGACCACCTCGACCGCGATGCTGGCGGCGCGCAGCGCCGTGACCTCTTCGCCGCCACGGCCGAAGACGAAGGGATCGCCGCCCTTGAGCCGCACCACGCGTGCGCCGGCACGTGCCTCGCGGATCATCAGCTCGTGGATGAAGCGCTGCTCGGTGGAGACGCAGCCGCCGCGCTTGCCGACCTTGAGCACGCGTGTCGCGGGGTTCAACAAGGCCAGCACGCGCGCATCGACCAGATCGTCGACCAGCACCACCTCGGCGGCCTGCAGGCGCTTGAGCGCCTTCACGGTGAGCAGCTCGGGGTCGCCGGGGCCGGCGCCGACCAGGCTGACCATGGGCACTTGGTCTGTCGTCATCGTCTTGCTCATGATGCGAGCTCCTCGGAAGTCGTCGTGGTCAGGGGCTGCTGCGCCTCCAGGCGGCGCAGCGTCGGCAGGCAGGAGCCGCATTGCGTGCCGCAGCGCAGCTGGGCCTGCAGCGTGGCGATGCGCGTGGCGGGCTGGCCCGGCGTGCGCGACAGCAGCTCGCGGATGCGGTCCTCGCGCACATCGAAGCAGTTGCAGACCTGCGGGCTGCTCGCAGTGGGTGCGCGCGCCGCGAGGTCGGCCGGCGGCGCCTCGGGGCTGAGCAGCCAGCGGCCGAAGGGCGCCACCGGCGCGGCCTCGCGCCACAGCTGGGTCAGCCAGGCGCCTTCGTCGCCTTCGCCGATGCGCAGCACGGCCTGCAGGCGCGCGCTCTCGCCCTCGCCCGCCAGGCGCAGCAGGCGGCAGCGGCCGCGACGGCTGTCGGCATAGCGCAGCACCGGCGCGGTGCCAGCCTTGGCCGGCCCGGCCAGGCCCAGCGCAGCGGCCAGGCGCTGCTGCAGCTCGGCGCCGGGCTGCGCGGCGGCCGCCGCGACGAAGAGCCAGCCCTGCTGGCCGGAGAACTCACCCTGGCCCGCCAGCGGCGTGCACTGCGTGTAGTCGAACTCGCCCATCAGCGCGCGCAAGCGCGCACGCAGCGCCGCGCCCTGTTCGGCGGGCACCCAGGCCGCGGCGGCGATGCGCCAGGGCAGCTGCACCGGCTCGACCATCACCGCGCTGTACTTCAGCTCGGGCTGGCGCGCATCGGGGCAGAAGCGCGGCTGCGTCAGCGCGTTGACGCCGCGCAGCGGCGCGCCCTTGGCATCGCGGCCGCCGATGAACTCGTCGCCCCAGTGCATAGGCAGCCAGGCCTGCGCCGGGCCGACCGCGTCATCGGCCTGCAGCGGCACCAGCAGCTCGCCGCGGCGCGAGCGCACGCGCACCAGCTCGCCGCTCTTCAGATGGCGGCGCAGCAGGTCCTGAGGATTCATGCGCAGCGCCGGCTGCGGCTCGGATTCGAAGAGGCGATCGACCGTGCCGCTGCGGCTCATGCCATGCCACTGGTCGCGCATGCGGCCGGTGGACAGCACCAGCGGATGGCGCGCGTCGGTGCCTTCGGCCGCCGGGCCATGCGGCTTGGCAACGAAACGGGCGCGGCCGTTGGCGGTGGCGAAGCGGCCGTCCTCGTAGAGACGCTGGCGGCCTGCGCCCGCGCCCTCCGGATAGGGCCACTGCTGCGGCCCCTGCGCGTCGAGCAAGGCCCAGCTCAGGCCGCCGATGTCCAGGTCGCGGCCGCGCGTCGCTTCGCGGTGCTCGAGCCACAGCTGCTCGGGCGCATCGAAGGCGAACAGCGAAGTCGCCGCCTCAGGCCGCAGGCGCTGCTCCAGCCGGCGCGCGATGTCGCTGACGATCGCCCAGTCGGCGCGCGCCTGGCCGGGCGGCGGCACGGCCGCACGCACACGGCTGATGCGGCGCTCGGTGTTGGTCACCGTGCCGTCCTTCTCACCCCAGGTCGCGGCCGGCAGCAGCAGGTCGGCATAGGCCGCGGTGGCGGTGTCGGCAAAGGCCTCCTGCAGCACGACGAACTCGCAGCGCTGCAGCGCCGCACGCACCAGCGCCTGGTCGGGCATCGACTGCGCGGAGTTGGTGCAGGCAATCCACAGCGCCTTGATCTCGCCGCGCGCAGCGGCCTCGAACAGCTCCACCGCGGTCTTGCCGGGCGTCTCGGGCAGCGCGTCGACACCCCACAGGCGCGCGATCTCGGCACGGTCGGCGGCGCTGGCCGGGTCGCGGTGGCCGGGCAGCAGCGTGGCCATGCCGCCGGCCTCGCGGCCACCCATCGCATTGGGCTGGCCGGTCAGCGAGAAGGGGCCGCTGCCGGCGCGGCCGATCTGGCCGGTGGCCAGATGCAGATTGATCAGCGCGGTATTCTTCGCGGTGCCTCGGCTGCTCTGGTTCAGGCCCATGCAGTACAGCGACAAGGTCGCCGGCGAGCTGGCAAACAGCCGCGCCGCCTCGAGCAGCTGATCTTCCTTGATGCCGCAGGTCTTCGCGGCCCAGGCCGGCGTGCTGCTGCGCACCAGGGCCTTCAGCGCGTCGAAGCCTTCGGTGTGCTGCGCGATGAAGTCGGCGGCGATCCAGCCTTCCCAAATCATCGCGTGCAGCATGCCGTTGAACAGCGCGATGTCGGTGCCGGGCAGGATCTGCAGATGCAGGTCGGCGAGCTCGGCCGTCTCGGTGCGGCGCGGGTCGACGACGATGATCTTGCTGTGCGGCCGAGCCTCGCGCGCCGCCTCGATGCGGCGGAACAGGATGGGATGCGCCCAGGCCGGGTTGGCGCCAGCGATGAACAGGCAGTCGGCCTGCTCGATGTCCTGATAACTGGCCGGCGGCGCGTCAGCACCCAGCGTCTGCTTGTAGCCCGACACCGCCGAGCTCATGCACAGGCGCGAGTTGCTGTCGATGTTGTTGGTGCAGACCAGCGCCCGCGCCAGCTTGTTGAAGGCGTGATAGTCCTCGGTGAGCAGCTGGCCGGAGATGTAGAAGCCGATCGCGTCCGGGCCATGCGCGGCGCGCACCGCGGCCAGGCGTTCGGCCACCTGCTCGGCCGCGGCCTCCCAGGCCAGTGGCTGCGGCGCCGCGCCGCGCTCCGCGCGCTGCAGCGGCTGCAGCAGGCGCCGGGTCTGAATCACCGCCGGCGCGGCCGTCAGGTGCAGGGTCGAGCCCTTGCTGCACAGCCGGCCGAAGTTGGCCGGGTGCGCCGGGTCGCCGCGCACCCCGGTGATCTGCGCGCCCTCGCTCTCGATGATGACGCCGCAGCCGACACCGCAATACGGACAGGTGGAGCGCGTCTCCCGCATGGTGTCGACCTCAGCAAGCAGCCCGGGTGCAGGGACCGGCCTTCACGGGCTCCAGATCGATCGCGACGGTATCCAGCTCCTGCCGGTTCAGCTGCACCTGACCGTTGTCGATGCGCACCGAGAAGCGCGGCGTGCTGCCCTCGTCAGGCTCGCGGGCGCAGCCGGTGGCGAGCTCGATGGTCCAGTTGTGCAGCGGGCAGGCCACGGCCGCGCCGAACACTAGCCCCATGCTCAGCGGGCCGGCCTTGTGCGGGCAGCGGTCCAGCAGCGCGAACACCTCGTCGGCGGTGGTGCGGAACAGCGCCACCTGTGGCCCCTTGGCGCGCTGCACGCGGCGCGAGCCCAGCAGCGGGATGTCCTCGACCGCGCAAATCGTCTTCCATTCGCTCATCGTTCTTCTCCTTACAGCGCTTCGAACTGACGGAGGTCGACCTTGGCCTTGTCGAACTCGAACCAGGGATCGGGCTCGCCGTCCAGCGCGTACTGCAACTCGGCCCACAGGGCCTGGCGGGCCTCAACGTCGTCGAGGATCTTCTTCTTCACATAGTCCAGGCCCACGCGGCTGATGTAATGGCAGGTGCGCTCCAGGTACCAGCCTTCCTTGCGGTAGAGCTGCAGGAAGGCGCCCGAGTACTCCAGCACCTCCTGCGGCGTCTTCACCTTGCAGAAGAAGTGCGCGACCTCGGTCTTGATGCCGCCGTTGCCGCCGACATAGAGCTCCCAGCCGGAGTCCACGCCGATCACGCCCACGTCCTTGATGCCCGATTCGGCGCAGTTGCGCGGGCAGCCCGACACCGCCAGCTTGACCTTGTGCGGCGCATACATGCGCCACAGCGCGCGTTCCAGGTCCTTGCCCATCTGCGTGCTGTCCTGCGTGCCCATGCGGCACCACTCGCTGCCCACGCAGGTCTTCACGGTGCGCAGCGCCTTCGCATAGGCGTGGCCCGAGGGCATGCCGATGTCCTTCCAGACATTGACCAGGTCTTCCTTCTTCACGCCCAGCAGGTCGATGCGCTGGCCACCGGTGACCTTGACGGTGGGGATCTGGTACTTGTCCACCACGTCGGCGATGCGGCGCAGCTCGGACGAATTGGTCTCGCCGCCCCACATGCGCGGGATCACCGAGTAGGTGCCGTCCTTCTGGATGTTGGCGTGGCTGCGCTCGTTGATCGCGCGGCTTTGCGGATCGTCCTGCGCCTCCTTGGGCCAGGACGAGATCAGGTAGTAGTTCAGCGCCGGGCGGCAGGTCGCGCAGCCGTTGGGGCTCTTCCAGTCCAGCGTCTTGTAGACCTGGTCCAGCGAGGTGAGGTGGCGGTCGAAGATCGCATCACGCACTTCCTGGTGGCTCATCTCGGTGCAGCCGCAGATGGCCTTCTTCTTCGGCGTGGCCGAGTAGTCGCCGCCGGCGGTGAACATCAGCAGCTGCTCGACCAGGCCGGTGCAGGAGCCGCAGGACGCGCTGGCCTTGGTGTGCTTGCGCACCTCTTCCAGCGTGAACAGGCCTTTTTCCTTGATCGCCTTGCAGATGCTGCCCTTGGTGACGCCGTTGCAACCACAGACCTCGTCGCTGTCGGCCATCGCCGCAGCCTTGTTCTGGCCCTGGTGGCCGCCGTCGCCGATATTGCTTTCGCCGAACATCAGCTTGTCGCGGATGTCGTGCACCTTGCGGCCGTCGCGCAGCAGCTTGAAGTACCAGCTGCCGTCCACCGTGTCGCCGTAGAGGCAGGCGCCGACCAGCTGGTCGTTCTTGATCACCAGCTTCTTGTAGACGCCGGCGAAGGGATCGCTCATCACGATCTCCTCGGTGCCCTCGCCGCCCATGAAGTCGCCGGCAGAAAAGAGGTCGATGCCGGTGACCTTGAGCTTGGTGCTGGTCTGGCTGCCCTGATAGCGGCCGATGCCAAACTCAGCCAGGTGCGTGGCGCAGACCTTGCCTTGCTCGAACAGCGGCGCCACCAGGCCGTAGGCGATGCCGCGGTGCGCGGCGCATTCGCCCACCGCGTAGATGCGCGGGTCGGTGACGGTCTGCAGCGTGTCGGTGACGACGATGCCGCGGTTGCAGTGGAGGCCGGCGCTCTCGGCCAGCTCGGTGTTGGGGCGGATGCCGGCGGCCATCACCACCAGGTCGGCGGGGATCTCGCTGCCGTCCTTGAAGCGCACCGCCATCACACGACCGTCCTTGTCGCCGATCAGCGCCTCGGTCTGCGTGGCCAGGCGGAACTTCAGGCCGCGCTCCTGCAGCGACTTGCGCAGCAAGTCACCGGCCTGGTCGTCGAGCTGGCGCTCCATCAGCCAGTCGCCCAGGTGCACCACGGTCACCTGCATGCCGCGCAGCATCAGGCCGTTGGCCGCTTCCAGGCCCAGCAGGCCGCCGCCGATCACCACCGCGTGCTGGTACTTGGCCGCGGCATCGATCATCGCCTGCGTGTCGGCGATGTCGCGGTAGGCGATCACGCCTTCCAGGTCCTTGCCGGGCACCGGCAGGATGAAGGGATTCGAGCCGGTGGCAATCAGCAGGCGGTCGTAATCGGCTGTGGTGCCGTCCTCGGCCACGACCTGGCGGCGCACGCGGTCGATCTTCGTGACCTTCTTGCCCAGGTGCAGGGTGATGCCGTTGTCCTCGTACCAGGCCAGCGGGTTGAGGATGATCTCCTCCAGCGTCTGCTCACCGGCCAGCACCGGCGACAGCAGGATGCGGTTGTAGTTGGGATGCGGCTCGGCGCCGAACACCGTGATCTCGTACAGATCCGGCGCGATCTTCAGCAGCTCCTCCAGCGTGCGCACGCCGGCCATGCCGTTGCCCACCATCACCAGCTTCATCTTCTTGGTCGTCGTCATCTCGTCATCTCCGGGCAAGGCTCCGCCCGGCCGCCGTCCGCGCGGCGGTGCAGGCGAAGGCGTTGTCTGTCAGGCCGCGGCTTCCACGTGCGCCGGTCGGCACGAGATGCCGTCCGGCCCTTGCCGCTCGTCGCCAAGGCCGCCGGGCCTTGGCTCGGTAGCGGGCGCGGCGTGGCGCGTGTAGAGGAAGTCGATCACCGCCTTGCGCGCGGCGATGTAGCGCGGGTCCTCGGCCAGCACCACGCGGTCGCGCGGGCGCGGCAGGTCCACCGCATGGATCTCGCCGATGGTCGCGGCGGGGCCGTTGGTCATCATCACGATGCGGTCGGACAGCAGCACCGCCTCGTCCACATCGTGCGTGACCATCACCACCGTGCTCTGCGTGCGCGCGACGATCTTCAGCAGCTCGTCCTGCAGCTTGGCGCGCGTCAGCGCATCCAGCGCGCCGAAGGGCTCGTCCATCAGCAGCACCTTGGGCTCCATCGCCAGCGCGCGGGCGATGCCGATGCGCTGCTTCATGCCGCCGGAAACCTCGTGCGGGCGCTTCGCGGCGGCATGGCTCATGCCGACCAGGTCCAGCGCGGCGGCGGTGCGCTCGTGCAGCTTCTTCTTCGATTCGCTGCGGCCGAACACCGATTCGACGCCGAGGTAGATGTTCTCGGCGCAGCTCAGCCAGGGCAGCAGCGAATGGTTCTGGAACACCACCGCGCGCTCGGGGCCGGGGCCGGCGATCTCGCGGTTGTCGCACAGCAGCGCGCCGTCAGTCGGCTTCAGCAGTCCGGCGATCAGGTTCAGCAGCGTGCTCTTGCCGCAGCCCGAGTGGCCGATCAGCGTGATGAACTCGCCGCGCTGCACGGTCAGCTTGATGTCGCGCAGCGCATGGAAGCGGCCCTTGCGCGTGTTGAACACCATCTCGGCGCCCTGCACTTCGATGAAGGGCTTGGTCGTGCTGTTGCTCATGATGCGTATTCCTCCTGCCACTTCAGTCGTCGAACGAGAAACGCTTGGCCAGGGCCATCAGCGCCTGCTCCAGCACCAGACCGACGATGCCGATCACGAAGATCGCGATGATGATGTGCTGCACGTTGAGGTTGTTCCACTCGTCCCAGACCCAGAAGCCGATGCCCACGCCGCCGGTCAGCATCTCCGCCGCGACGATCACCAGCCAGGCGGTGCCCACCGACAGGCGCACGCCGGTCAGCATGTAGGGCAGCACCGCGGGAAAGAGGATCTTGGTGATGATCTTCCACTCGCTGAGGTTCAGCACGCGGGCCACGTTCAGGTAGTCCACCGGCACGCGCTGCACGCCCACCGCGGTGTTCACCACCATCGGCCAGATCGAGCAGATGAAGATGGTCCAGATCGCCGCCGGGTTCGCGCTCTTGAAGACCAGCAGGCCGATCGGCAGCCAGGCCAGCGGCGACACCGGCTTGAGCAGGCTGATCAGCGGCGCCACCATGTTGTTGGCGAACTGGAAGCGGCCGATCACGAAGCCCAGCGGAATGCCCACCGCCGCGGCCAGACCGAAGCCCAGCCCCACGCGCTGCAGCGAGTTGAGGATGTTCCAGCCAATGCCCTGGTCGTTCGGACCGTTGCGGTAGAACGGGTCGGCAAAGAGCTTGACCGCCGCCTCCCAGGTCTGCAGCGGCGTCGGGAAGCTGCCGCCCTTTTGCGTCAGCAGCGCCCAGATGCCGATCAGCAGCGCAATGCCGATCACCGGCGGCAGCACGCGCAGCCAGACACCGCGCCAATCGATGCGCGCTACCGGCGCGGCAGGCTGGGGTGCCGCGGCCGCCGGTGCGGCAGCCGGCTTGGCCGTGGCGGCCTGCTTGCCCGCCTCGAGCGCTTCGCCAGGGGAATGAAATACAGCGGAGACCATCGTCAACTCCCTGCCCGCTCAGGCTTTGACTTTGAAAGAATCGGCGTACTTGGCCGGGTCCTTGCCGTCCCAGACCACGCCGTCGATGAACTTGCTGGAGCGCATCGGGTCTTTGGGCACATTGACCTTCAGCGCACCGGCAGCCTGCTTGTAGAGCTCGATCTGGTTGATCTGCTTGGCCACGCCCAGGTAGTCCGGGTGCTCCTTGATCAGGCCCCAGCGCTTGTGCTGGGTGAGGAACCACATGCCGTCCGACAGGTAGGGGAAGTTCACCAGCCCGTCGTTGAAGAACTTCATGTGGTTGGGGTCGTCCCAGGTCTTGCCCAGGCCGTTCTGGTAGCGGCCCAGGATGCGCTGGTTGATCGCCTCGACGCCGGTGTTCACATAGGCCTTGTCGGCGATGGTCTCGGCCATCTTCAGCTTGTTTTGCAGGCCTGCGTCGATCCAGCGGCTGGCCTCCAGCACAGCCATGATCACGGCGCGCGCGGTGTTCGGATACTTCTTCACGAAGTCGCCGGTGGTGCCCAGCACCTTCTCCGGATGGTCCTTCCAGACGTCCTGCGTGGTCACCGCGGTGATGCCGATACCGTCCATGATGGCGCGGTGGTTCCAGGGCTCGCCGACGCAGAAGCCGTCCATATTGCCGACGCGCATGTTCGCCACCATCTGCGGCGGTGGCACGGTGATGACCTTGGCGTCCTTCATCGGGTTGATCCCGGCGGAGGCCAGCCAGTAGTACAGCCACATCGCGTGCGTGCCGGTGGGGAAGGTCTGCGCGAAGGTGTACTCGCGCTTGTCGGTGCTCATCAGCTTGGCCAGCGAGGCGCCGTCCACCGCGCCCTTGTCGGCCAGCTTCTTGGACAGCGTGATCGCCTGGCCGTTGTTGTTCAACGTCATCAGCACGGCCATGTCCTTCTTCGGACCGGACACGCCCAGATGCACGCCGTAGATCAGGCCGTAAAGCACATGGGCCATGTCCAGCTCGCCGTTGACCAGCTTGTCGCGCACGCCGGCCCAGGAGGCTTCCTTGGTGGGGATGATCTTGATGCCGTACTTCTTGTCGAAGCCCAGCACCGAGGCCATCACCACGCTGGCGCAGTCGGTCAGCGGGATGAAGCCGATGCGGACCTCTTCCTTCTCGGGCTTGTCCGAGCCGGCGGCCCAGGCGCCGGGGGCCAGGCCCGACACTGCGGCGGCCGCGCCGCCGACCAAGAGCTTGCGACGCTCTTCACTCATCAGACCACCCTCCTTCTTCGCACCGTTGACAGCAGACATGGATAGCTTCCTCCGCATCAGAAAAACAAAAAGGACAAAGGCGTCGCGATCGACACCGCCCCGGCGGGGGGCAGCGCAAATCGGACGCCTTTGTCCTAGAACTTTGTCGAGAGCGAGGCCTACGCCGTTGCAGGCCTCAGCCTCTACTCAGCAGCTTCCGTGCCAGGCCATTCGCCAGCCATTCGCTGCACATCTGCACCGATTGCAGGCACAGGCACCGTTCCGGCGCCTTGGCTTGGTGCATTGCGGCAACGCGCCTGCTCAAGAAGAGCGCAGCAGGCTGTGCGCCTCGACGATCTTCTCGGCCAGCTCGGCCAGCTGCAGGCCGCGGTCCATGGCCATGCGGCGCAGCTTCTTGTAGGCCGCATCCTCGTCCAGGCCCTGCTCGCTCATCAGGATGCCCTTGGCGCGGTCGACGTGCTTGCGCGCGGCCAGCTGCGCCTGGGCCTTGCCGAGCTCCTCGCGCAGCGCCAGATCCTGCTCGAAGCGCGCGATCGCCACCTGCAGCACCGGCGCCAGCCGGTCGGGCTGCAGACCGGCCACCACATAGGCGCTGACGCCGGCGCGCAGCGCCTGGCGCATCGGGTCGTCGCTGGCGTCCTCGGCGAACACCACCACCGGACGCGGCATGCGCTCGTTGAGCGCGGCGAGGTTCTCCACCGTGTCGCGCGTCGGCGACTCGCTGTCGACGATGACCACGTCCGGCCGCAGGTTCAGCACGCAGTCGTGGATCAGCGTGGCCTGCTCGATCACGCCGACCACGTCGCAACCCAGCCGCGTGAGCTCCTCGCTGATGGCCTGCACGCGGTGGGCGCCATCATCGATCAGCAGCACGCGCAGGCCCTGAGGGCTGCTGCAAAGTGGGTCGCCGGCTGACTTGGGCATGGCTGCGTGGGTAAACAGATCAGATGGAAGCGGGAGCTGCGGTGCGTGTTGCACCGCAATATACGTGCCGGACCGCCCTGCCTCCGTGAGGCAGGCTTCACCATTCGGCAAGCCAGCCCTGCAGCCTCGCGGCCCCCTCCATAGAATGGCGCCGCGCCAGCCCTGCACGCCATGCCCATCACCCTGTTCCACTGCCTCAGTGCCCGCTCCTTCCGCCCCCTGTGGGCTCTGGAAGAACTGGGGCTGCCCTACACGCTGCGCCTGCTGCCCTTTCCGCCGCGGGTGCACGACAAGAGCTACTTCGAGCACAACCCGCTGGGCACCGTGCCGCTGCTGATCGATGACGGCGACGGGCCGGATGCGGTGCGCATGAGCGAATCGGCCGCCATCTGCCAGTACCTGGCCGCGCGCCATGGCGCCGGCACGCTGGACGTGGGCGTGGCCGAGGCGGACTACGGCGCCTATCTGAACTACCTGCACTTCGGCGAGGCGACGCTGACCTTCCCGCAGACCCTGGTGCTGCGCTACCGCTTCTTCGAGCCGGCCGAGCGCCGTCAGCCCCAGGTGGCCGAGGACTATGCGAAATGGTTTCTCGCCCGGCTGCGCACGCTGGAGCCGCGACTGCAGCAGCACGAATGGCTCTGTGGTGGACGCTTCAGCGCCGCCGACATCTCGGTGGGCTATGCGCTGCTGCTGGCCCAGCACCTGGAGCTGCATACGCAGTTCACGCCCGCGGTCGCCGCCTACTGGCAGCGGCTGCAGCAGCGGCCGGCCTACCAGCGCGCACAGGCGCTGCAGTTCGAGGCCGCACGGGCGCAGGGCGTGCCGCTGATCGCCGCACCCGACCTGCGGCCCTGAAGGCGCGACGATGGACTCGGTTTCGCAGATCGCGCTGGGCGCTGCCGTCTCGGTGGCCGCGATGGGCCGCCGCACCGCGCTGTGGAAGGCCGCCGCCTGGGGCGCGGTCTGCGGCACGCTGCCCGATCTGGACGTGCTGATCGACCATTGCGACGCGCTCAGCAATATGGTGCTGCATCGCGGCGACAGCCATGCGCTGTTCTGGCTGAGCCTGATCGCGCTGCCGCTGGGCGCAGCGATCGCCACGCTGCTGCGCGAGCCAGCGCTGCGCTGGCGCTGGATGCTGGCCAGCTGGCTGGCGCTGGTGACGCACCCGCTGCTGGACGCGATGACCATCTACGGCACGCAGCTGCTGCGGCCCTTCTCCACCGAGCCGCTGGGCCTGGGCAGCGTGTTCATCATCGACCCGCTCTACACGCTGCCGCTGCTGATCGGCACCGGCATCGCGCTGCGCGGCAAGGCTCTCGCCCTGCGCTGGAACGCGGCCGGGCTGCTGCTCTCCTGCGCCTACCTGGGCTGGAGTGCCGTCGCGCAGCAGCAGGTGCTGCACACCGCACGCGCCAGCCTGCAGGGCGAGCCGCACGTCGAGCGGCTGATGGCCTCGCCCGCGCCCTTCAACACGCTGCTGTGGCGCGTGGTCGCGATCACGCCGGACAGCTATCTGGAGGGCTATCACTCGCTGATCGCGCCGCATCAACCGCTGCGCTTCACACGCCACGACCGCGGCGCGGCGCTCTACGAGACGCTGCGCGAACACCCGCCGGTGGCCACGCTGGCCGCCTTCAGCGATGGCTTCTTCAAGCTGGAGCGCAGCGATCGCGGCGAGATCCTGATCGCCGACCTGCGCATAGGTCAGGAGCCCGACTACTTTTTTCGCTTCGTGGTCGCGCGCGAGCAGTCGCCGCTGCAGCTGCTGGACCGCCCCGAGGCAGCCGGCCGCCGCCCCGAGCCGGGGCCGGCACTGCGGCAGCTGTGGCGCAGGCTGTGGGGCGAGCCGCTTGGAGCCGCGCAGCCGGATCGATAGGAAGACGGCTGGCGGCCAGGCGCGGCCACAGATGAAGCTCAGCTGCGCGAGAGGCCTGACTGCAGCAGACAGCTGACCATGGGAGCGCTCCGGCCCACCTCGGGTTTCCTGGCGTGGGATCGCGCCGACCTAACGTGGCAATATGTGGCCCAGGGAGGCCTTGCGGCGCACGAACCGGGGAGTAACAAGCTGCCGGGTTTTCCGTGCTTTTCGCAGCCTTGCTATGCAGCACCAAGAGACTGGAACCCGTGGAATATCAACGATTTGGATCGCTCGACAGTGCAGTAGCAGGGTCGATAGCGACCACGTCAGGGCGCACGCGCAGTCGCCCCGCATCACGTTGGGCGTCTTGAAGTCATGCCCATGCCGCGACCGCTGAAATGGATTCTGTGGATTGTTGGCACCCTTGCGTCCTTAGCAGTCGGCGCAGTGCTACTGATGGCTTGGCTTTTCTCCGGGCTGGTTGGTGAGCCGAGCAAAGACGAAGTTGCTCGTGTCGTGTCGCCGTCCGGAAAGGTTGATGCCGTACTTCTCGAGACCAATGGCGGAGCTACAAGTTCATTGGGGTATGAAGTCTTCGTCGTGGAACACGGGGCTCAGCCTTCAGGCTCGCCCGCAGTTTCGCTATATGGTGCTGTTCGAAATCAACACGCCTATGGCGCAAACCTTAGCTGGCCATCGTCCAACTCACTGGCCGTCGAGTATCTGAGCGCAAAGTCCGCCAAGGTCAATGCACACACTCAGTCTGTTGGAACGCAAGCTATCCACATCACTATTCGAGAGGGGGCAACCGACGAGGCTGCTCCGCCAGGGGGCATGCTTCACAACCTGCGGGGGCGCCAATGACATTCCGATCAACCCATCATTCCACCGGACCTGCGCGAGAAGCCGCGCAGGTCCGGTGAATTCCGACGTTAGGCCACGCAACAACGGCTCGTTCCAGTCGTACGCAGAGAACATGGACCAGAGGTATCGCATCCCCGCCGCCGCCCTCATCGGGCTCGGTACGGGCTACCTCGCAGGAGTAACAGTTGCGTTGTTCACCCTTTCCGACCCTCACGAAGCGCTACTTCAGGCGCTCTGCGCGGGCCTTGCCGGCTCAATCGCCATAGCAAGCCTTGAGACTCTGCCTAAGTCGTGGAGATGGAAGCGATCTGCTCTCGCTGCAGCTCTCGCGCCTGTCTGCTACGCAGCCTTCGCGTCAGTCTTGGTCGACAAGCCGATTGACTTGACCGACACTGCTGCCAAGTCCTTCAGCTACGCTCTAGTGACTTGGCTGTTCGCACATCGCTTCCTCGCATCAACGCTCTCGGTTCTTGTGTACTACGTTGCCCGCATCCTCTCCCGATTGACCAGCTAGAAGATTTTGACAAGCCACAGGATGAAGGCGTGGTCTAACGACGGTGAGAAAAAGAATATGTCAGTCCTCTATCGCATCGCTTCGAAGTATTCGCCAAAGGCAACGGCTGTACTAGCTCTGGGTTCATTGATTGGAGGTGGCCTTGTGCGTCTTCTGACGCCATCCTCTTTCGTGCTCTCGGCCTTCGTGGGTCTCCTGGCTTGTCTGTTGCTCTGCGCATTCCTTGTTTCACTGGGGCAGCGCGACCCTTTAACGTGGCACCGCGTATTGACCTACCCGCTTGGCGTTCTCGGCCTTTGGTCAGTGCCCCCGCCGGCAAGCCCTGCAAGTCTTCGTGGCAATCTGTTTGTCGTGTCCGCTTTAGCATTTGCCGGCTTCGTGCTTGTGCAGTACATACTTCAGTAGAAACAGGTGCGGCGGCATGCCCCACTGCTCCGGTCAACTCTGACGTTGAGCGACTGCTTTGCGCCACTCAGTTCGGCGATACGAACATCCGCACCGGGTCTATGACCCCCACAGCTCGCGGACGCACAGCCTCTGCCCTCGTCCTCCTGCACCGCCAAGAAGCTCACGCTCGATGGCGGGCTGCCGACACCTAGCGGATGCCGCGGACGAAGCCTTGCACTTCGTCGGCCACTGTCGCGTCGCGACCGAGCCAGAGGTGGCCGCCGTCGGGGAAGATCACCAGGCGCGCCTGGGGCATCTGGGCGGCAATGTCGCGCGCTGTCTGTGCAGTGCCGAAGCGATCGTCCTCGGTCGAGACGATGAGGGCCGGCATCGTGATCTTTGTGAAATCCATGCGTGCAGGGTGGCCGGCCTGCTGGCCATCGTTCAGCAGACCGCGCACGCGTGCCGAGATGGGCAGCAGCTCGTGCAGCACGGTGAAGGCGCGCTCGCGCTCGGCGGGCGTTACCCGATCGAGCAGCGCGGGATCGGTGGCGAGCAGGGTGCCGATCAGCAGGCGCGGCATGGTCTGCTCGGCCAGCCAGAACAGCAGGTCGGAGCTGAGCAGCCGGCGCACCAGCCAGGCCTGCAGCGGGGTGAATTCAACCGGGTCGCGGTCGCGCACATTGGCCGCCGGCACCAGCAGCACCAGGCCGGCACAGCGCGCCGGGTGGCGCAGCGCGAACTGGCTGGCGCTCAGCGCACCGGCCGAACCGCCGACCACCGCGATGCGCTCGATGCCCAGCTGGTCGAGCAGGGAGGCCAGTGCATCGGCCTGTTCGGCCAGCGAAGGGTCAGCGGGAAAGTCGCTGCGCAGATAGCCAAAGCGCGATGGCGCAATCACGCGCAGCCCGCGCGCCACCAGCGCATCGGCGAAGCGCAGACCCTGGTCGAAGCCGCCGCCGGTGCCGTGGATCATCAGCACCGGCGGAGCGCCGGCGTCACCCGCCACCGCGTATTCGAGCTGGCCCCAGCGGGTCTGCAGCACCAGGCTGCGCCCGCTGACACGCTCTCGCGCTGCATCCAGGTCTTGGCGGTAGCGCAGCTCAGCCCAGATCGCACCGGCCAGCAGTGCAAGACCTAGGGTGAGCAGCATCGCGCGGTGGAACGACAGCATGGTGTGTGGCGAGGTCGAGGTTCAGCACGCAGGGTCACCGGGCTGCGCGCTCTGGAAGCCCGGCGCAACGAGCTTAGCAAGTGCGTCGAGGACTGCGGGCACATCCACAGTCTGCGGCAAATGAATTCAACCCTGCGATTGCGCCCAGACAACGCCGACGCCGACATCGATTGAAGCCCACGCCACGCATGCGCTACAAAGCCGCATAGCGATCGATGCAGAACGGCCGGCCAGTGAGTCGCCGTACGCCGCTCGCCAAGAGGAGGAGGCTCCCGCGTCATGCCGCACCCCGCCACTGCCGATCCCGGCCCGCCGCCGATACCGCGACGCCTGCTGGCGCTGTACCGCAACCGCGCCGCGCATTACGACCTGGAGCTGGTCGGCTTCGAGATGCTGCGCCAGGCCTGCATCGCCCGGCTGGACCTGAAGCCCGGCGATCGCGTGCTGGACATGGGCTGCGGCACCGGGCTGAGCCTGCCCACGCTGGCCCGGCGGGTCGGACCCGAGGGGCGCGTGCTGGGCGTGGACCAGAGCGCGGCGATGCTCGCGCAGGCGCGCGAGCGGGTGAAGCGCGACGGCCTGCATCAGGTGCGGCTGAAGCAGGCCGCGGCGGTCGAGGCGCCGCTGCAGGGCCGCTTTGATGCGGCGCTGTTCGTCTTCACCCACGACATCCTGCAGCAGCCCGAGGCGCTGCAGCACATTGCCGCCCACCTGAAGCCCGGCGCACGCATCGCCGCCACCGGTCTGGCCTGGACGCTGCCCTGGGCGCCATGGGCGCTGGCGAGCAACTGCTTCGTGATGGGCGCGGCGCTGTATTCGGTGGCCTCGCTGCAAGGCCTGGGCGAGCCCTGGCAGCTGCTGCGCGGCCTGGCGCCGGATCTGCAACTGCTGCCGCAGCTGCCCGGCGGCTTCTACCTCGCCTGGGGGCACTTCAAGGGCTAGTCAGACGGCGGCGGCGCCCGGCTGCGGCGACGTCCACAGGCTGACGCGATTGCGCCCGCTGCCCTTGGCCTGGTAGAGCGCCTCGTCGGCGCGCGCATAGAGCCGGTCCGCATCGGCCGGGCTGTCGGAGGCGACGGCCGCGATGCCCGCCGACAAGGTCAGGCGAATCGGCTGGCCGTTGCTGTCGCGCTGCGTGTCGAGCTGCTCGATGGCGCGGCGCACGTCTTCGAGCAGGCGCTGCGCACCGGGCGCATCGGTGGCCGGCAGGATCAGGCCGAACTCCTCGCCGCCCATGCGGCCCAGCACGTCGGCCTTGCGCAGCCGCGAACGGATCGCCTGCACCACCGCCTTCAGCGCGGCATCGCCGGCGCGGTGGCCGTGGCGGTCGTTGATCTGCTTGAAGTGGTCGAGGTCGATCAGCGCGAAGGCCAGCGGCGAGCCCTCGCGGCGGCTGCGCGCCAGGTTGTGTTCGAGCAGCGTGTCGGTGGTGCTGCGGTTCAGGCAACCGGTCATGCCGTCGAGCGAGGCCAGCTCCTCCATGCGTAGCGCCATGCGCTCGAAGGAGGCGAGCACGAAGCCGAAGCCGGCACCCAGCAGAGCGACGAAGCTGAGCAGGAAGGTCAGCCCCTGGCCCAGGCTGGGCTGCAGCAGGCTCTGATATTGCTCGGGCGCCCACAGCGCATGGAAGAAGCGGAACAGCATCGCCCCCGCCGACAGCGCCATCGTTGCGGCAACCATCGGCAGCGAGTATTCGCGCGGCCCGCGGTGCCGCAGCACCAGCAGGATGCTGGGCAGGAGCATGAGGGTGAAGATCAGCGACAGCGCGGCCGTGCGCTGCGGCAGCGACCAGGGCAGCATCATGACCAGCGCGAGCAGCGCGACGCCCAGCCGAAGCCAGGCCGAGCGGCCCAGCGGCTTGTCGAGCAGATAGACGCTCAACGCCTGGTTGAACAGCAGCATGCCCAGCAGCACCAGACCATTGCCCAGCAGCACCGAGATCCACAGCGGCAGCGCAAGCCGGGCGCCGAGGAAGATGTAGCCGAAGAGCAGCACCCAAGAGGCCTGCGCCCAGATGCGCAAGGCCGGCTGACGCAGGGTGCCGCGCTGCGCCACGGCCAGTTGCACGCACAGCAGCAGAAAACCTGCGATCAGGGCGGCCAGCAAGGTGGGAATGTGCAGCATCGTCGGTAGCGTGGCGGGCAGAACGGCAAGCAAGGGCCAAGCCGCAGGCAGTGTACCCAGCGGAGCACGCCGCGCCCTCGCCGATGCGCTATCGTGTGGCGAAAGCACCGCTGAGAGGAGAGTTGCAACGATGTCGTTCCACGCCCGTCCTGGCCCAGGCCTTCTTCGCCGCGCCGCGGCCCTCCCCCTGCTGCTGGGCATGGCCCTGGCAGCGCAGGCCCAGCCCGACGCGATCGGCGAGGTGGACACGGTGTTCAAGCTGATCGGCCCCGACCACAAGATCGTCGTCGAGGCCTACGACGACCCCAAGGTGGCCGGCGTCACCTGCTATGTCTCGCGCGCCAAGACCGGCGGCATCAAGGGCGCGCTGGGCCTGGCCGAAGACCGCAGCGAGGCCTCGATCGCCTGCCGCCAGGTGGGGCCCATCAGCTTCGCCAAGCCGCTGCCGCAGCAGGAAGAGGTGTTCAACGAGCGCATCTCGCTGGTCTTCAAGCACCTGCGCATCGTGCGCATGGTCGACGCCAAGCGCAACGCGCTGGTCTACCTGACCTATGCGGACCGGCTGATCGAAGGTTCGCCGCAGAACAGCGTCACCGCGGTGCCGGTGGATCGCGCCACAGCGATCCCGGTCAAGCGCTGAAGCGCCCGGCGCCGCCACAATCGCCTGCGCCATGCCGAACAACGCGCCATCGTCCGCCCCGCCCTTCTTCGCCCCGTTCTTCGCCCCGGTGGCCTGCGACAGCGCCGAGGCTGCGCTTGCCCAGGTGCAGCGCATCTACGAGGCCGGCACCAGCTTTCTGCGCGAGGCGCTGGCGCGCTTCCTGGCCGGCGAGGACACCGGGCCGGTGCGCGCCTTCTATCCGGTGGTGCGGC
Organism: Roseateles sp. T103; assembly: GCF_057219915.1. Taxonomy (NCBI): domain Bacteria; kingdom Pseudomonadati; phylum Pseudomonadota; class Betaproteobacteria; order Burkholderiales; family Sphaerotilaceae; genus Roseateles; species Roseateles sp. T103. The sequence goes on from NZ_JBXVVS010000002.1 coordinate 740,557, forward strand.
TGCGTGCCGCCCGGCGCGGCGCCGGTGCCAATGCCAGCGGGCTGGCCTATGGCTTTGTCACGCGCGCCGGCCATTACGAGACCACGCTGACGCGGCCGGACCTGTTCGCCAATTACTACCGCGAGCAGTTCCGCCTGCTGTTGCTGAACCACGGCGGCACGCTGGAGGTGGGCACCGGCCACCAGCCCATCCCGCTGCACTTCGCGCTGGGCGAAGGCCAGCATGTCGAGGGCAGCCTCGCGCCCGAGCGGCGCGAGCGCCTGCGCGAATGCTTCGACCACCCCGACCTCGCCGCGATGGACGACGGCATCGCCAACGGCACGCACGAGGTAGCACCGGGCGAGCCCGAGCCGCTGGCGCTGTTCACCGCGCCGCGGGTGGACTACTCGCTGCACCGGCTGCGCCACTACACCGGCACCGCCAGCGAGCATTTCCAGAACTTCGTGCTGTTCACGAACTACCAGTTCTACATCGACGAGTTCGTGCGCATAGGCCGCGAGCTGATGGCGCGCGCGCCCGACCCGGCCAAGCCCGATGCGCATGACGACTGCTGCGCCTTCGTCGAACCGGGCAATGTGCTGACGCGCCGCGGCAATGCTGCCAGCGAGGGCAGCCCGCCGCCACGGCTGCCGCAGATGCCGGCCTACCACCTGGTGCGGCCCGACCGCAGCGGCATCACGATGATCAATATCGGCGTCGGCCCGGCCAATGCCAAGACCATCAGCGACCATCTCGCGGTGCTGCGCCCGCATGCCTGGCTGATGCTGGGCCACTGCGCGGGGCTGCGCAGCAGCCAGGCGCTGGGCGACTATGTGCTGGCGCACGGCTATGTGCGCGAGGACCATGTGCTCGACGAGGACCTGCCGCTGTGGGTGCCGATTCCACCGCTGGCCGAGGTGCAGCAGGCGCTGGAGGCCGCGGTGGCCGAGGTCACCGGCCTGGCCGGCCCGGCGCTGAAGAAGATCCTGCGCACCGGCACCGTGGCCTCCACCGACAACCGCAACTGGGAGCTGCTGCCCAGCCATCGCGAGGGCGGGCCGGAGCGCCGCTTCAGCCAGAGCCGCGCGATCGCGCTGGACATGGAGAGCGCCACCATCGCGGCCAACGGCTTCCGCTTCCGGGTGCCCTACGGCACGCTGCTGTGCGTGTCGGACAAGCCGCTGCACGGCGAGATCAAGCTGCCCGGCATGGCCGACCAGTTCTACCGCCAGCGCGTCGACCAGCACCTGCGCATCGGCCTGCGCACCATCGAGCTGCTGCGCGCGCAAGGGCCGGCGCGCCTGCACAGCCGCAAGCTGCGCAGCTTCGACGAGGTGGCGTTCCAATAGGCGGCTGCGAGCACGACAAGACCCAGACCGAGGAGACCCGGCACCATGCACTTCGACATCCCCACGCTGTTCAGCCTGCTGGCCCTCGAATCGCTGGCGCTGGCGCTGGCCCTGGCCGTGCTGATGGGCTGGCGCCAGCTCGCCGCCGGCGGCCGCCACGCGCAGGCGGCGATGACGCTGCACGGCATCGGCTGGCTGCTGCTGATGCTGGCCCCGCCGCAGGGCAGCCGTTGGCTGGGCGCGCTGGCGATGGCAGCGATCGGCGCCGCACTGAGTGCGCTGTGGCTCGCGGTGGGTCACTGGCTGGGGCCGCGGCGCGGCCGTCGCGCGGTGCTGCTGCTGCCGGTGCTGCCGGCGCTGGTCTATCTGCTCGGCTTCGACAGCTATGCGCTGCGCGTCGGCGCCACCAATGCGCTGTTCGCGCTGCAGCTGCTGCTGGTCTGCGTCTCGCTGCTGCAGCCGGCCAGGGGACTGGAGCCTGAGCTGCAGCGGCAGAGCTGGCGCTGGCGCTCGCCCTTGCTGCTGGCGCTGCTGGTGATGGCGGTGCTGACCGCCTGGCGCGCCGCGCTGGCGGGGCTGGCCACCGCGCAGTACCCGGACTTCGAGGCCGCGCATCCGGTCAACACGCTGGCGGCGGTCTGCGCGCTGCTGGCCGTGCCGCTGACGCTGGCCGCAATGCTCACTGCCTGGCGCGGCGAGACCGAGAACAGCTTCCTGCGCCTGGCGCAGACCGATGCGCTGACCGGCCTGTGCAACCGCCGCGCCTTCGTCTCGCGCGCGGTGGACCTGCTGTCGATGGCGCGGCGCTACAAGGAACCGCTGGCGCTGATGGCGCTGGACATCGACCAGATCAAGAGCTTCGGCGAGACGCTGGGGCCCGAAGGCGAGGAGCGCGCCTTGAAGCTCTTTGCCGACTGCCTGCGCGAGCAGATGCGCCTGGGCGATCTGGTGGGGCGCATCGGCAGCGACGAGTTCGCGGTGCTGATGCCGCGCTGCGAGGCGCTGGGGCCGCAGGCACTGGACAAGCGGCTGCGCGACGCGCTGGCGGTGCGCGCGCCGGCCGAGCTGGGCCGGCCGCTGGAGTTCTGTGCCGGCTGGGGCCGGCTGCGCCATGGCGATCGCAATGTCGAGGACCTGCTGCGGCGCGCCGAGACCGCGCTCTACGAGGCCAGGCGCAGCGGCCGCGCCTGCCTGATGGCCGAACCCGGCCTGGAGGCCTGAGGGCCGAACCTGGCCTTGCGCCTCGTGGCTGGCACGCCACTTGCTGAGGGAAAACCACCATTCCCCGCAAGTCCAGAAGACCGGCGGGGCGAAACGCCAGACCGAAGCGAGAAGTGCCGCCATGTTCCACCGCCAAGCCCCCGATGACCGTCCCGCCCTCGAGCTCGCCTACACGGCCCTGCGCCCGCAGCGCGCCCAGCGCCTGCCGTCGGCCAGCCTGCGCAGTGCGGCCGAGGCGCAGACGCTGCCCGGCGAACGCGTGCCGCCGCGCATCAAGCTCGTCAGCGCGGCCGACCTGACCTGGCTGCCGGCACTGGCCGACCTGCTGATCGACAGCGTGCATCAGGGCGCCAGTCTGGGCTTTATTGCACCAATGTCGCGCTATGCGGCGCTGGACTACTGGCATGGCGTGTTCGCCCGCCTGGGTCCGCGCCATCACCTCTGGATCGCCTGCGAGGACTCGGAGCGCTCGCAGCTGCTGGGCTGCGTGCAGCTGGCGCTGTGCCAGCAACCCAGCGCCGCACACCGCGCCGAGGTGCTGGGCCTGATGGTGCACAGCCGCTCGCGCGGCCTGGGCATCGCCAGCCGGCTGATGAGCCGCCTGGAATGCAGCGCGCTGCAGCAGGGCCGCAAACTGCTGGTGCTGGACACGCCCACCGGCTCGCAGGCCGAGGCGGTCTACGCCCACCTGGGCTGGCTGCGCGCCGGCGAGGTGCCCGAGTGCGACAGCAGCGCCGACGGGCTGCTGCACGGCACCTCGCGCTACTACAAGCGCCTGCAGATGCCGTCCTGATCCCCTGCAGGCTGCTGCAAAGCGTAGCGAGGACGGCCGGCTGCTAGGCGCGCGGCGCGCAGGAACCGGAACGTACTTCCTGTACGTTAGGAGTCCCAGCACCGCGAAACGACGCAGAGGGGCGCCGCAGTAGCTTTTCAGCAGCCTGCTAGCGCGCGACGCGCAGCAGCTTGCCGCTGTCGGTGAGCAGCAGCAGCGCGCCGTCCGGCGCCTGGCGCACGTCGCGGAAGCGCTCGCGTAGATTGGCGTACATCGCCTCGCGCGCCGTGACGCTGTTGCCGCTGAGCGTGAGCCGCCACAGCGCCTGGCCGGCCAGCGCGCCGGAGAAGAGCTGGCCCTGCCACTCGGGGAACATTGCCCCGCTGTAGAACAGCAGGCCGGCCGGCGCGATCGAGGTCGGCACCCAATACGTGAGTGGCTCCGCATAGGTCGGCGCATGGGTGCCGCCGCCGATGCGGCAGGCCTCGCCGACCGGGTCGCCGTAGTTGCAGCCGTAGCTGCGCAGCGGCCAGCCGTAGTTGGCGCCGCCGCGGGCGATGTTGATCTCGTCGCCGCCCTGCGGGCCATGCTCGCTGACCCACAGCTCGCCGGTCTGCGGATGAAGGGCCGCGCCCTGCGGATTGCGGTGGCCGCGGCTCCAGATCTCGGGCAGCGCGCCTATGCCCCAGGCCGGGTTGTCGGGCGGGATGCTGCCATCGCGGTTGATGCGCACCACCTTGCCCAGCGTCTGCGCCAGGTCCTGCGCCGGGCTGCCCTGCTGGCGCTCGCCCAGCGTGATGAACAGGGTCTTGTCGCGCGCGAAGACCAGCCGCGAGCCGTAGTGGCCGCTGCCGCTGACCTTGGGCCGCTGGCGGAAGATCACCGTCAGGCCCTGCAGCGCATCGCCCACCAGGCGGGCGCGCGCCACCGCGGTGCCGGCGCGCCCCGCCTCGGCACCGCTGCCGGGCTCGGCATAGCTCAGATAGACCCAGGGCGTGCTGGAGAAATCCGGGTCCAGCGCGACATCGAGCAGGCCGCCCTGGCCGCCGGAGTCCACCGCCGGCACGCCGCTGATGCTGCGCGCCAGCACGGTCCTGCCGTCGGCCGAGAGCCGCATCAGGCTGCCGCCGCGCTGCGTAACGAGCAGGCTGCCGTCCGGCAGCACCGCCAGCGACCAGGGGCTGACCAGGTCGCTGCGCAAGGTGCTGATCTGAGGGGCCGGGGTCGGGGCGGGGGCGGGGGCGGGAGCCGGCGCAGGTGCGGGTGCAGGAGCTGGCGTAGGTGCGACCGGCTCCGATCCGCCGCCGCCACAACCGGCAAGCCATAGCGGCATCACGGTGCAGACGACGACAGCGCGACGGGACACGCGCGGATGGTGCATGGCAGGCTCCTCGATGCGGACGGGCGCCGCGCAGTCTAGTGCGCGGCCCTGGGCGAGCCGAGCACTCTTGCAGGCTGTTACCGGCGCTGCTGCTGCACCAGGGCTTCAGCGCCGCATCAAGGGCAGCGGATAGCTCGCCAGGCTGGCATGACCGCTCTTCGAGACCGCCTGCACGCCGAAGACGACGTTGTCCTTGGAGATGCCCTTGAGGGTGAAGCGCGTCACCAGCCCGACGTCGCGCGCATGCTCCCAGGTGGCGGCGTCGGTGCCACGCCAGACGATGCGATAGCCGGCCAGCTCGGGCTCGCTATTGGGCGCCCATTGCAGCGTGCTGTCGTTGGTCAGCTCGCTGGCGTCCAGCCTCACCTCGCGCGGCGCGGCCGGCGCCCAGGCCAGGCTGGCCAGGCCGGCGGCATTGATGCGCGCCACGTCGGCCACATAGGCGAAGTCGACGAACTCGGGCAGATCGCCGTAGGTGATGCCGTTCTCGGTGCGCAGATCCTGATGCTGGTGCGCAAAGTTCTCGAAGGGCTCGGTGAAGCGCACCGCCGCATAGCCGCGCTCCAGGAAGGGCAGATGGTCGCCGCCACGCAGATAGCGGTCGCGGCGCTGGATCAGTTTGACGGTGAAGCCGCTCAGATAGCGCTCGCCGGCAGCCTTCAGGTGACGGCCCAGCTGGTGCGTGGGCAGGTCCTCGCTGCCGCCGGCCACGGCCAGGGCCTGTAGCGGCGCCAGCGCGGCTTCGATCGCGGCCTTTTCGGCTTCGTTGCTGGGCTGGTTGGCGCGCGCCTGGTTGAGCAGGCGCAGCAGCGGGTCCAGGCCGTCGGCGAACAGGCGCAGCTGCTTCGGGTCGTGCTGGCCGGCATCGCCGCGCGGGCTGCCGACGATGTCGTTGGTGATCATCGCGTCGATGCGCAGGCCCTTGGCCAGCGCCTGGCGCGACCAGTGCGCGGCACCGAGCAGGCCCTGCTCCTCGCCCGGCACGGCCATGAAGACCAGCGTCGCGTCGAAGCGCTGCGCCGCCATCACGCAGGCCAGCTCCATCACCACCGCGGTGCCCGAGGCATCGTCGTTGGCGCCGGGCGCCTCGCCCTTTTCGTCCATCACATCGCTGTTGCGCGAGTCGTAATGGCCGCTGACCACCAGCAGGCGCTCGCGCGAGGCCGGCGAGACGCCGGGCAGAGTGGCCACCACATTGACCAGTTCGGCCGCACGCGGCATGCGCCGGCCGGCGGGCTCGATGAAGCTGTCCATCTCCACCTGAAGGCGGCCGCCGGCGCGCTGCGAGCAGTCCTGCAGCTCGCGCTGTATCCAGCGTCGCGCGGCGCCTATGCCGCGCGTGGCCGATTCGGTCTCCGACAAGGTGTGGCGCGTGCCGAAGGCGGCCAGGGTCTTGATGCGCTGCTCGATGCGCTGCGGCGAGATGCTGGCCAGCATCTGCTGGATGCGCGGGTCCGTCGGCGCGGCGGCATCGGCGGCCGGGGCCAGACCCAGGGCTGCCACCGTGGCAGCAGCCAGCGCGGCAAGACGCGAGGAGCGTGTGTTCATCGGCAGATCTCCAGCAGTGAGCGGACAGCGGGCGCTGCCGATTCTTGCACCGCCGGGCCGTCGGCATCGGCTTGATCCGGGGCTCTTGTGCGCGCTGCGCGCTTGGCCTACGCTGGGGTCAGTCCGTGACAGTGCGGCGCCGCCGGCCGGGCACGGGATGTCGGGAAGAAGCAGAAGACCCAGACCCTCAAAGCCAGCAGGAGGCAGCCATGAGCGCCAGCTTGGACAACAGCAGCCCCAAGGTCGGCAAGGCCGCGGCCGGCACCGCCGGCGGTATCGCGGCGATACGCAGCATCGCGCTGGTCGGCCCGGCGGGTGCTGGCAAGACCAGCCTCACCGAGGCGCTGCTGCACCGAGCCGGCGCTATCGCCAGCCCCGGTGCCGTGGAGCGCGGCAACACGGTGAGCGACTACGACGCGCTGGAGAAACGGGCCCAGCACTCGCTGCAGTCGTCCATCGTGCACATGGACCATGCCGGCATACGCATCCATGCGATCGACACGCCGGGCGCGCCGGACTTCATCGGCCAGTCGCTGCCCGCGCTGGAGGCGGCGGACACCGCGATCGTCGTGATCAACGCGAGCAACGGCATCGAGCTGATGGCCTCACGGATGATGGAGACCGCCGCGAAGCGCGGGCTGTGCCGCGTCATCGTTATCAACCGCATCGATGCGCCGGGCGTGAACCTGCCGGCCCTGCTCGATGCACTGCGCGAGAGCTTCGGTCGCGAGTGCCTGCCGCTGAACCTGCCGGCCGACGGTGCGAGCCGCGTCGTCGACTGCTTCTTCAATACCGCAGGGTCCACCGACTTCTCCTCGCCTGAAGGCGCGCACCGCGCGCTGGTCGAGCAGGTGGTGGAGGTGGATGGCGATTTCGTCGAACGCTATCTGAACGAGGGCGATGTCGATCCGCGCGAGCTGCATGCGCCGCTGGAGCAGGCGCTGCGCGAAGGGCATTTGATCCCGGTGTGCTTCACCTCGGCCAAGACCGGCGCCGGCGTGGCCGAGCTGCTCGACGTGATCGAGCGGCTGCTGCCCAATCCGAGCGAGGGCAATCCGCCGCAGTTCCTCAGCGGCGAAGGCGCCGAGGCGCGGCCCATCCAGGCCAGCCCTGACCCCGGCGCCCATGTGCTGGCCCATGTCTTCAAGATCAACGCCGACCCTTATCTCGGCAAGCTCGGCGTGATGCGCGTGCACCAGGGCACGCTGACGCGCAACAGCCAGCTCTTCGTCGGCCACGCGCGCAAGCCCTTTCGTGTCGGCCATCTCTTCCTGCTACAGGGCAAGGCCCATGTGGAGGTCGAGCAGGCGCTGCCCGGCGAGCTCTGCGCGATCGCCAAGGTGGAAGAGCTGCACTACGACGCGGTGCTGCACGACGCGCCCGAGGACGAGCACATCCACCTCGCGCCGCTGGACTTCCCGGTGCCGGTGCACGGCCTGGCGGTGAGCCCGACTCGGCACGGCGACGAGCAGCGCCTGTGGGAGATGCTGCACAAGCTGATCGACGAAGACCCCTGCCTCAAGGTCGAGCATGTGGCCAGCACCAACGAGACCCTGGTCTACGGCCTCGGCGAGCTGCACCTGCGCATGCTGCTGGAGCGGCTGCGCGAGAACTACAAGTTCGAGGTGCAGACCAAACCGCCGCAGATCGCCTACCGCGAGACCATCGCCTCGCCGGCCGAGGGCCATTACCGCCACAAGAAACAGAGCGGCGGCGCGGGCCAGTTCGGCGAGGTCTTCCTGCGCGTGGAGCCGCTGCCGCGCGGCACGGGTTTCGAGTTCGTCGATGCGGTCAAGGGCGGCACGATCCCGGGCCAGTTCATGCCCGCGGTGGAGAAAGGCGTGCGCGCCGGCCTGGCCAGCGGTGCGATCGCCGGCTTTCCGCTGGTGGACCTGCGCGTCACCGTCTTTGATGGCAAGCACCATTCGGTGGACAGCAAGGAGATCGCCTTCGTCACCGCCGGCCGCAAGGCGCTGATCGAGGCGGTGAAGGCCGCGCGGCCGCTGGTGCTGGAGCCCATCGTGCATGTGGAGATCCTCACCCCCGAGGGCGCGATGGGCGACGTTACCGGCGATCTGGCCTCGCGCCGCGGCCAGGTCAGCGGCACGCGCAGCGCGGTGCCGGGCCTGATCACCGTGCAGGGCCTGGCGCCGCTGGCCGAGCTGGCCAGCTACCAGACCCGGCTCAACTCGATGACCAGCGGCCAGGGCCGCTACACCATCGCGCTGTCGCACTACGAGGCGGTGCCACCCAACACGCAAGCGCAGCTGATGAGCGGCTACAAGGTCAGGGACGAGGAGTAGCGGCCGACGCGGCTGCCGCAGGCGCTACCTGCAGCGTTGGCGGCGTTGGCGCCTCGGGCCTGAGCCCGCCGGCCTCGTAGCGGTTGGCGGCGTTCCACAGCATCCAGCCGCCGGTGCCGAGCTGCTCGGCCGCGTCGATCTGCGCGCGAATCTCGTCGGCATCGAAGACGCGGCGATCGAAGGCGTAGTCGCGGAACGCCTGCAACCACGGCCGCACACGCAGCGGCGACAGCCCGCTGCGCTGCAGCAGGCGCTTCAAGGACTGCTCGACGATTGCATAGGGCGCCGCAACCGGATCGGGATGACCGGGAATGCCGTGCGAAAAGCCGGACGGATAGAGCATCGGGCACAGCACGTCGGCGTGGCGGGCGAGCTCTTCGAGCTGCTGGCCGATCTGCGTGTCGTCGCTGTTCCAGGCCACGTAGCCGAAGATGTCGGCGGCGATGCTGATGTCGTAGGGTGCCAGGCGCAGGCGCGCCGCATCGAGAAAGCCGCTGATCGCGGCGACGCGGTTCTCGCGCGTGTTCGGCGCGCTGAAGCTCAGGCCGCTCGCATCGGGGAAGCGCAGATAGTCGAACTGCACCTCGTCGAAGCCCAGGCGCGCGGCCTCCTCGGCCAGCGCCAGGCTGTAGTCCCAGGCCTCGCGACGGAAGGGGTCGATCCAGGCCTGGCCTTCACGGTCCTTCCACAGCCCCTTGCCCTGCGGATCGGCCACCGCCCATTGCGGATGCGCCTGCGCCAGCGGATCGTCCTTGAACACCACGATGCGGGCGATCAGGTAGAGGCCGCGCTCGCGCAACTGGGCGAGCAGCGTCGGCATGTCGGCCACCGAGATGAAGCCTTGCGGCCCCAGGCCCGCCGCCAGATGCGCGGCGCTGCGGTAAGGCACCAGGCCGCGGTCGCCCTTGACGTCGATGACCAGCGCGTCGAGCTCGGTCTGGTCGATCAGCGCCAGTGCCCCGTCGCGCAGCGTCTGGTTGCCGATGCCGAAGACCGAGAGGTAGAGCGCCTTGGGGCGCAGCGGCTGCAGACGGGCGAGCGCTGCCGTCGCGCCATCGCTGGCCAGCACCAGCCGCCGGTAGCCCGGCGCGCGCAGCTGCAGTGCGCCGCGGTAGCCCTCGGGCAGGCTGAAACGGCCCTGGGCATCGCCGGTCAGTACGAGCGGCTGACCAGCCAGGCGCACGCTCAAGCCAACCACCGGCTGGCCTGTGTGCGCGTCGACGGCGCGCCCCTCGATGGCATGTGCCGCTGCGACGCCAAACAGGCTGAGGAGCAGCAGAAAGGCCGGCAGACAGCTCTGGCCGAGGCGCAGCAGTGGCGACATGCAGGGCGGCAGCAAGGAGCGGCGCCCGCGCCGATCCGGCTCGAGGATGAACGGAGCTTTATCATAGAGGCATGTCACCAGCCCATCGGGACGTCGCACAGATCCGTCTGGACAACGCGATGCTCCTGTTCGAAGAATTCGTTTCCGCGACGGTCAAGCACGCCGATGCCGCCACCTTGCGCGGCCTGGAGCGCCGCTTTGCCGAGCGCCTGCAGATCCAACCGAGCTACTGGAGCCAGATCAAAGGGCGCTCGCGCCAGATCGGCGAGCGCCTGGCGCGCCAGTTCGAGCAGCTCTGCCACAAGCCCATGGGCTGGATGGACCAGGAGCACCATGCCGGCGCCGCAGCCGCCGCGGCGGCGCATGAGGACAGCACGCTGCCCAGCGTGCCGCAGGACGAGGACGAGCGCTTCATCGTCGGCCTGGTGCTGACCTACTACCGCCGCCATCCGCAGCGTGCCCGCACGCGCTTGCTCGACCTGCTCGGCGAGGTGCTGACGCCATCCGGCGCCGACAAGATGGCACCGCCAGCGCCGAGCCGCCCTGTCGTGCCGGCGCGTCCGGCGGCGACGGCTGCAGCCGCACCGCGCGTCGCCAAGCCGGCCGTCGACGAGGACATGGACGCCTGGCGCCGGCTGCAGCAGGGCATCGCGCCGCTCAAGGGCAAGAAGTGACCCCCTAGGGAAGCTCTGCACAAATCAACGCGGTCCGTGATCGCGCGGACTCGGGCGGGCTGCAGCGTTGCACTTCTCGCCAATAGCTACGGCTATTGGCCGCGAACTGCGCCTTGCATCCCATCCCGATCCGCACGACCCGGCCTCGCGCCGCTTTATGCAGAGCCCCCCCTAGCCTGAAGAGGCAATCCGATAAAAAGTACTTGCGCAAGATAATCAATCGTTTATCATTTGCTCAAGTCGCGATGGGGTTCGTCGCGATGACACAAGCTTCACTGCAACGTCTCACACGCGAGCCACGGCTTCGCGGCACTGTGAGCGACACCGGGTACTGAACCTGATCCGGTCGTCCGCTGCAGCCGCCCGCGCACGCACCGCGAGCTCCATCTGCGCCTCGCCCTGAGGCGCACGTGCCGTACTCAGAAGTAGTCCCCGGCGGATTCAGCGCCTCGCGCACCCATACCGCCCAGCCCCGCCCGCGCCTCACCGCCACGACGGGTCCGCACTGCCACAGCCGTAGGCCTCACACGCCCCAGCTGCGCCGCTGCATGGACGCGTCACCAGGAAGTCAGGCGCCAACTCGCCACCGTCGCTTGTGCGAGCCCGAGCTCGCGCAAGGCCTACAAACCAACAGGAGGCCACCATGGCCCAGTTCATCGCTCCGCGGCCGCAGTTGCTGCTCGCCAGCAAGCTGCAGCACAAGCTGCCCAAGCCGCGAAATCCGCTCGTCGGCCCCGGCCTTCAGCGCCAGGCGGGCCGCCACGGCCCCAGCACCAAGGCACTGCGCCAACAGGCACAGACCGCGCTGCGCCACGAGCTACAGCGCCATTCGACTGACAAGAACGGCCCCTAGACCCACGGGGCCACGATCCGGGAGAAGAAGATGACACGCATCCACAGCATTCAGCGCTGGCCCGAGCAGATGGCCGGCACACATAAGACAAGCCTCTGGCGCCGCAGCCTGGCGCACGGCCTGCAGCGCGGCAGTCTGGCACTGGCGCAGCTGGCCACGGCGCTGCAGCGCGGGCCCGCCCGCCGCCGCCTGCCGCCCGAGCTGGAGTTCTATGCCGAGGCCGGTGCACCCGAGGGCGCGCTGTACATCGACGGCGAGCTGATCGGGCGCCTGCCCGGCGTGACACGACTCTGAGGCGCCAATAAGTCACGCGCCGGGCCGTTTCGCCCGGCGCGTGCCTCAAGCCGGTGCATCGGTGGCCGATATACGATCACCTAGGACTCGATGACACCGAGCATGAGCGCTGACGCCGCCGTCCCCTTCCAGCCGCTGCTCCGGCCGCTGCCGGATCTGCGCGCATGGACGAACCATTTCCATCGCGCCGAGATCCCGGTGCTGGAAACGACGGCCGAGTCGCTGGAGCTGATGCGCGCCAACGAGGACGAGGTCGACGCCAACAGCCTGGGCGAGATGATCGCCGCCGACCCGCTGATGACGCTGAAGGTGCTGTCCTATGTCGCCGAGCACCGCTCCAGCCGGCGCACCACCGACGCCGAAACGGTGACGGCTGCGCTGGTGCTGCTGGGCATCACGCCCTTCTTCGCCGCCTTCGGACCGCAGCCCACCATCGAGCAGCGCCTGCTCGGCCGTCCCGAGGCCATGGATGGCCTGCTGCGCGTGCTGCGCCGCGCCGAGCGCGCCGCGCGCTTCGCGCTGGGGTTCGCGGTGCACCGGCTCGACCACGATGCCGCGGTGATCCACAGCGCGGCGATGCTGCACGACTTCGCCGAGATGCTGCTGTGGTGTCATGCGCCCGATCTGGCCCAGGAGATCCGCCGTCGCCAGGCGATGAACCGTCAGCTGCGCAGTGCGGCCGTGCAGCGCGAGGTGCTGGGCATCGAGCTGGCCGCGCTGGAGCAGTCGCTGATGCAGGCCTGGCACTTGCCCGAGCTGCTGGCCCACATCACCAACGACCGCCTGGACAACGATCCCCAGGTGCAGACCGTCAAACTGGCCGTGCGCCTGGCTCGCCACACCGCCGATGGCTGGGACGATCCCGCCGTTCCCGACGACGTGACCGAGATTGCCCAGCTGCTCAACCTCGGCCGTGAGCCGACGCTGAAGCTGCTGCACGAATTCGACTGAGCACCCGCGTGCCGCACTACAGCGGCAAGGCAGTGGTGTTCTTCACCCGCTCCAGCACGAAGCTGGTCTTGCAGTCCTGCACGCTGGGGTGCTTGAGCAGCGTCTCGCTGATGAAGCGCGCGTAGTGCGCCATGTCCGCGACGACGACGCGCAGCAGATAGTCCATCTCGCCGGTCAGCGCCGCGCACTCCACCACTTCAGGCCAGGTCTGCACCGCGGCCTTGAACAGGTCCATCGGGTTGCGCTTGTGGCTCTCGGTGTGCTTTTCCAGCCGCACATTGATGTAGGCGGTCAGGCCCAGGCCCACGCGCTCCGGCGGCACCAGCGCCACATAGGCAGCGATCGCCCCCGACTCTTCCAGCCGGCGCACGCGGCGCAGCACCGCCGAGGCAGACAGATTGACCTCCGAGGCCAGTGCGTCGTTGGTCAGGCGGCCGTTGACCTGCAGCGCCTTGAGGATGCGTCGATCGATCGCATCAAGCTGGATTTCGTTTGCCATATTGGCCATTCTTGCAGGAATCCTGTGTGCAACGCCAGATACGCGCCTGAGATCGCAGGAATCCTGCGCGGACGGCGCCCTACAGTCTTGACCCATCGCAAGCACGACCGGCACAGCCGAGGAGACACACCATGAGCGCTTTCGTTCCCTGGGACAACCCGATGGGCACCGATGGCTTCGAGTTCATCGAGTTCGCCGCCCCCGACCCCGCCGCGCTGGGCCGGCTGTTCGAGACCATGGGCTTTGCCGCCGTCGCGCGCCATCGCCACAAGAACGTGACGCTGTATCGCCAGGGCGGCGTCAACTTCATCATCAATGCCGAGACCGACTCCTTTGCGCAGCGCTTCGCGCGCCTGCACGGGCCATCGATCTGCGCGATCGCCTTCCGCGTCAAGGACGCCGCCGCCGCCTACAAGCGCGCGCTGGAGCTGGGAGCCTGGGGCTTCGACAACAAGGCCGGCCCGATGGAGCTGAACATCCCGGCGATCAAGGGCATCGGCGACTCGCTGATCTACTTCGTCGACCGCTGGCAAGGCAAGAACGGCGCCACCACCGGCTCGATCGGCAACATCAGCATCTACGACGTGGACTTCGTGCCGCTGCTCGACGCCGCCGGCCAGCCGGTCGACCCCAACCCGGTCGGCCACGGCCTGACCTATATCGACCACCTGACGCACAACGTCTTCCGCGGCCGCATGAAGGAATGGGCCGAGTTCTATGAGCGCCTGTTCAACTTCAAGGAAGTGCGATATTTCGACATCGAGGGCAAGCTCACCGGCCTGAAGAGCAAGGCGATGACCAGCCCCTGCGGCAAGATCCGCATCCCGATCAACGAGAGCAGCGACGACAAGAGCCAGATCGCCGAGTACCTGGACCTCTACCACGGCGAAGGCATCCAGCACGTCGCGCTGGGCACCGACGACATCTACGCCACGGTGGACGGTATGAAGACCGGCGGCGTGGTGTTCCAAGACACCATCGACACCTACTTCGACCTGATCGACAAGCGCCTGCCCGGCCATGGCGAGCCGGTCGAAGAGCTGCGCCGCCTGCGCATCCTGATCGACGGCGCCGCGCATCTGGGCGCCGAGAAGGAGCTGCTGCTGCAGATCTTCACCAAGGAAGTGATCGGCCCGATCTTCTTCGAGCTGATCCAGCGCAAGGGCAACGAAGGCTTCGGCGAAGGCAACTTCCGCGCGCTGTTCGAGAGCATCGAGCTCGACCAGATCCGCCGCGGCGTGCTGAAAGACGAGGCCAAGGACGAGAGCAAGGCCGCCGCCTGAAGCCGCGCGCCGACTAGACCCGCTGCGCCGCCTCGTCCAGGCGGCGCAGCACATGGGCCAGCGCGCGCGGGTCGAAGGCCAGGCCCAGATGCCCGCGCTCGGGCAGTGACAGCGCATAGGCGCCGGCCAGCACCGCGGTCTCGGCGGGAAACACAATCTGGTCCAGCGGCGTGTAGATGCAATCGATGCCGCGGTGGAATTCCGGCGTCTCGCTGGCTGCGAGCTCGTGCAGCCAGCGGCTGTCGCGGCGCATCTGCCGGCCGTTGGTGGTGTGCGAGAGATGCGCCAGCCGCGTGCCGGCATGCGGCGTGCCTAGCGTCACGATGCGCTCCACACGCCCCGCGCGGCCATGGCGGCGCCACCAGGCGCGCGCCGCCAGTCCGCCCATGCTGTGCGCGACGATCAGCGGCGGCAGCCCCGGCGCACTGGCCTCGAGCTGGCGCACTGCGGCCTCGATTGCATCGGCATAGTCGTCGATGCTGCCGTAGGCCGGCTCCATCGTCAGCGCCACATGCGGATGGCCGCGCTCGCGCAGCACGCGCATCCAATCGTTCCACAGCCCGCGGTTGCAGGTGAAGCCGTGCAGCAGCAGCACGCCGCGCTGTCTGCTGTGCGCGGGCAGATGGTCCGGCTCGCGCGCGGATGCAAAGGGCTGCAGCCAGCTGAACACGCGCTCCGCCGCCCAGACCTCGGTCCACCAGGCATGGATGGCCGCCAGCCAGCGGTCCGGCCGGTGCAGCTGCGGCAGCAAGAAGCGCGGCAGCATCAGCACCGCCCAGGCCCAGCCGGCCAACAGCGCCCAGATCAGCCCCTCACCCATGCGTTCGCTGGTCCAGCCCCAGGCCAGCAGGGCCGCGACGATGCCGCAACGAAACAGCAGCATGAGGCGTTGCAATCGGGCATTCATCTTGCGCTGGCTCCTTCGAGGTGTGCGGCGTCGAGTGTAGGCTTGCCATGTCTGCCACCCTGCCCGCTGCGCGGGCCGCGTTCGAGATGGATCAAGCGACAGCCGAGAGGATTCTGGATTTCCTGCATCAGGTGGGCGAGCAGCGCCGCCTGCGCAAGGCCACGCCCGGGCTGGAGCAGGCCGTCGAGAAGCTCAAGCACTACCAGCAGCAGCGCTTCCGGCGCAGCTATGCCGACCTGCTCGCGTCCGAGCGCTATCGCGACGCGGCGCAGTTCTTCCTCGACGAGCTCTACGGGCCCGGCGACTTCACGCAGCGCGACGCGCAGTTCGCGCGCGTGGTGCCGGCGCTGGTGCGCCTGTTCCCCGCCGAGGTGGTGCGCACGGTGGAGGAACTGGCGCGTCTGCATGCCACCAGCGAGCGACTGGACACCGAGATGGCGCGGCATCTGCTCGGCACCGAGCCCGATCGCGCCGGCTATCTGCGCGCCTGGCAGGCCTGCGGCCATGCGCCGCAGCGGCAGCTGCAGATCGACCTGACGCTGGACATCGGCGAAGCGCTCGACGCCTACACGCGCAAACCGCTGCTGCGCCAGGCGCTGCGCATGATGCGCGGCCCGGCACGCGCGGCGGGCTTGCAGGACCTGCAGCACTTCCTCGAATGCGGCTTCGACACCTTCAAGGCCATGAAGGGCGCAGGTCATTTCCTCGCCACGGTGCGCGGGCGCGAGGAGGCCTTGGCGAAGGCCCTGTTCGACGCCGACGCGCGCAGTGCCGAGGCCCTCTGTCCCTCAGGTGACGATCCATTGGGGCAATTACCCTAACCTGCGGCCGTGCGCTGCCGCGACCATGCGAAGCAGTGATAAAGCATGGGGCGCGATTGACGCCTAGGAGACAAGCAAGGTGCAGGATCTGGCGAACGAGGCCGTCGCCGCTGCCGCCCCGACGGCGGCTGGCGCATACAGCAGCAGCAAACCCTGGCTGAAGAGCTACCCACCGGGCGTGCCGCACGAGGTGGCTACCGACACCTACAGCTCGCTGACCCAGTTGCTGGAGGAGGCCTTTCACAAGCACGCCCACCGTCCTGCGGCGATCTGCATGGACCGCACCCTGAGCTTCCGCCAGATCGACGAGATGTCGCAGGCGCTGGGCGCCTGGCTGCAGGCCCGGGGTCTGGAGCGCGGCGCGCGCGTGGCCATCATGATGCCCAATGTGCTGCAGTACCCGGTGGCGATCGCCGCCATCCTGCGCGCCGGCTTCACAGTGGTGAACGTCAACCCGCTGTACACCGCGCGCGAGCTGGAGCACCAGCTGAAGGACTCGGGTGCCGAGGCCATCATCGTGCTGGAGAACTTCGCCACCACGCTGGAAGAGGTCATCGACCACACCGCCGTCAAGCATGTCGTGCTGGCCTCGCTGGGCGACCTGATCGGCTGGTGGTACGGCCGCTGGATCAACTTCGCGGTGCGCCATCTGAAGAAGATGGTGCCCGAGTTCCGCCTGCCCACCCATGACGGCCGCACGGTGACGCGCTTCAACCGCGTCATCGAGGAAGGTTCGCGCCTGTCATTGCGCCGCGTGGCCGCCGGCCCGGACGACGTGGCCTTCCTGCAGTACACCGGCGGCACCACCGGCGTGTCCAAGGGCGCGACGCTGCTGCACCGCAATGTGGTGGCCAACATCCTGCAGTCCGAGGCCTGGTTCAAGCCCATGCTGGACAAGGTCGGCAACAAGCAGATGACCACGGTTTGCGCACTGCCGCTGTATCACATCTTCGCGCTGACGGCCTGCTACATGCTCGGCGCGCGGCTGGGCATGACCAATCTGCTGATCCCGAACCCGCGCGACTTCCCCGGCTTCGTCGCCACGCTTCAGAAGCACCGGGTGCAGATGTTCCCCGGCGTGAACACGCTGTTCAATGCGCTGACCGCTGAGCCCGCCTTCGCGCGGCTGGACTTCAGCGAGCTGGTGATCTCCAACGGCGGCGGCATGGCCGTGCAGCAGGCCACCGCCGAGAAGTGGCTGAAGATCACCGGCTGCCCCATCGTCGAGGGTTACGGTCTGTCGGAGACCTCGCCGGTGGCGACGATCAACCGCCTGGACGTGCACGACTTCAACGGCTCCATTGGCCTGCCGGTGCCGTCTACCGAGATCGCGATCCGCGACGACGACGGACGCGACATGCCCATCGGCGAACGCGGCGAGATCTGCATCCGCGGCCCGCAGGTGATGGCCGGCTACTGGAACCGCCCGGACGAGACCGCCAAGGTGATGTTTGACGACGGCTACTTCAAGACCGGCGACATCGGCGTGATGGACGAACAGGGCTTCATCCGCATCGTCGACCGCAAGAAGGACATGATCCTGGTCTCGGGCTTCAACGTCTATCCGACCGAGATCGAGCAGGTCGTTAGCATGCACCCCGGCGTGCTGGAGTGCGCGGCGGTGGGCATCCCCGATGCGCGCTCGGGCGAAGCGGTCAAGCTCTACGTCGTCAAGCAGGACCCGACGCTGGCCGAAGAGGATCTGGCCTCGTTCTGCCACGACCAGCTCACCGCCTACAAGCGGCCCAAGTACATCGAGTTCCGCGACGAGCTGCCCAAGAGCAATGTCGGCAAGATCCTGCGCCGCGAGCTGCGCAGCACGAACTGAAGCACAAGCCCTTGCGGCGGCAGGCCGGCGCGGCTGCCGCTAGGCTGCGCCGATGAGTCGCGAATCCATGCAACTGCCGCCGGGCGTCCAGGTCTTCGAGCGCGGCTGGCTGTCGGCCAACAACATCCTGCTCGGCGGCGATGCTCGCGGCGCCGTGCTCGTCGACACCGGCTACTGCACGCATGGGGAGCAGACCGCGGCGCTGCTCGATGCCGCGCTGCGCGCCGACATCGCCGGCCGGCTGCGCCTGATCGTCAACACGCACCTGCATTCGGACCATTGCGGCGGGAATGCGCGGCTGCATGCGCTGCATCCCGAGGTGCCGATCTGGATACCGCCCGGCGACTTCGCCGCCGCCGCGGCATGGGACGAGGACAGGCTCAGCTACCGCTACACCGGCCAGCAATGCCCGCGCTTCACCCCGGACCGCGCGCTGCGGCCCGGCGAGCTGATCGAGCAGGCCGGGCTCGGCTGGCAGGTGCATGCCGCGCCGGGCCACGATATGCACGCGATCCTGCTCTTCGAGCCGCAGCAGCGCTGCCTGATCTCGGCCGATGCGCTGTGGGAGCATGGCTTCGGCATCGTCTTCCCCGAGATCGAGGGCGCGCAGGCCTTCGACGAGGTCGGCGACACGCTGGACCTGATCGAGTCGCTGGACGCGCAGCTGGTCATCCCCGGCCACGGCCGCCCCTTCGCCGATGCGCCGCAGGCGCTGGAAGAAGCGCGCAGCCGCCTGCAGTTCTTTCGCCGCTATCCGGAGCGCCACGCCAGGCACGCCGCGAAGGCGCTGATCATGTTCCACCTGCTCGATGTGCGCGAGCGCTCGCGGCAGAGCCTGCTCGACTGGCTGGCCGCTTCGCCGATCTACGAGCGCATGCGCGCGCGCTTCTTCACGCAGCTGCCCCTGACGCAGTGGAGCGAGGAGCTGCTACACGAGCTGGCCGCCAGCAGCGCGATCCGGCTCGACGGCGAACGCGTGGCGGTACTCGACTAGGACCGCCGGACCTTGCCTGCGCCCGTCGGAAAGCGAAGCAGGTTCAGCACATTCCCGGCCAGGATCAGGCCGACGCCCAGCGCCGTGAACAGGTCCACCCGTTCCGAGTACACCAACCAGCCGACGAGCGCGGTCAAGGGCACGCGCAGGAAGTCCATAGGCACCACCACGGTGGCATCCGCATGCTGCATCGCCCGGGCGAAGCAGTAGTGCGAATAGGTGCCGCAGAAGGCCACCACCACCACCCAGCCCCAAGCCGCCGCCGATGGCCATTGCCAGACCGCGAGCGCCGGCACGAGCCCGATCGCGCTCTGCACCACCAGCATCCAGAAGCTGATCGCCACCGCCGCGTCGGTGCGAGTGAGCGACTTCACCAGCACGATCGAGACCGCGAAGCCCAGCGCCGAGGCCAGCGCGATCAGCTGCCCGGCATCCACCTCGCCTGCGTGAGGGCGCACGATCACCGCCACGCCCACCAGCCCCAGCAGCACCGCGAACCACTTTCGGCCGCTCATGCGCTCGCCGAGAAAGGCCACGGCAAGAGCCGCGGACCAGATCGGCATCGTGAATTCGATCGACACCACCTGTGCGAGCGGAATCAGCGTCAGGGCTGCGAACCAGCCGTACTGCGCGGCGTAGTGAACCACGTTGCGCAGCACATGCTGGGGCAGTCGTTCGGTTCTGACGGCTGACAGCCCCCCCGCTGCACGCACCAGCGGCCACAGCATGACCATGCCCAGCGTGGAGCGCAGCAGCATGATCTGGAACACCGACAGCTCGCGCGCGGCCTCGCGCCCGGCGACGGCGATCACGACCATCAAGGTCAGCCAGCCGGCCATCCAGCCCGCAGCACGGGCGATCGAGGTGTTGGAAGCGTTGGGGGCGGTTTGCATCAGCCGGAGCGTAGCGGATCAGCCCCAGGGACCTGGCCCGCCGCAACCCTTGCCTGTTCAGCCGCGCTGCGACTGCTGATAGCGCTTCATGCTGCGCTGCAGGCGTTCGCGGGTTTCCTGTGCCAGGTCGCGCCGCACAAACAGATGAACGTCGCGACGCCCCGTCACCAGCGTGGCTCCGAGTTCGTCGCGCCTTACGCCCGCCTCGCCCAGGCTGAGCTGGAGAGCCTCGCGCGTGATTCCGCAGACGGCGTCCAGGCGCCTCATCTTCAACATGCGCAGGCCGCTGGTGAAGCTGTTGAGCTCGACGAACTTGATGCCGATGTCAAGCTTCTCCAGGTCCTGACAGCCGCCACGCAGGCGCCCCACGGTCCAGGCCGCCAGGGCTTCACGCTTGTGCAGCTCTCGCCGCTCAGGATTCGCCACCACCAGAGACTCGTAGCTCGCCACCACGCCCAGGCTCATGCCATCCACCTGCAGCGCCTCGGTCGAGAAGCCCAGCGTGATATCGGAGCTCCTGTCGCGAAGGCTTTGAGCCACGCGAGCAAAAGGCACGAGGGACAGGTCGAGCGTCATGCCCGCGTCGATCACGATGCCGCGCAGCAGATCGGGATACAGGCCTACGACTCCCCCTTCAGCACTGCGCATCGCATAGGGGGCCACATCCAGCAATGCAGCGCGCAGCGCTTCGGCGCGCGCCAGGCAGGCTGCCGCCAACAGTGCCACACAGCAGGTCAACTTCGTGATGTGCCGCATCCGGCCATCCTATACGGATCCATCGCACGCTCGTGAGCCCGGTGCATGCGACAAGTCGGCCGTCGCAAGGGGCGCGCACTCAGACGGCCCAGTAGGCGCCGAAATCAACAAAATAGTCCGTCGGGCAACCCCGCGAAGGCCAGCGCTGCATTTGCAAGATGGGGGCAGATGGGATCTTGCGCCGGGCAGCTTTGCAGTAGTCGCAGCCAGGCGCGCGCGCACCCAGAGGGCAGCGTTCTGGTCCACGGTGACTGTCGCGAGGGCTGGCTCCAGTTCCCCCGGCCTGCGACTTGGTGATTGGAGTCGCCCCATATCAGGAAGTCGATCGAGTCGTGCCGCCACGCTGACCGAGCGCAAACGCTCGACGCGATGGGCCAACTTCTCTGAGCAGTGTCCACGACGATCAACTCAATGCCAACGCCAGCAAGCAAAGGCCGGCGTCCTCAGTTGCCCCAGCGCCTGCAGATCGCTTCTCTGCAACAGAGGGCCGAATGCTTTCTCATCGGAGGGGCTGGGAGACCTGACGACCATCCGCGACGGCGCCAAGTCGGTCCGGGTCGATGATCGTGATGGTGGTGTGTCGAGTGCGAATGACGCCCAGCATCTGCAACCTCCGAAACACCAGATTCACCCGCTGCCGACTGGCACACAGCAGGTCCGCCATGTCACTCTGCGTCAAGGGGACCTCGATGTGTATGCCACCAAGCGTTGGTCTGCCGAACTGCTGGCTCAGGCGTTGGAGCTGTGCGGCGACGCGTGGGAGCAGTGCCGGGGTCTTCAGCCCTTCGATGCGCCGAAGCAGCCAGCGCAAGCGCCTGCAGTTCATCTGGAGCAAGGCCGAGCGCAGTTCGTCGGACTCGTTCATCAGCTCATGCAGGCTGCGTCGCGGCAGGATAAGCAGCGTCGAGCGCGTGTGGGCCTGCACTGCAACCATCGCTGGCGCAGGATCGACAAGATCCACATCGCCATACCAGTCGCCAGGGCCCAGGAATTGGAGCGTGAAGCTCGCGCCTTCCTTCCAGTCCTGACTCAAGCGCAGTGCGCCGCTGGCAACCCCGATCCAATCGCTGGCCATGTCTCCGGAGCAAACCAGCATTGCGCCCTTGTTGACATGACGCACGACAGCCCGGGCCAGCATTGCCTTGCGGAGCGCTGGTGAGAGCGAGGCGAACCACGCGCCCGACTCCAGATTGGCAGATTCCTCACTGCGCAACTCTGGATGTGAAGCCCCCCCTTGCGCTTGAGCAGCGCTGCGCAGTGTCGGCCCGCTCCTTCGAGTGTCTGCGCTGATCGCCAAAGCCGAATATGCGCGTGCTGTTGTCATGCCTTGCCTCTTGGCCTCCTGCTGCCGCCGAGCACTCTGTGGGTGCCGCAGACGCACATCAGAACTGGTAACTGGTTGCGGACGACGGACAGTCCGGCCGCCTCTCGGAACGCGCTGTTCAGGGCACTCCAGGCCGAGACGCGGTCGCCTCGATCGATCCGCCGACGCTAGGCAATGTCCGCGTCGCCGGGCCTTGCCTGATCTGCCGTCATGCGACCCTCCCCCCCGGGCACAGAGCGCACTCCCCTACGCTGCTCGCATGGTAGCAAATTGAACAATAGGAATGCAATGATGCATTCGCATTGCAGCGACATTGGCCATTATTAATCGAGCTTTCTTGGCATGACCCAGCGCCATCATGCGAATAAGCAGAACATTCGGTATGTTTCTTGCTGACGAAGATCCGGTCTCGCGACGCGGCACAATGACGACAAACTCGGAACACAGCCCATGGAAGAGACCCCAGCCTTCGAAACCGGTGCGACTCAGTCGAAGCGATTCAGTCACAAGCGTGAAGCCATCATTGCTGCAGCAATCGGCCTCTTCAACGAACGAGGGGTGGTCGGAACGACCCTGTCGGAGGTCGCGGCGCGCGTCAATCTGATCAAGACCGGCGTCACCTACTACTTTCGCCGCAAGGAGGATCTGGCCCAGACCTGTTTCATGGGCGCCATCGACACGTTCGACGGGATCATTGCTTCGGCGGCGCAGCGGCAAGACATCGAGGATCGGATTCACCAACTGATCCGCGCCAGCGTGGAGCTCAATGGCCAGATCGCCGCGGGCCAGCGCCCGCCCATCATGTACTTCCACGAGATCCGTGCCCTGCCGCAGCCGCAGAGTACCGAGGTCTTCGACCGCTACACCGGCATGTTTCGCCGGCTGCGCCAGCTGCTGAAAGACCCGCGCACGGCTGATTGGTCCCGCGAGGATGCCAATGCCAGGAGCCACTTGCTGCTGTCGCTGCTGCATGCCATCAGTGCTATCGCCCATCGCTACGCACCAGAAGATCTGGGGCGCGTCGCACAGCGGCTCGGCGACGTGGTGATCCATGGGGTCGGGACAGCACATTCACAATGGCTGGACTCCGGCTTGGAAGCGCAGTGGCTGGAACAGATGCCAGAGAGGACCTTGTCCAATCAGTTCCTGAAAGCCGCCACGGAACTGATCAACGAGCAAGGCTATGCCGGCGCATCGGTCAATCGAATTTCCGAGCGCCTGAACCTCACCAAGGGCGGCTTTTATCACTACCACGACAACAAGGACGAGGTCGTCAAGCAGTGCTTCGATCGCTCGTTGTCGACCCTGCGCAAGGCGGTGAACTTGACCGAGACCTTCGGCGGCTCCGGCTGGGAGCATCTCTGCTCGATTGCCCGCGGCCTGGTCCTGTACCAACTCTCCGACGATGGCCCTTTGCTGCGCTGGTCGGCAAACTCGGCACTGCCCGATGCCGAGCATCGGACCCAGGTCGCCGAAGACTTCGGGCGCATGATGGAACGGGTCAGCGGCATCGTGGTCTCCGGGATGATCGACGGTTCGGTTCGGCCCGTGGATCCACGGCTTGCCGCCTTTGCGCTCTTGAGCGGCGTCATGGCGGCGGCTGAACTGCGTCGCTGGGTGCGTTCGGCAGACGCAGGGAATGCGTGCGAGCTCTACGCCCGGCCGATCATGATGGGCCTGCTGTCACCCGCCAGCCGTTGATCCGGGCCCCTTGCCGCGATCTGGGCGGCGGCTAGTAGCCGAGACGGGTCGCCAAGCCTTCGATCAGGTCCAGCCGTCGGCTTCGCTGGTCCGGCCTTGTCTCGATGCGGTCCGGCTCCACGCTCAGCAACAGTTCGCTTGTTCCGTAAGGCGACCATCGGGGGCGGCCGGGAGCGTTGGGGTCGCCATGCCGTGCGAATGCGGCGACGTAGTCGGCCATCGTCGCGGCAACCTCCAGGTCGCGCTCATCGAGCGAGAGCCCGGTGGCGCCCATGCGATCGAAGAAGTACGGTAGCGAATAGCCATGAGGGACGCCGGCCAGCCGCCCCACCGCCGCACGAGCCAGGTAGCCGAAGCGGTACATCCAGACGGGTGCGCCGTGCAGCCGCATCTGTCGAGCCAGGTGTCGTGCAGGTTCGGTGAAGACGATGTCGCCGCCCAGTTCCCGCAGCAGTCGCGCGCCATCCCCGCCATAGGCGGCTGTCACCGCCTGGCGGGCCTCACCAAACGCGGTCAGCGCGGTTTCGAGCATCGTCGGCGTCATCGCGAGCAGCGCTTCGGCATCCGTCGCGCCGACCAGATAGGGCACCGGCATGGCATCACCGCGGGCGAATGCCTCCGCGACTGTGTGACGGACCAGTTTGCCATCGATGACGACACCAGGGAACTGCTCGCTGCCGCTCGAAGCAGCCTCGTACGGCAAGGCCAGCTTGTCCAGCGGCAGGGCACGCAGCTCGGCCGCAGTGGCTGGCGCCAGACCTTGCGCTGCGATGTGCTGCTCGCCAATGGACTCGGCCGACCGTTCGCCCGGCTGCCTTGCCGTGCCGGCGCGCACCGTGACTGCGGGAGGAATGACGCGGCCACCGCCTGATTGCACGATGGCCTTGTGGAAGAGCCCGCGCGCCAGTGGCGAGGCGATCAGATGGTTCACCGAAGCACCACCGGCCGACTCGCCCATGAGCGTGACATTGGCAGGATCCCCGCCAAATGAGCGGATGTTCTGCTTCACCCAGCGCAGCGCCGCCAGCTGATCCTGAAGCCCGTAGTTGGCGAGCAGGCCGTCAGGGTTCTCGGCCGTCAGCAGAGGGTGCGCGAAGAAGCCCAGACGCCCGAGACGGTAGTTGAGCGACACGACAACGAGTCCACGGCGCGCCAGCGCCGTACCCTGGGTCATGCCGCGCGCCCCGGTTCCCGCTACAAAGCCGCCACCGTGAATCCAGACCAGCACCGGAAGGTCTGCGGCTCGCTCGCTCGGGGTCCAGACGTTGAGGTAGAGGCAGTCCTCGCTCTGCGGTCGGCCGCTGGGATCTATGGTGAGCCGGCTGGTGGGTTGCGGACATTCGTTGCCGGCCACCGACGCGTCCCGCGTCCCGCTCCAGCGCTCCGGAGTCGCGGGCGGACGCCAGCGCCGATCGCCGACAGGCGCTGCCGCGTAGGGGATGCCCAGGAAGCTGTCGACGCCATCGGCGGAACGCCCGGCCAACCGTCCCTGTGCGATGTCGAGGCCAAGCGGTTCAGCCTGCGCGGCGGCAGCCAGCGCCGTGAGCGCCAGCGCAGAGCAAAGCCGCGCCACGCCGGTGAGTGAATGGCCTGTACGCTGGGGAGCTGCCTGCTTGATGAAGGCGCGCATCGCTCAGCGCCCCTGGAGCTCGAGAATCTGTCCAGCAGCAACTAGCCTTGCGCGCAGATCCGCATAGTCGATGGACTGCACGGATCGGTTCTGCTCGATCGCCAGCGCTGCGGCGCTGGCCGCCGACTGCCCGAGGATCATGTAGACAGGCTCCATGCGGATGGAGCCATAGGCCATATGCGATGCCGACAGCGCCACAGGCACGAGCAGGTTCTCCGCCTCGCCACGCCGCGGCACGATGGATCGGTAACTGATCGGATACGCGCGCCCTGGCGGGTACTCGATATTGCCCTCGTTGCGAACAAAGCCGCGCTCGGTCACATAGCGCTGCACATTGTGCGAATCCAGCCAGTACGAGCCCATGCCCACCGGCTCGGGCGTCGCCTTGGCACCGAAGAGGTGAGGCTCGGCCATGACGAAGTCCGACACCATGCGTCGCGCCTCGCGCACATAGATCTCCCGGGGCCAGTTGCCATTGGCGCCGAACTCGTCCTTGCACAGACCCCAGCGGCGCATCTCCTGTTGGATGGACGCTGGCACTCGTGGGTCATTGCCGAGGAACCACAGCAGTCCCTGCTGATAGCGCCTGTGCGCGGCGACGATGGCCTCGCGCTCGGCATAGCTGCCTTCCGGATAGCCGTGGTTCATGCCTATCGCATCGAAGGACACGCCGCCCCAGTTGTTGACATCCGTCTTGCCATTGGGGATGCGGTCGAACTTGCGGAACACCTGATTGAAGCCCTTGGCCAGATAGCGCGCCATCAGCTCATGGTCCATCGGGTCGTAGCCCTCGGGCTGGGTGATTGGTGCGCGGTTCGCTGGCACGTCGGTCAGGCAGAGCCTGAAGGTGTAGGCCTGCACCTTCTTGTCTGCCGAACCGTCCGGCCCGGGTTTCTCGGCGGAAATGAATGGCAGCAGGCCGCTCTCCGGGCGCCCTGGGATGCGATAGGGATCGACGTCCGCCTCGATCTGATGGTGCAGGGTGTAGCGGGCCTGCACGCCGTTGAGCACCTCGCCATAGCTGGCATTGGACTCGCGCCCGACCGTGTAGCTCACGCCGGCTGCGGCCATCAGATCGCCTTCGTAGCTGGCGTCGATGAACATCCGGCCCCGATACAGCCGTCCATCCAGTGTGCGCAACGCCACGATGCGGCGACCGTCCATGTGCACGCCGCCAGGGGACCGATCGAGCCGCTGATGCCAACGAGGCTGTACGCGAGCCTCGCGCAACCAGGCGTCGAACACCGCCTCTGCGACATGGGGCTCGAACACCCACTGTGCGCCGTCGCTGACGAAGCGGTTCGCTGCCGGGTCCGGAGCGGCGGTGAACTTCCACGCCGAGGGCTGCTGGTAGTGCTGGTAGACGCGCCGGTAGAACTCGAGCGCATAGCCGCCTATCGCTCGGTGGTTGCCGACATCGGACCAGCCCAGCCCGTTGCTGCTCATGCCGCCGACATGGTCATCCGCGCAGAGCAGTTCGACGCTCCTATGCTGCCGGGCCGCGCTGATCGCCGCCACGACGCCGGCCGAGGTGCAGCCGTACACCACCACATCGGTCTGCACGGCTTGCCTGGGTTCCAGCCGAGCACAGCCGGCCAGAAGCAGGCTGCCGGCAGCGAGCCATACCGGCCACGGGAGTCTCGAGCGCATGGATGCGCAAAGGTCTCGGGTCATGAGTGTTCCTTCCATTCCTTGCGGCCTTGCCGGTGGTGCCTGCGATGGAGCCGAACCGGCCCGCTCAGAAGTAAATGACGATGCGCAGCTCGCCGTCTTCCTCGGCAGTGATGCTGAGCAGGCGTTGCTGGGGCGCATGCACCAGGCGCGCAGGCGCACCGCTGCAGTCGATCTCCATGCGCTCGGACTGCAGCCACTCGGGCAGATGGATCTCGGTGGGCGCGTCGATGGAGGCATCGGCCGCGATCAAGGCCTCGAACCTGCGCTTGCCCGGCAGGAACGAGACCTCGCGCAGACGGCCCTGGGCGGCGCGCACATAGGGGCGGTCGAAGCCGCGCCGCGCTCTTGCGCCGTCATGACGCTCGCCCTGGTCCGTCGAGTAGATCGAGAGGTCTTCCTGGTTCCAGCCGTCGCCGATCCAGGCGTCGTTGCGGTTGGATGCGGTGTAGTTCCACTGCATGCTGTGGATGCGCAGCTCGTCCAGCACGCCGTACATGGCGCCGAGCGCGGCCTCCTGCTCGGCCCAGACCTCGTCGTCGCGGCGCCCCTGAGCCCAGAGTTCGTAGGCATGCGCATCATCCAGGTCGTAGGGCGTGCCGAACTCGCCGATCAGCGTCGGCAGGCCGACGGCTTCGGACACTGCGCGCATGCCGCCCAGCTGGGCGCGGTAGCGCTCCAGCCGCGTGCTGTCGTTGCGGTCAAAGCGCTTGGTGTAGAGCAGCTGCGTGTCGTACCAATGACTCGCGTTCACGCTGGCCTGAGGCATGTCCTGGGGAAAGTAGCGACCCAGCGCGAGCGCATAGGGGTCCATCTCGGCGAAGAGCAGCCAGTCCTTGCGATGGCGCCGTACCGTGCTTGCGACGCGGTGGAAGAAGGGCGCGAAGATGTCGCTCGATGGCTCGATGGGCCGACCGTCGATGTGCGCGAAGGCGTGCTCGCACCTTGCGATCGCGCGACCGTCCTGCAGCGCGTAGATGCCTGCGGCTTCGAACGGGCAAGGCCGGTCCTGCTGCCAGATGCGAACCCGTTCGGCATTCAGGACGACATCCGGCCCCAGCGACAGCGCCAGCGTCTGCGGGTCGCGCTCGATCTGCGGCAAGGTGATCGGCAGCCCCTGTGCCAGCGCCAGGCTTTCCAGCGGCGACCAAGCCGGGCCCGGCTTGAGCGGACGCATGCGCTGCGACGCGCCGGGCAGCAGGCGCGCCGACAGCGGCGTGCCGACCCAGCCGAGGCCAGGCTCGTTCAGCGAGTCGAAGCCGATGACCTGCGGATACCTGGCCATGCGGCGCGCCATCTCGTCGACGGCGGCCAGGTAGCGCCCCTGGAGGAAGTCTTGCACGTTCTGGCCGTCGATCTCGAACTGGGGCGTGACCTGACGGCCGAGCCAGAACAGCGTCCACATGATGCCGCTGACTGGCGCCAGGTAGTTCGAACTCCAGGCCATCTTCGGATAGCTGGCCTGATGGGGGTTCGGATTGTCGAAGTCCATCGCTGCCTGCATCACCAGCGCGGCCTGCGCAGCCGGGAAGCGCGTGAAGTCCAGCCCGACCCTCTCCAGCGTCCACCCCGGTGCGCCCGCACCGCCGGACATGCGGCTCCAGACATCCTGATGAAAGTCGATGAAGACGCGGATGCCGTGTCGCCCGGCTGCCTCGACGACGGCGCAGAAATAGTCGAGGTACTCATCGTCGTAGCGACCGGGGCCGGCGTGCTCCACCGCTTCCCAGGTCGTGAGCAGGCGCACGCAGTTGAAGCCCCAGCGCGAGATGCGCGCGAAGTGCGCCGCTGCCTCGGCCAGCGGAAAAGGTCGGCCGATGAAGGAGACCTCGCGATGGTCCGAGAAGTCGGTGGGGATGTGGGTGCCGCCATCCGGGAACGGCAGCTTGGCGTCGGCGCCGAGATTGACGCCGCGCAGGATGATGTCGCGCCCTGCGCCATCGAGCAGGTGCGTTCCTTCCACGCGGATCGAGAAGAGCTGCTGTCGTGAGGTCATGGCGCCAGTCGGTTCCAGATCTGCGTCTGGTAGTGCTGTTCGATCAGGTCCAGACGCTCCCTGTCGAGGTCGTGCTCGACACGAGCGCCTTCGGCGTCGATCACCAGCGTCGCGCGCTTCGAGCCGTACTCGGGCCAGTCCCAGCCTGCACAGCCGGGACGTCCCGTCTTCGCGAAACACGCCCAGGCCGCGCTGGTTGCGCGCGCCACCTGGCGATCCGCATCGGTCACGCCGGCGATGGTCTCGGGGTTGTTGAAGACGTAGGCGATCTCGGACGCGTGCCTGGCCCCGCGCAGACGACTGCGCTGGCTCTCGGCCACATAGCCGAACCGGTAGTGGTAGGCCGGCTGGCCGCCCGCCGTGACCAGCTTGGCCATGAAGCGGGCCGGCTCGACGAAGACGGCGTCGGAGGGCAGCAGGCGCAGCTCGTCCTTGCCGCCGGCGGTGTAGGCCTTGCGCAGTGCGGGACCATCGTCGCGGAACTGCAGCACCGCGTAGTTGGCGATGCCATCGATGTTCGACATGGCCCCCAGCTCGTCGCTGTTGGCACCCACCATCACGGGTACCGGTGCCTGACGGCCGCGCATCATTGCGCTGATGAAGTCCTCGGTAGCGAAGTTGCCATCGATCATCCAGTTGATCGTGCGCCTGCGGTCGCCGTTGTTCATCATGTTGACGCCGCCGACGACCTGCTCGACCGACAAGGCGCGCAGCTGCGCGGCGGCTGTGGCGTCCGAGCCTTCGATGCCGAGCGACTTGGCAAAGCCGCTGCCGATCTCCTCCATCGACGGGCCACCGTCGAACGATGCGCCACGCATCCGGACCGGAGTGCTGCGTCCACCGCCGGACTGCACGATCAGCTTGGCGAACAGCCCGCGCGCTGTCGGGTGGTTGAGAATGCCTGCAGCAGAGCCGCCCCCCGCCGATTCGCCGAAGACCGTCACATTGGACGGATCGCCATCGAAGGCGCTGATGTTGTTGCGCACCCAGCGCAGCGCTTCGATCTGGTCCATCAGACCGTAGTTGCCCAGCGGCGCCTGCGGAGCCTCGGCCGTCAGCGCCGGATGGGCGAAGAAACCGAGCCGGCCGAGCCGGTAGTTGAACGTGACGACGACGACACCCTGCCGGGCCAGGGCGCGGCCGTCGGTCGTGGCCGTCGCGGCGCCGCCGTTGAGGAAGCCGCCGCCGTGGATCCAGACCATCACCGGGTGCGGTCCTTTGCCCGGTGGCGTCCAGACATTGAGCGTCAGGCAGTCCTCGCTCATGCCGGGTTCGAGCGGCTGCATATCGCCCGGGAACGGCAGCTGCGGGCACGAGGGGCCGTACGACCGGGCTGAGCGGATGCCGTCCCAGCCCTGCGCCGGAACTGGCGGTCGCCACCGACGCTCGCCTAGCGGCGGGACCGCGTAGGGAATGTTCTTGAACACCCTGATGCCCGCGTCCACCGTTCCTTCCAGTTCGCCCTGGGCGACGCGCACGCGTGGCGCCAAGGGATCGGCTGCATCTGCAGTGGCAACGCCGGCCGTCAGGACTGCGGCGACGAGTAGAACAAACGGCTTCATGTTGTTGTCGCTCCCGACGAGCGTTGCTGGATGTCGTGCAGCATCTGGCGATGCGCTCGCGGCGAGATGGGGTAGAAGAAGACCAGTGCGCCCGTCACCAAAGCGCCGCCCAGCGGAATCCAGAACATCATGTTCTTGATCGCCTCCAGCGTCTGCGCCGACTGTGCGCCGCTGCCTGTGTAGCCGGCCTGCGCTAGCAGCATGCCTAGGGCGCCGGCAGCCAGGCCTAGCGCCGCTTTCTGGCCCAACATGACCAGGCCGAAGGCGAAGGACTCGGAGCGGATGCCCGTCTTCCACTGGCCGTATTCCACGGTGTCCGGCAGCATGGACCAGAAGGAGACGACATAGGCCGCAGTGCCTATGCTCATCACCGCCAGCGCAGCATGCAGCGCCAGCAGGCCGTGGCCATCGGCAGCCTTCCAGAGCAGCAGGCCGAGCACCGTGGGCACGATGCCGGCGATCCAGACCTCGCGCTTGCCATAGCGTCGCGCCGCAAAGGTCCACAGCGGCACGCAGATGGCGACGACGATCGCGTACAAGCCGAACGCCCAGCCGACCAGGCGCGCATCGCCGACCACGTACTTGAAGTAGTAGACGAGGTTCTTCTGGAAGATGGTCTGCGTCATCGAGCTGACCGCCACACCGGCCAGCACGATCAGCAGCGGGCCGTTCAGCGCCGTCGTGCGCAGCTTCTCGCGCAGCGTCGGGCCGGAGGGTTCGTCGGCCGTGGCGGCATCCAGACCGGTAACGCCGAAAGCGCAGAGCAGCAGCATCGCTGTCGCGAGCGCTCCATAGAGCACCGCCACGCCCCCCCAGCCTTCACGCCCGTGGCCGAAATGAGCAGCGATCGGCAGCGTGGCCATCGCCA
This sequence comes from Roseateles sp. T103, assembly GCF_057219915.1. NCBI lineage: Bacteria > Pseudomonadati > Pseudomonadota > Betaproteobacteria > Burkholderiales > Sphaerotilaceae > Roseateles > Roseateles sp. T103. The sequence goes on from NZ_JBXVVS010000002.1 coordinate 771,939, forward strand.
CCACCACGGCCGCGGCCGTAGCGCCGATCATGCGGAAGGCGGCGATGTCGCCGCGCTCGTTTGAGTCCGTCGTGATGCGCGCACTCAGCGATGCGTAGGGAACGGCGACCACAGCGTAAAGGCCGCGGAACGCGAAGTGCAGCAGCACGGTGAGCGACATGCTCCACGACATGGCCCAGGTGGACAGCAGGAACATGGCGACGAAGCTCACGGCCAGCAGCGGTGCACCGATCAGCAGATAGGGCCGGTAGCGCCCTGACCGCGAACGCGTGCGGTCGGCCAGCAGTCCGACCAGCGGGTCCAGGGCGGCATCCCACACAAGTGCGAGCATGTAGATCGCACCGGCCGTGGCCGGCGGGATCTGCAGCACATCGGTGTAGAAGTACAGCAGGTACAGCGAGGCGATCTGCCAGTAGATGTTCAGGCCGAAATCGCCTGCACCTACCGCCAGCTTGCGCCCCGCACCCAGTCGGCCGGGCTGCCTCCCGGCGCTCTCGGAGAAGGCTGCTGCCATCAGTACCTCACCTGGAGCTCGAGGCCGTAGGTGCGTGGCGGCGTGAGCGAGTAGGTGGTCGCCACGCCGGCTGCCGTCGCGGCGGCGCCGACTGCCTCGTAGCCGAGCTTGTCAAGCATGTTGCGGGCGAAGGCAGCGACGGTGACCTTGCCTGAACCATTGGTGAAGCTGATGCGTCCATCCAGCTGGCCGAACGAGGGCGCCCTTGCGATGCCGTCCTCGAAGATGCCGGCCTTGATCGCGCTGCGCCAGGCATAGGTGCCGGCGACGAGCATCTGGCCGCCGAAGGCTGCAAAGCGGTAGGCCGGTGTCAGCGAGACCTTGTGCTTGGCCGCGACGGGCAGCGTGTTGCCCGAGACATCCTGCGCTCGGGCGCCGCCGGTGGCAGCGCCAACGGGGCGCGCGCCGGGCAGCAATGCCTGCGGATCGAGCGGGTTCACATAGCAGCAGCCGTTGACGATCTTGGTGTCCAGCCAGGCATAGGTGGCGAACAGGTTGAGACCCTGCGCCGCTTGCCAGTTCGCCTCGATCTCTACGCCCTGCGAGCGAACCTTGTCGAGATTGATCAGATCGGTACGCGCACTGGAGGAGCCGGCAGGCAGCACCAGCAGCGGGACCTGCATATTGCGGTAGCTGTAGTCGAACACGGCGGTGTTGACCCAGAAGGTCCGCGCCACCTCGCGCTTGTAGCCGACTTCGAAGGCATCGACGGTCTCGGAGTCGACCTGCGACACCGGCGCGATCGAGCCGATGTTGAAGCCGCCGGACTTGAAGCCGCGGCTGTACTTCGCGTAGGCCATGTTTTCGCGGTCGGGCGTCCATTGCAGGCCCGCCGTGCCGGACTCGGCCGACCACTTGCCGGACAAGCTGCGAGAGTCGTTGCGATAGTCGTAGGCCAGGCCCGTGCATTGATTCGCCTGGCAATAGAAGCCGACGCCCGGCCCCAGCGTCGGGTTGTAGATCACGCCATGCAGCGACTCGGTGGCGTTCTTGACATCCTTGCTCCAGCGCAGCCCGGCCGTCGCGCGCAAGGTCTTGGTGATGTCGTAGTCCACCTGACCGAAGACCGCGTAGCTGTCGCTCTTCTGTCTTGCCTGGCTGTCATAGAGCAGCCGGTCGGGGTTCGCCGGTGCGGGCCGGAACGGGCTTGCGTAGAACGGGGCCGCGACCTCCGGTGCCGAAGGCTGGTCGATGGTGACCGGCTGGTTGAAGTCTTCATGCAGGAAGAACAGTCCGCCGATCCAGCGCAGCGGCCCGGCCTTGGTCGAAACCAGGTTGAGTTCGTGGCTGAAATAACTGCGGTCTTCGATGTAGCGGCGCCTGTAGTCGACACCCATGGTCATCGGCACGCTCGCGCCGTTGGGGCGGTACTGGTAGGAGACCACCGCGCTGTTGTCGTAGTCCTGGATCTGGTCGAAGACGTACTGGTGGTAGCCGCCCACGTACTTCAGGTCGAAGCCGTCGAAGTAGACCGTCGCGTTGGCCACCAGGAGCTGGTGGTCCTTGAGCTTGGTGCTGGTCGGCGTGTTGGCGTTGAACTTGCGGATGTCGTTGTTCGCTGGGTTCGCAACCGTCGAACCGAAGGTCGGGTTCATGCCCAGCGGAATGGTCGGCGAGGTGGTGTCGTAATTGCCAAGCGTCGCGCTGTAGCGACCGCGCTCGTCCCGTTCCAGTCGGCCATAGCGAAGGAAGAAGTCGAAGTCTTCGAACTGCCCCTGCAGGATGCCTTCGACATAGCTGTTGTTGACGACACCGCCCTCATCCGGACCGCCGGCGATGTTCTGGTAGTAGCCGTCGGTCTGCTTGATGCGCTCGGCGTTGAAGCGCGCCTGGATGGACTCGGTCAGCGGGCCGGATACCGAGGCGCGGGCCTCCTTGCGGCCAAAGTTGTCGAGCGAGCCGCGGAACTCGGCATAGGGCTTCTTGGTCGCCGGACTGGCGATGACGTTCACCGCACCACCAATGGAGTTGCGGCCGTACAGCGTGCCCTGCGGGCCGCGCATGATCTCGACGCGCTCGATGAACAGCGGCGAACCAGCCGCGGACACGGTGGATGGCGCGTAGAAGCCGTCGGTGTAGACGGCCACGCCTGGATCGGTGCCCACCGTATTGGTCTGCCTGCCCACGCCTCTGATGTAGACCTTGTCCTGCGAGGTGCTGTACGAGAGGCCTGGCGTGACATTGGTGAGGTCCGCAACGGTCAGCACCCCGGTCTCCTCGCGCTGTTTGCCGGAGAACGACGAGACCGCCACGGGTGTTTTGGAAAGCGACTCGCTGCGCTTCTGGACCGTGACGACCACGGTCTCAAGTTGCTCCTTCTCCGCCTGCGACTCGCCGGGTTGCTGCGCCAGGACAGGCAGCGCAGCACCGACAGCAGCGGTGAGGGCAAGGACGCGGTGATTGGCTCTGGGCAGGAATTTCACTGTGATGTCTCCATGTTTGTTGTCTGCTCGCCTGGGTCTCATTGCGATGCGCCTCGGCCGAGGCAATTCCGAGCGCCCCTGGGCGCCTGGCCGCATCTCGACGCGAGTAGCTGCCTGTTACGTGTGCCTTCGGTCATTCATCAGTCACGCCAGATCGGCGCAGTTGTCCCGTACCGATCCCTTGTGAGCACCTGCCGGCGCCGATCGGGTCAACCGGTGCCTGCCATTGCGCGAAGGGCGCTCGTCGATCGAACAGCTCTGGCATCGCATCAGCCGATCGAATTGAACAAGCGGAATGTATTGCCTGTCCAGAGAATGCAGCAGAAATCGCATGTAACCAAGGGAATTCACTAGTCTGCACCGGTTTCTAAGCACAGCACCGGCCTGCTTTTTGAACAATAGGTTTGCAAAAGATCGGCTGCCAGCACGGATCAGCTTGCCGTCAGCGCTAGGGAGACTCCGTGCCAGACGGGTGACGCGCCGGCTGGCCTCGGTCGAGCGACCTCGTGACAGCGCGGCGCCGACGGCGTCGCTGCCGACCGAGGCCGTGGCCCTCGATCGACCGATCCCTGCGGATGCGGCTTTTCGCCCGCGCCGGCCCAAGGCCGCTCGCCATAGCGCGCCGCAACTCCCGTCGCTGCCGCATCGGCTGATGCTCGCCCAGGCATGCGAGCGGGGAGAGAATCACTGCCTGGTCTGCCCCGGGGTCGGCCAGACAGCCTGCCCCATCTACAGCTGGAGCCGTCAGACCGCTCATGACCGTCGCTTCTCAATACACGACCTTGCCGCCGTGGCCCAACGCCTATCCGTCCAGCGGCGCCTGCGCCACCCTGAAACTCCTCAACGAGGATTTCATCGTCACCGAACTGCCGCTGCAGCTACCCTCCGGAGAAGGCGAACACATCTGGCTGGAGGTCGAGAAGAACGGTGCCAACACCGCCTTCGTCGCCCAGCAGCTGGCCGAGGCTGCCGGCGTGCAGGAAAGGGACGTGGGCTATGCCGGACTCAAAGACCGCTACGCCGTCACGCGTCAATGGTTCAGCATCTATCTACCGAAGGGCGAAACGCCCGACCTGACCCAGCTTCAGCACCCGGAGTACAAGGTGCTGCACCAGAGCCGCCATGTGAAGAAGCTGCGCCCCGGTGATCTGCAGGGAAACCGCTTCCGCATCGTGCTGCGTGGCGTGAGCGGCGACCGCGACGCCATCGAGGCCAATCTCAAAGCCATTGCGGCTCAGGGCGTGCCCAACTACTTCGGGGCTCAGCGCTTCGGCTTTGATGGCGGCAATGTGACGCTGGGCCTGGCCATGCTGACCCGCGAAATCCGCGTACGCAACCCGAAGAAGAAGAGCATCTACCTGTCGGCGGTGCGCTCCTTCGTCTTCAATGAAGTGCTGGCACAGCGAATCCAGCAGGGACTCTGGAGCAAGACCCTGCCCGGCGATGTGCTGGACGAGGCGGGCCGACCCACCGGACCGCTCTGGGGACGGGGCCGCGTAGCCACCACCGATCAAGCGCAAGCCCTCGAGAACGACGTGGCTACACGTCATGCCACCTTGTGCGACGGCATGGAACACGCCGGCCTGGATCAGGAGCGCCGCGCCCTGGTGGCGAGCCCGGCTGAGATGTCATGGGAATGGCCGAAAGCCGATCAACTGGCGCTCAACTTCTCCTTGCCCGCCGGGAACTACGCCACGTCCGTACTGAGAGAAATCGTCAAGACCACGGAGCCTGAGCGGCACACGGAGAACGAGCCTGCGGCTGACGAATGACGGCTCAATCAATCGCTGGCCGAAGACGCTACCGAGCCGTCGCCGGATTCCCAGCTACCTGAACCCGCCCAGCCGCACCATTCCGACTGCACTCGCAGGCGCGACAGAATGCGACTCGCCGCGGCAACTGGCAGAGTTCAACCGACACTGAGGCTGCACCGACGGACTTGCTCCTCTCGAGCAACGACTCGAAGACGCGTCACTCAACCGTTACGCTCTTTGCCAGGTTGCGCGGCTTGTCGACATCCGTCCCACGTGCACAGGCCGTGTGATAGGCCAGCAGCTGCAGCGGCACCACGTGCAGGATGGGGCTCAGCGCGCCGTAGTGCTCGGGCATGCGGATCACGTGCAGGCCTTGCTCGCTCTCGATCTGCGTGTCGCTGTCGGCGAAGACGTAGAGCTGGCCGCCGCGGGCGCGCACTTCCTGCATGTTGCTCTTGAGCTTCTCCAGCAGCGCGTCGTTGGGTGCCACCGTCACCACCGGCATCTCGGCGGTGACCAGCGCCAGCGGGCCGTGCTTGAGCTCGCCGGCCGGATAGGCCTCGGCGTGGATGTAAGAGATTTCCTTGAGCTTCAGCGCGCCTTCCAGCGCAATCGGGTAGTGCAGGCCGCGGCCGAGGAACAGTGCGTTTTCCTTGCGGGCGAACTCTTCGCTCCAGGCGATCACCTGCGGCTCCAGTGCCAGCACCGCTTGCACGGCCACCGGCAGGTGGCGCAGCGCCTTCAGGTGCTCGGCTTCTTGCGCTTCGCTCAGGTGGCCGCGCGTCTGCGCCAGCGCCAGCGTGAGCAGGAACAGGCCGACCAGTTGCGTGGTGAAGGCCTTGGTCGAGGCCACGCCGATCTCGGCGCCGGCACGGGTGATGTAGGCCAGTTCGCACTCGCGCACCATCGCGCTGGTGGAGACGTTGCAGACCGTCAGCGTGTGCAGCATGCCCTGGGCGCGCGCATGCTTCAACGCGGCCAGCGTGTCGGCCGTCTCGCCGCTCTGGCTGATGGTGACGACCAGGGTGCGCGGGTTCGGCACGCTGTCGCGGTAGCGGTACTCGCTGGCGATCTCCACACTGGTGGGGATCTTGGCGATGCTCTCCAGCCAGTACTTGGCGGTGGAGCCCGAGTAGTAGCTGGTGCCGCAGGCCAGGATCAGCACCGAATCCACGTCCTTGAAGATGCGATAGGCGCCGTCGCCGAAGAGCTCGGGCGTGATGCTGGTGATGGACTCCAGCGTGTTCGCGATCGCCGTGGGCTGCTCGAAGATTTCCTTCTGCATGTAGTGGCGATAGGGGCCAAGCTCGGCCGCGCCGCTGTGCGCGTGCACCGTGCGCACCGGGCGCTCCACCGGCGAGTAGCGGCCGCTGCCGGCGGCGTCCAGATGCGTGATCCAGTAGCGGCCCATCTGCAGGTCCACCACATCGCCTTCTTCCAGATAGACGATCTGGTCGGTCACGCCGGCCAGTGCCATTGCGTCGGAGGCGAGGAAATGCTCGCCCTGGCCTGGTTCGGTGCCCACGCCCAGCACCAGCGGCGAGCCTTCGCGCGCGCCGACCACGCGGTGCGGTTCGTCGCGGCAGAACACCGCGATCGCATAAGCACCCCGGAGCCGGCCCAGCGCGGCCTGCACGGCTTCCAGCAGATCGCCGTGGTAGTGGTGGTCGATCAGGTGGGCGATGACCTCGGTGTCGGTCTGGCTGAGGAACTCGTAGCCGCGGCCCTTGAGCTCGGCGCGCAGCTCGTCGTGGTTCTCGATGATGCCGTTGTGCACCAGCGCGATCCGGCCGGCCGTGGCGCTCGTCGCGTTCGGGCCATGCGAGAAGTGCGGATGCGCGTTGTGCACCGCCGGTGCGCCATGCGTGGCCCAGCGGGTGTGGGCGATGCCGGTGCCGGACGCGATGCCGTCTTCCTTGGCCAGCGCATCGAGCTCGGCCACGCGCGAGGTGCTGCGTGCGCGCTTGAGCTCGCCGCCCTGGTGCACCGCCACGCCGCAGGAGTCATAGCCGCGGTACTCGAGCCGCTTCAGACCCTCGATCAGGACCGGAACGATGTTGCGCTGACTGACGGCGCCGACGATGCCACACATAGCGAGCTCCCTTGCTGGACGGACTGACGGTGTTGCCACGCCGGCTTCAGGCAGATGTCCGAGCCGTGCGAGGCGGGAGCGATCGTAGGCAGGCCGACAAGGTGAATGCTTTCAAAATTCTTTAGCAAATGAAATTCAATGCCATGCGTGATAAATTACCCAATTAAATTTCATGAATCCGTATTTTGTGAATGATTAGTTCATCACCCCCCGGATTGGATGCCACCGACCTGCGCATCCTCGACCTGCTGCAGCAGGACGCTTCGCTGTCCAACCAGGATCTGGCGCAGCGCGCCCATGTCTCGCCGGCCACCTGCCTGCGGCGGGTGAAGCGCCTGGTGGACGGCGGCATCATTGAGCGCCGTGTGGCCCTGCTGTCGCCGGCCAAGCTGGGCGCCGGGCTCTCGGCCATCGTCGAGATCACGCTGGACCGCCAAGGTGCCGAGCATCTGCAGGCCTTCGAGCAAGCCGTGGTGGACGACCCGGCGGTGCAGCAGTGCTGGCGCGTCTCGCCGGGGCCGGACTTCGTGCTGGTCGTTCAGGTGGCCGACATGCCGGCCTATAACGCGCTGGTTCAGCGCCTCTTCACGCAGCAGGCGAATGTGCGTAACGTGAAGAGCTTCTTCAGCCTGCAGCGGGTGAAGTTCGATCCGCGGCTGGCCTTGCCCAAAGCCGGTCATGCCGGCGCTGCCGGCTGAGCGGCGCGCGAGGCCTCAGCCGCGCTTGAGGATCAGCAGCCCCTTCAGGTACTCGCCCTCGGGGAAGTTGATCGTCTGCGGATGGTCGGGCGCGGCGCCGACACGCTCGAGGATGTAGCCGTCCACGCCCGCGTCCAGGCCCGCGCCGGCGACGATCTTGTGGAACAGGTCCGGCGCAATGCCGCCTGAGCAGGAGAAGGTGAACAGCAGCCCGCCGGGCGCCAGCAGCTTCAGGCCCAGGCGGTTGATGTCCTTGTAGGCGCGCGCGGCGCGCTCGGCGTGCGCCGCGGTGGGCGCGAACTTGGGCGGGTCCAGCACGATGGCGTCGAAGCTCTGGCCTTCCTGCAGGCAGCGGCGCAGCGTCTGGTTCACGTCGGCGTCCAGCGCGGTGTGGCGCGCGGCATCGAAGCCGTTGAGCGCGACGTGGTGCTTGGCGCGCTCCAGCGCCGGGCCCGAGGAGTCGACGCTGATCACCTCGTCGGCGCCGCCGGCCAGCGCGGCCACCGAGAAGCCTCCCGTGTAGCTGAAACAGTTCAGCACCCGCTTGGCCCCGTAGTGGCGCACCACGTCGGCGAAGCGCTTGCGGTTGTCGCGCTGGTCCAGGTAGTAGCCGGTCTTGTGGCCCTCGGCCACGTCCAGGCTCAGCTGCCACTCGTGCTCGCGGATCACCAGTTCGGTGGCGCCGCTGCCGCGCAGCCAGCCGCGGATCTCGGGCAGGCCCTCAAGGGCGCGCACGCTGGCGTCGCTGCGTTCATAGAGCTTGGTCAGCCCCGTCGCGGCCAGCAGCGCATCGGCGATCACCGCCTTCCAGCGCTCCATGCCGGCGGTGCCGAACTGCGCGACGAGCACATCGTCGTAGCGGTCGACCACCAGGCCGGGCAGACCGTCGGATTCGCCATGGATCAGCCGCACCGCGTTCGAGGCAATCGGCAGCCGCGCGCGCACCGCGACCGCGGCGGCGATGCGGCGCTGGAAGAAGGCGGCGTCAATGCGCTCGGCCTGGTCGAAGCTCCAGGCCCGCGCGCGGATCTGCGACTCGGGGCTGAACGAGGCCCAGCAGAGGAACTGGCCGTCGGCCGATTCCACGCGCACGGTTTCGCCGGGATCGGCGCGGCCCTTGTCGATGGCGCCCTGGAAGATCCAGGGATGCCGGCGCTGCAGCGAACGCTCCTTGCCGGCGCGAAGACGGATGCTTTTCATGATGGCGGCGATTGTCGCCGCCCGGGCCTTATCTGGTTAGCGCGCCAAAGGCATAGCCCAGCGAGACATTGACCAGCGACGAGGACTGCGTCTGCCCGCGCAGACTGCGCCACTGGCCCAGGCCGGTGCGCAGGCGCCAACGCTGCTGCTCGCCCAGCGTCCATTGCGCCCAGGCCTCGCCCTGCGCGATGGCGCCGCCGGCCACATCCACGCCGCCGCCGCCGGCCGCACCGACCAGCAGCTCGGCGCCAACACGCGGCATGCCCCAGTTGATCAGCAGCGGCTTGCTCTGCAGGCCCAGGCCGAAGAGGCCGAAGGAATAGGCCCCCGCGCTGCCGAAGGCTGCGCTGCCCGCCTGCGCCGAACCGTAGACGTAGGGGCTGAACTCGCGCGTCATCAGCAGCGCGAGATGGCCGATGCTCTCGCGCCGCCCGTCCTTGAAGCGCACCGAGGGCAGGCGCTGCAGGCTGGCATGCACGGTCTGCGTCTGCACCACGCCTTCGCGCTCGTCGAAGGGGCCGGCCTTGCCGATCGCCTCGTCCAGCGGCAGCGCCAGCGACAGCCGTGCATACGTGCTCTTGAACTTGCCGGTCGCCGCGCCCATCACGCCGGCATCGAAATGCAGGCTGGGGCCCCAGGGCGACTTCCAGCGCAGCGTCGGGCCGGCCTTGACCAGCCAGCCGTTGCCGGTGTCCACGTCGCCGCCGCCGCCCAGGCCGGCGGCGACATGCCAGCCACCGCGCCAGGCCTTGCTGCCCCAGAGCCTGTAGTCCTCGCCCAGCGTGCCCAGCACCTCCATATAGCCATCGGCGCCACCCGACGCCGCACCGGCCGCCTCCAGGCCCCACCAGGCGCCTTCGGTGACGTACTGGCGCAGCACCGCACCGGCCTTGCCGATGTTCTGCGTGGTCTTGCCGCTGCGCGTGCGCGCGCTGGACAGTGGCTGGTAGTGCCCCAGGCTCAGGCCGATCTCGTCGAAGCCCAGACCCGAACGCTTGTAGCCCAGCACCCGCTGTCCTGCGCTGGCCGGCGAGTAGCTCATGAAGCCGTCGGAATAGCCCAGCACCAGGCCCACCGAGTTGTCCTTGACGTTGCCGCTGGGGAAGCGCGTCTGCGCCAGTGCGAAGCCGTAGTACCAGTTGCCCACCTCGGTGCGCAGCGAGAGCTCGGGGCGCAGCATCAGCCCGCCGCCGAAGCGCACCTGGTCCGAGCTCAGGCCGCCGCCGGCGCCGGCATAGAGGCTGGCCGCCCAGTGCAGGTTCTGCGCCACACGGCCACGGCGCTGCGCGGTGAAGCCGACGGTGAAGATGCCGCCGTAGTTGCCCTGCGCGGCGCCGTAGAAGCTCGGCCCCACGCCCCAGCTGTTGTCCATCGCGACCAGATAGCTGGCGCCGAGCAATGCGATCCGCTCCTTGGTCGGCAACGTCAGCGGCGTCCAGTTGGCCTCGAAGGCGGCGGGCTGCGCGAGCAGAAAGCCCGGGCGAGGCAAGGGGCTCGCCTCACCGTCGTTGGCTGACTTCTGCTGCTGCGCCAGACCCAACGCAGGCGCCAGGGCCAGCGCGAGACAGGCAAATTTCCTCAGGAACGACTTGTTGTTCTTCGACATGGCGCGCAGCTTAGCAGCGCCTCCGGCCGAGGCGGCTCAGGACTTCTTCTTCGCGCGCGGATGCGCCGCGTCGTACACCTTGGCCAGGTGCTGGAAGTCCAGCTTGGTATAGACCTGCGTGGTGGCGATATGCGCGTGGCCCAGCAGCTCCTGCACCGCACGCAGGTCACCGCTGGATTGCAGCAGGTGCGAGGCGAAGGAGTGGCGCAGCATATGCGGATGCACATGCGCCGGCATGCCGGCCTGCAGCGCGCGTTTCTTCAGCACCGCGCGCACCTGGCCGTCGGACAGCCGCGCGCCGCGTGTGCCGACGAACAGCGCCGGCTCGTCCGCACGCGCCAGCTGCGGCCGCAGCGCCAGCCAGCGCTGCAGCGCCGCCGCCGCCGCGCTGCCCAGCGGCACGCTGCGCCGCTTGGATCCCTTGCCCAGCACCTGCACCTCGGCCGAGGGCAGGTCGATCCAGCCGCGCGCTGCGGCGCTGGCTTTCGCATCCAGGCCCACCAGCTCGGCCACGCGCAGGCCGCAGCCGTAGAGCAGTTCCACCAGGCACTGGTCGCGCGCCTCCAGGCGCGCATCGGCCGCGTTATCGGAGAAGTCCGCCAGCTGCACCGCGTCGTCGGCCGACAAGGCCTTGGGCAGCGGCTTGGGCGCCTTGGGCGCGCGCAGGCCGGCGATCGGGTTCAGCGGCACCAGGCCTTCGCGGCCCAGCCATTGGTAGAAGCCGCGCCAGGCCGAGAGCTGCAGCGCCAGCGTGCGCGGCCCCAGCCCTTCGGCATGCAGCAGGGCCAGCCAGCGCCGCGCCTGCGGCGGCTGCACGCGGCGCAGGCTCTCAAGCCCGTCGCGCTGGCTGAGCTGCTGCAGGCGCTGGAGCGCCTCGCCATAGATGACCAGCGTGCGCGCGGCGACGCGGCGCTGCACGCGCAGATAGTCAAGGTAGCGCTGCGCGTCCTCGCACAGCGCGACCACCTCGTCGGGCTCAGCCGGCCTTGCTCTGCTCATCGCTGCTGGCCGGCAGCAGACGGGCCAGCGCGGCGCTGGCGATCTCGCCGATGCGGGCCAGGAACTCGGTGCCCATCTCGGCGGTGTAGCGCGTCGGGTCCGGCGAGCCCAGCGCCAGCAGGCCGAAGCTCTGCTCGCCGCGCTTGAGCGGCACCAGCGCCAGCGAGGCCACGTCGCGGTCGCCCTCCAGCCAGCGCGCCGCCTCGAAGCCCGAGTTCACGCCGCAATAGGGCTGGGTCAGGCTGGCGGCGAAGCTCTTCACGTCGGCGCTGACCGGCTGCGCGAACTCGGCCTCGGCATGCTCGGGCGCCACGCCCCACAGGCGCAGGCCGGCCTGCGGGATCATGAACTGGTGGCGCAGCTCGCGCGTGGTCACCGCCGGCAGCGCAGCGGCGTCCTGCGTCAGCATCAGCGTCAGCGTCCAGCGGTGCAGGCGGTCGGCGATGGCGACGTTCTCCTGGCCGTTGCGGATCATCTCGATGATCTTGAACTCCAGGCCCTTGATCTTGTCGCGCAGCATCTCGGCCTGGCGCTCCTGCAGCGACACGGCGCGCTGGCTGTGCGGATGGCTCAGCTGCACGGCGGCCAGCATCTCGGCATGGCGCTCGAAGAAGCTCGGGTTGTTGACCAGGAACTCGGCGATGTCCTGTTCGGTGATGCCTGCGGTGCCCTGGTTGGCTTGGTTGCTCACAGCGAAATTTCTCCTTCAAAAACCGTCTCGGCCGGACCGGTCATCAGCACCGATGCGTCCAGGCCCTGGCTCAGGCCCGCCCATTCGATGGTCAGCAGCCCGCCGCGCGCCTGCACGTCCACCCGCTCGTCCAGCCAGCCCAGGCGGATGCCGGCGACCACCGCCGCGCAGGCGCCGGTGCCGCAGGCCAGCGTCTCGCCGGCGCCGCGCTCGTAGACGCGCAGCTTCACATGGCCGCGGTCGAGCACCTGCAGAAAGCCGGCATTGACGCGGCGCGGGAAGCGGTGGTGGCTCGCGATCTTCGGGCCCAGCGTCTGGACCGGCGCGCTGTCGACCTCGGCCACGCGCAGCACCGCATGCGGATTGCCCATCGACAGCACCGCCAGTTCGCTGTGCAGGTCGGCCAGCGGCCAGAGCTCGAAGCCGTTTTCCAGGCGCGGCTGCAGGCCGGTGGCGTCGAAGGGCACGCGCTCCAGCGCGAAGACCGGCGCGCCCATGTCGACGGTGACACGGCCGTCGTCGCGCAGCCGCAGCTCGAGCAGCGCATTGACGGTGCGCACCTTGATGCTGCGCTTCGCGGTCAGGCCCTTGTCCGACACATAGCGCACGAAGCAGCGCGCGCCGTTGCCGCAGTGCTCGACCTCGTCGCCGTCGTTGTTGAAGATGCGGTAGCGGAAGTCCACGCCCGGCTCAGTGCTGCCCTCGATCACCAGGATCTGGTCGCAGCCCACGCCGAAGCGGCGGTCACCCAGGCGGCGGATCTGCTCGGCCGACAGCGCCAGCGGCTGCGTGGTGGCGTCGATCACGACGAAGTCGTTGCCGGCGCCCTGCATCTTGGTGAAGCGCAAGTTCATATGCGGATTATCGCCGGGGCTCAGCCAGCGGCTTGTCTCGCCGACTGGCCCTCAGTACAAGGACGGCTCGCCTTCGGGGCGGGTCTTGAAGCGCTTGTGCACCCAGAAGTACTGCGCCGGATGCTCGCGGATGCGCGCCTCCAGCCAGCGGTTGAAGAACATCGCGTCGGCCAGCGGATCGTCGCTGGGATAGCCGTCGAAGGGTGCGCCGAACTCCACCTCGTAGCCGCCGCCGCCGGGCAGCATCGTGATCATCATGGGCTGCACCGGCATGCGCATCGTGCGCGCCAGCTTGGCCGGCGCCAGCAGCGTGCAGGCCGGCACGCCGAAGAAGGGCACGAAGGCCGAGTCCTTGGGGCCGAAGTCCATGTCCGGCAGGTTCAGGAAGGAATAGCCCTTGCGAATCATGCGCAGCACGCCGCGTATGCCCTCGTGGCGGTCGACGAAGGCATTCACGCCCAGGCGCTGGCGGCCGTAGAGGATCTGCTTGTCGAACACCTCGTTGCTCTGCGGCTGGTAGATGTTCACGCCCGGGCGACCCTGGAAGAGCATCAGCGCCGGACCCGACCATTCGAGCCCGACGAAATGCGGCATCAGCCACATCACCGGCGTCTCGCTCTGATCGGCCAGGTGCACCTGCCCTTTCACATGCACCAGGCGCTTGAGCCGCGCCGGCGACGCGAACCACAGCAGGCTGCGCTCCAGCAGGCTGCGCCCCAGCCAGCCGAAGTGTTCCTTCGCGAGGGCCAGGCGCTCGTCAGCGGTCTTCTCCGGAAAGCACAGCTCCAGATTGCGCAGCGCGATGCGGCGCCGTGAGCCGGCCAGCCTCCACAGCAGCCGCCCCAATCCCCAACCCAGCGCCGCCAGCACCGGCAGCGGCAGGAAATGCAGCAGCCAGACCAGGCCGATGAAGGCACGCGAGGCGCCATTGCCCAGGCGCTTGCCGAGCTTCTTGCCAAAGGACATCGATCAGCTCGCGTCCGACGGCTGGCCCAGGTCCAGCGCGCGCGGGTTCTTGTAGCGGTGGTAGCCCCAGAGGTATTGATGGGGCGCATCGAGAATCATCTGTTCCATCGCCTGGTTGATCTGCGTGGCAGCGGATTCTGGCGTGGATTCGCGCGCGATCTGCGGCCCCGGTCGCACCCGCACCACAAAGCCGCGGCCCCAGGGCAGCCGGTCGCCCCACAGGCACAGCACCGGCGCGCCACTCTGCTGGGCCAGCTTACCGGCCAGCGTCATCGTGTAGGCCGGACGACCGAAGAACGGCGCCCACACGCCCAGCCCCTCGGGCGGCACTTGGTCGGGCAGCAGCCCCACCACCTGACCCTGGCGCAGCGCGCGCAGCATCTGGCGCACACCAGCCAGCGTGGCCGGAACAGCCGACAGGCCCGGCCGGTCGCGCGAACCGGCGACGAGCTCGCGCATCCACGCCTTGCGCGCCGGACGGAACAGCACGGTGATCGGCGATTGCGCGCCGTAGCGCTCGGCAAAGGCCTGCGCGGTGACTTCAAAGCAGCCCAGATGCGGCGTCAACAGCACCAGCCCGCGCCCCTGCGCCAGTGCCGCCTCGACCAGCTCGGCACCCTCCCAGCGCACGCGGTCGCCCAGCCGGCTGTCCGGTGCACGCAGCCACAGCCAGGGAGCTTCGGCCACCATCCGCCCGGCATGGGCGACGGCACCGCGCGCGCGCTGCCACGGCAGACCGGCCGTCATCACCTGCGCGCGAAAGCGCTGCCTGTAGGTCGGCGAGCCCAGCCAGGTCAACCAGCCCAGCAGGGCGCCAATGCCATGGAGCAGCCACAGCGGCCAGCGGGACATCAATCGAAGCAGCATCGGCATCATGTTTCTATAATTCGGGCATCGCCGAGTTAATTTGGACAACTTGCGGGGCGATGCGGTTAATCGAGCGATCGAAATGCCGCCGGGCTGTCAAGCTCAACAAATGCCGCTAAAGCGTTCGCCGCGTCTCCTGACCAGCACGGCAACGCCGATGGACTGACATTCAAGGAGTACTCCGTGGCGAGCGATTTTCTCTTCACTTCCGAATCCGTCTCTGAAGGACACCCCGACAAGGTGGCCGACCAGATCTCGGATGCGATTCTCGACGCAATCCTGGCCCAGGACCCGGTGTCCCGCGTCGCGGCCGAGACGCTGACCAACACCGGCCTGGTGGTGCTGGCCGGCGAGATCACCACGCAGGCCAATGTCGACTACATCCAGGTCGCGCGCGACACGATCAAGCGCATCGGCTACGACAACACCGAGTACGGCATCGACTACAAGGGCTGTGCGGTGCTGGTCGCCTACGACAAGCAGAGCAACGACATCGCACAGGGCGTGGACCGCGCCAGCGACGACTACCTGAACACCGGCGCCGGCGACCAGGGCCTGATGTTCGGCTATGCCTGCGACGAGACGCCCGAGCTGATGCCCGCGCCGATCTATTACGCGCACCGCCTGGTCGAGCGCCAGGCCCAGCTGCGCAAGGACGGCCGCCTGCCCTTCCTGCGCCCCGACGCGAAGAGCCAGGTCACGCTGCGCTATGTGGACGGCAAGCCGCATTCGATCGACACCGTCGTGCTGTCCACCCAGCACGCCCCCGAGATGAGCCTGGGCGACAAGATGAAGCCCGAGTTCTACGAGGCGGTGCGCGAGGAGATCATCAAGCCGGTGCTGCCCAAGGAGTGGCTGACCGCCGACACCAAGTACCTGATCAACCCGACCGGCCGCTTCGTCATCGGCGGCCCGCAGGGCGACTGCGGGCTGACCGGCCGCAAGATCATCGTCGACACCTACGGCGGCGCCTGCCCGCACGGCGGCGGCGCCTTCTCGGGCAAGGACCCGACGAAGGTGGACCGCTCGGCGGCTTACGCGGCCCGCTATGTGGCCAAGAACATCGTCGCCGCCGGCCTGGCGCGCCAGTGCCAGATCCAGGTGGCCTACGCGATCGGCGTGGCTCGCCCGATGAACGTGACGGTCTACACCGAAGGCACCGGCGTGATCCCCGATGAGCAGATCGCCAAGCTGGTGAACGACCATTTCGATCTGCGCCCCAAGGGCATCATCCAGATGCTGGACCTGCTGCGCCCGATCTACAGCAAGACCGCAGCCTACGGCCACTTCGGCCGCGAAGAGCCCGAGTTCACGTGGGAGCGCACTGATCGGGCGCAGGTGCTGCGCGCCGCGGCCGGCCTGTAAGGACCGCGCGTTCGCCGCCAAGGATAAAGGCCGCTCCGAAATCCCGGGGCGGCCTTTTCATTTGCCGGCGCTCTGCCAGCCGCCGGCGGGCTCAGGCCGTCATGCCACAGAGCTTCTTCAGCGGCCCCAGCACCTTCTCGCCACGAAAGGGCTTGACGATCCAGCCGTTGACGCCGGCAGCGCGGCCACGCTCACGCATGCTCGCGCTGTCCTCGGTCGTCAACATGACGATGCGCACCTCGGCATTGCCGAGTTCCGCGCGGATCTTCTCCGCCATCGTCAGGCCGTCCATGTGCGGCATGTTGATGTCGCTGATCACCAGCCGGATCGAGGGATCGCGGTGCAGCTGCGCCAGGCCATCGCGTCCGTCGGTGGCGGTGGCCACCGCGAAGCCATGGCTGCCAAGGAAACTGCCCACGATCTCGCGCATCGTCGCGGAGTCGTCGACCACCAGTACCTTCGTCTGCGTCTCTTTCGTCATCTCTGCTTGCAGGTGGACGCCACGTCGCGCCCTCAGAACAGCTCCAGCTCGCCCGTGGGGCCGGACTCAGGCGCCTTGGCCGCCGCCTCGGCGAAGCCCTCGGGCGACCAGAACAGGTTGAAGATCAGGCGCTGCACGATCACCTGCGGCGGCATGCCTGGCCGGCGCGGGTCCGCAAGCTGGTAGCGGATGCACAGCTGCGGATCCTGCGAGCCGAAGGAGATGTACTTGTGCTCGTGGTTGATCACGATGGGCACCTGGGTGGGCTGGTGCGCGAAGCTGGTGTCGGGCACATAGCGGTTCTTGAAGGCGCCCCAGACCAGATTGGTGACCTCACCCAGCAGGTTGTTGATCTCGCGGAAGTTCAGGTCGCCACCCACGCCCACCGGAGCCAGCCCCTGGATCAGGCCCTGGCGCAGCCCCTGCTCCTCGGTCTGCAGCATCATGTAGCCGCGGCACCAGGTGCTCTCCAGCGGAATCAGCGTGGACACCTGGCCGAAGATGATGCGGTCGTGAACCACATAGGGCTCCTCGGCGCTGACGGTCGCGTGCGGAAACATCGAGCTCAGGGAGTTGATCGTGAGCTCCACGATGCCGTCGACCAGCTGCGTCGGGTAGCGCAGGCTGAAGATGCTGCGCTCCACGCCGGCACGCAGCTCCTCGATCGCGCCCGAGGTCCAGCAATGCCGAATCGCCCGCTCGTCGTCCGGCGCCAGCAGGGCGGAACTGGTGCGGCGCAGGAAGATCGGCAGCTCCGGCCGCTGCTTGTGGATGGTGCGGGCCAGATCCAGGGCCGTCGGCCCCTCGCCCGGCAGGTCTTCCGCCAGCAGCACGCCGCCCAGGTCCTTGTGCTGAGCCAGCGTCGCGACGGCATCGAGCGCGGTGCGCGGCAGCACCTGCAGGCCGATCTCCGCGCAGAAGTCCAGCAGCAGACGGTACTGCGCCGGGTCGTGCTCGAGCAGCAGGACCTTGGCCTCGAGATGGGTCGTATCGTTCATAGCCTTCCAGGACTTGCGCCCTGCCCAGAATGCAAACTACAAGCAAGAAGCGCGGCCGCCGTCCGCAACGCGCGGCCTCGCCCCATTGTGACTGCGTCTGGTGCCCGTCGCCTAGCACAAACCCTCTGCTGTCGCGACAGCACGGATCGATAATGCCCACGCCGTCAACTACTTCTCTTCCTAGCCGGAGCTGGAACGGTGGAAGCTTCAGCCTCGCTCCCCCCGCTGCGGGTTCTCGTCGTCGATGACCAAAGAAGCGCCCGCCAGTTGCTCGCGGCGCAGCTTGCCGCTGCAGGCCACTCGGTCATCGAGGCTCGCGACGCCGACGAGGCGCTCACCCGCTTCCGCGCCGACAGGCCCGATCTGGTGCTGCTCGATGTGGAGCTGCCCGGGCATGACGGCTACTGGATCGCCAGTCAGATGCGCGCCAGCGAGGCCGGCGGCTGGACGCCGATCATCTTCCTGTCCAGCCGCGACCAGGACCAGGACCTGTGGCTGGGCATCGAATCCGGCGGCGACGACTATCTGGTCAAGCCGGTCTCGGCCACGGTGCTGCAGGCCAAGCTTCGCGCCATGCAGCGCTTGCGCCGTGTCCAGTCGCGGCTGGTCGAGCTCTCGGACGAGCTGCGCAGCGCCAACGAGCAACTCAGCCGCCTGAGCCACGAGGACGCGCTTACCGGCATGCCCAACCGCCGCGCCTTCGACGCCCGGCTGCAGCAGGAGATCGCCAGCGCGCGCCGCGAGCAGCAGCCGCTGACGCTGGTGCTGTGCGACATCGACTACTTCAAGACCTACAACGACAAGCTCGGCCATGTCGAAGGCGACGCCTGCCTGCAGCGTGTGGGGCGCCTGCTGCAGCAATGCTGCCGCCGCCCGCGCGACAGCGCGGCGCGCTTCGGCGGAGAGGAGTTCGCGCTGATCCTGCCGGGCACGCCGCGCTCCGGCGCGATGAACTTCGCGCACAGCGTGCTGCGCAGCCTGCGTCTGGCGGCCCTGCCGCATCCGGCATCGGAGGTGTCGCCCTATGTCACGGTCTCCGGCGGCATCACCAGTTGCACGCCCGACGACGGCACCACCGTCGAAGGCCTGCTGCGCCGCGCGGACGATGCGCTCTATGCCGCCAAGTCACGCGGCCGCAACCGCTTCTTCAGCTTCGAGATGCAGATGGACACGCTGGAACAGCGATCGGCGCGCACGTCGAGCGCCAGCCAGGGCGGTATCGATGCCTGAGTTCCTCACCGAAGCCGCATGCCGGCGTCTGGCCCTGTGCCAGGCATGCCCGATCGACTGCCTGATGGACTGAGTCACCGCCTTGCTCAAGAGCCTGCGTTCCCAGTACTTTCTCGGCAGCCTCGTCACGCTGGTGCTGATGCTGGTCGTGCTGCTGTGGAATGCCGAGCAGCTGATGCACCGCACCCTCGAGGAGCGTTTCGGCGCCGAGCTGGACCTGGCGGCGCCGCTGCTGGGTGCGGCGGCCGCCCCTTTGCTGGCCGAGCGCGACTATGCCGGCGCACGCGACCTGCTGCTGCAGAGCGCCAATGCCTCGCACCTGGTGTTCGCCGAGTTGCTCGATGCCCGCGGCCAGTCGGTGGCACGGGTCGGGCGCCCCGTCGACGGCAATCCCGCCGTGCGCAGCACGCGTCAGGATGTGATCCTGGCCGGTCAGCGCCTGGGCCAGCTGCACCTGGGCCTCGATGCCTCCGCGCTGCAGGCGAGCCAGCAGCGGCTCTGGCGCAACAGCCTGTTGATCGGCACGGTGATCCTCGTGCTGGGGCTGGCGCTGCTGGCCGGATGGACAGCCTGGGTCAGCACCCATCTGCGCCGGCTGACCGAGGCCAGCCAGAGCGTCGCGGCAGGCCACTACGACCAGGCCCTGCCCACCAGCCGTGTGCAGGAGCTCGGGCTGCTGGCTGACTCCTTCAACCGCATGTCGGCCGCGATCCGCGACAAGATCGCCGCGCTGACTGCCAGTGAACAGGCCTTGCGTGCGCTCAACGAGGGGCTCGAATCCCGCGTGCAGCAGCGCACGCACGAGCTGCAGGCGGCGCGCGATACCGCCGAACGTGCCAGCCAGGCCAAGTCGCAATTCCTCTCGCGCATGAGTCACGAGCTGCGCACTCCGCTGAACGCCATCCTCGGCTTCGCCCAGCTGCTGGGCATGTCGCGAGAGCGACTGAGCGACGGCGAAGCCGAGAAGGTGCTGCAGATCGAGCGCGCAGGCTGGCATCTGCTGGAGCTGATCGACGATGTGCTGGACCTCTCGCGCATCGAGGCCGGCGAAATGAGCACGCGGCCCGAAGCGCTGGATGTGCGGGCCCTGGTGACCGAGACCACGCAGATGCTGGCCTCGCTGGCCGGCCAGCAGGGCGTGCAGGTGCAGATCGATCCGGGTGTCTCGCCGTGGGCGCGGGCCGACCGCAAGCGCCTCAAGCAGGTGCTGAACAACCTGCTGTCCAATGCGATCAAGTACAACCGGGCCGGCGGTCGGGTCACCGTGACGGTGGATCAGGTCGAGGCCGGCGAGGTGCGCGTCACTGTCGCCGACACCGGCCGGGGCATGACGCCGGACGAGCTCGAGCAGCTCTTCCAGCCCTTCGTCCGCTTCGACAAAGGTGCCGAGCTGACGCCTGGCACCGGCATCGGCCTGGTCATCACCCGACGCCTGATCGAGCTGATGGGCGGCCGCATCCAGGTGAGCTCGACACCGGAAGAAGGTTCGGTGTTCAGCATCTGGCTGCCGGGCTGTGCCATGCCGGCGGCAGCGCCGTCACTGCCGCCAGAGCGGCGCACAGCGGCGAGCACCGACACGCGCCCGATGCGACTGCTCTACATCGAGGACAACCCGGCCAATGCCGAGCTGATGCGCGGCCTGCTCGAGCGCCACCCGGGCTACACCCTCAGCCTGGCCGCCGATGCACAGCAAGGGCTGCAAGCGCTGCGCTCGACGCGCCCCGACCTGCTGCTGGTGGACATCGACCTGCCCGACCTCAACGGCATCGAGGTATGCCGCCATGTCCGTGCCGATCCGCGCAACGCCGGCCTGCCGATGATCGCCCTGAGTGCCAATGCCATGGCCGACGACATCCAGCGCGCCCTCGACGCCGGCTTCGACCGCTATCACACCAAGCCCCTGGACTTCCCTGCCCTGCTCGAGGACCTGGCAGTCCTGCTGAATCGGAGTGCCCCCCAATGAACACCTCCCGACGCCGGTTCTGCATGGGCAGCGCCGCACTGCTCAGCCCGGCCTGGCTGCAGGCACAGACGCAGGCTCCCCAGACGTCGCTGACCATCGGTCTGGCGCCCTTCCTGACCACTGCCGCGATGCTGAATGCCTTTCGGCCGCTGCGCGAGCACCTGGCTCACCAGCTGCAGCAGCCGGTGGAGCTCTATACCGCACGTGATTTCGTCGACCAGGTCCGCCAGACCCGCGCCGGGGCCTACGACATCAGCTATCTGCCCTCGCACATGGCCGGGCTGGCGATCAGCGACTGGGGCTTTCATGCGCTGGCCGGCTCGCTGAGTGGCACACCGGTGCTGCTGCTGGTGCGCAAGGGATCCACCACCGTTCGCGAGCCGGCCGATCTGCGCGGCCGCAAGATCGGCGCGCTGGGCCAGTTGTCGCTGAGCGCTGCGGTGGGCTCGCTCTGGCTGCAACGCCAGCAGCTCAAGCCCGGCCGCGACGTACAGCTGCTTGCGCAGGCCTCGATCAACACCGCCCTGATCAGCCTGGAACGCGGCGATGTCGATGCGGTCTTCGCCACGCGCAACCAGGTCGAGATGCTGCCGGCCGAAGGCTTTCGCAACCACGTCGTGCTGACCGAGGTCGGCAGCGTCGAGGCACCGATCTTCGTGGGCCAGCCGCGCCTGGGCGCCGAGCGGGTGGCACGGCTGCGCGAAGCGCTGCTGGCCTTCGTGCCGGACCCGGCGCGACCCGGCCTGGTGGGCAACACCCAGCTCTACCGCGTCGATGCGGCGGTGCGCAAGCGTCTGGCGCCGCTGCACGACATCGCGCAGGAGCAGCTGCGCGAGGCCGGCCTGCTAGACGGCAGCGGCGCGCGCTGACAGCAGCGCACGGGCCAGTTCCGCGAAGCCCGCACCGCGCTCGGCGCGTGTGACGTAGCCGGGCAGCGACTGCAGCTGCGGCAGGAAGCGGGCGATGTTCGCCACGCCCACCGACAGCGGCATGCGCGCGAACATCTGCTGGTCGTTGGTCGAGTCGCCCACATAGACCCAGTCCTGCGCCTCGAAAGGCTCGCCCAGCACCGCATGCACAGCCCAGTGTGCCGCGCTCCACTTGCTGTGCTCGCCGATCCAGCCATTGATGTGGATGGAGCTGACCGTGGCGCGCAGGCCGTGTTCGCGCATCACCGCGCAGACCGCCTCGATCTGCGCCGCGTCCAGATGGGCATGCTCGCTGTGGTCGATGGCGATGTCGGTCAGCCGGCCGGGGCTGTCGGTGGCCAGCCGTGCGCCCGGCACGCGGGCGAGCACGTCGGCGGCGCAGGCCTGCAGCCGCGCGAAGTTGGCGGCACGCGTGACCTCATCCTGGCAGAAGTCGCAGCGCAGCGCGCCCTCCGCGCCACGGCGCAGCATCACCGCGCCGTTCTCCGCGACGATGGCCGCCACCGGCCAGGCCAGCGCGAAAGGCTCGCTCCAGCCGGCCGGCCGGCCGGTGATCGCGATCACCGGCACGCTCGCAGCATCCAGCGCTGCCAGTGCATCCAGCGCTGACGCGCCGATGCCGGCATGGCCGTCAGTCAGCGTGTCGTCGATGTCGGTGAGCACGCCGCGCAGGCGGCGCAGCCGCTCGGGCGGGCACAGGGCAAGGGCATCCATGGCGCGGCATTGTCCGCAATCCAGCTCCTGTTCCGGACGCTCGGCAGCCGGGCATGCAGCTAGAATCGCGTCATTCCGAGGAGCGTTGCAACCCCGCACCAGGGGCCAGGCTCGGAACAAGATGCTCTGTGGATCACCGCCCAGGCCTCATCGCAACCGCGCTCACCCGCTGAAGTCCTGCGTGGGTGAGAGCCATTTCTCCCGAATCTCCCCCGGCGCCGGACGGCAGCGGCTTCAAGCAATTCGTTGAAGGAGCCCGCCATGAATGCCGCTACCACTGCCAAGACGCTGGCCGCAGACCAGTACCAGATCGCCGACCTGTCGCTCGCCGACTGGGGCCGCAAGGAAATCAAGATCGCCGAGCACGAGATGCCGGCGCTGATGGCGATCCGCCGCGAGTACGCCGCCAGCCAGCCGCTCAAGGGCGCGCGCATCACCGGCTCGCTGCACATGACCATCCAGACCGCCGTGCTGGTGGAGACGCTGCAAGCGCTGGGCGCTGAAGTGCGCTGGGCCAGCTGCAACATCTTCTCCACCCAGGACCACGCCGCCGCCGCGCTGGTGGCCGCCGGCACGCCGGTGTTCGCCCACAAGGGCGAGACGCTGACGGAGTACTGGGACTTCACGCACCGCATCTTCGACTTCGGGCCCAAGGGCTCGGCCGGCGAAGGCCCGAACATGATCCTGGACGACGGCGGCGATGCCACGCTGCTGATGCACCTGGGCCAGCGCGCCGAGAAGGATCTGTCGGTGCTGGCCAACCCGGGCAGCGAGGAAGAGCGCGTGCTCTTCGCGTCGATCAAGGCCAAGCTGGCCGAAGACCCGAGCTGGTACACCCGCAAGAGCGCCGAGATCATCGGCGTGACCGAGGAGACCACCACCGGCGTGCACCGCCTGAAGGAAATGGCCGCCAAGGGCACGCTGCTGTTCCGCGCGATCAACGTCAACGACTCGGTCACCAAGAGCAAGTTCGACAACCTCTACGGCTGCCGCGAGTCGCTGGTCGACGGCATCAAGCGCGCCACCGACGTGATGGTGGCCGGCAAGATCGCCGTTGTCGCTGGCTACGGCGACGTGGGCAAGGGCAGCGCGCAGGCGCTGCGCGCCTTGTCGGCCCAGGTCTGGGTGACCGAGGTGGACCCGATCTGCGCGCTGCAGGCTGCGATGGAAGGCTATCGCGTCGTGACCATGGAGTGGGCCGCCGACAAGGCCGACATCTTCGTCACCGCCACCGGCAACAAGAACGTCATCACCTACGAGCACATGGCCAAGATGAAGGACCAGTCCATCGTCTGCAATATCGGCCACTTCGACAACGAGATCGACGTCGCCGCGCTGGAAGCCAAGTGCCAGTGGGACGAGATCAAGCCGCAGGTCGATCATGTCATCTTCCCTGACGGCAAGCGCATCATCCTGCTCGCCAAGGGCCGCCTGGTGAACCTGGGCTGCGGCACCGGCCACCCCAGCTATGTGATGAGCAGCTCCTTCGCGAACCAGACGATCGCACAGATCGAGCTGTTTGCGCACAAGGATGCGTACGACATCGGCAAGGTTTACGTGCTGCCCAAGCATCTGGACGAGAAGGTGGCGCGGCTGCAGCTGTCGTTGCTCAACGCGCAGCTGACGGAGCTGACCGAGGAGCAGGCGGCGTACATTGGCGTCCCCAAGCAAGGCCCGTACAAGCCCGACACCTACCGCTATTGAGTGGGGGCTACTGCGCGCCTGCCATGCGTCGTTGCGGGTCCCTCCGCAGATCCTCACGTAGCGCTGCTACGTTCCGGTCTGCGGATCCGCCCGCGCCTAGCCTGACAGGCGCTCGCTACGCCCCGCAAGACCGGGCCTTACTTCGATGCGCGCTGACCAACTCCTCGTCGCTCACCAGCTCGCCCCCACGCGATCGGCCGCGCAACGGCTGATCGAGCGGGGTGCCGTGGAATGGGCCTCGGCGAAGGGCTGGGCAGCGGTGCGCAAGGCGGGCGAGGATCTGCCGCAGACGGCGCAGCTGCGCATCACCGACGATGCCGAGCTGCGATTTGTCTCGCGCGGCGGGCTCAAGCTGGAGGGCGCGCTGAAGGCCTGCGGCCTGTCGGTCGCGGGACTCAGCGTGCTGGACGTGGGCCAGAGCACCGGCGGCTTCAGCGACTGCCTGCTCAAGAGCGGCGCGGCGCGCGTGGTCGGCTTCGATGTCGGCCATGGGCAACTGCACGCCAGCCTCGCGGCGGACGCGCGCGTCACCGCGCTCGAAGGCCTGCATGTGCGCGACCTGGCCGGCTCGGCGCTGGAGGGCCACAAGCCCGATGGCGGCTTCGACCTGATCGTCGGCGACCTGAGCTTCATCTCCATGCTCGGTGCACTGCCGCAGCTGGCACCCTGGCTCAAGCCCGGGGGTCAGGTCTTGCTGCTGGTGAAGCCGCAGTTCGAGCTGGGGCCGCAGGCAGTGGGCAAAGGCGGGCTGGTCAAGGACAAGGCACTCTATCCGCAGCTCGAGGCACGCGCCCGCGAGGCCGCTGCCGCGCTGGGCTGGACCGTCAAGGCATACCTCGAGAGCCCGATCACCGGTGGCGACGGCAATACCGAATTCTTCCTCTGGGCCCAGGCCAAGGAACACTGATATGACGAACACGACGAACACCCCGACTGGCAAGACGCCGGTGAGCATCGAGTTCTTCCCGCCCAACACGCCGGTGGGCGCCGAGAAGCTCAAGACCGTGGTGCAGGAACTCAGCGCGCTGCAGCCGCAGTACTTCAGCGTCACCTACGGCGCCGGCGGCTCGACGCGCGAGAAGACGCTGGCCACGGTGATGCAGATCGCCGCGATGGGCTTTGAAGCCGCGCCGCACCTGTCCTGCGTGGGCTCGACGCGCGAGAACATCGCCGAGATCCTGGCCACTTACCGCGCGCAGAACATCCGCCGCGTCGTCGCGCTGCGCGGCGACCTGCCCAGCGGCACGGCCACCGCCGGCGAATTCCGCTACGCGGCCGAGCTGGTGCGCTTCATCCGCGAAACGCAGGGTTCCGACTGGGACATCGAGGTGGCCGCCTATCCCGAGTACCACCCGCAGCAGCGCTATGCGGCCAAGGACATCCAGCACTTCGCCGACAAGATGGCCGCCGGCGCCAACGGCGCGATCACGCAGTTCTTCTTCAACCCCGATGCCTACTTCAACTTCGTGGACGAGGTGCGCAAGCTCGGTGTGACGCAGCCCATCGTGCCGGGCATCATGCCCTTCCACAACTACGCGCGCATCGCGCAGTTCGCCGCGCGCGACGGCATCGAGATCCCGCGCTGGGTGGCGCTGAAGATGGAAGGCTATATGGACGACGCGGCGTCCATCCGCGCCTTTGGCCTGGACGTGATCACACGGCTGTGCGAGCGGCTGATCGCCGGCGGCGCACCGGGGCTGCACTTCTACACCCTGAACCAGTCTGCGCTGACGCTGGAGTTGTGCAGACGCCTCAACCTCGGCTGATTGTTTGCGCCAGCTCAAAGCCACAAGGCCCTCCCCGGAGGGCCTTGTGCGCATTTGCGGCAGGTCAAGGGTTTACCCGGGACGGAAACTTCAAATGGCGCCATCCGGGATGTTCCCGAAAACATGGAGTGATCAAGAAATGTCCAAGAAGATTCTTGCTGCCGTGCTGGCCACCGCTTCGCTGGCTGCCGTCCCCGCTGCTGCGCAGGCTCAGGCCGAAGGCCCGTTCATGGTCCGCGTGCGCGCCGTGCACCTGGACTCGGCCAATGACAACAACGCGCAGCTGACCGGCACGCTGGCCTCGCTGGGCGCCGGCCCCGCCTACATCAACAACAAGTGGCTGCCCGAGTTGGACATCAGCTACTTCTTCACGCCCAACATCGCGGCCGAGCTGATCCTGACCTATCCGCAAAAGCAGACCCTGTCGCTGGGCGGCGTGGGCAAGATCGGCACCTTCAAGCACCTGCCGCCGACCCTGAGCCTGCAGTACCACTTCGCGCCGGGCACCGGCTTCCGTCCCTATGTCGGCCTGGGCGTGAACTACACCAACATCTCCAGCGTGCACTGGGAAAGCGCCGTCAGCGCGCTGAACCTGAATCTGAAGCGCAACAGCTTCGGCCTGTCGGCTCAGATCGGCGCCGACATCGAGATCTCCAAGAACCTGTACCTGAACGTGGACGTCAAGAAGGTGCAGATCGGCACCACCGTGTCGTCCAACGGCGCCGACATCGGCAAGTTCAAGGTCGATCCGCTGCTGGTCGGCGTCGGCCTGGGCATGCGCTTCTAAGCGCCGCCACGCAGTCGAAGCTGCAAGCCGCCGGGCCAGCCCCGGCGGCTTTTTTTATGTCCGCGTCGCGGCTTGGCGCGAAGCTTGCTGTGCGGGGAGAGCGCTCCACTCCGATGCACCAAGTCAGGACGATGCCACCGCCATCGCAGACCATCGCCACCGAGACGGCACCGCCCGTCGGCGCGGGCGTACGCTCGGCCAGCGAGTTGCTGGTCGAGCAGGAGCGCCTGCTGCTGATCGAGGCGACGCGCCGCCTCGCGCGCTGCCTGGAGCCTGCGCGGGTGATCCGCGAGATGCTGCAGCTGATGTCCGAGCTGATCGGGCTGAACCGCGGCCGCGTCGTGCTGCCCGACCCGCAGGACCCCAGCGGCCGCAGCCATTGCATCGCCCATGCCTACGGACTCACGCGCGAGGAGATGGCGCGTGGCCGCTACGGCCGGGACGAAGGCATCACCGGCCGCGTGCTGGCCAGCGGCACCGGCGCCATCGTGCAGGACATCGACGCCGAGCCGGGCTTCCTGTTCCGCGCGGTCGAGCGCAGCACGCTGCCGGTGGGTACGGTCAGCTTCATCGCCGTGCCGGTGATGGGCACGCACGGCCAGCTGGGTGTGCTGGCCGCGCACCGCCTGCGCGCACGGCCGCGCCCGCTGGCGCATGACCTGACCCTGCTGGGCGCGCTGGCCGCGATGATCGGCCAGGTGCTGCAGGTCAACCGCCTGGTGGCCGAGCGCACCGCGGTGCTGGAGCAAGAGAACCACCGCCTGCGCCACACGCTGCACAGCCACGACGGCGCGCTGGCCAATCCGCCAGGCATCGTCGGTAGCGCAGCGCCGCTGCGCCAGGCCTTGCGCCAGCTGCGCCGGCTGGCGCCCACCGAATTCAGCGTGTTGCTGCAGGGCGAGCCCGGCACCGGCAAGGAGCTCTTCGCCCGCACACTGCACCTGCTCGGGCCGCGGCCCAACAGTCCCTTCGTCAAGTTCGGCGCTGCCGAGATAGAGCCGACCCAGCTCGAGGCCGTGCTGTTCGGTTCGCCGCCCAGCCTGCCGGCGCGCGCCGACTCCCGCAGCACGCCGCTCGGGCGCTGGGCGCAGGCCCGCGGCGGCACGCTGTTCATCGACGCGATCGACGCGCTGCCGCTGCCGGTGCAGCAGCGCCTGCTTGCACAGCTGCAGCAGCACCAGGATGGCGACGCGCCCGAGCTGCGCCTCGTGGCTGCCAGCAGCGCCGATCTGCGCCAGCTGGCGCAGGCCGGTCGCTTCAATGCCGAGCTGCAGCAGCAGCTGAGCCTGGTGCCGGTCACGCTGCCGCCGCTGCGCGAGCGCCGCGCCGATCTGCCCGAGCTGGTGCGCCACATCGTCAGCCAGCTCAACCAGCAGCACCATCGCAACGTCACCGTCGCGCCAGGGGCGATGGCCGCGCTGGCCGAGTTCGACTGGCCCGGCAATGTGCGCCAGCTCGAGGAGTTGCTCGAGCAGCTGGTGCTGCTCACGCCCGATGGCGAGCTCGCCGAGGCACGCGTGCAGCGCGCGCTGGCCGACGAACGCCAGCGCGGCGCCGCTGCAGCCGCAGCGGCCCTGCCCGGCGCAGGCCCCGAGATAAGAGCCGAGGGCCCGGCGGTTCGCCACTATGAATGGGTACGCGCCGACGAGCTGCCGCGCCTGCTCGACGCGGTGCAGCGCGCCGGCGGCAATCGCGCGCGCGCCGCGCGCGAGCTGGGCCTGACCGCGCGCCAGCTGAACTACCGGCTCAAGCAGCTGACCTGAGCGCACACGGTCGGCCGGCAAAGCCGATGCGACAAAGTGCGACAAAGCCGCACAAAGACCGGGACGCCCGCGCTGGCCCGCGGTGCAGCGCGCGCACCGCAATACCGTGCGCCAAGCCGATCACACCCGAAACCCCTGGGCAGGCGACGCTGGCACACGGCTTGCAGAAAGACAGGCAAGCAAGACCCGCTGGCTCGACCCCGAGCCGGCACTGCCAGGAGCCCGATGCCATGAGCGCAGTGATGGAGCAGCAAGTGCGGAGCGACAACGCCGCCGCAGACAACGCTTCGGCGAGCACGATCAGCGCGCTGATCAAGCAGCTGCTGGTGCCGCAGGTGCTGGACATCGATACCAAGGGCGTCTATCCGGAAGACTTCCTGCGCGAGCTCGGCAAGGCCGGCGCCTTCCGCGGCGCCGCCTCGCCCGCCTGGGGCGGCGACGGCAGCGGCCTGGCCCGCGTGATCGCGGTGATGGACGAGGTCTCGCGCACCTGCATGTCCACCGGCTTCATGGTCTGGTGCCAGACCGCCGCGGCGCGCTACATCGACCTGTGCGACAACGAGGCGCTGAAGCAGGAAGTGCTGCCGCGCATCGTCAGCGGCGAGCTGCTCGCCGGCACCGGCCTGTCCAACACGGTCAAGTCCTGCGATGCGATCGAGGACGCGCGGCTGAAGGCCGTGCGCGTCGATGGTGGCTATCGCGTCAGCGGCGTGCTGCCCTGGGTGTCCAACCTCGGCGAAGGCCATGTCTTCGTCACCGGCTGCCCGGTGGAGGGCAGCGCCGATGCCGCGCAGCGCGTGTTCTTCCTGGTCGACTGCTCGGCCGCGGACTTCCGCATGGTCGAGTGCGCCACCTTCGTCGCGCTGGAAGGCACGCGCACGCTGGCCTGCCAGTTCCGCGACACCTTCATCGCCGATGCCCGCGTGCTCGCACATCCCGAGCAATCGCCGGCCTTCATCCGCCGCATCAAGCCCGGCATGGTGCTGGCGCAGATGGGCATGGGCCTGGGCCTGATCGACGCCTGCATCGCGCTGATGCGCGAGGCCGATCGCACGCTGTGCCATGTCAACGAGTTCCTCGACGACCGGCCCGACGAGCTGCAGCCGCTGCTGGACGGCGCGCGCGCCGCGTCGAAAGAACTGGCCGAGGCCATCACCGCCGACCCATTGGCCGACGTGATCCTGCCCATCCTGAAGCTGCGCCTGGCCGGCGGCGAGCTCGCGCTGCGCGCCGCCAACTCGGCCCTGCTGCACCAGGGCGCCAAGGGCTATCTGCTGCGCAATGCCGCGCAGCGCCGCCTGCGCGAAGCCTGGTTCGTCGCCATCGTCACGCCGGCGATCAAGCACCTGCGCAAGGAGATCGCGCGCATCGAAAAAGCCGGCTGCGCGAGCTGCGCCAGCGAGATGTGATCCCAACGGAGACCGACAGCGATGAGCGACGACACCGCCACCACCACCGAGTTCAAGCAATGGGTCTGCAATGTCTGCGGCTGGGTCTATGACGAAGCCGCCGGCGACCCCGAGCACGGCCTGCCCGCCGGCACGCGGCTGCAGGACATCCCCGACACCTGGTACTGCCCCGAATGCGGCGTGACCAAGGCTGACTTTTCCCCGCTCGACTTCTGACTCAAGAAAAGGACTTCACCATGAGCCTGTTCGACCCGTTCAGTTCCTCGTCCCGCCTGATGCGCTGCAGCTGCGGCGCCCACGCCAGCCAGGCCGAGCATGAGGCCAGCGAAGAGAAGTCGGCCCACGATCTGCGCATCGAGCAGGGCGTCGAGCGCGGCGACATGGAGGCGATGAACCGCCGCGCGCTGGAAAGCGCGGTGATGCGCGCGATCTTCCCCGACGACCTGGAACGCCGCAGCTTCATCCGCGCCGTTGGCCGCCGCAGCGCGATGGCGGCGATCTCGTCCATCGTGCCCTTCGGCGCGCTGGAGGCGATGGCGCAGGAGAAAGGCGGCTCGCTGGAGAAGACCGACCTGAAGATCGGCTTCGTGCCCATCACCTGCGCCAGCCCGCTGATCATGGCCGACCCGCTGGGCTTCTACAAAAAGCAGGGCCTGAACGTCACGATGATGAAGACCGCCGGCTGGGCCCTGGTGCGCGACAAGGTGATGAACAAGGAGTACGACGCCAGCCACATGCTGGCGCCGATGCCGCTGGCCATCAGCATGGGCGCGGGCTCGTCGGCGATGCCGATCAATGTCGCGACCATCCAGAACATCAACGGCCAGGCCATCGTGCTGGCCAACAAGCACAAGAACAACCGCGACCCGAAGAACTGGAAGGGCTTCAAGTTCGCGATCCCCTTCGACTACTCGATCCACAACCTGCTGCTGCGCTACTACCTGGCCGAGCACGGGCTGAACCCGGACACCGACGTGCAGCTGCGCGTCACCGCGCCGCCGGAGATGGTGGCCAATCTGCGCGCCGGCAATATCGACGGCTTCCTCGGCCCCGATCCGATCAACCAGCGCGCGGTCTACGACGAGGTCGGCTTCATCCACGTGCTGTCGCGCGAGATCTGGGACGGCCACCCCTGCTGCTCCTTCGGCGTGCCGGCGCAGTTCGTCAAGGAGAACCCCAACACCTTCGCGGCGCTGTACCGCGGCATCCTCACCGCCGCTGCGATGGCGCGCGACCCGAAGAACCGCCCGCTGATGGCCGAGGTGCTGTCGCCCGCGGCCTATCTGAACCAGCCCAGGGCGGTGCTCGAGCAGGTGCTGACTGGCAAGTTCGCCGACGGCCTGGGCAATGTGCGCACCGTGCCCGAGCGCGTCGACTACGACCCCTACCCCTGGTATTCGATGGCGGTGTGGATCCTCTCGCAGCTCAAGCGCTGGGGCTATCTCAAGGGCGAGGTGCGCTACCAGGACATCGCCGAGCGCGTCTAC
Source organism: Roseateles sp. T103 (assembly GCF_057219915.1). Taxonomy (NCBI): domain Bacteria; kingdom Pseudomonadati; phylum Pseudomonadota; class Betaproteobacteria; order Burkholderiales; family Sphaerotilaceae; genus Roseateles; species Roseateles sp. T103. The sequence continues at coordinate 803,199 of NZ_JBXVVS010000002.1, forward strand.
CTGCTCACCGATGCGAAGAAGCGCATGGCCGAGGTCGGCATGGCCGTGCCCAAGGAGAGCTATCGCAAGTTCAAGGTGATGGGCAAGGAGTTCGACCACACCAAGGCCGACGCCTATGTCGACTCCTTCGCCATCAAGAAGGTCAGCTGATATGGGCAAGCTCATCAGTCGCCAGCGCCTGCGCGCCGCGTTGCTCTCGCTGGCCATCCTGATCGTCGGCCTCGGCCTGTGGCAAGCACTGACCCTCAAGCCGGCCGGGCAGCAGCTGCCCGCCGGCATGTCGGCCGAGTACGCGGCGCTGATGGGCAAGGGCGCGGAGAAGAGCGACGGCCTGCCGTCGCCAGCCAAGGTCGGCGAGGCCTTCGTGCGCTACCTCTCCGACCCCTTCTACGACAACGGCCCCAACGACAAGGGCATCGCGATCCAGCTGGCCCACTCGCTCGCCCGCGTCGGCCTGGGCTTCGGCCTGGCGGTGCTGATCGCGCTGCCGCTGGGCTTCGCGATCGGCATGTCGCCGCTGCTGCACCAGGCGCTCGATCCCTTCATCCAGATCCTCAAGCCAATCTCGCCGCTGGCCTGGATGCCGCTGGCGCTGTACACGATCAAGGACTCGTCGATCTCGGGCGTGTTCGTGATCTTCATCTGCTCGATCTGGCCGATGCTGATCAACACCGCGCACGGCGTGGCCTCGGTGCGCAAGGACTGGCTCAATGTGGCGCGCACGCTGGAGGTCAGCCGCTGGCGCACCGCCATGGAGGTGGTGCTGCCCGCCGCGGCGCCGACCATCCTGACCGGCATGCGCATCTCGATGGGCATCGCCTGGCTGGTGATCGTCGCGGCCGAGATGCTGGTGGGAGGCACGGGCATCGGCTACTTCGTCTGGAACGAGTGGAACAACCTGGCCCTGCCCAACGTGATCTTCGCGATCTTCGTGATCGGCTTCGTCGGCATGGCGCTGGACTGGGTGTTCGGCCGCCTGCAGCGCCTGGCCACCTATCGCGAGTGACGCACAGGAGCTTTCACATGACCCAGCATTTCCTCTCCGTCGAAGCCCTGGCGAAAAGCTATCTCGCCGACAACGGCAAGCCCGGCACGCCGGTGTTCGAGAACCTGAACTTCAGCATCGAGCAGGGCAAGTTCGTCTGCATCATCGGCCATTCGGGCTGCGGCAAGACCACGGTGCTCAATGTGCTTGCCGGGCTGGAAGATGCCAGCGGCGGCGTGGTGCTGATGCAGGGCCGCGAGATCAGCGGTCCGTCTCTGGACCGCGGCGTGGTCTTCCAGGGTCATGCGCTGATGCCCTGGCTGAGCGTGCTGAAGAACGTGATGTTCGCGGTGCGCTCGCGCTGGCCCGAGTGGAAGCCCGCGCAGGTCGAGGCGCATGCGCGCAAGTACCTGGAGATGGTCGGCCTGGCTGCGGTGGTCGAGCGCAAGCCGGCCGAGCTCTCGGGCGGCATGAAGCAGCGCGTGGGCATCGCCCGCGCCTTCGCGATCGAGCCCAAGATGCTGCTGCTCGACGAGCCCTTCGGCGCGCTGGATGCGCTCACCCGCGGCACCATCCAGGACGAGCTGCTGCGCATCGTGCGCTCGACGCAGCAGACCGTGTTCATGATCACGCACGATGTGGACGAGGCCATCCTGCTGGCCGACAAGGTGCTGTTGATGAGCAATGGCCCGCGTGCCCGTCTGGCCGAGATCGTCGAGGTGACGCTGCCACGCGAGCGCACCCGCCAGACCCTGCATCACGACCCGCAGTACTACCGCATCCGCAACCACCTGGTCGACTTCCTCGTCAACCGTTCGCGCGACTACGCCGACGGCGGCCCTGCCGCCGCTGCGCATGACCCGGCCCACCCGCCGGTGGTGCGCCCCGGCCTGGACGAGAGCGCCGCTGCCGTGGTGCTGCCGCTGGAGCGCGCGCGCCCGGCGCTGACCGCCATTCCAACCAACCCCGACACCGCATCCCAACCCGCACGCCTGCGTGCACAAGGAGAGTCCGCATGAACCGCCACGAGGTCACCGAACTGATCGTCCAGAACCGCATCGCCAAAGGCATCAGCTGGGCCGAGATCGCCAAGGCCGTGGGCCACAGCAAGGAATGGGTCACGGCCGGCTGCCTGGGCCAGATGACCTTCACCGCCGAGCAGGCCGCCGTGATCGGCGAGATGCTGGCGCTGCCGCCCGAAGCCGTGAAGCTGCTGCAGGTCGTGCCCTACAAGGGCTCGCTGCCCACCGCAGTGCCGACCGATCCGCTGATCTACCGCTTCTACGAGCTGATCAGCGTCTACGGCACCACCTTCAAGGAACTGATCCACGAAGAGTTCGGCGACGGGATCATGAGCGCGATCGACTTCAAGATGGATCTGCAGCGCGAGCCCAATGCGGCCGGCGACCGCGTCTCCATCACGATGAGCGGCAAGTTCCTGCCCTACAAGACCTACTGAACATTGCCAGGAGCAAGAGACCATGGACACCACCGCCGAGAAGACCGTTGCCACAGGCAGCTGCAACTGGGTCAAGGGCATCGATGCCGAAGGCCTGGCGCGCTTCGCCGAGAAGGGCCGCAACAACCCGAACTCGATGGGCACGATCAAGACCTTCACCACCTACGACGGCCAGTTCCGTTCGCTGACCCATGTCGGCGAGCTGCCGCCGGTGGTGGTGGATGAGCCGCCGCACCTGTTCGGACAGAACACCGCGCCCGCGCCCAGCGAGGTTCTGCTGTCCGCGCTGGGCGGCTGCCTGTGCGTGGGCGTGCATGCGGTGGCCACCGCGCGTGGCGTAAAGCTGTCCAAACTGGAAGTGGCGCTGGAAGGCGATATCGGCAACCCGGCCGCATGGGGTGCCGGCGGTGCGAAGAAGGAACCGGCGCAGATGGGCTTCCAGGCGGTGCGCGCCAAGATCGCCGTCGAAGGCGATGCGCCGCGCGAGGTGCTGGAGGAGATCGTGCGCCAGGCCGACTTCTACTCGCCGATGGCCAACTGCTTCCGCAACCCCATCCCCACCGATGTGGTGATGGTCTGAGCGGCGCAGGGCAGCGCGGCCGGCGCCGCGATTCCAGCGCCCGTGCGTCGGGCTGTCTTGCATGGCAGGACCGCTAAGCGGGCTCGGGGCTGCGTTACGCTGAGCAGCCCATGGAACTCAGCCTCGCCCATCTGCTGCTGCTCGCTGCTGCCGCCTTCGCTGCCGGCGTGCTCAATGCCATCGCCGGTGGCGGCAGCTTCCTGACCTTCCCGGCCCTGGTCTTCACCGGCGTGCCGCCGATCACGGCGAACGCCACCAGCGCGCTGGCGGTGAGCCCGGGCTATCTGGGCAGCACGCTGGGCTTCAAGGCCGAGCTGCGCGAACTGCCGGCCAGGCGCCTGCGCCGCGAGATGCTGATCTCGGCCTGCGGTGGCGTGGCCGGCGCGCTGCTGCTGCTCGTCACGCCGGGCAAGCTCTTTGCCGGCATCGTGCCCTGGCTGCTGCTCTTCGCCACCGCGCTGTTCGCGCTGGGCCCGGCAATCGCGCGGCGCGCGCAGGCCGGCGAGACACATACGCGCTGGCGCGAGCCGGGCCTGCTGCTGGTGGCCGTCTATGGCGGCTACTTCAACGGCGGCCTGGGCATCCTCTTGATGGCGCTCTACACCGTGGCCGGCGAGACGCGACTGAACACCGTCAACGCACTGAAGAACCTCAACTCGCTGGTGCTGTCCTGGCTGTCGGTGGCGGCCTTCGTCGTGGCCGGCGCGATCGCCTGGCGCCAGGGCCTGCTGATGATGGTCGCCGCCACGGCCGGCGGCTATATCGGCGCCCGGCTGGCCAAGCGCCTGCCGGTGGCCTGGGTGCGCGCCGGCGTGATCGCCACCGGCCTGGTGATGAGCGCCGTCTTCTTCGCGCGCGGCTAAGCGAGCGAGGCGAACGCCTCGCGCGTCAGGTTCTCCGGCGCACCGGCCTCGCGGCAGACCACATCGTCCTCGATGCGCACGCCGCCGCAACGCGCCAGGCGCTCGACCAGCGGCCAGTTCACGGCCGCACCCTGCGTCGTCGCGCGCAGCTTGGCCAAGAGCGTGGGAATGAAATACAGGCCCGGCTCGATGGTCACCACCATGCCCGGTGCCAGCGTACGCGTCAGTCGCAGATAGGGGTGGCCCTCGGGCTTGGGCAGCGTGCCGCCCGCCTCGCCGGCCATGAAGCCGCCGATGTCGTGCACCTGCAGACCCAAGAGATGGCCGATGCCATGCGGGAAGAAGGTCGACGTGACACGCTCGGCCACCATCGCTTCTTCGCTCAGCCCCTGCACGATGCCCAGCTCGCGCAGCACGCGCGCGGTGCGGCGATGCGCGCTGAGATGGATTTCGCGATAGTCGACGCCATGGCGCACCTCGTCCACCAGGCCCAGCTGCTCGCGCTCCATCGCGGCAAGCAGCGCATCGAACTCGGCCACACGGCCACAGCTCCAGCTGCGCGTGATGTCGGAGGCATAACCACCCACCTGCGCGCCCGCATCGATCAGCAGGCTGCGCGACTCAGCGGGGGCCTGCGCGTCCTGATACTGGTAGTGCAGCACTGCGCCATGCTCGTTGAGGCCGACGATGTTGGTGTAGGGCAGGTCACGGTCTGTATGGCCAGCGGCAGCCAGATAGGCGCGATGGATCTCCAGCTCGGACGCGCCGGCGAGGAAAGCCTCGCGCGCCGCACGGTGCGCCGGCGCGGCGCGGCGCGAGGCCGCGCGCATCTGCGCCAGCTCCCACGGCGTCTTGCAGGCGCGGCGGTAGTGCAGCAGGTCCAGCAGCGCAGGCGGGTTGTTCGGCACCAGCCCATCCAGCGCCGCATCGGCTTCGCCGACGATGGCCAGGCGGCCCGGCACCTGCAACAGATGCTCGCGCGCCTGCTGCGGCTCGCGGATCACGACGATCTCGAAATGCTCGACCCACAGGCCCGCCGGATCGGCCGGCGGCAGATGCCAGTAGTCGTCGGGCTGGTAGTAGACGAGCCGCGGCCTGTGCCCCGGGCGGATCAAGAGCCAGCTGTGCGGATGCTCGATCAACGGCAACCAATGCTTGAAGTGAGGATTGGTCTGGAACAGATAGGGCCGGTCGTCGAGAAAGGCGTACTTCTCGACGCCAGCGGCAATCGCCAGCGCATCGAAGCCGCTGCGCGCCAGCGCCTCCTCGCTGCGCTGCTGCAGCTCGGCGATGTGTTGCGCATACAGCGCCGTCAGATTCATATCGTCGTTTCGCATGGCTCGTTCAGTTCACATCCCACATGACGCCTTCCTCGGTGAGGATGGCATCCAGCGGTACGTCGTGGGGTTCGGGTTTCAACAGCGGCAGGAAGCCATGCGCATAGGCCAGTCCCGCGGTGGCGGGTCGCGGCTTCAACTCGGCCAGCGTGCGGTCCATGAAGCCGCCGCCATAGCCCAGGCGCAGCCCGCCGGGGCCGTAGCCCACGCAGGGCACGAGCAGCAGCTGCGGCTCGAAGACCTCGGTGTCCTTGGGTTTGGGAATGCCATAGGCATCCTCCTCCATCGGGCAGCCGGGGTACCAGACATGGAACTTCAGCGTGCCGTGCTGCTTGTCGACCACCGGCAGGCCGATGCGCCGCTGCGGGTCAGCCTCGCTCCAGCGGTACAGCGCCGGCAGCGGATCGAATTCGCCCTTGATCGGCCAGTAGGCGCCTATGGTCAGTTCCTTGCGCGTGACCAGCCAGACGCGCAGCACGCTCTGCAGCACCTCGGCGCGCTCCAGGCGGTCGCCAAGGTTCAGCCGGGTCTCGATCAGCTTGTGGCGCAGCGCAGCGCGGTCATTGCTCAGCAGGTCCAAGGCGAACTCCAGGGCTCGGGGCTACAGACGCCGCCATTGTCATAGAGTCCGGCCATGGCCCAGGCTGATGAATTCACCGAGCACTGCATCGAACTGCTGGCGCCGCTGGGTTCGGTGCGCGCGCGCCGCATGTTCGGCGGCCACGGTCTGTACCTGGACGAGCTGTTCGTCGCCATCATCGCCTTCGGGCAGCTCTGGCTGAAGGCCGACGCCGAGACCGCATCGGCCTTCGCGCAAGCTGGCTGCGCGCCGTTCCGCTATGACAAGCAGGGTCAGGTCATGACCATGGCCTACTTCGCTGCGCCCGAGGAGGCGATGGAGTCGCCGGCGCTGATGGCCCCCTGGGCACGGCTGGCGCTGCAGGCGGCGCTGCGCGCCCGCGCGGCCAAGCCAAAGGCGTCCCGCCTCAAACCGCCTGCAGCGGCGAAGTCGACGACGCGGGGCGGGCCGACGACGAGGACGAAGACCAGAACCAGCCACTGAGCCAGCGCCGCAGCAGGCCAGGCTGGCGCTGCGCGCAGACCATAGGCGGCACCAGCAGCTGGAAGCGCAGTTCCTCGCGCCAGGCCTCGATCACCAGCTCGCTGCCGCTGGTCAGCGCGATGCTCTGGCCGGCGCGCAACCAGATGTCCTCGCTGGACCCGGCGCCATCGTCCGCGCTGCGAGTCAGCCAGGCCTCGCCGGCCAGCAGGTGCAGCTCGCGCGGGCCGTGCTCCAGCCGCAGCCGCAGGGCCTGGCGGCTGCCCAGCATCCACTGCGCGCCTTGTTGTTGCAGTTCGCTCATGATTGCCTCTCCCGTTCCACGCGTCGACGGCGACACGTCTTGCAGGAAATACTAGGGTTCACCCGGAACCACGTCCAATGAGTTGCATGGCAGCGATTGATACCATTTGCTCATGAATCAAATCCGCCACCGCCCGCTCGCCGTCGGCCCGCTACGCGCTTTCGAGGCCGTGGCGCGGCTCTTGAGCTTCCGCGCGGCGGCCGAGGAACTGCACCTCACACAGTCAGCAATCAGCCGGCAGATCCAGGCCCTGGAACAGGAGATCGGCACCACCCTCTTCCAGCGCGGCACGCGCAGCGTGGCGCTCAGCGCCGACGGCGCGCTGCTGCAGGCCACGGTGCCGGCGCTGCTGGACAGGTTGGACGCCACCGTGCGCCAGATCCGCCAGGCCAAGGGACGACGCGTGGTGACGGTGTCCACTTTCGCCTCCTTCGCATCGCTGTGGCTGATCCCGCGGCTGGAGGCCTTCCAGCGCGAGCATCCGGACATCGACATCCGCGTCTCGGCGATTGATGCCATCGTCGACCTGGCCGACGGCGAGATCGACCTCGCGCTGCGCTATGTGCAGCCCGGCGCGGCGACCATCGGCGGGCTGCGCCTGTTCGGCGAGACGCTGACACCGGTGATCAGCCCCTGGCTGGCGCGACGCATCGAGGCCGGCGACGCACCGCCGCTGTCCAGGCCCGCCGACCTGGTCGGCCACACGCTGGCCGAAGAGGACGACCAGCGCCCCGGCGCGCGCTATTTGAGCTGGCGGCGCTGGCTGGCCGAGCATGGCCTGGCGCAGCTGCAGCCGCGGCGCTGGATGTACCTGAACTTCACCTACCAGCAGGTGCAGGCCGCGCTGGGCGGGCAGGCTGTGGCGCTGGCGCGGCTGGCGCTGGTGGCCGATGCCTTGCAGCGCGGCGATCTGATCGAACCCTTCGGTAGCGCCGGGCGGTTGGGCAGCCCGCTGGCCTACTGGCTGATGCAGTCCGAGGTCGGTCAGCGGCGCAGCGAGGTGCGTCAGTTCAGCGACTGGATCCTCGCCCAGGCCGCGCAGACGCGGCAGGAGATCGGCGAGGACGAGGGCAGCGGCACCTAGGGCGCAATGACTTCGCGCTCGGTGACGATCAGCGTCAGCGGCTGATCGTGCGCCTCGACGGCGAACGAGGTCTCGGCGCCGCTCCAGGCCAGCCCCACGCTGGTCACGCCCGGATGCTGCGCCAGCCAGCGGTCGAAATAGCCGCCGCCATAGCCGAGGCGATAGCCTTCGCGCGTGAAGCCCACACAGGGCACCAGCACCACATCGGGCACCAGCACCGCGCCGGCGCTGCTGGGGATGCCGCACTCGTCCTTCAGCGCCGGCTCGCGGCCATCCCAGGCGCGATAGAGCATCTCGCGGCCCTCGCGCTTGGCATAGGGCAAGGCCAGTCGCACGGGCTCTTCGAAATGCAGCGACTCCACCATGGCGGCTGCGTTAAATTCCCCGTCGAGGGCCCAGTACAAGCCCAGGCATTGCGGTTCCAGTTGCTGCAGCAGTTCGCCGAGCTGGCGCGCCACGGCGTCCGTGGCGGCGCCCGCCGTTTCGGCGGCGGTCCAGTCGCGGCGCGCGGCGAGCAACTGGCGGCGCAGCGCGCTGCGCTGATGCGCTGGCGTGGCGGCTGCGGTGGACGGCGGATTGGCCATGGGCTGTGTCAGTTTGAGAGAGAGTGAGTCAGCGTTGTTGCAGAAGAAGAAGGAAGCGATGTTCTCGGCAAAGGCAGTATATGCAGCGCCCCCGGCGCGACAGCGCCGCGGCGTGGCGAGGAAACTGATGCAGGCCGCCTGCCTGGCAGCGGTGCTGGCGGCGCCGGCTCCCGCCCTGGCCAGCCGCGCCGGCGAGCCGGTGCACCAGGCCATGGAAGCCTGGAAGAAGCGCGAACTGCGCAAGCTCGAGAACCTGGCCAATGGCGCGCTGGACACCCAGGACCCGCTGGCACCCTGGATCCACTACTGGGCGATGAATGCCCAGCTCTTCAAGGCCCGCCAGCATGAGCTGGACGAGTTCTATGCGCGCTGGAGCGGCAGCTATGTCGAGGACCGGCTGCGCAACGACTGGCTGCTGGAGCTGGGCCGCCGGCGCGACTGGGACAACTTCGCCAAGGACTACCGCGGCTTCAGGATGCGCGATGACCGCGAGGTGGCCTGCTATGCGCTGCTGATCGAGCACCAGCAGGGCCAGGACGTGCGTGCCGCCGGCCGCGCCGCCTGGCTGGCGCAGCGCGAGGCCGACGACGGCTGCAACCTGCTCGCCGAGACACTGCACAAGGCCGGCAAGATCAGCGATGCCGACGTCTGGCTGAAGGTGCGCCTGTCCACCGAAGGCGCCAAGCTGCGCGCCGCCAGGCAATCGGTGCTGCTGCTGTCGCGCGAGGCCGAACGCGGCATCGCCGATGCGCTGGACAAGCCGGATCGCTTTCTGAAAGCCAAGGGCCGCAAGGCCGGCAATCGCACCCAGGCCGAGCTGATCACGCTGGCGCTGACCCGCGTGGCCGCCGGCGACCACGAGGACGCCGCGGCGCTGCTGCGCAGCCGCTGGCACAAGGAGCTGCCGCCCGATCTGGCGGCCTGGGCCTGGGCCCAGGTCGCGCGCCAGGCCGCGCTGAAGCTGGAGGCCGACGCCAGCAGCCATTACGAGCAGGCGCTGCAGCTGCTGCCCAAGAAGGATGCCAAGCCGGAGTGGAGCGACGACACGCTGGCCTGGGCCGCGCGCGCCGCGCTGCGCGCCGACGCCGGCGCCGGCCGCTGGCCGCTGGTGCTGCAGGCCATCGAGCTGATGAGCGAGAGCGGACGCCAGGACCCCACCTGGCAGTACTGGCGGGCGCGTGCGCTGCAGGCCATCTCGCCACAGCGCCATGGGGCCGAGGCACAGCGCATCCTGCAGTCGCTGGCCTCGCCGCTGAGCTTCTACGGCAAGCTGGCCGCCGACGAACTGGGCCAGACGCCCGAGCTGCCGCCCGCACCCGCAGCGCTGAGCGCGGCAGAGCGCGCCGCCGCCGCCGCGCATCCGGGCCTGCAGCGCGCGCTGCTGATGATTGACAAGGGCCTGCGCAGCGAAGGCGTGCGCGAATGGAACTTCAGCCTGCGCGGCATGAGCGACCGCGAGCTGCTCGCCGCCGCGCAGCTGGCCTGCGAGCGCGAGGTCTGGGACCGCTGCATCTCCGCCAGCGAGCGCACCCGCCGGGAGATCGACCTCAGCCAGCGCTTCCCCATGCCGTTCCGCAACGAAGTCGTCGCGCAGGCGCGCGAGATCGGCCTGGACCCGGCCTATGTCTTCGGCCTGATCCGCCAGGAGTCGCGCTTCGTGATGGACGCGCGTTCGCATGTAGGCGCCTCCGGCCTGATGCAGGTGATGCCAGCCACCGCGAAGTGGACGGCAAAGAAGGCCGGCATGGCCGACTTCAGCGTCAGCCAGCTGACCGACCGCGATGTGAACCTGCGCATAGGCACGCGCTACCTGAAGCTGGTGCTCGATGACTTCGAAGGCTCGATGGCCATGGCCGCCGCGGCCTACAACGCCGGCCCCGGCCGGCCGCGCCGCTGGCGCGACGGGCCGGCGCTGGATGCGGCCGTGTGGGCCGAGAACATCCCCTTCAACGAGACGCGCGACTATGTGAAGCGCGTGCTCTCCAACACCACCATCTACGCACAGCTGCTGCACGGCACCGAGCAGCCGGGTCTGCGCCAGCGCCTGGGCGCGCGCATCGGCCCGCGCCCGAGCGCCGGCGGCGAGGTCAACAAGGAACTGCCATGACGACACCTGCTGCCCCCTCATCCCGAGACGACGCCTCGCCGGCCATCCTGCTGCTGGGCGGCAGCGGCTTCGTCGGACAGGCGGTGTGCGAGATGCTGCTGCGCCGCTACGGCGGCACCGCGCGCATCACCGTGCCCACGCGCCGCCTGGCCCATGCGCAGAACGTGCAGACTCTGCCCGGCGTGACCGTGGTGCCGGCAGACGTGCACCGCGACGACAGCCTGCAGCGCCTGATCGCCGGCCATGACGTGGTGATCAACCTGATCGCCATCCTGCAAGGCAGCGAAGCCGCCTTCGAACAGGCGCATGTCGCGCTGCCGCGTCGCATCGCGGCGGCCTGCGCGGCCACCGGCGTGACACGGCTGATCCACGTCAGCGCGATCGGTGCCGACCCCGCGGCGCCCTCGCGCTATCTGCGCAGCAAGGGCCGCGGCGAGCAGGTGCTGCATGTGGCCGAACAAGCGCAGGGGCTGCAACTCACGGTGCTGCGGCCTTCGGTGATCTTCGGCCGTGGCGACCGCTTCCTCAACCTCTTCGCAAGGCTGCAGGCGCTGTTCCCGCTGATGCCGCTGGCCGGCGCCGAGGCGCGCTTCCAGCCGGTGTGGGTGGAGGATGTGGCCCGCGCCATCGTCGCCTGCGTGCAGGACGACAGCAGCATCGGGCTGACCTACGAGCTGGCCGGGCCGACCGTCAGCACGCTGGCCGAGCTGGTGCGCCTGGCCGGCCAGGTGAGCGCCCATCCGCGCCCCATCCTGCCGCTGCCCGCGCCGCTGGCCTGGCTGCAGGCGGTGGCGATGGAGTTGCTGCCCGGCGTGCCGCTGATGTCGCGCGACAACATCGCCTCGATGCGCGTGCCCAATGTGGCTGGCGGCAAGCTGCCGGGGCTGGAGACCCTCGGTATCGCGCCAAGCTCGGCCGCCACGGTGCTGCCGGACTATCTGGCACCCGGTGCCGGCTGCCAGCGCCTGGACCGCTGGCGCGCCCAGCACCGCGGCTGAGCCGAAGCGACCGTTGCGGTCCGCGCATCAATCGCTTGCGCGGAATTCAGCGCTGCGCCGCAGCGCTGCGCTTAAGCTGTGCCCGCGCATACCCGCACGAACCGGCCACACCCACAGGAGTCACACGCCATGCTGCAGCTGATCATCGGCAACAAGAACTACTCGTCCTGGTCCATGCGCCCCTGGGTGCTGATGAAGGAACTGGGCATCGCCTTCGACGAGCGCAAGCTGCGCTTCGACTTCACGCCCGGTTCCAGCTTCTATCAGGCCATCGCCGCCTACACGCCGACGGGCAAGGTGCCGGTGCTGGTGGAAGACGATGGCTTTGCCACCTGGGACACGCTGGCCATCGTCGAGCGACTGGCCGATCTGTTCCCTGACGACGGCATCTGGCCTGCCGACGCCCGGCTGCGTGCCCGCGCGCGCAGCCTCTGCGCCGAGATGCACGCCGGCTTTGCCGTGCTGCGCAACCGCTGCCCGATGAATATCGAAGCCTCGCTGTCCGAGGTCGGCGCCAAGGCCATGGCCGAAGACCCGCGGCTGAAGGCTGAGCTCGCACGCATCGACGCAATCTTCAGCGCCGCGCAGCCGGGCGCCTTCCTGTTCGGCGCCTTCAGTGCTGCCGATGCCTTCTTCGCGCCGGTGGTGATGCGCATCGCCAGCTACGGCCTGCCGCTGTCCGACGCCGCCGCGGCCTATGCGCTGCGCGTGCGCGAGAGCGCCGGCGTCAAGGCCTGGATAGACGACGCGCTGGCCGAGCAGGATTTTCTGGACTTCGAGGAGCCGTATCGGACGAAGCGGTGAGGCTGAAGCTCTACTTGGCGCTCATGGACACCGCGGGCAGCTGAGTCGCTACAACGATCTGAAGCGCCTGCTGCTCGTTGAAACCGCTCTTCAGCAATTCCTGATACAGGTTGCGCTTGAACCGAGCCAATTGCTGCGCCGTCGCCGGCTTGGCGCCGACTTCCAGTTGCGCGTCGATGTTCACCTGAGTAATCGCCTTTATCGCAGGGACCATCGCCTGCAGATTCTCTTCCATCATCTGCGCCATGGGATCGCTGGAAGCGGGCTTGGCTTTGTTCGCCATCGCTGCGGCGCTGCAAACCGCGAGCAGTGCCGCACATGCCAGTTGCCGCAGTGTCTTGCTCATGTTTCTATTCCCCCTCGTCCTTTGGGCGTTTCAGGTTCAGCCGTGACAGGCGGCTGGCCGGAATGCTGCCCAGCAAAGTCCGCAGCCACCATGCGTTGAAACCCTTCGCCCCATGGAGGGTGGTCGACGACCAGCACATGTCAGAGCGGGGCAGAATCCAGGGCATGCCGAGTTCCCCTGCGCCCGACGCCGAGTCCAGCACGATGAAGACCTACAAAGTCGGCGGCGCCGTGCGCGACGCGCTGCTGGGCCGCACGGTCAGCGATACCGACTGGGTGGTAGTCGGCGCCACGCCGCAGCAGATGCTGGACCTGGGCTACCAGCCGGTGGGCCGCGACTTCCCGGTCTTCCTGCATCCCCGCACGCACGAGGAATACGCGCTGGCGCGCACCGAGCGCAAGACCGCGCCGGGCTATCACGGCTTCGCCTTTCACGCTGCGCCGGATGTCACGCTGGAGCAGGATCTGGCACGGCGCGACCTGAGCATCAATGCGATGGCACAGGACCCCGACAGCGGCCAGATCGTCGACCCCTATGGCGGCCGGCGCGACCTGGACGCGAAAGTGCTGCGCCATGTCTCCGACGCCTTCGCCGAAGACCCGGTGCGCATCCTGCGGCTGGCGCGCTTCGCGGCGCGCTTTCACGACTTCACAGTCGCGCCCGAGACGATGGCGCTGATGCGCCGGATGGTCGATGCCGGCGAGGTGGATGCACTGGTGCCCGAGCGCGTCTGGCAGGAGATCGCGCGCGGCCTGATGGAAGAGCACAAGCCCTCGCGCATGCTCGAGGTGCTGCGCGAGTGCGGCGCGCTGGCCCGCCTGGCGCCCGAGATCGCGCGGCTGTGGGGCGTGCCGCAGCCCGAGGCGCACCACCCGGAGATCGACACCGGCGTGCATCTGCTGATGGTGCTGGATGCCTGCGCGCGCCTGGACGCGCCGCTGCCGGTGCGTTATGCCTGTCTCTGCCACGACCTCGGCAAGGGGCTGACGCCGCCGGAGGTGCTGCCGCGCCACATCGGCCACGAGGGCCGCGGCGTGCCGCTGGCGCGGGCGCTGTCCGAGCGCTGGCGCGTGCCCAGCGACTGCAAGGAGCTCGCCGAGCTCTGCGCCCGCGAACACACCCATATCCACCAGAGCGGCGCCTTCGGACCCGAGGCCAGGCTGCGCCTGATCGAGCGCTGCGATGCGCTGCGCCGGCCCGAGCGCTTTGCGCAGCTGCTGCTGGCCTGCGAGTGCGATGCGCGCGGTCGGCTGGGGCTGGAAGACCGGCCTTACCCGCAACGTGAGCGGCTGCAGCGCGATCTCGATGTTCTGCTTGGCCTGGACCTCAGCGCCGTCACTGCCGACGCGCTGGCCCAAGGCAAGAAGGGCCCGGCCATCGGCCGTGCGGTGCAGGAGGCGCGGCTGCAAGCGCTGATGGCGAAGGACGGCCGATGAACCGCAGCGCCGCCCCTGCCCATGTTCGTATCGCCACCGCCGCCGACATCGCCGCGATGTGGGAGGTGCGTTACGCGGTCACCGAGAACACGCTGACGCCGGGCCGCCTCAGCGACGAAGATGTGCGCCGCGAGATCGAGGACACCGGCCGCGGCTGGGTGGTCGAGCGCACCGACGGCCCGGGCGTCGATGCCTTCGCGATCGGCAACGGCCGCAGCGGCAATGTCTGGGCGCTGTTCGTGCATCCGCGCGCGCAGGGTCGCGGCCTGGGCGACGCGCTGCATCGCACGATGCTGGACTGGTTCGCCACCCAGCCCGTCGCTACGCTGTGGCTGAGCACCGGCACCGACACGCGGGCGCGCGGCTTCTACGAGCGGCGCGGCTGGGCCTGCGTCGGCCCCTACGGCCAGGACGAGGTCAGGCTGGAGCGGAGCACCGACCAGGCCTGAAGGGAAGGCTCATCGGCCGCTCTGGCGACACGCCCTGGCGCCGGACCTGGCCTCTGCACTGATCGAACCGACCCGCGACGGCTCTGTACCTGCATGCTCTTGCGGACGCCAGATCGGCGTAGCAGGAGCAGCGCCCCCGGATCAGAGCCGCCGCGCAAGCCAGGCCTGCACCAGCGCCTCGGTCTGCTGGTGCGCGGGCTGCAGCGCGGCACCGACGGGCACGCTGCCTCGCCACAGTGCCGCTGCCGGACCGGCAGCGGTACGCTGTTCGCGCCAGGCCAGCTGGAAGCCGCCTGCCCAGCCACGATCGCTGCTGTGACGATGCAAGCCGAAGCTCGCCTCGAACTGGCGGCCCACGCCGCTGCGCAGCCGCGCAGTGTCCGCATGAGGAAAGTCCACCCGGATGCGGCCCGCCGGCGCGGCACCGAGCCAGAGCTCGCTGCGCCAGCGCCATGCGTTCGTTTGCAGCGGCAGCGCACCGTCGCCGCGCAGGCCTGCAGACAGGGCGAGCTGGCGATGCCGCTCCGGGTAGCCAAGCACGGCGCCCACCGAGGCAAGATCGCGCCGCATATCGCGCAGCTCCAGCCGCAGGCCGCCCATCCAGTCGGCGCTGCCGTGCAGCCGGTGCAGCGCCGCGATGCGCACTTGATGGGACTCGATGCGAGCGCTCGTCTCGACCGGCGCGCCGGCGTTGCTGCGCCCCGTGTAAGCGCGCGTGCCACGCAGCAGCTCGCCGTCCAGCTCGGCCTGCCAGGCGTCGCATCGCATCAGCGCACCCAGGCTGGCGCCCGACAGGCTGCCCGACTCGCGCAGCAGCTGCCGACCGGCAGCATCCTGCTCGGTCCAGCGGCTCTGCGCCAGCACCGGCGCCGCCTTCAGCGCACTCAGCCGATCATCGCCATCACAGAGGGTCGACGACGAGGCTGCCGCGGCCGTGCAGGCCGGCAGCAGCATCAACAGTGCCCAGCGCCGGCGGGCCCCGCCGGCTCGTGCGGCGCCCATGCTCAACCGCCGAGCTGCGCCCAAGTGCGTGTGACCGAGGTCTCGTAAGCACCGTTGCCGTCGGCATCCAGCTCGATCAGCACCGTGCCGTTGGCCTGCACGGTGACTCGCACCTGGCTGCCGGCGGCACCGCGGACCATCACCAGACCGGCGCGCGGCAGCAGCGCGTTCCAGTCGCGCACGATGGGCGTTGCCGTGCTGACGGTGATGGACTTGCCCCCCAGCGTGCTGCCGCCCAGCGTGCCCGAGATGCTGATGCTCTCGTTGTAGCCGTTGCCCGCCGGACGCTGCGACAGCGTCAGCGCAAAGCCGCTGAGCGTGCTGCTGACAGCGACTCCGCCCAGCGTGCCGCTGGTGCTGAGCGCAGGCACTTCGACCGTCACCGTCTCGTTGTAGGCGCCGGCGGCCGTCACCCGCAGCGACATCTGGCCGTTGCCAGTCTCGCTGCTGGTCGCGTCCGAAGCGCTGAGGTTCTTCAGCACCATGCCGACCGTGGCGCTGTAGCTGCTTGAACCGAAGGCTCCGCTCAGCGCGCTGAGTGCGATGTCCAGACCGCCGTTGATGGTGCTGCCATCCTCGACGCAGGCAAGGAAGCTCAGGCTCATCGAGTCGCCGGCATCGAAGTTGCCGTTGCCGTTCTGGTCGTTGACCGAGATGTTCACCGTGCCACCACCGCTGCAGGCCTCGGTGAAGCTGCTGACGGCGCCGGTGATCAGCTTGGGCGCACGCGCGAAACGGCCGGCCAAGAGCTCCATCTGCGCCATGGCGGCGCGCGTCGAGGCACCGCTGCGGCCGGTCTGCGCCGCGACAACGAGGCGGCTGCTGTCGACCAGGTAGGCGCCAGCGCTCACCGCCAGCTGGGCTGCGGTCACGTAGTTGCTGCTGTCCAGCGCCAGCGCGGCGGGCGTGACGGGCGTGCCGGCATCGCCGCCGCCGCCACCGCAGGCGCTGAGCAGCCCGACCGCAAGCGCGGTGGCGCAAAGGTTCAACGGGCGGCTGCGCACCGGTTGCGCCAGCTTCATCTTCAGTATCGTCATGTTCAAAGGCTCCCTGCCGATCAGGCTTGATCGGTCCGCGGCAAGTGTAGAAACACTGCGGCTGGGCGCTCATCCCTCCTCGGGGTGGAGTGGCGCCCAGGGTACAGACCCGCGCGCTTGATCAGAGCATGTGCGAGCGATCGCCGCGCGAGAAGCCGATCGCATCGAACTCGCAGCCCGAGGTGGCGAAGCCGATCACCTTGAAGAGCTCGCCCATCTCGTGTTCCTGCAGCAGCTTGTTGGCCATCGCGCGGGCCGGAAGTTCGGCGCGCCCCATCATCTCGGCGATACCGCAGTTGATCAGGAAGTGGGCCTGGCTGGTGTAGCCCAGCACGCTGAGGCCGGCGTCCTGGCCAGTCAGCGCGATGCCGCTGAAGTTCACATGCGCGGTGATGTCCTTCTGGCCCACCCGTTGCAGCGGGTCGGGGTCGGCCTGGTGCAGGTGGTGGCACATCAGCGTGCCGCCGATGCGCTGCGGGTGGTAATACTCGGCCGCGGGGAAGCCGTAGTCGATCAGGAAGACCGCGCCGCGCTGCAGCCCAGCGGCCAGCGTGCGCATGAAACCTTCGGCCTGGGCATGCAGCTCGGTGACGGTGCCCGGCGGGAAATGCCGGCGGTCGTCGTCGATGTCCAGCGAGGGTCGCAGCGCGCTGGGACGGTCGGCGAAGCTGAAGGCCGGTCCCGCGTCGGCCAGCACCACGCCGCGCTCCTGCCAGCACTCGCCATCGAAATGGATCAGCTGCACCGGCATCGCGTCGAGGACCTCGTTGCCGACCACCACGCCGCTGAACTGATCGGGTAGCGCATTCAGCCATTCGAGCTTGTCGGCCCAGCGCGCCAGGCGCTCGGCCTGGCGCGCACGCAGCGAGCCCGACAGATCGACGATGCGGTAGCGCCGCACGCGCTCGTCCAGCGCCTGCAAGAGCTGCGCGGCCAGTGCGCCGCTGCCGGCGCCGAACTCGATGATCTCGTCGGTGCCCGTGGCCTGCAGCGCCTGGCCGACCTGCACCGCCAGCGCCTGACCGAACAGCGGCGAAAGCTCGGGTGCGGTGACGAAATCCGAGCCGCTGTCCGGCATCAGGCCGAACTTGCGGCGCGTGCCGCTGTAGTAGCCCAGGCCCGGCGCATAGAGCGCCAGCGCCATGAAGCGGTCGAAGCCCAGCCAGCCGCCGGCCGCGGCGATCTCGCGGCGGATCAGCGCGGCCAGCGCCTCGCTCTCGTCGTCAGTGCGGCCGCCCCGCGTCGCGTCGTCGTCGTCATGCATCGCGGCATTGTAGGAAGGGCCGCCGCTGCGCCTCAGCGGGTCTGCAGCCAGCGCTCGAAGTCCTGCACCGACAGCGGCGGCGAGATCAGCTCGCCCTGCAGCGCGGTGCAGCCCCAGGCGGCCAGCAGCTCGCGCTGCGCCGGATTGCGCACGCCCTCGGCGATGACATGCAGACCCAGCCCCACGCCCATGGTGACGATGGCCCGCGTGATGGTGGCCGATCCGGTGTCCTCGGGCAGCCGGGCCACGAAGCTCTGGTCGATCTTCAGCGTGTCCAGCGGCAGCTGGGCCAGATGCGCCAGCGAGGTGTGGCCGGTACCGAAGTCGTCCACCGAGATGCCCAGACCCATGGCGCGCAGGCTGGCCAGCGTGGCGGGCACGCTGTGCATGTCCTCGGTGAGCATGCGCTCGGTCAGCTCCAGCTCCAGCCAGTCGCCGGGCACGTCGGCAGCATCGAGCACGTCGGCCACCGTGTCGGCAAAGCTGCTCAGCCGGAACTGCATGCTGGACAGGTTGACCGCGATGGGCACCGGTGCGACGCCGCTCTTGTGCCAGCGGCGCGACTGCCGCGCCGCCTCGCGCATCACCCACTCGCCCAGCGGCACCATCAGGCGGTGGCGCTCGGCCACGTCGATGAAGGCCTCGGGCGTCAGTAGGCCGCGGGTCGGATGCTGCCAGCGCAGCAGCGCCTCAACGCCCAGCAGCCGGCCGTCGTGCGCATCGACCTGCGGCTGGTAGTGCAGGCGGAACTGGCCATGCGTCAGCGCCTCGGCCAGCTCGGCCTCCAGCACCAGATCGGCATAGGCGCGCGTGGCCAGCTCCGGCGCGAAGAACTGGAAGGTCGCGCGCCCCCTGGACTTGGCCAGGTACATCGCGGTGTCGGCATGCTGCAGCAGCTCGGCCGCATGCTCGCCGTGCTCGGGGAACATTGCCACGCCGATCGAGGGCGTCACCGAGAGCTGGCGGCCGTCGGCGCGCACCGGCACCTCGACCACCGAGAGCAGCGCGCGCAGCACCACCAGCACGTCTTCGCGGCTGCGCACATCGCGCAGCAGCACGACGAACTCGTCGCCGCCGAAGCGCGCCACCAGGTCGGTGGAGCGCACGCAGCCGCGGATGCGCTCGGCCACCGTGGTCAGCACCTGGTCGCCCTCCAGATGACCCAGCGAATCGTTGACGCGCTTGAAGTTGTCCAGATCGATGAACAGCAGCGCCAGCGGCTGCTGCGCCACGCGCGCGCTGGCCAGCGCGGGACCCAGGCGATCCATGAAGGCGGCGCGGTTGAGCAGCTGGGTGAGCGAATCGTGCTGCGCCAGATGGTGGATGCGCGCCTGCGCGGCGATGCGATCGCGAATGTCGCGCACGATGGTCATGCGCTGGCTCTCGCCGTCGCGCTCCATGGTGCGCACGATGAATTCCACCGGGATGCGTTCGCCGCTGCGATGCACGACGGCGGTCTCGTAGCGCGTCTCGCGGCGCTCGTTCATCACCTGGCTGACCTTGGGCAGCTCGTCCTCGGCGACGAAGGCCAGCGCCGGCCTGCCCTTGAGCTCGCCCAGCGTGTACCCCAGCAGCGCGCACAGCGGCGGGTTGGCATCGGTGATCACGCCGTCGCGGTGGAAGACGATGCCCTCCAGCGTGGCCTGCATGAACTTCGACAAGCGCTCTTCGGACTCGCGCACCGCCTTGTCGGCCAGGTAGCGCTTGGTGATGTCGATGATCAGCACGAAGACGCTGCGGGTTGCGCCCTGATCGTCCACATGCGGCAGCAGGCTGACCTCGATCCAGCGCGCCTCACCGCCCGGGCCGCTCATTCGGCGCTCGTAGCTGACCGCCGTCTGCTCGGCAATGACCCGATCGACCTGCGGCTGGATCAGCGCCCGGGCCTCCTCGCCGATCACCTCGCCGAAGCTGCGGCCGATGATGGACTGCGGGTCGAAGCCGAAGCTCTGCGCATAGGCCTTGTTGGCGAATCGACAGCGGTAGTCTGCAGCGTCGTACAGCGCAATCAGCGCCGGCACGTTGTCGGCCAGCAGGTGGAACAGCTGGCCCGCCTCGTCGGCGGCAGCGCTCTCGGCGGCCCGCGCCGCCTGGGTCTCCTGCGAACCTGCTTGTGCATTCACGCGGATCTAGCCCGGTGTTTGTCCTTGTTGGGGCTGCGCCGCCGACAGGGCATCCATCGCCAGGCACAGATCGTCCCAGGCGCGAGCCTTGTCCGCTGGATTTCGCAGCAGATACGCCGGATGGTAGGTGACGATCAGCGGGATGCCGCGGAAATCGTGCACCCTCCCCCTTAAACGCCCGATGGCTTCGTTGCTGCCAAGCAGCGATTGCACGGCGAAACGCCCCATTGCCAGGATGATGCGTGGCTTGACCAGGTCGATCTGCCGCTCCAGGTAGGGCGCGCAGCGCGCCAGCTCCTGCGGCTCGGGGTTGCGGTTGCGCGGCGGCCGGCACTTCAGCGTGTTGGCAATGAAGACCTGCTGCTCGGGCGACCCGGCCTGACGGCCCAGACCGATGGCGCGCAGCATGTTGTCGAGCAGCTTGCCGGCCGTGCCGACGAAGGGCTCGCCTTGCAGATCCTCCTGCTCGCCCGGCGCTTCGCCGACGATCATCCAGTGCGCCCGCTCGTTGCCGACGCCGAAGACAGTGTTCTTGCGGCCCTCGCACAGGCCGCAGGCACGGCAGGCAGCGACAGCCTCGCGCAAGGCCGGCCAGTCGAGCTGCGCCACATCGTGGTCCGCCGATCCCCTCGGCGCCGACACAGCGACCTGCGCCGGTCGGACCGGCACTGCTGGCGGTGGCGCTACCGCCCTTGTTGCAGCCGCGACGGGCGGCACGGTTGCTGCAGCCTGAGCACTCGCGCCGGAAGCGGCGCCCGCAGCGACATCAGGCGGCCCGGCGGGCCGAACCCAGACGCGCAGGCCCATCGCCTCCAGCATCGCGCGCTGGCGCTCGTCCCACAGTGCGCTGCCTTGGTCGCTCATGACGAAGCTCCGGCGAGTTGCAGGCTCATCAGCACCGCGTCCTCACGCTGGCCATCTGCGGCGGGGTAGTAGGCGCGGCGCCGGCCGGTCTCGCTGAATCCATAGGCAAGATAGACCTGGCGCGCGCGATCATTGCTCTGCCGCACCTCGAGCCAGACCTGCTCGCAGCCCTCGCGCCGCGCCAGCGCACACAGCGCATCGAGCAGATGGCGCGCATGCCCACGGCCCTGCTGGGCCGGTGCCACCGTGATGTTGAGCAGATGCATCTCGGCCACGCCCTGCAGCGCGACGAAGTAGGCCATCAGGTGTCCATCGCCACCGCGCAGCGTCCAGGCCTGATAGCCGGCAGCGAGCGAATCGATGAAGTTGCCGCGTGACCACGGGAAGGGGTAGGCCAGCTGCTCGATCGCCATCACCTCGTCCAGATCGGACAGCCGCATCGGCTGCAGCGAGGCGGACGACGGGTCCGCACGGACAGCGGCGTTCATGCCGGAGCCGCTCCGCTGCGCGCCGCCAGTCGCTCGGCGGTGGTCTGCGCGACCTTGTCGCGCACATAGACGGGCAAGGCCTCGGCCGCATCGGTCTGCAGGCCCTGTGCCCAAGCCAGCGCCGCCAGGCTGGCCAGCGCTTCGCCGCGGCGGCGCTGCTGCGGCCACAGGCAGGGCGCCGCCTGCGCGAGCAGCGGAAACTCGTCCAGCGCCGAACCGCACAGTGCCGCCGGCATCTGCTCGGCTTGCCAGCGCGACAGCAGCGCCTCGGGGCTGTAGAGCCCCGGCTCGACAAGGGTCTGCCAGGCCGCGCCCTGCCAGGCGTAGGCCGCGGCATAGACCTCGCCCATGCGCGCGTCCATCGCCACCCAGATCACCTCCGGCATCGGCAGGCCCTCGGCCCGGGCCTGCAGGCGCGCGTCCTCGGCCACCAGCATCAGGCTGTCCAGCGCCAGCACCGGCTTGCCTATGCCGAAGGCCAGGCCCTGCGCCACCGCACAAGCGGTGCGCAGCCCGGTGAAGGCGCCAGGCCCGCGCCCGAAGGCGATCGCGTCGACATCGGCCAGCGTCAGGCCGGCTGCCGCCAACAGCGCCTGCGCCGCCGGCAGCAGGGTCTCCGAGGCCCGGGCACCGCCCTCACTCTCGTGCAGACGCAAGCCCGAAGGCGCGTGCAGGGCCAGGGTCAGCGCGTCGGTCGAACTGTCCAGGGCCAGCAGCACGCTCATGTCGATCAGGCAATGGGGCCGCGCACCGGCGGCCGGACTCAGAAGGGGTTGTTCTGCGCGCGGAACTGCGCCAGCAGCCCCAGACGCGCCTGGCCGGCCGGGCTCAGCAGCGTCGGCGTGGCCCACAGCCAGGTGTTGACGTTGGCGTCGGTGACCATGGTGTTGCTGGTGCAGTTCGGCAGTGCCACGCTGCTCTGGCAGGCCGCATCGACCACATTGCCGTAGCCGTAGTAGCCGGGGAACTTGACGATGGACTGCACCATCTCGTCCGCCAGCACCACGCCGAGTTGGCGCCCATCCAGCGTGACCTTGAGCGTCAGCGAGTTGTTGAAGGCCAGGCTCAGCGCGCTGAGCAGCTTAGCCCGGTTGGGGTCGGCCTTGCTGGTGTTCTCGGCCAGCGCGAAGGGGCTCAGGCCCATGTCCGGAATGGTGGGCAGGATCACGCGGCCGCCGGCATCGACCAGGCGGTTGACCTGCTGTGCCAGCAGCGCGCCGCGATCGGCGGCCTGGGCCTTCAGCGTCGCTTCGGACTGCAGCGGGTACTGCGCGTAGAGCTCGAGGATGTCGTTGGCGCCCGCCAGCACCGTCATCAAGGTCTTGGCATTGACGGTTTCGGTGGCGAGGAAGCCGTCGACCTGGGCCTTCACATCGGCCACCTTGGCGCCGACGGTCGCGTAGATCTTGCCGGTGGGCGCGGCCACATTGCCGGTATTGCACTCAGCAAAGACAAGCCCGAAGGTGGAGGCCAGTGTCTGCACCCACAGCGGATTCGCCGTGCAATCGATGGCGCCGGTCGTGCTGTTCAGCGCATTGACGGTGTACTTGCGACCGTCGCTGGTGATGACATTCGACTCGTCGCCGAACACCGCAATGCGCTTGGGCTCGAAGGGCTCGATCGCAGAGCCGCCGCCACAGCCCGTCAGGGCTGCGGCAGCCAGGGCCAACGCGCCGAACAGCTTGGGCGCCTGGCGCTTGCCGAACAAACTCTTGGTGATCAAGACACTCTCCCTATGGTCCGTCATTCAGAAAAGGCTGCCGCGGCACGCGACAGCCGGTCGCGCACGCCGTCCCAGGCCGGGTCGGCGGGCGGCGCCTCGATCCAGATTTCGCGCGCGCCGGCCGCGTCGAGCTCGCGCAGCACTGCGAACAGCTCGTGCGCCGTCGCCCGGGCATCGTCGGGCATGCGTCGATGCCAGTCGCCGCCGGTCGCTGCAGGCGTCCGCGAATATACCGCCAGCCCTGCCGGCAGGTTTTGCTGCAGTTTGCTGGCCAGTGTGTCCGTGGCCATCAGCCGCACGACCGCCCGCGGCGCATAGTGCGCGGCCAGCGTGCCCGAGGCCCGCGGCGCCTGCGCATCGGGCGCACGCAGTGGCTCGCCCGCCGCCGCCTCGATCTCAGCCGGCATCAGCACGCCGGGGCGCAGCAGCACCGGATGCGCGCGGCTGCAGTCGACGATGCTGGACTCGATGCCCACCGCGCAATCGCCGCCGTCCAGCACCCAGATCCGGCCCTCGAATTCTTCTTCCACATGGGCCGCGCGCGTCGGGCTGACGCGGCCGAAGCGGTTGGCGCTGGGCGCGGCGATGCCGCGCACACCGAGCGTGCGAGCTTCGGCCATCAGCGCCCGCGCCACCGGATGCGCCGGGCAACGCAGGCCGACGGTATCCTGCCCGCCAGCAGCGGCCGCGGCCACGCCCGGCTTGCGCGGCACGATCACCGTCAGCGGCCCGGGCCAGAAGGCGTCCATCAGGCGGCGCGCCACCGGCGGCAGCGCGGCGGCAAAGGCCTCGGCATCGGCGGCGTCGAGCACATGGACGATCAGCGGATGGTCGCTGGGCCGGCCCTTGGCGGCGAAGATCTTCGCCACCGCGGCATCGTCGTCGGCACGCGCGCCGAGGCCGTAGACGGTCTCGGTCGGCAGGGCCAACAGTTCGCCCGCAGCCAGGTGCTCTGCGGCGCGGCGCAGCGCGGCGGGATCGTGTCCGTCTAGCAGCACGGGTGCATCACCACTCGGTCGGCAGCCCCAGCACTGCAGCCGCGGCGCGGGCGCGCTGGCGCACCTCGTCGGCGCTGGCGCCGGTCACGTTCAGATGGCCCATCTTGCGGCCCTTGCGGGCGCTGGTCTTGCCGTACAGGTGCAGATGCGTGCCGGGAATGGCGAGCACGCGCGCCCAGGCCGGCGTGCGCTCGCTGCCCTGCTCGTCGAACCAGAGGTCGCCGAGCAGGTTGAGCATCACCGTGGGCGAATGCAGGCGCGGCGGGTTCAGCGGCAGGCCAGCCATCGCGCGGGCCTGCAGCTCGAACTGCGAGACATCGCAGGCATTGAGCGTGTAGTGGCCCGAGTTGTGCGGACGCGGCGCCATCTCGTTGACGACCAGGCGGCCGTCCTTCAGCACGAAGAACTCGATGCACAGCACGCCGACATAGGCCATCTCGCTGGCGATGCGCGCCGCCGCGGTGGTGGCCTCGACGGCCAGCGCGGGCGAGACAGCTGGCGCCGGCACCTCGGTGACGGCCAGGATGCCGTCGCGGTGCAGGTTCTGCTGTACCGGGAAGTGCACGATCACGCCGTCGCGGCCGCGCGCGACGATCACCGACAGTTCCAGCGCCAGCGGCAGCATCTGCTCGAGCACGCAGGGCACGCGCTTGAGCTCGTCCCAGGCGGCAAGGAGTTCCTCACGCGTCTTCACGCGGATCTGGCCCTTGCCGTCGTAGCCCATGCGGGCAGTCTTGAGGATGCCGGGCAGCAGCGCGGCATCGACCGCGTCCAGCTGCACCTCGCTGGCGATCACCGCATAGGGCGCGCAGGCCACGCCGCTGGCGCCGAAATGCGCCTTCTCGGCCGCGCGGTCCTGGCAGATGGCCACGCAGCGCCCGGCAGGCGCCACCGGCTTGCGGTGAGCGAGGAAGTCCAGCGCCTGGGCCGGCACGTTCTCGAATTCGGTGGTGATCGCGTCGCAGGACTCGGCCATGCGCGCCAGCGCCGCCTCGTCCAGATAGTCGGCACGGATGTGCTCGTGCGCCACCAGGCCGGCGGGGCTGGCCTCGTCCGGGTCCAGCACCAGCGTGCGGAAGCCCAGGCTCTGCGCGGCATGCACGAACATGCGGCCGAGCTGGCCGCCGCCCATCACGCCCAGCGTGGTGGTGGCTGCCGGCGGCAGGGTCTTGAGCTCGATGCTCATCAGACCAGGTCCTTGCTCATGCCGCGCGCATGCTCGGTCTGGCGCACACGGTAGGCGGCCAGCTTGTCGCGCAGCGCAGCGTCGCGGCGGGCCAGCATCGCCACCGCGAACAGCGCGGCATTGCCGGCGCCGGCGGTGCCGATCGCAAACGTCGCCACCGGGATGCCCTTGGGCATCTGCACGATCGAGTGCAGCGAATCGACACCCTGCAGATGACGGCTGGCCACCGGCACGCCCAGCACCGGCACCAGGGTCTTGGCCGCGATCATGCCGGGCAGATGCGCGGCGCCGCCGGCACCGGCAATGACGGCCTGCAGCCCGCGGCCCTCGGCGGCCTCGGCATAGGCGAACATCTCGTCGGGCATACGATGCGCCGAGACGACCTTGGCTTCATAGGCGACGCCGAACTCGGCGAGAATGTCGGTGGCGTGTTTCATGGTCTCCCAGTCGCTGCTGGAGCCCATCACCACGCCAACCAGGGGAGTGGCGTTCTGCAGATCCTGCACGACTCGCTCCAGAGGCTGGGAGTAAACCCCGAATTGTAGGCGGCCGCCGCGCGATGGCCCGCCCGGCACCAGGCACACCATGATCGACATCACCATTCAGAACTTCGAAACCGAGCTGCTGCAGGCCTCGATGCAGCAGCCCGTGCTGCTGGACATCTGGGCACCGTGGTGCGGCCCGTGCAAGAGCCTGGGCCCGGTGCTGGAGAAGCTCGAGGTCGCCTATGCGGGCCGCTTCGTGCTGGCCAAGCTCAACAGCGACGAACAGCCCGAGATCGCCGGCCAGCTGAGCCAGGCCTTCGGCGTGCGCTCGATTCCCTTCTGCGTGATGTTCGTCGGCGGCCAGCCGGTGGACGGCTTTGTCGGCGCGATTCCCGAGGCGCAGATCCGCGAGTTCCTCGACAAGCATGTGCCCAGCGGCGAGGCACTGGAAGCGCAGGAAGAGCTGGCCGAGGCCGAACTGCTGATGGCCGGAGGCGATCCCGATTCCGCGCTGGCCAAGCTGGCCCATGCGGTGCAAACCGACCCGAGTAACGAGGGCGCGCGCTTCGACTATGTGAAGGCGCTGCTCGAGCTGGGCCTGCTCGACGACGCCAAGGCGGCCTTTGCACCGGTGGCCGCGCAGGCCGCCGACACCATCACCCCGCATGCGCGCTTTGCCGCGCTGGCGCAGTGGCTGGCCGCGGCCGAGCGCGCGGCAGCCGGCCTGGACGTGGCCGCGCTGCAGGCGGCGATCGCCGCCAACAAGCGCGACTTCGAGGCCCGTTTCGCGCTGGCGCAGTCGCAGCTGGCGGCCCAGCAGTTCACCGCAGCGATGGACGAGCTGCTCGAGATCATCATGCGCGACAAGGCCTGGAACGGCGAGGCCGCGCGCAAGCTCTACGTCGCGATCCTGGAGCTGATGAGCAAGCCCGCACCGAAGGCGCAGGCCGCCGAAACCAAGAGCACGCTGGAGATCGCCGGCAAGAGCGCGGTCACGCCGGCCGACCCGGTGGTGGACCAGTACCGCCGCAAGCTCAGCATGGCCTTGTTCTGAGCAAGGACCCAAGACAGGCCCTGCGGCCTGTCTGACGCCTTGCGAGGGACCCGGCGCCTGCATGCGCCGGGGCTGAGCACACCCGAAGACAGGCCCTGCGGCCCGTCTGACGCTTCGCGATGGCGAAGAAACTTCCGCGCTACAGCGGCGGCCTGTCCAGGCCCGCAGCCTCCAGGCGCTCGGCCCAGTGCCCCTGCTGGGCGCTGAACTCGGCCCACTCACGCTGTGCCGCCTGCGCATGGGTGAGAGACACCAGCTCGTCGCCCAGCGCCTCATAGACTTGGGCCAGACGGCTGTGCGTGGCGGCGCGATCGTCGACATCGCAGCGCGGATCGATCTGCAGCTCGGCTTCGCGTGCATGGCCCAGGGCCTGCTCGCGCTGACCCAGGTTGACGCGGCACCAGGCCAGGTCGGCGAGCAGATTGCTGCCCAGGCGGGCCAGTCCGCCGCGGCCCACGGTCTGCGGCAGGAACTTCTCGTAGAGCTCGGCAGCCTGCGCATACTCGCCCTGCATGGCCAGCACCTGGGCGCGCAACAGCGGCGTCAGCTCGGCCATCGCCGAGCCGCCGACCGCGTTGTCGTAGTGGCGCACCGAATCGGCGCCGAGCAGCAGATCCGGGCGCGGTCGCGTCGGATAGGCCAGGCTCTCGCGACGCATCTGCGCAGTGCGCATCTCGGCAACGTTGTACATCAGCGCCGACTGCGTGGCATCGTCGCCCATGGCCTGCGCATACAGCCTGGCCTGCGCGTACCAGGCCTGCGCTTGCTCCCAGCGATCGGCAAAGTGCATCGCCAGGCCCAGCGCGATGGCCAATCGTGCCAGCGCCTGGTGGTCGTCCGGCGCGGCCGCGGCCAGGCAGGCCTTGGCTTGCTCGATCAGCTCGGGCAAGTCGTGCGCCACATAGGCCAGGTGTGCCAGCCAGGCCGTGGCGAGCAGATCGACCTCGCGCACCTCGGCGGCACGGGCGATCGCCTGCGCGCGCTGTACCTTGTCGCGCGCGCTGCTACCGAAGTCGGCGTAGTAATGCATCAGCCCCTCGGCCAACTGCAGCCATGCGCTCAGGCGCGGCTGCGGATGCTGGAAGGCAAGCTGGTGCAGCTGTGTCAGCTCCTCCCGCGCCGGGTTGAGCTGACCATGACGGGCCAGCAGCATGGCGCGCTGCACGCGCAGGCAGGCGCCATCGAGTGGGCTCGTCGCCTTGGCGATGCCCTGATCCAGCGACTGCAGCAGACGGGATCGGATCTGCATAGGCCGGGCCCTCCTCCGGCCCCAGGTTCCTGCCGACGACGCCTCAGCGCGTCAGCCGCTCCAAGGCTTCGCGATACTTGGCCGCCGTATTCGCGATCACATCGGGCGGCAACTGCGGCGCCGGCGCGGTCTTGCCCCAGGGCTTGCCGTCCACCGTGGCCTGCTCCAGCCAGTCGCGCAGGAACTGCTTGTCATAGCTGGGCGGGTTGGAGCCCACCGCATAGCTTTCGGCCGGCCAGTAGCGCGAGGAGTCGGGCGTCAGCACCTCGTCCATCAGCGTCAACGTGCCGTCGGCATCGAGGCCGAACTCGAACTTGGTGTCGGCGATGATGATGCCCTTGCTCAGCGCGTACTCGGCGGCGCGCTTGTACAGCGCAATGGAGATGTCGCGCACGCGCTCGGCCATCTCGCGGCCGATGATGCTGACGCAGCGCTCGAAATCGATGTTCTCGTCGTGGTCGCCCATCTCGGCCTTGGTCGCCGGCGTGAAGATGGGCTCGGGCAGCTTGGACGCGTTCTGCAGGCCAGCCGGTAGCTTGACGCCGCAGACCTCGCCGCTGGCCTTGTACTCGGCCCAGCCGCTGCCGGCCAGGTAGCCGCGCACCACTGCTTCAATCGGCAGGGGCTTGAGTCGCTTGACCAGCATGGAGCGGCCGCGCACCTGCTCCTTCTCCGCCTCGGTGACGACCGACAGCGGGTCCTCGCCGGTGATGTGGTTGGGCACGATGTCGCCCAGCTTGTCGAACCAGAACAGCGCCATCTGCGTCAGCAGCGCGCCCTTGCCCGGGATGGGCTCGCCCATGATGACGTCGAAGGCCGAGATGCGGTCCGAGGCCACCATCAGGATGCGATCGCTGCCCACCGCGTAGTTCTCGCGCACCTTGCCGCGGGCGATCAGGGGAAGCGAGGTCAGCGAGGATTGGAGCAAGGCGGCAGTCATGGGTCTTTCCGGTTGAGGCTGCGGATTTTAGGCGCGATGCCATGCAAAAGGCCCGCCGAAGCGGGCCTCAGGACGATGCGGGCGTCGTTTACTGGACGACCTGGGCCAGTTCGCCCTTGGCATAGGCCGCAGCGATGTCGACCAGGGTGCGCGGCTGGATCTTGCCGGCCTGGCCTTCGCAGCCGAACTCCAGATAGCGCTGCTTGCACACCGCCTTCGCAGCCTCGCGGGCGGGCTTGAGCCACTCGCGGGCGTCGAACTTGTCGGGGTTCTCGGCCAGGAACTTGCGCACCGCGCCCGTCATCGCCAGGCGGATGTCGGTGTCGATGTTGATCTTGCGCACGCCGTGCTTGATGGCTTCCTGGATCTCGGCGATGGGCACGCCGTAGGTCTGCTTCATCTTGCCGCCGTACTGGTTGATGATGGCCAGCAACTCCTGCGGCACCGACGAGGAGCCGTGCATCACCAGATGGGTGTTGGGGATGCGGGCGTGGATCTCCTTGACGCGGCTGATCGCCAGCACGTCGCCTGTGGGCGGACGGGTGAACTTGTAGGCGCCGTGGCTGGTGCCGATGGCGATGGCCAGCGCGTCCAGCTGCGTGGCCTTGACGAACTGCGCGGCCTCCTCGGGGTCGGTCAGCATCTGGCTGTGATCCAGCTTGCCGACGGCGCCGATGCCGTCTTCTTCACCGGCCTCGCCGGTTTCCAGCGAACCCAGGCAGCCCAGCTCGCCCTCGACGGTGACGCCGACCTTGTGCGCCATCTCGACGACCTTGCGGGTCACGTCCACGTTGTAGTCGAAGGAGGCCGGCGTCTTGCCGTCTTCCATCAGCGAGCCATCCATCATCACCGAGCCGAAGCCCAGATTGATCGCGCCTTCGCAGACCTTGGGGCTGGTGCCGTGGTCCTGGTGCATCACCAGCGGGATGTGCGGGTACATCTCGGCCGCAGCCTGGATCAGGTGCTTGATGAAGGGCTCGCCAGCGTATTTGCGGGCGCCGGCCGAGGCCTGCAGGATCACCGGTGCACCGACCTCGTCGGCGGCCGCCATCACGGCCTGCACCTGCTCCAGATTGTTGACGTTGAAGGCCGGAATGCCGTAGCCGTTCTCGGCGGCATGGTCCAGCAGCTGGCGCATGGAAACGAGAGCCATGAATGTCCCCGGTGGAGTTGCGAATGCATGGGCGGCGCTGTCGCTGTAACCGCGCCGTAACTGCGCCTGATTCTACCGGCGCCCCTGCGGCATCGGGCCAGCAGCCCCTTCATCCGGGGGCGGGCTGGCCGCCTTGCGCGCGGTGCGCTGCTCGTCGATAGTGGGCGCTCCGCAGGAGCCCGACGATGACGCGCCTCGCCCTTGACCACATGACGCTTTGGATCACCGCCGCCGCGCACGAGCATTCGCTGGACCTTACCGAGCATGTGGAAGAGCGCACCGGCGCCAGCCGCCGCGCGGTGCAGGCTGCCCTGCGCAAGCTGGTCGACGCGCATTGGCTTACGCGCAGCGGCAGCAGCCGGCGTCCGGTCTGGGGTCCCGGCGCGCTGCGCCAGGTCGCGCGCAGCTACACCCTGCACGGACTGCAGGAAGACCTGCCCTGGCAGCGCGACTTCGCACCCAATTTCGCGCTGCCGCGGCATGTCGAGCGCATGGTTCGCCATGGCTTCACCGAACTGCTCAACAACGCGATCGACCACAGCGGCGGCAGCAGCGTCACCGTCTCGCTGCGCCAGACCCCCAGCCATGTGCAGCTGCTGGTCTCCGACGACGGCTGCGGCGTGTTCGACAAGATCTGCAGCGCCTTCGACATCGCCGATGCGCAGCACGCGATGCTGGAGCTGTCCAAGGGACGGCTGACCAGCCAGCCCGAAGCGCACACCGGCCGAGGGCTGTTCTTCAGCTCGCAACTGGCCGATGTGTTCGACATCCACGCCAACAACACCGCCTTCCAGCGCCGCGCCTGGGAGGGGGCCGGCTGGCAGCCCGGCCGCCCGTTGCCGCGCCAGGGCAGCTCGATCTACATGGCGATCGCGCTGGACACCACGCGCACGCTGGAGCAGGTGCTCGAGGCCTGGAGCACCGATGGCAGCGGCATCGCATTCGACCGCACCACCGTGCATCTGCGCCTGCTCGCCGGCCCGGGCCAGGCTCTGGACTCGCGCGCGCAGGCCAGGCGGGTGGCCGCGCGCTTGCCAATGTTCAGGCGCGCGGAGATCAGCTTCGAAGGCGTGGACGACGTCGGCCACCCCTTTACCGACGAGCTGTTCCGCGTCTTCGCGCGCGCGCGGCCCGAGGTCGAGCTGGTGCCCACGCATATGTCGCCGCGCATCGCGGCGCTGGTGAAGAGCGCGCAACAGGGCTGAGCGCCTCGGGGCCGTTCGCCGGGCCGCCACAAGAACGGCCAAGGCTCATGTGGCTGGCGTGACAGCCGGCCGCATGAGCGTCCCCTCGGGGGACCGCCCGCGTAACCGCGGGCGAGGGGCGTCAGCCCGCCCGCTGGCAGGCGGTCGGGCCTTCGGTCGGCGTCGCAGGGTCCGCAGGGACCCTGCTCGGTCCGACCTCAGTCAACCCGGCAGACCTTGAGCATATTGGTGCCGCCCGGGTAGCCCATCGGCTCGCCGCAGGTGATCGCGTAGGTGTCCCCGGGCATCAGCACGCCGCGCTCGACCAGCAGCTGCTCGGCCGCCTTCAACGCGGTATCGCGGTCGTCGAACTTGGGCATGATCAGCGGACGCACATTGCGGTACAGCGTCATCTTGCGCTGACTGACACGCTGCGTGGTCAGCGCGTAAATCGGCACCTGCACGCGATGGCGGCTCATCCACAGCGCGGTGGAGCCGGACTCGGTCAGCGCGAGGATGGCCTTGCAGCCCAGGTGGTAGGCAGTGAACAGCGCGCCCATCGCGATGGACTGATCGATGCGCGCGAACTGTCGACCGGCAAAGTCGGTATCCAGCGCAACGAACTCGGCGCGTTCGGCCTCCTGTGCGATCGCCGACATCTGCTCGATGGTCTCCACCGGGAACTTGCCGGCTGCCGTCTCGGCCGAGAGCATCACCGCGTCGGTGCCGTCGAGCACCGCATTGGCCACATCGGACACCTCGGCGCGCGTCGGCACCGGGTTGACGATCATGGACTCCATCATCTGCGTGGCGGTGATCACCACCTTGTCCATCTCGCGGGCCAGCTTGATCATGCGCTTTTGCAGCGCGGGCACCGCCGCGTTGCCCACCTCCACCGCGAGGTCGCCGCGCGCCACCATGATGCCGTCGCTGGCCTTCAGGATGGCTTCCAGGTGCGGGATGGCCTCGTAGCGCTCGATCTTGGCGATCATGCCGGGCTTGTGGCGCCAGGGCTCGCCGGCCACATTGGCCAGCTGGCGCGCCATCTCCATGTCGGTGGCGTTCTTCGGGAAGCTCACCGCCAGGTACTCGCACTGGAAGGACATCGCGGTCTTGATGTCCTCCATGTCCTTGGCGGTCAGCGCCGGCGCGGTGAGGCCGCCGCCCTGCTTGTTGATGCCCTTGTTGTTGGACAGCTCGCCGCCCTGCTTGACGATGGTGTGCACCGCCTCGCCCTTGACGGCCTCGACGGTCAGCACCAGCAGGCCATCGTTGAGCAAGAGCGTGTCGCCGGGCTTCACGTCGCGCGGCAGCTCCTTGTAGTCCAGGCCCACGCAGTCCTGGTTGCCGAGCTCGGTGCGGCTCGCATCGAGCACGAACTTCGCGCCGTTGACGAGCTCGATCTTGCCGTTCTCGAACTTGCCGACGCGGATCTTCGGGCCCTGCAGGTCGGCCATGATGGCGACCTCCTTGCCCACGCGCGCCGCGACGTCGCGCACCAGCGTCGCGCGGTCGATGTGGTCCTGCGCCTTGCCGTGCGAGAAGTTCAGCCGCACCACGTCGACCCCGGCGCGGATCATGCGTTCCAGCACCTCGGGCGATGAGGAGGCGGGGCCGAGGGTGGCAACGATCTTGGTGGCGCGGGTCATGGACTGTCTCTCTATCGGTGCTTGTTAACGACGACCGATTATGAGCCGCGCCTGTGACCGCCCGGATACCGGACGGTTACCTGATCGCTCAGCCCCGCGCCGCCGACACATCGGCCGCGGCCAGCGCCGTCATGTTGATGATGCGACGCACCGTCGCCGAGGGGTTGAGGATGTGCACCGGCGCGGCCGCACCGAGCAGGATCGGCCCGACGGTGACGCCCTGCGCAGCGCTGATCTTCAGCACGTTGAAGGTGATGTTGGCCGCATCCAGGCTGGGCATCACCAGCAGATTGGCCGCGCCTTCGAGCTTGGCGCCGGGCAGGTAGGTCTGGCGTACCGCAGCCGACAGCGCCGCGTCGCCGTTCATCTCGCCGTCGCACTCGATGTCCGGATGCGCGGCGGCGAAGAGCTCGTAGGCGCGACGCATCTTCAGCGCCGAGGGCCTCTTGCTGGAGCCGAAGTTGGAGTGCGAGACGAAAGCCGGCTTGGGCGGCAGGCCGAAGCGGCGCACCGTCTCACAGGCCATGCCGGCAATCTCGGCCAGCGCCTCCGCGTCGGGCGCGTCGTTGACGAAGGTGTCGGTGATGAACAGCGTCAGCTGGTCCATCGTCAGCGCATTGACGGTGGCGAAGTTGCGTGCGCCGGGCTTCAGGCCGATCAGGTCGCTGACATGCTCCAGGTGCTGCTCAAAGCGGCCGACCATGCCGCAGATCAGCGCGTCGGCATCGCCCAGCCGGATGGCCAGCGCGCCGATCGTCGTGTTGGAGCGGCGCACCGCCGCCTTGGCCATCTCGGGTGTGACGCCGTTGCGGCCCATCACCTGGTGGTAGGTCTCCCAGTACTGGCGGAAGCGCTCGTCGTGGTTGGGGTCGATCAGCGCCACGTCCTCGCCCAGCTTCAGGCGCAGGCCGGCGCGCTTGATGCGCATCGCGATCACGTCGGGGCGACCGATCAGCGTGGGCTTGCACAGACCTTCGTCCAGCGCCACCTGCACCGCACGCAGCACGCGCTCATCCTCGCCCTCGGCGAAGATCACCCGCGCCGCATGGCCCTGCGCACAGGCAGCCTTGGCGGCGTTGAAGACCGGGCGCATGAACATGCCGGTCTGGTAGACGAAGCGCTCCAGCGAATGGCGGTAGGCCTCCATGTCCTGGATGGGCCGCGACGCGACGCCCGATGCCGCCGCCGCCTGCGCCACTGCCGGCGCGATGCGCAGGATCAGCCGCGCATCGAAGGGCTTGGGGATCAGGTAGTCGGGGCCGAAGACCAGTTCCTCGCCAGCATAGGCTGCCGCCACCTCGTCGCTGGTCTCGGCCTTGGCCAGCGCGGCGATCTCGCGCACGCAGGCCAGCTTCATCTCTTCGGTGATCTTGGTCGCGCCGCAATCGAGCGCGCCGCGGAAGATGTAGGGGAAACAGAGGACGTTGTTGACCTGGTTCGGATAGTCCGAACGGCCGGTGGCGATGATGCAGTCGGGCCGCGCGGCCTTGGCCAGTTCGGGGCGGATCTCCGGCTCCGGGTTGGCCAGCGCCAGGATGATGGGCTTGTCGGCCATGGTCTTGACCATCTCGGCCGACAGCACGCCGGCGGCCGAGCAGCCCAGGAACACATCGGCGCCGACCACCACGTCGGCCAGCGTGCGGGCAGTCGTCGCCTGGCAGTAGCGGCGCTTGGATTCGTCGAGCTTGGCCGCATCGGCGCGCTCGCTATGGATCACGCCCTTGGAGTCGCACACAAACACGTTCTCGCGCGCCACCCCCAGGCCCACCATCACGTCCAGGCAGGCGATCGCTGCAGCACCCGCGCCCGACACCGCGACCTTCACCTGGCCGATGTCCTTGCCCACCAGCTCCAGGCCGTTGAGCAGCGCGGCGCTGGAGATGATTGCGGTGCCATGCTGGTCGTCATGGAACACCGGGATGTTCATGCGCTCCTTGAGCTGGCGCTCGATGTAGAAGCACTCCGGCGCCTTGATGTCCTCAAGGTTGACGCCACCCAGCGTCGGCTCCATCGCCGCGATGATCTCCACCAGCTTGTCGGGGTCGCGCTCGGCCAGTTCGATGTCGAACACGTCGATGCCGGCGAACTTCTTGAACAGGCAGCCCTTGCCCTCCATCACCGGCTTGGCGGCCAGCGGGCCGATGTCGCCCAGGCCCAGCACCGCGGTGCCATTGGTGATCACGCCGACGAGATTGGCGCGCGAGGTGTAGTCGGCGGCCAGCGCCGGATCCTTCTCGATGTCCAGGCAGGGATAGGCCACGCCGGGCGAGTAGGCCAGCGAGAGGTCGCGCTGGTTGGACAAGGCCTTAGTCGGCGTGACGGCAATCTTGCCGCGCGTCGGGCTGCGGTGGTAGTCCAGCGCAGCATCGCGCAGTGCGGCTTCGGCCGGCGACAAAGGCTTGCTGTTGTCCATCCAGGGTCTCCTGCTGATTCGTAGGGACGGCGAGCTTACTCCCGCGATTCGCGCGCCGTGATGCGGACAGCTTTGCCCCTTATGCAAAGATCGCAAGCGGCTTGCGCGGCAGGGAAAGGCTGGCTGCGTGGATGGCGAACGGCAGCAGGCGCTGGCGTTCTTGCTTAGATCGGAGCGAGGAGCGTCGCGACGGCTTCGCTTTGCTCCATGTCCCCCGCCGCCCGTTGGGCGGCTCCTCCTTTACTTACGCAAAGCAAAGCCATCACACCGCTCCCGATACTTTGGTGGCAGGGCACGATTGGCACGCCACCATTGGAGCGGCAGCGGTGGGCCGGGGCGATTTGCGCAAGTAAAGGAGGAGCGGCCACGAAGTGGACACGGGGGACTGAGCCCGGACACAAACAGTCCAGTGGACTGTTTGTGCCTGGCGAAGGCCTGGGCCTCTGGCCCAGGCATGGAGCAAATCGCCCCGGCCCGACGCTGCCTCGCGCCGACCGACGCAGGCAAGCAAAGAGAACGCTGGCAGTCAGCCAGCCAAACGCTGCTGAGCCACCCACGCCTCATGCACCCTCGCCACCGCCTCATCAACGCCAAGCGAAGCGGTATCGATCACCACCTCTGCTGCAGCAGGCGCCTCATAGGGCGCGCTGATACCGGTGAAGTCGGGAATCGCGCCAGCGCGGGCGCGGCGGTACAGGCCCTTGGGGTCGCGCTGTTCGCAGACCTCCAGCGAGGTGGCCACATGCACTTCGACGAAACGGCCCGATCCGACGATCTCGCGCGCCATGCGGCGGTCTTCGAGCAGCGGCGAGATCAGAGCGCAGATCACCGTCAGGCCAGCGCGGTTCATCAGCGCGGCCACCTCGGCCACGCGGCGGATGTTTTCCTTGCGGTCGGCAGCACTGAAGCCCAGGTCGCGGCACAGGCCGGTGCGCACCGCGTCGCCATCGAGGATGAAATGCGCCACGCCCTCGCGGGCGAAGCGCTCGGCCAGGCCCTGGGCCAGCGTGCTCTTGCCCGAGCCCGACAGACCGGTGAGCCAGATCGTCAGTGGGGTGGCAGCAGAGGCAGCGTCAGCGCGGATCGAGGTGCTCATGCACCTCATTGTCCACGCGTGCGCAGCTCCAGCGGACCCAGCGTTTCCAGATACGGCGTCGGTGCGCCGTCGGGGCGGTAGCAGCCGAAGCGCTGGCGTCCGTCGCGGAAGGACTTCAGCACCTGGCCCAAGCCCTTGATGCCGTTCTCGCGCGCGTCGCGCACCACGTTCAGGTCCAGCGTGACCGGAAAGATCTCCTGGCCCTGGCCGGCTTGGTGCAGCACCTCACCGTTGGGGCCGGCAACGATGGACTTGCCGTTGCCCAGGCCGCCGGCGTTGTTCACATCGAAGAAAAAGCACTGCTGCATGATCGCGTTGGCGCGCGCGATGACCAGCTCTTCCTCACGGTCGATGGTGCCGGTCATCGTCGGATGCAGGATCACCTCGGCGCCGGCGCAGACCAGATCGCGCGTGGTCTCGGGGAACCAGCCGTCGTAGCAGATCGAGACGCCGAAACGGCCCACGCCCTCGATGTCGAAGACCAGCGGCTCACGCCCGCTCTCGACGCCCGCCTCGTAGGGGCGGAAGGGGTACATCTTGCGGTAGCGCGCGATCACCTCGCCCTGAGGGTTGATCACCGGCGTGGTGTTGTAGATCTTGCCGTCCTCGCCGCGCTCGTAGATCGAGCCGGGCAGCAGCCAGATGCCGTGCTGACGGGCCAGCGCCTGGAAGCGCTGCTCGGTCTCGCCGGGCAGGCTTTCGGCATGGCGCGTCTCCGGGCCCATGGGCGCCAGCTCGGCCAGCAGCACCATGTCCACCCAGGGGAAGCGGCGCATCGTCGCACCGACTTCGCGCTCGATCGCGTCGCGGTTGTCGGTGTTGGGCAGGGCCAGCTGCATGCCGGCGATGGAGAACTTGCTGCTGTTCTTCGTCGTGCTCGTCATTGTTCGGAAGCTCCAAGAGGAAAGTGGCAGGCCGCCTGGTGGGCGGCGCTGCCCGTGGTCGGGGGTACAGGCTGGCTGCAGCGTGCAGCGTCGGCACGCGCGCAGCGCAGGCGATAGGGGCAGCCGCCGTCGGCCGCGGCAGGCGCGAGCTCGGCGGCGCCCATCGCGATGGCGCTGCCGCTGCCCGGCACGGCGGCCAGCAGCTCGGCGGTGTAGGGGTGGCGCGGGTTGGCGAAGACCTGGTGCACCGGGCCGCGCTCCACCACCGTGCCGGCATACATCACCAGCACCTCGTGCGCGAGGATCTCCACCAGCGCGAGGTTGTGGGTGATGAACAGATAGCTCAGCTGCAGCTCCTCGCGCAGATCGCACAGCAGGTTCAGCACCTGGGCCTGCACGGAGACATCGAGCGCCGAGGTCGGCTCATCGAGGATGACGAAGCGCGGCTGCAGCACCAGCGCGCGCGCGATCACCGCGCGCTGCAGCTGGCCGCCGGAGAGCTGGTGCGGCAGCCGCTCGGCCATCGCTTCGGACAGACCCACGCGCGACAGCATGGCCAGCGCGCGCTCACGCAGCGCCGTCTTGGGCAGCGAAGGCTCGTGCACCTCCAGCGGCTCGGCCACGCTGCGCCAGATGCGCTGGCGCGGGTCCAGCGCGGTGAGCGGGTTCTGCAGCACGATGCCGAACTCGCGGCGCAGCGCCACGGTCTCGCGCGCACCGGCGCCGAGCAGGTCACGGCCGGACAGCAGCACCTGGCCCCCGTCGGCTGCGGCCAGCTTGGCGATGCACATCGCCGCGGTGGTCTTGCCGCTGCCGGATTCGCCGACGATGGCCAGCGAGCGCCCCGGCGCCAGCGCGAAATCCAGCCCGGCGAGCGCGGCGATGCGCTGGCCCGGATAGCGCTTGCGCAGACCCTGGACGGCGACGACCGCCTGCGATTGTTGTTGTGGCTGCTGCAGTACTTCAGACATGATGAACAGACTCCGCCGGCTGGCGCACCGGCAGCACCGGGTGATGGCATTCGACATGGCTGCCGGCACGCAGGCTCACCGTTGGCGGCGCGACGCGTGCGCAGGCTTCGACCGCGCGACGGCAGCGCTCGCGGAACACGCAGCCGGGCGGGTCCATGCTCGCCGGCAAGACCTGACCCTCGATCACCGGCAGGCGGCGCTGCGGCAGCGTGGCCTGCTCGCCGAGCAGACGCGGCTGCGCCTTCAGCAGGCTTACCGTGTAGGGGTGCGAGGCCGAGGCCATGATCTCGCGCGTGGCGCCGGATTCGACGCTGCGCCCGGCATACATCACCACCACGCGATCGGCCACCTCGGACACCAGCGCCAGATCGTGCGAGATCAGCAGCAGGCCCATGCCCTGGCCGGTGAGCTCCTTGAGCAGGCGCACGATGCGCGCCTGCACGGTGACGTCCAGCGCGGTGGTCGGCTCGTCGGCGATCAGCACCTCGGGCTCGCAGGCGATGGCCAGCGCGATCATCACGCGCTGCAGCTGGCCGCCGGACATCTGGTGCGGGTAGCGCGCCGCATAGTCCGCGCCCAGCTGCACACGCTGCAGCGCGCTGGCCACGCGGGCCTGCAGCGCCGCCTTGTTCTCGGCGGGGAAGTGCGTACGCAGCACCTCGGCGATCTGGCGGCCCACCGTGTAGAAGGGGTTCAGCGCGCTCAGCGGGTTCTGGAAGATCATCGCGATGCGCTTGCCGCGCACGCGGCGCAGCGTGGCCTCGGCCGCGCCCAGCACGTTCTCGCCACCGATGC
The DNA here is from genome assembly GCF_057219915.1 of Roseateles sp. T103. Lineage (NCBI taxonomy): Bacteria > Pseudomonadati > Pseudomonadota > Betaproteobacteria > Burkholderiales > Sphaerotilaceae > Roseateles > Roseateles sp. T103. The sequence goes on from NZ_JBXVVS010000002.1 coordinate 842,153, forward strand.
GGATGCTGCCGCTGGTGCGCGCCTGAGCCGGCAACAGGCCCAGGCAGGCGAGCGCGGTGAGCGACTTGCCGCTGCCCGATTCGCCGACCAGGCCGACCACCTCGCCGGGGCGCACGGCCAGCGAACAGTGGCGCAGCGGCGTGCCCGAAGGCAAGGCCAGGCGCAGGCCCTCGACGACCAGGCCGCGCTCTTGTGTGTTCATTGCCGTCGTTGTCATGCTCATGCCGACCGCCCTTCGTGCTTGGGGTCGAGCAGGTCGCGCAGCCCGTCGCCGAGCAGATTGGCGGCCATCACCGCGACGAAGATCGCCGCGCCGGGGAAGGCCGCGGTCCACCAATATTCGAGGAAGACCGAGCGCGCGTTCGAGATCATCAGCCCCCACTCCGGCGTCGGCGGTGTGGCACCCAGGCCGATGAAGCCGAGCGCGGCAGTGGTGAGGATGGCGTAGCCGAAGTCCAGGCTGGCCTGCACGAGGATGGGCGTGCTGCAGTTGGGCAGCACATGGCGCCAGACGATGCGCAGATGCGAGGCGCCGAAGGCGCGCGCCGAGACGATGTAGTTCTCGGCCTTCACCGTCATCGCCGCGGCGCGGGCGATGCGCGCATACCAGGGGAACCAGGACACCGCCACCGCGAGCATCGCGTTCTCCAGCCCCGGCCCGGCCATCGCCACCAGCAGGATGGGCAGCAGCAGGGGCGGGAAGGCAAGGAAGAGATCGGCGATGCGCATCAGCACGCTGTCGATGCGGCCGCCTGCATAGCCAGCCACCAGGCCCATGGGCACGCCCAGCAGCACGGCCACCAGCACCACGCCCACGCCAATCAGCAGCGAGATGCGCGCGCCATGCAGCACCTGCGCAAAGATGTCGCGGCCCAGCGCATCGGTGCCGAACCAGTGCGCCGTGCCCGGCGGCAGCAGCTTGTTGGCCAGCTCGATCTGTGTGGGATCGGCCACCGGCAGCCAGGGCGCCAGCAGGCTGGCGAGCAGCAGGAACAGCAGCAGCGCGGCCGGCAAGGCGATAGGCGCGTGGCGGCGCAGCCAATGCCGCGCGCCTGCGCGGCGCGGCGTCGCCGGCGCGCCGGGCGCTGCAGCCATCTCGCTTGGATTCATCAAGGCACTCATGGGGACAGGCGCGGATCGAGCACGAAATACAACAGGTCGATCAGCAGATTGATCAGCAGGTAGACGGTGGAGACCAGCAGGGTCACGCCGATCACCGCGGGGAAGTCGTTGGTCACCACCGACTCGACGATGTAGCCGCCGATGCCGGGCCAGTCGAACACGTACTCGACGATCACGCTACCGCCGAGCATGAAGCCGTAGGTCAGGCCGATGACGGTGAGCAGCGGCAGCATCGCGGCGCGCAGCGCGAAGCCGAACAGCAGGCGCCGCGGTGCCAGGCCATAGGCGCGCACCGTGCGTACATGGTCGGTCTGCAGCACCTCGGCCATCACGTTGCGCGTGGTGCGCATCACCACCGCCAGCGAGGCTGCAGCCAGCGTCACCACCGGCAGCGTCAGGTGCTCGACCGCGCTGCGCCAGGCCTGGCCGTCGCCGGCGATCAAGGTATCCAGCAGGTAGAAGCCGGTCACGCTGGCGAAGGGCTGGTCCAGCAGCAGGTCCGAGTCGATGCGGCCCTGCAGCGGCAGCCATTGCAGCTGGCCGTAGAACACCAGCTGCAGCAGGATGCCGAGGAAGAACACCGGCACCGCCAGCAGCGCCACCGCGCCGCCGCGGCTCACGCGGTCGAAGGCCTGGCCGCGGCGCTGCGCGCTCCACACGCCCATCGGCACACCCACCAGCACCGCCAGCACCAGGGCCAGCGTCACCAGCTCGGCCGTGGCGGCAAAGCGCGTGGTGATCTCCTTCATCACCGGCTGGCCGGTGCGCAGGCTGTTGCCGAAGTCACCCTGCGCGGCGCGCAGCGCGAAACGCACGAACTGCTCGGGCAGCGGCCGGTCCAGCCCCAGCTCGGCGCGGGCCTGGGCGATCTGCGCCGCCGTGGGCTTGGCGCCCAGCGCCATCTCCACCGGCGAGCTGGGCAGCACGCGGCTGGCAATGAAGACCAGCGCCATCACGCCCAGCACGATGGCCAGCAGCGCGGCCGATCTCTTGGCCAAGTACAACCACATCCGGCAGTGCCCTTCCTCTTTCTCTATCAATCTCGTAAGACGGTGCCGCTCTTTGCGACGGCAGGGCGCCATTCTCACCAGCGGCCCCGGGGCCGCGCTACGCCCATCATGCGGCCCCGCCGCAGGGTTAGAGGGAAACCCTGAAAGCGCGCTCCTCGCCGCCAGGGCTCCCCCGCGCGGGGCGCCCCGCACAGGGAATAGTCAAGGGACTGTCACATCGGAAAAATCCACTTACCGTGATGCATGGGCCCGCCTGCCAACCTGGAGGCGTAAGCAGGGCCAGCGCCTCACACAGAAACAATATGGGCCAGGACTCATGAGATCGATTGGGAAAGAGGAGCGCATGGAGCATCGTCAGACGCTCAGAAAATGGGCCACGGCACTTGCCGTAGGCCTGAGCCTTGGCGGCGCCGCGATGGCCCAGCCGGCGCAACGGCCCCTGGTGTACGCGATGTACGCGGACATCAAGGACTGGGACCCGGCCATCGCGGCGTCCACCGAGGTGATCCTGCTGTCCAATGTCTACGAGCCGCTGGTCTGGTACGACCCCAAGGCGCCCAACGGGCTGCGCCCCGCGCTGGCAACGGCCTGGAGCGTCAGCAAGGACGGGCTGGAGTGGCGCTTCACTCTGCGCGAGGGCGTGAAGTTCCACGACGGCGAGCCCTTCGACGCCGCCGCGGCCAAAGCCTCGATCGAGCGCACCAAGAAGCTCGGCAAGGGCTCCGCCTTCATCTGGGACCAGGTGCAGAGCATCAGCACGCCGGACAAGCACACGCTGGTGATCCGCACCAAGCAGCCGGCACCGGTGGACCTGATCGCGTCCTCGCAATATGCGGCCTACATGGTCTCGCCCAAGGCGATGGCCGCCGGCACCGAGTGGTTCAACCAGGGCAATGCCGCCGGCACCGGCCCCTACCAGGTGCGCAAGTGGAGCCGCGGCCAGGAGGTGGCGCTGGAGCGCTTCGACGCCTACTGGGGCGGCTGGCAGCCGGGGCAGTTCCAGCGCGTGACGCTCAAGCTGGTGCAGGAGGCATCCACGCAGGCGCAGCTGATCCGTTCGGGCGAGGCCGATATCGTGACGCTGCCGGCAGCGGACTTGGTCAAGGCGCTGGCGCGCGACCCGAAGATCGCCGTGCTGCGCGGCCCCTCGTGGCGCAACACGCAGTTCCTCATCAACACCAAGAAGCCGCCCACCGACAACGCCGACTTCCGCCGCGCCCTCGCCTACGCCTGGGACTACAAGGCGGTGACCGAGAAGATCTACGAAGGCGGCGCGGCGCCGGCCATCGGCGTCGTGCCGTCGACGATGTGGGGCCATGACCCGGCGCTGAAGATGCCGCGCCTGGACCTGCAGCAGGCGCGCAAGCACCTCGAGGCCTCGGGCATTCCTCAGTCGCAGTGGAAGATCTCAGCCAGCTACATCGGCACTAGCGAGGAGTACAAGAACTCGCTGCTGCTGTTCCAGGCCAATCTCGAGAAGATCGGTGTGCAGTTGGAGCTGCGCCCAGGCCCCTGGGGAAAGATCTGGGACGACGCCAAGCGTGCCGACAGCGCGCCCCACCTGATCTCGATGACCTGGTGGCCCAGCTACGGTACGCCGTCGGACTGGCTGATCGGACTGTTCCGCAGCGAGTCGCCCACTGTGTTCAACCTGTCGCACTACGCGAACCCCAAGTACGACGCGCTGGTCAATGCCGGCGTGGCCGAAGAGGCTCGTGACCGCCGGCAAGCCAAGCTGAAGTATTCGCAGGCCCAGCAACTGCTGATCGACGATGCCGCGGCGATCTTCGTCGCCGATCTGCAGGGCCGGGTGATCCACCGCAAGTCCGTCAAGGGCGTGACGCTGAATCCCGCCTATGACGCCGTGATGTTCTACGGCCTGAGCCGCTAGTCCGCCCTTTCTTTTCTTCTTTCTCTTTTCTTTCGTCTCCAGCAGTACCGCCAGGGGCCGGTGCATCAGCGCTCGGCCGCAGGCATCGCTTTGCCCGCACAACACCGTTTCTACTGAACCACAGGAGTCCTGCTCATGAGCACGGCATCGAAGAAGACCCCGAGAACGACGACCCTGAAGCTGACCCCGCTGGCCGCTGCCGCCGCCGCGCTGAGCCTGCTCGCAACCAGCGAGGCCGCGCTGGCGCAGGCGCAAGGCGATGCTGCCAAGGAGAAGAACCAGCTCGACACGGTGGTCGTCACCGCGCAGGGCCGCAAGGAAAACGCGCTGAAGATCCCCTACAACATCTCGGCGATGAGCGGCGAAGATTTGCAGGAGCGCCGCATCACCGACCAGGTTGAGCTGCTGCGCGAAGTCTCCGGTGCCTCGGTGGTCGATCGCGGCTACCGCAATTCTGGCGTGGTCAGCGGCGTCACCGTGCGCGGCCTGAACCTCAACGGCGCCGCTTTAGGCGACTACCAGACCTCGGCCGTGCCGGCCGTCTCCACCTACGTCAATCAGACGCCCATCTACGCCAACTTCCTGATCAAGGATCTGGAGCGCGTCGAGATCCTGCGCGGCCCGCAAGGCACGCTGTACGGCTCGGGCTCGCTGGGCGGCACGCTGCGCTACATCACCAACGCGCCCGACCTGAAGACCTTCGGCGGCCGGGTGGAGGCCAACCTCGGCCAGAGCGACGGCTCCGATGGCTTCAACAAGAGCGGCGACCTGATGCTCAACGTGCCGCTGCTCAAGGACACGCTGGGCGCGCGCCTGGTGGTCGGCAAGGTGAAGAACGCCGGCCTGATCGACTACGTCAACGTCTACAAGCTCGACGCCAACGGCAACCCCGTCGCGCCCAACGGCATCACCAACCCGGCCGCCAGCTACGAAGTCAAGAAGGATGCCGACACGGTGGACATCACGTATGGCCGCCTGTCGCTGCTGTTCAAGCCGACGAGCAACTTCTCGGCCACGCTGACCTACCAGCAGCAGGAAGACGAGATCGGCGGCCGCCGCCAACCCACCCGCGGACTGGACGGCTGGGGCCGCAGCTACGGCAAGTACGAGAACGGCTCCATCCAGCTCGAACCGTCCAGCCGCAAGGTCGACATGACCGCGCTGGAGATGGAGCTGGACCTGGGCTTCGCCACGCTGACCAGCGCCACCTCGCAATACGAGCAGACCGGCTCCAGCCTGTCGGAGAACACTGGCTTCTACGCGAAGAACAACTGGCTCAAGGACTTCTACTACAACTACCCGCGGCCGATGGCGCAGGCCTTCCGCAGCTACGGCGACAAGGCCACAGTGCAGGAACTGCGCCTGATCTCGAAGAAGGGCGGCAGCTTCGACTACATCGTCGGCGTCTTCTACCAGGACCAGGACCTCGCGTCTTCGCAGCGCAGCTATCTTCGCGGCCTGAAGGAGTGGGCCGACGTCGCGGTGCCGGGCAACTACCTGGTCAGCAACAACGACTTCCTCTACGACCGTGCGCAGAACTTCAAGGAGACCTCGGGCTACGGCGAGCTGACCTATCACTTCGCGCCCACGCTGCGCAGCACCGTCGGTGCGCGTTTCTTCAACAACAAGTTCAGCAACGACACGACGATGGGCATCCCGGCCTGGGGCATGACGCCCGAGCGCTCGGTGTTCAATCAGCAGGACAGCGGCAAGCTCTTCAAGGTCAACTTGGCCTACGACCTCACACCGCGCCAGATGGCCTATGCCACGGTATCGCAAGGCTATCGCCGCGGCGGTGCCAACGCCGTGCCGCTGGTGGGCAACTTCAAGGAAAGCGCCGCCTATCTCACCTACGCGCCGGACACCAACACCAACTACGAGCTGGGCATCAAGGGCACGCAAAGCGGCATCAAGTACGGCGCCTCGCTGTTCTACATCGACTGGCAGGACGTGCAGGTCGAGACCAGCACGCCCAACTGGGGCTTCTTCGCCGCGCAGAACGGCGGCAAGGCGAAGAGCCAGGGGCTGGAGCTGGAGCTCAGCGGCGGCTTCGCTGCGGCCTGGCGCTGGGGCCTGAACTACACCTATGTGGACGCCAAGCTGGTCGACCCGGTGCTGCGCGTGGACAGGCCCAGCGTCGTGATCGCTCCGGCCGGCACGCGCCTGCCCGGCACCGCCCGCCACACCATCAGCGGCTCGCTGGAGCACACGATGGAGCTGAGCAACGGCTGGCAGTGGGTCAACCGCCTCTCGGCCTACTACCAGGGCGAGACCGAGAACGCGATTTCGACCAGCGCCCGCTTCGCCAAGACCTGGCCCAGCTTCAGCCAGTTCGGCATCAGCTCGATGATCGCCGCCGAGAAGTGGAACGCCACCTTCTACGTGAAGAACCTGCTCAACAGCGAAGGCCTGACCGGCGGCTTCCTCGAGGGCAGCATGGGCACGGATCCGGCACAGAACTACTACGGCAACGGCTCCAAGGTGTTCATCTCGCAGCCGCGCACCATCGGCGTCGCGGTGTCCTACAACTTCTAAGTCGGTTCGCTACGGCGGTAGCAGCAAGGGAGGCCTTGGCCGGGAGGCCACCCCTGCTGCTGCCGCCGCGCGCACTTTGATGAGCTGATAGTCTTGCCTGCATGAACAACAGCAGCACCGCCGCGACCGCACCTGCCCTGCCCCAACGCCTGCAGCAGCTGCAGCAGGCCTACGCGCAGGGCCGGCTGGACGAGGTGCAGCGCGGCGGCGCTGCGCTGGCCGCGAGCCAGGCCTCGGCGGCCGAGCTGCTGGCGGCCAGCCAGGTCTACCAGCAGCTCGGCGACTTCGACGCGATGCTGGCCTGCGCAGATCGCGCCAGCCGACTGACCCCTGGCGATGTCAACGCTGCCAGCCGGGTGGTCGAGTGCCAGATTTACCGCGGCCGCATCGATCTGGCGCGCGAGCGCCTGACCGCGATGGAAGCGGGCGCGCAACAGGACGCGCGACTGCTGCAGCACATCGCCACGCTGTGGCTGCATGCCGCCAGCCACGCCGACGCACAGCGCTGCTACGAGCGCGCCGCGCAGCTGCAGCCCGACGAGCCGGGCACGCTCTACAACCTGGCCACCTCGCTGATCACGATGGGTGACATCGCCCGCGCCGAGGCGCTCTATGCGCGCGTGATCGCGCTGCGCCCCGACGACTTCGATGCCTATCAGAACCGCGCCACGCTGCGTGTCTGGAGTGCTGACAACAACCATGTGGACGAGCTGAGGCGCGCGCTGGCGCGGCTGGGCGCCGATCATCCCGGCCGCGTGGCGCTGGGCTATGCATTGGCCAAGGAACTCGAAGACCTGCAGGACTGGGACGCCTCGTTCGCCGCGCTGGCCGATGCCGCGCGCGTGCGCCGCGCCCGCCTGGCCTACCGCGTGGACAGCGACGAGGAGGCGATGGCCGCCATCGCGGCCGCCTTCAACGCCAAAACGCTGGCGCGGCGCGCGCCCTCCCCATCACCGGGCGTCATCGAGCCCTCGCTGTTCGTGATGGGCCTGCCGCGCAGCGGCACCACGCTGGTGGAGCGCATCCTCGACTCGCACCCGCTGGTGGGCAGCATCGGCGAGAGCAATGCCTTCGCCTTCGCGCTGATGCGCCTGGCCGCCGGCCCGGGCGGCAAGCTGGCGATGGTCGAGCGCAGCGCCCACCTGGATGCCGCCGCGCTGGGCGAGGCCTACCGCGGCGCGCTGCGCAGTCACGGCCTGCCGGCAGCCAGGCAGCTGATCCTCAACAAGACGCCCAGCAACTACCTCTACCTGGGACTGATCCATCAGGCCCTGCCGCAGGCCAAGGTGGTGCACCTGACGCGCCACCCGCTCGACAGTTGCTATGCGATGTTCAAGACGCTGTTCCGCATGGGTTATCCCTTCAGCTACAGCCTCGAGGACCTGGGCCGCTACTACGTGGCCTACCACCGGCTGATGCAGCACTGGCGGCGCGACATCCCCGAAAGCTTCCACGAGCTAGCCTACGAGGAACTGGTGGCCGCACAGGAGCCTCGCAGCCGCGCGTTGCTGGACTACTGCGGCCTGCCCTGGGACCAAGCCTGCCTGGAGTTCCACCGCAATGCCGCGCCGGCCACCAGCGCCAGCGCCACGCAGGTGCGCCGGCCGATCTACAAGAGCTCGGTGCAGCTGTGGCGGCGCTATGAGCGCCAGCTCGCGCCGCTGCGCGAGCATCTGGAAAACCATGGCATCGCGTGTGACTAGGCTGCAACGCGGGCGCGTCCGGGCCGCGCTATCCTGAGCCGCCCCGCCACCTCACCCTCACCGCAGCATCGCCCTAAGCACCATGGCGCACCCGATCGAAAGCGCAGCCTGGCACCGCCTGATCGGCGGTCTGATCGAAGCGCTCGACAAGCCCAACTTCTGGAACATCCTGCTGCGCTATCTCAGCGACGTGGTTCCCTTCGACAACTGGGTGGTGCTGCTGTTTGCGCGCGATCGCAAGCCACAGGTGTTCGCCGAGAGCCCGACACCCGACGGCAGCGACGACGAGCTGTTCCAAGACTACCTGAACGGCTTCTACCTGCTGGACCCCTTTTACATCGCCTGCATGGACGATCCGCGCGCCGGACTAATGCGCCTGGACGATGTGGCGCCCGACCGCTTCGAGGCGGAGGACTACTACCAGCGCTACTTCAAGCTCAACATCGTCGCGGACGAGGTGCAGTTCAACCTGCCGCTGAATGCGGGCCCTGGCGACAGAGACGAGGGGCAGGTGCTGATCCTGTCGCTGGGAAGCAAACACCGATACACACTGGACGAGATCTCGGTACTGCACGCGATCAGCCCCTGGGTGCTGGCGCTGATGCGCCAGCGTGCGGCGCTGCACGAGGTGGGCGAGGAGGGGCTGCCGGTACTGATGTCTGGGCCTCCGGTCGATGCCGGCGCCGGCCCGCTGCCGACCGCAGCCGTGGTCGGAACGGCCCCCGCCGGATCGGCCTACGCCTCGCCCTCGCCAGGCCAGTCCGGCAGCGGCGACCTCCTGGACAGCGGCACCGCCACGCTGGCGCGTAGCGGCTCGTCCAACCTGACCAACCGCGAGTTGGAGATCGTGCACCTGCTACTCAGCGGTTTTTCATCCAAAGGCATTGCACAGAAGCTGAAGATCTCGCCCGAGACCGTCAAGGGCCATCGCAAGCACATCTACACCAAGCTTGGCGTGAAGTCGCACGCCGAGTTGTTCGCGATCTACCTGCAGGCGAGGTCTACGCAACCAAACTAGGCTGAAACCGCCCAACCCCAGGCGGCCCTAAAAAGCAAAACCCCTCTGGACTGGATCCAGAGGGGTTTGCGGGGATATTAGCCTGACGATGACCTACTTTCACACGGGAATCCGCACTATCATCGGCGCTGACTCGTTTCACTG
>NZ_JBXVVS010000003.1:0-464991 GCF_057219915.1 Roseateles sp. T103
GCGGCGCCACGGCACTGCCGGCGACACTTCGCCGGTAGAGTTCGAACGACGCCATTCCCACCGGCTCACGGGTGTCTAGGAAACCCGGGGCGATTCAACTCGTGCCAGCAGGCCGCCGCTCGCGGATCCGCCTCAAAGTTGAGCGACTGCCTTGTGGTGGTCAATTCGGCGATGCCGATATCCGCACCGGGCAGACAACAGCCAGCCCCGCCTCCCCCCACAATCGCGCCAGTTCCCCTCCCGGACTTGCCGCATGCCCGACCCAATCTCCGCACCGCTCACGCTCGACCAGGCCATCGCCTTCGCCCAGGCCCACGAAACCCCCTGGCCGCGCGACCCGCATGCGGCGCCGGGGCCGGGCCAGCAGCCCTTCGGCGTGCATCACGACGATCCGCCGCCGTGGAATGTGTTGCGCGGGCCGGTGCATGAGCGCGGGCCGCAGGGCGGGGTGATCTGGCAGCACGGCCGCGAGCTGGCGGCCTGGGGCGAGCCGGAGCGGGCCGACCTGACCTTCAGCGTGGCCAAGACGTATCTGGCGCTGCTGGCCGGCATCGCGCAGCGCGACGGCCTGCTGCCTGACGAGCATGAGCCGGTGGCGGCGCGGCTGCCGGGCATAGGCTTCGACGACACGCCGCACAACCGCGGCATCACCTGGGCGATGCTGCTGGAGCAGACCAGCGAGTGGGAGGGCGATTGCTTCGGCCTGTCGGACCAGGCCGACCGCTGGCGCAAGGTGGCCAATGACCCGCGGCCGGCCGGCGGACCCAAGGGCGGCGCGCGGCCGCTGCAGGCGCCGGGCACGTACTGGGAATACAACGATGTGCGCATCAACCAGCTCGCGCTGGCGCTGCTGCATCTGTTCGGCCGGCCGCTGCCCGAGGTCTTTCTGGACGAGATCCTCGCGCCGCTGGGCGGCGGCGCGGGCTTTGCCTGGCGCGGCTATGACGAGGCCTGGCTGACGTTGCCTGATGGGCGCCGGGTGCAATCGGTGCCCGGCGGCACGCACTGGGGCGGCGGTGTGTCGATCTCTGCGCGCGACCAGGCGCGCATCGCGCAGCTGCTGCTCGATGGCGGCCTGCATGCCGGGCGGCAACAGATCCTGCCGCGCGAGTGGATCGCGAAGATGCGCACGCCCTGCGCGATCGCACCGTTCTATGGCCGTCTGGTGTGGCTGAACCGCGATGGCAAGGCCTTCGCCGGCGCCTCGCCCGAGGCCTTCTTCATGATGGGCGCTGGCGGGCATGTGGTGTGGGTGGAGCCGGCGCTGGACGCGGTGGTGGTGCTGCGCTGGTTCGACACGGCGCAGCTGGCAAGGCTGCTGCGCAGCATCGCTGCTGCCTTGGGTGGCTGAGCGGCCGAGGACCGCGCTGCGCTACGCCACCTGCGCGGCGGGCGCCTGCAGCGGCAGCAGCAGCTCGAACACCGTGCCCTGGCCCGGCGCGCTGCGCACCTTGATCTGACCGCCCATCAGCTGCGTCACCAGGTTGTGCACGATGTGCAGGCCCAGGCCTGTGCCGCCGCGGCCCATGCGCGTGGTGAAGAAGGGGTCGAAGATGCGACCCATCGCTTCGGCGGGGATGCCGACGCCGTCATCGCTGACTTCCAGCATCACCAGCGGCTGCGTGCCGAGCCTGCGGGCGCGCAGCGTGATCTGTCCGCCGGTCTCGCGCCCCTCGAAGGCATGGAGCAGCGCGTTGGCGACCAGGTTGGTGATCACCTGGGCCAGTGGTCCCGGATAGCTGTCCAGTTCGATGCCTTGGTCGATGTCGCAGCTGAGCTTGTGCGAGCTGCGCTTCAGCATGGGGTTGAGCGTCAGCAGGATCTCTTCGATGGCGGCATCCAGTGCGAAGCTGCGCCGCTGCGAGGTGGTCTGGTCGACGGCCACCTGCTTGAAACTGGCAACCAGCTCGGCCGCCCGGCCCAGATTGCGCTGGGCGATGTCCGTGCCTTCGCTGACATGGGTGATGAAGCTGTCCAGCGTCGAGCGTCGCAGTCCTCCGGATGCGAGCGCGCCATTGATGTGGGCCACCTGGTCGCGCAGGCTGGAGACGGCCATCAGGCTGTTGCCTATCGGCGTGTTCAGCTCATGGGCCACGCCGGCAACGAGCCGGCCCAGCGCGGAGAGCTTCTCGGCCTGCACCAGCTGCTGCTGTGCCTGGCGCAGCGCCTCCAGGTTTGCCGCCAGCTCGGCATTGGCGGCCGACAGCGCTTCGGTGCGCTCGACCACGCGGTCCTCGAGTTCGAGGTTGAGCTTGCGGATCTGGTCTTCGGCCCGGCGCTGTTCGGTGATGTCCTCGGCCGCTGCCAGCAGCAGGATGGAGCCAGCCACCGAGACGGTCTGTGCGGAGATGCGGCACAGCCGCGCCTGTCCCTCGCCATCCCGCAGCTCGGCCTCGCGGGTGTACAGACCGGGCTGGGCCTTCACATGTTCGAGCATCTGGCGCCGCTCGCTCTCGTTCACCCACCAGCCGAGTTCGGCGGCGCTCCTGCCTAGCACCCTGTCGCGGCGGCGCTTGAACAGCTGTTCCCAGGCGTCATTGACTGCGGTGAAGCGAAACTCCCCGTCGGCATCCGGCGCCGCCACCGAAATGGCCGACGGGGAGGCATTGAAGATCAGCTCCAGCTTGCTTTCGCTGGCGGCCAGCGCGTCCAGAGCCTGCCGGTGCTCGCTGACATCCACGTCCATGCAGACGACCAGACGGCCGCCATCCTCTGCGGGGATGGCAAACAGCGAGGCCAGGATGACCAGGTCCCGCCCGTCCTTGTGGCGCAGCGTGAACTCTGCCGGCCCGAAGGGCTTGCCGGTCTCGACGATGCCCTCGACCACCGAGGCGAGTGCCTGCACCTGCGCCTCGTCCTTCAGGTAGAGCTTCCTCTCGTGGATCGAGAAGCCCACCGCCTCGGCGGCGCTGTAGCCGTACATGCGGGTGGAGGCCTCGTTCCAGTACAGGAAGCGGGCGTCGCGGTCGAACCACTGGATGGCGATGCTGGGGGTCGACTCCAGCGTGGCGCTGAGCCGCTCGGCCGCGCGGCGCGCATCGGCTTCGCGAGACTGCAGCTGCACCACCATCAGGCCGATGTCCTCGGAGAGCTGCTGCAGCTCGGTGATGCCGGAGCGCTTCATGGCCGGCAGCTCGCGCTCGCCGGCGGCGATGGCGCGCGCCTGGCGCTGCAGGCGCGTCAGCGGCCGCGCCATCGCGGCTGCCGCCAGCGGGGCGGCGATCAGGGCCAGCAGCGGCCCGGCAATCAAACCGGCGAGGACCAGCAGCACCGTCACGCGGTAGTGATACTCGGCCATGCCTCTGGGACTGCTGGCCATCAGCACCCAGCCCAGCTTGTCCGATCGCTTCCCGGCGTAGCTGCGCTCCTGGCCATCGGCGCCGGACTCCTTGGCCGGCAGCGGCCGGCCGCCGAGGGCCGCCTGGAAGCTGGCGCTGCCACTGAAGTCGTGCAGCAGCTGGCGTTCGGCATCGCTGTCCAGAGACGCGAGCTGACGACCGCGCTGGTCGACGACCAGCAACTCGGAGTCCACCGGGGAAGACGGGCCGCGTCGGCTGATGCTTGCCAGCAGCTGCTGCGCCGACAGCTCCAGGATGAAGCTGCGACCCTGCAGGGCCATGCCGAGCGCGACCGTATTGCGGCCGGAGATCACCGACAGGTATTCGTCGCTCCACACCAGGACCGGGCCTGCCCCGGGCGCCGGGGCCTGCAGCGCGCGCACCAGCGGGTTGGCGGACAGATCGGTGCCGCGCAGCTGTTCCAACAGCGGCCGGCCCTGATCGTTGGGCAGTGCGAGCACCTCGACGCGCTGCTCGCGATCGAGCACGTAGATCGCGTTGTAGAGGTGCGAATGTCGCGCCACCGACTGGGCAAGCCCCTGCTGCCCGCGTACGTCGAGCTGTGTGGACGCGTCGGCGAAGGCGCGCAGCTGATCTTCGACCATCCGGGTGTACTGCTCGAGCTGATAGACGGCGCCCTGCACGCGCTCGTCCAGCAGGTCGCGATTGCGCTGCTCGACCTGCGGCAGCCGGTACAGCAGCACCAGACCACCGACCACCGCAAACATGCCGCTGACCAAGAGCAGCAGCAGCAGCGTCCACCAGCTACGCAAACTGAGGCTGCGCATCGCTCCCCTTGCTTCAGTCACGCACCTGGAAGCGGCCGTCGCGCACCTCGGCCACGCGCACCGCGCGCTGGGTGTCGCCATGGGCATCGAAGCGCCAGCGCTCCTGCAAGCCCGCATAGGGGCCGCCTTCGAGCAGCGCCTGCTTCAGCGCGATGCCCCCCTTGCCGGAGGATCGCGACAAGGCGTCCAGCGCGGCACGCGTGGCGTCGTAGGCGCCGACGCTGGCGAAGCCCGGCTCCTGCTTGAAGCGCTCGCGATAGCGCTGCGCGAAACGCAGGTACTCGGGGCTGCTGTTGTCGCGGTCGAAGAGCTGCGCACTGAACATGCCTTCGACGGCCTTGCCGCCGAGCTGGATCAGCGCCTCGGTGCCGGCCCAGGATGAAGCGCTGAAGCGCGGCGACAGCCCGCGGTTGCGCGCGGTCTGGATCAGGCGCACCGTGTCCACGGCGCTGGCCACCAGCATCAGCGTGTCGAAGCCTTGGGCCGGCAGCGCATCGATGGCGCGGCTGTAGCCGGCGTCGTCGCCCGAGGTGAAGGACTGCTGGGCAACGACTTCGCCGCCCAGGCGCTTGATCGCCTCGCCGTACTGCAGCGCCCAGTCCTGGCTGAAGGCGCTGTTGCTCAGGTCCAGCACGATGGCCACGCGGCGCGCACCGGCCTGGTAGTCCATGCGCGCCATCTGGTCGGAGTAGCTCTTCACCGACGGCGCGACACGGAACAGCATGTCGTCCCTGCCCGCCAGGCTGGTCGCGGTGACGGTGGGGCTGATCATCGGCAGCTGGGCGGCCTCGATGTCGGGCAGCACGGCCAGGGCGATGGAACTGGTCATCGGCCCGATCAGCAGCTGCACCTTCTTCTGCTGCAGATCCTGGATGGCCGCCTTGGCCCGGGCCGGGTCCTGGGCGTCGTCGGCATACTCGACCAGCACCTGGCGCCCCTTGATGCCCCCCTGCGCATTGGCCTCTTCGACCGCCAGCATCACGCCGTTGCGCCCGGACTCGCCGAGATCGGCGACCCGACCGGACAAGCCGCCCAGGTAGCCGATGCGCACCGGGCCCTGCTCGCCGCTGCACCCTGCCAGCAGCGCGGCCAGAGCGACAGGTCCGAGCAGGCCTGCGGCAAGACGCTTCATCGCAGCTTCTCCATCGTCGGGCGGAACTTCAGCCATTCCAGCAGCTCGCTCAGCGGCATCGGCTTGGCGAACAGATAGCCCTGGGCCTCGTCGCAGCCCAGGCCGGCCAGCATGCGCGCCTGCTCCAGGGTCTCCACGCCCTCGGCCAGCACCTTCATGCCGATCTGGCGGCCCAGCGGCAGCACCATCTCGGCGATCTGCGCGCTGCGCTGGCCGCTGCCCAGGCTGGAGACGAAGGCGCGGTCGATCTTGAGCCGGTCGGCCGGCAGCTGGTGCAGATAGCTCAGCGAGGAGTAGCCGGTGCCGAAGTCGTCGATCGCGATGGTCACGCCCATGGCCTTGAGCGCGTCCAGGATCTGCAGCACCTGCTGTGCGCCGGCCATGGCCACCGACTCGGTGATCTCCAGCTCCAGCGCGTCGGCGCCGACCCCGGTCTGCTGCAGGGCCTGCTGCACCATTTCCACGAAGCCAGGCGCCTGGAACTGCATCACCGAGACATTGACCGCCATGTGAAAGCCCTGCAGGCCGGCGCGGCGCAGCTGTCCCACCGCCTGCAAGGCCGTGATCAGCGCCCAGCGCCCGGTCTCGACGATCAGCCCGGAGCTCTCCGCCACCGGGATGAAGGCATCCGGCGACACGTGACGGCCGTCGGCGGTGCGCCAGCGCATCAGCGCCTCGAAGCCGACGATCTCGCCGCTGTGCAGCGACCACTGCGGCTGATAGGCCATATAGAGCTGGCCCAGCCGCGGCGCCTCGGTGAAGGCCTGCAGCAGGCTCATGTGCTCGCGGGTGCTGGCTTCCAGCTCGGCCCCGTACCAGAGCAGCTGACCGGCACCCTGGGCCTTGGCCCGCTTCAGCGCCAGCGTGGCGTTCTTCAGCAGCACCTCGCCGCTGTCGCCCGGGCCTGCGGCACTGGCCAGACCGATGGAGACGGTGATGCGCAGCGGCTTGCCTTCCAGCTCGAAGGGCTCGTTCGCCAGGCTGTTGAGCTGGCCCACGTCCAGCGCGGCCGCCGGGCAGAGCAGGCCGAAGATGTCCGGGCCGATGCGCGCGATAAAGCAGCTGCCGCCCAGGCGCTCGCTTAGGCGCCGCGCCATCGCGCACAGCAGCAGATCGCCATGCGCATGGCCGAACATGTCGTTGATCTCGCCGAAGCGGTCGATGTCGATCACGCCGACCACCCAGCCCGCGCTCGAATCCGCCGGGGAGCGGGAATCGATCTTCTCGACCAGCGCGCTGCGGTTCGGGAGGCCGACCAGCCGGTCGAAGTAGGCCAGGCCGTGCAGACGCTCGGTGAGGAAGACCTTGGCCGCGCTGAGGTCCAGGTGGCGATGCAGCACCTGCAGCAGCTGCAGCTGTGCCGGGATCAGCGGGTCGTTCGAGCGCGCATACATCAGCAGGCCTTGGCTGCGCTCCAGCGCGACCCAGACCGTGACGGCATCGGCCTCGACGACGATGGACTTGGACAGCGCGCAGCGCTCCAGATGCGGCAGCAGCTCGCTGTCGGCGAACTCGCCCACGGTCTTGCCCAGCTTGTCCTCGAAGCCCTGGCCGGCCACCAGCACCTTGGCCTGCCGCAAGGCTTCGGGCGAGTCGCTGGCCAGAGCGACGAAGCCGCTCAGCTCGGCATGGAAGGGCTTCTGCAACTCGTCGATCAGCGCGGCGGCGTAGTCGCTGACACCGCGCTTGTCCAGCAGCGTGCTGCTGACGTCCAGCGTCTCCTGCAGGAAGCGCTGCTGCTCGGCGGCGCGGCGCAGCTGGTCGTAGGTGCGGATGGCGGTGAACAGCGCGACGAACAGCTTGCCGCGCGTGAGCTCGCTCTTGGTGCGGTAGTCGTTGATGTCGAAGTGCACCACCGTCTGCTCGTCCGGCGCATAGCCGGGCTGTCCGGTGCGCAGGATGATGCGCGCGTCGCGCAGCGCCAGGTCCTCTCTGATGGTGCCGACGATGTCCAGGCCGGCGGTGACGGTCTCCATCACCACGTCCAGCAGCACCACCGCCACATCCTGCTCATGCCTGAGCATCTCCAGCGCCTCGGCACCCGAATGGGCGTGGAGCAGCTGCAGCGGGCGGTCGAGGATGGTCACATCGCGCAGCGCGAAGTTGGTCGCCTGGTGGACCTCCGGATCGTCATCGACGATCAGCACCTTCCAGGCCGCGAGACGCTGCGGTGGCTCCTGCGCGGAATCGTCTTCGTCAATCAGCAGCAACTCGTCGTCGCTGTCTGAAGGCAGGGCTGATGGTCCTGTACTGCTCATGGGGCGCACCTGAATTCGAAGGGGCAGCATACCTTAGAGGTCGGGTTCGGCGCGTGAGGGATCACACGGCAAACGGGCTTGAGCCGAGGCATCGGCTCGATGCGATCTGCAGCCCCGGCCGTCCAGCGGCGCTGTCGCCGCCGCCGGCTCAGGGCTTGTCGCCGCCCAGCTGCTCGAGCAGGGCGCGATGGTCTGCGCCCAGTGGCCGGATGGCGGCCGCGGCCAGCAGTGCCTGGCGTGCCGCGACGTGCGCCGCGGCCTGCTCTGGCTGACGCAGCCGGGCTCGCAAGACCTGACCCTCGGCCAGTGCCAGCAGCGCGTCGCGGCCCTGGGCGGCATCGTGGCGCAAGGGGTCCAGCGCCTGCAGCGCGGCGTCGAGCAGGGCCGTCGCCTCCCGCTGCTGGCCTAGTGCAAGCATCGAACGCGCGCGCTGGATCTCCAGCCAGGCCTTGCGCCGCTGCGCATTGGCGTTAGGGCCCTTGGCCAGCGCGCCGCTCCACAGCGCGATGCCCTGGTCGAAGACGGCAATCGCCCGCGCATGCTCGCCGTTGAGCGCCAGCGCGCGGCCCAGCTGCGGCGCCAGGAAGGGCGGCACGCCGGCCCACTTGCTCTGCGGCCCCTGCTCGCGCGCCAGCTCGGCGGCGGTGTCCCAGCTGAGCTGCGCCGTCTCCAGCGCGGCACGCGCCTCGCCCAGGCGGATCAGCGCGATCGCCAGCGTGTTGGCCTCGACCATCAGCCCGTCGCGCCAGGCGATATTGCGCGGCTCGCGCGCCACATTGGCGCGGCGCATCTGCAGCGCGGCTTCGGCCTCGCGGCGCATCGCATCGAGGTCTTCCAGGCGCAGCTGCACCAGCGCGCGGCCGCCGCGGATGGTGCCGATCTGGTGGGTCAGGTAGGCCTCGGTGGACGGGTCGCCGGGCACTTCGGTGCGCGCCAGCTCGGCCAGCATCGCCTTGTCCTCGAGCATCGCGCGGTGGTCGGCCTCGGCGCGCTCGTAGAGCTGCAGCGCTTCCAGCGGCTTGTTGAGGCTGGCCACGGTGATCTGGTCATGCAGCTGCGCCATCACCAGCAGCGCGCCGGCACGCGCGGCCAGCAGGTGTGCACGGCCTTCGGCGCCATGCGGCGTCTTCAGTGCGAGATCGGCACGCTCGACGGCGCGCTGCAGCGCCTGCACGCCGGCCGCGGGGTCGTTGCGCAGCCGCTCCAGCTGCGCATGGACGGCCAGCGTGCGCACATGCCAGACGGCATAGCGCCAGTCGCCGGCATGCGCCGGCCACAACGGTTCGGCCAGCGCCAGCGCGCGCGCCACGGTGGCGCGGGCCTCGTCGGCACGCTCGGGCGCGGCATGGGTCTGGTTGCCCTGCAGCTCGGCCAGGCGGCCCAGCGTGGACGCGAGCAGCGCCTGCAGGTCCGCATCGTCGGGCAGGCTGCGCGCCAGCTCATCCAGCTGCGCCAGCGTCTGCTTGAGCATGGCCTCCTGCGCCTTGGGGCCGCCGGGAAGCGTGGTGGTGGTGTCGCCGTAGCGGAACACCAGCTCGCGGGTGATGGTCTTCACCGCCGCGAGCTGGGCCTGCGCGGCGTCGCGCGCCAGCCGTGCCTGGTGCGCCTGCCAGGCGGTGGCGCCCAGGCCGCCGAGCAGGCTGAGCAGCGCCAGCGCCGCCAGCCCGGCAGGCAGGCGGTGGCGGCGCAGGAACTTGCCCGCCAGGTACAGGCGCGACGGCGGGTGCGCGCTGACCGGCTGGCCGGCGAGGAAGGCGCGCACATCGGCGGCCAGCGCATCGACGCTGGCATAGCGCTCGGCCGGCGCCTTCTGCAGGGTCTTGAGCAGGATGTTGTCCAGGTCGCCCTGCAGGCGCTGGCGGTTGGCCAGCCACCAGGGGTCCTCTTCGCCGGCCGGGCTCAGGCTGGAGGGGCGGCTCGGCGCTTCGCTGAGCACGGCCTGCGCCGCTTCCTGCGGCGTCGTGGCACTGCGGCCATAGGGGCGCTGGCCGGTCAGCAGCAGGTAGAGCAGCACGCCCAGCGAATAGATGTCGGTGGCGGTGGAGACCGGCTCGCCGCGGATCTGCTCGGGGCTGGCGTAGTGCGGCGTGTAGGGCCGCTGGCCGCCCAGCGTCTGCTCGGCAGCGCTGGCGCCATCCTCGAACGGGTCCAGCGCCTTGGCGATGCCGAAGTCCAGCAGCTTGACCTGGCCCTCGGTGTCGACCAGCACATTGCCGGGCTTCAGATCGCGGTGCACCAGCAGATGGCGGTGCGCATGCGCGACCGCGTCGGCCAGTTGCAGGAAGAGCTGCAGGCGCTGCTCCAGCGTCAGCGCGGCACAGGCGCGGTCGATGGCCTGGCCCTCGACCAGCTCCATCACGAAGAAGGGCAGGCCCTGCGGGCTCAGGCCCGCATCGAAGAGCCGCGCGATATGCGGATGCGCCAGCCGCGCCAGCGCCTGGCGCTCCTGCGCGAAGCGCTGCAGCACCGCGGCCGAATCCATGCCGCGCTTGAGCAGCTTCAGCGCCGCGTAGCCCTCGTAGGCGCCGTCGGCACGGCGGGCGCGCCAGACCTCGCCCATGCCGCCCACGCCGAGCGGCTCGACCAGCTCCCAGGCGCCCAGGCGCAAGCCGGGCTGCGCCTCGCTGGGGGCCAGATCCGATGGAGGCAGTTCCGCCGGCGCGGCCATGAACTCGGGGTCGAAGCTCTGGCCGCCGGTGCTGTGGGCGAGCAGCGAGAGCACCTCGGCGACGATGTCGGCGCTCTCGCCGCTGGCGCGCACATGCGCGCTGCGCTCGGCGGCGGGCAGCGCCAGTGCGGCGTCGAACAGCGCGCGCACGCGCGCCCAGTGGGTCGGATCCTGGTCGGTGGGTGATGAGCTCATCGCGGGTCAAGTGTGCCGATGGGGCCAGGTCTTGCCTATGGGCATCGCCCCGGCCCGCGGCGGATCCGTGTCGCCGAAACGGGGGAGCGTGGTGCCCCCCCGTTCGTGCCGGCGCGTCAGCGCGGCGCCTTGGTCAGCGAGACCAGCTCCTGCGTCGTCGTCACCGCGCCGGTGGGTGCCGGCAGCGTCGACACGGTCACGCTCTTGGGCAGCATGAAGGGCACGGCATTGCTGGTCCACAGCGTCACCTGCGTCGGATAGACGAAGGCGGACCTCAGCGTCGGCAGCAGAGCACCGAGCAGCGGGCTGGCCGCGGCCGGACCCTGCACCTGGAAGTCGGTGACCGCGAAGTCGACACGGAACTTGCAGGCATTGGCGAAGCTGCCGGCGGCGACGCTGACCGTCTCGTTGGCATCGCGCGCCACGCTGAACTCGTACTTGATCACCAGGCCGGTGGCGCCGCCCAGCGACGCGAAGGCATCGGTGACGCTCTTGCCGGTGATGGTGGCGGTCACCGCGATCTTGCCGCTGCTGCCGCCGGCGATGCCGGCATTGGCCAGGCGCTGCTGCCAGTCCGGCGGGTCGTAGCTGGTCACGGTGTCGCTGGCGCCCGCTGCGGGTGCGTCCTGGCCCAGCGCCGCGCCGGTGGTCGGGTCGAGGTAGATCGTGCCGACGCCGGCCGTCGCCGCGCTGGCGCCGCTGACGGTGACGCTGCCGACCACCGCCGGGCTGCCCTTGTAGCTGCCCGAGGCGAAGTCGTAGCGCACCGTGTAGGGCGAGGAGCCGGCGGACGTGGAGCTCTGGCGGTAGGTGACCGAGTCGCCGGCCTTGGCCACCAGCGGTGCGCATTCGCTGCCGCTGCCGCCTGGTGCCGGCACGGGTGCCGGGGCCGGCGAAGGCGCCGGCGCGGGCACGCCGGCTCCGCTGGGCGCGGTCCGGCCCTGCATGTAGCGGCCGCTGCCGATGGCGCTGCCGATGTCGGAGCCCGAGGTGTAGAGCCCGTTGAAGGGCGGCGCGAAGAAGTCGATGTGGCGCTGGCTGTCGATCTTGGCCACCACGCCTATGGGTTTGCCGGCGCTGTCGGTGTTCTCGCACACCGCGTTGACGGTGGCGGTGGCCGCGCTGGAGCCGGTGAGGCCGCTGCCCGGCGTGAACTGCAGGCCGCCGCCGCTGGACAGCAGCAGCGTGCCGGTGCCTTGCGCGTTGAAGTTGCTGTCGTAGACGGTGACGGCGTAACTGCCCGCATAGCTGGCGAGCGCGGCCAGCGTGAGTTCCTTCTGCGTGCCGCAGGCGGACGGGACGGGTGCTGGCGACGGTGCCGGAGCGGGTGCAGGAGACGGGGCGGGCGATGGGGCAGGGCTCGGAGCCGGAGCGGGTGCGGGTGCGGGTGCGGGTGCGGGTGCCGGCGCAGGAGCAGGAGCAGGAGCAGGAGCAGGAGCAGGCGCCTGCGATGGTGTCGGTGTGGTTTCTGCCGGACTGTCGCCGCCGCCGCAGCCGCCGAGGGCCAGGCTGCCGATTACGATCGCGAGCTGCGACAGATGCAGGGGATGATGAGACGTGAGGCGGCGACGTGCCGGTGTGCCGTGGCTGCGGAAGCGGGTGCGCATGATGTCGATCTCCAGGAGGTGAAGGCGGACCAGGTATGTGGAGTGCCTGCTTGCCTACGCATGGAGACCGGCGCGAAGAGCTCACGCCGTCCGGCATCCCCCTAGAACCGAGGACCGCCGACCGTGAGCGACGACGCCGCCCGACCCACCGCCAGCCCCGGCGCTTGCGCTGCGGCTTCGATGCCGCTGCTGCCCGAACTGGACGAACTGACCCGCTGGCTCAGCGCGCAGCAACAGCAGCAGGATGGCGACGCCGCGGCCGAACTCGGCAACCAGCTCTTCGCGCTGCTCTACGACGAGCTGCGGCGCATGGCGCGCTCGCATCTGCGCCGCGAGGACGCCGGTCACACGCTGTCGGCCACCGCGCTGTCGCACGAGGCCTGGTTCCGCATGGCCGAGCAGAACCGCACGCAGTGGCGCAACCGCGGGCATTTCCTTGCCGTGGCCTCGCTGATGATGCGGCGCATCCTCGTCAACCATGCAATGGCGCGCCGCGCCGAGAAGCGCGACGCCGAGCTGGTGCCGCTGACGCTGTCGGGCCTGGAAGGCCTGTCGCAGTCACCCGACCGCGATCTGGTGGCGGTGCACGAGGCGCTGCTGGCGCTGGAGCAGCAGGATCCGCGCGCCGCCAAGGTCGTGGAGCTGCGCTTCTTCGGCGGGCTGGAGAACGAGGAAATCGCCGAGGTGCTGGGCATCTCGCTGGCCACCGTCAAGCGCGACTGGACGCTGGCCCGCGCCTGGTTGCACCGCGAACTTGGGGCTTGAGCGCCTGTCGGCGCGAGCGCGCTAAGACCCCTGCTTGCAGTCGGGGCAGCGGCCGTAGAGCGTCAGCTCGTGGTGCTCGACCTCGAAGCCTGCGGGCGCCAGCCGGTTGAGGTTGCCGGGGCAGGCGTGGATGTCGAACACGCGCTGGCAATGGGTGCACTGGAAGTGGTGGTGGTGACCGTGCACTGCCTCGTAGCGCGGGTTGTCGCCCGGCAGCTGCACCACCTGCAGCTCCGCGCTCTCGACCAGGCTCTTCAGGTTGCGATAGACCGTGGCCAGCGACATGCCCGGCACTTCTTCCTGCGAAGACTCGAGGATCTCCTGCGCCAGCAGGGGCCGGCCTGCGCGGTCGACGGCGGCTCGGATCGCGGTGCGCTGACGGGTTGAACGTTCCATGGCCGCGGATTATCCGGGGAGGGCTGTCGTCATTCTTAATAAGAATGCAATATCATTAGCAAATGAGAAATGATGCCGAAACCTCCCTGACCGCCGCAAAGCGGCCGCTCCCGGTCACCGTGCTGTCGGGCTTCCTGGGCGCGGGCAAGACCAGCTTGCTGAACCATGTGCTGGCGAACCGGGACGGCTTGCGCGTGGCCGTGATCGTCAACGACATGAGCGAGGTCAACATCGACGCGTCCTTGCTGGCCAAGGGCAGCGAGAAGGCGGGCGCGGCCCTGTCGCGCACCGAGGAAAAGATGGTCGAGATGAGCAATGGCTGCATCTGCTGCACCTTGCGCGAGGACCTGCTGCTGGAGGTGCGGCGCCTGGCCGCCGAAGGTCGCTTCGACTACCTGCTGATCGAGAGCACCGGCATCGGCGAGCCCATGCCGGTGGCGGCCACCTTTGACTTCGCCGATGAGCAGGGCCAGTCGCTGAACGATGTGGCGCGCATCGACACCATGGTCACCGTGGTCGACGGCCTCAACCTGCTGGCCGACTTTGGCAGCCGCGACCTGCTGGCGCAGCGTGGCGAGGTCGCGGCCGATGAGGACAACCGCAGCCTGGCCGGCCTGCTCACGGAGCAGATCGAGTTTGCCGACGTGATCGTGCTCAACAAGATGGACCTGGTCAGCGCCGAGCGCCGGCTGGAGCTGATGGGCCTGCTGAAGTCACTGAACCCGCGCGCGGATGTGGTCGAAGCCGTCAAGGGCCAGGTGCCGCTGGAGCGCGTGCTGGGCACCGGCCGCTTCGATATCGAGCAGGCCAGCGAGCAGGCGGGCTGGGCCCGCGCCTTGGAGGGCGATCACCTGCCCGAGACCGAGGCCTACGGCATCAGCAGCTTTGTGCTGAGCAGCCGCGAGCCTCTGCATCCGCAGCGCTTTGCCGACTTCATGGAAATGCCGCTGCCCGGCCTGCTGCGGGCCAAGGGCTATGTCTGGCTGGCCAGCCAGCCGGAATGGGTGCTGGCCTACAGCCGCGCCGGCCAGGTGGCCACCCATGAGCCGATGGGGCGCTGGTGGGCGGCTGCCGCCCGCGAACGCTGGCCCGAGCCGGGCACGCCTGAGCGCAGCGCGATCGAAGCCAACTGGCGCGAACCCCATGGCGACCGCATGAACGAGGTGGTGTTCATCGGCCGTGCCATGGACCGCAGCGCCATCGAGCAGGCCTGGAAGGCCATGCATCTGAATTTCACCGAGACACGCAAGGGCCCCAGGCACTGGTCCGCCTTGCCGGACCCGTTCCCGAAGTGGACGGGCACCGAGTCGGCCAGCTGACGGCCGGCCTTGTACGAACAACAGAGGAACCCAAAGAGGAGAAGCCAATGCAAGCAAACAAGAACCCATCGATCCCCCTGCCTCGTCGCAGCCACGTCACCCTGCTGAGCGCCTTGCTGGCATCGGCGCTGCTGGCCGCCTGCGGCGGCGGCGTCGACAGCGATGAAGCGCCGGACAAGCACGAGAACACCACGATCGACACGGCAGGCCGGCTGGCCCTGACCGAGAACAATGCCAAGACGCTGCGTCTGTTCGATCTGGACTCAGGCACCACCGAGGCCAGCCATGTGCTGGACAACGTGCCGTCGGCGATCTACGCCAGCCCGAATGGCCGCTATGCGGTGGCGATGCAGCGCCTGCAGGACCAGGTGCAGTTTGTCGATGCGGGCATCTGGCAGGAAGACCATGGCGATCACCTGCATGACTACAAGCAGGCGTCGAAGCCCGTCGCCTGGAAACTCAGCGGCTCGCGCCCGACCCACTACGACCTGCAGGCCGGCAAGCAGGCGGCGTTCTTCATGGACGGCGACAGCACGGCCACGCCCGCCAAGAACGCCGGCGTGCGTCTGATCAGCGATGCCTCGATCGCCAGCGGCGGCACGCTGGCGGCCCTGGACCTCAGCGGCCCCATCCACGGCCTGGGCGAGCCGGTCGACAACAAGCTGCTGGTGGTGAGTCGGGCTGCGGACGCGCCGGACGCCCTGCCGACCCATCTGAACCTGTATCAGCGCGAAGGAGCGACCTACCGGCTCGACCGGCAAGTTCCGACGCGCTGCAACGGCATGCACGGCAGCTTCAGCGCCGGGGCCTACACCGTGGCGGGATGCCTGGACGGCATGCTGCTGGTCAAGCACCTGAGCGCCACGGCGGTCAGCGACGGGCAGAAGCTGTTGACGCCGCTGCGCGTCGGCACCATCGCCGGCCATGCGCGCCTGGGCGGGCACTTCATCGGCGTGGCCACCGAAGGCGCCGCGCCGGGCGTGGTGACGACGCGCTTCTATGCGGTGGACGGCGATGCCGGCACCGTCAGCAGCTTCACGCCGCAGGGTTGGACGGATGGCCGCGTCCGCCGGGCGCACGGGTTCGATCGCAGCGGCACGCGCTTCGCGCTGCTCGATGACCAGGGCACGCTGATCCTCAGCCAGCATCAGAACAAGGCCTGGTCGCCGCTGGCCCGGGTGACTGGCGTCATCCCGAGCATGCCGACCGCCGCACCGTGGCCGGCCATCGTGGCCAACGGCGCCAAGGATGAGCTCTACATCACCGACCCGCAGGCACGCCAGCTGGTGGTGGTGGACAGCAGCACCGGCGCGGTGAAGTCGCGCCGCAACCTCGACTTCGTGCCCTCCGGCCTGGCCTGGCTGGGCATCACGCGCTGAGACGCTGTCACCACTGAGATCAAGCAGACATGAAGAACGCAATCCATTCCCTCGTCGCCACAGCCAGCTTGCTGTCGGGCGGCGCCGCGCTGGCGCAGGAACGCGCGCCCGCGCCCAAGCCCGCGGCCGGCTGGCAGTTCGGTGCGGTGCTCGACACCACCTACACGAGCCGCGCGCTGGAGCTGGGCGCACGCGACAAGGGCCTGCAGCTCGGGCACAGCGATCTGAGCGTCAGCGGGCCCTTGGGCAAGCATCTGCGCGGCCAGGCGGTGGCCATGCTGGAGACACACGATGGCAAGCTGGAGAAGTCCATTGAGGAGTTCTGGCTGGAGACCGTCACGCTGCCCGCCGGCCTGCAGGCGCGCGCGGGTCGCTTCGCCTCGCAGATCGGCTATCTCAACCAGCAGCACTCGCATGCGGACGATTTCACCGAGCGTCCGCTGCTGTACCGCGCCTTTCTGGGCGGCCACTGGAACGACGACGGCCTGCGTCTGAACTGGACCGCGTCGACGCCCTTCTACCTGATGCTGGGCGCCGAGGTCTTCCGCGGCAAGAAGCTGGTGGCCGAAGCGGCCGATGAGCCGGGACGTGTCGGCGCTGCCACGCTGGTGGCGAAGATGGGCGCGGACCTGAATCGTTCGCACAGCTGGCAGCTCGGCCTCTCGCACCTGCGCAACCGCAGGGAAGCCGCGCTCGAAGACGCGCATGAGCATGAGGAAGGCGCCGACGAACATGAGCATCACCATCACCACCATGGCGCCCAGTTCACCGGCCGCAAGACCTGGATGGTCGACGGCACCTGGAAGTGGGCACCCGATGGCAACAACCGCGAGCAGCAGCTGCGCCTGAGCTTCGAGGCGGCGCAGATCAGCGGGCTGAACCGCTACGCCCGTTCCAGCGACAAGCAGGAGGCAAATGCGCTGGCCGCCGTGTGGCGCTTCAACCCCAGCTGGGAAGTCGGCGCGCGGGCCGATTGGCTGCGTGTGCGCATGCCCCATGGCGAGCACTTCCACAGCGGCCTGCTGCGTGAGCGCAGCCTGATGCTGGCCTGGAAGCCCACGCATATGCAGTCCGTGCGGCTGCAGTACACAAGCCAGCGCGACGCGGTCGAGTTCGAGAACCCGGCCAAACGTTCGGTGCAGCTGCAGTACGTGTTGGCCTTTGGAGCCCACGGTGCGCACAGCTATTGAGCGGATCGGCCTGGCCCTGCTGCTTGGGGCGAGCCTGCAGGCCCAGGCGCAGACCCCGTTCACCGTCTTCGCCTGCGAGCCGGAGTGGGCCGCACTGACCCGCGTGCTGCTGCCGACGGCCCGCCTGCATGTGGCCACGCATGCCAAGCAGGACCCGCACCACATCGAGGCCCGGCCGGCGCTGATCGCGCAGCTGCGCGCCAGCGATGCGGCCATCTGCAGCGGCGCGGCGCTGGAGAGCGGCTGGCTGCCAGTGCTGCAGCAGCGCGCCGGCAATGCCAAGGTCAGCAACAGCTCGGCAGCGATGTTCTTCGCGGCCGATCATGTCAGCCTGATCGATGCGCAGCCCGGTGTCATCGGCACGCCCTGGGCGGGCGATGTGCATGAGCAGGGCAATCCGCACTTCCACACCGACCCGCGCCGCATGCTGGAAGTCGCGCAGGCCTGGAGTGACACGCTGCAGCAGCTGCAGCCCGCACAGGCCGCAGCCATTGCGCAGCGCCATGCGGCCTTCCAGG
This sequence comes from Roseateles sp. T103, assembly GCF_057219915.1. Taxonomy (NCBI): domain Bacteria; kingdom Pseudomonadati; phylum Pseudomonadota; class Betaproteobacteria; order Burkholderiales; family Sphaerotilaceae; genus Roseateles; species Roseateles sp. T103. Next base: position 17,554 of record NZ_JBXVVS010000003.1, read on the forward strand.
CGCAGTGGCGCCAGCGCATCAGCGAATGGGAGCGTCGCGCCGCGCCGATCAAGGGCCAGCGCGTGGCGGCGCAGCACAGCAGCTTTGCCTATCTGTGGCGCTGGCTGGGGGTGCAGCAGGTGGTGGATCTGGAGCCCAAGCCGGGTATGGCGCCGACGCCTGTGCATCTGCAGCGATTGCTGGACACCTTGCGCGCCCAGCCGGCAGCAGCGGTGGTGATCAACAGCTACCAGGACTCGCGGCCAGGGCGTTGGCTGTCCGGGCAGTTCGGCAGCAGCCTGCCGGTTCTCATCCTGCCCGCCACGGTCGAGGACGAGACGGCGCCGGATGCGTTGGGGCAGTGGATGGACCAGATCGTGAACGCCCTCGTCACGACGCTGGCCAAGAGCCGATGACAGGCGCTCTGCTCGACGCGTGGTTCCTGGCGCCGGCGCTGGCGCTAGTGTTCGGCCTGAGCGCGCTGATGCCGCTGGGCCATCAGGTGCTGCAGCGCGGCGTGGTGTTCATCGATCTGGCGGTGGCCCAGGCGGCGGCAGCAGCAGCGCTCGTGGCGACGGCCTTCTACGACCATCCCGGTTGGCTGGGCACCCAGGCCAGTGCGATGGCGGGGGCGCTGCTCAGTGCGGCGCTGGTGGCGGCGCTGGCGCGCCACTGGCCGGCGCAGCGCGAGGCGCTGATCGGGCTGGTCTACGTGGCGTCTGCCAGCCTGGCGCTGCTGGCGGCGCGTGTCGATTCGCATGGGCGCGAGCACCTGTCACAGCTGCTGGCGGCCGATGTGCTGTGGGCGGACTGGGCGCAGGTGGCGCTGCTGGCGGGCTGTGCGCTGGGTGTGCTGGCACTGCGACGCTGGCTGTCGGGCAACCGCTTCTTCTACCCGGTGTTTGCGCTGGTGGCCAGCCTGGTGGTGCCGGTGCTGGGCCTGTTCGTGGTTTTCGCGGCGCTGATCGCGCCTGCGCTGTGGCTGCGGGCTGGCCGCCACGGGTCGCAGGCGCTGGCCGCCACCGGCCTGGCGTGCGCCGTCGGGCTGACGCTCTCCTGGCTGCTGGATGCGCCCAGCGGCGCCTGCGTGGCGCTGGCCCTCGCCCTCGCCGGTATGACGGCGACTTGGCTGCCGAAGCCGCTGCGCTGATTGATCAGCGCAGCGCGAGATCCACCACCGTGCCGGCAAACACCGCGAAGCCCAGCCAGTGGTTCTCGCGGAAGGCCTTGAAGCAGCCGTCGCGGCTGCGGTCCTTGATCAGCAGGTAGTGCCACGCCACCTGGGCCAGCGCGGCGGCGATGCCGAGCAGGAACCAGCGGCCCAGGCCCAGGCGCAGGCCCAGCCAGGTCCAGCTGGCCAGGTAGATCAGGTAGAAGGCGATCACGCCGGCCACGTCGAAGCGGCCCAGCGTCAGCGCCGAGGTCTTGATGCCGATGCGGATGTCGTCGTCGCGGTCGACCATCGCGTACTCGGTGTCGTAGGCCAGCACCCAGAAGATGTTGGACAGCAGCAGCGCCCAGGCCGTCAGCGGCACCGCGGCATCGATCGCGGCCAGGCTCCACTCGGTGCCGCCCAGCGCCGCCGAGAAGGCCATCGGGATGCCGAAGGAAAAGGCCACGCCGAGCACCGCCTGCGGCATCGCGACGACGCGCTTGGCGTAGGGGTAGACCAGCGCCACGGCCAGCGCCGCGAAGGAAAGCAGGATGGTCGGCGCATTGGTGCTGAGCACCAGGCCGAAGGCCGCCAGCGCCAGCACGGCGCCGACGCCCAGCGCTTCCTTCACGCCGACCGCGCCGCTGGTCACCGGGCGCTGCGCGGTGCGCTTCACATGGCGGTCGAACTCGCGGTCGGCCACGTCGTTGACGCAGCAGCCGGCCGAGCGCATCAGGATGGTGCCGAGCACGAACACCGCCAGCAGATGCCAGCCCGGCCAGCCGTCCGAGGCGATCCACAGCGCCGACAGGGTGGGCCACAGCAGCAGCAGCCAGCCGGCGGGGCGATCCCAGCGGATCAGGTTCAGGTACAGCGACAGGCGCGTGGGAGGAGGGGTGGAATTCGCGGTGCTCATGTGCGGTCTTCATTGTGGCAGCACGGCGGCCCGCGGCCGGCGCCGGACAATGCGCCGAACGCGCCGCCGGCGCAGCCCGCTTTCTGCCCGCCATGCCGATGCTGTCCCGCCGTCTGCTGTCCCTGCTGTGCCTGATGTTTCTTGCTGCCGGACTGGGCGGCTGTGCCGCCACGTCGACCCGGCTCGCACCGGCCGGCACGCTGCTCGTGCTGCACAAGGCGCAGGCCAGCGTGGCCCTGATCGACCTGGCCAGCGGCCGCGAAGCCGCGCGACTGGCGGTCGGCGAGGGGCCGCACGAGGTGGCGATCTCGCCCGACGGTCGTCTGGCGGTGGTGGCGGAGTACGGGCAGGCCTCGCCCGGCGGCAGCCTCAGCGTGATCGACATCGCGGCGGGCCGGGTTTCGCACCAGGTGTCGCTGGCGCCCTACCAGCGGCCGCATGGCCTGCGCTTCATCGATGCGCGGCGGGTGCTGGTGACGGCGGAGTCGCAGGCCAGCCTGCTGGTGGTCGATGTGCAGTCGCGCCGGGTGGAGCAGGCCATCGTCACCGGCCAGAAGGTTTCGCACATGGTCGCGGCCCTGCCGGGCGGCACACGGGCCTATGTGGCCAATATCGGGTCCAACAACCTGAGCGTGCTCGACCTGCAGGCCGGCACGGTGCTGCGCCACATCGACACCGGGCTGGGCGCCGAGGGCGTGGACATCAGCCCGGACGGGCGCGAGGTCTGGGTCAGCAACCGCGCCGCGGACACACTCAGCGTGATCGATGCGCAGGGCCTGCAGGTGCTGGCCAGCCTGCCGGCACCCGGATTTCCGATCCGGGTGCAGTTCGATCCCCAGGGCCGCCGGGCCTTCGTCAGCGTGCCGCGCGACGACGCGCTGCTGGTCTTCGACCGCAGCCGCCGTCAGCTGGAACGCCGCCTGGCGCTGCCCGGCGGCGAGGTGGTCACCGCCGGCCGCCTGCTGGGCGCGATGTTCGGCCGCTCGACCGTGCCCATCGGCGTGGTGACCGACGGCAGCGGCCGCCGGGTCTATGTGGCGCAGGCCAATGCCGACCAGGTGGCGGAGTTCGAGGTCGACAGCGGCGCGCTGCTGCGCGTGATGCGCGTCGGGCTGGAGCCGGACGGTCTGGGCTGGTCGCCGCTGCAGGTGGCGCAGCGCTGAGGTCCCCGGGCCCGTTCAGCCACTAGGATGCGGGGCATGCTGCCTGACACCGTTCCCCCTCGGCTCGACGAGCCATTGCGCCTGGCCCATGGCCCGGCGCTGAAGCACCGCATCGCGCTGGCCCCGCTGACCAACTGGCAAAGCCATGCCGATGGCACGCTGGGCGAGGACGAGTACCGCTGGCTGACCATGCGCGCCCAGGGCGGCTTTGCGCTGGTGATGAGCTGCGCGGCCCATGTGCAGGCGCTCGGTCAGGGCTTTCCGGGGCAGCTGGGCATCTGGTCGGACGCGCATCTGCCCGGGCTCACGCGCCTGGCCCAGGGCCTGCAGGCGCCCGGCGGCGTCGTCACCGCGGTGCAGATCCAGCACTCGGGCCGGCGTGCCGATCCGCGCCTGACCGGCCAGCGCCCGGTGGCGCCCTGGGACGATGCCGAGACCGGCGCGCGCATGATGAGCACCGCCGAGGTGGAGCAGCTGGTCGAGGACTTCGTGCTCGCCGCGCTGCGCGCCGAGCGTGCCGGCTTCGACGGCGTGGAGATCCACGGCGCGCACGGCTATCTGCTCGCGCAGTTCCTCGACCCGCAGCACAACCAGCAGCGCCAGGACCGCTACGGCGGCAGCTTCGAGAACCGCTGCCGCGTGATCTTCGAGATCATCGATGGCATACGCCGGCGCTGCCGGCCGCAGTTCCAGCTGGGGCTGCGGCTGTCGCCGGAGCGCTTCGGCATTCCCTTCGGCGAGGCCTTGGCGCTGGCGCAGCGCGTGTTCGCCGAAGGCCGGCTGGACTATCTGGACATGTCGCTGTGGGACGTGTTCAAGCTGCCCAACGATGAGGCCTTCCAGGACCGCTCGCTGATCGCGCATTTCGCCGCGCTGCCGCGTGGCGCGACGCGCCTGGGCGTGGCCGGCAAGATCATGGATGCCGCGACGGCGCAGCGCTGCCTCGAAGCCGGCGCTGACTTCGTGCTGATCGGCCGCGGTGCGATGCTGCATGCCGACTTCGCGCGCCGCGCGCTGGCCGATGCGGACTTCGCCGCGGTGCCGCGGCCGGTGAGCCGTGCCTATCTGCAGGCCCAGGGACTGGGGCCGGCCTTCCTCGACTACGTGACGACGACATGGCAGGGTTTCGTGACCGATTGATGAGGCGCCGCGCCATGCTGGCCCTGCTGCCGGCGGGGCTGCTGCTGGCCGCCGGCGCGGCGCTGCCTGCCGAGCCGGTGGCCGCAATGCCGCTGCTGAAGGTCAGCGAGGATGGCCAGGCGGTGCTGGACACGAGCACCGGCCTGTTGTGGTCGCGCTGCGTCGAGGGCATGCAGTGGGACGGCCGCCGCTGCGCCGGCCAGGCGCAGCGCTTCACGCATGCGCAGGCGGTCGCGGCCGCGGCGCGACGGGCCAAGGCCGAGGGCTTGGCCTGGCGGCTGCCGCGCCTGCCCGAGCTGCGCCGCCTGGCCGACCGCAGCGCCAGGGTGCCGGGCCTGGACCCGCGCCTGTTTCCCGGCGCGCCTGACGACTGGTACTGGACGGGCACCGCCAATCTGCATGCCGAGCGCAACCGCAACCCGTACAACTACGGCAATGTGATGCGCGGCGACGCGGGCGGACGCGCCAGCGGCGAGGCGGCGCTGTTCGGCTGGGCGCTGATGCTCTCCAGCGGTGAAGGCCGCGGCGACATGCCCAAGAGCACGGCGCTGCCGGTGCGGCTGCTGCGCGCGCCCTGAGCCGGCTCAGCGGCCGGGCGGGCTGCCCGCCTCGGCCAGCACCAGGGGCAGCTCGATCTCGAAGCAGCTGCCCTGGCCCGGCGTCGAGCGCACGCTGATCCGGCCGCCCAGCACCTTGTGCACCAGATGCTCGACGATGCTCAGCCCGAGCCCGGTGCCGCCCTGGCCTTCGCGGGTGGTGAAGAAGGGTTCGAACAGGTGCGCCAGCACCTCGGCGCTCATGCCCACGCCGTCGTCCGCGAAGCGCAGCACCAGCTGGTCGCCAGCGCGTTCGGCACTGATGCGCAGGCAGCCCGCCTGGCCAGGCCGGAAGGCGTGCAGCATGGCGTTGTTGATCAGGTTGATCGCGATCTGGCTGACCGGCCCGGGCCGGCTGTTCATCAGCAGCCCGGCAGGCACATCGAGCTCCACGCGGTGCGGCTGTCGCCGCAGTGTGGGCGCCAGCGTCTGCATGATCTCGCCCAGCAGCTCGGCCAGATCGAACTCCTTCAGCTGCTCGCTGGCCTGCTTGTTGGCGATGTCCCGGAAGGCCGACAGCAGCTCGGTGGCGCGTTGCAGGTTGCGCAGGGTGAGGCGGCTGCTCTCGGCCAGCGAGGCGAGGCTCGCTTCCATTTCTGAGCGTCTGAGCTGGTTGGCGGCCATGCGCGCCTGCAGGCTGTCGGCCTCGCCCTGCAGAACCTCGGCCGCCACCTGCGCGTTGTTCAGCGGCGTGCTCAGCTCGTGGGAGATGCTGGCCACCAGCGTGTTCAGCGTGGCCCTGCTCTCGCTGCGCGCCAGCTCGTCCTGCAGGGTCTGCAGCCTTTGCATCGCGGTTTCCAGCGCCTGGGTGCGGTCCTTCACGCGCTGCTCCAGGCTTTCGTTGAGCTCGCGGATGTGCTGCTCGGCAGCCACCTTGTCAGTCACGTCGATGACCAGCGCGAACAGACCTTGCACCTGGCCGGCATGGAGCTGTGGCACCAGCTCGACGTCGATGATGCGCGTCTCCTGCGTGAGCGGATGGACGTTGATGCGCCGGTAGTGGCTGGTCTCGCCGGCCAGGCTGCGCTGCCAGGCGGGCCACAGTGCCTGCATCGCCGGCTCCGGCACATAGCTGCCGATATGGCGGCCGACGAGCTCTTCCGGCTTGGCTCCGAACAGGTCTGCGTAGCGCCGGTTGCCGAAGCGCAGCCGCGACTGGGCATCGAAGGAGGCCAGCGCCGCCGGCACATGGTCGATGATCATCTTCAGGTCGGCCTCGCGCTGCGCCAGCTCGGCGTTGCGCTCGATCATCTGGGCCGACAGTGCCTGGCCGTGGTCGCGCTCGTCGCGGAAGCTCTCATAGGCCTTCAGCGTCAGGAAGGCGATCGCGATCAGCGAGCCGACCACGGTGCCACCCACCACCAGCACCGAGGCACGCGGCGTCGGCGCATGCAGGCCGGCCAGCTCGGCAAATCCCAGCGCCAGCAGCAGCAACACGCTGGCTGCGGCGATGCCGATCAGCCAGCGGCGCCCGAGGATCCAGCCCGCGGCCACGATGACGAAGGCATAGATCAGCAGATTGGCGCTGTGAATGCCGGCATAGCTCACCGTGCCTATGGTCGCGAACAGCCAGACGCTGCCCAGCGCCAGTGCCGCACCCAGGCGCAGCGAACGCTGCATCAGCCAATGGCTGAACAGGCTGACGACGGCGATCGCGAGGGCCAGGCTCTTGCGCAGCGTCCAGTCCGGCTCCGCCAGCTGCATGCCGCCGAGCGTCACGGCGCAGCCCACCACGATGATCAGCACCAGACGGCTGAAGTAGCGGCGGTAGGCGTCAAGCTCGCGGTAGCTGACCTCTGAACTGGGAGCTTCGTTCATGGCGCACGACAGAAGGGTTGCCAACTGTAGTGCCGACCGGCGGTCGCTGGGGGGCCGATCGACCGGCTTGCGCGGCCGGACGCAACAAAGCCTGTCCCAATACCGGCAGGAATGCTCAGCCGGCGGTGAGGAAGCGCTCCACCAGGCCCAGCTGCTCCGGCGTGTTCAGCGCCGGCGCATGGCCGCAGTCGGGAATCGTCACCACCACCGCGGCCGGGCCGCGGCTGCGCATCGCCTCGGCGGTCTCGGCGAGCAGCAGGTCGGAGTCCTCGCCGCGCAGGCACAGCACCGGCAGCGCCAGCGTGTCCCACTCGGCCCAGCGCAGGTAGTCGTCGGGGCGGGTGATGAACTGGCGCACCATCGCCGGGTCGTAGTGCGGCGTGACGCGGCCATCGGGCAGGCGGCGCACCGAGGTCTCGGTCAGGCGGCGCCACTGCGCGTCGCTGAGCCAGCCATAGGGCTTGTAGACGGTGCGGAAGTACTGCTCCAGCTCGCTGACGGTGGCAAAGGCCGCCGGGTTGCCGGCATAGCTGCGGATGCGCTCCAGCGCCGGCGCGGCCAGCTCGGGGCCGTTGTCGTTGAGCACCAGGCGACGGATGCGGCCGCGCAGCGTGGTGGCGGCGGCCACGGTGCCGATGGCGCCGCCCATCGAGGTGCCGACCCAATGGAAGGTCTTGAGCCCCAGCTGGTCGACCAGCGAAGTGGCCAGGCGCACATAGAAGTCCAGGCAGTACTCCTCGTCGGGCAGCGGGCTCCACTGCGAGAGGCCCCGGCCTATGGTGTCGGGGCAGATCACGCGATAGCGGCGCGAGAGGTGCTCGGCCAGCTCGTCCATGTCGCGGCCGGTGCGCGCCAGGCCATGCCAGGCGATGACGACCTCGTCATGGCCGTGGCCCCACTCGGTGTAGTGCAGCTCGCGGCCTTCGCAGCGCAGGTAGTTCGAGGTGAACGAGGAAGGAGGAAGGGAGAGGGAGGAAGTGCTCATCGCGAGAACTCCGGTGAGGCCTGAATCAGCGGCCGCGCAGTCGGCGCGTCAGCGCCGCGAGGCGCAGGCGGCCGACGATGCCGGTGGGGAAGTGGTAGACCGAGAGCACGAAGAGCACGCCCAGCCAGAGCAGCCAGCGGTCGGGCGAGACCAGCTGCGAGACGACCGGGATGCCGGCGACGGCGCCCTCACCGAGGCGCATCAGGTCCTGCAGATAGTTCTGCGCCAGCACGAACAGCGCGCTGCCGATCACCGCGCCGTAGATCGTGCCCATGCCGCCGATCACGACGATCAGCAGGATGTCCAGCATGATCTCGAAGGACATCGAGGTGTCCGGCCCGGTGTAGCGCAGCCACAGCGCGAGCAGCGCGCCGGCCAGTGTGGCGAAGAGCGCGGCCAGCACGTTGGACAGCGTGCGATAGACCACGGTGCGGTAGCCGATCGCCTCGGCGCGGAACTCGTTCTCGCGGATCGCCTGCAGCACGCGGCCGAAGGGCGAATTGACGATGCGCAGCATCAGCAGCACCAGCAGCAGCACTGCGAAGAAGAGCAGGTAGTAGCTGAGGAAGCGGCCGTCGATCATCGCGCCCAGTACCGGGTCCTCGAAGTACTCGGTGGCGGGCGACAGCGCCTCGGGCACCTTGAAGGTCAGGCCGTCCTCGCCGCCGGTCAGCTCGGAGAGTTGCGAGGCCAGCGTCAGGAAGGCCGAGGCCACGGCCAGCGTGATCATCGCGAAGAAGATCGCCTTCACGCGCAGCGAGAACAGGCCGATCACCAGCGAGAGCGCGAGCGACAGTGCCAGCGAGATGGCCAGGCCGGTGGCCACCGCTTCCCAGCCCGGGCCCATGCGCGTCGATGCGATCGCGATGCCGTAGGCGCCGATGCCGAAGAACATGGTGTGCGCGAAGGAGACGATGCCGGTATAGCCCAGCAACAGGTCGTAGCTGGCCACCAGCACGATGAAGATCAGCACCTTGGCGGCGACGTTCAGCGCCTTGGTGCCGGGAAAGATGAAGGGCGTCAGCGCCAGGCCGGCGACGGTGAGCACCAGCAGCAGCGCCAGCACGCGGCTGCGCGGCAGGTCGTGCGAGAGGATGGACTTGAGGGCGTCGATCATGATCAGCGCTGGCCTACTGGGTAGAGCCCTTGCGGCCGCCACATCAGGATGGCGACCATCAGGCCGATGTTGGAGAACAGCGCCACCTTGGGCGCGAGGAAGCCGGTGTAGTTGGCCATCAGGCCCACCAGCAGCGCGCCGACGAAGCAGCCCAGCGTCGAGCCCAGGCCGCCGATGATGATGACGATGAAGATCAGCACATTGACCTGCGCGCCGATCTGCGGCGTGACGCCCTGCTGGTACAGGCCCCACATCACGCCGCCCAGGCCGGCCAGCGCCGAGCCGCCGGCGAACACGCCGACGAAGAGGCGGCGGATGCGGTAGCCCAGGCTCTCGACCATCTCGCGGTCCTGCACGCCGGCGCGGATCAAGAGGCCCAGCTTGGTCTTGTTGAGCAGCCACAGCAGCGCGAGCAGCACCGCCAGGCCCAGCACCACGGCGAGCAGGCGGAACTTCTCGATCGCCACATCGCCGCCCAGCAGCAGCGAGCCGCGCAGTCCTTCGGGTAGCGGCAGCGGCACCATCTGCGCGCCCCAGATCACCTTGAGCAGCTCCTCGCCGATGATCATGCCGCCCATGGTGATCAGGATCTGCTTGAGGTGCAGGCCGTAGGCGGGCCGCACCAGCACGCGCTCGAACACCAGGCCCACCGCGCCGGCCACCGCCATGCCGACCAGGCAGGCGATGCCGACCGCGAACAGATTGGCGCCCAGGCTGGCGGTCTCGGTGAAGCCGCCCATCGCGCCCAGCACCGAGGTGGTCATGAAGGCGCCCAGCGCGATGAACACGCCGTGGCCGAAGTTCATCACGTCCATCAGGCCGAAGACCAGGGTCAGGCCCGAGGCGATGATGAAGATGATCAGGCCCATGGCCAGGCCGGCCAGCGTCAGCGTGGCCCAGCTGCTGGTATTGCCCATCAGCGGCAGTGCAGCCAGCGGCAGCGCCGCGAGCAGCAGCAGCGGTATGTAGTCGAACTGCGCCTTGGGGATGGCGGCGGCGGCCGGTGCGGCCGCAGTGGGGGTCGTGGTGGCGTTCATCGCGGGCCTCATTGATGTGTTGCCAGGCTCAGGCCGAGGAGGCGCTGCTGCAAGGCCTCGTCCTCGGCCAGCTCGCGCATCGCGCCGGCGTGGACGACGCGGCCGTCGTCCATCACCGCGACATGCTCGCCCAGGGCCTTGGCCATCATGAAGTTCTGCTCGACCAGCAGGATGGTGGTCTGGCTGCTGCGCTTGAGCTCGCGCAGCGCCTCGACCAGGTTGTTGATGATGGCCGGCGCCAGGCCCTTGCTGGGCTCGTCGATCAGCAGCAGGCGGCGCGGCTCGATCATCGCGCGGGCGATCGCCAGCATCTGCTTCTGGCCACCGCTGAGCTTGCCGGCCGGGTAGAGCCAGAACTTCCTCAGCGCCGGGAACAGGCCGAACAGCCATTCCAGGCGCTGCGTGTCCAGGTCCTTCATCGCGCGGGCGCCGCGCGCGGCGAGCAGCATGTTCTCCGCGACGGTCAGGTCGGTGAAGATGCCCATGCTCTCGGGCACATAGGCGATGCCACAGCGTTGCGCGATCTCGGGCGTGGGTGTGCCGTGGATGGGCTGGCCGTCGAACAGCACCTGGCCCTGGCTGGCCGCCCACAGGCCCATGATGGTTCGCAGCGTGGTGGTCTTGCCGGCGCCGTTGCGGCCCAGCAGCATGGTCAGCTGGCCCTCGGGCACGGCCAGGTCCACGCCGTGGAGGATGTGATAAGCGCCGATATGCGTGTGCACGCCTTGCAGCTGCAGCAGATTCTTGGTGGCGCTCATGCGGCGGCTTTCTCTTCTTCTTCGTCGGCGAGGGCCGTGCCCAGGTAGGCGTCCTGCACGACCTTGGAGGCGATCACCGTGGCGGGCTCGCCGTCGGCGACGAGCTGGCCGTTGTGCAGCACGATGATGCGGTCGGCCAGCTCGCGCACCACGTCCATCTTGTGCTCGACCAGCAGGATGGTGTGCTCGCGTTTGGCCTTCAGCTCGCGGATCAGGTCCAGGATCACCGGCACCTCGTCCACGCTCATGCCGGCGGTGGGCTCGTCGAACATATAGACCTTGGGGTCCAGCGCGATCAGCATCGCCACTTCCAGCTTGCGCTGGTCGCCATGCGGCAGCGAGGCGGCAATCGCCTGCGCGCGGTCGCTCAGCCGCACGCGCTCGACGATGTGCATGGCCTCGTCGAGCAGTGCCTTGTGATGCAGCCAGACCGAGAACATGCGCAGCCCCACGCCCCGCCGCGCCTGCACCGCCAGGCGCACGTTCTCCAGCACCGTGAGGTGCGGGAACAGCTGCGTCAGCTGGAAAGCCCGGCCCAGGCCGCGCCGCGTGCGCAGCGGTGTCGGCAGGCGCGTGATGTCCTCGCCATCGAGCAAGACCTGACCCCCGCTCGCGCGCAGCTGGCCCGAGATCAGGTTGAAGTAGGTCGTCTTGCCCGCGCCATTCGGCCCGACGATGGCCGTCAGCGTGCCGGGTTCAAAGGCGCAGGACACGCGGTCCACCGCCACGTGGCCGCCGAAGCGGATGGTGAGGTCTTTGGTTTCGAGCACGAGAAGCTCCGCCGGAGCGATAGGACGAACGCAGGAACAAGGGGGCTGCCAGAGCCCGAGGCGTAGCGAGCGGACGTAAGACTAGGCGCGGGGGGATCCGCGAACCGGAACGTACTTCCTGTACGTGAGGATTCGCGGAAGGACCCGCAACGACGGCTTTCGTTCGCGCAGTAGCCGAGCGATCAACGCTTGTTGCGGATGGGAACGGCCATTTCCTCAGGCTTGATCTCGCGCACCAGCTCCGGCACCCCCCAGGGGAACGCCGGATCCACCTTGATCTTGAAGTGATACATGGACTGCATCGCCTGATGGTCTTCCGCGCGGAAGGTCATCTTGCCCTTGGGCGTCTCGAAGCTCATGCCCTCCATGGCCTTGATCAGCTTGTTCGTCGAGGTGTCGCCATTGGTCTTCTTCAGCGCCTCGACCACCGCGATCGCTGCGCTCATGCCGCCGGCGGTGAAGAAGTCCGGCGGGTTCTTGAACTGGCGGTAGTGGTTGGCCACCAGCCACTCGTTGACCGGGTTCTTCGGGATGCCGAAGTAGTAGTAGGTCGCGCCTTCCATGCCGGGGAACTGCTTGTAGGCGGCCATCGCCGGCAGGATGTTGCCGCCGGTGGCGATCTCGATGCCATAACGCTTCAAGTCCAGGTCCGCGATCTTGAACGGATTGCCCGCACCGGCCCAGATGATGAAGATCACCTTGCGGCCCGGCTGGTCCTTGAGCTTGTCGATCAGGCGCTGCGCGCCGGCGGTGAAGTCGGTGGTCGTCGTCGGCAGGTATTCCTCATGGACGATCTTGGCCTTCTTGATCGCGTCCTTGAAGGCCTTCACGCCGTCGCGGCCGAAGGCATAGTCCTGCGCCAGCGTGGCGATCACCGTGCCTTGCTTGTCCAGCGCCACCGCGTTGGAGATCGCGTCCTGAGAGGAGTTGCGTCCGGTGCGGAAGATGTACTTGTTCCACTTGTCGCCAGTGATCGAATCGGCCACCGCGGGCTCAACCAGCAGGATCTTCTTGTACTCCTCGGCCACCGGCAGCATCGCCAGCGCCACGCCCGAGGAGGTCGGGCCGACGGCGATGTCGGCCTTGTCGTCGCCATAGGCGGTGGCCAGCAGGCTCTTGCCCACGTCGGGCTTGCCCTGGTCGTCCTTCTCGATGACGACCAGCTTCTTGCCGGCCACGGTCATCGTGCCGCCGGTGGCGTACTCCAGGCCCATCATGAAGCCGGTGGCCGTCTGCTTGCCATAGGCTTCCAGCGGGCCGGTCTTGCTGTAGACGTGGGCGATGCGGATCTCCTTGCCCTGGGCCAGCGCCGAGGTGGGCAGGGCGAGGGCGGTCAGAGCGGCTGCAGCCAGCGTGCCCAGGGCGAGGCTTCGCCGGGTCGTCGTCGTCGTCATGGTGCTTGTCTCCTGAGGTGAGGCGCCTCGAAGGTGGGCGCGATCGCAGCGAGCATGACGCAAGCGCCGTGCCCAGGCGCACCATCCTGGTGAAAACCCGCGTTCTCGCCCGGTGCACGGGCCAAAAACGACACCGGCCCGCGTCAGAGCGGGCCGGTGCTGATCGTTCGGGTGTCCGGATTTCAGTCGTTGTCTGAAATACAGGCAGTCGACCGGACTTCAGGCTGGCTGGATCCTGAACACGCCGACGGTCTCGTGCAGCACATCTTGCCGGTGGCCACTGCAGCCGCGTGGTCTAGGTTTTGGCCAGATCCGGCCAGCGCGTCAGTCGCTCGTACAGCGAGGCCCGCGAGATCTGCAGCAGGCGCGCTGCCGCCATGCGGTTGCCGTCGGTGAGCTGCAGCGCCTGGGCGATGGCCTCGCGCTCCAGGGCCTCCACGCGCTCGGGCAGTGGGCGTATCTGGCTGACGTCGCCGTCCGCCGCTGAGCCAGGTGTGGCAGCAGCTACCGGTCGGGCTGTCTCGATCGGAGCGGGCGCGGCCGCAGCGCCGCAGAAGCTGCCCTCGGTGAGTTGCAGCTCGTCGCTCATCAGGCAGGCTTGCTCCAGCGTGTTGCGCAGTTCGCGGATATTGCCCGGCCAGGGCTGGCGAGCCAGCCAGTCCAGCGCACCGGGGCTGAGCAGCTTGGGCAGCATGCCGCTGCGCCGCGCGATGTCTTCCATCAGCGCCTCGGCCAGCGCCTCGATGTCCTCGCTGCGTTCACGCAGCGGCGGCACGCGTATCGGCAGCACGTTCAGTCGGTAGTACAGGTCGGCGCGGAACTCGCCGCGCGCGACCATCGCGGCCAGATCGCGGCTGGTGGCGGCGATCACGCGCACGTCCACCGGCACGACGGTGTTGCTGCCCAGCGGCTCGACCTCCTGCTCCTGCAGCACGCGCAGCAGCTTGCTCTGCAGCGTCAGTGGCATGTCGCCGATCTCGTCGAGGAACAGCGTGCCGCCGTCGGCGATGCGGAACTTGCCGTCGCGCCCGCGCCGGTCGGCGCCGGTGTAGGCACCGGGCGCGACGCCGAAGAACTCCGCCTCCAGCAAGGTCTCCGGCACGGCGGCGATATTGACGCTGACCAGCGGCTTGTGCGCGCGCTGCGAGGCCGCATGGATCGCATGGGCGAGCAGCTCCTTGCCGGTGCCGGTCTCGCCGAGCAACAGCACGGTGGAGTCGGTCTGCGCAACGCGGCGCGCCTGGCGCTTGAGTTCCATCGCCGCCGGGCTGGCGCCGACAAAGCTGGCGATGGTGTACTTGGGCCGGCGGTTCTTCACCTGCTCGGCGGCGAGTTCGCGGCGTGCCTCGTCGAGCTCGCGCTGCAGCCGGCCGAACTTGGAGATCAGCGGCTGCATATTGGTTTCGGGGTGGTCCAGCAGCACCAGGCCCAGCGCGCCGACGACGACGCCGGCGTCGTTGCGCAGCGGCAGGCGGCTGACCAGGAAGGTGCCGGCCTTGTTGGTGAGCAGGTCCACCAGCATGGGCCGGCCGGTCTCGATGACCTCGGCCATCAGCGTGTTGGGCACGACCTGCTCGACCGGGCGGCCGACGAACTCGGTCTCGCTGCCGAAACCCAGGGCCGGCAGGAAGCGTTTGTAGCCCTCGCTGATCCAGACGATGCGGTGCTGGCGGTCGACCACCATCATGCCCTCGGCCGCCTGGGCGAGCGCGTCGAACAGCGACTGCGCCGCCATGCGCAGCGCGCCATCGGTGTCGAAGGGCAATTCGGGAATCAGGGCGACAGCGGGCATCGGTCGTACAGCGGGTGACAGGAGCCGAACGAATGTAGCAGCGCCAACCGGGCAGGCGCCAGCGGGCCCGCCCGGGCCGAACCGGCTCAGCCGGGCCGCTTGCAGGCGCCGAGAGTCCTTGCTCAGAAGCGATAGCTGACGCTGGCAGTGACCTGGCGCGGCGCGCCGTAGTAGCCGGTCAGGATGCCGAGGGCCGGGATGTTGTAGCCGTCGCTGCGGTAGTCCTTGTCGCCCAGGTTGCTGCCCTGCAGCGCGAAGCTCAGATGGCGGTCGCGCTCCCAGATCAGGCCGGCGGAGAACAGCGCATGGCCGCCCTGTGCGATGGCCTCGCTGAGGTCGGTGGTCGGGTAGACCTTGCTGCGCGCGCTCACGCCAAAGCGCGTGCGCAGCACGCCGCCGAAGGGCGCGTTGGCGCGGTGCTCGATGTTGAGCGCACCTTGCGCGTCCGGCGTGTTGGAGAACTTCTTCTGCGCCGCGACGTTGACGCCGCGGTCGAAGTACTCCTTGAAACGCGCATCGAGCAGCGCCAGATAGCCGCTGAGCGTCCAGGCCGCTGCCGGGCGCCAGAGGAACTCGAACTCCGCGCCGTCGATGGTGGCGCGGCCGGCGTTGGTGAAGTCGCCGAAGAAGCCCTGCTGCCCGTTGGGCATCGTGTAGGAGCTGAACACCGAGAGCTGCACATTCTTGTAGTTGTTGTGGAACAGCGCAGCATTCACCTCCAGGCGGCCCTGATCCAGCACCGTCTTCATGCCCAGCTCGTAGGAGTCGAGCACCTCGTCCTTGAAGGGCTTGGACGAATCCGGCACCGCGGCGACGTTGGCACGCACGTTGTAGCCGCCGGACTTGAAGCCGCGCGAGGCGCTGGCATACAGCGTGGTGGTCGGGCTGATCTTGATGTCCAGCGCCAGCTTGGGCGCGGTGTTGCTGACCTCCAGGCTCTTGTCGAAGTTGGACAGCGTGGCGATCGGCGTCGTGAAGCTGTCGTTGGCATAGGCCTGGTTCAGCACCACGGCGCGCTTGCTCTCCTGCGTGTAGCGCAGGCCCGCGCTGACGCCCAGTTGCGGCGTCAGGCGCCAGCTCCAGTCGCCATAGGCGGCACGGCCCTTGGTGTAGACCGTGCCGCCGGTGATGCCGAAGGACTGGAAGGGCGTGCCGGCGATGAAGGTGCTGGCCACGCTGCCGCCGGCCTGGCCGTCGAAGTGGTACAGGCCCAGCACGCCGGAATGGCTGCCGCCGCCGTCGAAGCTGAACTGCAGCTCGTTGCTGCGCGAGTGGTCCTTGTAGCTGGCGCGCACGTCGGCGATCTTGGCCGGCAGGCCGTCGAAATCGATCGCGGTGACAGTGTCGCTCTCGCGCCAGGCATGGATGTACTTGGCGGCCCAGGCCTCGCTGAGCTGCCAGGTGGCGCTCAGTGCATAGCCGCTGCTGTCGGTCTTGTTGGCGTTCGCCATGCCGGTGTTGATGTCGTAGCGGCTGGTGCTCAGCGGCGCGCGCGTCGCATCCCAGAGATTGGGCCCGAGGCGCTGGAAGCCGCGCATGTTCGAGCCGTCACGCGTGCTGTCGGCACTGAGTTGCACGGTGATGGGCGTGCCGGTCGGGAAGAAGCCGAGCTGCACGCGGGCCGCCTGGGTGTCCTGGTCGGAGACATCGCTGCCGTCGGCGAGGTTCTTGCCATAACCGTCGTGCTGCAGGCTGGCCACCGCGACGCGGCCGCGCCATTGGCCGTCGCCGCTGGCGCCGCCCAGCGCCAGGCGCGCGTTCACCTGGCCGTGGTTGCCCAGGCCCAGCGAGGCCGAGCCTTCGGTTTTCGTGCCCAGCTTGCGCGAGACGTACTTGATCGCGCCGCCGATGGTGTTCTTGCCGTACAGCGTGCCCTGCGGGCCGCGCAGCACCTCGATGCGCTCGGTGTCGAAGACCTCCAGCAGCGCGCCCTGCGGACGGGCGATGTAGACATCGTCGAGATAGAGGCCCACGCCGGGATCGACGCCCCACAGCGGATCGGCCTGGCCGACGCCGCGGATGAAGGTGGTCAGCGTGCTGTTGCTGCCGCGCGAGGCGTAGGCGGTGAGGCTGGGCACCTGGCTCTGCAGGTCGCCGAGATTGCGCACATTGAGCGCCTCCAGGCGCTGCTCGCTCATCGCGGTGACGGCCACCGGCACGTCGCGCAGGCTTTCCTCGCGGCGGCGCGCGGTGACGGTGACGGTCTCCAGCGCGGTGACATCCTTGCTGGTCGCATCGGCCTCAGCCTGGCTCTTCGGGGCAGCACTCTGTGCGCTGGCCACTCCTGGCAGGGCAAGGGCGGCGGCCAGGGCCAGGCTCAGCGGATGGGGCGTGGGTTTGCGGCTCATGCATCGTCTCCATGTTCTGTGTCTTGGATGCCCGTTCTGGGCGTTGCCGGCCGGACGCGAGGCGTCGGCTGCAGACGCAGAGGTGCAAATGCCGTGCCTCGCGGCACTGCCCTGGTGCAAACCATGAGTGCAAGGGGCGTGGTCGCTGCAATCCGCTGCACCGGCGCCGGGCGAGCGTCTTGAAGTCAGACAGGGTGCTGGCCTGTG
Source organism: Roseateles sp. T103 (assembly GCF_057219915.1). Taxonomy (NCBI): domain Bacteria; kingdom Pseudomonadati; phylum Pseudomonadota; class Betaproteobacteria; order Burkholderiales; family Sphaerotilaceae; genus Roseateles; species Roseateles sp. T103. The sequence goes on from NZ_JBXVVS010000003.1 coordinate 34,727, forward strand.
CCTGTCCGAAAGCCAGGCAGTGGCCAGGCTTCAGACAGTCGGCGGCGCAGGCTGCGGCTCGCGCTGCTGCGCTATGCGGCGCCCAACGAAGGGTGCTCTCGCGGCCCGGCTATGCTTTACCGGTCTGCAAGCTTGACAAGCACAGGAGAAGTCCATGAAGCCGGAGCGTCGAACCCTGTTGCAGCGGGCCATCCCGCTGCTGTGCATCAGCGCCGCTCTTGCCGGACTGTCCCTGCCGGGCCGGGCCCAGCCACCCGAGGGCAAGGGACAGGGCAAGGGCAGCAAGCATGGCAAGGGCGAGGCCCATGGCGATGACGGTGCGGGCGTGCACGTATCGATCGGCATCAGCGTCGAGCAGGCGCGCAGCTACGCGGTGCAAGGCGGCTTCACCGGCTACAAGCCGCTGCCGCCGGGCATCCGCAAGAACCTGGCGCGCGGCAAGCCGCTGCCACCCGGCATCGCCAAGAAGGCCGCGCCCGCCGCGCTGCTGCGGCAGCTGCCGCAGCGCCCCGGCTACGAATGGCAGGTCTGCGGCACCGACCTCGTGCTGGTGGCGGTGGGCACGCTGATCGTCGCCGAGGTGCTGAAGTCGGTGTTCGACTGAGGCTGCGTCAGGGCGCTTGTGAGGCGCCCGCTGCCCTGCACAGTCCCTCAGTCAGACCACGGTGTGCTGCACAGTGGGCAACAGGTGGGCTTGTCGCCCAGCCGCAGCCGCATCGTCACGTCGCCCTCGCAGGCCGGACACAGGCCGTCTTCGGGCACATGGCCCTGCAATGCATCGCGGCGCAGGATGCGGGCTCGCGCAGCCGCCGCCTTGCGGGCCGGTGAATTTGCCTCTTCCTCCAGCAGTTTCTGGACGGGCCGCTTGAGCATTCGCAACTCCTGCAGGGCGTCCAGTTCGGTCGGCGGATCGCCGAGGTGCAGGCGTCCGCTGGACGGCGAGTTCACCTCGATCACCAACTGCCCTTGCTGGGGAGAGTCTTTGACGTCGACGCGGTACAAGCCACGGCAAACGAGTCCTCCGGCGACATCGTCGGCCAGGCTGCGTGGCGGGGCGGACAGATCGTTGAAGAACCGCTCGAGGTCGCGTCGGGCGAGGTTGATCTTGCCGACACAGCCATGCAGGGCGGTGCCTCGGATGACCACGATGCCGGCCTCCAGCGAGATCACGACGTACTTGCCCTTCACGGCGCCCGGTGCCGGCAGGCCCGCGGCCTCGAAGATGTCTGCATAGATGCCGGCCGGCCAGCGCGCCGCAGCCCGCGACTGCGCGCCGTTGGCGTCCAGCTCCGCCGTCACGTAGGCGTCCAGCAATTGGCTGAGAAAGTCGTCGTTGCCCTGCAGTTGTTGGGCCAGTCCGCTGGACTCCTTCAGCAGGCCCGGCGCCCGCCGGCGGATCAAGTCGGCCATCTCGCGCGTGTCAGCCAGGTGCCTGCCCACGCCGCCTTGATGGCCATGCAGCAACTGTTCGTAGGCCCGGACGCGCTGCACGAGCTGGGCGGACGCCGCCTTGCCCAGAGCCAAGCCTTGCTCGTGGCCCGCTCGCCAGGCGCGCGCGCTCTCGTTGACTCTGGCGTGCCGCTGGACGATCAGGAGCAGGGCCAGCACGCAGCAGATCAGCAGCAGCACGGCAAAGATGACAATCTCGACCATTCGTCTTCCTTGCGTGGGTCCGAATGGGCGATCCGGCCTGAGCCTTCAGCCGTCCATCCTTTGCTGGAACACCAGGCCAGCGTGCTCGCGCAGCGCGTGGAACTTGATCTTGGGCCAGTTCTCCTGCATCGCGCGCAGCTCGCCGGCGTATTCGAGCAGCACGGTCGGCGCGTTCACCGCGTCCCAGGCCACGCGGTGGGCGTTGTGGTCGATGAAGCGGCGCAGCTCCTTCTCGCCGCCGTCGGCCTCGTCGCAGGTGACCCAGCGCGCCACGTTGTAGCGCGCGCCGGTGACGCGCGCCTTCACGCCGTATTCATGCTCCAGGCGGTGCGCCACCACCTCGAACTGCAGCTGGCCCACCGCGCCGAGCAGCAGCACGCTGCCGGCCTCGGGGCGGAAGACCTGGATGGCGCCTTCCTCGCCGAGCTGGCGCAGGCCCTCGCGCAGCTGCTTGGTCTTCAGCGGATCGGCCACCTCGACCGAGCGGAACATTTCCGGCGCGAAGAAGGGCAGGCCGGTGTACTGCAGCGCCTCGCCTTCGGTGATGGTGTCGCCCAGCTGCAGCACGCCGTGGTTGGGGATGCCGATGATGTCGCCGGCAAAGGCCTCGTCGAGCAGCTCGCGGCGTTGCGACAGGAAGCTCACCACGGTGTTGGGGCGCAGCTCCTTGCCGCTGCGCACCACTTTCAGCCGCATGCCGCGCTCGAAGTGGCCCGAGGCCACGCGCACGAAGGCGATGCGGTCGCGGTGCGCCGGGTCCATATTGGCCTGGATCTTGAACACGACGCCGCTGAACTTGGGCTCCTCGGGTTCGACCACGCGCTGCAGCGCGGCGCGATCGCCCGGTGCCGGCGCCAGCTCGACCAGCGCGTCCAGCACCTCCTGCACGCCGAAGTTGTTGACCGCCGAGCCGAAGAACATCGGCGTCTGGCGGCCGGCGAGGAACTCCTCCAGGCTGAACTCGGGCGCGGCCTCGCGCACCAGCTCGATCTCGCCCTGCGCGTTCTCGTACTGCAGGCCGAAGCGCTCGGCATAGGCCGGGTTGTCCAGCCCGTCCAGCACCTCCTCGGTGCCGGCGACGCGGTCCTCGCCCGGTGCGAACACGCGCATACGCTCTTGGCGCAGGTCCATCACGCCGTGGAAGGCCTTGCCCATGCCCACCGGCCAGGTGAAGGGCACGACGGTCATGCCCAGCTCGCGCTCGATCTCGTCCATCAGCGCCAGCGGCTCCTGCACCTCGCGGTCCATCTTGTTGACGAAGGTGAGGATGGGCGTGTTGCGCGCGCGGCAGACCTGCAGCAGACGGCGGGTCTGCGGCTCCACGCCGTTGCCCGCGTCGATCACCATCAGCGCCGCGTCCACCGCGGTCAGCACGCGGTAGGTGTCTTCGGAGAAGTCCTGGTGGCCCGGGGTGTCGAGCAGATTGATGACGCAGTCGCGGTACTCCATCTGCATCACCGAGGAGGCGACCGAGATGCCGCGCTGCTTTTCGATCTCCATCCAGTCCGAGGTCGCATGGCGGCTGGCCTTGCGCGCCTTCACCGAACCGGCGATCTGGATCGCGCCGGAGAACAGCAGCAGCTTCTCGGTCAGCGTGGTCTTGCCCGCGTCGGGGTGCGAAATGATGGCGAAAGTGCGGCGGCGGCGCACTTCCGTGGCGATGCGGGACGAGGTTTCGGTGGACATGGCGGGCGGGCGTGGAGCGAACCCGCGATTATCGCCGCGGCTGGCCTTTGGGGCCGGGCCGCGGCCCGGCGCCGCCCTTTCATTCCTCCAGCAGGCTGCGCAGCATCCACGCGGTCTTCTCGTGGATGTCCAGGCGCTGGGTCAGCAGGTCGGCCGTGGGCTGGTCGTCGGCTTTGTCCACCAGCGCGAAGAGGCTGCGCGCAGTGCGCGCCGCGCCTTCATGGCCGGCGACGAGGATGCGCACCATCTCCAGCGCCTTGGGGGGCGTGGCCGGTGCGTCCGGCAGCGAGCTCAGCTTGGCGAACTGCGCATACGAGCCCGGCGCCGCATGGCCCAGCGAACGGATGCGCTCGGCGATCGGGTCGACGGCGTTCCACAGCTCGGTGTACTGGGTCATGAACATCGCATGCAGCGAATTGAACATCGGACCCGAGACGTTCCAGTGGAAGTTGTGCGTGGTCAGGTACAGCGTGTAGGTGTCGGCCAGCAGCCTGGACAGACCCTGCGCGATCGCGGCGCGATCCTTGTCGCCGATACCGATATTGATGCTCTGCGTCGCCGCGGCGATCGCGATGGCCGGGCGCTGGGCTTTCTTCTTGCTCATGGCAAACATCCTCTTGTGGTCGGGACTTCCGACTGTAGCCAAGCGTGGCGCGGTCGGCCTTGATCTGAGCCGGCCGGACGCTTCAGATGCTGCTGTAGCGCATCCAGTCGTTCAGGTGCTGCACATTGAGCGCCGTGCCGGCGGCGACCAGGGCCAAGCCGAGGACACGGCGGCCGCGTTGCATGACTTTCATGATGACTCTCCTTGCATGCCGGGTGTGAGGCGGCATTGGCGAGCATTCTTGACGGCGTCGCCGTGGCGGTCCAGTTGAAAGGATTCAGCGCCGCGATAGCCAAAGGCCGCGGCCAGGCCGGGGGCCGGATCAGGACAGGCGCTTGACGCCCTCCAGCGGGCAGTCGTAGATCGCGTTGCGCAGCGCGGCGATCGCCTCGTAGCGCGTGAAGGTGCGCCGCCAGGCCAGCACCACACGGCGCGTCGGCGCCGGCGGGGCGAAGGGGATGAAGCGCAGATGCGGCTGCGGCTGCTTGGGCACCGACAGCGCCGGCACCACGGTGACGCCCATGCCCGAGGCCACCATGTGCTTGATGGTCTCCAGCGAGCTGCCCTCGAAGCTCTTGCGTATGCCCTCGGCGTCGCTGGAGAAGCGCGCGAACTCCGGGCAGACCTCCAGCACATGGTCGCGGAAGCAGTGGCCGGTGCCCAGCAGCAGCATGGTCTCGCTCTTGAGCTCCTGCGCGGTGATCTCCTGGCGCTCGGCGAAGGGGTGGTTGGCCGGCACGGCCACGACGAAGGGCTCGTCGTACAGCGGCGCGATCGCCAGGCCGGTGTCGGGGAAGGGCTCGGCCATGATGGCGCAGTCCAGCTCGCCGGTGCGCAGCATCTCCAGCAGCTTGACGGTGAAGTTCTCCTGCAGCATCAGCGGCATCTGCGGGTAGTGCTCGATGACGCCCTTGACCAGCTCGGGCAGCAGATAGGGGCCGATGGTGTAGATGATGCCCAGACGCAGCGCGCCGGCCAGCGGGTCCTTGCCGCGCTTGGCGATCTCCTTGATCGCGCTGGCCTGCTCGATCACCGACTGCGCCTGACGCACGATCTCCTCGCCCAGCGGCGTTACCGACACCTCGCTGGCGCCGCGCTCGAAGATCTTCACGTCCAGCTCTTCCTCGAGCTTCTTGATCGCGACGCTGAGCGTGGGCTGCGAAACAAAGCAGGCCTCGGCGGCACGGCCGAAATGCCGCTCGCGGGCAACGGCAACGATGTAGCGCAACTCGGTCAGTGTCATGTTCTGGCTGCCTCCTGGGGGAGCAAGCCTACCGCGTTCGCGGCTATGCGTGATCGGGGATCGCACGGCTACACTGCGGCGCCTGAGACAACACCACCGACGCAGACCATGAGCACAGAGCGCAAACCCGTGAGCCTGCCCCGCCTGCTGGACATGCATGCCAAGGGCGAGAAGATCGCCATGCTGACCTGCTACGACGCGGCCTTCGCCAGCTTGCTGGACGCTGCCGGCGTGGACATCCTGCTGATCGGCGATTCGCTGGGCAATGTGCTGCAGGGACGCGGTTCCACCGCGCCGGTGAGCCTGGACGACATGGTCTACCACACCACCTGCGTGCGCCGTGGCGTGAAGACCGCCTGGGTCATCGCCGACCTGCCCTTCGACAGCTACCACGCCAGCAAGGAAGAGGCCTGGAAGAGCGCGGCTGCGCTGGTCAAGGCCGGCGCGCACATGGTCAAGCTCGAAGGCGGTGGCTGGACGCCGGAGACGGTGCGCTTCATCACCGAGCGCGGCATCCCGGTCTGCGCGCATCTGGGCTTCACGCCGCAGACGGTCAATGCGCTGGGCGGCTTCAAGGTGCAGGGGCGCGACGAGGCCGGCGCCGCGCGCATGAAGCGCGAGACGCAGGAACTGATAGCCGCCGGCGCAGCGATGCTGCTTTATGAAATGGTGCCGGCCGCGCTGGCTGAAGAGATCACCGCCGCCTCGCCGGTGCCGGTGATCGGCATCGGCGCTGGCGTGGGCACCTCGGGCCAGGTGCTGGTGCTGCACGACATGCTGGACATCACGCCGGGGCGCAAGCCGCGCTTCGTCAAGAACTTCATGGCCGGCGCCGCTTCGGTGCAGGAGGCGGTCGGCCGCTATGTGGCCGAGGTCAAAGCCAAGACCTTCCCGGTCAACGAGATCCACGGATTCTGAGAAGTACGACAACGATGAAAGTCTTCCACACCATCGCCGAGCTTCGGCAGGCGCTGGGTAACGGCCCGCGCGGCTTCGTGCCGACGATGGGCAATCTGCACGAGGGCCACCTGTCGCTGGTGCGCCAGGCCAAGGCGGCGATGGGTTCCCAGTTCGGCGGCGGCCCGGTGGTCGCCAGCATCTTCGTCAACCGGCTGCAGTTCGCGCCGCACGAGGACTTCGACACCTACCCGCGCACGCTGGAGCGCGACTGTGCGCTGCTCGACGGCGCCGGCTGCGACTACGTCTTCGCGCCCAGCGAGGCCGAGCTCTACCCCGAGCCGCAGGGCTACAAGGTGATGCCGCCCACCGAGCTGGCCGACATCCTCGAAGGCCATTTCCGCCCCGGCTTCTTCACCGGCGTCTGCACCGTGGTGCACAAGCTCTTCAACATCGTGCAGCCCACGCTGGCTGCCTTCGGCAAGAAGGACTACCAGCAGCTGATGGTGATACGCCGCATGGTCGCGCAGATGGCGCTGCCGGTGCAGATCATCGGCGGCGAGACCTCGCGCAGCGAGCAGGGGCTGGCGCTGTCCTCGCGCAACGGCTACCTCAGCGCCGAGCAGAAGGCCGAGGCGCTGCGCCTCTCAAGCACCCTCAAGGAAATGATCGCGCGCTGGCAGGCTGGCGAGCGCGATGTCGCCGCCATCGAGGCCGCGGCCATGCAGGCCATGCGCGATGCCGGCTGGGCACCGGACTACATGGTGCTGCGCCGCCAGCGCGACCTCGGCGCGCCTGGCGATGACCAGCCGCTGGTGGTGCTGGGCGCGGCGAAGCTGGGCACGACGCGGCTGATCGACAACATCGAGCTCTGAAGCCTGGGTCGGCTGGCGGCCGGCGCGTGTGACGTTTTGTTGCATGTCGTCCGGCCGGGCCGTCCTCTGCGTTGCATGGGCCGACGTTGCCTGGACATGCACTCTGGAGAGTTCCTGATGCGGTCCCTGCCCAAGCTTCTGTCCATGCTGGCAACGGCGCTCGCGCTGAGCGCCTGCGGCGGCGGCGACGAGCACGCCTACTACGACGACGGCCCCTGGCCGACGCCGAACCCCTTTCCCCACCCGCCGACGAACAGCTGCAGCATCACCGGCTTGAGCGCCGCGGCGCAGAGCAGCTGGCCCAGCGTGTGCATGCTGACCAGCAGCGGCGAGATGGTCTTCGAGCTCTATGACCTGGGTTACGCGCCCGCGACCGTTGCCGCCTTTCTCAACCTGGTCGCCGACGGGCACTACCGCAACACCCTGTTCCACCATGTCGATCGCGACTTCGTCATCCAGGGCGGGGGCTACACCAGCGGCCACTACCTGAAGCCCGTGCCCTACGCGCCAATACCGCTGGAAAGCAACAACGGACTGTCGAACCGGCGCGGCACCATCGCGATGGCCCGCGGCCGCAGCCCCAACAGCTCGAGCACGCAGTTCTTTATCAACGTGCTGGACAACCCGGGTCTGGACTACAAGAGCAGCGCCGAGCCAGGCTACGCGGTGTTCGGCCGCGTCATCTCGGGCCTGAACACGCTGGATGCGATCAACACCACGCCGACCTATCGCTTCAGCGCCAGCGACATCCGGCCGCGCCAGGAGGTGCTGATCTACTGGGTGCAAAGGCTGAAGTGAACTGCGTCCGGCCCCAGAGCAGCCGGTGGAAACTCAGTACTGATAGGCCGACTGGTCGCGCAGCCTAGCGATCGCCTCCCACCAGGCCTCGACGCGCGGCTGATGCTCCTGCCAGGCCTTGAGGCTGGGTACGGCGTAGACCGCGTTGTTGATCAGAGGCGTGTCTATCACCTGCATCCAGTCGGGGCGACTCTGGCCCAGCTCGCGGCGCAGCTCATGGTCCATGGCGACGGCGACATCGAAGCGCCTGCGCTGCAGCATCTCCAGGACTTGGCGCAGCGTGGCAGCGCCATCGTCAACCGTGAGGCCGTGCGCGCGCAGCAGCTCGATGGACGCGCTGAATGCACGGCGTGTGCCGAAGGTCAGTGTCTTGGGGTCCGCGCCGCTGAAGTCGCGGCCATTCCAGCGCAGCTTGCTGTCGGGCTGGGTGAGCAGCAGGAATCGCACGCGGAACAGATGGCGGCTTTCGTCGACCGATGCCACCTCGGCACTGCCACCGCCGGGGAAACGCAGCGACTGGAAATTGCGCAGGGTCGGCAGCGCCAGGATGGCTTCCACCTCGCCGCGCTCGACCGCTGCAAGACACCGTGCCGGCGGCGCATAACTGAACTCCAGTGCCAGACCGGCCAGCTTCGCGGCGTCGATCAGCAAGCGCTCCGAGCTGCCGGGTCTTGTCGCGTCGTTGGTGAACAGCGGGGGCAGCGTGTTGTCGGGCAGGCACATGCGCCAGCGAGTCGCCTGAGCCTGCGCAGCGGCACAGGCACTTGCACAGCAAGCGATCATCGTGATCACCAAGCGTGGCGGGTACTGCATGGCGCAAGCATAGCGCGGCCGGAACCTGCTGGCAGGGCATCAAGCCGCAGGTCTTGCCGTCTGTCCGGCTCAGGCTTGCAGCCCGCGTGCCTCGAGGACTCGGCACCCGTTCGCAGGCAGCCGTCAAGGCGCAGGCCTTGCCGTCTGTCCGGCCCAGGCTTGCAGCCGGCGTGCCTCGAAGACTCGGCACTCGTTCGCAGGCAGCCGTCAAGGCGCAGGCCTTGCCGTCTGTCCGGCTCACGCTTTCAGGAACTCCACCTTGCTGCCCAGCCAGCGCGCCACCTGGGCCTGCGCGGCGGCCGGGTGTTCGTCGAGCAGCTGCGGCGCCAGCGCGCGCGCGGCCTTCAGCAGCGGCGCGTCTTCCTGCAGGTCGGCAAAACGCAGCAGCTCGGCGCCGCTCTGGCGCGCGCCCATGAACTCGCCTGGGCCGCGGATGTCCAGGTCGCGGCGCGCGATCTCGAAGCCGTCGGTGGTCTCGGCCATCGCGCGCAGCCGGTCCTTGCCGGTGATCGACAGCGGGCCGGTGTAGAGCAGCACGCAGACGCTGGCCACCGCCCCGCGACCGACGCGCCCGCGCAGCTGGTGCAGCTGGCTGAGGCCGAAGCGCTCGGCATGCTCGATCACCATCAGGCTGGCATTGGGCACGTCCACGCCCACCTCGATCACCGTGGTCGCGACCAGCACGCTCAGGCGATTGGCGCTGAACTCGGCCATCACCGCGGCCTTCTCGGCGGGCGGCATGCGGCCGTGCAGCAGGCCCACGCCATGGCCGGCCAGCGCGGCGCTGAGCTCCGCATGGGTCTCGGTCGCGTTCTTCAGGTCGAGGGTCTCTGATTCCTCGATCAGCGGGCAGACCCAGTAGACCTGGCGACCCTGCTCAACCGCGTCGGCGATCTTGGCGATCACCTCCAGCCGTTTCGTGTCGGCGAACACCTTGGTGACGATGGGGCTGCGGCCGGGCGGCAGCTCGTCGATGGTGGAGACGGCGAGGTCGGCGAAGTAGGTCATCGCCAAGGTCCGTGGGATCGGCGTCGCGCTCATCATCAGCATGTGCGGCTCCATGCTTTGGCCGCGGCCGCGCGAGGCCTGCGCCTCGAGCTTCTTGCGCAAGGCCAGCCGCTGCGCGACGCCGAAGCGGTGCTGCTCGTCGACGATGGCCAGGCCCAGCTGCTTGAACTGCACCTTGTCCTCGATCACCGCATGCGTGCCCACCACCAGGCCGGCGCTGCCGTCGGCCACCGCGTCCAGCATCTGCTGGCGCGCACGGCCCTTCACCGAACCGGTCAGCCAGGCGACCTTGATGCCCAGCGGCTCCAGCCACTGCACCAGCTTGCGGAAATGCTGCTCGGCCAGGATCTCGGTGGGCGCCATCAGCGCGCACTGCCAGCCGGCATCCATGCACACCGCCGCGGCCAGCGCCGCCACCACGGTCTTGCCCGAGCCCACATCGCCCTGCAGCAGGCGGTGCATCGGTTGCGGCAGGGCCAGGTCTTGCGCGATCTCCTCGACCACGCGCTGCTGCGCGCCGGTCAAGGCAAAGGGCAGGGCCGCCAGCAGCCGCTCGTGCAGGCCGCCACGCGTGCCGCGCAGCGCCGGCGCCACCAGTCGCGCGCGCTCGCGCTGCGCCTGCAGCTGGCTGAGCTGTTGGGCCAGCAGCTCCTCGAACTTCAGCCGCTGCCAGGCCGGGTGGCTGTGGTCCTCCAGCGTGGCCAGACTGGCGCTGGGGGGAGGGTGGTGCAAGAACTCCAGCGCCTCGCGCAGCGGCGGCAGCGTCCGCGGCACGGTGCCGGCGGGCAGCAGCTCGTCCAGCGGCGCACGCTTCATTGCCGACGCGATGGCCTTGCGCAGATAGGCCTGCGGCAGGCCGGCGCTGGCCGGATAGACCGGCGTCAGGCTCTGCGCCAGCGGCGTGTCCTCGTCCACCGCCTTCACCTGCGGGTGGACCATCTCGCGGCCGAAGAAGCCATGGCGGATCTCGCCGCGCACGCGCAGCCGCTTGCCCAGCGCCATCGCCTTCTGCTGCGACGGGTAGAAGTGCAGGAAGCGCAGGATCAGCACATCGCTGTCATCTTCGATCCGCACGATCAGCTGGCGGCGGCCACGCAGCTCGACGCGGCATTCGCTGACCAGGCCTTCGCACTGCACCGTCTCGCCATCGCGTCCGGCGGCGATCGGCGTGAGCCGGGTCTCGTCCTCGTAGCGCAGCGGAATGTGCAGCGCCAGGTCGATGTCGCGCAGCAGGCCGAGCTTTTCCATCGCCTTTTGCGGCGCGGATTTGCTGGGCTTGGGTGGGGCAGGCGTGGCCTCAGGCATGGGCGGGATTTTGCCCCGCCCATGCGTGGCCGAGCGCGGGACGGCTCCGGTGCGCGTAGCTGAATCGCTAGTATGCTGCGTTCGTTCCTGCAGATGAAACAGCACAGACAAGCAGCAAACCCAAGGGAGGGTGCAGAGATGAATGTCAGACACCTTAGCGTTGTGCTCTGCATGGCAGGTGCCCTGCTGACGGCTTGTGGCGGCGGCAGCAGCAGCGATGCCGCGCCGGCGACACCGATCCCCGAGACGCTGACGGTGTCAGCACCGGCCGACGCGGGCCTGGCCAGCGAAGTGCAGTTCAGCAGCAGCGCAGCCGCGCTCGCCGGCCTGAGCTTTGAATGGAATTTCGGCGACGGCACGACCAGCACCGAAGCAGCGCCCAAGCATCTGTACACCAAGGCGGGCAGCTATCAGGTGCAGCTGAAGGTCAGCAATGCCGCCGGCCTCAGCCGTCAGGCACAGCTGCAACTCAGCGTGGCCAACTGGTCGCATCTGTATGGCGCGGCCTGCACCTCTGGCGCTGCGGGCGGCTGGTGCAAGCTCAAGCCCACGCTGGATGAGCAGGAGCTTTCGGCCTTCTCCTTCATCGACAGCCAGCGAGGCTTTGCCGTCACGGCCAGCGGCGATGTCGTGAAGACGCTTGATGGCGGTGCGAGTTGGCAGCGCACGCTTCCGGGATTGCAGATGGCGCTTGAAGAACTCAGTTTTTCCGATGCCAGCAACGGATGGGTAATGGTATTTCGCTTCGTGTCGGGCGAGGGCTTGGTACCGCTGCGCACGCGGGACGGCGGTGCGAGCTTCCAGAGCCTGGCCTCCCTGCCGCAAAGCCCAAGCGAGGGCCGTCCCTCCTATGCGGTGTATGTGCTTGGCACGGCCGGCCTGTTGGCCACCGACGGCGATACCGAAGCGCAGATCAGCACGGATGGCGGCGCGACATGGCAGCCGAGCAGCTACAGCGGCGGCGCGACCATCTACCTCCAGGAGGATGGGCGCCGCGTTGGCCTAATCCGTTCTTCTTCGCGTCTGTGGCGCCTCGGCGTCGCCTCAGTGGAGCTGTCCACGGACCTGGGGCTGAGCTACCAGAGCCTGCCTGCTCTTCCCGCGGCCTGTCGCAACGGCTGGCTGCCCTATAGGAGCCTGCAGGTCTATGGTGAGCAGCGCCTGCTGCTGCTCGGTTATGAACGGGTTGCGGAAGATCCAAACCTCGTCACGCGGCGGGCCTGCGCCAGCCTCGATGGAGGCTTGAGCTGGACGGCCTACGCCGTCGATGCGCGCCTGCGCTCGAGCTATGACTCAAGCTATGAGCAGGCGCGCAGCTACTACGACGACTCTGACCGGTTCTGGCTGTTCGCCGACGGGCAGGCCATCGCCGAGGCAAAGCTGGATTCGCAGCAGCAGGTGCTTCGCGCTCGGCAACCCGGAGCGCCTTGGGAAGCGGTCTCGTTGCCTATAAAGTGGGAGCGCAACCTGTTCTTTGTCGGCCGTCATGCGGATACGCTGGGGCTGTGGCAGCCGCCGCTGCTGTCGGCCGTGCCAGAGCGCTATTTCTACAGCATGGACGGCGGCTTGAACTGGGTCGGCAAGCTCAGCGATGACCAGCGCCTGCAGTTCGACGGACCACTGGCGCGCATCAACGATGCCAGCTGGCTGCAGAAGCGCAACGGCGGCGGGCTCTATCGGAGCGACGATGCGGGCAAGACCTGGACGCTGTTGCGCGCACCAGTGGTGGCCTTACCGGATTTCAGCGGTGCCTGGTTTGTCGATGGCCGGCGCGGCGTGGCGGTATCCAGCTCGGGCTTGCTGGGCACTGAAGATGGTGGCAAGACCTGGGTGGCGAACACGAGCGCTGGTTTCAAGTCGCCGCAAGCGATCGCCTCAGCGTCGGCTAAGCGTGGCTGGGTGACCGATTGGAACGGCAGTGCCTATGACCTCTACCGCAGCGACGATGGCGGCCGGACGTGGGCTCTGCTGAAGGGCGGCATCCTTGAAAAGGCCCATTTCTTTCTGGACGAATCGCGCGGCTGGTCCGTCAGCAGCTCGGGTAATCGCGTGCTTGCCAGCAGCGATGGTGGCGCAAGCTGGACCACCATTGGCAGTGCCGGCTTCGGTGTCAAGCAACTCTACTTCAGCGATGCTTCGCACGGCCTCGCGGTGTCCTGGACAGATTCGGGAGAATGCATTGCACTCAGCAGCGATGGTGGTGCGAGTTGGGGACGCTGCACTGCCGTTTCGGGGGTCAGGGAGTTCAACGCGGTGACGAGCAATGCAGGCACGCTTTGGGTGGTCAGCCACTTTGGGACCATTCGGCGCAGCAGCGATGGTGGCGCCAGCTGGACAGCGGTTGCGAGCGGCACCACCGATCACCTTTTTGCCATCGCCTTTGCCGATGCCTCGAACGGCTGGATCGTCGGCCTATATGGCACGGTGCTGGCGACGCAGGACGGTGGCCAGACCTGGCGCCGTCAGCCGGTGCCCACGGCACATGCCATCAAGGCCCTGGCCGTGATCGACAAGTCCACCGTCTGGCTGCTGGGCGAGCGAGGCGTGGTGCTGGGCACGGCGAGTGGCGGCCGCTGAAGCGAGGTCCTCCGCGCGGGCGTAGCCCCGGCCTGGTGCGCCGCCCGCGCGTTGCGCCTTGGTTTGGTGCGCGGGCGGCTTGTCTGGTAGTCGCCCAGGCTGGTGCAGTTATTGCAGTGCTCTGGTGCAAAGGAGCCAAACATGCTGTCCCGCTTCGATGAAATGCATCTCGCCCAGAGCGGCGGTACCGGAATGCAGCCGGTGCGCGAGCACTACCGCGACTACGCCGCCTGGCTGGCGCAGCAGCCCGAGGCGGCGATGAAGGCCCGGCGCGAGGAGGCCGAGCTGATCTTCCGCCGCGTCGGCATCACCTTCGCCGTATACGGCAACAACGGCGGCGGCGAGGGCACCGAGCGGCTGATTCCCTTCGACCTGGTGCCGCGGGTCATCCCGGCCCACGAATGGCGCGAGCTCGAAGCCGGGCTGCGCCAGCGCGTCACCGCGCTGAACCGCTTCATCCACGACATCTATCACGAGCAGGAGATCCTGCGCGCCGGCATCGTGCCGGCCGAGCAGATCCTGGGCAATGCGCAGTTCCGCCCGCAGATGCGCGGCGTCAGCGTGCCCAAGGACATCTACTCGCACATCGCCGGCGTGGACATCGTGCGTGCCGCCCAGCCCGACGGCAGCGGCCGCTACTACGTGCTGGAGGACAACCTGCGCGTGCCCTCGGGCGTGAGCTACATGCTGGAGAACCGCAAGATGATGATGCGGCTCTTCCCCGAGCTCTTCGCGCAGCACCGCATCGCGCCGGTGGCGCATTACCCCGACCTGCTGCTGGATACATTGCGCAGCGTCGCGCCGCAGGGAGCGTCCGAGCCCACCGTCGTCGTGCTGACGCCGGGCATGTACAACTCGGCCTACTTCGAGCACGCCTTCCTCGCGCAGCAGATGGGCGTCGAGCTGGTCGAGGGCCAGGACCTGTTCGTTGACGGCGGCTTCGTCTACATGCGCACGACGCGCGGGCCGCGGCGCGTGGACGTGATCTACCGCCGCATCGACGACGACTTCCTCGACCCCACGGTGTTCCGCCCGGACTCGGTGCTGGGCTGCGCCGGCCTGCTGGAGGCCTACAAGGCCGGCAACGTCACGCTGTCCAATGCGGTGGGCACCGGCATCGCCGACGACAAGTCCATCTACCCCTATGTGCCGAAGATGGTCGAGTTCTATCTCGGCGAGACGCCCATCCTGCACAACGTGCCGACCTGGCAGTGCCGCAATCCGGACGAGCTCCCGCATGTGCTGGCGCACCTGGACGAGCTGGTCGTCAAGGAGGTGCACGGCGCCGGCGGCTACGGCATGCTGGTCGGCCCGGCGGCGAGCAAGCAGGAAGTCGAGGACTTCCGCGCGCAGCTGATCGCGCGGCCGGACAACTACATCGCGCAGCCGACGCTGAGCCTGTCCACCTGTCCCACCTATGTCGAGTCGGGCCTGGCGCCGCGCCACATCGACCTGCGGCCCTTCGTGCTCTCGGGCAGCGAGGTGCGCATGGTGCCCGGCGGGCTGACCCGCGTCGCGCTCAAGGAAGGCTCGCTGGTGGTGAACAGCAGCCAGGGCGGCGGCACCAAGGACACCTGGGTGCTCGAAGACTGAGCACTGCCGTCGCACCACCCCACCGCCCGCACCGAAGACGATCCCCGAACGAGGCTGCCCGCCATGCTTTCACGTACCGCTGACCATCTGTTCTGGCTCTCGCGCTACATCGAACGCGCCGAGAACACCGCGCGCATGCTCGACGTCAACTACCAGACCTCGCTGATGCCCCAGCAGGCCGCCGTCGCCGAGCAGAGCTGGCGCAGCCTGCTGTCGATCTCCGAGCTGACGCCCGACTACGAGTCGCGCTACGGCCGCATCGACGCGCGCCGCGTGATCGAGTTCGTCGTGCGCGACGAGCGCAACCCCTCGTCGATCTACAACTGCCTGCGCGCCGCGCGCGAGAACGCCCGCGCGGTGCGCGGCGCGCTGACCACCGAGGTCTGGGAGACCAGCAACCAGACCTGGCTGGAGTTCCAGCGCCTGTTGGCTGACGGCCTGCTCGATCGCGACCCGGCGGCGCTGTTCGAGTGGGTCAAGTTCCGCTCGCACCTGTCGCGCGGCGTCACCGTCGGCACGATGCTGCAGGACGAGGCTTTCAACTTCCTGCGCATCGGTTCCTTCCTCGAGCGCGCCGACAACACCGCGCGGCTGCTGGACGTGAAGTTCTACACCCCGGACAGCGGCGGCAGCGCGCAGGACTTCTATCACTGGTCGGCGCTGCTGCGCTCGGTCTCCGGCTTCGAGATCTACCGCAAGGTCTACAGCAATGTGATCCAGCCGGACAAGGTGGCCGAGCTCTTGATCCTGCGCAGCGCGATGCCGCGCTCGCTGGCGCACTCGATGCAGCGCGTGGTCGAGAACCTGCGCCGCGTCGCCAACGAGCAGTCGGGCGAGACGCTGCGCCAGGCCGGCCGGCTCAGCGCCGAGCTCAGCTACGCCAGCATCGACGAGATCCTCGCCGGCGGCCTGCACGAGTACCTGGACCGCTTCCTCAGCCGCGTCGGCCAGCTGGGCCTGGACATCAGCCGCGACTTCCTCGTGCCCGTGCACTGAAACAAGAAAACAAGCGAGGCCAGACCGTGTCCATCCACGTCGCGCTCAAGCATGTCACCCGCTACCGCTACGACCGCCGCGTTGCGCTGTCGCCGCAGGTCGTGCGCCTGCGTCCGGCGCCGCACTGCCGCACGCCGATCCTGTCGTATTCGCTGACGGTCGAGCCCGCGCAGCACTTCATCAACTGGCAGCAAGACCCGTTCTCCAACTACCTGGCGCGCCTGGTCTTCCCGGAGAAGACCACCGAGTTCACCGTCACCGTGGACCTGGTCGCCGAGATGGCGGTCTACAACCCGTTTGACTTCTTCCTCGAGCCGCATGCGCAGAAGTTCCCCTTCGCCTATGAAGAGGCACAGCAGGCCGAACTCGCGCCCTATCTGGTCAAGGAGGCGCTGACGCCGCGCTTCGCGGCCTATCTGGCCACGGTGCGGCGCGAGCCGGTGGCGACGATCGATTTCCTCGTCGGTATCAACCAGCGCCTGCAGGGCGACATCTCCTACCTGATCCGCCTGGAGCCCGGCGTGCAGACGCCCGAGCAGACGCTGGAAAAGGGCTCCGGTTCCTGCCGCGACACCGGCTGGCTGCTGGTGCAGCTGCTGCGCCATCTGGGCCTGGCGGCGCGCTTCGTCTCCGGCTACCTGATCCAGCTGGCGCCGGACCAGAAGGCGCTGGACGGCCCCAGCGGCACCGAGGTGGACTTCACGGACCTGCATGCCTGGTGCGAGGTCTTCCTGCCCGGCGCCGGCTGGATAGGCCTGGACCCGACCTCGGGCCTGCTGGCCGGCGAAGGCCATATCCCGCTGGCCTGCACGCCGCAGCCTTCCAGCGCCGCGCCGATCAGCGGTGCGGTGGACGAGTGCGAGGTCGAGTTCGGCCACGAGATGGGCGTCACGCGCATCTGGGAATCGCCGCGCGTCACCAAGCCCTATACCGAGCAGCAGTGGGCCGAGGTGCTGAAGCTCGGCGACAAGGTCGATGCCGATCTCGTCGCCGGCGACGTGCGCCTGACCATGGGCGGCGAGCCCACCTTCGTCTCGGTGGATGACCGTGACGGCGCCGAGTGGAACACCGACGCGCTGGGCCCGACCAAGCGCATCTACGCGCAGGAGCTGGTGCAGCGCCTGCGCGACGAATACGGCCAGGGCGGCTTCCTGCATTTCGGGCAGGGCAAGTGGTACCCGGGCGAGCAGCTGCCGCGCTGGGCGCTGTCGATCTACTGGCGTACCGACGGCAAGCCCTGCTGGCAAGACCCGAGCCTGTTCGCCGACGAGCGCGAAGGCCATGCCTACACCAGCGCCGACGCCAAGCGCTTCATCGCCGCGCTGACGCAGCGCCTGGGCCTGGACACGCAGTTCGTGCGCCCCGGCTTCGAAGACACCTGGTACTACCTGTGGCGCGAGCGCCGGCTGCCGGTCAACGTCGATCCCTTCGAGTCGCGGCTGGACGACGAGATGGAACGCAGCCGGCTGCGCCGCGTGTTCGAGCAGGGCCTGGCCCACGAGGTCGGCTATGTGCTGCCGATACGCCGTGGCGATGGTCCGGCCCTGGGCGGCACGCCCTGGGTCACCGGCCCCTGGTTCTTCCGCGACGAGCGCATGTACCTGTTCCCCGGCGACTCGCCGATGGGCTACCGCCTGCCGCTGGACTCGCTGCCCTGGGTGAGCGGCTCCGACTACCCGTATCACATCGAACAGGACCCGTTCGCGCCGCGCGACGCGCTGCCGGCCGAAACGCGGCTGCTGCTGCAGCGCCCCGGCGAGGCGGCCCATGCGGCGCCCGGCTACCAGGCCCATGCGGCCGGCGGCGGCTTCGCCGAAGGCGGCACGGTGGCGCTGCAGAACAGCGGCACCGGCACTGGCACCGGCGAGGGCCTGCCCTTGGAGCAGCGCCCCGAGCGCTTCCAGAGCGCGCACTGGATCACGCGCACCGCGCTGTGCGTGGAGGCGCGCGATCCGCGGCGCGCCAATGGCCCGAAGGCCGAGGCCGTGGGCAGCGCCAGCGGCGTGCTCTATGTCTTCATGCCGCCGCTGCAGCAGCTGGAGCATTACCTGGAGCTGCTCGCCGCAGTCGAAGCCACCGCGGCCGAGCTCGGTGTGAAGATCGTGCTCGAAGGCTATCCGCCGCCGCGCGACCCGCGCCTGAAGCTGCTGCAGGTCACGCCCGATCCCGGCGTCATCGAAGTCAACATCCATCCGGCGCACGACTGGAAGGAGCTGGTGCAGCACACCGAGTTCCTCTACGACGCGGCCTGGCAGTCGCGCCTGTCCAGCGAGAAATTCATGCTCGACGGCCGCCACACCGGCACCGGCGGCGGCAACCACTTCGTGCTCGGCGGCGCGACGCCGGCGGACAGCCCCTTCCTGCGCCGACCCGACCTGCTGGCCTCGCTGCTGGCCTACTGGCACAACCATCCCTCCTTGAGCTATTTGTTCTCGGGCCTCTTCATCGGCCCGACCAGCCAGGCGCCGCGGGTGGACGAGGCGCGCAACGACCAGCTGCGCGAGCTGGAGATCGCGCTGGGCGAGATAGCGCGCAGCAAGGGCGTGTACGGCACGAGCGCCGCCGGGCCGTCCCAAGGCGCGAGCGCCCCCTCGGGGGGCAGCTCGCCGGAAGGCGAGCGTGGGGGCGAGTTCTTCATGCCGCCCTGGCTGGTCGACCGTTCGCTGCGCAACATCCTGGTGGATGTCACCGGCAACACGCATCGCAGCGAGTTCTGCATCGACAAGCTCTACTCGCCCGACAGCAGCACCGGCCGCCTGGGCCTGCTGGAGCTGCGCGCCTTCGAGATGCCGCCGCATGCGCGCATGAGCATCGTGCAGCAGCTGCTGCTGCGCGCGCTGGTGGCGCGCTTCTGGACCCAGCCCTATCGCGCGCCGCTGGTGCGCTGGGACACCGGCCTGCACGACCGCTACATGCTGCCCTGCTTCGTGCAGATGGACTTCGCCGACGTGCTGCTGGAAATGGCGCAGGCCGGCTATGCCTTCGACCCCGGCTGGTTCGCGCCGCATTTCGAGTTCCGCTTCCCCAAGGTCGGCGAGTTCGCGGTGGCTGGCGTGCATGTGACGCTGCGCAATGCGCTGGAGCCCTGGCATGTGATGGGCGAGGAGGGCGCTGCGGGCGGCACGGTGCGCTATGTGGATTCGTCGCTGGAGCGCGTCGAGGTGCGCGTCAGTGGCCTGGTGGACCCGCGCCATCGCATCACCGTCAATGGCGTGACGCTGCCGCTGCAGCCGACCGGCCGCGTCGGCGAGTACGTGGCCGGCGTGCGCTTCCGCGCCTGGAATCCGCCGTCGGCCCTGCACCCCAGCATCGGCGTGCATGCGCCGCTGACCTTCGACCTGGTCGATACCTGGATGCAGCGCTCGCTGGGCGGCGCGCGCTACCACGTGGCGCATCCGGGCGGGCGCAACTACGCCACCTTCCCGGTCAATGCCTACGAGGCCGAGAGCCGCCGCCTGGCGCGCTTCACGCTGTTGGCGCACACGCCAGGCCGTGTGGTCGCGGCCGAGCCGCAGCGCAGCCTGGAGTTCCCCTTCACGCTGGACCTGCGCCGTGTGGGCCGGTGAGGCCGGATGCGCGTGCGGGGCGGCGTCGGCGATGATGCGGGGATGTCCGTGCTGAATGCCTCCGGTCCCGTGCAGCCCAGCCTGCTGCCCGAGGATCCCCAAGACCTGCTGCAGCTGGCTGCAGCGGCCGCGCTGCGTGGCCGCGACGGCCACTATGACGAGCTGCGCGGCGCGCTCAATCCGCTGCCGCGCACCCAGGGCCTGGCGCCGCAGTGGCAGCAGTTCTTCGCCGCCAACGGCGCGGCCGGCTGGCAGGACCTGGCGGCGCGCTCGGCCCAGCTGCACCGCCGCCTGCAGGAGGACGGCGCCAGCTACAACCTGCACAGCAGCGCCGCTTCCCATGGCGAACGGCTGTGGCCGCTGGAGCTGCTGCCGATGCTGGTCGACGCCGGCGAATGGACGCAGATCGAGCGCGGCGTCGCGCAGCGGGCGCGCCTGCTCAATGCCACGCTGGCCGATGTCTACGGCAAGCGCCATCTGCTCGACGCCGGCCTGCTGCCGCCCTCGCTGGTGCTGGCGCATCCGCAGTACCTGCGGCCGATGCACGGCTGCGTGCCGCCCGGCGGCGTGCATCTGCATGTGGTGGCGATGGACCTGGCGCGCTGTGCCGACGGCCTGTGGTGGCTGGTGGGCCAGCGCACGCAGTCGCCGGCCGGTCTGGGCTATGTGCTGGAGAACCGCATGCTCGTCGGGCAGCAGTTCCCCGAAGCCTTCCGCGCGTTGAAGGTGCAGCGCCTGGCGGCCAGCTACCAGCGCCTGCTGCAGGGTCTGCTGCGCCTGGTGCCGGCCGAGGAACGCGAGGGCGCGCGCGTCGCGCTGCTGACGCCGGGGCCGCGCGACGACACCTATTTCGAGCACGCCTTCCTGGCGCGCTATCTGGGCATCAGCCTGGTCGAGGGTGGCGACCTGACGGTGCGCGGCGACCGCGTCTTCCTGAAGACCTTGCGCGGCCTGGAGCGCGTGCATGTGCTGTTGCGCCGCGTCGACGACGACGCGCTGGACCCGCTGGAGCTGCGCCCTGACTCCACGCAGGGCGTGCCGGGCCTGCTGCAGGCGCTGCGCGCCGGCCAGGTGGTGCTGGCCAATGCACCCGGCGCGGGCTGGCTGGAGAGCCCGGGCCTGACCGCCTTCTGGCCCGGCGTGGCCGAGGCGCTGCTCGGCGAGGAGCTGCTGCTGCCCGCGGCCACCGCCTGGTGGTGTGGCGAGGAAGCGGTGTGGCGCGAGCGGCTCGACGAGCTGGAGCAGTACGTGGTCTCGCCGACCTTCCCGCCCAGCGCGACGACGCCGGACTTTGCGCCGGTGGCGGTCAAGGGCCTGTCGGCTCCTGCGCGTGCGCAGCTGCTGGAGCGCATCGCCGCCGATCCCGGCGCCTACACCTTGCAGACGCGCCAGCGCCCGTCGGAGACGCCGGTGTGGCGCCATGGCCAGCTCGAGCCGCGTGCGGCGGTGCTGCGCGTCTTTGCGATCGCCGATGGCGACGGCGGCTGGAACGTGCTGCCCGGCGGACTGACCCGCGTGGCCAGCGGCCGCGAAGGCAGCGACCATGCCTGGGTCTCGATGCGCCGCGGCAGCGCCAGCGTCGACACCTGGGTGCGCACCGAAGGCGAGGTGGACAGCACCAGCCTGCTGCCCAAGCCGCTGACCGCGGCCGACCTGACCGGCGCGCACTGGACCGTGACCAGCCGTGCGGCGGAGAACCTGTTCTGGCTGGGCCGCTACAGCGAGCGCGCCGAGAACACCGTGCGCCTGGCGCAGCTGACGCTGGAGGCGCTGGGCGCTGCGGCGCGCGGCGAGGCCGGCGGCGAAGGCGTGCTGGGTCTGCTGGATGCGCTGGCGCGCCAGCATGGTCTGGTCGGCGAGGCCGTGCCCTCGGCCGAGCAGGCGCCGCGCGTGTTCGAGCGCGCGCTGGTGCATGCGCTGGGCGATGCCTTCGGCGCCTACAGCGTGGGCTTCAATCTGCAGGCCTTGCAGAACTGCGCGGCCAGCCTGCGCGAGCGGCTCTCGGCCGAGCACTGGAAGCTGATCCACGAGGCCGGCGACCAGTTCCGCCTGCGCCTGCAGCCGGTGCTGGAAGGCGCCGGCACCGAGGCGCGCCGACACGTGCTGGACACGCTGTCGCGCGTGGCCACGCAGCTGGCGGCGATCACCGGCGCGCAGACCGACCGCATGACGCGCGACGACGGCTGGCGCCTGCTCAGCGTGGGCCGGCAGATCGAGCGGCTGGACTTCCTGGCCGGCGCACTGGCGCTGGCCTTCGAGCACGGTGTGCAGCACAGCGAGGAGGGCTTCGCGCTGCTGCTGGGCCTGTTCGATTCGACGATGACCTACCGCGCCAAGTTCCAGGCGCGCCGCGAGCTGCCGCCGTTGCTGCATCTGCTGGTGCACGACACCGACAACCCGCGCTCGCTGGCCTGGGTGGCGCGCACGATGGCGGGCCGCTTCGTCAAGCTGTCGCGCCACGATCCCGAGTGGACCGCGCGCGTGGCCGCCTCGCTGCCCGAGCCCGAACGCTGGCCGCTGGCCAGCCTGTGCACGCCCGATGCCGAGGGCCGCTATGGCGAGCTGGTGACGCTGCTGCAGGGCTGCAGCGAGCAGGCGCAGGCGCTGTCGGTCGAACTTGACCGCCGGCTCTTCGCCCATGTGGGCAGCGCCGACCGCATGGTGTGGCAATGAGCGCGGTCAAGCCGGGTCCGACGGTCAAGGCCGAGGCGCTGCGCTGGCTGCATGTGCAGCACGACACCATCTACGACTACGACACGCCGGTGGAGCTGGCCCACCATGTGGCCTGCCTGGCACCGCGCGAGACGCCCTGGCAGACGCTGCGTGACTGGCGCTTGAGCATCACGCCCGAGCCCGACGGCTGGGCCACGGCGCTGGCCGAGGCGGGCCAGTTCAGCCAGGACGCCTGGGGCAATGCGCGGCTGGTGTTCAGCCACACCCGCGTGCACGAGCAGCTGGCGGTGCGCAGCAGCTTCGCGGTGGGGCTGGCGACGCCGCCGACGATAGACCCGAAAGGCAGCCCGCCCTGGGAGGAGGTGGCCGATGCGCTGCGCTACCACGCCGGCGAGGTGCGCAGCGAGGCGGTGGAGTTCAGCCTCTCGTCGCCGCTGGCGCCGCGTGCCGCCGCACTGGCCGCCTTCGGACGCCGCGCCTTCACGCCGGGGCGTCCGTTGGCCGATGGGGCGCTGGCGCTGATGGCGCTGATCCACAAGGAGTTCCGCTACCAGCCGGCCAGCACCAATGTGACGACGCGCGCGCTGGAGGCGCTGGCAGCGCGCCACGGCGTGTGCCAGGATTTCGCGCACGTGATGATCGGCGCCTGCCGCTCGCTGGGCCTGGCGGCGCGCTATGTGTCGGGCTATCTGCTCACGCATGTGGCACCGGGCAAGCTGCGCCTGGTCGGCGCCGATGCTTCGCATGCCTGGGTGGCGGTGTGGTGCCCGGTGCAGGGCTGGCTGGCGCTGGACCCGACCAACAAGGTGGCCGCGGGCCTGGACCATGTGACGCTGGGCTGGGGCCGCGACTATGCCGACGTGGCGCCGCTGCGCGGCGTGATCCGCGGCGGCCAGGCCCACCCGCAGGTGGCGGTGACCGTCGAGCCACTCGAAGAAGCACGCGCCCGCGGGTTCTGAGCCGCGAGCGCAGGCGATCCGACGCGAGCGCCACGCATCACGGCTTCAAGGCCGCAGATGCGGGTGTCCGTCGATCGCCGGTCAACCGGGCGCGTGCCGGCGCGTTGTCAGCTCCATTGCATACTGTGCCGCCAGCACAGACGGAGCCTTGATGAGCGACCCCAGAAGCGATCTACGGCTCGGCCAGATCCGGACTCTTGCCCTGCTGGGCGCGGTCCTGCTCGTGCTGAGCGGCTGCGCCAGCATGAGCGAGAAGGAATGCCTGAGTGCCAACTGGTTTGAACAGGGCCTGGAGGATGGGCGTGCGGGCGCTGAACGCGAGCGTCTGCAGGACCATGCCAAGGCCTGCGGCAAGCTGGGCATCGTGCCCGACCAAGCCCTCTGGCAGGAGGGGTGGTCTGAGGGCATCCGCGTGTATTGCCGGCCCGAGAACGGCTGGCGCCTGGGCCTGGCGGGCGAGTATTACCGTGGCAGCTGCGGCGGACAGCGTGACGGCGATCTCTTCGAGCGCAACTACACGCAAGCCAAGCTCATCCACGAACTCGGTCAGCAGATCGACCGCAACTACCGCGAGATGCAGCGCCTGGAGCGGGCACTGGCCGAGGCCAAGACCGATGAGGAGCGCAAGCGCCTGCGGGGCCTGCTGCGTGAGCTGGATCTGGAGCAGCAGCGCCTGCGCATGCGACAGCAGATGCAGCTGCTGATGGCACCACGCCCCTGAGCGGGGCGTGGGGTCTGATGCCGAGATCAGCAGGGCGCGCCAGGATGGCGCGAAGCGAGACGCTTACAGCACCTGCGGCGTCGTGCCGTTCATGCGGTCGTACTTGAGGAAGTACTGGCGTGCCAGCGCGACGAGCTGCTTGTCGCTGGGGTGGTCGACGGTCTCGTAGCCAACCACGCTCTTCACCT
Organism: Roseateles sp. T103; assembly: GCF_057219915.1. NCBI lineage: Bacteria > Pseudomonadati > Pseudomonadota > Betaproteobacteria > Burkholderiales > Sphaerotilaceae > Roseateles > Roseateles sp. T103. The sequence goes on from NZ_JBXVVS010000003.1 coordinate 58,882, forward strand.
GGTTGGGGCGGTGCTTCTCCAGGTAGTGCTTGAAGTCGGCCTGCGCAGTCTTGGAGCCGGTGACGAGGATCTCGCCGATGCCCTGCAGCGCCTCGCAGACGTCGGCGAAGAACTCGTGCTCGGTGCGCACGCCGCTGCCATGCTGGCGGGTGTGGCGGCTGCTCGCCTTGACCTTCTCGGCCTGCACGTGTTCGGCGTCGAACTGCAGGATGTTGGCGTTGTGGTGGTCGAGCCAGACGACGGCGTGGAACATGGTCATGAAGGGTTCTCCTCTTTGCTGATGGATGGTGATGGGGACGCGGCGGCGAATGCTGGACGCATGCGCCAGGCCGGGAAACTCAGAGGCGTGGATGGCTGGCGCCGCCGCCGACCTTCTCCAGCGCGTTCTGGCAGGCGATGCAGCGCAGCACCTCGGGGTTGAGCTGCAGGCGCTCAAAGCTGATGGCCTTGCCGCAGTCGCTGCAGAAGCCGTAGTCGGCACTGCCGCGCAGTCGCTGCAGTGCTTCATTGACCGCGCGTAGCGCCTCCAGGCTCAGGTCGCTGCGAGCGAGGTCCACTTCGCGGTCGGCGTCATGCTCGCGCGCATCGTCGGCATCCTGCAGCAGCTGCTCGCGGGCGTGGGTGACACGGTCCTGACCGCCCAGCTGGGCCTGCAGGGCCTGCTCCAGACGTTGCTGCTTCTCGACCAGCGTGGCTTCCAGCAGGCTGCGCTGCGAGGGGTTGAGGGTCTGACTCATTGCTTGATCTCCTTGCATTCATGCTCGCACTGTGGCGCGAAGCTCGTCTTGAGATGAATCAACTGGCGCTCGGTGCTGCGGCGTGCCCGTGGGACAATTCGTGCGGCCCCGGCGCCTGCCGCCGGGGCGTTCTCATCTCCCCGATTCCCCCTGTTTGGCACGGGTCTGTACGGCCCTCAACACCATGACTGCTGCATCCCCTTCGACACGCCAATTCACGGTCAGCGATTTCGACTTCGCGCTGCCGCCTGAGCTCATTGCCCAGCATCCCGCGCCCGAACGCAGCGCCTCGCGCCTGCTCGACGGCCGCGGCAGCACGCCCGTCGATCGGGTGTTCCGCGAGCTGCCGCAGCTGCTCGATTCGGCCGACCTGCTGGTCTTCAACGACACCAAGGTGATCAAGGCGCGCCTGTACGGTCACAAGAGCAGCGGCGGTGCGGTGGAGGCGCTGGTCGAGCGCGTGCTGCCCGGCACGCTGGAAGTCTGGGCGCATCTGCGTGCCAGCAAGAGCCCCAAGCCCGGCGCGGTGGTGCTGTTCGCCGATGGTGCTTTCGAGGCCGAGGTGCTGGGCCGCTGCGGGCCGGACAACGGACTGTTCCATCTGCGCTTCCCGTCCGATCCTTTCGCGCTGCTCGAAGCGCACGGCCATGTGCCGCTGCCGCCCTACATCGAGCACGCCGACGAGCCCGACGACGAGAGCCGCTACCAGACCGTGTTCGCGCGCGAGCCAGGCGCGGTGGCCGCACCGACCGCGGCGCTGCATTTCGACGAAGGCGTGCTGGCCGCTCTGGCGGCGCGCGGCATCGCCACCGCCCATGTGACGCTGCATGTGGGTGCCGGCACCTTCCAACCGGTGCGCGTGGAGCGACTGGAGGAGCACGCCATGCACAGCGAGTGGTTCCAGGTCAGCGACGCCACCGTCGCCGCCATCGCGCAGGCGAAGGCGCGTGGCGGCCGCGTCGTCGCCGTGGGCACGACCACGATGCGCGCGCTGGAGTCTGCGGCCCTCTCCGGCACCCTGCAGGCCGGTGCCCGCGAGACCGACATCTTCATCACGCCGGGTTTTCAGTTCCGCGTGGTGGACACGCTGATCACGAACTTCCACCTGCCCAAGAGCACGCTGATGATGCTGGTCAGCGCCTTCGCCGGCTACGAGCACATCATGGCGCTGTACCGCCATGCGATCGAGCAGCGCTACCGCTTCTTCAGCTATGGGGATGCGATGCTGCTGAACCGGGCGGGCTGAGCTAGGCTCCGTCTGCCTCCATCGACAAGGAGTTCCCGAAGTGATCGCTCGTCTCGCCGACCTGGCGGTTCTCTTGATCGCGCTGTTGCACGTCTACATCCTGGTGCTGGAGATGTTCCTCTGGGATAAGCCCAAGGGCATGAAGGCCTTCGGGCTGACGCCGGAGTTCGCCGCGCAGACCAAGGTGCTGGCGGCCAACCAGGGCCTGTACAACGGCTTTCTCGCTGCGGGCCTGTTCTGGGGCCTGTGGCTGGGCGCGGCCGGTGCGGGCGTGAAGACCTTCTTCTTGCTCTGCGTGCTGGTGGCTGGCGTCTATGGCGCGGCCACCGCGAGCCGGCGCATCCTCTTCATCCAGGCGGTGCCGGCGGCGATCGGCCTGGGGCTGCTCGCGCTGGGCTGAGCGCTGCTCAGCCAATCGGCTGGTATCGCCGCTTGGCCTTCGCCAGCCACAGGCTCCTTCCGGACCCTGTGCGCGGGCTCAGACCTTCAGCCAGCCCATGCGGCCCTGGCCGCTTTCGTTGAGACGCGCCACGAAAGCGTCAGCAACGGTCTCCGGCAGGCTCAGCGTCGCCTCGACCTGGGCGCCGTGCTGCACGTCCAGCAGCTGCGCGCCGGGCTGCTGCTCGAGTTCGCGGCGCAGCAGGCCTTCCAGCGCATAGGGCAGCGTGCAGCGCAGCTGCCGGCGGCTCACCAGCGGCACCTTGTCGGCCTTCAGCAGCGCCTGGGCGACCGTGTCGGTGTAGGCCCGCACCAAGCCGCCGGCGCCGAGCTTGACCCCGCCGAAGTAGCGCACCACGGTGGCGAGCACGCCTTCCAGGTCCTGGTGACGCAGCACTTCCAGCATGGGCCGGCCGGCGGTGCCGCCGGGCTCGCCATCATCGTTGGCCGCACTCTGCCCGCCGGCGAGCAGGGCCCAACAGACGTGCGCAGCACCCGGGTGCTGCTCGCGCAGTTCGGCCACCCGTTGCAGCGCCAGCGCGCGGTCGGCGCAGGGCTCCACGCAGCCGATGAAGCGGCTCTTCTTGATGATCAGTTCGCTGGCGACGGCCGTGGCAAGACTCTGCGGCATGGCCGCATTGTCCCTGCCCGATCAGCGGGCGCTGCCGGCTTGCTGCAACCTGGCGCCGCGCGCCAGCCGCTCGCCCAGGTGGCGCTGCAGGATGGCATCGACGCTGCCGTCCGCCAGCATGGCATTGAGCGCCGCATGCAGCCGCTGGCGATCGGCGGCGTTGACGCGCTGCCGTGACACGACCAGCGAGGCCAGCACATCGTCGCCGGGCGCCCAGTCCAGCAGGCTGTGCTGCTGAAGCTCACGCTCGGAAAGCAGCAGGTTGATCGGATGCGCAAGCATCAGATCGACCCGGCCGGCGCGGTAGACGCGCAGGGCAGTGTCGAAGTCTGCGGCTTCATGCACACGGCCCTGTGCGCGCAGCTGATCCAGCCAGGCATCGAGCACCGGGCCATGGCGAAAGCTCTTCACCACCACGACGCGCCGCTGCGGGTCGGCCAGGAAGGCTGCCGGCGTCGGCAGCTGGGCGGCCAGGCTCTTGCGCATCAGCGCATGGTTGCGGCTGCGCAGATAGGGCCAGAACTCGGCCAGCTGCTCGCGCTCGGGCGTGGCGATGCCCGACACCGTGATGTCCAGCTGGCCTCGCGCAAGCTGTTCCCAGATGCGTGCGCGGGAGTTCAGCTCGGACTCCAGCCTGCAGCCACTGCGCCGCGCCAGCTCGGCGACCAGGTCCGGGTCTATGCCACCGGCCTGCCCCTGCTCGTCGCGGAAGTAGAAGCGGCCGAATTCATAGAAGGCGACACGGTAGGGCCCGCAGGCCGTGCCGCCCGCGTCTGCCTGCGCGTCGAAGGCAGACAGCATCAGGGCAAGGGCGCCGAACAGAAATCCTCGTGCAAGCTGCATTTCGTGCCTATTTCATCCACGCCCGGCCGCAGCGGTGGTGCTCACCTGCGACAAGCCGGCCCAACGAGTTCTTCCGCGCAGTCTAGGTCCTGGGCGGGGGCTGCGACAATCCGGACCACCATGCTGAAGTTCGAACTGCACAAGACCGAAGGCCGCGCGCGACGCGGCACGCTCACCCTGAACCACGGCGTCGTGCAGACGCCGATCTTCATGCCGGTGGGCACCTACGGCACGGTCAAGGGCGTGATGCCTCGCTCGCTGGAGGAGATGGGCGCGCAGATCATCCTGGGCAACACCTTTCACCTGTGGATGCGTCCGGGCCTGGACATCATGCGGCAGTTCGGCGGCCTGCATAAGTTTGAGAGCTGGAACAAGCCCATCCTCACCGACAGCGGCGGCTTCCAGGTCTGGAGTCTGGGCGAGATGCGCAAGATCTCGGAAGAGGGCGTCAAGTTCGCTTCGCCGGTCAACGGCGACAAGCTGTTCCTGACGCCCGAGATCTCGATGCAGATCCAGACCATCCTGAACTCGGACATCGTCATGCAGTTCGACGAGTGCACGCCTTACGAGACCAAGGGGCACATCACCACCGAGAAGGAAGCGCGGCTGTCGATGGAGATGAGCCTGCGCTGGGCCAAGCGCTGCCAGGACGAGTTCGCGCGGCTGGAGAACCCCAATGCGCTGTTCGGCATCGTGCAGGGCGGCATGTTCGAGAACCTGCGCGACCATTCGCTGGCCGGTCTGGCCGCGCTCGACCTGCCTGGCTATGCGATCGGCGGCCTCTCGGTGGGCGAGCCCAAGGCCGACATGCAGCGCATCCTCGCGCACATCGCGCACCAGCTGCCGGCCAACAAGCCGCGCTATCTGATGGGCGTGGGTACGCCGGAGGATCTGGTCGAAGGCGTCAGCCAGGGCGTCGACATGTTCGACTGCGTGATGCCCACGCGCAATGCGCGCAACGGCCACCTCTTCACCCGCTATGGCGATCTGCGCCTGCGCAACAGCCGCTACAAGACCGACGAGCGGCCGGTGGACGAGACCTGCAGCTGCTACTGCTGCACCAACTTCAGCCGTGCCTATCTGCACCACCTGGACCGCTGCGGCGAGATGCTGGGCCCGATGCTGACCAGCGTGCACAACCTGCACTACTACCTGAACCTGATGAAGGAAGTTCGCGAGGCGCTGGATGCCGGCGACTTCGCCGGTTTCCAGCAGCGCTTCGCGGCGGACCGCTCGCGCGGCGTGTGACGCGGCGCGCCGGTACTGCCGAGTCGGGCGCCAGCCTTGATCAGAGGACCTGAGCCATCTGTTCGAAAGCCAGCCGCGGGCCGCGCGGATGGTTGCCGCTGGCGTCGCCGTAGCCCAGGTTGATCAGAAACTGCGCCTGGTAGCGGCCGTCGGCGAAGAACTCGGCATTGAGCTTGGCCGCGTCGAAGCCGGCCATCGGGCCGCAGTCCAGGCCGAGCAGGCGCGCGGCGATGATGAAGTAGGCGCCCTGCAGATGCGCGCTCAGCGTCGCTGTGCCGGTGGCCTTGGCGGCATCGGCGGCGAACATGTCGCGGCCGCCGGGAAAGGACGGGAACTGCGTGGGCAGGTGCTCGTAGAACTGGCTGTCGGCGGCGACGATCACCGTCACCGGCGCGGCCAGGGTCTTGGCCAGATTGCCCGGCGACAGGGTCGGCGCCAGCCGCTGCTTGGCCGCCTCGCTCTTCACGAAGACATAGCGCGCCGGCTGGCTGTTCATCGCCGTCGGGCCCCACTGCGCCAGCTGCACGATCTCGCGCAGCGTCGCGTCGCTGACCGGATCGGGCCGGAACTTGTTGAAGGTGCGGGCCTGGCGGAAGGCGAGGTCGAGGACGGCGGCGTCGGCAGTGTGGTTCATTGTGCTTGGTAGCGGAAGGCTGGCATGGCGTTCACTCTAAGCGAGAGCGGCGGACCGGCGCTTGCGATGGCTTGAAGCCACGGTTCAAGCCGGGCGAACGATGCTGCGGCGCTCAGCCCCGGTGCGATGAGCGTGCCCAGGCGACGAAGCGTTGCAGGAACTCGGGCACGGCGATGAACAGGACGCCCGCCACCACCGCATTGGCCAAGCCCAGCACGAGAAAGAGCTCTGGGACGCTCAGGCCCGCGCCGAGCAGCGCGCCGGCCAGCAGCGAGCTGGCCACCATGAACAGCGCGTTGAGGATGTTGTTCGCGGCGATGATGCGGGCGCGGTGCGAGGGCTGCGAGCGCAGTTGGATCAGCGCATACATCGGCACGCTGTACAGACCGGCGAACAGCGCCAGCAGCCCGAGGTCGGCGAGCACCCGCCAGTGCGCCGGCTGCGCGAGGAACTCGCCCAGCGCCAGCGGCGCGGCTGCTGCAGGCAGGCCGCGCGACGCGAAGTAGAGGTCCACCGCGAACACGCTCATGCCGATCGCGCCCAGTGGCACCAGGCCGATCTCGACATGACGCCTGGAGAGCTTCTCGCACAGCAGAGAGCCTATGCCTATGCCCACCGAGAACACCACCAGCAGCAGCGACGCGACCTGCTCGTTGCCCTGCAGCACCTGTTTGGCGAAGACGGGGAAGTTGGCCAGGAATACCGCGCCGAAGAACCACATCCACGAGATGCCTAGCAGCGAGCGGAACACCACCGGATGCTGGTGCGCGAGCTGCAGATTGCGCCAGGTCTCGCTGACCGGGTTCCAGTTGATGCGCAGCTGCGGGTCGGTGGCCGGGCAGGGCGGAATGGGCTGCGCCGTGAGGCGGCCCAGCACCGCCACGGCCAGGCAGGCCAGTGCCACATGCTCGCGCCCCACCTCGGGAGTGGCGATCAGCAGGCCGCCAGCCACGCTGCCCAGCAGGATGGCCACGAAGGTGCCCATCTCCACCATGCCGTTGCCGCCGGTGAGCTCGCGTTCATTGAGCTGCTGCGGCAGGTAGGCGTACTTCACCGGCCCGAACAGCGTGGACTGCAGCCCCATCAGGAACACGCAGGCCAGCAGCACTGGCACCTGCACCGCGTAGAAGGCCCAGGCGGCCAGCGCCATGATGGCGATCTCCAGGTCCTTGGTCAGTCGCATCAGCCGCGCCTTCTCATGCTTGTCGGCGAGCTGGCCGCTGGTCGCCGAGAAGAGCACGAAGGGCAGGATGAACAGTGCACCGATTACCAGCCCGGCCTGTGTCGGCGGCAACCAGCCGAGCTGCAGCTGGTAGGTCACCATCACGGTGAAGGCGAACTTGAACAGGTTGTCGTTGGCCGCGCCGAGGAACTGCGTCCAGAAGAAGGGCGCGAAACGGCGCTGGCCCAGCAGCGCGAACTGGCCGGGGTGGTCTTGCTGACTCATGGGGTCCTCCCGCCGGCGGATTCTGCCAGCGGGCTGCTCACCAGAACTCCCAGCGCCCTGTGGCGATCACCCAGATGCCCAGTGCGCCGTTGGTCACCGCGTGCGCGATCACGGCGGTCCACAAGCGGCCGGTGCGGATGTAGAGCCAGGCATAGGCCAGGCCGGCGATCGCCGCGGCGAGCCAGAGCGTGTGGGCCAGCGTGAAGATGAAGGTCGAGACGATCAGCGCACGCAGGCTGACGCGGCCAGGGTCCACGGTCTCGAAGCGCGGGTTGTCGATCCAGCGCATCAGGAAGCTGCGCCAGAACAGCTCTTCCATGAGGGGAACGACCAGCGCCGCGCCGATCAGGCGCAACGCCACCAGCGGCCAGATGAGCTGGCCGGACGCATCCACAGGCACGAAGCTGGCGGTCGGCGGCGCGAGCTGCATCCACGGCGCATCGAGCTGTATCCATAGCACGAAGACCAGCAGGCCCACGATCACGGCCAGGCGCAGCTCGCGCGCATCGGGCCAGTTCTGCCGCGCCAGCTCGCCGTATTCGCTGCGCCACCACAGCAGCGCGCCGCCGACCGCCACCACGCTCAGGCCGTAGATCCAGCGCGCATCGAAGTTGATGTCCGCGATGTCGCCGAGCAGGCCGCGCAGGCCCAGCAGGGCCATGAAGATCGCGAACGGTACGCAGCGGGCGACGGCGGCCGGGCTGAGCTGCATGGTCAGCCCTCAACGCCCGCCGCTGACGTCGAGCATCGCGCCGACGGTGTAGCTGGCGGCGTCCGACAGCAGCCAGGCGATGGCCTCGGCAATCTCGTCAGCGCGGCCCATGCGCTGCGCCGGGATGCTGGCCACCGCAGCGGCGAGCCGGCCGCCCATGCCGTCGCTGCCGTGGATCTCGGTATCGATGATGCCGGGGCGCACGCCGTTGACGCGTATGCCGTCGGTCACCACCTCGCGCGCGAGGCCCACAGTGAAGCTGTCGATCGCGCCCTTGCTAGCTGCATAGTCCACATAGACGCCGGGCGAGCCCAGCTGCGCGGCGCGCGACGATAGGTTGACGATGGCACCGCCGCGGCCGCCATGGCGCGTGCTCATGCGCTTCACCGCTTCGCGGCAGCACAGCAGGGTGCCGAACACATTGACGGCGAACAGCCGCTGCCAGCGCGCCATGTCCATCGCTTCGACGCGCGCGGCTGGTGCCACGACGCCGGCGTTGTTGACCAGCCCGGTCAGCGCTCCGAGTTCGGCGTCGACGCGCGCGAACATCGCCAGCACCTGCGCCTCATCGGCCACATCGGCCTGCACGCTGATCACGCGCGTGCCATGACGTTCGCGCAGCTCGGTGGCCAGCGCCTCGGCAGCGGCGGCATCGCGCGCATAGTTCAGCGCCAGCTCATGGCCCTGCGCCGCCAGCAGGCGTGCCGTCGCCGCGCCGATGCCGCGGCTGGCGCCGGTGATCAGCGTGATCGGGACCCTCATGCCAAGGCGACGCGGTTGCGGCCCAGGTGCTTGGCGCGGTACATGGCCGCGTCGGCCTGACTGATCAGCAGATCACCGGCGAAGGGCGGTGTGCTGGCCAGGCCTATGCTCAAGGTGACCTCCAGATCCGGTGCCAGGTCTTGCCAGGCATAGGCCTCGACGCGCTCGCGCAGGCGCTCGCAGACTTCGAAGGCGCGGTCCGGGTCGGTGTCGGGGAAGAGCACGAGGAACTCTTCGCCGCCGTAGCGCAGCAGCAGGTCGCTGCCGCGGGTGTTTTCCTTGAGCATGCCGGCGAGGATCTGCAGCACGCGATCGCCCACCGCATGGCCGAAGCGGTCGTTGATGGACTTGAAGCGGTCGGCGTCGATCAGCGCCAGCGTCAGCGGCTGGCCGCGGCGCTCGGCTTCGCGCGCCAGCACCGGCATGCGCGACTCGAGCAGGCGGCGGTTGCCCAGACCAGTGAGCGGGTCGCGCTCGACATGGTCGAGTAGCGCCTCGGCCTTCTCGCGTGCCTCGTCGGCTTCGGCACGCGCATGGGCGGCCTGGGCGCGCGCCTGCTCGGCTTCCAGCCGGGTGACGAAGAAGCGCGACTGCGCCATCAGCTGCGCGATCGAACGACGGCGCTCGATCGCTTCGAAGGCCTCATGCTGGCGCAGCGCCTCTTCGTGGCGGCCGAGCAGCTTGGCGGCGCGATACAGCGCATGGTGCAGGCGCAGCGCGGTGGCTGCCGGCGCATTGCCGCTGGTTTCCTGCAGCAGCGTGGCCAGATCGTCGTAGGCCTCCTGCGGCTGCTCGCGCAGCAGTGCCAGCTCGGCCAGCGAGCAGCGCAGCCGCCAGCTCTGCGCCTGGTAGCCGCGGTTGCGCGCGTCGTCGAGCGCGTGCATCAGCAGCGCCTCGGCCTCTTCCAGAGCGCCGGAGTGCAGCAGGGCCTCGCCGAGATTGCCCTCGGTCATCACGCGCGGAAAGGGGTCGCCGTAGGCCTGCGCATGCGGCCGCGCCTCGCGGGCATAGCGCAGCGCGCGCTCCAGCGCGGCGGCGCATTCGACATCGTTGCCGCTGTCGCGCAGCAGGTAGAAGGCGCCCAGCGCGACGCCGCAGAGATTGTTCAGCGTGACCAGCTGCTCGAAGTGCGTGGCCTGGTCGCGTACCAGCACTGCGGCCTCGCTCATCAGCCGCTCGGCCTGCCAGGGGTCGCCCATGCGCTCGAACGTGGCGCCCAGCGCGTTGAGCGACAGCGCGAGCTGGCGCACCTCGCCGAGCTCCTGGGCCATCGCGCAGCCCTCGTTGGCGCAGCGGATCGCCGTCTCGAAGTCGCCGGTCTCGAAGCCGCCCAGCGTCATCCAGCGCAGCAGTTCGCAGAGCTGCTCGCTGGGGCCCTGGTTGCGCAGCAGCGGCAGCACCGCTTCGCCGGCGCGGATCATCGCCGGCAGCGCGCCGCGGCGGTAGAGGAAGAAGGCGCGCAGCCGTCCGGCTTCGACCTGCTCGGCGGTATAGCCCAGGGCCTGGGCGAGCTCCCAGGCCCGCTGGGCGTGGGTCAGGCCTTCATCGAGCTGGGACTCCACCTGGGCGCGGCGAGCCGCCGACAGTGCATCGGCCAGGGCGTCCCCGGAGACCTCGCTGCTGAGTACTTCTTGCATTTGAGGCTGCTGCTTCTGCTTCTTCTTGTCCAGAAGTGGGAAGCGTAGCCGATTCGAGCGTCGGCAGAGCCCCGGGGCCGGCAAGAGCGGTGCGCAGGACGGCTGCGGGCGCGGGTGGCGTTGTGCGGGAGCCGCAGTGCGCTTGACCTCGGTCTTGGCTCAGCCTTGCAGGCCGCGTCAGGCATGCGGGACATGCCTGGCTCTTCGCCAAGCGTCGGTCAAGCCGCAGGGCTTGACCTCGGTCTTGGCTCAGCGACTCGTCGGCATCACGAATTCGGCGCCCTTGGCAATGCTGGCCGGCCAGCGCTGCATGATGCTCTTCTGCTTGGTGTAGAAGCGCACGCCTTCCTCGCCGTAGGCATGCATGTCGCCGAACAGGCTCTTCTTCCAGCCGCCGAAGCCCTGCCAGGCCATGGGCACCGGGATGGGTACGTTGATGCCGACCATGCCCACCTGGATGCGGCGCGCGAACTCGCGGGCGATATTGCCGTCGCTGGTGAAGCAGGCCACGCCGTTGCCGTACTCATGGTCGTTGACTAGCTTCACCGCCTCGGCGAAGTCCTTCACGCGCACGCAGGCCAGCACCGGGCCGAAGATCTCTTCCTTGTAGATGCGCATCGCCGGCGTCACCTGGTCGAACAGCGTGCCGCCGGTGAAGAAGCCGCCTTCATGGCCGGCGACCTTGTGACCGCGGCCGTCGACGACCAGCTTGGCGCCTTCCTCGACGCCCAGCGCCACATAGCCTTCGATGCGGTCGCGTGCCTGCGCGGTAACGATGGGGCCCATCTCGGCGTCCAGGTCCATGCCGTTCATCACCTTCAGCGTGCGGGTGCGCTCGGCCAGCTTCGGGATGATCTTGTCGGCCACGTCGCCGACCAGCACCGCCACCGAGATCGCCATGCAGCGCTCGCCGGCCGAGCCGTAGGCGGCGCCAATCAGCGCGTCCACCGACTGCTCGATGTCGGCGTCGGGCATCACCACCATATGGTTCTTCGCGCCGCCCAGCGCCTGCACGCGCTTGCCGTTGCGCGCGCCGGTCTCGTAGATGTATTGCGCGATCGGCGTCGAGCCGACGAAGGAAATCGCCTTCACGTCCGGGTGGTCCAGCAGCGCATCGACGACGACCTTGTCGCCCTGCAGCACGTTGAAGATGCCGTCGGGCAGGCCGGCCTGCTTGAACAGCTCGGCGATGAACAGGCTGGGCGAGGGATCGCGCTCGCTGGGCTTGAGGATGAAGGCGTTGCCGGTGGCGATGGCCAGCGGCGCCATCCACATCGGCACCATGAAGGGGAAGTTGAAGGGCGTGATGCCGGCCACCACGCCCAGCGGCTGGCGCACCGTCCAGTTGTCGATGCCGGTGGAGACCTGCTCGGTGTAGTCGCCCTTGAGCAGCTGCGGCACGCCGCAGGCGAACTCGACGATGTCGATGCCGCGCGTGACTTCGCCCTGCGCATCGGTGAAGACCTTGCCGTGCTCGGCGGTGATCATCGCGGCGATGTCGTCGCGATGCTTGTTGAGCAGCTCGAGGAACTTGAACATCACCCGCGCGCGGCGCAGCGGCGGCGCGTCGGCCCAGGCCGGGAAGGCGGCCTGCGCATTGGCCACCGCCTTGGCCACGTCCTCGGCGCTGCCCAGCTGCAGCTGGCGTGCCACCGCGCCGGTCGCCGGGTTGTAGACCGCCTGCGTGCGGCCGCCGGTTGCCGGCACCGCGGCGCCGCCGATGTAGTGGGTGATGTCCTGCGTCGCGGCGTAGGCGGGCGTGGAGGCGAGGGCCATGGCGGTCTCCGGTCAGAGCTTGTCGATCAGCGCAGTCTAGGTAGGTGCCGGCTGCGCGCCTAGGCATCGGCGGCGATTTGATTGTTCGATAATCTGAACAATCATGGTGACGACAAGCCGCACGCCCGAACTCCGCCAGGACCTGCTCTGGGGCCAGCTGCAGGCGCTGTCGGTGCTGGCCCAGCTGGGCAGCTACACCAAGGCGGCACAGCGTCTGTCGCTGTCCAAGGCGGCGGTCAGCCAGCGCATCGCCGAGCTGGAGCGGGCGATGGGCACGCAGCTGGTTGCGCGCACCACGCGCTCGGTGCGCCTGACCGAGGCTGGCCAGCGCCTGGTGGACGACACCGAAGGCGCTTTCGCCCAGATCGCGCGCAGCGTGGCCGAGCTGCGCGACTCGGCAGGGCAGCCGCGCGGCCTGATGCGCATCACCGCGCCGGTGGCGCTGGGTCGCCAGCATGTGGCGCCGCAGCTGGACGCCTTCCTGCGTCGCTATCCGGAGATCCGCATCGAGCTGGACCTGTCGGACCGCCTGGTGCCGCTGGCGCAGGAAGGCTTCGACCTGGCGATCCGCCACACCAGCAATCCGCCGGACACGCATGTGGCGGTGAAGCTTTGCGACTCGCGCACGCTGCTGCTGGCCAGCAGCGCCTACCTGAAGAAGCACGGCGTTCCCGGCCATCCGGCCGAGCTGGCCGAGCATGCCTGCCTGCCGTATCTGCGCCCTGGCACCCCGGTCTGGCACTTCGAGCAGCTCAGGGCAGCGCGCGGCGCGGCGGCAGAGCGCGTCAAGGTGCCGGTGCAGGGGCCGCTGCGCGCCGCCAACAGCGAGGTGCTGCGCGAGGCCGCGCTGGCCGGGCTGGGCATCGCGCTGCTGCCGGACTTCTCGGCCGGGCCGGCCTTGCGCGCCGGGCGCTTGAAGGAGCTGCTGCCGGATTGGCGGCCGGTGGGCTTCTTCGGCGACGCGGTCTGGGCGCTGCACCCCTGGAGTTCCACCACGCCACGCCCGGTGCGCCTGTTCACCGAGCACATCAAGGCGGCGCTGGCTGGCGGCTTCTGAGCCCGTGGCTGAGCTCGTGAAAAAAAGACGCCCGGCCGGCGAACCGGTCGGGCGGTGAAAGTCCTCGAGGGAACGAGGACGTCGTTGGGACGGCGTACCGCGCGAATTCGTCAATGAGTCAATCGGCGCGGCCTTGCGGGCACTGTAGGTGGGGCGCTCGCAGCGCGGCTATCCCACCAATTGGGGGAAATCTGCTAGGCGGCGGTGGGTCGCATCCGGGATGCGTCAGGGCTTGTTCGAGGGCCGACAATAGCGGCATGAAGTCCCGACCTCCCAGGCCACAGGGCCACCCCGCCGGCAAGGCGTCTGCCAGGACGTCCCGTGCGCCTTCGTCCGAGTCCGCGGCACGAGTGGCAGCACAGCCCGCCGCGCAGCCGCCCAAGCCGCCGGTGCAACCCTTGAGCGAAGCCGAGATGCAGCGCCTCGAGGCCCTGCTCGATGCGGTGCCTGCGCCGCTGGAGCCGCTGGACCTGGCGATGCTCGACGGCTATCTGGTCGGCGTGCTGCTGCAGCCCAAGGCTGTGCCCACGCATCTGTGGTGGCCGCTGGTGCTCGATGCCGAGGCCGGACGCAAGCCGCCCGAGCGCTTCGCCACCGATGAACTGCAGGCGCTGGTCAAGCGCCGCTACCAGGAGCTCAATCGCGCGATCGCCGAGCGCCAGTGGTTCGACCCCTGGGTGTTCGAGCTGGCCGACGAGGACGATGAAGAGGGCGAGGCCGATCCGTCGGAGACCCTGCTGCCCTGGGTGGCCGGCTTCGCGCTGGCGGCCGACAGTTTTGCCGGCCTGATGGACCAGAAGGCGGCAGACCTGCTGGAGCCGCTGGCGGCGATCTACCGCCATCTGGACCCGGACGACCTGGAGGATGCCGACGAGCTGCTCGAGGAGATCGAGACGCTGGAGCCGCCGGCCGATCTGGAAGAGGCGGTGGAGAGCCTGGTCGCGGCCTGTCTGATGCTGGCCGATGTGACGCGGCCGCAGCCGGCCGCCAAGGCAGCGCCGCCGCAGCGCCGCGGTCCGCCGGGGCCGCGCCGGGGTGCGCCGCCGCGGCGTTAGCCGACGCTGGCCTCAGGCGGCGAAGAGCCGCTGCGCGTGCAGGCCCAGGCCGGTGGCCACCGAGGCAAAACGGTCGCCGCGCACCAGCTCGGCCGCCGGGTAGTCGGCCGCGATGCGTTCGGCCAGCAGGCGCAGGCCTGTGGAACCGCCGGTGAAGTAGAGCGCGTCGATCTGCTCGGGCTTGAGCCCGGCCTGCGCCACCGTCTCGCGGCCGGCCTGCGCGATGCGCTGCACGTCGCCATCCAGCGCCTCGACGGCCTGCGTCTCGGTCAGCGTGACGGCCAATGCCGACTCGATCAGGCCCAGGTCGATCAGCGCGTCGCCACCGCCCGAGGCCTCGATCTTCGCGGTCTCGGCCAGCCCGATCAGCTCGTGGCCGAAGCGTTCCTCGACCACCGTCATCAGCCGCTGGTGGTGGCGCGGCTCGCCGTAGAAGCCGCGCATCGCGCGCAGCTCGGCGACGCGCGCCGGGTTGTAGACGGTGTTGATCAGGTGCCAGGTGGCGAGATCGAAGTAGACGCCGCTGGGCACCTCGCGCGGCGGCAGGCCGTCGTTGCGCGGCGGGCCGTAGCTGCGGTAGCCGAACTCGCGCAGGATGGTGGCCAGCTCGATGTGGCGGTCGAAATCGGTACCGGCGATGTGCACGCCGTGGTTGGCGAGGATGTCCTCGCGGCGGTCCAGGCGCTGCATGCGCTGCGGGCCGACGCGCACCACCGAGAAGTCCGAGGTGCCGCCGCCGATGTCGGCCACCAGCACCAGGCGTTCCTCTGAAATGCCACTCTCGTAGTCGAAAGCCGCGGCGATGGGCTCGAACTGGAATTCGACATGGCGGAAGCCCACGGCCCGGGCGGCAGCTTCCAGCGAGGCCTGCGCGGCGGCGTCGCGCGCCGGGTCGTCGTCGACGAAGAACACCGGCCGACCCATCACCACATGGTCCAGCGGTGCCGCGGCACCGGCGGCGAGGGCCTGGTTGCGCAGCCGCTTCACATAGCCGGCGAGGATGTCGAAGTACTTCACGCCATGGCCGCCGCCGACATCGGTGGTCTGCTCGATCAGGCCAGAGCCGAGGATGCTCTTCATCGAGCGCATCAGGCGCCCGTCGATGCCGTCCACATAGGCGGCGATCGCGGCGCGGCCGAAGGCGCGCGGCGGGCCGTCGGCGTCATGCGCGCCTTCGGCGAAATAGAACACCGCGGTGGGCATGGTCAGCTGCCCGGGCTCGAGCTCGACCAGGCGCATGCCGGCTGTGCCATCGCCGGCAGGGATGGCGATGGCCGAGTTGGAGGTGCCGAAGTCGATGGCGCAGAAGGACGGGGCGGGCATGGCGGGCGCTGGCGGCGTGGAAAGAGCGGGCGCGGATTGTAGGAGCTGCCCTTGCCGGCGCTGCCGGCCGCCGTCAGATCGTCAGACCACGTCGCTCAGGCCGGTACCAGCTGCTGGATGCGCTTGGCCGGCAGTGCGTCGCCATAGAAGCGGAAGCCGCCCTGCAGTTCCGGTACGCGGCCGGCGATCAGCTCGGCCAGCGCGCGGCCGGAGCCGGCGCCATGCGTCCAGCCCAGCGTGCCGTGGCCGGCGTTGACCCACAGGTTCGCCGCCTTGGTGCTGCGGCCGATGTAGGGGATGTTGGTCGGCGTGCTGGGGCGCAGGCCGGTCCAGTAGTTGGGTTCGCTGGTGTCGGCCACGCCGGGGAAGAGCGCCTCGTAGCGGCGCACCAGCGCTGCGCAGCGCAGCTTGGCGGTGGGCGTGTCCAGGCGCGTATCCAGGCCGCTGAGCTCGGCGGTGCCGGCGATGCGGATGTGGTCGCCCAGGCGCGAGATGGCGATCTTGCGCGTGTCGTCGAGCAGGCTCACGACGCTGGCGGCCTCGGGCTTCTTCAGGCGCAGCGTGGCCGAGTAGCCCTTGGCCGGATAGATGTTCAGGCACTCGCCCAGCGGGCGCAGCAGTGCCGGCGTGTACGAAGCCATCGCGGCGACATAGGCATCGGCCTGCAGCGTGTAGCGGCGGCCGCCGTTGACTGCAGGGTCCTGCGGCGCAACGGTGACGCCGTCGATGCGGCCATTGCTGGCCTGCAGCTCCAGCACGTCATGGCCGTAGAGGAAGGTGGCGCCGCGCTCGGCGCACAGGCGCGCCAGCTTCTGTGTGAAGACACGCGCATCACCGGATTCGTCGCTGGGCGTGAAGGTGCCGCCATGGATATTGGGGCCGAAGGCGGCCAGCGCTGGCTCGACCTTGAGCACCTCGTCGCGGCTAAGGATTCGCCGGTCCACGCCATGGCGGCGCATGATCTCGGCGCCAGCGGCGCCGGCCTCGAAGTCGGCCGCGCTGGAGAAGAAGTGCAGGATGCCGCGCTCCAGGCGCTGGTACTCGATGCCGGTCTGCGCGACCAGGCTCTTCAGCGAGGCATGGCTGTAGGCGCCCAGCGCGACCAGCTGCGCGACATTGCGCTCGAAGGCAGCATCGCTGCACTGGCCGAGGAAGGACAGGCCCCAGCGCCATTGCGCCGGATCGAGGCGCGGGCGGAACAGCAGCGGCGAGTCGTCGCGCAGCAGCCATTTGGCGACCTTGAAGGGCGCTCCGGCATTGGCCCAGGGCTCGCAGAAGCTCACCGAGATCTGCGCGCCGTTGGCGAAGCTGGTCTCCAGCGCCGCGTCGTCCTGACGGTCGACGACGGTGACTTCATGGCCCTGCTCGAGCAGATACCAGGCGGTGCTCACGCCGATGATTCCGGCACCCAGGACAACGACACGCATCACAGCTCCTTGAAGGATCGAGGCAGAGAGATCAGGACGAGGAAGACGGCCCCGCGAGGGGTGTCAGCATCAGTTGCAGCGCGAGGCCGGCCATCAGCACAGCGATGCCGGCATCGATGGCGCGCCAGGCGGCCTGGCGCTTCAGCAGCGGTGCCAGCGCGGCGGCACCGAAGCCCAGCGCGCTGAACCACATCAGCGAGGCCAGCGCGGCGCCGGCGGCGAACAGCGGGCGCAGCGCTTCGGGCTGTTGCAGGCTCACCGTGCCGAGCAGCACCACCGTGTCCAGGTAGACATGCGGGTTCAGGTAGGTCATCGCCAGCGTGCTGCTCAGCACGGCGCCGAGCCCTGCCGCGCCGGCTGCGGCGCTCAGCATTGACTCACCGCGCCAGGCGCGCTGGCCGGCGCGCAGTGCATAGAGCAGCAGGAAGGCCGCGCCGCCCCAGCGGAACAGCTCGAGCAGCAGCGGGCTGCCGGCGATCAGTGCGCCCAGCCCGAACACGCCCAGCGCGATCAGCAGCGCGTCCGAGACGCTGCACAAGGCCACCACCGGCCCGACATGCTGGCGCAGCAGGCCCTGGCGCAGCACCAGCGCGTTCTGCGCGCCGATGGCCATGATCAGGCTGGCTCCGGTGAGCCAGCCCTGACTGAGGGCGTGGGTGCTGGGCAGGTCCATGATGGGGGCGTTCTTGTCCGCGGATTGTCGGCAGCGGCCCGGGCAAACATGAATTCGCATTCATATTTGTCGCGCTACATTAGTGCTGCTTATGAAAGACCTGGACGCAGCCGGACTCGATTGCCTCTCGGCCCTGGCCGACGAGCGCAGCTTCGAGCGCGCGGCGCAGCGGCTGTCGATCACACAGAGCGCGGTGTCGCAGCGCCTGCGCAGCCTGGAGGCGCAGGTGGGCCAGCTGCTGGTGGTGCGCTCGCGGCCGCTGCGCTTGACCGAGCCGGGCAAGGTGCTGTTGCGCTTTGCGCGCCAGCTGCAGGCACTGCGCGCCGACGTGGCGCGCGAGCTCGAGGTCAGCGCCAGCGCCAACGAGCGCATCGCCATCGCGGTGAATGCCGACAGCCTGGCCACCTGGGTGCTGCCGGCACTGGACCCGGTGGTGCAGCAGGGTCTGCGTGAGGGCTTCGGGCTGGAACTGGTCGTCGACGATCAGGACTTCACCCACGACTGGCTGCGCCAGGGCGAGGTGCTGGGCTGCGTGAGTACGGTGAAGCAGGCGCTGCGCGGCTGCCTGGTGCGGCCGCTGGGCCAGATGCGCTATGTGGCGGTGGCCAGTCCAGCCTTCCTGCGCGAGCATCTACCCGAGGGCCTGAACCCCGGAAACTTCGCGCACACGCCCTTTCTGGTGTTCAACCGCAAGGACGACACCCAGGTGCAATGGGTGGCCAAGGCCTTCGGCGTACGTGCCCCGCGCCTGCTGGAGCGCTACGTACCGTCGAGCGAGGCCTATGTGCGCGCGGTGCTGGCCGGCTGGGGCGCGGGCGTCGCGCCAGAGCTGCAGCTGCGTCCGCTGCTCGAGTCGGGCGAGCTGGTGGCGATACGGCCCGAGATCAGCATCGACGTGAGCCTGTACTGGCACCAGTGGAAGCTGCAGTCTGAACACGCGCCGGCGCCGGGTCGCGTGGCGCTGCTCGATCGCATCGGCCTGGCCCTGGCTGAAGGCGGGCGTCAGGCGCTGGCGGCGCCGTCGCGCTGATGCAGCCGCAAGTCGGCGGCAAAAAGCTGTATCGAATTGTTCGCCCTGCGCTGGCGTGAGTTTTTCCCAACTACACAGCGATTTACACGCAGTTCGGGGGTTCACTCCGACGAGGCTGCGCGCACACTTGAAGCGAACCCTTTGGCATCAAACCCCAGCCCGACGCGAGGTCCAACATGCGATTCGCTCCTGCCCTGCGCTTCTTCCGCAAGAGCCCCGTGACCGCTGTCGAGCACGATCCAGCTGATATGGGTACGGCCTTCGGCATGGAAGCCAGCCTGGAAGAGGGTGCTGACTTTCGCCCCAGCCAGCCGGGAGGCTATGAGCTTGAGTCCAAGCAGCGCGCCAGCGCCGGCGAAGCGGAGTCGCCGCTGGCCTGGCTGAGCAGGCGCAGCTGAGGCCGGGCACTGCAATGACAACGGGCGCCGCGGCGCCCGTTTCCATTTGGCTTGCTTGGTGTCGGTGTCGTCTCAGCGCACCAGCAGCACGGGGGTGTCGCAGTGAGCCATCACCTTGGTCGCGACCGAGCCCATCACCAGATTGCCCAGCGAGCTATGGCCATGCGAGCCCATGATGATGAGGTCGTACTTGCCCTTCTTGGCCATGCCGATCACGGCGTCGGCGGCGGGGCCCACCTTGGCCACGAACTCAGCCTGGATCTTCTGCTTGCCGAAGAAGGTGCGCACGGTCTTGAGCACCTTCTCGGCTTCGTCGTCGTAATAGCTCTTCAGCACGTCCTTGTCGAGCACCGCAGCAGCGCGCGGCGGCACCGCGGGCACGGCGTGCAACACCGTGTACTGATGCGTGCCACCCAGCCATTCATCGTGGGCGGCCAGGTAGGCCAGCATGCGCTTGGTGTAGCTGCTGCCATCCACCGGAACCAGGATCTTCATGAGTCGTCCTCCGTAGCTAATCGCAAATCGTTGCAGTGTCGCATCGTAGTGTCACATGGCGAGAGAGCCCATGCTTGACGGGCGTCAATCGAACACCTCGATCAAGCGCTGTCCGGCATGGCCCTGGGCCTCACCTTTGCGCTCATGCCCGCGTGCATTGCAGACGACGCGACAGCCATGCAGCAGGTAATCGTGTCGGCAATGCAGATGGCCGTGCAGCCACAGCCGTGCGCCGTGCATCAGTGCTTCGTCGTCGTTGCAGAAGCTGGCCGTGCCGGGCTGGCGGCCATAGCGCGGGTCGGCGCTCTTCAGGCTGGGCGCGAAGTGCGTGATGACCACCGTGGCGTCCCAATCCGCACTCTGCTCACCGCGCGCCAGCGCGCGTTCCAGGAAGTGGCGGCATTCCAGACCCAGGGCGCGCACGGCGGCAGCATCGAAGGGGCGACCAAGGCGGGTCGCTCCCATCACGCGCTGAAAGTAGCCGGCCGCCCGCATCGCACGCTCGCGCTCCGTGGCACCGAAGACGTCGAAGTCGCTCCAGCGTGTGCTGCCGACGAAGCGCACGCGCCGGCCCTGGCTGTCACTCAGCACCTGCTCGGCATCGTCGAGGACGATGAAGCCCAGCTGCTGCGCATGCGCGCGCAGCTCGATGCGGGCCCGGTCGATGTCGCGGCCGTCGTATTCGTGATTGCCGGGTACGAACAGCACCGGTACCGGCCAGTCGCGGAACAGATCCAGCCCCCGCCAGCCGCTGTCCACGTCGCCGGCCAGCACCAGCAGCTCGGCCTCGGCAGCGGGCGAAGGGCTGTAGGCCTCGGTTTCCAGATGTAGATCCGACAGCAGCTGCAGTCGCATCAGAAGGAAGTCAGTTCGCGCCGTGGCACTGCTTGTACTTGCGGCCCGAACCGCAAGGGCAGGGGTCGTTGCGGCCGACCTTGGGGCCTTCGCGGCGCAGGGTCTCGACCTTGTAGCGGTGCTCCTCGGTGAGATCGGCCAGGTCGGCCACCGTCATCACCAACTCTTCAATAGCGTCGTCCATGTCCTTGAGCGGATGCTCGCGGTCCAGTGTGGCGACGACCTCCTTCTCTTCCGGCGTCTCGGCGGGCAGATGCCGATACAGGCGCGCCAGCGCGGCCATCACCGCATCGTCCGGCAACTCGCTGAGCTCCGGGAAACACAGGCACGCATGCTGGAAGCCAGCGACCCAGGGCAGCAGGCCGCGCGAGATCGGGTTCAGTGCGGCGTAGTTGGGGTCCTGCTCGGACTCGGCGCTTTCGTCTTCGTCGGTTTCGGCCTCGAGGTCCAGCACCACCGGATCGAACCAGCCGTCCTCGACCAGCGCGCGGTTCAGCGCCTTGTGGCGGCGTTCGACCAGCTCGCGCACCCGTGCCAGCCATTTGGGGTCGGTGTCGTCCGGCAACACGCCGCCGTCGTAGTCGAAGATGTTGGGCAGCCACTCGTCGATGTCGATCAGACGCGGCTGCACGATCACGCCGCACAGATAGCCGTCCAGCATCGAGGCGTCCAGCGCCTGCAGCGGCGCGGGCGTGGTGGCAAGCAGTTCGTCGAGTTCGGCGAACTCGGCATCGGTCAGGTCGGCAGCAGCGGTACTCATGGCGCGATTGTCGCCTCGTTCGTCGCTGGCATGGCTTGGTGGGCGGCCTCGACGACCCGATCACGCATCCAGCGCTGCGCGCTGCGATCGTCGTTGCGCAGGTGCCAGAGCATGTCTACATGCACGCGCGACAGCGGCATCGGCAAGGGCCGCTCGACGATCTGCCCCTTGTAGCCTGTGGCTTCGACGAAGGAGGTGGGCAGCACGGTGAGCAGGTCCGATTGCGTGACCACGCGGCCCGCGGTGAAGAATTGGTTGACGGTGAGCACGATGCGTCGCGAGCGCCCCAGCGCCGCCAGCGCCTCGTCGACGAAGCCCTGCGGCCGACCGGAGAAGCTGACCAGCATGTGGCGCGCCGCGCAGTAGGTGTCCAGATCCATGGTCGCGTCCGCCAGCGGATGGCCCTGACGCATCACGCAGACGTAATCGCTCTCGTAGAGCCGGTGCTGGCGGATCAGCGCAGTGTCGCCCTGAGCCTTCAGCGCCGCCACTGCTCCCGGGAAGTAGCCCACCGCCATGTCGGCCTCGCCCTGCTCCAGCAGACTGCGCGGGTCGCGCGTGGTGAGCGGCAGCACATGCACGTTGGCCAGGGCAGCCTCGCGCTCCAGCCTGGCCACCAGCGGCGGTAGCAGCAGCGCGGCGGTGGCATCGGCCATCGCAATGCGGCAGGAAAAGGCCTCGCGCCCGGGCTCGAACTCGCCGGGTTCCAGCGCGTTGCGCAGCCGGTCCAGTGCTGCTCGCACGTCCGGCCAGAGGGCTTCGGCCCTGGACGTCGGCCGCATGCCGAAGGCCTCGCGGATGAACAGTTCCTCGCCGGTGGCTTCGCGCAACCGCTTCAGCGCGTGGCTGACGGCTGGCTGCGTCATCGCCAGGCGCTGCGCCGCACGGGTCATGCTGCGCTCCGCCATGACGGCGTCGAACACCCTCAGCAGGTTCAGGTCGAGTGTGCGGAAGTTCATGGTCGGGTCAGCTATGAACCATGTTTATATCTTGAATGCAGAGATTTCATTAGCGGGCGCATTAGGGCTAACCCCATACTTCGCGCCATCGACTCCACGAGAGTCGTTGCTGAGAGGAAAAGCACCATGAGTACCCTGACGTCCCACACCTTCGGTCTGCCGCTGCGCCGCAACATTCGTCATGGCGGTTCCTTCACGTCCATCGGCGCCCGTATCTGGCTGCATCTGATGACCCAGCTGAAGGCGCGCATGGCTCAATCCGCCGAGCGTCGTGCCGAACGCGAGATGCTGGCGCTGGCCAGCCGCTACGAGAGCAGCATGCCCTCCTTCGCCGCCGAACTGCGCGCTGCCAACGCGCGCCGCGACTGAGCGAGCGTCTGACCCTGCGGCGGCTGATGAAGCGCCGACCCTAAACGACAAAGCCCGCCATTGGCGGGCTTTTTGTCTTGGGTCGGTCGCCGCTGTGCCGGCGACCGAGGAGTGGGCGACTCACGTGCCCACCCGGCGAGGCTTACTCGGCGGCGAGCCGCTCCTCGATCTTCTTCATCGTCTGCGGCAGCTCGGCCGGCAGGTGGTAGGCCAGCTGCTCGAACAGCTCCTTGTGCAGGCCCAGTTCGGTCGCCCAGGCGGCCTTGTCGATCGCGGTGGCGGTGGCGAACTGCTCGCGCGTGAAGTCCAGGCCATCCCAGTTGATGTCCTCGTAGTTCGGCGTGACGCCGAACACATGCTCCTCGCCGTGGCCCTTGCCTTGCAGACGGTCCAGCATCCACTTCAGCACGCGCATGTTCTCGCTGTAGCCGGGCCAGACGAACTTGCCGTCGGCGCCCTTGCGGAACCAGTTGACGCAGAAGATCTTGGGCAGCGTGTGGCCAGCGGCCTCCATCTTCTTGCCCAGGTCCAGCCAGTGCTGGAAGTAGTCGCTCATGTTGTAGCCCATGAAGGGCAGCATGGCGAACGGATCGCGGCGCACCACGCCCTGCTGGCCGGCGGCCGCGGCGGTGGTCTCGGAGCCCATGGTGGCGGCCATGTAGACGCCTTCCACCCAGTCGCGTGCCTCGGTCACCAGCGGCACGGTCGTCGAGCGACGGCCGCCGAAGATGAAGGCGTCGATCGGCACGCCGGCGGGGTTGTCCCAGTCCACGTCCAGCGCCGGGTTGTTCACCGCCGAGACGGTGAAGCGGGCGTTCGGGTGGGCGGCCTTGGCGCCGGTCTGCTTGGCGATCTCGGGCGTCCAGTCATTGCCCTGCCAGTCGATCAGGTGTGCCGGCGGCGTGTCGGTCATCGACTCCCACCAGACGTCGCCATCGTCGGTCAGCGCGACGTTGGTGAAGATCACGTCCTTGTTCAGGCTGGCCATGCAGTTGTAGTTGGTCAGCGTGTTGGTGCCCGGAGCGACACCGAAGTAGCCGGCTTCCGGGTTGATCGCGTAGAGACGGCCGTCGGCATGCGGCTTGATCCAGGCGATGTCGTCACCGATGGTCGTGACCTTCCAGCCGTTGAAGGCCTTGGGCGGGATCAGCATCGAGAAGTTGGTCTTGCCGCAGGCGCTGGGGAAGGCGGCGGCGAAGTGGTACTTCTTGCCCTCGGGCGAGGTCACACCCAGGATCAGCATGTGCTCGGCCAGCCAGCCCTGGTCGCGGCCCATGGTCGAGGCGATACGCAGCGCGAAGCACTTCTTGCCCAGCAGCGCATTGCCGCCGTAGCCAGAACCGTAGGACCAGATCTCGCGCGTCTCGGGGTAGTGGACGATGTACTTGGTCTTGTTGCAGGGCCACTTGACGTCGGCCTGCCCCGGCTCCAGCGGCGCGCCGACGGTGTGCACGCAGGGCACGAAGTTGCCATCGGCACCCAGCACGTCCAGCACGGCCTTGCCCATGCGGGTCATGATGCGCATGTTCACGGCCACATAGGGGCTGTCAGACAGCTCCACGCCGATGTGGGCGATCGGCGAGCCGATCGGGCCCATGCTGAAGGGCACGACGTACAGCGTGCGGCCCTTCATGCTGCCCTTGAACAGCGCCGGCGTGCCGTCTTTCTGACCGGTCTGCAGCAGCGCGCGCATCTCGGCCGGGTCCATCCAGTTGTTGGTCGGGCCGGCGTCTTCCTTCTTCTGCGAGCAGATGAAGGTGCGGTCTTCCACGCGGGCCACATCGCTCGGATCCGAGCAGGCCAGGAAGCTGTTGGGACGCTTGACCGGGTTCAGGCGCTTGAAGGTGCCTGCCGCGACGAGCTGGTCGCACAGGCGGTCGTACTCGGCCTGGCTGCCGTCGCACCAGTAGACGTCGCGGGCTTCGGTCAGCGCGGCGATCTCGGCGACCCAGGCGATCAGACGCTGGTGCTTCACGTAAGCCGGCACATTCAGGCGCAGGCCTTCCATCACGGGTTGGTTCATGGCGTTCCCAGAAGTTTCAAAAAGTGGAATCGGGTCAGGCTCGGGCTCGCTGCTGCCGGGCCTGACCCGATTCCCCTTTGCCGTGGTGAGCCGATGCTGGCCCTTGCCGCGCCGGGGTCTGGCACGGTCCACGCCGGGGTCGCTCGATGGAGCGGGATGGGCATTGTCACGCCAATGTAATCCGGCGGTAACTGCCTCGAGCCGGGGGGATATGCAAAACTCTCATGAACTTATGCGCACTTGCGAGGGGTTTGTGCGGCACACGTCCCGCCGTCTGGGTGGCAATTCTGGGTCGGGTCGCCCAAGGCCAGCCGCTATGCTGTCAGCCGTCTAAAGCTCGCACTCCAAGCTGTGTCCGGCCGCGCGGCTTCGGACTCCTGTCATATGCATGAGTCGTCCTTCAGTCAGTTCGCGACCCTGTTGCTCATCTGCGCACTCGCCGGTGCAGTTTTCGTTAGGCTGCGTCAGCCGGTTCTGATCGCGTACATCGTTGTCGGCATCGCGGTGGGGCCGGCCGGTCTGGGTCTGGTGACTGCGCACGACCAGATCGACCTGCTCGCCCAGGTGGGCGTGGCGGTGCTGCTGTTCGCGGTCGGCCTGAAGCTGGACCTCAATCATGTCCGCCACATTGGCCCGGTCGCGCTGGCCACCGGGCTCGGTCAGCTGGCCTTCACCATCGTGATCGGCTTTGCGCTGATCCTGGCGCTGGGCAAGGACCTCATGGAGGCCTTGTACGTGGCGGTGGCGCTGACTTTCTCGAGCACCATCATCATCGTCAAGCTGCTCTCCGACAAGCGAGAGCTCGACAGCCTGCATGGCCGCATCGCGGTCGGGTTCCTGATCGTGCAGGACCTGGCGGTGGTGATTGCGATGATGGCGATGAGCGCCCTGCGCAGCAGCGCGGATGCCGGGGGCGAATCCTCCGGCTGGCTGGCCGTGCTGCTGTCGCTGTCCTGGCGGGTCGCGGCGGCGGCGGTGCTGCTCTTCGTGCTGATGCGCTGGGTACTGCCATTGCTGGTGGCGGCGATGGCGCGTTCGCAGGAGCTGCTGCTGGTGTTTGCCGTCGCCTGGGGCGTGGCGCTGGCTGCGCTGGGCGAGTGGGCCGGCTTCAGCAAGGAGGCGGGCGCCTTCCTGGCCGGCTTCTCGCTGGCCTCGACACCTTACCGTGAGGCAATGAATGCGCGGCTGACGGGCCTGCGCGACTTCCTGCTGCTGTTCTTCTTCATCGATCTCGGCGCCAAGCTCGACTTCTCGACCTTGGGTGCCGAGCTCGTGCCGGCGGTGGTGTTGTCGCTGTTTGTGCTGATCGGCAACCCGCTGATCGTGATGGCCATCATGGGCTTCATGGGCTACCGAAGGCGCACAGGCTTCATGGCAGGACTGACCGTGGCGCAGATCAGCGAGTTCTCCATCGTTTTCGTGGCCATGGGCATCACGCTGGGTCATGTGGGCGTTCAGGCGTTGGGGCTGACCACCCTGGTCGGGCTGGTGACGATCACTGTGTCGACCTACATGATCCTCTACGCACAGCCGCTCTACGAGCGCCTCGCGCCCTGGCTGAAGCCCTTTGAGCGCAAGCATCCCTTCCGCGAGATCGTGGCCCAGTCTCAGCAGGACAATGAGCGCAGCGCCCAGGTCATCGTCTTCGGCCTTGGTCGCTACGGCAGCCGGCTGTTCGAACAGCTGCGCGCCGACGGCGTGGCGGCGATCGGCGTCGATTTCGACCCCGAGGCGATAAGGGCGCTGAAGGCGCGCGGCCTGCCGGTGCTGTTCGGCGACGGCGAAGACCCGGAGTTCCTCGAGACGCTGCCGCTGCGACAGGTGCGCTGGGTGATCACCACCTTTCCGCAGTGGGAGTCCAACCGCGCGCTGTTGCATGCGCTGCAGGTGACCAGATACTCGGGGCATGTCGTGGGTGCGGTGCGCGACGCCGCCCACGGTCGAGCGCTGTCCGAGGCCGGGGTCGCGCTGGTACTCAACCCCTTCGACGATGCTGCCGACCATGCAGCGGCACGCCTGGCGCGTGACATCCGCACAGAGGAGACACCGACATGAGCCACCTCGGCCCCATCCTCGCCGCTACCGACTTCTCGGCGCCAGCTCGACATGCGGCAGACCGTGCCGCCCGACTGGCGCGTGAGACCGGTGCCGCGCTGACGTTGCTGCATGTGTTGCCCGGCGACGCGCTGCTGTCGCTGCGCCAGTGGCTGGGCGCGGGGCATGCGATGGAGGCGCATCTGCGCGACGAGGCGCAGCGTCAGCTAGCGGCACTGGCCGACGAGCTGCAGGCGAGCCGGCATGTCAGCGTCAGGGCGGTCAATGCCAGCGGTGCGGTGCTTGACGAGGTGCTGCGCGAGGCGGATGCGCTGGATGCCACCTTGCTGGTGCTGGGTGCGCGCGGTGCAGGCTTCATGCGCCGCCTGGTGCTGGGTTCGACTTCGGAGCGCCTGCTGCGCCGCACCGCCCGTCCGCTGCTGGTGGTGCGCCAGACTGCGCATGAGCCCTATCGGCGCGTGCTGGTGGCGCTGGACTTCTCGCCCTGGTCTGCCCGTGCCATCGAGCTGGCCCGCCGGGTGGCGCCGCATGCGCAACTGCTGCTCTTCAACGCCTATCAGGTGCCGTTCGAGGAGAAGCTGCATTTCGCCGGCGTCGACGCTGCCACCATCGAGCACTACCGGCGACACGCCCGCGCCGATGCGACGCAGCGTGTGCATGCGCTGGCCGCCGCCAACGGACTGAAGCCGGGCAGCTGGGAGCCCTGCATCGTCGAAGGTGATGCGTCGCAGCGCATCGTCGAGATGGAGCAGGAGCGGGACTGCGATCTGGTCGTGCTCGGCAAGCACGGCCAGTCTGTCACCGAGGAACTGCTGCTGGGTAGCGTCAGCAAGCATGTGCTCGCCGAGGGCGGCGTTGACGTGCTGGTCTCGACGGCGCGCGAGGGATGACGAGTTCGCCTGCAGCCCTGTTGCGCCTACTCGCCTGCCTTGCGCTGGCCGGCCTGGTCTATGCGGGCGCGCCGGAGCCCGCCGCGCTGCGCACCGGCCTGACGCTGTTCGTGCTGATCGGCGGTCTGTGGATGACCCAGGCCCTGCACCTGAGCGTGACCGCGTTGCTGGTGCCGCTGCTCGCGGTGCTGGCGGGTCTGATGGACCTGCGTGAGGCGCTGGCGCCGTTCGCTCATCCGGTCATCTTCCTCTTCCTGGGCGGATTTGCGCTGGCTGCCGCACTGCAGCGTCAAGGGCTGGACCGCAGCTTGGCCCTGGCAGTGCTGCGCCTGGCCGCGGGGCGCCGTGACGCCGCGGTGGCGCTGCTGTTCGCACTGACGGCTCTGCTGTCGATGTGGATCAGCAATACTGCCACCGCTGCGATGATGCTGCCGCTGGCGCTGGGCCTGCTGCACGAAGACGATGGACCGGCCGAGCGGGCCTTCGTGCTGCTGGGCGTGGCCTACAGCGCCAGCATTGGCGGCATCGGCACCTTGGTGGGCAGCCCACCCAACGCGATCGCTGCTGCACAGGCAGGCATCGGTTTTGCCGAGTGGATGCGCATCGGCATGCCGCTGGTGCTGCTGCTGCTGCCGCTGATGGCCGGTGTGCTGTTCCTGGTCTTGCGGCCGCGGCTCGGCGGCCGCGTGAGTGCGCCGCCGCCCGCAGGGGCTGCGCCGGGCTGGACCCGTGAGCAGCGCATCACCCTGCTCGTGTTCTGCCTGAGCGCCGCGGGCTGGATAGGTGCCGCGCCGCTGGGCAGGGCGCTGGGCATCGCGGCCGATCTGGACAGTGCCGTCGCGATCGCCGCCATCGTCGTGCTGGTGGCCAGCGGCGCGATCGGCTGGCCCGACATTGAGGCGCGCACGCAATGGGGCGTGCTGCTGCTGTTCGGCGGCGGGCTGGCGCTGAGCGCGGTGATGGCCAGCAGCGGTGCCAGCGGCTTCCTGGCCGGCCAGCTCACCGCCACCCTGCAGGGCGCGCCGACGCTAGTGCTGCTGCTGGGCGTGGTTGTCTTCGTCGTCTTCCTGACTGAGTTGGTCAGCAACACCGCGGCGGCGGCGCTGCTGGTGCCGGTCTTCCTGGGTGTGGCCGCGTCGCTGGACCTGCCGCCACAGCTCTTCGCGGCGGCGATCGCGGTGTCGGCCTCCTGCGCTTTCATGCTGCCTGTGGCGACGCCGCCCAATGCGATCGTCTACGCCACCGAGCAGGTGCCGCAGGCGACGATGATGCGCTGCGGGCTGGTGTTGAATCTGGTCTGCATCGCGGTGATCACGGCCGCGGTGACCCTGGTGTTCAAGTAATGGACCTGCACACGCTCGGTACCATGGCCGGTGGTCTGGGCCTGTTCCTGCTCGGCATGGGCCTGATGACCGATGGCCTGAAGCTGGCCGCCGGCGCCGGCCTGCACCGCATCCTGGCCGGCGCTACTCGCACGCGGGCCCATGCGCTGGGCTCCGGTGTGCTGGTGACAGCACTGGTGCAGTCGTCTAGCGCCGTCACTGTGGCGGCGATCGGTTTCGTCAACGCCGGTCTGCTGGCACTGGGCCCGGCGCTGTGGGTGCTGTTCGGGGCCAATGTCGGCACCACGATGACCGGCTGGATCGTGGCCCTGGTCGGGCTCAAGTTCAAGGTCGAGGCGTTGGCGATGCCCCTGGTGGGGCTTGGTGCGCTGCTGCGACTCACGGGCGAGGGGCGGCGCAGCGGCGCCATCGGCACTGCGCTGGCCGGTTTCGGCCTGCTGTTCATGGGCATCGCGCTGCTGCAGCAGGCTTTTGCAGGGCTGGCCGGGCAGATCAGCCTGCCGCAGGGCGACGGGCCGCTTGCGGTGCTGGCGCAGCTGGGCATAGGTGTGGTGATGACGGTGCTGATGCAGTCCTCCAGCGCCTCCATGGCCATCACCCTCACCGCGGCGCAAGGCGGGCTGATCGGCGCGCAGGGCGCCGCGGCGGTGGTCATTGGCGCCAATATCGGCACCACGGTGACGGCGCTGCTGGCGACCATAGGCGCGACGCCGAACGCCCGCCGCGCGGCCTCGGCGCACGTGCTGTTCAACCTGCTCACCGGCGCGGTGGCGCTGCTGCTGCTGCCCTGGCTCATCGGTGCCCTGGGGCTGGCGCGCGTGGCGCTGGGCCTGCCGCCCGACCCTGCGGCCAAGCTGGCGTTGTTCCACACCACCTTCAATCTGCTCGGCGTGCTGCTGATGTGGCCGCTGGCGCAGCGGCTGACGCACTGGCTGCAGCAGCGCTTTCGCGCCCGTGAGGAGGACGAGGCTCAGCCGCAGTTCCTCGACGACAACGTGTTGGCGGTGCCGGCGCTGGCGCTCGATGCGCTGGCGCGCGAGCTGGCGCGCACCGGGCAGCTGGCTCAGCGCATGACGCGCAGCGCACTGGCCGGTGCCGATGCTGCAGCGCTGAAGACCGATGCCGCGGTGCTGGCGAGTCTGGACACAGCGATCGAGCGCTTCGTCGAACGCCTGCGCAGCGCCTCGATGACGCGAGCTGCCAGCGCGCAGCTGGCCGCGCTGCTGCGCATCCTGCGCTACCACGAGAGCAGTGCCGAACAGGCTCTGGCAGGTGCCGCGCTGGCGCCGCTGCTCGGGGGCGATGCCGGACTGGTGGAGGCCGAGGGGGGCTTCGTCGCCGCGGCCGATGCGCTGGCGCAGGCCTGCGGTCCTGCCCGGGTGGCCGCGTCGGTGGACGCCGCGGACCTGGACGCCGCGCTGGCGCGCATGGAAGCCGGCTACGAACTGCTCAAGTCCGCGCTGCTGGCCGCGGGCGCCGAGGGCCGTCTGGCGCTGGATGCAATGGAACGCATGCTGCGCCGCTACAGCGCACTGCGGCGCGCTTGTCAGCAGCTGCACAAATCGCGGCGGCGCCTGCCGGCTGCAGGTCGGGCATGAGCTCCTTCCCGTCAGTCGGGCCATCTCTTGCTAGGCTGTCGCCATGATGATGAAACTGGACAGTGTCAACACCGCCAAGGCAGCCGCCTTGCTGATCGACGGCCGCATGGTGCACAGCGGCATCCGCAAGACCGCCACGGCGGGCCAGGTCGCTGTCGCCCCACTGGGCCTGGAGGGCGACGAGCAGGCGGATCTCACCGTGCACGGCGGTCTCAGCAAGGCCATCTATGCCTATCCGGGCGAGCACTATCCCTTCTGGCAGACCGTGCGGGCGCAGGCCAAGGCTGCCGTGTGGGGCGAGGCCCTGCCGCCTGGCAGCATGGGCGAGAACCTCACGCTCGCCGGGCTGCTCGAATCGCAGGTCTGGGTCGGCGATGTGCTGCGCTTTCCGGACTGCGAGCTGGTGGTCAGCGAGCCGCGCTTTCCCTGCTTCAAGTTCAACGCCGTGATGGGCTTCAAGCAGGCGGCCAAGCTGATGGGACAGAACGCCTGGTGCGGCTTTTATCTGGCCGTGCGCAAGCCGGGCAGCCTGGCGGCGGGCCAGGGCTTCGAACTGCTGCCGGGGCCGCGCGAGGTGGGCATTACCGAACTGTTCAGGGCGCGCATGCGCAAAGAGGGTTGATTGCGATGGGCTTGCCGACAACGCTTGATCGCCGCCGCTTGCTGTTGAAGCTCGCACCGGCCGGCCTGCTGGCGCCCTGTCTGGCAAGGGCCACTGCCGTGCCGGCCACGCCCAGCCAGGTGCTGCGTGTCGGCCCGGGCGAGCCGCTGCGCACGCTGGCAGCCGCGGCGCGCGCGGCCAGGCCCGGCGCGCTGATCGAGGTGCAGGCGGGCGACTATGTGGGCGATGTCGCGGTGTGGCGCCAGGACGAGATCACGCTGCGTGCGGTCGGCGGGCGCGTGCGCCTGCCTGCGGCGGGCGCGCATGCCGAGGGCAAAGGCATCTTCGTCACCACCGGCCGGCGCATCACCATCGAAGGCTTCGACTTCCTCGATGCCAAGGTGCCCGACACCGACGGCGCCGGCATCCGCCTGGAGCGCGGCAGCCTGACGGTGCGCGACTGCAGCTTCAGCCGCTGCGAGATGGGCCTGCAGACCAGCAACGACCCGACGGTGGAGCTGACGGTGGAGAACTGCGAGTTCTCGCACAGCCGTCGCCCCACCGGCAAGCCCGCGCACCTGCTCTATGTCGGCAGCATCGCGCGCGCCACGGTGCGCGGCAGCTACTTCCACCATGCGATGACGGGCCATCTGATCAAGAGCCGGGCGGCGCGCAGCCTGATCCTCTACAACCGGCTCACCGACGAGATCGGCGGCACCGCAAGCTACGAGCTGGAGTTTCCCGACGGTGGCGTTGCGGTGGCGATAGGCAACCTGATCCAGCAGGGCTCGCAGACCGAGAACCCCTTCATGGTGGCCTTCGGCGCCGAGGGCTACAAGCACGCCCGCAACGAGCTCTGGCTGGTGCACAACACCCTGGTGGACGACCGGCCCAGCGGCGGCAGCTACCTGCGCGTGGGCGCCGGGGCCGCGCGGGTGCGCGCGATCAACAACCTGCTGGTTGGCGGCGGGCGCTTCAGCACCGATGCCAACTGGGACGTGCGCAACAACCCGGCGGCCGACTGGGATGCGCTGGTGCGGGCCTCGCGCCAGGACTACACGCTCAAGCCCGACTCGCCGCTGCGCGGCCGGGCCATCGAGCCGGGGCCGGGTCCGGACGGACTGTCGCTGCGGCCGACCCACCAATACCAGCATCCGCGCGGCCTGCTGGCGCTGAGCGGCCTGCCCCGGCATCCGGGCGCGATCCAGCAGCCCTGAGCCGGCATGGCCGGCGGCCGGCTTCAGGCCAGCGCCGGATAGTCGGTGTAGCCGTGGGCATCGCCACCGTAGAAGGTGGCGCGCTCCGGCGCGTTCAGCGCCGCATTGAGCCGCAGGCGGCGCACCAGGTCCGGGTTGCCGATGAAGTCGCGGCCGAAGGACACCGCGTCGGCGCGGCCCTCGGCCACCGCCGCCAGCGCCATCTCGCGGCTGTAGCCGTTGTTGGCGATATAGGGTGCGTTCAGCCGGGCGCGCAGCGCGGCGTAGTCGAAGGGCGCCACATCGCGCGGCCCGCCGGTCTGGCCCTCGATCACATGCACGAAGGCCAGCTTCAATGGGGCCAGCTGCTCGGCCAGATGATTGAACAGCGCCTGCGGATCGCTGTCCTGGCCGATGTCGTTGACCGGCGTCACCGGGCTGATGCGGATGCCGGTGCGGCCGGCGCCGATGGCCTGGGCGATCGCCGTCATCACCTCGACGGTGAGGCGGCAGCGGTTCGCGATCGAGCCGCCGTAGGCATCGCTGCGGTCATTGACGCTGTCGCGCTGGAACTGGTCGAGCAGATAGCCATTGGCGGCGTGCACCTCCACCGCGTCGAAGCCGGCCTCCATCGCGCAGCGCGCGGCGTGCACATAGGCGGCCACCAGCCCCGGCAGCTCGTCGGTGCGCAGCGCGCGCGGCGCCGAGACGGGGATGAAGCCCTGGGCATTGAAAGTCTTGGTGTTGGCCGGCCTGGCGGTCGACGACACCGGCGCCGCGCCGCCTGGCTGGAAATCGCTGTGCGAGATGCGGCCCACATGCCAGAGCTGCACCGCGATCTTGCCGCCCGCGGCATGCACCGCGTCGGTCACGCGGCGCCAGGCCTGCACCTGCTCGGGCGTGTGGATGCCGGGGGTGTCCAGATAGCCCTGGCCCTCGGCGCAGACTTGCGCGCCCTCGCTGACGATCAGGCCGGCGCTGGCGCGCTGGCGGTAGTACTCGACGGCCAGCTCGCCGGGCAGCAGGCCGCGCGAGCGGCTGCGCGTCAGCGGGGCCATGACGATGCGATTGGCGAGTGCGACATCGCCGAACTGGACGGGATCGAAGAGGGAGGGCATGGCAGGAACGCGAGAGTGAGGACAAGGCCGGCCCTGGGGCCGGGCCGCCAGCATAGCGAGCGTGGCATGCGGCCGCCGTCCGGCACGCGACAGCGCACGCTACAGTGCGCACCATGCTTGCCTATCGCCACGCCTTCCATGCCGGCAACCACGCCGATGTCCTCAAGCACCTGGTGCTCGCCCGGGTGCTTCGCTACATGGCCGAGAAGGACAAGCCCTACACGCTGGTGGACACGCATGCCGGCGCCGGCGGCTATTCCATCGAGGGCCGCTATGCGCAGAAGAAGGGCGAATACGCCAGCGGCATCGCACGCCTGTACGACCGCAAGGACCTGCCCGCGCCGCTGGCCGACTATGTGGACCTGGTGCGCCAGTTCAATACCGACGGCCAGCTGCGCCAGTACCCCGGCTCGCCGGCCATCGCCAATCTGCTGATGCGCGAGCCCGATCGCCTGCGCTGCTACGAGCTGCACCCCACCGATTACCGCATCCTCGAGTCCTATCTCTCGACCCGCGCCAACACCCAGGTCAGCGACAAGGACGGCTTCAGCTCGCTGAAGGCCGAGCTGCCGCCGCCGGGCTCGCGCCGCGCGGTGGTGCTGATGGACCCGCCCTACGAGATCAAGACCGACTACGCGAAAGTCGTCGCCGCGCTGCGCGAAGGCCTGCAGCGCTTCGCCGAGGGTGTGTACCTGATCTGGTACCCGCAGCTCGCGCTGCTGGAATCCAGCCAGCTCGCCGGCCGGCTCAAAGCCGCCGCCGATGCCGGCGCCAAGAAGGGCTGGCTGCATGTGCGTCTGACCGTCGCACAGGCTGACGAGCGTGGCTTCGGCATGCTGGGCAGCGGCATGTTCGTCGTCAACCCGCCGTTCACGCTGCACGAGGAACTGCAGCAGTGTCTGCCCTATCTGGTCGAGCAGCTCGGCCAGTACGACGGCGCGAACTTCGTGCTGGAGCAACGCGCGGCCTGACGACGACGATGATGATGAGCACGCCAGAGAACGCAGGGCCGCTTGCAGGGCTGAAGGTGCTGGAGCTGGGCCAGCTGATCGCCGGCCCCTTCGCTGGCAAGACGCTGGGCGACTTCGGCGCCGAGGTCATCAAGGTCGAGCCGCCGGGCAGCGGCGACCCGCTGCGCCAGTGGCGCCTGCTGCACCAGGGCGAGAGCGTCTGGTGGCAGGTGCAGAGTCGCAACAAGAAGAGCGTCACGCTGGACCTGCGCGAGGAGGCCGACCGCGCCATCGCGCGCCAGCTGGCCGCCGAGGCCGACGTGCTGATCGAGAACTTCCGCCCCGGCCTGATGGAAGACTGGGGCATGGGCTACGAGACGCTCGCCGCCGCCAACCCGCGCCTGATCATGCTGCGCATCAGCGGCTTCGGGCAGACCGGCCCGTATCGCGACCTGCCCGGCTTCGCCGTGGTGGCCGAGGCCATGGGCGGCTTGCGCCACCTGATGGGCGAGCCCGGCCGGCCGCCGGTGCGCGCTGGCGTCAGCCTGGGCGACACGCTGGCCGCGCTGCATGGCGTGATCGGCGTGCTGCTGGCGCTGCAGGCGCGCCAGCGCACCGGCCGCGGCCAGGTGGTGGACGTGGCGCTGTACGAATCGGTCTTCAACTGCATGGAATCGCTACTGCCGGAGTTCAGCGCCTTCGGCGCGGTGCGCGAGCCCGCCGGCTCGGCGCTGCCTGGCATCGCGCCCAGCAACGCGTATCGCTGCGCCGACGGCCAGGTGGTGATCGGCGGCAACGGCGACTCGATCTTCAAGCGCCTGATGAGCGCCATCGGCCGCGACGACCTGGGGCAAGACCCGCTACTTTCCGGCAACGCCGGCCGCGCCGCGCGCGTCGACGAGCTCGACGCCGCCATCACCGCCTGGACCGTGCAGCGCCCGGTGGCCGAGGTGGTCGCCACGCTGCAGGCCGCGCGTGTGCCAGTGGGCCGCATCTATACCGCCAAGGACATCGCCGAAGACCCGCACTACCGCGCGAGAGGCATGATCGAGCACATCGTCACCGCGTCGGGGCTGGAACTCGACGTGCCGGGCATCGTGCCCAAGCTCAGCGAGACGCCGGGGGCGATCAGGACGCTGGCGCCGCGCTTGGGGGAGAGCAATGGGGAAGTGCTGGGGCGCCTGGCTCGCCGAGGCGACGCCTAAGCTCCTGACGTAGCGGCGGCGCGCGATGTGCGGCGCGCCGCTAGGCAGGCTCAGACAGCCTTGAGCACCGCCTCGATGAACCTTGCCTTCTCCTCGCGGTAGCGATCCTCGCCCGCCGGGGCGAAATCGGTCTTGAGCTGGTTGTAGCGCTCGACCAATGCAGGATCGGCGCGAAGCGCGTCGCGGAACTGCATGAAGAACTCGAAGCGTGAGCCGGCCGCCACGACCTGCAGCGCCGTGTCGAGGTCGCTGCGAGGTGACACCAGCATGCAGAGTTCGGCGGTGCGCAGCGTGCCATTCTTGATCGCATAGCCCACGGTCTGCAGCACCTGCACGGCGGATGAGTGATCCTCCGGAGCGACCACGACGCAGATGTCCAGATCGCCCTTCGAGACGGCACCGGGGATGGATGACGCGCCAATGTGTTCGATGCGCGCCAGCGGCAGCAAGCAGCGGACTTGGCCGGCCACCTCGGCGAAGATCTCATGTGCCTGGGGCTGGTACTCGGAGGCCTGGAGGATCTTCACCGTCGCTCCACCACCAAGGGCCGCAACGGCCCTAGTGCGCTCCTGAGCTGCTCCGCCGCTGCGCTCGCCTGCTCGCGGCTGGCATAGGGCCCGGCCTGCAGCCGATGCAGCGCCTGCTCGCGTACGACGGTGAGCAGCGGGCTAAAAGCTTCGGCCCGCTGCACCACCTGCTCGCGCAGCTTCTCGGCACCGTCGAGTCTGCTGAATGCGCCGAGCTGCACCCAGAAGCCGGGGGCGATCTTGGCCTGGGTCTGCGGCACCGGCGCCGCCGCGGCGCCCGCGTCGGTGGCGGCCGCTGCTGCGCTCGGGGCCGGCCTCTGCATATCCGGCGCGGCGCCATTGAGCAGCGCCGCGGGGTCAGGTCTTGCTACCGCTGCTGCCGCCGCCTCGCCGCTACCGCCCCGCATGGTCTGCGTGGTGCTGCGCTCCGGCGCGCCATTGGCGCTGCTGGCGACGAACACCGGCGGCGGCTCCTGCGGTTCGCTGCCCAGCCCCGGCGGCGCCTCGCGCCCGCGCAGCCAGGCGCCGGTGCGGATGTCCTCGAAGGTGATGCGTTCCACCTCCACCGGCGCCACGCCGCGCAGCAGGTCCAGCTTCAGCGCGGCGGTGTAGCTCAGGTCGATGATGCGGCCGCTGTGGAAGGGGCCGCGGTCGTTGATGCGCACGATGACTTCGCGCTCATTGGCCGGGTTGCGCACCCGCGCATAGCTGGGGATGGGCATGGTCGGGTGCGCGGCGGTCATCGCATACATGTTGTAGACCTCGCCGCTGGAGGTGGGCCGGCCGTGGAACTTGCGGCCGTACCAGGAGGCCAGGCCGCGCTCCACCAGCGGCACGTCGCCGGTCAGCGGCTCGTAACGCTTGCCCATCACTTCGTAGGGCTTGTTGGGCCCGCCCTTGCGCTGCGGCTCGATGCGCGGCGTGGCGTCGGGCACGCGGTGCAATTCGGGCGGCGGGTTGGTGCCGGGGCCGTCGCGGTCGTAGGGGAAGGGCGCCGGAGCAGGCGCGGGGGCGCGGGTCGGCGTGGTGCTGGTCGTCGAGCAGCCGGCCAGCAGCGCGGCCAGCGTTGCCGCGGCGGCAGCTGCCGTGCTGCGCGCAGCCGGCCGCGCCGTCTTGTCTGCTTGGCTGCCCTTGGTGCTCATCGGCGCGATGGTAGCCGCGCAGCGCACAAGCTCGGTAATCGCCACAGCATCGCGGCGCCTGCCTGCGCTTATGCTCGGCCAGCCAACTCCGCGTTGTTTCACAACTCCGCGTTGTTTCACAACTCCACTGAGCGAGACCCTAGCCCATGAGCACCGCCGACTACGTCTTCCCTCCCGAACCGCAACCCAGCGTGCCGGTGCGCGGCAGCAGCCAGCGCTACGCGGTGTCGCGCATCTTCTGCGTGGGCCGCAACTACGCCGCGCATGCGCGCGAGATGGGCGGTGACCCGGATCGCGAGCCGCCGTTCTACTTCACCAAGCCGGCCAATGCGCTGGTGCCCTCGGGCTCGACCATTCCCTATCCGCCCGGCACCAGCAACTACCACTACGAGATGGAGCTGGTGGTGGCGATCGGCGCCCCGGTGTTCAAGGTCACGCCCGAGGCCGCCCGTGCCGCCGTGTGGGGCTATGCCGCGGGCCTGGACATGACGCGCCGCGATCTGCAGAACGAGGCCAAGAAGATGGGCCGCCCCTGGGATACCGGCAAGGGTTTTGAGAACGCCGCGGTGATCACCGAGCTGGTGCGCGCCAGCGAATGCGGTCCGCTGGACAAGGGCGCGATCACGCTGGCCGTCAACGGCGTGGAAAGGCAGCGCGGCGATCTGTCGGACCTGATCTGGAGCGTGGCCGAGGTGGTGGCCAATCTCTCGCAGTACTACCACCTAAAGCCCGGCGACCTGATCTACACCGGCACGCCCGAGGGCGTGGGCCCGGTGGTGCCCGGCGACAAGATCACCGGCCATATCGAGGGCCTGGCCGATTTGAGCCTGACAATCGGGGCTCCGGAGTAACTCACGGCCCCCAAGGCGGGGCCTGCCCCTGTCAGCTATGTTCGACCACAACGAGACCCTCGACGAAGCCCGCGCCCGCAACATCCGCGAAGCCCTGTTCGAGGACATCGGCCTGTGCGACTGGACGGCCCAGCTGGTGCCGGCCGGTCGCCGCGTGCAGGCCCAGGTGCGCGTGCGCGACGAGGGCGCGGTGCTCTGTGGCCGCGACTGGTTCGAGGGCGTGTTCGCCGCGCTGGACGCCAGCAGCCGCATCGTCTGGCACTACGCCGAAGGCGCGCGCATGGCGGCGGACACCGTGGTCTGCGACATCCAGGCCGACGGCCGCGCGCTGCTCTCGGCCGAGCGTCCGGCGCTGAACTTCCTGCAGCTGCTCTCGGCCACCGCGACGATCACCCGCGCGCATGCCGACGCGATCGCAGGCGCCAGCCCCAACCCCAAGGGCTGCGCGGTGCTGGACACGCGCAAGACCATCCCGGGGCTGCGCCTGGCGCAGAAGTACGCGGTGCGCGTGGGCGGCGGCGCCAACCAGCGCCTGGCGCTATACGACGGCATCCTGATCAAGGAGAACCACATCGCCGCAGCCGGCGGCGTGGCCGCGGCGCTGAAGGCGGCGCAGGCGCTCAATGCCAAGGTCGGTATCCAGATCGAGGTCGAAAGCATCGCCGAGTTGCGCGAGGCGCTGGACGCCGGCGCTGAGAGCGTGCTGCTGGACAACTTCAGCGAGGCGATGATGAAGGAGGCGGTGGCGCTCAATGCGGGCCGCGCGCTGCTGGAAGTCTCCGGCGGCGTCGCGCTGGAGCAGCTGCGCTGGATCGCCGCCACCGGCGTGGACCGCATCTCCATCGGTCGCCTGACCAAGGACCTCAAGGCGGTGGACTACTCGATGCGCGTGCTCGGGCCCATCGCCAACTGAGGCCGGCTTGGCGTCAGTTCTGCAATAGGGGGCTGCGCTGCATCGGCGTGCATTTCGCACGCCTGCGGCTGAAAGCTTGGTGCCTGCGCCCTGAAATCGGGCCTGATTGGCGCGCGACTTGCATGCCTGGCGGGCATGCAGTCCTCCGATTTCATCTCGCCAGCGGAGCCGGCCACGCGCGAGCGTCTCAGCAAGCGCTGGCTGGGCCGCCTGCTCGGCCGGCTCAGCGTCGGCCGCAAGCTGCTGCTGATCTTCTTGCTCGACATGAGCGCGGTGATCTACATCAGCGGCATCCTCGTCAACGAGAAGTACCTGTCGATCGACTTTGCCCGCAAGGAGCAGGCCGGCAATGCCTACATTGCCGAGCTGCAGCCGGCGGTGCTGGCCAGCGCCAACGCGGCCGCGCTGGGTCATGCACCGATGCAGGGCATGGCCGACTTGGTGCACCGTGCCGAGCGGCAGCATGGTGCCGATATGGGCAGCACCCAGCTGGCCGAGGAGTTCGCCGACACGCTGGCCAAGGCCGGCAATGCAGGCGACTACCGCACCGGCCTGACCCGCGGCCGCGCCTTGCTGACGCGGGTGGGCAACCAGTCCAACCTGATCCTCGACCCGGACCTGGACAGCTACTACACGATGTCGGTCATCGTGCTGCGCGTGCCCGAGCTGCTGGAGGCGATGGCCGACCTCAGCGCCCATGCGCGCCGCGAGCCGGTGCCAGGCAGCTTCGACAGCGCCCACCAGACCCGCTACCTGCTGCTCGAAGGGCGTCTCGACAGCGCCTGGCAGGCGCTGGAATCGGACTACAGCGAGGCCTTTGCGGCTGGCGGCCCGGCGCTGGCCGGACCGCTGCTGCCGGGCCTGGCCCAGCTGCGTGAGACGCTGACGGCCTACCGCAGCGCCGCAGCCAGTGCGGTGGGCACGGCAGCGATCCCCCTGCAGCGCGAGGCGCTGGCCGATGCACACCGCGCCGCCGTCGCGGCGCTGGCGCAGAGCTGGCAGGAAGCCACGGTGCAGATGGAGCGCCTGCTCTCGGCGCGCATCCATGGCTTCTTCTCGCGCATGTGGCTGCATCTGGGCACGGCGGTGGCGCTGCTGGTGCTGATCCTCTCGGCCGTGTATTTCGTCGCCAGCCAGATCCGCGTGCCGCTGCAGCGCCTGGCGCGCGTGGCCGACCGCGTGCGCGAGAGCGGCGACCAGACGCTGCGCGCCAACTGGAA
Organism: Roseateles sp. T103; assembly: GCF_057219915.1. Taxonomy (NCBI): domain Bacteria; kingdom Pseudomonadati; phylum Pseudomonadota; class Betaproteobacteria; order Burkholderiales; family Sphaerotilaceae; genus Roseateles; species Roseateles sp. T103. Next base: position 99,026 of record NZ_JBXVVS010000003.1, read on the forward strand.
CAGCGCCGACGAGATCGGCCGCCTGGTGCGCGGCTTCAACGAGATGCTGGCCCAGCTCGACGAGCAGCGGCTGGCGCAGCAGGAGCTGGCTGCCCGGGCGCGCGCCGCGCAGGCGCAGCAGCAGCTGATGGCCGCGATGCCCATTCCGATGATGGTCACCGCGATCCCCGGCCACCAGGTGCTGCATGCCAATGCGCCGGCCCAGGCCTGGCTGGGCGAATGCCAGCAGGACCCCTGGCGCCAGGGCCTGGAGCCGCAGGTGCGCTCGCGCTTCTTCCAGCAGCTGGCCGACCGCGAGGCGGTGGACGAGTTCGAGGTGCGCTGGCAGCTCGGCCCCGAGCCGAGCTGGGCGGTGCTGTCGGCGCGCTGCCTGGAGTTCCAGGGCCAGCAGGCGGTGGTCACCGCGTTCACGCCGATCAATCACATCAAGTTCATGGAGCGCCGCCTGGAGCTGTGGGCCAAGGTCTTCGAGGCCTCGGGCGAGGGCATCCTGATCATCGACGCCGAACACCGCATCCTCACCGCCAACCGGGCCTACTGCCGCGTCACCGGCTTCGAGCTGCACGAGCTGGTCGGCGAGCCGGTGCGCGCCGACGGGCCGGTGGAGCATCTGGCGCCGCTGGCGCCGCTGCTGGCGCAACGCAGCAACTGGCAGGGCGAGGTGACGATGCAGCGCCGCGACGGCACGGTGTTCCCCGCCTGGCTGATGCTCAGCGTGATGCGCAGCGGCCACGAGGGCGAGATCTCCCACTACATCGCCACCAGCATCGACATCAGCGACCGCAAGCTCAAGGAGGAGCGCATCCGCTTCCTCGCGCAGCACGACGTGCTGACCGAGCTGCCCAACCGCTCGCTGTGCGTGGAGCGGCTGCGCATGGCCATGCAGCAGGCCGAGCGCCGCGGCGAGAAGGTGGCGGTGCTGTTCATCGACCTGGACCGCTTCAAGAACATCAACGACTCGTTGGGCCACCACATCGGCGACGGCCTGCTGCGCTCGGTGGCGCGGCGCCTGACCACGGCGGTGCGCGCCGGCGACACGGTGTGCCGCCTCGGCGGCGACGAGTTCGTCATCGTGCTGGCTGGCGTGCGCGAGCTGGCCGAAGTGAGCAGCGTGGTGGACGAACGCCTGGTGCCGCTGGTACGTCAGCAGCACCAGATCGACGGCGCCGAGCTGCATGTCTCCTGTAGCGTGGGCGTGGCCATCTATCCGGACGACGCGCAGGACATCGACGTGCTGATGCGCCATGCCGACGTGGCGATGTACCAGGCCAAGGCCCAGGGCCGCGACATGGCGCATTTCTTCACGCCCGAGCTCAACGAGCGCGCGCAGCAGCGCATCAAGCTCGAATCGAACCTGCGCCATGCGCTGGAGCGCGGCGAGCTGGCGCTGCACTACCAGCCGCGCGTGGCCGCGCGCGGGGGGCGTGTTGAGGGCGTGGAGGCGCTGCTGCGCTGGCACAGCGCCGAGCTGGGCCCGGTGTCGCCGGCGCAGTTCATTCCTATCGCTGAAGATACGCGCCTGATCGTGCCGATCGGCGCCTGGGTGATCGATGAGGCCTGCCGCCAGCTGGCCGCCTGGCAGGCTGCCGGCGTGGACGTGCCGCAGGTGGCGATCAACGTCTCGGCGCTGCAGCTCGGCGACGACGCGCTGGTGGATACGCTGCGCGCCGCGCTGGAGCGCCATGCGCTGCCGCCGGGCGCGATCGAGCTCGAGCTGACCGAGTCCATGCTGATGGATCGCGCCGAGCAGACACTCGCCCGCCTGCATGCGATCCGACGTCTGGGCGTCGCGCTGGCCATCGACGATTTCGGCACCGGCTACTCCAGCCTGAACTACCTGAACCGCTTCCCGATCGACCGGCTGAAGATCGACCGCAGCTTCGTGCGCGACATGTTCGAGGACCCGACCGACCTGGCGATCACCCGCGCCATCATCGGCCTGGGTCATACGCTGGGGCTGCGCGTGGTGGCCGAAGGCGTGGAGACCGAGCGCGAGGCGCAGACCCTGCGCTCTGCCGGTTGCGACGAGCTGCAGGGCTTCCTGTTCACTGCGGCACTGCCGGCCGCGACTCTGGTGGACTGGATCGCGGCGCGAAGCGCTGTGCCCGCCTGAGGCGGACCAGGCCGCTCGGGCAGCGCTCGATGTCGACCGCAACCCAGGGTCTTGCCGCTGCCGTTAGGCTGCGCGGCTGGCCAACCCTCTGCCTGTGAGCCCCATGTTCCGTCCGACCCTGCTTGCCACCGTCGTTGCCGCCCTGCTGTGGGCGCCTGTCGCACCTTCCCATGCCTTCGACCCGCTGCAGGAGCACGAGCTCGACGATATGGCCGACCAGAGCCTGGCCCAGACCGCGGGCCAGGCCGCCGGCCAGGCGGCCACCGCCGACCCGCGCTATGTCTGGGACCTCAGTCCGCTGTTCGCCAGCGATGCGGCCTGGGATGCCGAGCGTCAGGCCATCCTGGCCGCGCTGCCCGAGCTGCGCGCCTTGCGCGGCGGTGTCGGTGCCGACGCCCGCAGCCTGGCGCGTGCGCTGGATACGGCCTCGGCCTGGACGCAGCGCTTCAGCCGCGTGGCCGTGTACGCCAGCGCGATGGCCAGCACCGACAACCGCGATGCGCGCAACCAGGAGCGCCAGTCGCTGATGCGCAATCTCAGCGGGCAGTTCGCCAGCAGCCTGAGCTGGATGGACAGCGAGATCCGCCAGATCGGCGCGGCCCGCCTGGATGCCTGGCTGGCGGCCGAGCCTGCGCTGAAGAAGCATGAGAAGCGCCTGCGCGACGTGCTGCGCCTGGCCGCCCACCAGCTGAGCCCCGAGACCGAGGCGGCCCTGGCGGCCTATGGCCCGCTGCTGGGCAGCGCGACGCAAGCGCGCACCTTCCTCACCACCGTCGATGCGAGCTGGCCGACCCTTGAGGTCGACGGCAAGACGGAGACCTTGAACGACATCGGCTACCAGCGCCTGCGTGCCCATCCGGACCGTGCCGTGCGGCAGCAGGTGTTCGAGCGATTCTTCGGCGCCTACGGCAGGCTGGAGAACACCCTGGGCAGCCTGCTGGCCCAGCGGGTCGAGACCGGGGTGACCAACGCCCGGCTGCGCCAGCATGCCTCGGCCGTGTCGGCCAGCCTGGCGTCCAACGCGATCCCGGAGTCGGTCTATCGCAACCTGGTCACCGAGGTCAACAAGGGCCTGCCGACCCTGCATCGCTACTTCAAGCTGCGCCAGCGCATGCTGGGCCTGCCGGACCTGGGCTACCACGACATCTACCCGGACCTGGTCAAGAGCGATCGGCGCTTCAGCCCGGAAGAGTCGGGCGAGCTCGCGCTGGCGGCTACCGCGCCGCTGGGGGCCGACTACCAGCGGCGCCTGAAGCAGGCGCTGGGCGCGCGCACCATGCATGTGTTCCCGGCGCCGGGCAAGAGCTCGGGCGCCTATCAGAGCGGCGTGTACGGCCTGACCCCGCTGATTTTCCTGAACCACCAGGGTACCTTCGACAGCCTGAGCACCTTCGCGCACGAATGGGGCCATGGCATGCACACCATCCTGGCCAACGCCACCCAGCCTTACGAGACCGCGGGCTATCCGCTGTTTCTGGCGGAGATCGCGTCCTTCAGCAACGAGCTGCTGCTGCAGCGCCACATGCTGGAGCAGGCCAAGACGGTGGAAGAGCGCCTGTATCTGCTGACCGAGTCGGTGGAGCGCCTGCGCGGCGCTTACTTCCGGCAGACCATGTTCGCCGAGTTCGAGCTGATGACGCACGATGCCGTCCAGCGCGGCGAGGCGCTCACCGGCAAGCGCATGACGCAGATGTACTGCGGCCTGCTGCGCAAGTACCACGGCGCAGAGCAGGGCGTGATGAAGATCGACCCCGTCGTGTGCAGCGAATGGGCGCTGATCCCGCACTTCCACCGGCCCTTCTACGTCTACCAGTACGCCACCTCGATGGCGGCCGCGGCCTTCTTCACCGAGCAGATCGCCCAGCGCAAGCCCGGCATGCCGGAGACCTATCTGGAGGTGTTGCGCTCGGGCGGCAGCGTGCACCCGGTGCCTCGCCTGCGCGCCGCAGGCCTGGACATGGACTCGCCCGCGCCGCACCAGGCCCTGATCCGTCACATGGACAAGCTGCTCGATGAGATCGAGCGCCTGCTGGCGCAAAAGGGCTGAGCCACCTCTGGCGCAGCAGAAACGCAGACGCCACCCGAGGGTGGCGTAAGTCTTTGAATCTCTTGGCGCGCCCGGCTGGGATCGAACCAGCAACCCCTGCCTTCGGAGGGCAGTACTCTATCCATTGAGCTACGGGCGCCACGCCGGCGGCATTCTAGCAGCGCAACAGGTCGCGCCCTGGGGCGGCTGGCTATAATCCGGCGGTTCTGCGCTGGGTGGTCGATGGCCGCGCGGCGCTCGGATTGCTTTCAATTTGTCCCATCGCCGACGCCAACGAGGATTTCATGAGCGGAACTCACGAGCACGATCACGCAGAAGGCCACGAAGGGCCGATCAAGTCGCCCAAGCAGCTGATCTGGGTCGTGGTACTGGCCTTCGTGGTGCCGGTGATCATCATCATCATGCTGGCCAACTACGTCAGCTCCGCACCGAAGCCGGGCGCCGGCAGCGATGTGCAGCAGGCCGAGGCCGTGGCGGCGCGCATCCAGCCGGTCGGCACCATCGAGCTGAAGGACGCCTCCAATCCTGCCGCGATGAAGACGGGCGAGCAGGTGTACCAGGCCCAGTGCGCGGCCTGCCACACCTCTGGTGCGGCGGGTGCACCCAAGCTGGCTGACGCTGCGGCCTGGGGCCCCCGTGTGAAGACCGGTTTCGAAGCGCTGCTGACTTCGGCGCTGAAGGGCAAGGGCGCGATGGGCCCGCAAGGCGGTGGCGATCACAGCGATTACGAGATCGCGCGCGCTGTCGTCTACATGGCCAACCAGAGCGGCGCCAAGTTCGACGAGCCCAAGGCACCGGCCGCCGCCGCTTCGGCAGCGAAGTAAGCCGGCCAGTCCAGCCTGTTCAGGCTTGGCAAGAACCGACCCTGCGGGGTCGGTTTTTTTTCGCCGGTGCGCCTTCAGGCGGCGTTCGGCTGGGGCTGGCTGATGACGCCGAAGTGCTGCAACAGCTCCGCATGGCGGCAGGGTTGCGGGTCCCAGTGGCCGGCCTCGACCATGTCGGCAGCCAGCTCCATGTCCAGGCTGTGCACCAGTCCCAGGCCGAGCTCGGTGGCGAGGTAGAGCCGGTCGTGCTCGTCCAGCCAGACGGACAAGACCTTTTCGGCCGCCCGTCCGGTGTGGCTGTGGATGCGCAGCGCCTGCGGCGTGCCGCTGAGGCGCCAGATCCATGGCGCAGCTTCCAGCTGCAGGTAGACACGCTGCGGACCGTTCTGGAAGAACCAGGCGCCGCTCGCGTCATGCTCGTAGTTGCGCCCGATGAACTCGAGCAGCTTCTCGTGCTGGATGCGGCTGCCTTTGACCTGAGGGAAGGGGCCGGCCGCCTGAATGCGATCGTCGCGCATGTACCAGTCGCCGCGCGCATCGAGCGCGAGCCAGCCGTAGCAGTGCGGGACATTGGGCCACTTCTTCAGCGCGGCCTGGACGATGGGATCCATGGTGTCCTCAGTCTAGTGCGCGGGCGAGCCAGTTGCTCACCTGCTCGGGCATGGTCAGCACCAGGCCCGGCGGCCGCCCGCTGGCAAAGCCCACATGCCCGCCGTGCGCCGGTTGCCAGAGCTCGACTCGATCATTGCCGCGCAGCTCCTGCGGCTGCGGCAGGCTGTCTTCCGGCACGAAGGGATCGTTGCGCGCATTGAGCACCAGCGCCGGGATACGGATGCGGTGCAGATGCGGCTTGGCCGAAGCGCGCGCCCAGTAGTCCTCGGTATCGCGGAAGCCGTGCAGCGGCGCGGTGAACAGGTTGTCGAACTCGTAGAGGTCGCGCGCCCGCGCCAGCCGTTCGCCATCGAACAGGCCCGGGTGCTGCTGCAGCTTTTGCAGCGCCTTGGGCACCATGGTGGCGAGGAACATGCGCGTGTAGACCAGGCGGTTGAAGCCGCGGCCGATCGCGTGCCCGGACGCCGCCAGATCGACCGGCGAGCAGACCGCGGCCACCGCACGCGCCGTCGCCGCGGCGCTGTCGCCCGCTTCCTCGGCCCAGCGCAGCAGCGCATTGCCGCCCAGCGAGACGCCGGCGGCGACGATCGGGCCGGCATGCAGCGCCTTGAAGCGCGCCAGCATCCAGCCGATCTCCTCATAGTCGCCCGAGTGGTAGGCGCGCGGCGCCAGATTCAGCTCGCCCGAGCAGCCGCGGAAGTGCGGCAGCGCGAAGGCCCAGCCGCGCTGCTGCGCGACATGGGCGAAGGCCTGCACGTACTGGCTCTGCGTGCTGCCTTCCAGGCCATGGAACAGCACCAGCAGCGGCCGCGCCGCACGGGCCGGCGCGGCGCTGTCGGCGAGCCAGTCCACATCGATGAAGTCGCTGTCCGGCGTGGTCCAGCGCTCGCGCCGGAAGCCTGGCGGCTGGCTTTCGCGGTGATGGCGCCGCGCGTAAAGCGCCGGCCAGATGGTCTGGGCGTGGCCCCCAGGCAGCCACAGCGGTGCGCGGTAGCGCATGGCCGGGGCCCCGTCAGTGCAGTGTCGTGGCGGCCGGTTCGTCCACCACTTCCTGGATCTCATGAGCCGAGCCGGGGCTGGCATGGTGCAGCACCATGCGCCAGCCGAAGGCGGTCTTCAGATAGACGTTGGTCGCGATCACCCAGGCGCTCTGCGCCTGTCCCTGCGGGCCGGCCACCTGCACGCGCTCCAGTACCAGATGGATGGCGGTGTCGCCGCTGTGCAGGCGCCGCACGCGCTCCGGGTGCGCCTGCACGGCACCTTGCGTGAACACCGCTTCAAAGGCGGCGCGGATCGCGCCGTAGCCGACCACGCGCGGTCCGCCGGGATGGACGCAGGAGATCTCGTCCTCGTCGGCCCAGACGGCCATCAGCCGGTCGAGGTCGGCGCTCTGCAGCGCCTCGTAGAACTGCGCCTCGGTGTCCTCGGGCGAGGCCATCAGCGCGGCGGTCTGGGCTTTGATCTGCGGCATCGGTGCGGCGGCTCAGTGGTGCGCGTGCAGCACTTCGCCAGCCTTGAGCTGGTAGACGGTGCCGCAATACGGGCACTTGCCGCCGCCTTCGTGCGTCACATCGACGAACACGCGCGGGTGGTTGCTCCACAGCGGCATCTTGGGGTTGGGGCAGGCGACCACGCCGGGGCCCTGCACGTCCTTGGCGGTCACCTCGACCACCGACTTGTTGGCTTCGCTACTCATGACGGATGTCCTCGATGCAGGGGTTCAGACCAGGCTGAGCCAGCTGGCGTATTTGGGGTTGCGACCATTGACGATGTCGAAGAAGGCCGACTGGATCTTCTCGGTGATCGGGCCGCGGCTGCCGCTGCCCAGCTCGATGCGGTCGAGCTCGCGGATCGGCGTCACTTCGGCGGCGGTGCCGGTGAAGAAGGCCTCGTCGCAGATGTAGACCTCGTCGCGGGTGATGCGCTTTTCCACCAGCTTCAGGCCCAGGTCCTGGCAGATGTGGAAGATGGTGTTGCGGGTGATGCCGTTGAGCGCACCGGCCGACAGATCCGGCGTGTAGACCACGCCGTTCTTGATCACGAAGAGGTTCTCGCCCGCACCCTCGGAGACGAAGCCCGACGGGTCCAGCAGCAGCGCCTCGTCGTAGCCGTCGTCGGTGGCTTCCATATTGGCCAGGATCGAGTTGGTGTAGTTGCTCACCGTCTTGGCCTGCGTCATCGTGATGTTGACGTGGTGGCGGGTGTAGCTGCTGGTCTTCACGCGGATGCCGCGCTTCATGCCCTCTTCGCCCAGGTAGGCGCCCCAGGCCCAGGCCGCGACCATCAGGTGGATCTGGTTGCCCTTGGGGCTGACGCCCAGCTTCTCGGAGCCGATCCAGGTCAGCGGGCGCAGGTAGCAGCTCTCCAGCTTGTTCTCGCGCACCACGGCCTTTTGTGCTTCCTCGACCTGCTCGATCGAGAAGGGGATCTTCATGCGCAGGATCTTGGCGCTGTTGAACAGGCGCTCGGTGTGCTCGCGCAGGCGGAAGATGGCCGTGCCCTTGTCCGTCTTGTAGGCGCGCACGCCCTCGAAGGCGCCGCAGCCGTAGTGCAGCGTATGGGTCAGCACATGGATCTTGGCATCGCGCCAGTCGACCATGTGGCCGTCCATCCAGATCTTGCCGTCGCGGTCGGCCATGGACATGGGAGCACTCCTGGGTTGTCTTGGGTAGAAACGTCGATTTTATGGACTCGCCGGGGCTTGGCCAGCCGGCGCGTCCTCGCCGGCCGGGCGCAGCAGCTGCCAGCTCTTGAGCCGGCCGTTTTCCATCACCAGCTCGACGCGCACGCCGCCGGGGTCGGTCCAGCCCCAGGTCTCCGGCGTGGCCGAGAGCTTCTTGCCCAGGCTGCGCGTCAGCGGGATCAGGTCCACCAGGCGCATGCCCTCGCGCAGCTTGGCATTGAGCATCACGGCGCTGTCCACATGGCCCACCGGTGAGCTTTGCGCGATGCGCATCACACGCATCAGCCGGGTGAACTGCATCAGCAGCCAGAACACGATGCCCGAGAGCGCGAGGATCACGCCCTGCCAGCCGAAGAACACGCCGCCCAGCACCAGGGCGGCCAGCGCCAGTGCGCCGCCGATCCAGGGGTTCATCGCGCGGTCTCCTGCGGCAATCCCGGGTCGCCGCGCTCGTCGGCGCGGTCCCAGCCATACGCGCGCTCGACCTTGGCCACGCGCAGCTCGTAATGGCTGTACCACTGCGCGCGGCCCTGCTCGCGCACGGCGGCATGCTCGACATCGCGCCGCCAGGCGGCAATGTCGTCCAGACTGCGCCAATAGGACACGGTGATGCCCAGGCCATCCGTGCCCCGAGCGCTTTCCGCGCCCAGATAGCCGGGCTGGGCGGAGGCCAATGCGGCGATCCGTTCGGCCGTCTCGCCATAGCCGGCGTCACCCTGGGTGCGCTGGCTGGTGAAGATCACTGCGTAGTAGGGCGGCTCGGGGCGCCCGGCGAAGCCAGGGGGATTCGGTGTCTCGTACATGCGCTTGGCTTATTCTTGCGGGTCCGGGCCGGTGGTGCATCTCGCATGCCGTCGGGCCGATCGGGGAGTAAGGGTGCCTTTCGGCGCCCAAGGGACGACTGGACGATGAAGGCTCGATTGTCTCCTGCCTGGCTGCGTGTCGCGCTGCGGCTGGGCGCCCTGTCGCTGATGTGGCTGGCGCTCGGCGCCTGGGCGCAGGGCCGGCCCGATTGCTCGCGGCCGCTGACGCTGGGGCTGCACGAGCACGGCCTGCTTTACTCGGCCGAGACCTCCACCGGCATCGACAAGGACGTCACCGACGAGCTGATCCGCCGCAGCGGCTGCCGCATCCATGTCAGCTTGATGCCGCGCGCGCGCATCTGGCAGCTGATCGAGTCCGGCGCGCTGGACTTCAGCCTGTCGGGCATCAGCAACGACAAGCGCGAGACCTTTGCCGCCTTCGCCTGGTACTTCTCCAATAAGTACTACCTGCTGGTGCGGCGCGATGCCAAGGTGGCGCGCATCGAGGACTTCGAGCGCAACAGGAAGCTGCGCCTGGGCGTGATCCGCAGCTTCCGCTACAGCGAGACAGCCAACCGGCTCGTCGATGCGCTGGCCGGCGAGCAGCGCCTGACGCTGTCCAACGGATTGCCGGCGCTGTTCACGGCGCTGGTGGCCGGGCAGATCGACGCGATGATCATCGAGCCTTTCGACTACCCGACCCTGGAGTCGGGCCGCATCCGCGAGCTCACGCAGATCATCGAGTTCGGCGATGCGCCCGTGCCGCACGGGCTGATCATGTCCAGGGCCAGTCTGCCTGCTGCCGAGCAGGCGCAGTGGCGCGCACTGATCGACGAGATGCGCCGTGACGGCACGATGCTGCGGATCTTCTCCAAGTATTTCAGCCCCGACCTGGCGCGCGCCATGGTGCAGTTCTGAATCCGCAGCCATGGAGCGCGACGGCCTGTTCACTCGCTGGCTGCAGTCGCGCGCCATGCCCTTCGTCGTGCTGGTCGTGGCGCTGGGCCTGACGCTGGCCTACTGGCAGCACGAGCGCGCGCTCGATCGCCACCACCTGCAGTCCTCCTTCGACGCCGCGCTGCGCGAAGCGAGCCTGCGCATCGAGCAGCGCATGGCTGCGCACGAGCATCTGCTGCAAGGCGTGCAGGGCTTCGTGCAGGCCACGCCGCAAGCCTCGGCGCCGGTGCTGTCGCGCTATGTGGATGCGCTGCCGCTGGGCGCGGAGTTCGCCGGCGTGCAGGGCCTGTTGCGCATCGAGCACCGGCCCCAGCCCGTGGCAATGGCGCCGGTGCTGCAGGTGGAGCCGGCGTTGCCCGCCAACAAGGCGCTGCTGGGCCTGGACTTGCTGAGCGATGCACGCACGCGGCTGGCGCTGGAGCGGGCACGCGACTCCGGCCGTATGGCACTGTCGGCGCGCCTCGAGCTGGCCACGCTGGGCCTGTCGCCCGGCACCGGTGTGCTGATCGTGCTGCCGTTATTTGACGACGAGACTGTGCCCGACAGTGTGCCGCAGCGCCGCGAGCGCCTGCGCGGCTGGGTGGCGGCGCCGGTGCGCATGCAGGCGCTGATGTCCAGCCTCTACGGCGAGTTGCCGCTGGGCCTGGGCCTGGCGTTGCACGACGGGCAGATCCTGGACGAGGCGACGCTGCTCTACCACGATGACGGTCCGCGGCAGACCCTGATCGAAGCGCGCGAATACCTGGTGATGGGCGGCCAGACCTGGACCATGAGCCTGCGCGCCGGCCCCAGTTTCGCCGCCAGCAGCGGCGCCACCGGTGCCAATGCGGTGCTGGCCACCGGCGCCGGTTTCGCGGTGCTGCTGGCCCTGCTGGCCTGGCTGCTGGGCAGTGCGCGCGAGCGCGCGCAGGCCCTGGCCGCGCGGATGACGCGGGCGCTGCGCGAAAGCGAGCAGCGCTGGGCGCTGGCGTTGGAGGGCGCGGGTGATGGCGTGTGGGACTGGGAGCTCGGCAGCGGACGGGTCAAGACCACGGCACGCTGTCGCGAGCTGATGGGACTGCCGCCGCAGCCGGCCGAGCCGAGCATCGACGAGCTGCTGGCCCGCACCCATGTCGAGGATCTGCCGCGGCTGCGTGCGGAGATGCGCCACTGCATCGAGGGCGGTGCCGAGAGCCTGGTCTGCGAATACCGCGTCGCGGACGGCCCAGCCGGCTGGCGCTGGGTGCTGACGCGCGGCACCGTGGTCGAGCGTGACGAGCAGGGCAAGCCGCTGCGCATGATAGGCACGCTGTCCGACGTCACCGCGCGGCGCGAGTCGGAGGAGAAGGTGCGCTTCATGGCGCTGCAGGACCCGCTCACCGAGCTGGCCAACCGCGCGCACTTCGACGAGCGCCTGCATTTCGCGCTGGCCAACGCGCGCCGCTACCAGGAGAGCATCGGCCTGATCCTGCTCGACCTCGACCGCTTCAAGCCGATCAACGACCAGTACGGCCATGCGGTCGGCGACCAGCTGCTGCAGGCGGTGGCGCGGCGCATCAAGAGCTCGGTGCGCGAGACCGACACCGTGGGCCGCATCGGTGGTGACGAGTTCGTCGTGCTGCTCACCGGCCCGGTGACGCGCGAGACGGCGCAGATGGTGGCCGACAAGATCTTCAACCAGGTCGCCGCGCCGCTGGAGCTGGGCGGCCTGCGGCTGGAGATCACCTGCTCGCTGGGCCTGGCGCTCTATCCCGACGATGGCCAGGACGAGCTGAGCCTGACCAAGGCGGCCGACGACGCGATGTACCGCAACAAGCGCGCCGGCCGCGCCGCGCTCGCCGACGCGCGCGGCAGCAGCAACAATCCGCCGACGCTGCCCGGCGACCTCACAAGCCCCTGACCAGCGCCATCGCCTCCTCGATGCGCTCGACCGCATGCACGGTCAGGCCCTCGATCGCCTTCTTCGGCGCATTGGCCTTAGGGACGACGGCGACGCTGAAGCCCAGCTTGGCCGCTTCCTTCAGCCGCTCCTGGCCGCGTGGCGCGGGCCGCACCTCGCCGGCCAGGCCCACCTCGCCAAAGGCGATGAAGCCCTTGGGCAGGGCGCGGCCGCGCAAGGATCCCTGGATCGCCAGCATCACCGCCAGGTCGGCCGCGGGCTCGCTGATGCGCACGCCGCCCACCGCATTGACGAACACGTCCTGGTCATTGGTCTGCACGCCGGCATGGCGGTGCAGCACCGCCAGCAGCATCGCCAGGCGGTCGCGCTCCAGGCCCACCGACAGCCGCCGCGGGCTGGGCCCGCCGGCGTCCACCAGGGCCTGCAGCTCCACCAGCAGCGGCCGCGTGCCTTCCAGCGTGACCAGCACGCAGCTGCCCGGCACCGGCTCGCCATGGGTGGAGAGGAAGATCGCGCTGGGGTTGGCCACGCCCTTCAGCCCCTTGTCGGTCATCGCGAACACGCCGATCTCGTTGACCGCGCCGAAGCGGTTCTTGATCGCGCGCACCAGGCGGAAGCTGCTGTGCGTGTCGCCCTCGAAATACAGCACCGTGTCGACGATGTGCTCCAGCACGCGCGGGCCGGCGATCGCGCCTTCCTTGGTCACATGGCCGACCAGCACCATCGCGCAACCCGTGGCCTTGGCGGTGCGCGTCAGCTGTGCCGCGCATTCGCGCACCTGGGCCACCGAGCCGGGCGCCGAGCTCAGCTGCTCCGAGTAGACGGTCTGGATCGAGTCGATCACGCAGAAGTCCGGCGCCTCGGCCTCGATGGTGGCGAGGATCTTCTCCAGGTTGATCTCGGCCAGCACGCGCACCTTGTCGCCGGCCAGGCCCAGGCGCCGTGCGCGCATCGCCACCTGGGCACCGCTTTCCTCGCCGGTGACGTAGAGCGCCTTCATGCCCTGCGACAGCGAGTCCACCGCCTGCAGCAGCAGCGTCGACTTGCCTATGCCCGGGTCGCCGCCGATCAGCACCACGCCACCGGCGACGATGCCGCCGCCGAGCACGCGGTCCAGCTCCTCCAGTCCGGTGGGTGTGCGTTCGAAGTCGCGCGCCTCGATCTCGGAGAGCGTCGCCACCGGCTGGCTCTTGGCCAGCGCCTGGTAGCGGTTTTTGCCCGAAGCCGGCGTCTCGGCCGGGCCTTCGATCAACGTGTTCCAGGCGCCGCAGCTGGGGCACTTGCCCAGCCACTTGGCGCTGGTGCCGCCGCACTCGCTGCAGGTGAAGATCGTCTTGTCCTTGGCCATCGGCGCATTGTCGCCGCGGCGCGGGGCGATGCTCAGGCGCTGGTCGCGGCTTGCGTCAGCGCCGCCGCCGCGACCAGGCCGGCCAGTGCCTCGATCGAATGCGCACGGTCACGGCCGCCCTGCTTGGCGGCGTAGAGCGCCCGATCGGCCTGCTCGATCAGCGCTTCCACATCCACGGCGCCTGCCGCTCCCGCCGTTCGTGCCGCATAGCCGGCCGAGAGCGTGAGCTTGATCGATTGCTGCTCGTCGATGCGCAGCGCCTGCTTGCGCGCCTCTTCGACGGTCCGGCGTGCAAACTGGGCCGCCTCGGCCGCGCCACTGTTGCGCAGGATGACGCAGAACTCATCGCCGCCGTAGCGCGCCACGACATCCGAGATGCGCGCCGACGAGGCGATGATGCGCGCGGCATAGGCGATCGCCAGATCGCCGGCGCCGTGGCCGTGGCTGTCGTTGATGGCCTTGAAATGGTCGATGTCGAACATCACCACCGCACAGGCCGGCGAGCCCGGCTGGCGCTTGAGCTCGGCGACGATCTCGAACAGCGCGCTGCGGTTGTAGATGCCCGTCAGCGGGTCGCGCCGGGCGCTTTCCTCCACTTCGCGGCGCTGCAGTTCCTGGGCCATGCTGACGAAGCTCAGGGTGCCTGCCGCGAAGAACACGCCGCCGGCCAGCAGCACGAAGACCTGCGGCGCCGCGGCCGAATTCAGGGCCACGGTGGAGCCGTCGCCGACGAAGGCGAGCAGCGCGCGCAGCAGCAGGGCGGCGGCCAGTACGCCATAGACGATCCGAGCGCTGCGCGCCAGCGGCAGCGGCCGCTGGCCCTGCATGCGACCGATGACGCGCACCATCAGCACCAGCATGCCCGCGATCGCCAGCGAGACGGTGACCACGACCAGCGGCATGTCCGCGAAGCTGCGCAGCAGCACGCCGCTCATGCCCAGCAGCAGCAGCGCGACCATCGCGCGCCAGGGCGGCTGTTCGCCGGCCAGCCCGGCATAGGCGCGCAGGCACAGCGCGGCCAGCAACAGGATCAGCAGGTTGCCCACCACGAAGCTGAGCAGGAAGTGCACATGCCCACGCAGGAAATAGAGCAGGAAAGCCGCACAGCCGACGGCCATGGCCCGACTCCAGGCGTTCAGGGCGACGCGCTGGTTCGGCAGCGAGCGCGCCAGTGCCGCACAGATGGCAGACATCAGCAAGGCCGCCAGCGACACAGAGAACAGCAGGGTCCGCGGATCCAGCGTCGGCAACGTTGTCGTCATCACGGCATTCCGGCTCGGGCCTAGAGTAGGGGAGGGCGCGCGCCAAGCTGTCGCTCGCACCGGAGCAGGCAGGACGCCTGCCGCCTGAGCAGAATTATCGCCCTTCGCACCGACGTCGCCGGCAGCTGGTAGCGGCCGTGCTACAAACCCCAGCCTGCACCGCCCGAGTGCGGTGCGCCTTCTGGAGTCGTTCATGGAGTTCTCGGTCTGGCTGGCCTTCTTCGCCGCATCCTGGGCTATCAGCCTGTCGCCCGGCGCCGGCGCCGTCGCCGCGATGAGTTCGGGTCTGAATCATGGCTTTCGCCGCGGCTACTTCACCACCTTCGGCCTGGTGCTGGGCATCCTGACGCAGCTGGTGCTGGTCGGTGCCGGTCTGGGCGCGCTGATTGCCTCCTCGGCGCTGGCCTTCACGCTGGTGAAGTGGGCCGGCGTGGCCTATCTGGTCTGGCTCGGCGTGCAGCAATGGCGCGCGCCGGCCAAGCCGATGGTGGCTTCCAACACCGACGCAGCACTGGTCTCGCGCCGCCAGCTGGTGCTGCGCGGCTGGATCGTCAACGCGCTCAATCCCAAGGGCACGGTGTTCCTGCTCGCGGTGGTGCCGCAGTTCCTCGATCTCGGCCGCAGTCTGACGCTGCAGTATGCGGTGATCGGCGCGACGCTGTGCTTCACCGATCTGGTGGTGATGGCCGGCTACACCGCGCTGGCCGCACGCGTGCTCAGCGCGCTGCGCTCCGAGCGCCAGGTGCGCCTGCTCAACCGCAGCTTCGGCTCGCTCTTCGTCGTTGCCGGCGCCCTGCTGGCCGGCTTCAAGCGTGCCGCTTGAGCGCGAGCACGCAAGCGGGCAGCATCAGGCGCTGCTGGCGATCACGCGCCGCACCGGCTGGATGATGCAGGCCCTGCGCGCGGCGCGCGGCCTGGGCCTGGACTCCTGGTGCATAGGCGCTGGCGCGGTGCGCAATATGGTCTGGGATGAGCTGCATGGCCATGCCCGTCCCAGCGCGCTGTCGGACATCGACCTGGCCTACTTCGACGCCCGATGCCTCGATGGCCAGCGAGATGCCGAGCTGCAGCGCGAACTCGAGCAGGCCCTGCCCGGCGTGCCCTGGGAGGTGACCAACCAGGCCGGCGTGCATCTGTGGTTCGAGTCCTGCTTCGGCCATGCGGTCGAGGCGCTGCCTTCGCTGCAGGCTGCGGTGGCCAGCTGGCCCGAGTACGCGACCGCGGTCGGCCTCAGTCTCGACGGCGACGATCGCCTCACTGTCATCGCACCGCACGGCCTGGACGATTTGTTCGCCATGGTGGTGCGCCGCAATCCGGCGCGGGTCAGCGTCGCCGAGTACCGTCGCCGCGTCCAGACCAAGGCCTATGCACAGCGCTGGCCCCGGGTCAGGGTCGTGCCCTGTTGAATTCGAGAGTTGTACCCATGCCCTCCACGGCACGTCTTCGTCTGCTCTTCTGGGCACCCACGCTGATCTGGGCCAGCACCTGGCACGTCATCCTCTACCAGCTCGACAGCGCGGTGCCGGTGCTGAACTCGGTGGCCTGGCGCTTCGCGCTGGCGGCGCTGCTGCTGGTGCTGCTGGCGCGCTGGCGCGGCGAGAACCTGGCGCTGCCGGCCTCGGCGCACTGGCTGGCGCTGGCCACCGGCATCGTGCAGTACAGCGGCAACTACTGGTCGGTCTACGAGGCCGAGCGGCACATTCCCACCGGCCTGGTGGCCGTGCTGTTCTCGCTGATGGTGTTCGGCAACGCGCTGTCCGGGCGCCTGTTCTTCGGCCAGTCGGTGACGAAGAAGTTCCTGCTCGCCTCGGTGGGCGCCGTCTGCGGCGTGGCGATGATCTTCTGGCCCGAGATCGCCGCCACCGGCGCGCGGCCCCATGCGGCGCTGGGCCTGGGGCTGGGGCTGCTCGCCGTGGCGGCAGCCTGCATCGGCAATGTGCTGACGCTGACGCTCACAAGTCCGGCGCCGGGCCGCCCCAAGCCGGACTTGCCAGCCCCCGCGGGGGGCGGTCGGCGGCAGCCGGCCGGGGGCGCCATGACAGGCCGCGGCCTGCCGCTGGTGCCGGTGCTGGCCTGGAGCATGGGCTACGGTGCGCTGTTCCTGACGCTGGCTTCGCTGGCCAGCGGCCAGGGCCTGCACTTCGATGCGCGGCCGAGCTATCTGCTCTCGCTGCTTTACCTGTCGGTGTTTGGCTCGGTGGTGGCCTTCGTGCTCTATTTCAAGCTGGCCCAGGCGCAGGGTCCGGCGCGCGCGGCGCTCACCGGCGTGGTGATCCCGGTGATCGCGCTGCTGATCTCGGCCGTGCTCGAGGGCTGGCAGCCTACGCTGCTGTCGATAGGCGGCATGGGCCTGAGCCTGGCCAGCCTCTACGTGGCTACTCGTCCCGCACTCGCCCCCGCCCGGCCTTGATGCCGGAGCGCTGCGCCTTGCCGGCCAGGCGCCTGAGCTGCGAGCCGTAGCTCGGCTGGGTCGCCTTGCGGGGCTTGGGCGTGTGGGCGACGCTCTGCACCAGCGCGATCAGGCGGGCGACGGCCTCGGCGCGGTTCTTCTCCTGGCTGCGGTGCTGCTGGGCCTTGATGACGACAATGCCCTCGCTGCTGACGCGCTGGTCCGACAGGGCCAGCAGTCGTTGCTTGATGAGCTCCGGCAGGCTGGAGGCGCGGATGTCGAAGCGCAGGTGTGCCGCACTCGATACCTTGTTGACGTTCTGCCCGCCGGCGCCCTGGGCGCGCACGAAGCTGAAGTCCAGCTCCGCCTCGCTCGGCCGCCAGTGCAGCAGCATCATCTCAGTCGCTCACATGCACCGGCACACGCCGCGCCAGCGCGCACATCAGCTCGTAGCCTATGGTGCCGGCCGAGCGGGCCACTGCATCGATGGGCAGATTGCGGCCCCGGGGGCCGCGGCCCCACAGCGTCACCTCGGCGCCGAAGCCGGCTGCGGGAAGCGGGCTCAGGTCCACCGCCAGCATGTCCATCGAGACGCGGCCCACGGTCGTCGTTGCCTGGCCGTCGACCAGCACCGGCGTGCCGGTGGGCGCGTGGCGCGGATAGCCGTCGGCATAGCCGCAGGCGACGATGCCGATGCGCATCGGCTTGTCCGCGACGTAGCTGGAGCCATAGCCCACGCTGTCGCCGGGCTGCAGCTGCTGCGTGGCAATGATCCTCGAGCGCAGCGTCATCGCCGGGCGCAGGTCCCAGTGCGCCTCGTCGTGTTCCGGATAGTCCGGCACGCCGCCGTAGCTCATGATGCCGGCCCGCACCCAGTCGCTGCGCACGCGGCCCATATGGCGCAGCGTGGCGGCGCTGTTGGCCAGGCTGCGTTCGCCCGGCAGGTCGGCGGTGACGGCATCGAAGGTCGCCAGCTGGTGGGCGATGCCGTCCTGGCCGAAACGCCGCGCATCGGCGTCGGAGAAGTGCGTCATCAGCGAGATCTCGTCCACCTGGGGCAGGGCATTGAGCCGGGTCCAGGCGGCGCGGAAGGCCTGCGGCGTGAAGCCCAGCCGGTTCATGCCGCTGTTCATCTTCAGGAACACGCGGTGCGGCTCGTGCGTCTTGTGCATGGCCAGCCAGTCGATTTGCTGCTCGCAATGCACCGCATGCCACAGGCGCAGCCGCGAGCACAGCTCCAGATCGCGCGGCTCGAAGCAGCCTTCGAGCAGCAGGATGGGGCCGCGCCAGCCCAGGTCGCGCAGGCGCTGCGCCTCGTCCAGATCCAGCAGCGCAAAGCCGTCGGCGCCGCGCAGCGCGTCGAAGACGCGGGCGATGCCGTGCCCGTAGGCATCGGCCTTGACCACGGCCCAGACCTTGGCGTCCGGAGCGCAGGCCCGCGCGCGGGCGAGGTTGTGGGCAATGGCAGACGGGTGGATCAGGGCTTCGATCGGGCGCGGCATGGTGGAGATTGTGGCATCGCGATCTTGGCCGCTTCGTGGCAGCCGGCACGTTCGGGCCGCCGTGCGGCTCCGGCGGCGGCGCTGCTGCAAGCCCTGCATGCTATAAACCCGCCGCAGCTCGTGCCCAGCTCTGGTGCAGGGGCCCTCGCCCTCACCGCAGTCCCTCAGCCGCCGCCGTTTCACGCATTCCGTTGGGCCGATGAAAAAAGGTTTCTACACCATCATGTCGGCGCAGTTTTTCAGCTCGCTGGCTGATAACGCGCTGTTCGTGGCTGCAGTCGAGCTGCTGCGCACCTCGGGCGAGCCCGAATGGCAGCGCGCCGCGCTGGTGCCGATGTTCGCGCTGTTCTATGTGCTGCTGGCGCCCTTCGTCGGCGCCTTCGCCGACGCGATACCCAAGGGTCGGGTGATGTTCATCTCGAACAGCATCAAGGTGGTCGGCTGCCTGATGATGCTGACCGGCCTTCACCCGCTGCTGGCCTATGCCATCGTCGGCCTGGGTGCTGCGGCCTATTCGCCGGCCAAGTACGGCATCCTCACCGAGCTGCTGCCGCCCTCGCAGCTGGTCAAGGCCAATGGCTGGATCGAGGGTCTGACGATCGCCTCCATCATCCTGGGCGTGCTGCTCGGCGGCCAGCTGGTCGGCCAGCATGTGGCGCCGCATCTGCTGGTGCTGGACCTGCCCTACATCGACACCGGCATCGACACGGCGCCGGAAGCGGCGATCGCCAGCCTGGTGTCGCTGTACGTCATCGCCGCGCTGTTCAATCTGCGCATCCCGCGCACCGACGCGGCGCTGCAGCCCATGGACGGCGGCGTCGTCGGCCTGGTGCGCGACTTCATGGACTGCAACTCGCGGCTGTGGAACGACAAGCTGGGCCAGATCTCGCTGGCCACGACCACGCTGTTCTGGGGCGTCTCGGGCAATCTGCGCTACATCGTGCTGGCCTGGGCGGCGGCTGCGCTGGGCTACAGCACCACGCAGGCGTCCAGTCTGGTGGGCGTGGTCGCCATCGGCACCGCGGTCGGTGCGGTGGTCGCGTCGATGTACATGCGCCTGGACAAGGCCACCAGCGTGATCCCGCTGGGCATCGCGATGGGTCTGCTGGTGATCCTGATGAACGTGATCAGCAATGTCTGGGTCGCCGCGCCCTTCCTGATCATGCTGGGCGGCATCGGCGGCTTCCTGGTCGTGCCGATGAACGCGCTGCTGCAGCATCGCGGCCACAACCTGATGGGGGCCGGCCGCTCGATCGCGGTGCAAAACTTCAACGAGCAGGCCTGCATCCTGGGCCTGGGCGCGCTCTATGCCGGGCTGACCAAGTTCGGCATGTCGGCCTTCGGTGCGATCAGCATCTTCGGCATCGTCGTCGCCGGCACCATGTGGCTGATCCGCCGCTGGCACATTGCCAACGGCCGCAATCACCCGGAAGAGATGGCCCGCCTCCTCGCCATCGCCCGCTCCGACCCGAGCCACTGAGCCCGCACACAAGACCCGGAAGGGTCTTGTGGCTGGCGAAGGCCAGACGGCGATACAAGCCGGGCGGCAGGCCCGCGCACAAGACCCGGAAGGGGTCTCCTCTTACTTCCTCCGCCCCATGCCCTTGCCGCCGGCGCTGCCTGCGGCGTCGCTCTTGCCCGACAGCACCGCCTCGATGTGCTCGCTCCAGGCACGGCCGATCTTGAAGCAGCCGCTGTGGTTGAGGTGGATCTCGTTGTGCCAGTCGCCGCTGATGCCGGTGCTGCCCGGTGCCGGCAGGGCCAGCGGCACGCTGGTCGAGTCGAATACATGCAGGGCCGGGAAGTTCTCGGTGTCGGCGGCCAGGCTCTTCAGCAGTTGCACCAGACGCACCACCAGCAGCCGGCTGACCGCCATCCAGTCCGCTGGCGGGATCGCATAGGCGCGGAAGGCCGGGTACAGCCAGGGCCCGGCATCGGCGGCGCCGGCCGGCCGCGGCATAGGCGCGGCATAGCAGTGCATCAGCACCGGCTTGCCCGCCGAAGGCCCCTGGTCGCGCAGGCTCAGCAGGTGGCGGATATTGGTGCGCAGATAGTCGGCAAAGGTCAGCCAGCCCGGCTCGGAGAAATAGCGGCCGGCACCCGCCGAAGGCGGACCCCACTCGGTCTGGTGGCGCAGCAGGCGCAACTCCAGCGGGGTGAGCGTGTCCAGCTCGCCGGGGCTGGGATGGGCAGGCACGCGCGCCGCCTCGATCACGTCGTTGCCGCCGGCGGAGATCAGGATGCCGTCCCAGACCGGTGCGCCAGCATCGGTGAGCAGGCGCACGAAGTCGGGTGCCGCTTCCAGGTCCACCAGATGGGCCAGCTTGTCGCTGGCCCCGGCGCAGTTGATCGCCACCGCCGGCTGGCTGAAGACCAGCTCTTGCAGCAGGTTGGCATGGGCATCGAGCTTGGCGGCTGCGGTGGAGAACCAGGTGTCGCCCTGAGCGAGCAGGCGCCAGCGGGCCGAACTCATCTGTGACGCCGAGCCCGACTGCAGTTCCTTCGGCGTGTAGCAGACCAAATGATCCAAGTGTGCGCCCCCTGTCGATGCGATTAGTTCCAGCAGATGCCTGGCGCACGGCCGCAGCCGGGCCGCGCGCGGCAGGCCGATTGGACTGCCATTTCCAGCAATCTCGCCATGCTACAAACCCTCGGCAGCGCCGCCGGCCGAATCGGGCCGGAAATAGGCCTTTGCCGCACCTGGTTGTGGCGGCCGGCCAACCCTGGTGGCCGCGCTGCGCTAGCATCCGGCCGGTTTTCACCTTCACACCGCCAGGGAGCAGGCATGGCTGACACCAAGACCGTCTACGACTTCTCCGCCGTGTCCATCACTGGCAAGCCCGTCGAGCTGGCCGACTATCGCGGCAAGGTGCTGCTGATCGTCAACACCGCCAGCGCCTGCGGCTTCACGCCGCAGTTCAAGGGGCTGGAGCAGCTCTGGCGCGACTACCGCGAGCAGGGCCTGGTGGTGGTCGGCTTCCCCAGCAACGAATTCGGCGGCCAGGACCCGGGCAGCAACGATGAGATCGCCTCCTTCTGCGAGATGAACTACGGCGTGTCCTTCCCGATGATGGCCAAGGTCAAGGTCAACGGCGTCGAGGCGCACCCGCTGTGGCAGTGGCTGAAGTCCGAGAAGTCCGGCTTCCTCGGCACCCAGGCGATCAAGTGGAACTTCAGCAAGTTCCTCGTCGGGCGCGATGGTCAGGTGCGCGAACGCTACGCGCCGACCGACACCCCGGAGAAGCTACGCGCCGACATCGAGGCGGCGCTCAAGGCCTGAGGGCGCTGCGATGGACCTGGGCCGGGCGCCGGACGCCGCGCAGCTGCAGGCCTGGTCCGAGCAGTACCGCCGCTTTGCCGAGGTCGAGGCCACCGACGATCCGCTTTATGTGGCGATCTGCCGGATCGTCGCCGCCTCACCCGAGCTGCTCGCGCTGATGCGCCATGCGCCGGGCCAGCAGGCGCGGCCCAATCTGCTGCTCGCGGCCATCCATGAACGCCTGCTGGCCGGCGTGCCCCATCCGCTGGCAGCCTATTACCCCAGCTGCGGCGGCAGCCGCGTGCCCGACGCCGAGCTGGCGGCGCAGCTGCTTGACTTCGTGCGGTGCGAGCAGCCGGCGCTGACCGAGCATCTGCGCACCCGTGCCACGCAGACCAACGAGATCGGCCGCTGCGCGGTGCTCTGGCCGGCGCTGGCGCAGCTGGCGCGGCAGACCGGCCGCAGTGAACTGGCGCTGTTCGACTTCGGCTGCAGTGCCGGGCTGAACCTGGGCGTGGACCGCTATCGCTACGACTACGGGCCCGCCGGTCAGCGCGGCGCGCCGGCCGAACCAGGCACGCCCAGCATCTCGTGCAGCTGGCGTGGCGATGCGGCGCTGCCACCCGACTCTGGCTGGCGGCTGGTTGCGCGCCTCGGCACGGACCTGGCGCCGGTGAATGTGCAGGACGAGGCGGCGACACGCTGGCTGCGTGCCTGCCTCTGGCCGCATGACCTGGAGCGCGGGCGTCGCCTCGAACAGGCCCTGGCGCTGGCTCGGGCCGAGCGGTATCCGCTGCATCAGGCGGCCGACGGACTGGCGCTGCTGGAGGGCTGGCTGGACAGCCTGCCGGCCGGCGTGCAGCCGGTGCTGCTGAACTCCTGGGTGCTGGCCTATTTCGACGAACCTTCGCTGCAGCGCCATCGCCGCCGCGTCGGCGAGCAGGTGCGCCGGCGCGGTCTGGCCTGGCTGAGCGCCGAAGCTGCCGCGCTGCATCCGCCCGAGCTGGAGCAGCTGCCGCCCTTGCCCGCCGACTACCAGGCCGGTTCGACCAGCCTGTGGACGCTGCAGACGGCCGATGGCGCTGGCGGGCTGCGCACACAGGCGCTGGCCTGGTCGCATCCGCATGGGCGCTGGGTGCACTGGTTGGCGTAAGTCTCGGTGTGTCGGCGCGCAGGCGGCGGCTACGATGGATCCGCCGCCCCCTTACTGAAGCCGAGACCACGCCTCATGCAAGCCCTCCGACATCTCCCGTCCCGGCGTCGAACCCTGCTGCTGAAGTCGCTGAGCTGCGCCGTGCTGGCCAGCGGCTTGATGGCGCTGCCCTTGCCGGGCTTGGCGCAGACGCGGCCCAGCGTGCCCGCGGTGCAGGAGCTGGTCGTCAAGGAGCAGGCGGCGTTCGTGGAGACGCTCAAGAGCCTGGTGGAGATCGAGTCCGGCAGCTCGGACCGCGAGGGCCTGGAGCGCATCGCGGCCTTCGTCGCCGAGCGCCTGCGCGCCGCCGGGGGCCAGGTCGAGATCATCGAACCGCCCGTGGCCGACACCTACAAGATGTTCGACACGCCCGAGCGCATCGGCCCCATGGTCAAGGCAGCCTTCAAGGGCAAGGGCAGCCGGAAGATCCTGCTGATCGCCCATATGGACACGGTCTATCCGCGCGGCATGCTGGCACAGCAGCCTTTCCGCATCGAGGGCAGCAGGGCTTTCGGCCTGGGCATCGCGGACGACAAGCAGGGCGTGGCGATGGTGCTGCATGCGGTCAAGCTGCTCGCGCAGCTGGGTCTGAGCCAGGACTGGGGCCAGCTGACGGTGCTGATCAACTCGGACGAGGAGATCAGCTCGCCGGGTTCGCGCGCCACGCTGACGCGCGAGGGTGCGGCGCACGATGTGGTGCTGTCCTACGAGGGGGGTGGCGCGCCCGACGGGCAGGACACGCTGCGCCTGGCCACCAGCGGCATCGCGGCGGCGAATCTGCTCGTCAAGGGCCGCGCCTCCCATGCTGGCGCTGCGCCCGAGCGAGGCGTGAACGCGCTCTATGAACTGGCGCACCAGCTGCTCAATGCGCGCGACCTGTCCGATCGTTCGGTGGGTCGCCAGGTGCACTGGACGCTGGCGCGCGCCGGCATCGTGCGCAACATGATCCCGCCCGCCGCCGAAGCCTCGGCGGACATCCGCGTCGATCGCGTGAGCGATTTCGACGGCATCGAGGCCACGCTGCGCGAGCGCATCAAGAACAAGCTGCTGCCCGAATCCGAGATCAGCCTGAACTTCGAGCGCCGCCGTCCGCCGCTGCAGGCCAGCGAAGCCAGCCGGCGCCTGGCGGCCCATGCCGTCGAGCTGGCCAGGGAGCAGGGCACGCCGCTGCTGGTGCGCGACGTGCCGACCGGCGGCGGCACCGACGCTGCATTCGCCGCGCTGGCCACGCAGGCAGCGGTGATCGAGGGCATGGGCCTGCGCGGCTTCGGCGCGCACACGACCAATGCCGAGTTCGTGCAGCTCGACTCCTTCGTTCCCAAGATGAGCCTGACGCTGCGTCTGATCGCCGACATCGCGCAGGGCCGCGCGATGCGCTGAGGCAGGTCGCCTTGCGCGTCACATGGGCTGGCCTCCGCGCCGCTATGCTGGCGCATCGCCCGCTGCCAGCGCAGCGCCCCGATTGAGCCGGGCCTTTGACCGCATGTCATGACGACACGTCGCCGCTTCCTTGCTGCCAGCCTGCTGCTGGCCGGGCTGCCATCGGCCCGGTCCGCGGGCCCCGGCGCCGCGCCGCCGGCGCCGCTGCAGGTGGTGGGCAGCGCCGATCCGCCGTTCCGCAGCTTCGGCCCCGAAGGTGCGGGCGGCATGTATTTCGAGCTGATGAACGAGGCCGCACGGCGGCTGGGCTGGACCGTGGTCTACCGCGAAGTGCCGTCGGCCCGGGCGCTGCGCATGATGGAGGCCGGCGAGGCCGATCTGATGCTGGGTCCGCTTCGCAATGCCGAACGCGAGCGCTACCTCAGTTACAGCCGCACCGTGCTGCCCGCCGAGGACAAGGCTTTCTACACGCGTCCCGGCGCGCCGCCGATCCGCAGCCTGGACGATCTGGTCGGGCGGCGCATCGCGGTGCACCGCGGCAAGCGCTATGGCGGAGGCTTCGACGAGGACCCGCGCCTGCAGCGCACCGAGGTCAACGAGTACCGCATCGCGCTGGAGATGGTGGCGCGCCAGCGGCTCGATGTGGCGGTGCTGCCCGAACGCCAGGGCGATCTGCTGCTGCGCATGCTGGGCCTGGCGCTGCTGAAGCAGCCGCTGACGCTGCCCGGTGAGCCGCCCCATGTGGTGTTCTCGCGGCGTTCGCCCTGGCTGGAGCGGCAGGCGATGCTGGACCGCACCTTCCAGGCCATGCACGAGGACGGCAGCTGGCGGCGCATCGTGCAGCGCTACTGAGCCAAGGCTGGCGTCGGACCGATAATCGTCGCGTCCCCTTCCTCACCCGAACCGAGAGAGCGAGTCCCCCATGTTCGAGCATGTCGAAGCCTATCCTGGCGACCCCATCCTGAGCCTCAACGAGGCCTTCCAGAAGGATCCGCGCGCCGGCAAGATCAATCTCTCCATCGGCATCTATTTCGACAACGACGGTCGCATCCCGATGCTGGATTCGGTGCGCCAGGCCGAGCTGCAGGTGGTGGCCGAGGCCGGTGCGCGGCCCTATCTGCCGATGGAAGGTGCGGCCAACTTCCGCAAGGCCGTCGCCGAGCTGCTGTTCGGCGCGGACGCTGCCGTGTTGAAGGAAGGGCGTGTCGCCACCATCCAGGGCGTGGGCTCCAGCGGCGGCCTCAAGGTCGGCGCCGACTTCATCAAGCGCTACTTCCCGAACACGGCAGTCTTCGTCAGCGACCCGACCTGGGACAACCACCGCGCCGTCTTCGAAGGCGCGGGCCTGGAGGTCAAGACCTACCCCTACTACGACGCCAAGACCGGCGGCCTGCGCTTTGCCGAGATGCTGGCGGCGCTGGACGCGCTGCCGGCGCGCAGCGTGGTGCTGCTGCACGCCTGCTGCCACAACCCCACCGGCGTGGATCTGACGCCGCTGCAGTGGGACGAGCTGATCCCGGTGCTGAAGGCGCGCGAGCTGCTGCCCTTCCTGGACCTGGCCTATCAGGGCTATGGCGACGGTCTGGCCGAGGACGCCTTCGCGATCCGCGCGCTGGCCGACGCGGGCGTGCCCTTCATGGTGGCCAACAGCTTCTCGAAGAACATGGGCCTCTATGGCGAGCGCTGCGGCGCGCTGTCGGTGGTTTGCGCCGACGCCAACGAGGCTGCCAATGTGCTGGGCCAGCTGAAGTTCACCATCCGTCGCAACTATTCCAACCCGCCGGCGCACGGCGGCCAGATCGTCGCCCGTGTGCTCAGCGATCCCCAGCTGCGCACCTTGTGGGAAGGCGAGGTCGAGGAGATGCGCGAGCGCATCCTGGCGATGCGCAACGCGCTGCACGACACGCTGTCGGCGATGCTGCCCGGCCGCGACTTCCGCTACTTCCTCACCCAGCGCGGCATGTTCAGCTACACCGGCCTGAGTGCCGCGCAGGTCGACCGGCTCAAGGATGAGTTCGGCGTCTATCTGGTGCGCTCGGGTCGCATCTGCGTGGCCGGTCTGAACACCGGCAATGTCGAAGCCACGGCGCGCGCGATCGCGGCAGTGCTGGCCTGAAGCCGCGGCTGCGGCGCATGCCGCCGCGCGCGGCCGGCCGTTGCGGGATGACCGGGCCGAAGGGGGGCGACGCAAGGCTGAGGCGCGGCCCGCTGCGGAGGGGCGCTATGCTGTGTCGCATCGTGGCTTCTCGCACGGTGCTCGCGTGCCTGTTCGCATGAGTTCAGCGCCAGACCGATTCATCGCCCGGCTGCAGCGCGGCCTGCTCGGGCTCTGCGCGCTGCTGCTGTCCGCTGTGGCCCAGGCCGCGCCCCAGCGCGAGCTGCACTTCGTCACCGAGCCATTTCCTCCGTTCACCTATGCCGAGCAGGGCAAGGCCGCGGGCCCGATGGTGGCGGTCCTGCAGGCGGTGTGTGCCGAGCTCGGGCGCAGCTGCCGCATCGAGGTCATGCCCTGGCGCCGCGCGCTCGATCTGGCTCAGCGGGGCGAGGCCGACGGGATCTTCACCGTCGTCGACCTGCCGGAGCGGCGCGTGCATTTCCACGTCAGCCGGCCGGTGCTGAACGCCCGCTACACGCTGTTTGCCCGTTCGGGGGAGGAGTCCTTCCGGCTGGGCGCCGATCGGCGCGGCCTGCAGGGCCGCATCCTGGCGGCCTACGGGCCGTCGGCGACCTCGGTGGCCCTGGACGAGCTGGTCTACGGCCTGCCCGATGTGCGCACCGAGCTGGAGACGGACAATGTCACCGTGCTGCGCAAGCTGGCCGCCGGTCGCTACGGGCCCGACGGGCTGGGTCTGATGAACGAGGCCGTGGCCCTGCACCTGATGCGCAGCGAGAACCTGGCCGGCCTGCAGGCCGTCGCTGCGGTGAAACAGTTCGCCTATTCGTTTGGCCTGAGCCGCAAGCGCATCGACGCCGCACAGGCCCGCGCCTTCGACCAGGCTCTGTACAAGCTCTGCCGCAGCGGCCGTACCGCCGAGCTGGTCAAGCCCTTCGAGCTGCCGGCCTCACCCTGCCAGCGGCCCTGACATCCGGCCCCGGAGCGCGCGACGGCCTCAGTCGCGATAGCTGGGGTCCACGCGATCGAGCTTGCGCAGCAACGCCGGCCAGGCGAAGGCGCCGCCCATGCCGCCGGTCTGCACCTTCATCGCCTGTGCGGTGCCGGCCACGATGGCCGGGTTCACCTCGATCAGCTCGGCCCCGCCAGCCTGCGCCGCCACCTGGATCGCACAGGCCGTCTCGAACACATACATAGCCAGGAAGGCGTCGGCGATCGTGCGGCCCACGGTCAGCAGGCCGTGGTTGCGCAGGCACAGGTAGTTCTTGTCGCCGAGGTCGGCCTGCAGGCTGGGCTTCTCCTCGGGCCGGAAGGCCACGCCCTGGTAGTCGTGATAGGCCAGCGAGGCGAGCACGAAGGTGCTCTGCTGCGAGATCGGCAGCACGCCGCCGCGCTGCGCCGCCACCGCGACGCCGGCGCGGGTGTGGGTGTGCAGCACGCAGCCGGCGTCCTCGCGTACCTCGTGGATGGCGGAGTGGATCACGAAGCCGGCCGGGTTCACCGGGTAGGGGCTGTCGTGCAGCTTGTTGCACTGCTGGTCCACGCGGATCAGGCTGGACGCGGTGATCTCGTCGAACATCAGCCCGTAGGGGTTGATCAGGAACTGATGCTCGGGGCCGGGGATGCGTGCGCTGATGTGCGTGAAGATCAGGTCGCTCCAGCCATACAGCGCCACCAGGCGGTAGGCGGCGGCCAGGTCCACGCGCAGCTGCCATTCCGCGGGCGAGACCTGGTCCTTCATTGACGGGGCGGGCTGCTGGCTCATCGCGGGTCTCCTCGGCCGGGTGGGATCGGATGGCCGCGACTGTAGGTGCGCGCCGCTGCGCTGGCTGTTGCCTCGGCGACAGCCTAGGTGCCCGCTGCGGCCAGCCGGCCGCACAGATAGGTCCAGACGAACTGCGCGGCGGCATAGCTGCTCAGTTCGGCATGGTCGTAGGGCGGCGAGACCTCCACGCAGTCCATGCCGACGAAGTTCAGCGCCGGCGTCAGCTCCTCCAGGATGCTGAGCACCTGGTTCGTGCTCATGCCGCCGGGCTCGGGCGTGCCGGTGCCGGGCGCGAAGGCGGGGTCCAGACAGTCGATGTCCAGGCTCAGGTACAGCGGCGGGTGGCCGTGTGCGGCCATGCGCGCGCGAATCGCGTCCAGCACCGGCGCCAGCTGCGTGGCGCTTTCCATGCCGCGCAGGCTGCGGGCGTCGAAGATCAGTCCGCCCTGCTCGCGCACATAGTCGCGCGCGGCGCGCTCGCCGGCCGAGCGTATGCCCAGCTGCACAAAGCATTCCTTGACGACCAGGCCTTCCTGGATCGCTTCATAGACCCAGGTGCCGTGGCCGCTTTGCTCGCCGAAGTGGTCCACCCAGGTGTCGCAATGCGCGTCGAAGTGGATCACCGCCAGCGGCTGGCCGAAGTGCGCCTTGTAGGCGCGCAGCAGCGGCAGCGTGATCGAGTGGTCGCCGCCCAGCCAGGCCATGTGCTGGCGGGCGATCAGCGGGCCGATCAGCGGCGCCATCGCGGCGCGCATGTCCGCGAGGCTGGTGTTGGGCAGCGGCAGGTCGCCGTGATCGGACAGCTGCCCCTCGGGCGTGCAGTCGAACAGCGGATGCGTACCGTCGCACAGCATGTGGCTGGCTTCGCGGATCGCGCGCGGGCCGAAGCGCGCGCCGGGCCGGTTGGTGACGCAGCCGTCCCAGGCGATGCCTGCCACACCGAAGGGCCGCGCATCAGCCGGATCGGCGGCCGGCACCTTCATGAAGCTGCTGTTGCTGAGGAAGGCAAAGCCGTGGTTGGACATGAGCGGGCTCTCCGGGCTGCGGCGCTTTACCAGCGCGAGGTATAGGGCCGCACCGGCGGCAGTGACGCGGCGTTCTTGCTCATCACCATGCCGCCGGGCGTGGTGGCCACATCCAGCAGCGCGGCGGTTTCCAGGTCTGGCTGGCCGGCGTAGTCGGCCTGGCGGTATTTCATCTGGAAGGTGCTGATCGTTTCCTGCGTCAGCGTGTCCAGCTCGCCGTGGCGCGGCACGTTGTAGCCCAGCTGGGACAGCCGGGCCTGGAACCAGGCGATGTCCGGCAGCGCCGCGCCGGCCTCCAGCGCGGCACGACGCTGCGCCACCAGTTCCGCATCCGGCCAGGCGATCAGGCCGGCGTCATGGAACTGGCGCCAGGGGAACATCGGGCCGGGGTCCTGCTTGCGTCCCGGCGCCACATCGGCATGGCCGACGATGCGCTCGGGCTTGATCTGGTGGCGCGCGACGATGTCGCGCGAGAGCTTGATCACCGCATCGATCTGCGCCTGCGAGTAGGGTGCGTAGACACGTCCTTGTGGCGTGTCGGTATAGCCGGGGTTGACGATCTCTATGCCTATCGAGGCCGCGTTCAGCGAGGTGTGACCGCCCCAGAAGCTGGCGCCGGCATGCCAGGCGCGGCGGTTCTCGTCGACCAGGCGGTAGATCTCCACCGGGTTGTCGCGCACCAGGTAGTGGGCGCTGACCTGGCCGCCGGTGGTCAGCGCGCGCAGCGAGGCCGGGAAGTCGCTGACCGTGTAGTGCAGCACCAGGAACTGCACGCGGCTGTCCTCGTTCTCGGACTTGTAGCGGGTGTCGATGCGCAGCGCCTCGGGGCCGGTGGCGCAGGCGCCGAGCAGCAGGGCGAAGGACAGGGCGAGCGGGAGACGGAGCTTCATCGTCGGCGTCGGGATGGGTCGGGTTTGGGCTGCAACTCTACGCGAGCGGCAGCCGCCAGGCGGTCCGCGGGCCTTCGTTGCCGGCGCGGTCCAGCACGGCCACGGCGATGGCCTCGAGGCCGGCGCGCTCGGTCTGCAGCTCGTCGGGCAGGGCGCCGGCGAAGTCCCAGCGCCCGCTGCGGCGCAGCCACACCGCATGGCGTGTGCCGGCCGTTCGCTCGCGCAGCCGCAGCCGCAAGACCTGACCCTCGATCGCGACGTCCGGCTGCGGCGCGGCCGGCGGCGCTGCGGCCAGCCAGGGCGTGGCCGGCACCAGGGCCGGCTCGGCATAGCTGCGCGCCTTCAGCAGATCGGCGATGCCGCGGCGGTTCTGCGCCAGCGCGACCATGCTGAAGTGCAGATGGCCGCTGCCGGGTGCCAGCTCGCGCAGCGCGGCGATCTGGCCCTCGATCTCGTCAGCGGGCCAGCTGTCGCTCTTGTCCGTGATGCGGCTGGTGAACAGCCCCGGCCAGATGTGGCGGCCCTTGGGGTTCAGCCCGCGCCAGGCCTGCAGCAGCGGCACGAAGGCCTGCGCCGCCTGCGCGCGCGGCCAGTAGAGCTGCGGTGCCAGATAGTCCAGCCAGCCCTCGGCCAGCCAGCGCTCGACGTCGGCATAGAGCTTGTCGTACTGGCTGAAGCCCTGGATGCCCGGTGGGCGCAGACCCGGCTTGGGCAGGCCGAAGGGGCTGATGCCCAGGCGCAGCCAGGGCTTGCGCGACTGGACGCGTACCTTTGCAACTAGCGCATAGAGGCGCTGCACCAGCTCGTCGACATTGCGGCGCCGCCAGTCGGCGCGCGCCAGCGTGCCGCCGCCCTGCAGGTAGCGCTGCCAGCTGGGCTCGTCGGGGAAGTCCAGCTCGCCGCCCTTGCCGTCCGCTTGCGGGTAGGGATAGAAGTAGTCGTCGAGGTGCAGGCCGTCGAGGTCGTAGCGCTCGATCAGCTCGGCCGCCACGGCCAGCGTGTGCGCGGCGGCGTCGGGCTCGCCGGGATCCATCCACAGCAGCTCGCCATAGCGCTTCACCCATTGCGGCCGCGCCTGGCTGACATGGCTGGCGGCCGGTGCCGAGCGTGCGCTGCCGCCGTGGCGGGCGCGGAAGGGGTTGATCCAGGCATGCAGCTCCAGGCCGCGCGCATGCGCCTCGCGTATCCACAGCGCCAGCGGGTCGTAGCCGGGATGCTGGCCCTGCACGCCGGTCAGGTACTCGCTCCACGGCTCCAGCGCGGATTCGTACAGCGCGTCGGCGCAGGGCCGTACCTGCAGCACGATGGCGTTGAGCTTCAGCGCCTGGGCGTGGTCGAGCAGGGCGCGCAGTTCGGCCTGCTGCTGCTCGGCACTGAGGCCCGGCTTGCTGGGCCAGTCGATATTGGCCACTGTCGCCACCCAGGCGGCACGGAACTCGCGCGGCGCTGCGGGCAGGTCGTCCAGCAGCTCGGGCGCCGGCAGCAGATTCGGTGCCTGCGCTTCGGGGGCCAGATTGCTGCAGGCGGCCAGTGCGGCGGCGGCACTGCCGGCGGCAAGGAGTTCGCGGCGGCGCAGACCCGGGCTGCTCATGCTTGCGCCGCCTCGTCGGCGTCCTTCTTCATGCCGAAGTCTGCCGGCACCTTGATCAGCGCCGCCACGGCGAAGGAGGGAATGGTGGCCAGCAGCACCCAGACGAAGAAGTTCAGATAGCCCAGCTGCTCTTGCAGCCAGCCGCTCCACATGCCGGGCAGCATCATGCCCAGGGCCATGAAGCCGGTGCACAGCGCGTAGTGCGCGGTCTTGTGCGGACCATCGGCGACCAGGATCATGTACATCAGATAGGCGGTGAAGCCCAGGCCGTAGCCGAACTGCTCCACCGCCAGCGCGGCGCTGACCAGCCAGAGCTGGGTCGGCTGTGCCAGCGCCAGCCCGACATAGGCGATATTGGGCAGGTTCATCGCCATCACCAGCGGCCACAGCGCACGCTTCAGGCCCACGCGCGAGATGATCCAGCCGCCCAGCAGGCCGCCCACGGTCAGCGCGGTCAGGCCGACGGTGCCATAGGCGATGCCCACGTCCTTGTTGCTCAGGCCCAGGCCGCCGAGTTCGGGCTTGTCGAGCAGAAAGGGCACGGCCAGCTTCAGCAGCTGCGATTCGGCGAAGCGGTAGAGCAGCAGAAAGCCCAGGATCACCCAGATGCCGGGCTTGCGGAAGAAGGCGACGAACACCGCGACGAACTCGCGGCCCAGGTGCTGGCGCAATTCGGCCGGGGCCGGCTTGTCGGCTGCCGGCTGCGGCAGGCGCAGCAGGTGGTACAGCGCCAGCACGCCGAACAGCACCGCCAATGCGCCGAACACCCCGCTCCAGGCGCTGACCATGCTGCCGGTGCGTTCGTGCAGCTCGCCGGCCAGGTAGACCAGGCCACCCTGGCCGCCGATATTGGCCAGGCGATAGAAGGTCGAGCGCACGCCGACGAAGGCAGCTTGCTGATGCTGGGGCAGGGCCAGCATGTAGAAGCCGTCGGCGGCGATGTCGTGCGAGGCCGAGGCAAAGGCCATCAGCCAGAACAGCGCCAGCGTGAGCTGGAAGAACTTGGGCGCGGGAACGGACAGCGCCACCAGCGCCAGCGCCGCACCGACGCCGAACTGCATCGCCGCCACCCAGCCGCGCTTGCGGCCGAGCAGCTCGACCAGCGGCGACCACAGCGGCTTGATCACCCAGGGCAGGTAGAGCCAGCTGGTGTAGAGCGCGATCTCGGTGTTGGACACCTCCAGGTTCTTGTACATCACCACCGACAGCGTCATCACCACCACATAGGGCAGGCCCTGGGCGAAATAGAGGCTGGGAATCCAGGACCAGGGATTGCGGGCGCGGGCGACGGTCATGTGAGTTGGGCTGGCGTGGCAACAAGGCCCGGGCGGTCGGCGGCGGGCGAGCGCATTCTCGCCTGCGTTCGCGCGGGCTCAGCCGGCGCCGAGCTTGAGCTCCACCGCAAAGCCGTGCTCGACCGCGGGCAACACCAGCATCCCGCCGTGTGCCCGCGCCACCAGCTCGGCCAGCAGCAGGCCCAAACCGCTGGGGCCGCCGTCGCTGCCGTCATCGCCGGAACGTCCTTCGCGCTGTGCCTGCATCGCGCGCAGCAGGGCTTCGCGGCGCGCGACATCGATGCCGCTGCCGTCGTCGTGCAGGCGCAGCGTCTGCGGCGCCGGCAGGCTGACGCGCACATGACGGGCGCCGTGGCGCTGCGCGTTGTCGAGCAGATTGAGCAGTGCGGCCGAGAGCAGATCGGCATCGGCCTGCAGCACTGCAGCGGGCGCGACCTCGACCTGCAGACCCTCGACCGGCAGCCGCGCGAACAGCGCTGCGAGTTCCACCGGCTGGGGCCGCGCCTGCTCGCCGCTGCGGAACAGCGTCAGCAGCGCGACGACGACGCGCTGCAGCCGTGCCGCGGCATCGCGCACGCGCTGCAGGCGCGGCTGCAGGGACGGCGGCGCCTCGCGCAGGGCGACGGCCAGCTGCACATCGATGCCGGCCAGCGGCGTACGCAGCGCATGCGCGGCATGGGCCGAGAAGGCGCGCTCGCTGCTCAGGCGCAAGGCCAGGCGCTGCGCCAGCGCGTCGATGGCCTCGTGCACCGGTTGCAGCTCGGTGCGCTCGGCCGGGCCCAGGCTGGCGCCTGGCGAGACCGGATCATGCGCGGCCAGGCGCCGGCTCAGGCGCTGCAGCGGCGCCAGCTCATGGTCGAGCTGGGCGCGCAACCAGAGGTGACCGAGCAGCGCCACCGCCAGCGCGGCAAGCACGGTGTGCAGCGTCAGCTCGCCCACCGCTTCGAAGCGCTCCTCGCGGCTCTGCGCCACGTAGAGCATGCGGCCCTGCGCGCCCACCGGCGCGGAATGCACGCGCCAGCCCGGCAGATCGGCAAAGCCATGCTCGCTGTCGATCTGCCAGGGCGTCTCGGGTGCGCCCGGCGAGCGCAGCAGCACGCGCGCGTCGGCGCCGACCAGCTGCCAGGCGAAACGCCGCGGGATGGGCTGGCCGTCGACGGCGAGCAGCGCGGGCGTCTCGACCAGCGTCGGCACCGCCTGGTCGGCCAGCGGGTCGAGCAGGCGTACCAGCACCTCGGCAGCGGCCTCGAGGCTGTCGTCGAGCAGCTCGTTGGTCTCCTCGCGCGCAGCCAGCCAGACGGCCAGCGAGATCGCGACGCTGAAGAACAGCGCCCAGGCGAGCAGGGCCTGCGTCAGGCGGCGTCGGATCGAGGGCAGTGGCGCGGTCATGGGCAGGCACGGGCGGTGGAGCCGCAACCTTAGCGCATGGCCGCGCCCGCGCCGCCGCGCCCCGCGGCACGATGGGCTTAAGCCGGCCTTCAGCTGCGGGGCGCACAGTGGCGCCGATGCGAAGCCTCTTCATCCGTCGTGACGATGCGGGCGCCGGCGAGGCGCGGCTGTTCACGATCCACGCCACCGTCGAGCAGCTGCTCTTCGTCGCCAGCCTGTTCTGGCTGCTCGCCGCCAACCGGCTGTTCTTCGCGTCGGCGCTGCGCGAGCGCACGCTGGCCGAGCCGGCCACCTGGGGCTTTGCCGCCGCGCTGGCGGTGCTGGTGCTGGCGATCCACTTCCTGCTGCTCGGCATGGTGGCCAACCGCTGGAGCGTCAAGCCGCTGCTGGCGGTGCTCATCGTCGTCACCGCGCTGGCCAGCTTCTACATGCAGTCCTTCGGCGTCTATCTGGACCCGACCATGGTGCGCAATGTGCTCAAGAGCGATGTGGCCGAGGCGCGCGAGCTGATCTCCTGGCCGCTGGTGCTGCACCTGCTGCTCTACGCCGGCCTGCCGCTGCTGCTGCTGAGCCGGGTGCGCATCAGGAACCGGCCTTTCGCCAAGGCGCTGCTGTGGCGCGTGGCCGCGCTGGCGCTGGCGGCGGTGGCGGCCGTGGGCGCGCTGCTGTCGGTGTTCCAGCCCTTTGCCTCGCTGATGCGCAACCACAAGGAAGTGCGCTACCTGATCACGCCGTCCAACTACCTGTGGTCGGCGGCGGCGGTGGGCATGGCCGAGGCCAGGGGCGCCGCGGCGCCGCGCCAGCCGCTGGGCCTGGATGCCCAGCCGGGCCCGAGCTGGGCGCAGCAGGGCAAGCCGCGGCTGCTGGTGCTGGTGGTCGGCGAGACCGCCCGTGCGGCCAACTGGGGACTGAGCGGCTATGCGCGCCAGACCACGCCCGAGCTGGCGGCGCGCAGCGACGTGATCAACTTCGCCAAGGTGACGAGCTGCGGCACCAATACCGAGACCTCGCTGCCCTGCATGTTCGCGCCGATCGGACGCCGCGACTACGACGAGGCCCGCATCCGCGGCAGCGAGTCGCTGCTGCACCTGCTGGCGCGCGCC
Organism: Roseateles sp. T103; assembly: GCF_057219915.1. NCBI lineage: Bacteria > Pseudomonadati > Pseudomonadota > Betaproteobacteria > Burkholderiales > Sphaerotilaceae > Roseateles > Roseateles sp. T103. The sequence goes on from NZ_JBXVVS010000003.1 coordinate 134,447, forward strand.
GGCGTGGACGTGCATTGGCGCGACAACCAGAGCGGCTGCAAGGGTGTCTGCGAAGGCCTGCCCCAGGATCTGGTCGTCGAGCTGAATCCGCCCGGCCTGTGCAAGGACGGTCGTTGCCTCGACGAAGGCCTGCTGTTCGACCTGGACCAGCGTCTGACCCAGACCAAGGGTGTGCAGCTGCTGGTGCTGCACCAGCTGGGCAACCATGGGCCTTCGTACTTCCGCCGCTATCCGGAGGCGTTCGCGCGCTTCCAGCCGGCCTGCCAGAGCGACGACCTGCGCAAGTGCAGCCGCGAGGAGATCGTCAACGCCTACGACAACGCGCTGCTCTATACCGACCATGTGCTCGCCCGCCTGATCGCCAAGCTGCAGGCCGGCGCCGACAAGGTCGACAGTGCGGTGGTCTATGTCTCCGACCATGGCGAGTCGCTGGGCGAGTCGAATCTCTTCCTGCACGGCATGCCGTATGCCATCGCGCCGGCCGTGCAGACCCAGGTGCCGATGCTGATGTGGTTCTCCGGCGGCTGGCGCGAGAGCAGCGGCCTGGACGAGGCCTGCCTGCGCCAGCGCGCCGCCGAGCCGGCCGCGCACGATCACCTGTTCCACAGCCTGATGGGCCTGCTGGATGTGCGCAGCGCCGTCTACGCGCCGGATTACGACCTGAGCCGTACATGCCGCAAGAGCCGCTGAGCACCTCGACCGCTGCTGGCAGCGGCTTCTGGCGCCGCGACCTGGCCTGGACCCTTGGGGCCCTGCTGCTGCTGCTGGCCTGGGAGGCCAGCGGGCTGGACCTGAGCAGCGTCCGGGTCTGGGGCGATGGCCACGGTTTCGCCTGGCGCGAGGCCTGGCTGACCAGCCGGCTGCTGCATGAAGGCGGGCGCGGCCTAGCCTGGGCCGCTTTCGCGGCGATGCTGCTCGGCATCTGGCGCCCGCTGCTGGCCGGCCCGAGCCGCGCCGAGCGGATCACCGCCGTCGCAGCAACCTTGGCCGCGCTGCTGGTCGTGCCCAGCTTCAAACGCCTGTCGCACACCAGCTGTCCCTGGGACCTGAGCGAGTTCGGCGGCGTGGCGCAGTACGTGCCGCACTGGCAGCTCAGCCTGTTCGACGGCGGGCCGGGCCACTGTTTTCCGTCCGGTCATGCGGCGGCGGCCTTCGCCTTCTTCAGCCTGTATTTCCTCTGGCGCCGCCACCAGCCCGCGCTGGCGCGGGCAATGCTGCTGGGCGTGCTCGCCTTCGGCACCTTGTTCGCCTGGGCACAGCTGGCGCGCGGCGCCCACTATCCGAGCCACAGCCTCTGGTCGGCTTGGCTGTGCTGGGTGGCGGTGATGCTGGTCTTTCAGGCCGCGCCGCGCCTCGGGCGTCCGCGTCGGGCGGCCGCACCAGCCCTGCGCGACCAGGCCTGAGGCTTGCCGACGCTCCCACCCCCTGCCTGGACGGTCGGGAGCCCTTGCGGCATTTGCCGAATTGCGCATTAATGCCGGAAATGGGTTGACGCAGCACGCCGGGCAACAATGTCTTACAGACCGCGTAGCGGGGTCTTTTCTAAGCTGTCGTCCATGCGTGAATGAACCTGTCCAGCGGGGAAATTCAGCGGACCGGCGGCAAGCTCCAGGCGCCCAGAGGGAGCGGTGTTCCTGCCATCGACGTTTTTAGCAGTAGTAGGAGTTGGGAATGGCACTGACCGCAATCGCCCTGGCCGCCAGTCTGGCCGCCAGTGGCTGCAATCCGGATCTGGGGCAACTGCCGGCCTTTGAGGGCAGCGTGGCCGAGGCTGCGCTTCGCTTCGGCGATCTGCCGGCCGAGGCCAAACAGCGCCTGCGCGAGCGCATGGACAAATTCCGCTTCGACGAGGTGGTCGAGATCTCGCGCGAGGGCATCGAAGGCCAGCACAGCTACCGGCCTGAGCTCGGCGGTCTGCAGTACGGCAAGCAGTATTGCGAGACGCTGAGCCGCAGCGATTGGCGTCGCGATGCCAAAGTCACCGCGCTCAGCTATTGCGAAGGCACGCAATGCCTGCTGGTGACCGTCGAAGGTCGCCATGTGCTGCGCGCCGAGCGCATCCTCTCCGATGCCGACATCGAGGAACTGCTCAGGCTGCAACCGTCGGCGGCGGGCGCCGAGCCGCAGTTCGCCCCGGGCCGTCTGCTCGTCGGTGCCAAGGCGGGACTCAAGGACACCGAGGTCGATGCGCAAGCGCGCGGCCTGGGCGCGGCCAAGGCGCGGCGCATCGGCAAGGGCAATCTGTTCATCGTCGATCTGCCTGGCGCCGGCAACGAGCGTGCGATGCTCGCGGTGCTCGGTCGCAATCCGCATTTCCGCTTCGTCGAGCTGGACTACAAGGTGCCGGCCTCGTTCGCCGCGAATGATCCCTACGTGGGCAGCCAGTGGCACCTCGGCAAGATCAATGCGTCGACGGCCTGGGACACTGCCCAGGGCTCGGGCGTGACGGTGGCCATCCTCGACTCGGGCGTCAACGGCGCGCATCCCGACCTGGCCTCGCGCATCGTGCCGGGTTGGAACGTCATCGACGGCAACAGCGACACTTCGGACGTCAATGGCCATGGCACGATGGTCGCGGGCACGGCAGTCGCGAGCTTGAACAACGGCGCCGGCGTGGCCGGCACGGCCGGCGCAGCCAGGCTGATGCCAGTGCGCATCGCCGACGCGAATGCCTATGCCTACTGGAGCAATGTGGCGACGGGCCTGTACTGGGCAGCCGACAACGGCGCGAAGGTGGCCAACATCAGCTACAGCGGCGCCGCGACCAGTTCCTCAGTGCAGGCGGCGGCGGACTATATGCGCGCCAAAGGCGGCATGGTCTTCATCAGCGCCGGCAACGCCGGCACGGAGGTCACCAGCACGACCAGCGCCTCGATCACGGTGGTGTCGGCTACCAACAGCGGCGACACCCGCACCTCGTGGTCGAACTGGGGCAGCCTGGTCAAGCTGGCAGCGCCGGGCGAGGGCATCTGGACCACCGAGCGCGGCGGCAGCTACAACGCCCCATCGGGGACCTCGTTCGCGGCACCGATGGCGGCTGGCGTGGCGGCGCTGGTGATGTCGGCGCGGCCGGATCTCGGCGTGGCCCAGGTGGAGAATGCCCTCTTCTCCAGTGCCAAGGACCTCGGTGACCTGGGGCGCGACAAGTACTACGGCTTCGGTCGCATCGATGCAGCTGCTGCGGTGCAGCTCGCCAAGGCCACGGTGGCTGTCGACACACAGGCGCCCAGCATGGCCATCACCAGCCCGGCCAGCGGCGCGGGCGTCAATGGCCTGGTCTCCGTCACCGTGAACTCTAGCGACAACGTCGGCGTGGTGAAGGCCGACCTGCTGGTCAACGGCACTGTCGTCGCCACCGATACCACGGCCCCGTTTGCATTCAGCTGGGATAGCGCCAGCCTGGCGAACGGTAACGCCACCCTGACGGTCAGGGGCACCGATGCGGCGGGCAATGTGGGCACCTCATCGGCTGTGACGGTGAGCATCGCCAATGCGGTTGCCGCCGACACCGTGCCGCCGGTGGTCAGCCTGAAGAATCCCGCGAACGGCGCTGTCGTCTCCGGCACGGTGAGCATCACCGTCTCTGCCACGGACAACGCGGGTGCGGCCGGACTGAAGCAGAGCCTCTACATCAACGGCTCGTTGGTGGCCAGCGGCACAGGCGGCAGCCTCAGCTACAGCTGGAACACGCGCAAGGCTGCCAGCGGCGCGCATACGATCAAGGCGGTGTCGACAGACGCCGCCGGCAACAGCAGTTCGGCGACGGCCAGCGTTTCCAAGAAGTAATGATGATGGTGGCCCGGGCTGCCTCGGCCCGGGTGTGAGTGGCTGCCTGGCGAGGGGCTGGCCGGCCCTAGGCAGAAGTGAAAGAGCCGTACCGGGCAACCGGTACGGCTCTTTGTTTTCCTTGCGCTGTCGACCAGCAGGCTGCGGCGTTTGCTCTCGCCCGCTTGGCTCTCGCTGGATCAGCTCACGCGACGACGGCGCGCGGCCACGACACCCAGCAGGCCGAGGCCGACCAGCGCCAGCGCATGCGGCTCGGGCACGTTGTTGCCGCAGGACGGGTCGCCAGGCACGCAGTCGCCTCCACCGCCGCCGTCTTCGCCTGCACGGCCGAACAGGCTGAGGTGCGACAGACCCGGTGTGTTTCCACCGTTATTGGTCCAGGTAATCTGGTAGCTGCCAGAACCCGAATTGTCAGCGCTGGTGAACTTGATGTTGTCGAAGAAGTACAGCGCCCAGCCGGACTCCGACTGGGCGGCCTTCAGCAGCACGACGAAGTCCATATACAGCGGACTCACGCTACCGGTGTAAGTGAGATTCCAAGTGCCGGACGATGCGGCGCTGGCTGTCAACTTCCAGACGTCCCCGGTCTGATCGTTGTTGTCGGACTTCTGTAGCAGGCTGAACAGCTGATCCGGATTCGGATCGGTTGCCCACTTGGTGCCGTTGACGGCAGCGAGCTCGTTGGCGTCACCGTTCAACTTGGCGGTACCAAGGCCATAGCAGTCATTCGAGTTGGCGGACCGGAACTTGACGTTGGACAGGGCCTGTCCGTCCAGTGTCTGACCGGGTGTCGCATCAACCTGACTGCAGTATTCCGGCCCGGCCACAGCCGCCGCTGCAGCCAGGGAAAGGGTGCTGGACAACAGAACTCGGGCCAACTTCTTCATGCTTACTACTCCACTCGCCCGATGGGCCGCGACGCATTTCTGTCGCAGCTGTCCAGGATGCCCTGGCTCAGGGCAGACTCGGCGAATCAGCCTGCCGATCGCTCTGAAGCAGCATTTATGCCAGATTTGGCAAGTCCTTATCCCGCAATATCAATCACCACATTTGTTGAAGTCTGGGCTTGAAGATGTCAATTTCGCCGACGCTCGCTGAAATAGCAGACAGGGCTGGGACGCGCGGCTCAATCAGCTCGCGCGGCGCCGGTGCGGCCCGGGCTCGTGCCATCATCCGGCGGCACCGGCGCCCGCTGGATCAGGAGGCCGCGAGATGAGTACCCACCCGACCCCATTCAATCGGCTCGCGCTGCACGAGCTGCCTGCACAGGCCTTGCTGGACGGCTACCGCCACCATGACTTCTCGCCGCTGGAGGTGGCCAAGAGCCTGCTCGAGCATGTGCTGCGCTGCGAGCCGCAGCTGCATGCGCTCTATGCCTTCGAGCCCGAGGCGGTGCTCGCCCAGGCCCGGGCCAGCGAGGCGCGCTGGCTCAAGGGCGAGCCCTTGAGCGTGGCTGGGCTGACGCTGGATGGCGTGCCGGCCACGCTGAAGGACAACATCGCCTCGCGCGGCACGCCGGTGCCGCTCGGTACGGCAGCCACCGAGCTGCTGCCCGCCGCCGAAGATGCGCCACCCGCCGCGCGCCTGCGCGAGCTCGGCGCGCTGTTGCTGGCCAAGACCACGATGCCGGACTACGGCATGCTCAGCTCGGGGCTGTCGAGCTTTCACCCGCTGACGTGCAATCCCTGGGACCTGGGTAAGAACCCCGGCGGTTCCAGCGCCGGCGCCGGCGCGGCGGCGGCGGCCGGCTACGGGCCGCTGCATGTCGGTACCGACATTGGCGGCTCGATCCGTCTGCCCGCCAGCTGGTGCGGTGTGTTCGGCTTCAAGCCCAGCCTGGGGCGCATCCCGATCAAGCCGCCGTTCGCCGGACGCGTCGCCGGGCCGATGACGCGCAGCGTGGCCGATGCCGCGCTGCTGATGGCGGCGCTCGCGCGCCCGGACTGGCGCGACACGATGAGCCTGCCGCACCAGGAGCTGCCCTGGCGGGAAGGGCTCGATGCGCTCGAGCCTCAGGCCCTGTTGCGCGGCAGGCGCATCGGCCTGCTGATGGACGCGGGCTGGGGCCTGGCCGTCGAGCCCGAAATCGCCGCGGCGGTGCAGGGGGCAGCGCGTCTGTTCGAGCAGGCCGGCGCCGTGGTCGAGCCGATGAAGCCGTTTTCCACCCGGGCGATGATCGACGGCATGGACTGCTTCTGGCGCCTGCGCTCCTGGCTGGACATCTCGGCGCTGCCGCCCGAGCGGCAGCAGAAGGTGCTGCCCTATATCCGCGCCTGGGCGGCGGGCGCGGCGGGTGTCGATGCGGCGGCGCTGTACCAGGGCTACAGCCAGATGGCGGCGCTGCGCGAGGCGGCGGTGGCGGCCTGCCAGCCTTATGACTTCGTGCTCTCGCCGGTCAGCCCGGTGGGCACCTTCGCGGCCGATTGGGCCGGACCGACCAACGACCCGGCCGCGCCGCTGGAGCACATCGCCTTCACGCTGCCCTACAACATGAGCGAGCAGCCGGCGGCCTCGGTGAACTGCGGCTACGACGCGCAGGGCTTGCCCATCGGCCTGCAGATCGCCGGGCGGCGTTTCGACGACATCGGCGTGCTGCGCGCTAGTCGCGCCTTCGAGCTGCTGCGCGGTACGCAGCGGCCCTGGCCGCAGCCTGGTCAGGGCTGAGACCGCGGCGCGATGTTGCTCAGCTGCGCGTGACCGCTGCTGTACTGGACAACTTCGCGGTGGCGGTGTCGCCCGTCAATGCCTGGTACTCGGCATGCGGCGGCGAGCAGCGGAAGCGGTCGAAGTCCACGTCCTTGGCGATGTAGCTCTTCCAGTCGGCATTGAGCTGCAGGGCCTTGCGCAGCGGCTCGAAGACCTCTTCGTCGCTGAAGCTGCGATGCGTGGCGACGGCGCGCAGGCAGGCCAGGTTGTACCAGGCCTCGTCGCGCTTGGGGTCGGCCTTGATCACCTCGTCGAGCAGCGCGATGGCTTCCTTCAGACCGTCCTCGCCGGTGTAGCTCAGCGACAGCGCCAGATTGGCGCGCGTGGTCTGGTCGCTGGGGTCGGCGGCCAGCAGCTCGCGGAACTTGCGCGCCGCCATCGCGTACTTGCCGCTGCCGTGCAGGCGCAGCGCCTCCTGCTCGGCGGCCAGACGGTCCAGCCTTTGCTGCGGGAACTTGTCCAGCATCGCATTCAGGATGCGCGCGCCTGCATAGCCGGCAGCAATGCCGAAGCCGACCAGCCGCACCGCCTCGGGCGCGGTCGCGTTGGCCTGGCTGGCGGTGAGCACATTGAAGAAGTTGTAGGCCACGATGGCGGCGCAGCCGCCGATCAGCGCATCGCCGACCCAGCCCAGCGCCAGCGTGCGCCGCGAGATCGGCAGCGTGATGACGTTCTCCGTGCGCGCGTTCTCGACGATGGCGCGGACGATGCCGCCCAGGCCACCGGCGAACATCAGCGCGAAGAGGATGTGCCAGGCGCTCTTCAGCGTGGCGACGGTGCTGTCGGTGTCCATGCGCGTCTCCCTGGGCGACCCTTGCGGGCCTTGTTTGTCGGCGAGTGTGCTGCGCCGGCGGCCGTCCGGCAAGCCCTGCTTGCCCGCGGTGGCCAGCGCCCGTGCCCCCTCTGCTCGGGTCATTGCCGGGGCGGCGCCGCGGCTGGCGGTGGTAGATTGGCTGCACCCGGCCGGATACCCAGGACACCAAGACCATGCCGTTCGAACTGCCCGAGATGCTCAGCCACTACCTGCTGCCGCTGCTGATCGCAGTGCCGCTGGCCATCGTGGTGTTCATCATCAGCCGGCGCGACAACGGCGCGGATGGCGAGCCGCCGCTGGTGCGGCATTCCAGCTTCGGGCCCGAGGCGGTGCAGCCGCCGGCGCCGGCCCGGGTGCCTGCTGGCCCGCCGGCCTTGCTGCTGGTGGACGACTCGGCGGTGGCGCGTGCGCGCCTGGGCAAGCTCTTCGCCGCTGCGGGCTATCAGGTGACGCTGGCGCAGGACGGTGTGGAGGCGCTGGAGCGGCTCGGCCAGCAGCGCTTCGACGTGCTGATCACCGACCTGGAGATGCCCAACAAGGACGGCTTCGAGCTGATCGCCGCGGTGCAGGGCAATCTGGAGACCGAAGACCTGCCCATCATCGCGATCACCGGGCATGACGAGCTGCACGCCCGCGTGCACGAGATCCAGGGGCTCTACGGGCTGTTCAAGAAGCCCTGGAACGACCGCGAGCTGCTCAAGCGCGTGGAGGCGCTGGTGACCCTGCACCAGGCCACCGCCAAGGCCTGATCGCGGGGCGCGACCGCGCTCAGCGCGGCAGCAGCCAGAGTGCCGCTGCGGCCATGCCCAGGGCCAGCAGCAGCGCCAGCGTCAGCAGACGTTGCCGAGAGCGCAGCGCCTGTACCGTCTCCACCAGCCGTGCCTGCTGCTCGGCCATCGATTCCAGCAGCGCAGCACTCTCGGCCTGCGCCTGGCTGAGTTGAGCCAGCTCGGCTTCCAGCTGCTGCACCCGTGTCAGTGCTTCGGGCAGGGTCTGCGGCGGCGCCTGCGTGCTGGTGGCGCCGACCTCGGCGGCCTCGTCGCGGCTGCGCTTGAGCAGGCGGCGCGCGCCCTTGACCAGCGCCGGCGTGGCCTCGATCACATCCACCCAGGGGATCAGTTTCAGCGCGCTCATCCAGGACATGGCTCAGCGGTCTCCAGCTTCGTCTTGCGAGGAGCCCATTGTGCGCTGTGTGCTGGTGCGGGGCAGGGCAGATCGGGATGACCATGCAGTGCTGCTGTGCTGCAATCGCGGCCATGACGACGCGAACCCTTCAACTCCGATCCCCGCGGCCAGCTGGCCGCATCCTGATGAAGTTGCTGCTGGCTTTGCTGGCCCTGCTGCTGCTCGCTGCCGCCGGTCTCACCTGGCATCTGCGCGCCAAGCTGCCGCAGCGCAGCGGCGAGCTGCAACTGGCCGGTCTGAAGGCGCCGGTGACGCTGCGCTACGACGAGTTCGGCGTGCCGCATATCGAGGCCGCCAACGAAGACGACCTCTACCGTGCGCTGGGCTACGCGCATGCGCAGGACCGGCTGTTCCAGATGGAGATGGTGCGGCGCCTGTCGCGCGGCGAGCTCGCCGAGGTGCTGGGCGAGAAGCTGGTCGAGACAGACAGCCTGTTTCGCACGCTGGGCATACGCGCCCATGCCGATGCCTATGCGGCGCGCGAGTTCGCCACCATCGACACGCCGGCCAAGAAGGCGCTGCTCGCCTATCTGGACGGCATCAACCAGTACCAGGCCACGCGACCGGCACCGCTGGAGTTCGAGATCCTCGGCATCCCCAAGCGGCCCTTCACGCCGGCCGACACGGTCAGCGTCGCCGGCTACCTGGCCTATACCTTTGCCGCCGCATTCCGCACCGAGCCGGCGCTGACGCAGATCCGCGACCAGCTCGGGCCGGACCATCTGAAGGTCTTCGACCTCGGCTGGCGCCCCGAGGGTGCGGTGCGCAGCGCGTCCCGCCTGAGCCCGGGCGACTGGCAAGACCTGACCCGGCTGGCGCGTTTGAGCGACGAGGCGCTGGCCGCCGCCGGCGTGCCGGCCTTCGAGGGCAGCAATGCCTGGGCGATCTCGGGAGCGCGCAGTGCCTCGGGCAAGCCCTTGCTGGCCGGCGATCCGCATATCGCCTTCTCGGCGCCGGCGGTGTGGTGGGAGGCGCATCTGAAGGCGCCGGGCTTCGAGCTCTACGGCCACTACCAGGCGCTGAACCCGACCGCGCTGCTCGGCCACAACAGCCGCTTCGGCTGGAGCCTGACGATGTTCCAGAACGACGACCTCGATCTCGTCGCCGAGACCGTCAACCCGGCCAACCCGGAGGAAGTGATGCACCGCGGCCAGTGGGTCAAGCTGCAGACGCGCGACGAGGTCATCCGCGTCAAGGGCAAGCCGGACGTGGTGCTGAAGCTGCAGCGCTCGCCGCACGGCCCCATCGTCAACCGCGTGTTTGGCGCCGAAACCGTGGGCAAGACGCCGATCGCGATGTGGTGGGCCTTCCTGGAGACCGAGAACCCCATCCTCGAGGCCTTCCACGAACTGAACCGTGCCGACACGCTGGACAAGGCGCGCGCCGCGGCGAGCAAGATCCACGCGCCGGGCCTGAACGTGGTCTGGGCCAATGCCGCGGGCGACATCGGCTGGTGGGCTGCCGCCAAGCTGCCGCAACGCCCGGCCGGCGTGAACCCGGCCTTCCTGCTCGACGGCGCCAAGGGCGAGGGCGAGAAACCCGGCTTCCATCCCTTCAGCGCCAACCCGCAGGAAGAGAACCCGGCACGCGGCTACATCGTCTCGGCCAACCACCAGCCGGCCGCCGGCGAGGCGGTGCCCGGCTACTACAACCTGCGCGACCGCGCGCAGCGTCTGGACGAGCAGCTGCGCCAGGGCGGCAAGCGCTGGGACATGGTGGCCAACCAGGCGCTTCAGCTCGATGTGCAGACCGGCTATGGGCCGCGACTGCTCGCGCCGCTGATCCCGGCGCTGCGCGCTGCGGCGGGCAGCGATGCCGAGCAGACACGCCTGGTCGAGCAGCTCGCCGCCTGGCGCGGCGACTACCCGCTGGAGTCGGTGGCCGCAACAGTGTTCAGCCAGCTGCGCTACGAGCTGGCCCGCGCCGCGTTTGCCGACGAGCTGGGCGAGGCGCAGTTCGACAACTTGCGCCGCACGCGCGTGGTGGACGAGGCACTCGGCAATCTGTTTGGCGATGCGAACTCGCCCTGGTGGGACGACCGCCGCACCGCGCAGCAGCGCGAGACGCGCGAGCACATCGTCCAGGCCGCCTGGAGCGCGACACTGGCCCAGCTGCGCCAGCGCTTCGGCGCCGACAGCCAGGGCTGGACCTGGGGCCGCGCGCACACCCTGACCCATGAGCATCCGCTGGGCAAGCAGCCGCCGCTGGACAAGCTCTTCAATGTCGGCCCGCTGCCGGTGCCGGGCGGTCACGAGACGCCCAACTTCATGGCGACGCGGCTGGCGCCCGCGCCTTGGTCGGTGCCTATGGGGCCCTCGACCCGACGCGTGATCGATTTCGCCGACCCGGCGCAATCGCTGGGCAGCAACCCGGTCGGGCAGAGCGGCGTCTGGGGCGATGCGCACTATGCCGATCAGGCCGAGGCCCATGCCCAGGGCCGCTATCGCAGGCAGTACCTGGCCGAGCCGGATGTCGCGGCCCATACCCGCGGCACCCTGGTGCTCAAGCCCTAGGGGCTGGTCGCGGGCGGCGCAGCCGCCTATCGTCGGGGCCAGGGCTGACAGGGAGACAAAGCACCATGGCCACCGTCAAGTACATCGCCAGCGATACCGCGCCGCTCTACGCCGAGGCGAGCGGCAGCAAGACCAAACTCGAGCTGCTCTGGGGCGACCAGGCGCAGCTGCTCGAGGCCGGTGAGCCGCGCAGCAAGGTCCGCGCGCGCGGCAAGACCGGCTGGGTGGACAACAAGCAGCTCGGCGACCAGTCGCTGCTGGAGGTCTACATCATCGACGTGGGCCAGGGCGACGGTATCCTGGTGCGCACGCCCGACGGCCGCCACATCATGATCGACGGCGGCTACAAGCGCGCCTCGCAGCCCAGCGGCAAGAACGCGGCCGACTTCGTCGACTGGAAGTTCGCCAAGGACTACGGGCTGGAGACGATCAAGCTCGACGCGATGATCGCCTCGCACTGCGATGCCGACCATTACGGCGGCCTGGCCGATCTGCTCGACGTGGCGCAGATCGCCGAGCTCGACGCCAAGACCGTGCAGGTCGAGGCCTTCTATCACGCCGGTGTCGGCTGGTGGGTGAACCCGGCCACCAAGCAGCGCTGGCTGGGTGCGACCTCGGCCGACAAGCAATGGCTGACCCAGCTGATGGGCAGTCGCAACGAGATCCTTGCCGCACTGAAGCCCGATGCCGCGAACCGGCTGCAGGGCGAATGGGCCGACTTCATGCAGCTGGCCACGCGCTCGCGCAGCAGCGCCGGCAAGGCCACACCGCTGCGTCGGCTCAGTCACAAGGACAAGCTGCTGCCTGGCTTCGACGGCGCTGGCGGCGGCGTGGCGGTGCGCGTGCTCGCGCCGGTGGAAGGCAAGGTCGGCACCAAGCCGGCGCTGCACAACTTCGGCAGCACCGCGAGCAAGAACACCAATGGCAACAGCGTGCTGCTGCGCCTGGACTATGGCCGCGCGCGCATCCTGCTGACCGGCGACCTCAATGCCGATGCGCAGCGGGCGCTGCTGGACGACTATGCCGGCGCGCGCATCGAGTTCCAGTGCGATGTCGCCAAGGCCTGCCACCATGGCAGCGAGGACGTGAGCTACGAATTCCTCGCCGCGATGCGCCCGGCGGTGACGGTGATCTCCTCGGGCGACAGCGAGGGGCACGACCATCCGCGCCCGGCCATCGTCGCGGCCAGCGCCACCACCGGCCATCTGCAGGTGGAACGCGACCAGCTGGTGACGCCGCTGGTCTACTCCACCGAGATCGCACGCAGCATCCAGCTGGGCAAGCCGCTGAAGTTCACCGCCGCCGACGGCCATGTGCACGAGGGTGACGAGCTGAAGCAGCTGCGCGTCAGCGCCGCGGTCACCAAGCCCGGCGATCTGCGTCCGACGACGGTGGAGCGGCGCATGGGCAGCACGCTGGTCGTGGCCGGCCTGGTCTACGGCTTGGTGAACATCCGCAGCGACGGCGAAACCATCCTCTGCGCCACGCTCAACGAGAAGGACCACAGCTGGCAGGTGCGCAAGTTCCGCTCACGCTTCTGAGCCGGGTCAGCTCCCCACAAATGGCCGTTGCTGCACTGCAGCGGTACCTGCGCGCACCAAAACGCGGCATTCAAACCCGTCCGCGCCGTGTCCAGGACCTGGCACGAAGCCTGCTAACTAACAGGCATCAGTTTCTTGGTTGTCTCCTCCACGTTCCGCAAACGTGGTTCTCGCCCGGGGCCGCTCCGCGACCTCGGGCGCTTTTTTTGCCCGATCGGGAGCGCAGGACGAGGCTCAGCCGGCGGCGCTATCGCGCAGATGCGCGTCGTCGGCCCAGTCGATGAGTTCCAACGTGGCGTCGACGCGCAGCAGCACGCGGTTGATGCCGGTGTTGGGAATCAGGCATTCGCGCGGGCCGTGCAGCGGCAGGCCCTTGGCGCTGCGCCAGACCATGTCGAGCACGCCGCCATGCGTGACGACGGCAAGGCGCCGGCCGGCATGCGCGCGGCCGGCCTGCTGCAGCGCAGTGATCACGCGGCGATGGAAGTCGCGCCGGCTCTCGGCACCGCCGGGCAGCGCGTAGTCGGGGTCCTGCTTCACCCACAGCGCGAACTCCTCGGGATGGCGCTGGCGGATCTCGTCGAAGCTCATGCCTTCGAGGATGCCGAAAGCCTGTTCGCGCAAGGCCGGCATCAGCTGCTCGGCCAGGCCGAGACGCTGCGCCAGCGGTGCGGCGGTCTGCCGGGCGCGCGTCAGGTCGCTGACGAGCAGCGCATCGATGCGTTCGCCCGCCAGCCGCTGGCCAAGACGCCGCGCCTGCTCCAGGCCCGTCTCGTTGAGCGGCACATCGATCTGGCCTTGGAAGCACTGGCGGCGGTTCCAGTCGGTTTCGCCATGGCGGATCAACAGCAGCTCGGTAGTCATGCCGTCATTGTCCGCTGCGCGGGTTCAGCCCGCTCGCTGGCAGGCGACCGGGCCTTCGGCTTGTATCGCCGGCCGGCCTTCGCCAGCCACACTCCCCTTCAGATCCAGGGCTGCGGCAGCGCCTCTGTCGCGAAGACCTGCTGCACCGCCGGCCGGGCCAGCATGCGCTGCTGCCAGGGGGCAATATGCGGCAGGCTGCGTGCCGGCCGCGCGAAGTGGCGCGTCCAGCGGCACAGCGTGAAGGCCAGCGCATCGGCGATGCCGTAGTCGGCGCCGAGCAGCCAGGGCCCGCCGCTGGTGGCGAGCTGGGCGTCGAGCTGGTCGAGCAGGCCGGCGATGCGCGCCTCGGCCTGCGCCTTCACCTCGGCGGCGCCGGCGGCATTGCCCGCCGCCACCCAGCGCTCGGGGTAGAAGTAGACGATCAGCGTGGTCTGCAGCGTGTTGCTGAGCCAGATCAGCCACTTGTAGGCCTGGGCGCGCTCGGCCGTGCCCAGCGGCGGCATCAGGCGGGCGGCCGGATGGGTGTCGGCCAGGTGCAGCAGGATGGCCGCGGTCTCGTAGAGCACCAGCTCGCCATCGACCAGCACCGGGATCAGGCCGTTGGGGTTGAGCTTCAGGTAGTTGGGCGACTTGTGGGCATTGTTGGGCCGGTCCACCGTCACCAGCTCGAAAGGGATGCCCAGCTCGCGCAGCACGATGTGCGGCGCCATGCTGGCGGTGCTGGGGTAATGGTGCAGCTGGATCATCGCGATGCTCCGGTGTTCGTCCTCAGATGCTGCAGCCGGCCTGGGCGCCGGCCTCGCGGCCCCAGTCCTGGCTGCTGACCGCCACGCCGTAGCGCTCGGCCGTCATGTGCGCCAGGATGGACAGCGCGATCTCCGGCGGCGTGCGCGCGCCGATGTGCAGGCCCACCGGGCCATGCAGACGCGCGAGCTGCGCCTCGGTCAGGCCGAAGTGCTCGGCCAGCCGCGCCTTGCGCTTGGCCTGGTTGACGCGCGAGCCGATCGCGCCGACGTAGAAGGCCGGCGACTGCAGCGCCTCCATCAGTGCCAGATCGTCGAGCTTGGGATCGTGGGTCAGCGCGACGACCGCGCTGTGGCCGTCGGGCGCGAAGGCGTGCACCACGTCGTCGGGCATCTCGCGCGTCAGCGTGGCGCCGGGAATCTCGGGCTGGTACTCGTCGCGCGGGTCGCAGACCAGCACCTGGTAGTCCAGCGCCAGCGCCATGTTCGCCAGGTACTGGGTCAGCTGGCCGGCGCCGATGATCAGCAGCCGCCACTGCGGGCCGTGGTGCGTGACCAGCGCCGCGTCGGAGAGCTGCACCACGTCGGCACCGGCCTGCGGGGCGGAGAGCGTCACCGTGCCGCTGCTCATCTCCAGGCGGCGCTGCACGCGCTCGCCACGCGACAGGCGCGCCAGCAGCTCGTCGAGCTGCGAATCCTTGTGCAAGGGTTCCAGCACCAGCTCCAGCGTGCCGCCGCAGGGCAGGCCGAAGCGCTGCGCCGCCTCGGCGCCGACGCCGTAGCGGATCAGTTCAGGTTTGCTGAGCTTGAGCGCGCCTTCGCGCAGCTTGGCGACCAGATCGTCCTCGATGCAGCCGCCCGACACCGAGCCAGCGATCAACCCGTCGTCGCGGATCGCGACGACTGCGCCCACCGGCCGCGGCGCGCTGCCCCAGGTCCGCACGATGGTGCCCATCACCACGCTGCGCCCTTCTGCCAGCCAGCCCGAGATCTGCCGCATCACCTGCAGGTCGACGTTGTCCATGTTTCCTCCCAATGGCCCGGCATGCTCAGCAGTGCAACGGGGTCGCCAACGATACCCGCAGCCGCACGACCCCGCGCGTCGGTCGGCGAAACCCGGCAGCAGACCCGGTGCCGGCCGTGTCGCTGTATAGGCATACATGCGGGTAAACGGTGGATGGCGCCTCGCAAGGGCAGGGCCGAACATCGGCCTCGCTGGTTGATCCCACTCAAAACCGATAAGCGCAAAGGAGACAGCGCATGAGCCACAAAGTAACGCTCAAGGTCAACGGCAAGACGGTCACGCGCGAAGTCGCGACCGACCGCTTGCTGGTGCAGTTCCTCCGCGAGGACCTTGCCCTCACCGGCACCCATGTGGGCTGCGACACCGGCCAGTGCGGCGCCTGCACCGTGCACCTCAACGGCCGCGCGGTGAAGGCCTGCACCATGCTCGCGCTGCAGGCGCAGGGTGCCGAGATCACCACCATCGAGGGCCTGGCCGCCGCCAATGGCGAGTTGCATCCGATGCAGGCCGCATTCAAGGAATGCCACGGCCTGCAGTGCGGCTTCTGCACGCCGGGCATGGTGATGAGCGCGGTGGACCTGGTGCAGCACCACAAGTGCGGCACGGAGGCCGAGATCCGCGCCGGGCTGGAAGGCAATCTGTGCCGCTGCACCGGTTATCACAACATCGTGCGTGCGGTGCAGACCGGCGCGCAGGGCATGAAGTGAGGAGGGCCAGGCGATGAATGCACCCACCGAGAAGGGCCTGATCGGCCAGAGCGTCAAGCGCCGCGAGGACGGACGCTTCCTCACCGGCCGCGGCCAGTACACCGACGACATCGTGCTGCCGCGGCAGACCTATGCCTACTTCCTGCGCTCGCCGTACGCGCATGCGCGCATCAAGAGCGTCAGCACCGCGGCGGCCGAGCAGGCCGAGGGCGTGCTGGCCATCTTCACCGGCGCGCATTTCCGCGAAGTGGGCGGCCTGCCCTGCGGCTGGCTGATCAACAGCCTGGACGGCAGCCCGATGAAGGAGCCCAAGCACCCGATCCTGGCCGACGGCAAGGTGCGCCATGTCGGCGAGCAGGTGGCGCTGGTGGTGGCCGAGACGTATGCGCAGGCCAAGGCCGCGGCGATGCTGATCGAGGTGGACTACGAGGAACTGGCGCCGGTGATAGACCCGGCCGAGGCCGCCGAGCTGCCGAGCAGCGTGCACGACGAGGCGCCCAACAACGTCTGCTACACCTGGGGCTGCGGCGACAAGGCCGGCACCGATGTGGCGATGGCCGGCGCCGCGCACATCACGCGGCTGGAGTACCGCAATAACCGGCTGATCCCCAATGCGATCGAGCCGCGTGCCGCGAACGCGTCCTACAACGCCGGCGACGACAGCTGGACGCTCTACGTGGCCAACCAGAACCCGCATGTGGAGCGCCTGCTGATGTGCGCTTTCGTGCTGGGCATTCCCGAGCACAAGGTGCGCGTGGTCGCGCCCGATGTGGGCGGCGGCTTCGGTTCGAAGATCTTTCTCTATGCCGAGGAGACCGCGCTGACCTGGGCCAGCAAGCAGGTCGGCCGGCCGATCAAGTGGACGGCCGAGCGCAGCGAGAGCTTCCTCACCGATGCGCATGGCCGCGACCATGTGACGGTGGCCGAGCTGGGCCTGGACGCCAACGGCAAGTTCGTCGGCATGCGCGTGCAGACCACGGCCAATCTGGGCGCCTACCTGTCCACCTTCGCGTCCAGCGTGCCGACCATCCTCTATGCGACGCTCTTGGCCGGCCAGTACACGACGCCGAAGATCTATGCCGAGGTCACCGGCGTGTTCACCAACACCTCGCCGGTCGATGCCTACCGCGGCGCCGGCCGGCCCGAGGCCACCTATGTGGTCGAGCGCCTGGTCGAGACCGCGGCCAAGGAGCTGAAGATAGACCCGGCCGAGCTGCGCCGGCGCAACTTCATCAGAACCTTCCCCTATGCGACGCCGGTGGGCCTGACCTATGACGTGGGCGACTACGACGCCACGCTGACGCAGGCCATCGAGCTGGCCGATGTGGCCGGCTTCGCCGCACGCAAGGCGGCCAGCGAAGCCAAGGGCCTGAAGCGCGGCCTGGGCTACTCGACCTATATCGAGGCCTGCGGCCTGGCGCCGTCGAACATCGCTGGCGCGCTCGGCGCTCGCGCCGGCCTGTTCGAGGCCGGCGAGGTGCGCGTGCATCCCACCGGCAAGGTGACCATCTTCACCGGCAGCCATTCGCATGGCCAGGGCCACGAGACCACCTTCGCGCAGGTGGTGGCCGACAAGCTGGGCATCCCGCTGGACGATGTGGACATCCAGCATGGCGACACCGGCAAGATCCTCTTCGGCATGGGCACCTACGGCAGCCGCTCGCTGGCGGTGGGCGGCACCGCGATCGTGAAGGCGGTGGACAAGGTGATCGCCAAGGGCAAGAAGATCGCCGCGCATCTGCTCGAAGCCGCGGATACCGACATCGAGTTCGAGGGCGGGCAGTTCAAGGTGGCCGGCACCGACAAGGCCGTGCCCTTCGCCTCGGTGGCGCTGACTGCCTATGTGCCGCACAACTACCCGCTGGACAAGCTGGAGCCCGGCCTCAACGAGAACGCCTTCTACGACCCGACCAACTTCACCTATCCGGCCGGCAGCTATGTCTGCGAGGTCGAGGTCGATCCGCTGACCGGCGTGGTGCGCGTGGACCGCTTCACCGCGGTGGACGACTTCGGCAATGTCGTCAATCCGATGATCGTCGAAGGCCAGGTGCACGGCGGACTGGGCCAGGGCATAGGCCAGGCGCTGCTCGAGCACGGCATCTACGACATCCACAGCGGCCAGCTGATGACCGGCAGCTATCTGGACTATGCGATGCCGCGCGCCGACGACATGCCCAGCTTCACGGTGAAGACCGCCAAGGGCACGCCCTGCTCGCACAACCCGCTGGGCGTGAAGGGCTGCGGCGAGGCCGGCGCGATCGGCTCGCCGCCCGCGGTGATCAACGCGATCTGCGATGCCCTCGGACTGAAGGACGTGCCGATGCCCGCCACGCCGCATACCGTGTGGCAGGCGATCCAGGCCAATCGCTGAAGGGAGAGACAGCCATGAGCTTCACCTACACCCGTGCGGCCTCGCTGGCCGATGCCTCGCGCGCCTTGGCGCGCGCCACCGCCGAAGACGTGCGTCTGCTCGCCGGCGGGCAGACCCTGCTCGGCGCCGTCAAGCTGGGCCTGGCCGCGCCCGACGCGCTGGTCGATCTGGGCGACATTGCCGAGCTGCGCGGCGTTTGCATGGACAACGGCCGCCTCGTGATTGGCGCGATGACGACACATGCGCAGGTCGCCGCGTCCAAGGAGGTCCAGCAGGCGATTCCCGCTCTTGCGGACCTGGCCGGCAATATCGGCGACCGCCAGGTGCGCAATGTCGGCACCATCGGCGGCAGCCTGGCCAACAACGACCCGGCCGCCTGCTATCCGGCCGGCGTGCTGGGCCTGGGCGCCAGCATCCACACCGACAAGCGCGTCATCGCCGCGGACGACTACTTCCAGGGTCTGTACACGACGGCGCTGCAGCCCGGCGAGATCATCACCGCGGTGAGCTTCCCGGTGCCGGAGAAGGCCGCCTGGCAGAAGTTCAAGCAGCCGGCCTCGCGCTTCTCGCTGGTCGGCGTGTTCGTCGCCAAGACCGGCGGCGGCGTGCGCGTCGCGGTGACCGGCGCTGGCCCCGGCGTGTTCCGCGTCCAGGCCATCGAGGAAGCACTGGCGAAGAGCTGGAGCCCGGCGGCCGCGCAGGCGGTCAGCGTCAGCGAGGAAGGGCTGAATTCCGACCTGCACGCTTCGGCGGTTTATCGCGCGGCGCTGATTCCGGTGCTGGCCGGGCGGGCTGTTGCCGCGGCGGGATGAGTTGACGGGCCGTCATAGAGTTAGCATGCCGGCGATCAGATCGATCACACAAGATGTCAGGGAGGACATCCGATGCCCGCACGCCCATCATTCGACACGATTCCGCCGACGGAAGCTGAAGCTGAGCAGCTGCTCGATCGCTCCTTGCGTCGCGCCCGCGCCATCGAGACGCTCTCTGCGGAGAGCCCGACGCTATCCCTGCTCTCAGTGCTGCTTGTGTTCTTTGGTTCAGGTGTCGTCGCCTATGCCCTTTCTATGCAGAGCGAGGGTCAGTTCGCGCTCGCTTGGGTGGCTGCTTTCGGCGCATTCATGTCTGCGACGGCCTACGGTCAGGTTCGCGACTTGCGCGCACGCGTCAACGCGCTGCAGGAGCTGCTTCGACAGGCCGAAGCCGAGCGGAGCTGAGGCGCGCTGCAACTCCTTGCCGGGGTGGCCATGAGCACGGCGCTGCCCGCCAGCATCGACGCCACCATCGCGCTGCTGCGTGCGCAGGGCTATGTGGCCTCGCGGGAGCTGGCCACGGTGGCGTTTCTGTCGCTGCGGCTGCAGCGGCCGCTGTTCCTCGAAGGCGAGCCGGGCACCGGCAAGACCGAGGTGGCCAAGGCGCTGGCGGCCATGCTGGGCCGGCCCTTGATCCGCCTGCAGTGCTACGAGGGTCTGGACATCGCGGCGGCAGCCTATGAATGGAACTACGCGCGCCAGATGCTGGAGATCCGCCTGATCGAGGCGGCCAGCGATGGTGGTGCCAGCCGCGAGGCCTTGGCCGCCGAGCTGTTCAGCCGGCGTTTTCTGATCGCGCGCCCGCTGCTGCAGGCCATCGACCCGGCCCATGCGTTGGCGCAGTCCGGACCGCCGGTGCTGCTGATCGACGAGCTGGACCGCGCCGACGAGCCTTTCGAGGCCTTTCTGCTCGAACTGCTGTCGGACTTCCAGCTGAGCATTCCCGAGCTCGGCGTGATCAAGGCGCTGACGCCACCCATCGTCGTGCTGACCAGCAACCGCACGCGCGAGATCCACGACGCGGTGAAGCGCCGTTGCCTCTACCACTGGGTGGATTTCCCCGTGGCGGCGCGCGAGCTGGAGATCCTGCGCCTGCGCCAGCCGGGCATAGCCGAGCTGCTCGCGCAGCAGATCGTCGCCTTCGTGCAGGGCCTGCGCCGCATGGACCTGTACAAGCTGCCCGGCCTGGCCGAGACGCTGGAATGGTCGCGCGCGCTGCTCGAGCTCGACGCGCTGGCACTGGACCCGGTGACGGTGAACTCCACGCTGGGCGTGCTGCTGAAGTACCAGGACGACATCGCCAAGGTGCAGGGCTCGGAGGCGGCGCGGCTGCTCGCCCAGCTCAAGGCTGAGGGCGTCGGCAATTGAGGCAAGCATGAGCGGGCGGGCTGTCGCCGGCCAGGCGACGCATCACCACCTTGCCGAGAACGTCATGCACTTCGCGCGCGTGCTGCGCGAAGCCGGCATGCCGGTGGGCACGGACCGCGTGCTGCTGGCGCTCGACGCGCTGCAGGTGGCCGGGCTCGAATCGCGCGGCGACTTCAGGGCCACGCTGGCGGCCTGCCTGATCGACCGCGCCGAGCATCGCGCGCTGTTCGAGCAGGCCTTTCACATCTTCTGGCGCGACCCCGACCTGCTCGGCCGCGTGATGGCGATGCTGCTGCCGCGCACCGATGCAAAAGCCGGCCTGCCGCCGCCGCCCGAGAACCGCCGTCTGGCCGACGCGCTGTTTCCGCACGCGCCGCCGCCGCCCGACAGCGCACGGCCGCCTGAGCAGCAGATCGAGATCGACGCGCAGCTGTCCTGGAGCGACAAGGAAGTGCTGCGCCAGAAGGACTTCGAGACGATGACGCGCGAGGAATGGGCGCAGGCGCGCCAGCTCGTCGCACAGCTGCAGCCCTTCTTCGAGACGCGCCGCACGCGCCGCCACGCCGCCGCCACGCAGGGTCGCATCGCGTGGCGCGCCACGCTGCGTGTGGCCGGTCGCAGCGAACTGCTGCAGCCGCGTCGCGAGCGGCCGCGCGAGCGCGTCGCGCCGCTGGTGGTGCTGGCTGACATCTCCGGCTCGATGACGCGCTATTCGCGCATGCTGCTGCACCTGGCCCATGGCCTGGCCAATCCGGCCGAGCGGCGCCATGCGCCGCGGGTGGAGAGCTTCGTCTTCGGCACGCGGCTGACGCGCATCACGCGGCTGCTGCGCCAGCGCGACCCCGACCTTGCGGTGGCCAGCGTCGCCGGCCGCGTGGCCGACTGGTCGGGCGGCACGCGCATCAGCGACTGCCTGCACCAGTTCAACCGCGACTGGGCGCGCCGCGTGCTGGCCAGCGATGCCACCGTGCTGCTGATCAGCGACGGGCTGGAGCAAGGCGAGGCCGGCGCTGCGGCGCTGGCCTTCGAGGCACGACGCCTGCGCCTGTCCTGCCGGCGCCTGGTCTGGCTGAATCCGCTGCTGCGCTTCGAGGGCTTCGAACCCAGGGCCGCCGGCATACGCGCCTTGCTGCCCGAGGTCAGCCTTCACCTGCCGGCGCACAATCTGGCCAGTCTTGAAGACCTGGCCCGACACTTGATCCGGCACCCTGCCGGCCCCGCACGATGAAACCCACGCACGAGCAGGATCTTGTTCCGCTCCGGCCTGCCGCAGCCGGCGAGCCGCCGCGCGGCCTGTGGCAGCGCCTGCTCGCCTGGTACCTGGGCTGGCTGGGGGCTATCTTCAGGCCGCCGCGCCGATGAGCGCTGCGGATCAGCGCGCCAGGTAGCCGCCGTCCACCGGGTAGTAGCTGCCGGTGACGAAGGAGGCGCGCGCCGAGGACAGCCAGGCCACCAGCTCGGCCACTTCCTCGGGCCGGCCCAGCCGGCCTATCGGATGAGCGGCCACCAGCATCTCGTTGATCGCCTTGTCGGCCTCCAGCGCGCTGATCATCGGCGTGTGGATGAAGCCCGGGCCGACCGCATTGATGCGTATGCCTTGCGCGCTGTACTCCAGCGCTGCCGCCTGCGTCAGGCCCAGCACGCCGTGCTTGGCGGCGGTGTAGGCCGCGGCGGTGGGGAAGGCCACCGCGCCGAGGATGGAGGCGACGTTGACGATGGAACCGCCGCCGCTCTTGAGCATCGCGGCGATCTGGTACTTCATGCCGTAGAACACGCCGGACAGGTTGATGGCTATCACCTGGGCCCAGCCGTCCAGCGGATAGTCGGCCACCAGGGCCTGAGGGCCGCCGATGCCGGCGTTGTTGCAGGCCACGTCGAGGCGGCCGTACTGCGTCACGGTGCGCGCCACCAGCGCCTCGCAATCCTCGGGCCGGGCCACGTCGGCGGCGACGAAGATCGCCTCGCCGCCCTGGGCGCGCACCAGCGCAGCAGTCTCTTCTCCGCCGGCCACGTTGAGGTCAGAGACCACGACCTTGGCGCCTTCGCGGGCCCACACCAGCGCGATCGCACGTCCTATTCCCGACGAAGCGCCGGTGACCAGCGCGACCTTGTCCTGCAGCATCTTGTCCATGGCGGTGCATCCTCCTTGTTGGCGGCCCCCAGCGGAGGCCTGCGGCGATGGTAGCCGGACACCCCCATACAATGGCGCGCCGGCACCGCATCGACCAAGAGGGCGCTCCGGCCTGGCGCTTCGCCACCCTCCCTGCCTACCTACCGGTCTCTCGCACCGTCTCGCAAGGCGGCGCCGTCCATGCCTGCAAGCAAACCATCGCGCCTGTCTCACATCGACGCGCTCAAGGCGGTCGCCGCGCAGTGCATCGTGCTGCACCATCTGGCTGCCTATGGGCCGGTGGCCGAGGCGGTGCAGGAGCTTGCTCCCGGGCTGATCGCCTGGCTCTACGATCATGCGCGCATGGCGGTGCAGGTCTTCCTGGTCGTCGGCGGCTACCTGAGTGCGCGCGGCCTGCTGCCCGACGGGCAGGCGCTGCGCGCCGGTGCCGCGCCGGCTGCCCTGCTGTGGAGCCGCCACCTGCGCCTGGGCCTGCCTTTCATGGCTGCGGTGCTGCTGACGCTGGCCTGCTACTGGCTGGTCGCGCCCTGGCTGCCCGAGCTGCTGCCGCAGCAGCCGGTCGCCGCAGACCAACTGCTGGCTCATGCGCTGCTGCTGCACGGCGTGCTGGGCTACGAGTCGCTGACCGTCGGCGCCTGGTACGTGGCGATCGATCTGCAGCTCTTCGCGCTGCTGCTCGCGCTGGCCTGGTTCGCGCGGCGCGCGCCGGCGCCGCTGCGCCCGCTGGTCGTGCCACTGCTGACCTTGCTGCTGGTGGCGGGCTCCTTGTTCGTCTTCAACCGCGACGCCGCGCTGGACAACTGGGCACCGTACTTCTTCGGCGCCTATGGCCTGGGCGTGCTGCTGCATCTGCTCGAGCGTCACCCGCTGGTACGGCGCTGGCGCCTGCCGCTGGCGGGTCTGCTGGTGCTGCTGGTGCTGGCCGCGCTGGCCGCGGACTGGCGAGCGCGCGTCGCGCTGGCGCTGGGCACGGTGGCCGTGCTGGCGGCCTGGAGCCTGTCCGCGCGGCCGCCACTGCAATTTGGTGAGCGGCTGGCCCAGCTGCTCGACAAGCTGGGCACCCAGTCCTATGCGCTGTTCCTGGTGCACTTCTCGGTGCTGCTGCTGGTCAACGCCCTGTTCGAGCACAAGGACCCCGAGCATCCCTGGTTCGGCCCGCTGGCGATGCTGGCCGCCTGGGCGCTGAGCAATCTGGCCGCCGCGCTGTTCTATCGCTGGGTGGAGCAGCCGGCGTCGCGCGTGCAGGTCGCGCTGCCGGCCCTGCTGCGCCGGATCTGAGCCGGCGCAGCCGCGCTGCTGCTTCCTACTCCTGCTTCATCGGGCAGGTGTTCATGCCCAGCAGCGGATAGGCGGGGCAGAAGCGGAACAGGCCGGTGAGCAGCGGCACGATGCCGATATAGCCCCAGACGCCCACCGCGCCGGTCACTGCGGCGACGATCAGCGCCAGACCGACGACGATGCGCAGGATGCGGTCGATGCCGCCGACATTGCTCTTCATGTGCTTCTCCTTGAAGTGATTGGGCGGGGCTGCCTCCAGCCCGTGCAGGCACTGTCGCAGCGCGTGCGACCGGCGTCTGTAACTGCAGTCACACAGCGGCGCCGACCGCCGCCAGTCGCTCAGTGCGGGTCAGCCGCCACTGGCCAGGGCGCGCAGCGCCGCGGCGTCGCGGATCGCTATGCGCTCGCGGCCCAGCGTCAGCCAGCCTTCGCGCTCGAAGCGCTTGAGCAGCCGGGTGACGATCTCGCGCACCGTGCCCAGCTCGTCGGCCAGCTGCTGGTGCGTGGTCTGCAGCACCATGCCGTGGCCGAGCAGCGCGCTGGCCAGGCGCTGGTCCAGGCGCTGGAAGGCCACCGCTTCGGCCAGTGCCATCAGGTCGGCGATGCGCTCGGCAAAGATGCCGAACACATAGCGGCGCAAGCCCTCGTCGGCGGTCCACAGCGCGAAGCCCTGCGGGTCGAGCATGACCAGCTCGCAGGGCTCGGTGCTGACGCCGTGCGCGGCCAGCACCGCCTGGCCGAACAGGCAGGAGGTCGACGCGACGCAGAGCTCGCCGCGCTGCACGCGGTAGAGCTCCAGCGAACGGCCGTTGGGCGCGCCGCGCGCGACGCGCACCTCGCCCGTCAGCACCATCGGAAAGCCTTGGCAGCGCTGGCCCTCGCTGAACAGCAGCGCACCGGCCGGCACTTGCAGCGCCACCGCATGCTCGGCCAGCACGGTATCGCGCAGCGGCGTGGGCAGCGCGGCGACGGCGGGGTACTGGGCCAGCAGGCGCTGGATCTGGTCCGGGCTGGGTGCGGCGGCCTTGCTCATAGCGATGCGGCGGGGCGAACGAAGCGGCGTCAGGCCGTGGCGCGGGCGAGCTGTTCTTGCTGTTGCTGCCGCTGATGCTCCTCGGCCTCGCGGCGCTGCAGGTCGGCCAGGGTCTTGCCCGGCTCGTCGCGGAAGCGTTCGGCCAGCACCTCCAGGCGCTGGATGCGGTCGACGCGGAAGCTGCGGAAGTCCTCGCGCAGCTCGCACCAGGCCGACACCGTCCATACCGGGCCCCAGAAGAAACAACCCAGCGGCCGCACGATGCGCTCGCTCGTGGCGCCGGCCAGATCCAGGTAGTGCAGGCGCAGCTTGCTGCGGTTCTCGGTGGCTTCGCGCAGCTGGGCCAGGCGCTCGCTCATCGCCGCATCCATGCCCGACGTCGGCGCATAGACGGCCAGACTCTCGGCCGCGGCACGCGCGGCCGGCGGCAGCACCGCCATGATCTTGGACAGCGCGGCCTCGGCTGGCTCGGCCAGTCCGCGGTCCAGCTGCAGTCGCGCCAGCCGCACCACTGCGACCAGCGCCTGTGCCTCGGCCTTGGTGAACATCAGCGGCGGCAGGTCGAAGCCGGCGCGCATGCGGTAGCCGACGCCGGCCTCGCCCTCGATCGGCACGCCCTGCTGCTGCAGCGCGGCGACATCGCGATAGACGGTGCGCGGCGAGACCTCCAGCCGCTCGGCAAGAAAGTCCGCCGTCGACAGACGGCGTCCACGGATCAGCTGGACGAGCTGGAACAGGCGGTCGGCACGGCGCATGGGGTGCCATTGTGCGGCAGGTGAGGCCTTACCATCGCCGCCCATGCACGAGCACGCCAGCAATGAATCGCCACAGGCCTTGCGTCTCCGTCCGGCGCAGGCCGAGGATGTGCCGGCGCTTGCCGCGCTGGCGACCCAGGTGTTTCTGGAAACCTATGCCACCGAGGGCGCCGACCTAGCGATGGCGCGCGAGGTGCAGACCCTGCTGACGCCGGCGGTCTTCGGCAAGGCTTTCGCCGACGCGCGACGGTGCTTCGTGCTTGCCTCGCTGCGCGAGCGGCCCGAGGCCTTGATCGGCTTCGCCCAGTTGCTGCATGGGGCCACGCATGAGCTGCTGCCGCAAGACGGCCTGACCGCGTGCGAACTCGAGCGGCTCTATCTGCAGCAGCGCTACACCGGCCGCGGCTGGGGCCGCACGCTGTTGCGCGCTGCCGAGGTGCAGGCGCGCCAGCTAGGCGCGCAGCGCCTATGGCTCACCGCGTGGGCCGGCAATCAGCGGGCGCTGGCCTTTTATCCGCGCTGCGATTACCGCTTGCTCGGCGACAGCGTCTACCACTTTGAAGACGCGGCCTACGCGAACAAGCTGTTCGAGCGCGAACTCTGACTCAGTGCTGCAACTGCTTCTGGCGCGCTTCGTCCTCATGCATGTGCTTGAGGAAATAGCGCAGGTAGAAGGCACCCATGCCCAAGGTGATGGCGATCACCGCCAGACTCATCAGACCGACATCGGAACCGAACAGGACTTGGAGAGCTTGCATTTCTCGCTCCATCATTGCGACGCGCCTATTCGGCGCCTTTCTGGCTCGCGCGCGCTTGCGTTCGCGCAAGCTGCCGGAAGCCTCCGCATCGAAAACGCAAAGCGTTGATCCAGCTCAGAAGCGGCCGGCAGGCTGGCCGCGTCCTCACGCCATGGGCGTGCACAGCTCCACCAGGCAGCCATCGGGGCAGCGCACATAGGCGACGGTCTGGCCCCAGGGCTTGGTCGTCGGCGGCAGCAGCGCCTGGGCGCCGGCACTGAGCGCCTGCTGGTAGGCGGCGTTCACATCGGCGCAGGCCAGGCCGATCTCGATGCCGGGCGGGCGGCGGACCGCATCCAGCGGCGCGTAGGCCTGGCCCAGATTGCCGAGCGCGACCTCGTGCTGCGCGAAGGCCAGTGCCGTGGCGCCGGTCTCCAGCTCGCCGTAGCCGCCCGACTCGTGCAGGAAGCGGCGCTGCAGGCCGAAGGCGCGTTCGAAGAAGTCAAGCGACGCGGCGACGTCGGCCACGTAGGCGATGGTGTAGGCGAATTGCATGGCGGCTCCCGGTTGCTCAGGTGTTCCAGATCGCCTCTTCGGTCCAGCCCAGGCGGGCGAACTCCGGCGCGCGCAGATGCGCCTCGCCGGCGCAGAAGAATTCGTCGAGCTGCGGCGGCTTCACCGCGGTGCCGGCGAGCATGGCATGGGCCTGGCCGCGGTGGTGGATCTGGTGCTCGAACAGATGGGCCAGCAGGCGCAGCCGCGTGTCCTGCTGGGGCCGTCCGGGGCGGTCTATCGTCACCGGGCGCTGCAGCTCGGCGTCATGCTGTGCGGCACAGTAGGCGATCAGGCGCTGGTCGGCCGCGCGCTGGGCGGCATGCAGCGTGGCGCAGTCGGCCATGGGCTCAGGCTCGGCGAAGAAGCGGTAACAGTCGGGATCGGGCGGATCGCCGCGCAGCTCGCGCTCCAGCGCCTCGAGGTAGAACCAGTCGACACAGAGGTTGTGGTTCAGGGTCGCGCGCAGCGACGGGAAGAAGCTCGTGCGCCGGGCGACGAAGTCCTCGGAGCTCAGCGCGGCGCAGGCATGCAGCAGGCGCTCGTTGGCCCAGGCATTGTTGTAGGCCATGGTCAGCAGGTGGTGCGACAGCGGATCGCGCTGCGGCGTCGGGTGGCCGGTCATCGGGGTCTCCTCGGGGGGCGTCGATGTCGATGCCGCCAGTCTGTTCGCCGTCTGCTGACAGCACCTGTCAGCATGCACGGCGGCGCCGTCCCGGCAAGCGGTGTCGACAGCGCGCATCAGCGCGGCGCGGGTGCATGGTGCTGGCGCTTATGCTGGCGGCCATGAGAGGAGGTCGCGGCGCCATCATCGACAGGCATTCCCCGGCAGTGCTGCCATCGCAGCGGCGCGGCTGGCTGCAGGCCGGCGTGGCGGTGGCGCTGGCTGGCATGCTGCCGGGTGCTGGCAGCCTGGGTCTGGCTCATGCGGCGCCTCTTGCGCTGCCACTGCTGCCGGCGCTGGCGCCACGCGAGCGCCGCCTGGCCAACGGCCTGCGCCTGCTGACGCTGGCCGATGCCGAGCCGCTGGGCAACACCGTCGCGGTGCAGCTCTGGTACCGCGTCGGTGGCAAGAACGATCCGCAGGGGCGCAGCGGTTTCGCGCATCTGTTCGAGCACCTGATGTTCAAGGCCACGCGCCATATGGCGGCCGAGCAGATCGACCGCCTGACTGAGGACGTCGGCGGCAGCAACAACGCCTTCACGACGGCGGACATGACGGTGTTCCACAGCCAGGTGCCGGCCAGTCAGCTGGAGCCGCTGCTGTGGGCCGAGGCCGAACGCATGGCCAATCTGGATGTCAGCCAGGCCAGCCTGGACAGCGAGCGCGAGGTGGTCAAGGAGGAGCTGCGCCAGCGCGTGCTGGGCGATCCCTACGGCCCGCTGTTCCATGCGCTGCCCGGGCTGGGTTACCAGCAGCACGGCTACCGGCGCCCGGTGATCGGCGAGCTGGTCGACCTGGAAGCCGCCACACTGGCAGAGGTGCGCGCCTTCCATGCGCGGCACTACCGGCCGGACAACGCAGTGCTCGTCGTCGCGGGGCGGTTCGATGCGGGGCAGCTGGACCGCTGGGTCGACCATTACTTCGGCAGCATTCCTGCGGGGAGCGAAGCCTTGCCGGCCGCAGCGGCCAGCGAACCCCGTCTCGAGCGCGACAGCGTGCATCGCCTCAGCGCACCGCGCGGCGCCCAGCCCGCAGCCGCGCTGCTCTGGCAGGGGCCGCCGGCGGCACATGCCGACGGCGCGGCATTGCGTATGGCGGCGGCGCTGCTGGGCCAGGGCGAGACCGCGCGGCTGGCCGACCGGCTGAGCTATCGCCAGCGTCTGGCGCAAAGCACCGGTTTCGAGCTGATGCTCAATGCCGAGGCCGGCCTGATCGTCGCGCATGCGATCGGCGCCGATGGCGCCCGCAGCAGCCCCGAGGCTCTGGCCGGCGCGCTGTACCGCGAGATCCAGCGCCTGGCGCAGGAGCCGCTGCCGCCACGCGAGCTGGCCAAGGCGCGCGCACAGCTGCTGGTGCAGGCGCTCGCGGCGCGCGAGACCGCTGAGGGCCGTGCGCTGGTGCTGGGCGAATCCCTGCTGTTGCGCGGCGATGCGCTGGCCGCTGATGCCGAGCTCGCCGCCTCGCAGCGCATCGGTGCGGCCGAGGTCCAGCGTGCGGTGCAGCGCTGGCTGCTGCAGGCGCCGCGCGTCGGCGTGCTCTACGAGCCGCGCAGGACCGGAGCCAGCACATGAGCAACCCGGCCTTGCTGCCGAGCCGGCGCCGCTGGCTGGCCGCGCTGCTGGCCAGCGCCGCGCTGCCGCTGCGGGCACAGGGCTTCGATCGTCCGCCGGCGCCCGGGCCGGCGCTGCCGCTGCTGCAGCCTGAACTCGGGGAGACGGTGCTGCCCAATGGCCTGCGCGTGCTGGTCGCGCCGCGCCGCGGCGTGCCGCTGGTCAGCGTGCGGCTGCTGCTTACCGCAGCCGGCAGCCTGGGCGATGACGAAGCCAGGATGGGGCTGGCACGCTTGCACCTGCTGGTGGCCAGCCGCGGTGTGCTGCGCGATGGCGAACCCAATAGCTCCGACGACATCGCCTTTGCGGCCGAGAGCCTGGGCGCCACGCTGGAGGTGGAGACCCTGGCCGAGGCCGGCAGCCTCGGACTGACGGTGGCGCGGCCGGCGCTGGACGAGGCGCTGGCCCTGCTGGGAGATCTGCTGCTGCAGCCCATGCTGGCGCCCGAGGAGATCGAACGCGGCCGCGAGGAACTGCTCGACGCGCGCCGTCAGCAGCTCGACGACGCGGCCCAGTTGGCGCCGCTGCTGGCCCGGCGGCTGCACTGGGGCGCCGGCGCTTCCGGCTTGTTGCCGGGGGCTGCCGGCCTGGCGCGACTGACGCGACGTGATTTGCTCGAGCAGCAGCGCCGCGTGCGGCCCGATGCCTGCGTGCTGGTGCTGGCCGGCGACATCGATCTCGACGAGGCGCGCAGCCTGGCCCTGCGGCAGTTCGGCGACTGGCGCCCGGGCACGCAGCCCTTGCCCGAGCGTCGGCGCCTGCAGCCCAGCGAGCTGCCGCCGCGCACGCTGATCGTCGATCGGCCTGGCGCGGCGCAGGCGGTCATTGCGATGGCCGCGCCTTTCCCGGCGGCCGCGGCCCTGGGCGCCGAAGCCCGGCTGGCGCTGACAGTGCTGGGCCAGGGCTATTCGTCGCGGCTGAACCAGCAGCTGCGCATCCGCCGCGGCCTGTCCTATGGCGTGGGCTGCGAGGCCGAGAGCGCTGGCGGTGCCGGCCTGCTGCTGTCCAGCACGCAGACGCGGCCGGCACTCGCTGCCGAGGCGCTGGCGCTGATGGGCGCGGAATGGCTGCGTTTGGCCGACGAAGAGATCGGCGCCGCCGAACTCGACGCGCGCCGCGCCGCGCTGCTGGGCAGCCATGGCCGCGATCTGGAGACCACCGCGACGCTGGCCGGCCTGCTGGTCGAGCAGGCGCTGTCCGGCCGCCCGCTCGCCGAGCTGCAGCGCCTGCCCGAGGCGCTGGCGCAGGTGACGCCTTCGCAGCTGCACAGCTGGCTGCAGGCGCAGCGCTGGCGTGCCGAGGAGCTGCGGCGCGTGGTGGTGGCGGATGTCGCCGCAGCAGGCTCGGCGCTGCGCCAGCTCGACACGGCGGCCTGGATCATTCCGCATCACCGGCTCGACCCCGCCAGCCCCAGCTTGCGCAGCCGCTAGAATCCCTGCTGTCATTGGGGAGTAGCCGCGGCAGCCGTCGAAAGATCAGACGACGCGCATGCCGGCCCGTGTCAACAGACTTGTCGCGCAGCCCCTGCGCGGCATGGCGCGGGCAGTGTCCACACCTGGCAAGACCTTTGACCATGCACCTCGGTCCGGCCGGAGGCGCATGGTCAATGCTGGATCTTGCGTTCAGGCCGTGGAGTGAACTTGCATATGGAAGCCTTCCTCGTCTCCACCGGCCTCGTGGCGCTGGCCGAAATCGGCGACAAGACCCAGTTGCTCGCCTTCCTGCTCGCGGCACGCTTTCGCAAGCCGCTGCCAATCTGCCTGGGCATACTCATCGCGACGGTGGT
This sequence comes from Roseateles sp. T103, assembly GCF_057219915.1. Lineage (NCBI taxonomy): Bacteria > Pseudomonadati > Pseudomonadota > Betaproteobacteria > Burkholderiales > Sphaerotilaceae > Roseateles > Roseateles sp. T103. The sequence goes on from NZ_JBXVVS010000003.1 coordinate 165,427, forward strand.
CAACCACGCGGCGGCGGGCGCCGTCGGTGCCTGGCTGACCACGCTGCTCTCGCCGCAGGCCTTGCGCTGGATCCTGGGTGTGGGCTTTGTCGCGATGGCGGTGTGGATGCTGATTCCGGACAAGATCGACGACGAGGTCGAAGGCGGCGGCAGCGGCAAGCTCGGCGTGCTGGGCACCACCATCGTCGTGTTCTTCCTGGCCGAGATGGGCGACAAGACCCAGATCGCCACCGTGGCGATGGCCGCGCGCTTCCAGGAGCTCTGGGCCGTGGTCGCAGGCACCACGCTGGGCATGATGGTCGCCAATGTGCCGGCTGTGCTGCTCGGTGACCGCATCGCCCACAAGATCCCGGTGCGGCTGGTGCACGGCATCGCCGCGGCGATCTTTGCGGCGCTGGGGGTGGCGACGTTGCTGGGCGCGGGCGAGTCGCTGGGCTTCTAGCCTGCCGGGCGCTGCCCGGCTATTTCGCTGGCGGCTGGTAAGGCGGCACCTCGTTGCTCACGGCTGGCTGCGCCATCAGGTAGGCGAACATGGCCTTCAGATCCGCATCGTTCAGCTGGCTGAAAGCGGGCCAGGGCATCGGTGGCGCCACCGGCCGCCCGCTGCCGCGGTGCTTGCCGTTGCGCATCGAGCCGATGAATTCGGCTTCGGTCCAACCGCCAAGCCCACTTGCATGCGGCGTCAGATTGCTGGCGTAGCTGGTGCCCCAGGGTCCCCAGAAGGCGGTCTTGCTGAGTGCGCCACCCCAGCCCCAAGGGCCTTGCGCTGCCGGCGCCGGCGGCAGCGCCATGCCTTGTGGATGGCCGGACAGGCCGCGTGCGAAATCAGGCACCGGCCCTTGCGGCCCCATCGTCATCGGTGTGTGGCAGTCGGCGCAGCCCATGGCTCGCACCAGATAGCCGCCACGCGCGATCTGGTCCGCGGGCGAGGCAGGCGCCAGCATGGGCAACAGCAGGAGCACGGCTGGCAGGATCGCACGGCAGCGCAGCGGGGTCAGACCTGGTCGACGCATCGAGATCTCCTTGGAAGCGCTGTGTGGCACGACGCCCCACGGGCACTGCCGGCCGCGGATGCTAGGCCTCCGGCCTGCTGGCCGGTATCCCCAGTTCCGTCGGCCGCGCCGGCAGTCGTGCGACTCAATCGGCCACGGCCTGCCGCACCGCGTGCTCCCAGCGCGCCATTGCCTCGGCAGCGCGTTCGCGCGGCAGCGTCGGCGTGAAGACGCGCTCCGACCGCCACTGCGCGGCCAGCTCGTCAAGGCTGCGATACAGGCCGCTGCTCAGTCCGGCCAGATAGGCGGCGCCCAGCGCGGTGGTCTCGATCACCTGGGGGCGCACCACCGGGATGCCCAGCAGATCGGCCTGGAACTGCATCAAGAGGTCGTTGACGCAGGCGCCGCCGTCCACGCGCAGCTCGGAGACCGGCTGGCCGCCAGCGGCGACGGCGTCTTTGCTCATCGCCTGCAGCAGTGCGGCGCTCTGGAAGGCGATGCTCTCCAGCGCGGCGCGGGCGATGTGTGCCACCGTGCTGCCGCGCGTCAGGCCGACTATTGATCCCCGCGCATCGGCCTTCCAGTACGGCGCGCCCAGGCCGGTGAAGGCGGGTACGAACATCACGCCGCCGGCATCGGGCACGCTCTCGGCCAGCGCCTGGACCTCGGAGCTGGCCTTGATCGCATGCAGTCCGTCGCGCAGCCACTGCACCACCGCGCCGCCGATGAAGACGCTGCCTTCCAGCGCGAACTCTGGAGTCTTGCGCGTCTGCGCGGCGCTGGTGGTGATCAGTCCGTTGGCCGAGGTCTCGAAGCGCTCGCCGGTGTGCATCAGCATGAAGCAGCCGGTGCCGTAGGTGTTCTTGGCCATGCCGGGCTTGAAGCAGGCCTGGCCGAACAGGGCGGCCTGCTGGTCGCCGGCGATGCCGCCGATAGTGATCTCGGCACCGAGCAGCGCGGCCGCCGCCTGGCCGTAGGCATGGGCCGACGGATGCACCGCCGGCAGCAGGCTGCGCGGAATGTCCAGCACCGCCAGCAGCTCCTCGCTCCAGTCGTTGCGGCGCACGTCGAACAGCATGGTGCGCGCTGCATTGCTGACGTCGGTGGCATGCACGGCGCCCTGGGTCAGCTGCCAGAGCAGCCAGCTGTCCACGGTGCCGAAGGCCAGCTCGCCGGCCTCGGCACGTACGCGCGCGCCGGGCACATGGTCGAGCAGCCACTTCAGCTTGGTGCCGGAGAAATACGGGTCGATCACCAGGCCGGTGGTCTGGCGCACCAGCGGGCTCAGGTCTTGCGCGCGCAGCGCGGCGCAGCTCGGCTCGGTGCGGCGGTCCTGCCAGACGATGGCGTTGTGCAGCGGCGCTCCGGTGCGGCGGTCCCAGAGCACCGTGGTCTCGCGCTGGTTGGTGATGCCGATGGCGCGGATATCGCGCGCGGCCAGACCGGCGCGCTGCAGCGCCTCGCGCGCGGTGTCGAGCTGGGTCTGCCAGATCTCCAGCGGGTCGTGCTCCACCCAGCCAGGCTGCGGATAGATCTGGCGGAATTCGCGCTGCGCCATCGCGACGATGGCGCCGTCGGCGGCGAAGACGATGGCGCGCGAGCTGGAGGTGCCCTGGTCCAGGGCGAGCAGGTGCGTGGGCTGGGTCATGGCTGGTCTCCGAGACGGCCGCTCGATGGCGATCTATGGCGATTTGTGCGCCGAGTTTAGGGTGCTGACTGGCGTCACGATTCCGGCAGAGAATGCAGGCACCGCATCGCGCCTGCCCGCCACGCCACAGGATGTCCGCACCGAATGCCCAGCCCAGCGCGGCCTACGACGTCGTCGTCGTCGGTGGCGGCATCAACGGTGCCGGCATCGCGCGCGACCTCGCTGGCCGCGGCTGGCGCGTGCTGCTGGCCGAGGCCGACGATCTGGCCAGCCACACCTCGTCGGCCTCGACCAAGCTGATCCATGGCGGGCTGCGCTATCTCGAGTACTACGAGTTCGGCCTGGTGCGCAAGGCGCTGCAGGAGCGCGAGCGCCTCTTGCGCAGCGCGCCGCACATCATGTGGCCGCTGCGCTTCGTCGTACCGCACGACGCCTCGATGCGGCCGGCCTGGATGGTGCGTCTGGGCCTGTTTCTCTACGACCATCTGGCGCGCCGCGAGGTCTTGCCCGACTCTGCCGGCGTGCGCCTGACCGACAGCCCGCTTGGCGCACCGCTGAAGGCCGGCTACCGGCGCGGTTTCGTCTATTCGGACGGCTGGGTGGACGACGCGCGCCTGGTGCTGCTGTGCGCGCTGGATGCGCGCGAGCGCGGCGCCGAGGTGCTGACGCGCAGCCCGGTCACCGCAGCGCGCCGCGATGCCCAGGGCTGGGATGTCGAGATCGCCGCACCTGCCGGGCCGCGCCGCGTGCGCGCCCGCGCGCTGGTCAATGCCGCCGGCCCCTGGGCGGAGAGCTTTCTGCGCGAGATCGCGCGGCCTGCGGCCGGCGAGCCGCTGGCCAGCAAGAGCCTGCGTCTGGTCAAGGGCAGCCATATCGTCGTGCCGCGCTGCTTCGACCACGACCATGCCTATCTGTTCCAGAGCCCTGACGGCCGGGTGATCTTCGCGATTCCCTACGAGCATGCCTTCACGCTGATCGGCACCACCGACATGGAAGTCCCGGCGGCCGAGCTGGCCGGGCGGGCCAAGGCGCAGATCGCGCCCGACGAGATCGCCTATCTTTGCGAGCAGGCCAGCCGCTACTTCGCGCGGCCGGTGCGGCCGGAGGAGGTGCGCTGGAGCTATGCCGGCGTGCGCCCGCTGCTCGACGATGCCAGCGGCAGCGCCTCGGCGGTGACGCGCGACTATCTGCTGGAGCGCGACACCGCCGCTGCGCCGCTGCTCAATGTCTGGGGCGGCAAGATCACCACCTTCCGCCGCCTCGCCGAGGAGGCCGCCGATGCGCTGGGCGAGATGCTGGGCGAGCCGCGCGAGGCCTGGACCGCCGAGGCCTGCCTGCCCGGCGGCGACCTGGACCGCTGGATAGGCCAGCCGGCAAGACCTGACACCGACTTCGAGCGCCTGGTCACCGCGGCGCGGCAGCGCTGGGACTGGATGCCGCTGGTGCTGCTGCGACGCCTGTGCCATGCCTATGGCAGTCGCATCGACCGCATCGTCGGTGGCGCCAATTTGGCCGCCGAGCTCGGCCGCGAGGTGGCTGCCGGCCTGTACGAAGCCGAGCTCGACTACCTGTGCCGCGAAGAGTGGGCGCGCGAGGCCGACGACGTGCTGTGGCGCCGTTCCAAACTCGGCCTTCACTATGGCCCGGCACAGCACGAGGCGGTGGCACACTGGATGGCCGAGAGGAACAAGAACAACAGGGCATGAGGACCAACGCCACTGCCGACCCGGCCTTGCCGCAAGCGCGCTGGGAGCTGCCCGTCGGGGAAGGGCGGGTGCTGCTGCTGCATCTGTCGGGCGACTGGCGCGGCAAGGCCAGCCTGCCGCCGCTGCCGGCGGCGGCGCCCGAAGCCGCACTGCTGCGCGCCGTCGACGCCGGCCTGAGTCATTACGACAGCGCGCTGGCGGCGGCGCTGTGGTCGCTGGCCGCCGAGAGCAATCGCGCGCTGGACACCGCCGCCCTGCCCGAAGGCTTGCGCGAGGTGCTGGCGCTGGCGGGCGCCGGCCGCCCCGCCGGGCCGCCGCTGCGCGAGACCGCGCTGGCGGCGGTGGGGCGCCATATGCAGGAGCGCGTCGTGCGCGCGCGCGAAAGTCTCACCTTTGTCGGCGAGGTGCTCTATGGCCTGGGCCATCTGCTGCGCGGCAAGAGCGCGATGCGCGGCGCCGATCTGCTCTTCCAGCTGCAGGTCACCGGGCCGGGCAGCCTGGGCATCGTCTCGCTGGTGTGCTTCCTGGTCGGGCTGATCATTGCCTATATGGGCGCGGCGCAGCTGCAGCGCTTCGGCGCGCAGATCTACATGGCCGATCTGGTGGCCATCGGCGTGGTGCGCGAGGTCGCGGCGCTGATGACGGGCGTGATCCTGGCCGGCCGCGTCGGTGCGGCGTTTGCTGCGCAGCTGGGAACGATGCAGGCCAACGAGGAGGTCGATGCGCTGCGCTCCATCGGCCTCAATCCGATCGAGAACCTGGTGCTGCCGCGCGTGCTGGCGATGACGCTGATGGCGCCGCTGCTGACCGCCTACGCCGCGCTGGTCGGCTGCATCGCCGGCCTGCTGGTGGCGGTGTTCGTCTTCGACCTCGAGACCTTCGAGTACCTGAGCCGCACGCGCGACGCGCTGGAGCTCAAGCATCTGGCGATCGGCCTGTTCAAGGGCACGGTGTACGCGATGCTGGTGGCGCTGGCCGGCTGCCGTCAGGGCATCTATGCGGGCCGCAGCGCACAGGCGGTGGGCGAGGCGACGACGGCCGCGGTGGTGCAGGCCATCGTGTGGATCACCGTCGCGGCGTCGATGCTGACGATCATCTTCCAGAAGCTGGACTGGTGATGGAACTGAACGCAGCCGCCACCGCAAGCCAGGAGCCGCTGATCTGTGTGCAGGACCTGACGCTGGCCTATGGCGACAAGCTGGTGATGCAGAGCCTGAACTTCGAGGTGCGGCCTGGCGAGATCCTCGTGCTGATGGGCGGCAGCGGCTGCGGCAAGAGCACGCTGCTGCGCGCGCTGATCGGCTTGCAGCCGGCCGCGGCGGGCAGCATCCGCTACGGCGAGCTCGACCTGGCCGAGGCCGACGAGGCCGAGCTCGAGCAGCTGCGTCGCCGCTTCGGCGTGGCCTTCCAGGCCGGCGCGCTGTGGAGCTCGATGACGGTGGGCGAGAACGTGATGCTGCCGCTGCGCGAATCGACGTCGATGAGCGATCAGGAGATCGCCACCGTGGCGCGCTTCAAACTGGCGCTGGTGGGGCTGGACGGTGCTTTCGAGCTGATGCCCTCGGACCTCAGCGGCGGCATGAAGAAGCGCGCCGCGATCGCCCGCGCGATGGCGCTGGACCCGCCGCTGCTCTACCTGGACGAGCCCTCGGCCGGCCTGGACCCGCTCACATCGGCGCGGCTGGACGAACTGATCCTGCAGTTGCGCGATCATCTGGGCACGACGGTGGTGCTGGTCAGCCATGAGCTGGACAGCATCTTCGCGGTGGCCGACCGCGCGCTGTTTCTGGACGCCAAGGAGAAGACCATGACTGCGCTGGACAGTCCGCAAGCCCTGCTGGAGCACGGGCCGCAGAGCGTGCGCGAGTTCCTGCGCCGGGGAGTGCGACCTACATGAGCCGCCGCAAGTCCAACCCGGCGCTGCTGGGCATGTTCGTCGTCAGTGCGCTGACGCTGCTGTTCATCGCCGTGGTCGTGCTGGCCGGCGGGCAGCTGTGGACGCGCAAGCAGCTGGCGGTGATGCACTTCGGCGGCTCGATCTACGGCCTGCAGGTCGGCGCGCCGGTGGTGTTCCGCGGCGTGCGCGTCGGCAGCATCGCCGACATCGACCTGGCCTACGACCGCGGCGGCCATCGCGTGGTGATCCCGGTCACCGCCGAGCTGGACCGCAAGATGCTGCGCAGCGTGGCCGGCGACGTGCCGGACCTGGGCCGCGCGATCCCATCGCTGGTCGAGCGCGGCCTGCGCGCGCAGCTGGCCACGCAGAGCCTGCTCACCGGCCAGCTCTATGTGGACCTGGACTTTCATCCGGAGAAGCGCAGCCTGCGCGTGAACCCCGAGGCGGCCAACGAGATTCCGACCATCGCGATGCCCTTCCAGGAGCTGCGCAGCCAGGTCGAGGAGCTGGACATCAAGCGCCTGGTGGCCGACATCTCGGCGATCGCCAGCTCGACGCGCGCGCTGCTGGCCAGCCCCGAGCTGCAGCAGACGCTGCGCGACATCGCCAAGGCCAGCAGCGAGATGCGCAGCGTGATGGGCAAGCTGAACAAGCAGGCCGAGCCCACGCTCGGCAGCGCCCGCGAGGCAGCCGATGCGATGCGCGAGGCCATGGGCGATGTGAGCCGCGCTGCCGCCCGGGTGGACGAGACCTTCCAGCGCATCGATGCCGCCACCAAGAACGTGGCGGAAACCGTGGCACCGGATGCGCCGCTGGTGCTGAGCATGCGCCGCGCCGCCGACGAGCTGGCCGCTGGTGCCGCGCAGCTGCGCGGCATGGCGGCGGACGAGGCGCCGCTGCAGCAGAACCTGCAGCGCAGCCTGGGCGATCTGGCGCGCGCCGCGCGCGCGCTGCGCGAGCTGGCCGAGACGCTGGAGCAGCAGCCCGAGTCTGTGCTCAAGGGCCGCCGTGGCGACAGCAAGTGAGGACGAGGAGCGAGAAGCGATGAATGCCGTGCCAAGCCGAATCTCGGGCGCCGCCCTGCTGATCGCCTGCGCCGCCGCGCTACTGTCCGCTTGCGGCAGCTCGCCGCCGGTGCAGCTCTACCAGCTGCGCGCCGACCCACCAGCGGCTGCCGCACCGGCCAAGCAGATGGCGGCCGAGCGCTGGGTGTTGACCGCAGTGCAGCTGCCCGACTATCTGGATCGTGATGCGATCGTCGTGCCCAGCGGACGTGCCGGGCTGCAGGCGCTGTCGGGGCATCGCTGGGCCGAGCCGCTGCGCGACGCGGTGCCGCGCCTGCTGCTGCAGGACCTGGCCACGCTGCGCGGCGTCGAGCAGGTCTGGCGCGCGCCAGTGCCGCCCGGTGTGGCGATCGACCGCCAGCTGCGCGTGGAGCTGCGCCAGTTCGAGGCCATCGATGCGCAGATGAGGCGCGTCGTGCTGGCGGCACGCTGGGTGCTGTCCGATCCGACGGGCAAGCAGCCGGCGCGCGTCGGCGAGACGCGCCTCGAGGTGGCCACTGCCGATGCCAGCCCGGATGCACTGGCCGCCGCGCATCGCGCGGCGCTGTGGCAGCTGGCGCAGGCGGTCGCCGGCTGGGCCGCGACGCCGGGACGCTGAACGGCTGCGTTCGGCTCAGCGCGCGAACAGCAGGCCTTCGCGCTCCGGAAAGACCATCGTCTCGGTGGCGCGCACGACGCGGCCGTCCTTGAAGTGCACATTGAAGCGCAGCAGATGGCCGCGCTGGCCGTTGGGCACGTTCCAGTCCCACACCTCCTCGCCGCTGAGCGCGAAGAAAACGCGGCTGCGCTCGCTGCCCAGCCGTCGGCTGACCTGCTCGGGCGTCATGCCCGGCTGGATGGCGGCGAAGCGCACCGTCTCGTCGCGCAGCGTGTCCTCCACCGAGACCAAGCGGCCGGCGGCATCGAGCCGCACCATGTAGCAGCTCTGGCCGAAAGGCTGCGACGAGTACTCCAGCGTCCGGCCGCCATCGGCCTCGGGCCAGACGCGCTTGGGCTGGCCATACAGCGCCATCACCTGCGCCGCGTCGCTGCGGCCCGGCAGCAGGCGGGCGTCGTGGTCCAGCGAGGCACAGCCGCTCAGCGCCAGCAGCAGCGCCACTCCGGCCAAGCGGCGGGCGAGGGCATTGGGGCGTGCAGAGCGAATCATCTCCATCGTCGTGCGGCGCAAGGCATGTCGGGGTGGCTGGAAATTATCCGGCGGGCGCACAATCCGCGTCACCATGTACGACATCCTCCGCCTGCTCCACCTCGCCGCCGCCATCGTCTGGCTGGGCGGCATGACGTTCATGCTGTTGGCGCTGCGCCCGGCGGCGCAAGCTCTGCTCGAGGGCCCGGTGCGCGCGCGCCTGATGGCGCGCATCTGGCAGCGCTTCTTCATCGCCGTCTGGGTCTCCGTCGTCGTGCTGCTGGCCAGCGGCGGCCATATGTACGGCTTCGCCTGGCGCTCGGCCTCGGCCGCGCTGGGCAGCGGCAGCGTGCCGCTGGGCTGGCAGGCCATGCTGGTGATCGGCGTGCTGATGGTGCTGATCTTCGGCCACATCTATTTCGCCGGCTTCGCGCGCTACCGGCGCGCGGTCGCGGCCGAGCAGTGGCCGCTGGCCGCCGCGGCCGCTGCGCAGATGCACAAGCTGGTCGTGGCCAACTTCGTGCTGGGCTGGCTGGCCGTGGCTGCGCTGCGTTTGCTGCGCTGACGCGCAATCCTGCACGGAATGCGCCGTCCTCCCCCTAGAGCGCACAGACAGCGCCGCCGCCAGCGGTCGATACAGTCATTGACGAGCCTGGGCGGCCTTTGCGCCAGGCGTGCAATATGTTTCTGTACATTCGACAGATGGGCGCGCACCATCGCTGTTCACGCGCGCAAGGTGGTAGGCAATGAACACACAGCAGTGGTTGATGGCGGTGGCGGGCTTGGTGATCGGCGCAGGTGCCGCCTGGGGTGCTGCCGTCTGGTGGTTCGGCCGTCAGCTCAAGGCGGCGCATGCCAAGCAGGACAAGGTGGACAAGGCCCGCGAGTTCGCTGCCCAGCAGGCCTCGCAAGCGCGGCGCCAGATCGAGGCGCTGCAGAAGGAGCTGGGCGACCTGCGCCAGCAGTTCAATCAGCAGCAGGCCCAAGCGCCTAGACAGGCCGCGCCACAGTCGCCCGCGCCGGTGGAGATGCCCATCCTTGGCGTCGACCCCACGCCGTCGCGTCCACCCGCCGACGGCTTTGCCGAGACTCAGGTGATGCCGCAGCGCCGGCGCTGAACGGCTGCAACGCTCAGCCGTCTGGCGTCGAGCGCGGGCTGCGCCCGGTGGGGCACAAGACGTTCTTCGGCTCCTCGCCGCGCAGGTACTGAAGCTCCTCCTCGTCGCTGGCAGGTCGCACGGCAAGGAGCTGCGCGTCGTCGCCGTACAGCTCGGCCAGCAAGGCGAGCATCTGTGCCTTCACGTCGACTGCATCGGATGGCGCCGTGCGGAACCAACGGCGCGGACGTCCCTGGTATCTGAAGTCGACCACCCAGGTGCACGAACTCCGAAAGAACTGCGCCATCCGCGCTGTCTCAAGGCTTGCTGGCTGGCGCCTGGGGCCGCAGCGCCGCGCAGGCGTCGCGGCGCGGTGCAGCCGGAGGCTGGGCCAGGCCCTTGTCCTTGGCGCGCGCGGCCATCTGCTCGCGGTGCTGGTCGCGCAGTGCCGTGCATTCCTCGTAGCTCTTCACCGCCTGCATCTGCTGCTGGTGGGTGGCGCGCTCCTCGGGTGTCATCATCGACCAGCCCGGCGTGTAGCGCGAACCCCAGCGGCCGCTCATATGGCGTCCGCCGCCGGGACCCATGCCGGGCGCGCTGGCCGCGGGGCCGGGGCCTGCTCCAGGGCCAGGGCCCTGGGCCTGGGCCGTGGACACGCCAGCCAGCAGCCACAGCGATACGGCCGCAACACCCAGCAAGGGCCTGATCGAGATCACACGCTTCGCAGCAATCTTGGACATGGGGGACTCCTTTGCCATGACTTCGGTCGGTTTCCACAGCCCTGCCTGGGCGAGCCAAGTGCCATCCGTTCTGGTCATAGCGCCGGGCTGCGGCTCGGCAGCTGTGCAATAGGCAAGGTAGTGAGCTCTTGCCAGTAGGGGCTTGTCCTGTATCAAGCTCGGCGCCCGGGTCCGATGGTCGTGGGAGCTTGGCTTCTGGCTCGCCGCGCGCATCAGCAGCGCCCTGCACGGGTTCGGCCGCAGGAGTTGGCACATTCCGTTCACCGCGCCGCGCCGATCGCTGCCATGATCGACGGCGAAGCGAAGACGCAGGAAGGCGAGCTGTGATGGCCGATCCCGATGACACGCCCGCGCAGGCAGTAGATCCCGACCAGCGGCCCGAGAGCAACGAAGCCTCGTCGGCCGAGGTCGACGATGTCTCCTGGGCGCTGCCGGGGGCGCGCAATGCGCCGGCCCAGGCGCTGCGCCGCATACGCGCGCTGTGCGAGGGCCACGGCGATCTCTTCGCCGCGATGTTCGCCGTCGCGGCCACGCACCCCGGTGTGGCGCGCGAGATCCTGGCACAGGCGATCAAGCAGTTTCGCCCCGATGCCGAGGCCTACAGCGTGGCCGACATGGTCAGCCTGCTGGTCAGCATCAACACCGGCGGGCGCGATGCCTTCGAGGCCGTGCAGCGCACGCGCAAGAACGCCGGCCGCAAGGCTGCCTCGTTACCGTGGGGTAGCGACAAGGACTGAAGAGCGCCGTTCAGCTTCTCAGCTTCACGCCTGCCGCCGCCTGCGCCTCGCGCAGCTTGTCCTTCTTGCTCTTGCGCGTCGTGCTCTTCACGCCGCCCACGGCCTGGGCGGGCGTGGCCACTTCGGTGGGCTCGAAGCCGGCGATCTGCTCGCGCGCGATGCGCGGCAGGCCGCAGCGTTTTTCGATCAGGCGCCAGTGTGGCTCGGTCGCGGCGCTGACGAAGCTCACTGCCAGGCCCGGCTCGCCGGCGCGGCCGGTGCGGCCGATGCGGTGGGTGTAGTCGGCCGCGGCGCGCGGCAGGTCGTAGTTGACGACCACCGGCAGCCGCGCGATGTGCAGGCCGCGCGCAGCCACGTCGGTGGCCACCAGCACCTGCAACTCGCCGGCCTTGAAGGCGTCCAGCGCTTCGGTGCGCGCGCCCTGGCTCATGTCGCCGTGCAGCGGCGCGGCATGGATGCCGGCGCGCGCCAGCTTGTGCGCCACCAACTCGGTGGCGTACTGCGTGGCGGCGAACACCAGCACGCGCGGCCAGCCTTCGCTAACGATCAAGTGGCGCAGCAGCTGCGTGCGGCGCGGCTCGTCCACCGCGATGGCGCGCTGCACGATGTCGGGCGCGGCCTGATGCTGCTCGTCCAGCGCGATGCGCAGCGCATCGGCTTGAAGCAGCTGCGCGGCCAGCGCCTGCACGGCCGGCGCGAAGGTGGCCGAGAACAGCAGCTGTTGCCGCTTGGCCGGCAGCAGCGCCAGCACGCGCGCCAGTTCATCGGAGAAGCCCAGGTCCAGCAGGCGGTCGGCCTCGTCCAGCACCAGGGTCTGCACCTGGCCCAGCGACAGCGCGTTGTGCTCGACCACATCGAGCAGCCGGCCCGGCGTGGCGACGACGATCTCGGCGCCGCCGCGCAGGCCCATCAGCTGCGGATTGATCGACACGCCGCCGAACAGCACCGCCACGCGCGGCGGCAGCGCCGCGCTGGTCTGAGCGAGTGCGCGCAGCAGCTCGCCCACCTGCTGCGCCAGTTCGCGCGTGGGCACCAGCACCAGGGCGCGCGTGCGCCGCGGCGGTGGTTCGGCACGCTGGCTCAGCAGCGCCTGCAGCAAGGGCAGCGCATAGGCCGCCGTCTTGCCCGAGCCGGTCTGCGCGGTGGCGAGGATGTCCTCGCCGCGCAGCGCGGCCGGAATGGCCTGGGCCTGGATGGGCGAAGGCTGCGCATAGCCCTGCTCGGCGACGGCGCGCACCAGGGCCGGCATCAGGCCGAGGGAAGCAAAGGACATGGGTGAGCGCCCGGCGGTGGCTATGCCAAGCAGAAACGACAAGGCCGGCATTGTCGCCGGCCTTGTCGGAGCTGGGCTGATCGACAGTGGGTATCGACAGCGCATCTTGCAGGGTTCACGGCTCACCGTTCTCGATTTGCGGGTCCGTCGTGATGCGTTGACCAGTTTGTGCGCTGACGACTGTCATCGTGTACTCGTAGCTCGCAACATTGTTGTTGTAGTCCCCGAGGGCCAGCGTGGCAGCATTGATGTACCAGGCGACGGGAAACTCTGCCTGAGCGTCCTGGCAGTTGATCACCAGCGCCGATCCGTCAGTCGGGAAGTAGTAGCCAGGGCTCATCAGGTAATAGACGATCAACGCATTGGGCGCATGCGACACCTGGACGGGGTCGGGACTGAAGACCAGGCTGTTGCCGGCTGCATCGACCGTGACGCTTACGGCGAAGACGTTGTTCTGAATAGGGGTGGGCTGGTTGCTGGGCATGGATTAGGTGCTCCCTCCGTGATGAAGACAAAGCCGGCCTAGCACGCCACGCTGACAAGTCAGTGCTTCGAAGCGCCCAGACGCCGGACCAGCTCGCCATACAGTGGGTGACGGTAGGCTGAGGTCTTTACCTTCTCGGCCAGATCAATGGCTTCTTGAGTGCGCCGCAAACGCAGCAACGCAAGAGCGCGTAAGCAATTCACGCGCGGGTCGCCGGAAGCTTCCAACGGTGCGAGAACCGTCAGCGCAGCGAGCCAGTGCGGACTACCGTCGGATGCCCCATCGGATTTGGCGTCGCCGAGGATCAGAAGGGACTGGGCAAGTACCCAGCGCGTCTCCGCATCCCGCGTTTCCTGCACGGCTTTGACAAGGTCGGCTGCCAGGAAGTCCGCCAGCGCCTTCAGACGAGGCACCCGTTCGGCATCCGCGCGGGCGACGGCGATGTGGGTCAACAGCCATCGACCGACCAGCATCACCTTCGTCTCGGGCTTGCGTTCGTATGCAGCAGTAAGCCGTTCTATTGCCGTTTCGACGCGATCCAACTCGGCACGCGCTGCCAACGTCTCGCCTCGCAAGACCAGGATCTCGGCAAGCTGCTGACGAACGAAGGTCAGTCTCTCCAGAGGCCTGAGGTTCGCCGTATCGATGTCTGTCAGTACCGCGTAGAGGTCTGTCGCCCTCACCGTGTATGTCAGGGCTTCATCAATCCGGCCCGCAGCCAAGTGCAGGCGACCCAGCGCACTTAGCGTATCGCCATGGCGCTGTTGGGTGATGCGATCGGCACCTGACTGACCGGCACTCGGGGCAATGAGGACCAGCTTAGCCTGCTGGCTGGCGATGCTGGCATCGTAGAGGCCTAGGCGTTCCTCAGCCTCAGCCTGCCAGCCCAAGGTGGTGGCCAACTCTGCTTGCAGCTTGGGTCGTTGCGGCAGTGCCGCCTCCCAGATCGTTCGCGCCTGCTTGAATCGCTCCAGAGCGTCTTGCGGTGCTCCGCTGCGCAGCTTCACCACGCCAAGATTGCTATGCGCGCTGGCTTGCTCCGCGAGCCACTCAGGCTTGCCTGGCTCGAGTCGCACCAGCTCATTGGAGAGTTCCAGGTAGCGCGAAAAGCTCGCAGAGGCCTGTTGCAGCTTTCGCTGTTGCCAGGCCGCGTAACCCACCCAGTAGCTGCTCTGCGCATGGTCAAAAAGGCGCTGGGTGTTCTTCGGATCGCGGGCCAGCAGTTCGGCGGTGGTGTCGGCGGCTTCCTGGAAGCGCTGCTCGGCTTCGCTCATCTTGCCGCGCTTCTCGGCAATCTCGCCCATCAGGTGCAGCGCACGGGCGCGGCGGCCCAGCGAGTCGGCGTCGCTGCGGGCCAGGTCTTGGCGTGAGTAGTAGGCCAGGGCCTTGTCGCCCACGGCGTCCAGAACGTCCAGCCGGCCGACGGGGTCGAGCTTCTTGCGCAGATCGCCCAGCATGAACTCGATCAGGCCCTCGGCCTCGATGCGCTGCTCGTGCGCCTCCTTGGCCTGCCACACCGCGATGCCGGCGCCGGCGGCGATGGCAATCACGGCGGCGCTGCCGGCGCCCACCGCCAGGCGGTGGCGGCGCAGGAAGCGCCCCAGCACATAGAGCCGGCTGTCGGGCCGCGCGCTGATGGGCTCGTGCGCCAGCCAGTGGCGCAGGTCCTGGGCCAGCGCCTCGGCATTGGCGTAGCGCTCGGCGGGTGCTTTCTTCAGCGCCTTGGCGACGATGGTGTCCAGGTCGCCGCGCAGCAGGCGGGCGCAGGCGCTGACGGCGGCTTGTTCGCTGCGTGCGGCCTGGTCGGAGAGGCGGCGGGGCTCGACCTCGACCAGCTCGCGCATCTGCTCCAGTGCCGAGGCCTGGCCGGTCTGCGTGGCCTTGCCGGCTGTGGGGTGGGCGCCGCTGAGCAGCACATAGAGCAGCACGCCCAGCGCATAGACATCGGTGGCGGTGGTCACGTCGCCGCCCTGCACCTGCTCGGGCGCGGCGTATTGCGGCGTGAAGGCGCGGCCGGCCTGGCGCGTCAGCTCGGTGGCGGCGGCGCCTTGCTCGGCCTGGGTGGCGTCGCCCAGCAGCTTGGCGATGCCGAAGTCCAGCAGCTTCACCGCGCCGCCCTGGTCCACCAGGATGTTGGAGGGCTTCAGGTCGCGGTGCAGGATCAGCCGGTTGTGCGCATGGGCCACGGCGGCCAGCACGTCCAGGAACAGCGTGACGCGGGCCTGCACGTCCAGCTGCCTGGCTTCGCAATACTGCGTGATCGGCTGGCCGTCCACGTATTCCAGCACCAGATAGGGCTGGCGCGCCGGTTCGCCGGTGAGGCCGGCGTCGAGCAGGCGGGCGATATGCGGGTGCGAGAGCCGCGCCAGGATCTGGCCTTCGCGCGCGAAGCGGGCGGCCTCGCCAGGGCGGCCGCCGAACAGGCCGTTGCTGAGCAGCTTGATCGCCACCTGGCCTTCGAAGCGGCCATCGGTGCGCCGCGCCAGCCAGACCGTGCCCATGCCGCCGCGGCCCAGCTCGCGCTCCAGCGTGTAGGCGCCGATCTGCTGGCCGGGCGCGAGGCTGGCGAACAGCACCTCGTCCAGCAGCGGCGGCGGTGCGGCCAGGAAGTCCGAGCCTTGTTCTTCCAGCGCCTGCTGCTGCTCCAGCAGCGGCAGCAGCTCGGCCGCCAGCGCCGGGTCTTGCGCGCGCAGCTGCTCCAGCCGGGCGGCGCGCTCGGGCGCGGCCAGGTCCAGCAGCTCGTCCAGCAGCGGGCTAACGCGTTGCCAGCGTTCCTTGTCGATGGAGGCCATGGCGGGGATTGTCGGCGGGCCGGGGTCAGTTCTTGAGCGACACGGCCAGGAACAGCCGCGCCTTGGCCCAGTCGCGCTGCACGGTGCGCTCGGTGATGTCCAGCGCCTCGGCGATCTCGGCCTCGGTGAGGCCGGCGAAATAGCGCATCTCCACCACCTGGGCCAGGCGGGGCTCGGCCTCGGCCAGCTCGGCCAGGGCTTCGTGCACGCGCAGCACGTCGTCGTCGCCCTGCGGCGTGATCTCGGCGATGCCGGTGTTGAGGGTGACGAAGTCCAGCTCGCCGCCGCGTTTGCCGGCCTGGCGGGCGCGGATCGCGTCGATGACGATGCTGTGCATCACCTTGGCCGCGTAGGCGAGGAACTGGCGGCGGTCGGAGAAGTCCAGCTCGCCGGCGCGCTGCAGCTTCAGGTAGGACTCATGCACCAGCGCGGTGGCGTCCAGCAGCGTGATGGCGCCGGACTGGCGCACGCGGCTGGCTGCCAGGCGGCGCAGTTCGGCATAGAGCAGGGCGACGACACGGTCGGCGGCTTGCGCATCGCCCTGGCCGGCGGCGCGCAGCAGCATGGTGATCTCGGCGGACATGTAAGCACAGGGAGGAACGGCGTGGCCCGGACTCTAGCGCCTTGCATTGACGGTCGTGTCGGGTTTCGCCGACGGGCTGCGTTTTGTAGCTATGAGGGCCCGGGCCGTCGACCGCGCACAGGGAGGCTGAGGCGCGGCGACGGTCTGGGTGCTCAGCCTGTGGGCCGGCCATGCCGTGTCGCGTCGCGTCGTGCGCTGGCCGCCCCGCTGTTGCCCGACATCGTCCACCCCCCAGCCATGGATAGCCGAGTTCCTCCTCCCGCCGCCGTTCCTTCTCCTTCTGCCAGCCCAGGGTCGAGCCCGCAGGGCGGCAGCGCCTCGCGCCTGGTGCTGCGCCAGCCGCCACAGCAGGTGCCGGACATGGCGCACTTCGCCGCGCTGCTGAACCGCCAGCTGGGCTATTGCCGCCGCAGTGGCAGCCGCATGGCGCTGCTGCTCCTGCAGGCCGAGGCCGTGGCCGAGTCGGCCGAACTGCTGCCGTCGCCACGGCAGCCCGAGCTGCTCTGGCAGGTGGTCGGGGCGCGCCTGGTGAACCGCGTGCGCGGCACCGATGTGGTTTGCCGCATCGGTGAAGCGCGCTTCGCGGTGATGCTGATGGGCGCTGGACGGCCCGAGGCCGAGATCGTGCGCGCGCGGCTGCTGCGGGTGCTGGCCGGCCCCTACGGCATCGAGCAGCAGACGCTGGGTCTGGCTTTGCAGATGGGCATGGGCGTGTTCCGCGAATGCGGTCTCACCGGCACCGAGCTGACCGCCGCTGCCGAGCGCGCGCTGGGCGCGCAGCGCCGCGCCGATCGCACCCTGGTCAAGGACGGCGAGGGCGGCTGAGACGCCGGGGCTGTCGTGTGGGCCTAGACTGCGGCTCATCATGCAGCAGCCGCAGTTCGAGCATGCCGACGACAGCGCCGAGTACCGCCGGCCCGCGCACCGCGCCGGGGTGGAGCTGTACCGCGCCTCCATCCTGCGCCACCAGTTCGACACGCACAGCCACGAGGCCTACGGCCTGGGCGTGATCACCGCGGGCGTGGGGCGCTTCCGCTGGCGCGGCGGCGAGCATCTGGCGCCGCGCGCCACGCTGATGCTGATGAACCCCGAAGACCTGCACACCGGCCGCGCCGACCGCTGGGAGAGCGACGGCGCCTGGGGCTATCGCATGGCCTATCTGGAGCCGGCGCTGCTGGCCGAGCTCAGCGGCGAGCCGGCCTGGTTGTTCGACGCGGCGGTGGCGGGCGACGCGCGCAGCTCGGCCGAGGTGGCGGCGCTGATCGGCGCGCTGTGGCAGCACGGCGACGAGCCGCTGGCCTTCGACAGTGCGCTGCTGCAGCTGGTGCAGGCGCTGCGCCGGCATGCGCGCGTGGCGCCACAGGACGATGCGGCGGCGGAAGGCGCGATGCGCTTCGCGCCGGTGCTGGACTTCATGCGTGCGCAGCTGAGCCAGACGCTGACCCTGGAGCAGCTGGCCGCAGTGGCGGGGCTGAGCCCGTTTCACTTCCTGCGCAGCTTCAAGGCGCAGCAGCATGCGACGCCGCAGCAGGCGCTGATGGCGCTGCGCCTGGCCGAGGCCAAGCGCCTGCTGGCTGTGGGCGAGGCACCGGCCGAGGTGGCTGCCGCGGTGGGCCTGGCCGACCAGGCGCATCTGAACCGCGCCTTCCAGCGCCGCTACGGCGTGACGCCGGGACGCTACCAACAGCAAGTCGGTACAAGACGGCGCGCCTCGCCCTAGGCGACAGTGGCGCCCATCATGTTGTTCAGCGGTACCTTGTTCGCCCTGGCGGCCGGCCTGATGTGGGGCCTGGTCTTCGTCGCGCCCCTGCTGCTGCCGGACTATCCGGCGGCGCTGCTCACCGTGGGCCGCTACCTGGCCTTCGGGCTGATCGCGCTGCCGCTGGCGCTGCTGTTCGACCGCCGCGACCTGGCCCAGCTTAAGCGCGCCGACTGGCTGGAGGCGGCCAAGCTCAGCGCGATCGGCAACTTCCTCTACTACCTGTGCCTGTCGGCGGCGATCCAGCGCGCCGGCGGCCCGCTGCCCACGGTGATCATCGGCACGCTGCCGGTGGTGATCGCGATCAGCTCCAATCTGCGCGACCACCGGCGCGACGGCCGCCTGCCTTGGCGGCGGCTGGCGCCGTCGCTGGCGCTGATCGCCGCGGGCATCGCCTGCGTGAACCAGGTGGAGCTGGCGCAGCTGGCCGGCGCCGACGACGCGTCGCTGCGTCGTTATGCCGAGGGCGCGCTATTGGCGGTGGCAGCGGTGGCCTGCTGGACCTGGTATCCGATCCGCAATGCCGACTGGCTGCGGGCGCACAGCGAGCGCAGTCCCCGTGTCTGGGCCACGGCGCAGGGGCTGGTGACGCTGCCGATGGCCTGGCTCGCCCTGGCGGCGGTGCTGGCGCTGCAGGCGGCGGGCCTGCCGCTGCTGGCGGCTGACTTCGCGCTGCCGCTGGGGCCGCGGCCGGAGGCCTATCTGGGCCTGATGGCAGCGGTGGGGCTGTTCGCATCCTGGCTGGGCACGCTGTGCTGGAACGAGGCCAGCCAGCGCCTGCCGACCACGCTGGTGGGGCAACTCATCGTCTTCGAGACGCTGTCGGCGCTGGCCTATGCCTTCCTGCTGCGCGGCGCCTGGCCGCAGCCGCTGACGGCGCTAGGCATCGCGCTGCTGGTGGGCGGGGTGGTGTGGGCGCTGCGGGTGAAGCCGCAGCCCAGCGGGGCGGTGGATTCGGCGCACTAGCCGCGCCGGCCGTTCAGCGCTGTGCTGCCGCCTTGGCCTGGGCGGTGGCGTCCTCGTCCTTGCCGAAACGGCGCTTCCAGGCCTTGATCACGAGGTGCGGCAGCAGCAGTCGCATCGGCATGCGCATCCAGTGCGCGCGCAGGTAGAGGAAGCTGCGGGCAAGTCCGCTCCAGCGGTCTTCGCAGCTGGGGTGGTCGGGCTGCAGTGCGCGCAGGAACACAGCGTCCATCCAGGCCAGCTGCAGGCGTGGCGGCGCAGCGGCAGCCAGCGCCTGCGTTGCCGTGGCGGGTACCGGCGTGCCGAGCACCGCCTGCGCATAGCGCAGCGCATAGAAAAGCACGCGGCTCAGCCCGAGCGCATCCGCGCGCGTGGCCAGCTCATGCCAGAAGGTGGGCGTGATGCTGCTGAAGTGGCGCAGCAGCTCATCGATGTCCACCAGGTCGCGCAGACCCTTGTCGAACTCGCCGTCGAGGAAGAGATGGCAGGCACTGTGCAGCACCAGGTCGGCATCGCCAAGGCGGTACAGGCCGGGTGCGTTGGGCAGGGGTACGGCGGCATCCAGCAGGCGCTGGGCGTCCACGGTGATGCGCGCGGTGCGTGGCAGGATGTTGTGGTGCACGTCGATCACGCTGCTGCGACGCATGTGGCGCATCGGCGGGATCTCGTGCATCCATTCCCGGTAGTAGCGCTGATCATGCGCGCTGAGCTCCGGGCTGCCTTCCCAGCCGTGCAGGATCAGCTCGGTCTCGACCGCTTCGATGCGGGCCAGGGGCACGAGGATGTCGATGTCGGTGAGCAGTCGACCGCGACTGGCTGACAGCCCGGCCAGAGCATAGGCCGCGCCTTTGAGTAGCAGCACCGGTGCGCCCAGCTCGGCCAGGGCTAGGCGGATATGGCGGGCCTCCCAGAGCACGGCGCGGTGCTGGCTGTCGGCCACATGCTCGGCCGCGCACAGATGCGCAGCGGCGCCACTCGGCGGTGTGATGCCCTGGTCTTGCCCCAGCACGGCCAGACGCGCGAGCAAGCGGCTGCGCCGGGCCTGGCGGATCAGCAGGTCCCAGTCTGCCGGGGTCAGGGCAGCGAGAGCGCCTGGGTCGCGCAACACCTGGACCAGCAGCGCGTTCCTCATGCCTCAGGCTCCAGGGCCACGTCGTCGCTGGCGAGGCGCTCGAAGAAGTGGATGGCCTCATCCAGCCTGCCATAGGAGAAGTCCAGCGTCAGGGCTGGCTCCACCAGATCGGCCAGACATTCAAAGCCACGGCTGCCATGCAGGTGGTAGTTGAAGGCGTGATCCAGCAGTTGCATGAAGCCGGTACTGCGCTTGAGCTGCCTTGCCCGCAGCGGTGCGTCGGCGATGAAGCGCGGGAACACGACCCAGCCCAGTCGAGCTGGCTCCTTGTCGCGCCGGACACTCTCCGCAGGCGGCTTCATATGGGCCACGCTGCCCTTGATGGTGTCGTGCACCACGGCGCTGAACCGGGCTTCCGGTGCGAAGGCGCGAATCACATCGATCGAACGGTTCTTCAGGCTGACGGGGCGGGCCAGGGGCAGGAGCAGGCCGCGTTCGGGGTCGATCAGCGCCAGCTCATCGGAGAGCAGGCGCCAGCCCCGGTTGACCAGCGCGGCGCACAGCGTGCTTTTGCCTGAGCCCGGTGGTGCGGGCAGCAGCGCCACACGCCCGCCGCGCTCGATGGCGGCGGCATGGATGACGATGTATTGGTGGGCGTGCTCGGTGACACACCAGTTGAGACCCCATTCCAGCATCGGCGCTGCCTGCGCCAGCGCCATCGGGCTGAAGGGGCGGTGGCCGTCCAGCTCGAACTGGGCCTGGGGCCGCAACCATCGGCGTAGCCCGGCTTGGGCGTCCACCCTGGCATGGAAGTCGAAGAACCCATCCTCGGGCAGCAGGGGATGTTCGGCGTAGAGCAGGCCTAGGGCTTGTGCCACCTGCGGCAGGCTTGACTGCAGGCGCAGGCTGAATGGCCCGGTACGCAGCATGAGCCGGCCCTCGGCCAGCCTGGCCTGCAATTCCTGCGGCGGCAATGCTCCCAGCCTCACGCGCTCAGCGACTCGGCCAGACCGAGGTCCTCGAACTGTTGCAGACAGGCGCCGAGCTCAGCCAAGAAGTCTTCGTCCACTTGATCTGCATCCGCCAGTCGTGCCGCCAGTTCCGGCAGCGCCAGCGGAACCGCCGCTTCATGCAATGTCTGCAGCACCACATGGGCAGAGGCACTGATCAGATGCGTGCTGGCATTGAGCGGATTGAAGATCAGGAAGCCGTCGTCCCAGTGGCGGATCGGGAAACTCTCAGTCAGCAGGCAGGACCAGCGCGCGGCGCTGTTCACGCCGTCATGACGTAGTTGAGATATCGCTGGAACTGATCGGCGGTAGTCCACTTCACGCCGGAACCGCCCGGCTGGTAGTTCTTGCTGATATAGCCCTGCCAGAGCTGCTGCACCTGGGTGGTGCTCATCGGGAAGCCCGTGATCTTTAGCGAGTTCAGATAGGCTGCTGCGACCTTCCGGGCGACATCGCGATCGGTGGAGCTAGAACTGCTAAATGTGTTCTGGATCGCGTTGAAAAGCGTCAGATTGGGGAATAACCCATTGGTGTTGAAGGCTGTCTGGAATGTGCGGTCACCGCAGCCGCCCGGGTAGTCCTTCTTCGCGACGCTCTTCCAGCTCTCTGGGCCGCCCGCTTTGCCTATGGTGCAGGAGGGTGTGCTGCCCACACGGCTGGGCGGCGCGGACTGGAAGCCCGTTGGCCCATGACAGGTCTCAGTGCCGGCCAGCACCGGCCGGCTGACCACCGTCATGGCGACGGGAGCAGCAGACAGACCGCCCTTGATCAGTCGGCGTCGCGCAGCACGCCGCGCCGACTCTGCCGAGTCGGCTGCTGCGCCAGCGTTTGCATCGTGGGTATGGTGTTGCTCGTTCATGGAAGCCGGCCTCTCTTGGCAGCAAGTGGGAACGCCAGTTGCCCGGGCGATACTACATGCGCCTGCTGACACTTGGATGGCAGTGTTTCACACAAAATCTAGGTGGGGTAGTCTGATGCCCCCCCCGGAACAGGTGCCGACTTGGCGCAGGACGCGCCGGAGATCGGTACGTGACCCTGCTGCTCAGGGCAGACAAGACGCTAGGATGTGCCAAACCGACTCGATGATGTCGCAGACATCCGTGACATATGCCGTCAGCTGCCGATGCTCAGACGCCATTTGCCGACCTGCTGCTTGCCTTGCAGCAGGGCAGTGGGGTGCTGTCGGCCGTCTTTGATCCTGCCGACCGACTGGCCTGGGCCAATGAGGCTTTCCGTCAGGTCTATTGGCGGGCCGACGCGGGGCCAATGCCGTTGTGGGCCGACATGATGGTGCGCAACCACGCGCTGCAGCAGGGCGAGCTACTGTGCGCCGATGACCCAACGGCTTGGGTGCAGGCGGCCCGGGTGCAGCGCCGTCGTCTGCCTTATCGTGCCTATCTGGTCGAGCTCTGTGATGGGCGCAGCCTTTGGATGACTGAGACTTGCGACGCCGAGGGCTGGCTGCTGATGGTGGCGACCGATGTCACGTCGCTGCTCGACGGACCGGTGGCGCGGCCGCGCCAGCATGCTGGCGCATCGAGTGCTGGTCTTGCTCCGGTGGTGCTTCCTGAGCGGCAGGCCACCCTGCGGCTGCTGCAGCGCACCTTGGTCAATGACCAGTGCTGGCCGCTGTGCGCGGCCCTGTTGTCTTTTGACGCACAGGCCGGTGCGCCAGGCCTACAGCAGGCGCGGCGGCGCCTGCAGTCCAGTATCCGTCAGGAGGACGGTTGCGGTGTCTTCGGCCCGAACGAGTACCTGCTGATCCTGCCCACCGCCGGACTCGGGCAGGGGCGTGCGGTGGTGGAGCGCGTGCTCGCCCGGCTGAGCCAGCCGGATGGAGATGAGCACGAGCTGCCGGATTGTTCGGCTGGCCTGGTGGCGGCGCGCTGGGGTGAGCCCTTCGAAGTTTTGCAGGATCGTCTGCGCGAGGCCTTGTCCCGCGCGGGGCCTGGAGGCCGCCTGGCTGTTCTGGACGATTGAGCGCCGGCAGAGAGTGCGCTCAGTCTCTGCCCAGCTGCTCCAGCGCCCAGGCGCGCGCCTCGGCCATGGTTTCGAAGGCGGCGAAGCGCCGGCCGTGCTCGGCATAGACGCGGGCAAAGATCGGCAGCATCAGGCTGCGTCCTTCGACTTCGGGCGCGACCACATAGGCCACCGCCAGCGGAGCGGTCTTGGCGCTGCTCATCTCCGCAAGGAAGCGGCCGAAAGCGGTCATCACTTCCATGGACGCCATGATGCTGGTGCGCATCTCGAGGATGTCGACAAAGCGGCCCTGTGGCGGCTGGGTCGCAAACAACTCCTTCATCGCGCGACCAACGCCATGCACGGTCTCCAGGTTGAACGGCCCCTCGGCGATCAGGTGAACGACCGAGCCATCCTTCCACATCTCCACGCTGCCATGCGGCCGGAATGGTCCTGGCGCGAAGTGCTCGCTGCGCAGGCTACCCCCGGATTGGTCCTTCTCGGCGCTTGACATGCCGTGATGCTAGAGGCGAAGGGGCCGGGGGAGCAACTGAGCTCTGTCAATCCGGCCGGCCCGGTTCGTGATCAACTGCCGCGCGCGCCGCTGAACGTGCCTGTCGGACTGCCTATCGCGTCAGCGGCAAGGGCAAGGGTTGACCCTGGGATTGGGCCGGTGCTGGCACCCGCAGCAGGCCCGCCAGGGTCGGCGCGATGTCGGCCACCTCGACCCTGGTCTTGACCTCGCCGCGGCCCACCCAGCGCGGCCCCCAGGCGAGGATGGGCACATGGGTGTCGTACGCGTGCGGCGTGCCGTGCGAGCTGCCGCCACCGCGCGAGCTGTAGAGCCAGCCGGGCCTGACAACGATCTGCAGCGGTGCGCTGATCTGCGGGTGCCAGGACTTGCGCATCGCCGCCAGGTAGGGCGTGCCGGTGTCGTTGCCGGCAAGCTGGTCGGCCGTGAATACCGCCGCTATGCCGTCCACCTGCAGCAGCAGCGCCTTGGCCGCCTGGTGGACCGCCTTGGGCTCCAGGCCGCGTGCGGCGATGAGCTTGTCGTCGAAGAGCAGGCCGGAGGCCGAGTAGCCGACCGCCAGCTTGTCGGCGCCGAACTGCTTGGCGAGCTCGGCATTCAGCCAGGACAGCACCTGGCTGGGGTTGATACGGCCGGCGTCCTTGCCCTGGCTCTGCGTCCATTCCGGCGTGTCGGCAAAGCCATGATCGGCGCTGAGCACAGCCACGTAGTTGCCGGCGCCGACGCGCTGGTCCAGGTAGTTGAAGAAGGCCTGCAGATGGCGGTCCAGATGCAGCAGGTGGTCGTGCGACAGCCGCGACTCGGGGCCGAAGGCGTGGTTCACATAGTCGTGGCCCGAGAGGCTGACCGAGAGGATGTCGGGCTTGTCGTCGGCGCCGAGCTGCTCGCCCTCGATCGCGGCGCGTGCGAAGTCCAGCGTCAAGGCATCGCTGAAGGGCGTGGCGATGAGGTTCTCGTAGAAGCGCGGCCCCGGCGCGTCCATCTTGTCGCCGATCACCGCCGGCAGCGTGTTGCCATTGCCGCCGCTGTACTGCCAGGGCTGGCCGTCGGGCACCGAGCGGGCATAGGCGCAAGCAGGCGACGGGCCGCCCCTAGCCTGCTTGTCCCCCTCGGGGGGATGGGGGCAGTCATATCCGGGCAGCAAGGGCGTCCAGCTCTTCTTGAAATAGGCATCGGCAGGCTTGGCCGCATTGAAGGCCTGCACCCACTGCGGGTGCTGCTGCATGTAGTAGCTGCTGGACGCAAACTGACCTGTGCTGCCCATGTACATATAGGCCGTGCCCTTGTGGCCGGCCGGCAGGATGGCGCCGCGGTCCTTGCCCGAGATGCCGATGACCTTGGAGGCCGGGTCCAGCGTACGCAGCACGTCGCCCAGGGTCTCGACCTTCAGCTTGCGTGGGCTGGTGCCGGCCAGCGGCGCGGTCTTGTGGCCGATGTACTGGTAGGCGCTGTCGCTGGTGCAGTAGACGTTCTCGTAGGTCTTGGGGTCGCGCCACTCGTTGCCGATGATGCCGCTGCGCTCGGGGTAGGCGCCGCTCAGCAGCGTTGCGTGGCCCGCCGCGGTGACGGTGTGGCCATAGCCATAGTGCGCATTGGCGAACCAGGCGCCGCGGTCGAGGAAGCGGCGCAGTCCGTCCTCGGCCAGCTGGTCGCGGTAGCCGAGCACCTGGCGCTGCGGCAGGCCGTCGACGACGAAGAGCACGACCAGCTTGGGCCGCTCGGGGCCGGGCGGCAGCGGCGCAGTCGTCGGCGTCGACGCGCAGCCGGCCAGCAATGCGGCTACAGCAGCGGCAAGGGACAGCAGCGAGGGCTTGTTGTTCTGCATGGTCGGCATGGCGCGAGTGGCCCGTGGGGTGCACAGGCGGCGGAGCATAAACCGGCCTTGCAAGGCCTTCAGCGCCCGGCCAGCGCGTCGTCCAGCACTTCCACCCAGTGGCGCACCGGCGTCGCTGCGCTGCCGGCTTGCAGATGCTGGATGCAGCCGATATTGGCCGACACGATGGTCTGCGCCTGCAGCGGCGCGATGGCCTCGAGCTTGCGCTCGCGCAGTTGCTTGGACAGCTCGGGCTGCAGCACCGAATACGTGCCGGCCGAGCCGCAGCACAGATGGCTGTCGCTGGGCGGCAGCTCGATCTCGAAGCCCAGCTCGCGCATGCCTGCCTCGACGCCGCCGCGCAGCTGCTGGCCATGCTGCAGCGTGCAGGGCGGGTGGTAGGCCAGCTTGCCGCTGCGGCGCTTGCCGGGCAGGCGGCCCTTGAGCGCCGGCACCAGCGCGGGCAGCAGCTCGCTCAGGTCCTTGGTCGCTTCGGCGATGCGCTTGGCCTTCTCGGCATAGGCCGGGTCATGCGCCAGCGCGCGGCCGTAGTCCTTCACCGTGACGCCGCAGCCCGAGGCGTTCATCACGATGGCCTCGACCTTGCCGGCGTCGGTCAGGCCCTCGACCAGCGGCCACCAGGCGTCGATATTGCGGCGCATATCGGCGAGGCCGCCCTCATGGTCGTTCAGGTGGCTGCGCACCGCGCCGCAGCAGCCGGCGCCATCGGCCACCAGGGTCTGGATGCCGGCGGCATCAAGCACGCGCGCGGTGGCGCTGTTGATGTTGGGCAGCATTGCCGGCTGCACGCAGCCCAGCAGCATCAGCACCTTGCGCTTGTGCGTGCGCGTGGGCCACTGGTGCGCGCGCGGCGGCGCCTTGGCCGGCACCTTGTCCTTCAGGCCGGCCGGCACCAGCGGCCGCATCAGCTGGCCCAGCTTCATCGCCGGCTTGAACAGCGGCGAGGTCAGGCCTTCCTTCAGCAACCAGCGCACTGCGCGCTCGGCTTGGGGCCGCTCGACCTTGGCCTCGACGACGTTGCGGCCGATCTCCAGCAGATTGGCGTACTGCACGCCTGAGGGGCAGGTGCTCTCGCAGTTGCGGCAGGTCAGGCAGCGATCCAGGTGCTGCTGCGTCTTGCGCGTCGGCGTGGCGCCTTCCATCACCTGCTTGATCAGGTAGATGCGGCCGCGCGGGCCGTCGAGCTCGTCGCCGAGCAGCTGGTAGGTCGGGCAGGTCGCGGTGCAGAAACCGCAGTGCACGCAGCGGCGCAGGATCTCCTCGGCCTCCTGGCCTTCGCGCGTGCCTTGGAACTCGGGGGCGAGATGGGTCTGCATCGATCGATCGGTCAGTTCAAGGTGTAGCTGAGGGCCCAGAAGTAGCGCAGCGGCTGCCAGGCGATGTCGCGCGCGTGGCCGGCGAGCAGGGCGTGGAACTCGGCCTCGCTGGGGAAGTTCTTCATCACCTCGTGCGTGCTGCCGTCGGAGAGCTGGCGCAGCTGGTAGCCGTTGCCCTCGGCATCGACGCGCGCGATCGGCGTGCTGTCGCCTTCGACATAGGCGTTGTCGATCAGCACCACGCGCGCGCCCGGCTGCAGCTGGGCGTGGAACTGCGCCAGCCACTCGGCCTGGCGCGAGCGCGGCACATGCGAGAACCACAGCCCGGCGAAGCCGGCGTCATAGGTCGAGGCCGCACCCGGCGCGACGAGGTCCAGCGCATAGGCATCGGCCAGGCGCAGCTGCACCTTGCCGAAATCCAGCGGCTTGGTCCGCGCGACTTCGAGCACTTGGGGATTCAGGTCCGTGCCCTGCCAGCTCAGCGCCTCGGCCGTGGCCTCGGGCAGCCAGAAGCCGGTGCCGGTGGCCACCTCCAGCACATGGCGGCCGGCGAACTGGCGGCGCAGCCAGGCCTTCATCGTGGCGATGTCGGCCTGGCGATGCGGCTTGGCGAAGACGCGCTCGTACTCCTGCGCGCGCTGCGCGTAGTAGCGCGGCATCAGCTCTTCTTGCGAGCGAACAGCGCTGGGGTCAGAGGTCGCCATAAAGCCTTCCGGGGTTGAAGACGCCTTGCGGGTCGAAGGACTTCTTCAGCTCGCGATGGATGCGCAGCAGCGGTGCACTCAGCGGCGCGAAGGCACCGCTGCCGCGCTTGTCCAGCGCGCGATACAGCGTCGCATGTCCGCCCAGCGCCGCGGCGGCCTCGCGCAGCTGCGCATCCGGCGCCGGCGTGGTGAGCCAGCGCTGCGCGCCGCCCCACTCGACCAGTTGCTCGCCCGGCAGATTCAGCACCGGCGCGGTCTGCGGCAGCGACAGGCGCCACAGCTTGGCGCCGCCCTGCACCGCACGCTCGGCGCCAGCGAAGAACTCGTCGCTCTGGTCGCGCAGCCCGGTCCAGAAGGGCAGGGCCAGCTCTTGCGGGATCAGGTCGCCGCCCAGCGTGCGCTGAGCCGCCTCGACCGCGGCACGCGCACCGGCCAGGCGCACGAGCAGCGCGCCGTCCCAGCAGGCGCTGGCCTGGATGGGCAGCGGCTGTCCGCCCCAGCGGTTCAGCGCCTGCAGCGCGGTGGCTGCGTCCATCTCGAAGCGCAGCGTCGCGCTGGCTACCGGCAACGGCAGCACCTTGATCGAGACCTCGGCAATCAGGCCCAGCACGCCCATCGCGCCGGCCATCAGCCGCGAGACGTCGTATCCGGCGACGTTCTTCATCACCGTGCCGCCGAAGTTCATCGCCTCGCCGCGGCCGTTGATCAGCGTGAGGCCCAGCACATGGTCGCGCACCGTGCCGGCGGCGGCGCGCGCCGGGCCCGAGAGGCCGGCGGCGACCATGCCGCCCACGGTGCCGCGACCACCGAAGCGCGGCGGCTCGAAAGGCAGATGCTGGCCCTGCGCGGCCAGCAGCGCCTCCAGCTCGGCGATCGTCGTGCCGGCCTTGGCGGTGACGACCAGCTCGCTGGGTTCGTAGGCGCTGATGCCGGCGAAGTCCAGCGTGCTGAAGGGCTCGCCCTGCGGCGCCTCGCCGTAGAAGTCCTTGCTGCCGTGGCCGCGGAGGCACAGCTTCCTGCCGGCCGCTGCCGCGTCCTTGATGCGCTCTTGCAAGTCCTGGATCGTCGTCATCAGAAACGCTCCAGCTCGGGGAAGGCCAGCAGCCCCTTCTTCACATGCATGCGGCCGTATTCGGCGCAACGATGCAGCGTGGGGATGACCTTGCCGGGATTGAGCAGGCTTAGCGGATCGAAGGCGCGCTTGAGTGAAAGCATCTGCTCGCGCTCCTCGGGCGAGAACTGCACGCACATGCTGTTGAGTTTCTCGATGCCCACGCCATGCTCGCCGGTCACCGTGCCGCCCATCGCGACGCTGGTCTCGAGGATCTCGGCGCCGAACTGTTCGCAGCGGTGCAGCTCGTCCGGATCGTTGGCATCGAAGAGGATCAGCGGATGCAGATTGCCGTCGCCGGCGTGGAAGACGTTGGCGCAGCGCAGGCCGTACTTCTTCTCCATCTGCTGGATGGCCAGCAGGATGTCGGCCAGGCGCTTGCGCGGGATGGTCGAGTCCATGCACATGTAGTCGGGGCTGATGCGGCCCGAGGCCGGGAAGGCATTCTTGCGTCCGCTCCAGAACTTCAGGCGCTGCGCCTCGTTCTCGCTGACCGCGATGCCGGTGGCGCCGCTCGCGCGCAGCACCGCGCTCATGCGCTCGATCTCCTCGGCCACTTCCTCCGGCGTGCCGTCGCTCTCGCACAGCAGGATGGCCTCGGCCGTCAGGTCGTAGCCGGCGTGGACGAAGTCTTCCACCGCCGCAGTCATCGGCTTGTCCATCATCTCCAGCCCGGCGGGGATGATGCCGGCGGCGATGATGTTGGCCACCGCGTCGCCGGCTTTGCGCATGTCGTCGAAGCTGGCCATGATGCAGCGCGCCAGCTGCGGCTTGGGCACCAGCTTGACGGTGACTTCGGTGATGACGGCCAGCATGCCCTCGCTGCCGACCACGACCGACAGCAGGTCCAGGCCGGCGGCATCCAGCGCCTCGGAGCCGAATTCGACCGCTTCGCCGTCGATGGTGAAGCCCTTGACGCGCAGCACGTTGTGAAGCGTCAGGCCGTATTTCAGGCAGTGCACGCCGCCGGAGTTCTCGGCCACATTGCCGCCGATGGTGCAGGCGATCTGGCTGCTCGGGTCCGGTGCGTAATACAGGCCATGCGGCGCCGCGGCTTCGGAGATCGCCAGATTGCGCACGCCGCACTGCACGCGTGCCGTGCGGGCATAGGCATTGATTTCGAGGATGCGCTTGAACTTGGCCAGCGCCAGCGTGACGCCCAGCGCATTGGGCAGCGCGCCGCCCGACAGGCCGGTGCCGGCACCGCGGGCCACCACCGGCACCTGCAGCGCATGGCAGATGCGCAGCACGGCGGCCACCTGATCTTCGGTCTCCGGCAGCGCGACCACCAGCGGTCGCTCGCGATAGGCCGACAGGCCGTCGCACTCGTAGGGGATCGTGTCCTCGGCCTGCCAGAGCAGCGCATGCGCGGGCAGCGCGGCCGACAGCGCGGCGACGACCTCGGCCTGCCGAGCGGCGCGGTCGATGCTGGTGCTGGTTTCAGCGGCAGTAGAGGGGGCGAGCACGGCGTTCACGCGGGGCACTCCAAGTTTGGAGGGCTACTGTAGCCTGCAGGCCTGGCGCCGGCGCTGACAGAAGTGCGTCTGCCGGTTCAAACGCTAGTGACCGGCAGGCGTGGAATCGCGGTCTCGCCCCATGCGGGCGGGTCCGGTCTCAGAGGCTGCGCCCCAGCGCCGCCGCCGCCTCGCGCAGCCTCGGCAGCAGCGTCAATGCCTGCGCCAGCGGCAGCCTCGCGGTTGGCGCCTGCAGCGCGACGGCGCAGCGGGCCGGCGCGCTGTCCTTCGCGCCGGGCTCGCGCACCGGCACGGCCACGCAGTTCAGCCCTTCGACGAACTCCTGGTCGTCCACCGCGTAGCCGTCGCGGCGGATGCGCTCCAGCTCGGCGTCGAGCGCGCGGCGCTCGGCCAGCGTGGTGGCGGTGTGGCGGGTCAGCGTCAGGCCGTCTAGCAGGGTCTTGCGCTGGCGGGCCGGCGCGAAGGCGAGAAACAGCTTGCCGCTGGCCGAGCAGTGCAGCGGCACGCGCGTGCCGGGCTTGAGCTCCAGGCGCAGCGGGAAGGCGGTCTCCACGCGGTCCAGGTAGATCACCTCGGCGCCCGACAGCGCGGTGAGGTTGCAGCTCTCGCCGATGTCGGCCACCAGGGCCTTCAGCACCGCATGGCGCACGCCCTGCTGCGCGCTGGCGGCCAGCAGCCCCTCGGCCAGGCGCAGGCTGCGGCCGGCCAGCGCATAGCGGCGGCCGTCGGGCTCGCGTTGCAGCAGGCCGCCGGTCTCCAGCTGGGTCAGCATGCGGTGCAGCGTGGGCTTGGGCCAGCGGCCCAGCGCCAGCAGCTCGGCCAGGCTTTGCGGCCGCCCCTGCGCGGCCAGCAGCTCCAGCAGTTCGATCAGGCGCAGGCCCGGTGAATCGTCAGTTGACGGCATGAATCTCGAAAATTGAGACAGATAAGCAAAAGAAAGCAAGACGATTGTCTGCGCTGGCTAAGCTGCGCGCAAATACCAAGGTCAAAGCGACGATCTGGCTGCACGAACAGCCGGGCGAGGAGACAAAGCGGATGGGCTATCGCAATGCCGTGATCACCGGTGCCTGTGGCGGCCTGGGCCAGGCGCTGGCGTGCGAGCTGCTGGCGCAGGGCGCCAGCGTCGCGCTGCTGGGCCTGGACCGCAGCAAGCTCGAAGCGCTGCGCGCGCTGGCGCCGGAGCGCAGCGCCGTCTACACGCTGGACATCAGCGATACGGCGGCGATGCGGGCCGTGGCCGACGACTGGATGGCAAGGCAAGGCGTGCCTGATCTAGTCATTGCCAATGCCGGCGTGGCCGGCGGCTTCGACACCGCGCAGCGCAGCGATCTGGCGGTGATGCGCCGCATGCTGGAGATCAACCTGCTCGGCGTGGCCACGACCTTCCACCCCTTTCTGGCGCCAATGCGCGCCGCCGGCCGCGGCAGCCTGGTTGGCGTGGCCAGTCTGGCGGGCTGGCGCGGCCTGCCCGGCAATGGCGCCTACTGCGCCAGCAAGGCCGGGCTGATCGCCTACCTGCAGAGCCTGCGCGCCGAGCTGCGCGGCAGCGGCCTGCATGTGGCCACCGTCTGCCCCGGCTATCTGCGCACCGCGCTGACCGCCGGCAACCGCTTCAAGATGCCTGGCCTGATGGAGCCCGACGCGGCGGCAAGCCAGCTGCTGGCGCGCAGCGCGAGCGGCGCCGAGATGATCGTGCTGCCGCGGCGCATGGCCTGGCTGGTGCGTGCGCTGGGCCTGCTGCCCGCCGCCTGGCACGACCGCATCCTGCTTGGCCAGCCGCGCAAGCCGCGCGTCGGCGAGGCCGGCGCCACCGCCATTCCCGGCCTGGCTGCCGAGGCCGAACGCCGCGACGACAGCACAAGTCTCGATAGCAAGACCTGACCCTGTTCCCTACTCTCCACATCCATGAGCACTTCCGATACCCGCAACAGCTATGCCGTGATCGGCGCCGGCCCCTCGGGCCTGGCCGCGGCGCGCAATCTGCAGAAGCTGGGCCTGCCCTTTGTCGGCTTCGAGACCTATGCCGACGTCGGCGGGCTGTGGAACATCGCCAACCCGCGCAGCACGGTCTACGAATCGGCGCACCTGATCTCCAGCAAGCGCATGACCGAGTTCGCCGAGTTCCCGATGGCGGACAGCGTGGCCGACTACCCCAGCCACCGCGAGCTCTGCGGTTATTTCCGCGCCTTCGCCGAGCACTTCGGCCTGCGCGAGCATTACCGCTTCAACGCCCGCGTGCTGCAGGTCGAGCCGGTGGGCGAGGGCGCTGCGCCGCTGTGGCGCGTGCGCTGGAGCGAGGGCGAGGGCGGCGAGGCGCGCGAGGCGCTGTTCAAGGGCGTGATCATCGCCAACGGCACGCTGGCCGAGCCGAACATGCCGCGCTTCGAAGGCCGCTTCGACGGCGAGCTGCTGCACACCAGCGCCTACAAGAGCGCCGCGCTGTTCGAGGGCAAGCGCGTGCTGATCGTCGGCGCCGGCAACTCGGGCTGCGACATCGCGGTCGATGCGGTGCACCGCGCCAGCAAGGTGGACATCTCGGTGCGCCGCGGCTACTACTTCGTGCCCAAGTATGTGTTCGGCAAGCCGGCCGACACGGTGGGCGGCATGAAGCTGCCGCCCTGGCTGAAGCAGAAGATCGACAGCGTCATCCTCAAGTGGTTCACCGGCGACCCGGTGCGCTTCGGCTTCCCCAAGCCCGACTACAAGATGTACGAGTCGCACCCGGTGGTGAACTCGCTGATCCTGCACCACCTGGGCCATGGCGATATCGGCGTTAAGGCCGACATCGCGCGCTTCGACGGCAAGACCGTGCACTTCAAGGACGGCACGCAGGGCGACTACGACCTGGTGCTGGCCGCCACCGGCTACAAGCTGCATTACCCCTTCATCGCGCGCGAGCTGCTGAACTGGCAAGGCCAGGCGCCGCAGCTCTACCTGAACATCTTCGCGCCGCGCTACGACAACCTGGCGGTGATGGGCATGATCGAAGCCAGCGGCATCGGCTGGCAGGGCCGCTACGAGCAGGCCGAGCTGATCGCCCGCGCCTTCAAGGCCAGCGGCACTGACAAGGGCGCGCGCTTCGCCGCCAAGAAGGCCGGCCCGGCGCCTGACCTCAGCGGCGGCTTCAAGTATTTGAAGCTCGAGCGCATGGCCTATTACGTCCACAAGGACACCTACCGCGCCGCCGTGCGCGCCGCCAGCGCCGAACTGGGCTGATTGCGCGTCCGCCCAGCCACTGCCAGCAAGCAAGCAAGAACGTCCACGGGAGGAGACCCCCACCATGCTGCCTGTCGACGAGGTCCGCCTCAACTTCAATCCCGCCTCGCTGGTGCTGCTCAATGTGGTGCTGGGCTTCCTGATGTTCGGCATCGCGCTGGACACCAAGGCCGAGGACTTCAGGCGCGTGCTGCGCATGCCCTTCGCGATGGCGGTGGGCATCGCGGCGCAGTTCATCGTGCTGCCGGCGGCCACCTTCGTGCTGACGCTGCTGCTGCAGCCCGGGCCCAGCATCGCGCTGGGCATGATCCTGGTGGCCTGCTGCCCGCCGGGCAATATCTCCAACATCCTGACGCACCGCGCCGGCGGCAATGTGGCGCTGTCGGTGTCGATGACGGCGATCTCCAATGCGCTGGCCATCGTGCTGATGCCCTTGAACGTGGCCTTCTGGGGCAGCCTGCATCCCACGGCTGCGCCGCTGCTGCGCTCGATCGCGCTGGACCCGCTGGAGATGGGCGGGCACATCATTGCGATCATCGGCCTGCCCTTCGTGCTCGGCATCGCCTTCGCGAACCGCTTTCCCGCGCTGACCGAGCGCATCAAGAAGCCGGCGCGCATCGCCAGCTTTGCCTGCCTGGTGCTGTTCATCCTCGCCGCGGTGGCCGGCAACTGGCGCTACTTCCTCGACTACGTGGGTCTGGTGATCGTCGCCGTGGTCTTGCACGACGCATTGGCCTTCGGCATCGGCTATGTCTGCGCCAGCCTCACCGGGCTGAAGGAGTACGAGCGTCGCGCCGTCTCCATCGAGGTGGGCATACGCAACGCCGGTCTGGGGCTGGTGCTGATCTTCGGCTTCTTCGGCGGCCTGGGCGGCATGGCGGTGGTGGCCGGCGTCTGGGGCTTCTGGGACATCATCGCCGGCCTGGCGCTGGCCAGCTGGTGGGGGCGCAAGCCGGCCGAGGGGCGACCGCAATGAGCAGCGCCAACGCATCGAAACGCATCCTCGTCACTGGCGGTGACGGCTTTCTCGGCCGCAGCCTGGTGGCGGCGCTGGCCGCGCAGGGCCATTACGTTGTCGCGCAGGACGTGCGCGCGGTGGCCGATGAGCGCCGCATCGCCGGCGTGATCTACGAACAGCAGGACGTGCGCGATGCCGCCGGCGTGATGGCCAGCATGGCGCACCACGGCTTCGATACCGTGGTGCATCTGGCCTCCATCGTCACGCCGGGGCGCGATTCGAATCGCGAGTTCGAGTACGCGGTCGACGTGGGCGGCACGCGCCATGTGCTCGAGGCCTGCGTCGCCCACGGCGTGCAGCACATCCTCGTCAGTTCCAGCGGTGCGGCCTATGGCTACCACGCAGACAACCCGGCCTGGCTGGACGAGAACGACGCGCTGCGCGGCAACGAAGTCTTCGCCTATGCGCACCACAAGCGCCTGGTCGAGGAGATGCTGGCCGAGTACCGCCGCACGCATCCGCAGCTGAAGCAGACGGTGCTGCGCATCGGCACCATCCTCGGCGAGCGGGTGGACAACCAGATCACCGCGTTGTTCGAGAAACCTCGGCTGATCGCGATCCGCGGCAGTGACAGCCCCTTCGTCTTCATCTGGGACGAGGACGTGGTCGGCGCCTTCCTGCATGCCATCGAGACGGGCAAGGCCGGCTGCTTCAACGTGGCTGGCGACGGCGCGCTGAGCATCCACGAGATCGCCGCCGCTTTGGGCAAGCGCACGCGCCAGTTTTCGCCGGGCCTGCTGCGCGCGGCGCTGTGGCTGGGCTCGCGGCTGGGCGTCTCGCGCTACGGTCCCGAGCAGCTCGATTTCCTGCGCTACCGTCCGGTGCTGGCCAACCAGCGGCTGAAGGAAGAGCTGGGCTACCGGCCGCGCAAGAGCAGCCGCGAGGCGCTGCAGTCCTTCATCGCGGCACGCCAGCAGCAGGGCCGGCCGCTGTGAGCGCCGCGCATACGCCGATGTCCGCGGGCGATGTGGCCCGCGTGCTGGCTGTCGTGCTGATCTGGGGCCTGAACTTCGTCGTCATGAAGCTGGGCCTGCAGGGGCTGTCGCCGATGCTGCTGGGCGCGCTGCGCTTCAGCGTGGCGGCGCTGCCGCTGCTGCTCTTCGTGCGGCTGCCAAAGCTGCCCATGCGCTACCTCGTCGGCTATGGCCTGGCCCAGGGGGTGGGCCAATTCGGCCTGCTGTTCACCGCGCTGCAACTGGGCATGACGGCGGGCATGGCTTCGGTCGTGATGCAGACGCAGGCTTTCTTCACGCTGTTGCTGGCTGTGCCGCTGCTGGGCGAGCGTGCGCTGCCACGCCAGTGGCTGGGCCTGACGGTGGCGCTGGCCGGTCTGGTGGCGATCGCCAGCGCGCACGGCCAGGGGCCGGGGCAGATGACGCTGATCGGCTTCGTGCTGACGCTGGGCGCCGCGCTGATGTGGGCGGTGTCCAACCTGGTCAGCCGCGTCGCGGCAGCGCAGCACGGAAGCTATGACCCGCTGGGCTTCATCGTCTGGAGCAGTCTGGTCCCCATCGTGCCCTTCTTCGCGCTGGCGGCCTGGCAGGACGGCCCGGTGGCGCTGCAGCAGCAACTGGCCGGTCTGGACGTGCGCGGCGTCGGCGCCGTGCTCTATCTCGCGCTGCTCGCCACTGTGCTGGCCTACAGCCTGTGGACGCGCCTGCTGCAGCGACACAGTCCGGGCCGCATCGTGCCCTGGTCGTTGCTGGTGCCGGTGGTCGGTCTGTGGGCCGCAGCGGCGGTGTTCGGCGAGCAGCCCTTGCCGCTGCAGTGGGTCGGCACCGCAGCCGTGCTGCTGGGGCTGCTGATCAATCAGGGGCTGCTGCGTCCGCAATCCATCTGGCGGCGCTGAGCAGGCGGCGCGTCAGCGTCGTCGCGCCGCGCTGGCCTTGGGCTTGGCGACTCTGCCGGTGCTGCTGCGGCTTCTTGCATTCGCGGCTGTGCGAGCAGCCGCGGTGCCGGCGCTTGCGACGGTACCGGCCACCGTGCGCGCCGCTGCGTCGACCATGGCGCCTGGCACACCGGCGGCCTTGCGCAGCGTCTCGCCGGCGGCATCGACGCCACCCTTGACCAGGGCGCCGGCGATGTTCTTCGCCGTGTCGGCGGCGCTGTCCTTCATCGCCTGCGTGGCGATCTGCGTGAACTGCTGGCTCAGCGCCGACCACCATTGCATCGGGTCCACGGCCGCTGCGGGCGGCACTGCAGCGGACGCAGCCGGGCCGGGGGGCGTCTTGCGACTGCTCTTGCGGGCTGGCGCTGCAGCCTTCTTCGCAGCAGTCGTCGCGGCACCCGCCATCAGGCCGGGCATGCTGCTGGCGGCCGCCGCTGCAGCCTGGCCCATCGCGGTGGGCGTCGCCAGCACATCGCGCAGATCAGCCAGCGGCACGTTCATGGTCTTCAGCGTGGACAGCGTCATGCGCTGCACCTCCAGGGCCTGGATGGTGGCGCCCAGCGTGCGCGCGTTCTGCTCCAGCCAGAACTGCACGGTGCGCAGTTCCTCGATGCGCTTTTCCAGTTCGTCAGGGTCTATGGTGGGCGCCACCCACTGGCCGATGCCGGGCAGTGCGGCGCCGGCGCTCTTCACCAGACCCTGGAGAAAGTCGAAACCGGGAACGAGTTTGACGAAGCTGCTGCTATCGGAGGACATCGCGGCTCCTGCAAGGGGGTTGGCCTGCGCGCATCCTACGTCAGTCAGTGCGGCCGCTCGATGCTCAAGGTGCCGCCCTGTTGCACGAAACGCAGCTTGGCCAGCAGGTCCATGCCCAGCAGCGGCTTGGACAGATCGGGCAGCACCATCACCGGCAGCCGCTCGGCGCGCACGCCGCCCATCAGCTCCAGATCGGCGCGGGCCATATGGCCCTCGACCACGCCGCCGGCGGTGTGGGTGCGCACCGGCGCCTCCAGCTGCAGCCCGGCCTGCTCGGCCAGGCGGCGCGGCAGCACCGTGCCGGTGGCACCGGTATCGACCAGGAAGTCGGCCTCGATGCCGTTGATGCGGCCCCGCCAGTGGAAGTGCCCATCCGGCCCGCGCTGCAGCACGATGCGACCTTCGTGCAGCTCGATGCGTGCCTGAGCGCTCTGATGCTCCCAGGCCTTGATGCCCAGGAAGACGGCCAGCGTCACCAGCAGCCAGATGGTGACGAGCTTGACGGTGTGCGGCAATTCCTTGTGGGTGCTGGGAGCCATGCCGCTACGATGCCACGGATTGGCCCGATTCTCCCGCTCCATTCCGGACGACCTCGATCATGCGCAGCCTATTCCACCTTGCCTTCAATGTTCGTGATCTCGAGCAGGCCCGTGCCTTCTACGGCGGTCTGCTCGGCTGTCGCGAGGGCCGTAGCGCGCCGACCTGGGTGGACTACGACTTCTTCGGTCACCAGATTTCGCTGCATCTGGGCGAGCCTTTCGCCACCGCAGCCACCGGCCGCGTCGGCGACAAGCTGGTGCCGATGCCGCACCTGGGCGTGATCCTCGAGCTGCCCGAGTGGCAGCGCCTTGCCGACAAGCTGCAGGCCGCTGGCGTGGCGTTCGTGATGCCGCCGCAGATCCGCTTCGCCGGCCAGCCCGGCGAGCAGTGGACGATGTTCCTGCTGGACCCCTTCGGCAACCCGATCGAGATCAAGGGCTTCAAGAGGCTGGAGGACGCCTTTTCAACTTGAGCAGCCAGGGGTCAGCGAAAGCCGATGCCTCTGCGTGAGCGCACCTCGGGCTTGAGCCGGTGCTCGGCCTCGAGCTGGGCGAGGAACTCGTCCGGCGTGAGGTTCTCGCCGAGGATCTCTTCCTGCTGGCGCACCGCGGCGAAATCGCCGGGCGTCAGCTGGTCCAGCGCGGCGAGGCGCTCTTGCTGGGCAGCGCTCAAGGCTTCGACCTCAGCCTCGGCGCGGAACATCGTCTCGCGCTGCGTCTCGGTCAGCGGCTTGAAGCGGATCTTGAAGGCGAAGCGGCGCAGCGCCGCCTCGTCGAGCTCGTCGAAGAGGTTGGTCGTGCAGATGAACACGCCGGCGAAGCGCTCCATGCCGGCGAGCATCTCGTTGACCTCGCTGACCTCGTAGTTGCGCTCGGCCATGCGCCGGCTGCGCAGGAAGCTGTCGGCCTCGTCGAGCAGCAGCACCGCGTTCTCCTGCGTGGCCGCTTCGAACATCCGCGCCATGTTCTGCTCGGTCTCGCCGACATACTTGCTGGCGATGTCGCTGGCCAGGCGCACCATCAGCGGCCGGCCCAGCGATTGCGCGATGTGCTCGGCCAGCGCGGTCTTGCCGCTGCCCGGCGGTCCGTAGAAGCACAGCAGGCCGCTGCCGCGGCGCTTCAGCGCCTCGACGATGCGCGGGATCTCGAAGCGCGATTCGCAGTTCAGCAGATCCAGCGCATAGCGGGTGACGATGCGGCGTTCGCCATGGCCGGGCTGCGCGTCATGACCCAGGGCCTTGTCGGCATTGAGCAGCTGGCGCGCTATCAATGCCTCGGCCGCCGCGGGCGGGCCGGCCAGCTGTGCGAAGCGCACCGCGGTGCGGATCTGCGCCGGCGTCAGGCCGCGGCGCTCGGCCAGGCGCGCGGCGAACTCGGCGCTGACCGGCATGTCGGCCAGCGCGCGCTGCACGATGGCGGCACGTGCGCCTGGCGGCGGCGACTTCAGCTCCAGGTGGTACTGGAAGCGGCGGCGGAAAGCCGGGTCGATCTGCTCGATGCGATTCGTCACCCATATCACCGGCACCGGATTGGTCTCGAGAATCTGGTTGACCCAGGCCTTGCCCGACACCGAGCCCGAGGCCGGCGCGTCCAGCGCGGCATCGAGCCGCGCCATCAGCTGCACCGTGTCGGTGGACAGCGGCGGGAATACGTCCTCGACCTCGTCGAAGAGCAGGGCCACGCTGCGACTGGCCTTGAGGAACTGCTGGCTGATCTGCAATGAGCGGTAGCGGTCGCGGCCCGACAGCGAGTGGCCGTCGCGGTCGGCGTACTCGACCTCGTAGAGTTGCAGGCCGGCAGCCTCGGCCGCCACCTTGGCCAGCTCGGTCTTGCCGGTGCCGGGCGGGCCGTAGAGCAGCACGTTGACACCGGCCTGGCCGCGCGCCACGGCTTCGCGCAGCAGCGTCGCCAGCACCTGCAGGTCCTCGGCGACGAATTCGAAGTCGCGCGGCGCCAGCTCGCTCTTCAGCGCCGGCCGCGTGAACACCGCCATCAGGTCGTCGGGGTCGCGGTACTCGCGCATCAGCACCGGCGGCAGCTGGTCGCTGACCTTCATCAGGTCGGCGAGATCGGTGATGTTGTGCTCGGAGACCAGGTTCTCCACCATGCCGATGCGCTCCAGCCGCGAGCCGGCGCGCAGCGCCTCGGCGACGTCCTGCGCATCGACGCCGGCCACCGCGGCGATCGCGGCATAGGCCTCCTGTGCGGTGTTGACCTTGAATTCGACCAGCGCCCCGCGCAGCTCGCGCTGATAGCGCGCCAGCGTGCCGTAGAGCAGCAGCGCGCGCTCGGCGGGGTTCAGCTGCAGCAGGCCGGCCAGCGCATCGATGTTCTTCTCCACCAGCGTGGATTCGCGCTTGAGCTGGCGATCCAGGTAGTCGCAGGTGGTGGCCAGCAGGGCCATCATGTCCTTGGGCGCGTCCTTGATGTACTCGTCCAGGTAGAAGAACAGCGTGGCTTCGGCAAAGGGTCCGTTCCACACGCCGTGGCGGTTCAGGAAGGCCTCGTCCGACAGGGCCTCGTGGCCCCGCCACAGCTCGTTGCCCTGACAGCGCTGCGCCAGATAGGCGCGCAGGCGCTGCAGCACGCGCAGCGGCCAGACCAGATGGCGGCCGGTGAAGGACAGCAGGCCGTTGAAGTCGCGTCGCAGACTGAAGCGCGAGCCGTGCTTGACGGTCAGGGTGAGCACGAAGTGCGAGCACATGCGGTCCAGCACCGGCGCTTCCTTCAGCCCGGGCGAGGCGAGCACGCGCGTGCTGCAGACGCTATGACTGCTGCTGCTACTGCTGCTGCCGCTGTCGGCGAGACGCTTGCGCATGGGCACGACTCCTTGCGCGACGGCCACCCGGCGTGGGATGTCTGTCTTCTTGTTCTGCGTCGCGCGCCGACCGACTTTCGCGCAGCGCCGGCGCGCTGACAAGAGGCTGGGCCGGCGGCCAAGCGCGGCGCGGCACGCCGATGCGTGCGGAATCGACGCTTGGCCGGCTTTGTCGCCGGCCAGGCGCTCAGTGCACGATCACCGGCTGCTGGCCAAGGTTGGCAAAGCGCTCGATGAAGTCGTCGAGTTCGTCTTCCGACGGATCCGTCTCCATCAGCGTCTCGACCCCTTCCTGGAACTGCTGTGCCAGCGCGCCCTCGATGAAGATCTCGCGGCGGGCGAACTTGTCGACGATCTCGAAGCCTTCGCGGCTGAGCAGCAGGCCGGCTTCGCTGATCTCCTCGCTGACCGTATGGTCGGCAACGGGGACGTCGAACTGGACCACGATGAAGCTGCTGGAGTTGTAGAGCATGTGCATGGCGTCGTACTCCTTGGGCTGGTAGCTGTGGTCGGGCTACGTGCTTTCAAGAGCAGCGGGAACTGCATGCGCTGCACTTGTCCACGGCCAAATACTGGCAGAAACGCCCCCGACTCGTCAGAGCAAGGTCTTCCGTGCTGTGGCAGGAGCGTCACAAGATCACGGTTGGGCGTCGAACAGCAGCAAAAGTTCGCTACGCTCTTGGCCTTCCCAGCTCCAGCGCAGGCGCACCGGCAGGTAGTGCAGCGCCGGAGCCAGCCAGAGTTCCAGCCGCTGCTCGGGCACTTGCTCCGGCGAGCCCGCCAGGCGCCATGCGCTGATCGGGGTGGCGCTGCCCGGTACTGCGAGCGGTTCATCGGTCTCGACGACGAAGCGCCAATGCGGCAGTTCGGCACCGCGCAGGCCGGCCACCGGAATCGCCATCGCCAGCCCCGCATGAAGGGGGTGCCGCCCCTGGGCCAGCGCCGCCAGCTGCAGCCACAGGCTCAGGCGGTCCTGTACGCCTGTCGGCAGCGGCAGCAGCGCGGTGCTGGCTGAATAGCTGAGCAGGCCCTGCTCGCGGCGGAAGTTGGTCGCCTGCTGCTCGCGGCCGTGGCGCAGCGTCGCGAAGCGCTCCGGCTGCAGCCCCGCCACCGCATCGACACGGCCGGTGCTGAGCCAGGCTGTGGTCGGGCGGTCGGGCAGTGTGCGTTCCAGGCGCAGCGTGTAACGGCCGCTGTCCTCGTCGATTTGCCAGTGCAGCAGCGCCTGCCCCTGCTGGCCGCGCTCGACCAGCCGGTAGGTCCAGCTCTGCGGCGGCAGTGGATGCAGTGCGGCGACCCTGGCGGGTGTCTCGGTCTGCGCGGCAAGTGGATGGGTCGAAGGCGTGGATGGCTGGTTCTGACGAGGGGGCGACGGCTGGCCGCGCATCGACGCCGGAGCGGCCGAGGGCACAGGCGGAGGCGCCATCGATCCTGCTGGCGCGGTGGCCACGCGTACCGCCAGCGCCGCCGGCGCCAGGCCCTGGCCGACGCTGATCGGCGGCAGGCGCCACTGCGCCAGCAGCGCCGCATGACCCAGCAGCGCGAGCAGCAGCGCAAGCGCCGCCGGCCGGCCGCGGCGCAGCAGCAGCGCGATGCCGGAGCGATCGGGCAGGTCAGGGCGGCGGATCATCGGACAATGCTGGAGCGCCAGCCGCCGCGGCGCACCCACAGCACTCACGATGACATGAAACTTGCCACCTACAAGGATGGATCGC
Organism: Roseateles sp. T103; assembly: GCF_057219915.1. Taxonomy (NCBI): domain Bacteria; kingdom Pseudomonadati; phylum Pseudomonadota; class Betaproteobacteria; order Burkholderiales; family Sphaerotilaceae; genus Roseateles; species Roseateles sp. T103. Next base: position 207,251 of record NZ_JBXVVS010000003.1, read on the forward strand.
TCGACGGGCAACTGATCGTCGTCTCGCGCGACCTCAGCACGGCGCACTTCGCCAACGGCATCGCCACCCGTCTGCAGCAGCTGCTCGACGACTGGAACTTCATCGCGCCGCAGCTCGACGAGATCTATACCGGACTGAACCATGGCCGGCTGCGTCATCCCTTCGCCTTCGATCCCAAGCTGTGCATGGCGCCGCTGCCGCGCGCCTTTCATCATGTCGAGGCGAGCAACGCCTATCCGGCGCATGCGCAGCGCGTGGCAGCGGCGCTCGGCCTGCAGGCTGCTGACGCGCGCGAGCCGCTGCTGGCGCAGCGCGCCAGCGACGAGTTGCTCGGCGCCGAGCAGCGCGCGCGCTTCGCGTCGGAAGCGCTGGGCATCGACTTCGGCGCCGGCCTGGTGGCGCTGACCGGCGACCTGCCGCAGGGCGTGCCGGCCGCACAGGCGCTCGAAGGTGTGCGCCTGCTGATGCTGGCCAATGCTTGGAGCCTGCGCAGCCTGCAGGCGGCCGAGCTGGCTGGTGGCCAGGGCCTGCTGCACAGCCGGCCGGCCACGGCCTTCGCGCCGGTGGCGGTGACGCCCGACGAGCTGGGCGAGGCCTGGCACAAGGGCCGCGTGCAGCTCAATGTGCAGACGATGTGGAACGGCCGCAAGGTCGGCCTGCTGGATGCCGGCGGCAGCGATCTGAAGTTCCATTTCGGCGAGCTGATCGCGCAGGCCGCGCGGCTGCGGCCGCTGCGTGCCGGCAGCCTGGTCGGAGCGGGTACGGTCGGCAACGATGATCTGCTCCGTGGTTTCGGCAGCGTCGCCGAGAAGCGCGGCCTGGAAATCATCGAGAGCGGCGAGGCGCGCAGCGATTACCTGAAGTTCGGCGACACCGTGCGCATTGACGCCAAGGGCCGCGACGGCCAGAGTGTGTTCGGCGCGATCGATCAGGAAGTGCTGTCCTTGGCCGAGCCCGACGCCAGCTCCGCTGCCGAAGCGGCCGGACGCATGGCCTGAGCTGCGTGGCCGAGGTGGCAAGATGAGGCCCCGCATTGAGGAGTGCCCCGTCATGCCGACCATCAGGCGCCGCCAGTTTTCCTCCGTCGCCCTTGCCTTGCTGGCCGCGCCGCTGCCGGCCTGGGCGCTCACCGAAGGCGACGCCGCCAGCGGCATACGCGCGGCGCTGGAGCGTGGCGCCAATGCCGCTGTCGGTCTGCTCGGCCGCCAGGACGGCTTCCTCGGCAATCCGCTGGTGCGCATCGAGCTGCCCGGCTATCTGAAGGACGCGGCCAAGGTGCTCAAGGCCATGGGCCAGGGCCACAAGGTCGAGGAGCTGGTTACCGCGATGAACCGCGCCGCCGAGTCCGCGGTGCCGGCGGCCAGGCCGCTGCTGGTCAATGCGGTGAAGAGCATGAGCGTCGAGGACGGCCTGCAGATCCTGCGCGGCGGCGACGACGCGGTGACTCAGTTCTTCGCGCGCAAGACGCGCGCGCCGCTGACCGACAAGTTCCTGCCCATCGTCAGCAAGGCCACCGAAAAGGTGGCGCTGGCCGACAAGTACAACGCCGTGGCTGGCAAGGCGATGAGCTTCGGCCTGGTCAAGCCTGAGGACGCCAATATCCAGAGCTATGTGACGCGTCGCGCGCTCGACGGGCTCTTCCTGATGATCGGCGAGGAAGAGAAGAAGATCCGCCGCGACCCGGTGGGCACCGGCAGCGCGATCTTGAAGAAGGTCTTCGGCGGCCTGTGAGCACGACCGCGACGGACAGCTCCGGCAGGACCGCAGCCGTGATCCGGGCGATCGGGCCGCTCTGCCCGCGCGGCAGCGGCAGTCGCCGCACTGCGCCGCGATGCCCCTGGTGTGCATAAGCAATCTCGAAAAACGTCTTTGATCCCTGCCGCGGCTGTGGCACGCTCGGCAGCCTTACGCCGGCAATTGACGGCCGCAACGAGGACTGCATGACCCGCATCTACGACGACAACTCGCTGTCCATCGGCCGTACGCCGCTGGTGCGCCTGAACCGCATCACGGGCGGTGCTGCTGCGACCGTGCTGGCCAAGATCGAGGGCCGCAACCCGGCCTATTCGGTGAAGTGCCGCCTGGGCGCGGCGATGGTCTGGGATGCCGAGAAGCGCGGGCTGCTGGTCCCGGGCAAGGAAATCGTCGAGCCGACCAGCGGCAACACCGGCATTGCGCTGGCCTTCGTCGCCGCATCGCGCGGCATCCCGGTCACGCTGACCATGCCCGACACGATGAGCATCGAGCGGCGCAAGCTGCTGCTCGCCTATGGCGCCAGGCTGGTACTGACCGAGGGCGCCAAGGGCATGAAGGGCGCGATCGCCAAGGCCGAGGAGATCGTTGCCAGCGATCCGGACAGGTACGTGCTGCTGCAGCAGTTCAAGAACCCGGCCAACCCGGCCATTCACGAGGCCACCACCGGCCCGGAGATCTGGGAGGACACCGGCGGCAAGATCGACATCTTCGTGGCTGGCGTGGGCACCGGCGGCACCATCACCGGCGTGACGCGCTACCTGAAGAAGAGCCAGCGCCGCGCCATTCAGGCGGTCGCCGTCGAGCCCGAGGCCAGTCCGGTGCTGAGCCAGACCCGCGCCGGGCAGGCGCTCGCACCCGGTCCGCACAAGATCCAGGGCATTGGCGCCGGCTTCGTGCCCGAGGTGCTGGACCTGTCACTGATCGATAGCGTCGAGCAGGTCAGCAACGAGGAGGCGCTCGACTATGCGCGCCGGCTCGCGCGCGAAGAGGGCATCCTGGCAGGCATCTCCTGCGGTGCAGCCACTGCCGCTGCGGTACGGCTGGCCAAGCGACCCGAGAACGCCGGCAAGACCATCGTCGTTGTGCTGCCCGACTCGGGCGAGCGCTACCTGAGCACCGCGCTTTTCGAGGGTCTGTTCGAGAGCGGACCTGTCGGCGGCCTGCTCTGATCACGGCCCGCTGCAGGGTTTCGACGCGGCCGCTATGCTGGCGGCCCGTCATGCGACCGATACAGCCGTGAACTTTCCCATCACCGACCGCGAGACCGCCCTCGCGGTGTTCGAGCACCTGCGGCGGCAGGCTGCGAGCCGCGGTGTCGAGCTGCGCGAGCCGCCTCCCGAGCCGGTGGGCTGCTGCGGTCGCGGCTGCACGGGCTGCGTCTGGGAGGGCTATTACTCGGCGGCCGAGTACTGGCGCGACGAAGCCCTGCTGATGCTCGAGGACTGAGGTCGGACCGAGCACAGTGCCTGCGCACTGTGCGACGCCTGCCGAAGCCCCGACCGCCTGCAAGCGGGAGGGCAGAGGTCGCACCGAGCGAGCCGCCCGCGCGCTTCGCCAGCCCTGACCGCAAATCCCCCTGCCTTTGCACAAGCCCGGCCCCCGGGCCGCTGCGGCCTCCGCTAGACTCGGCGGCATGCGCGGCTGCCGTCACCGTTCTCTAGAGACGGGGTGGCCACGTCGGTTCCCTGCGGTCCAGCGCAGGGGGCATTGTCTTGCGGATGTACCCATCTCAGGGAGGCAGGGCCGTGCTCGATGTGAGGCAGAACAAGGCTGCACGAAGTCAAGAAGGCGCAGCCGTCTTGACCATAGCGACCGACGCACCTGGCGACGGCAGTGCCGCGGCGACTGGCCTGCGCCGCTATTCGTTGCGCAGCAGCCTGCTGTGGCTGGTGGCTTTGTGCGTGCTGCCGGCATTGGCGGTGGCCAGCTATCTCGTGCAGGACAACTACCGCCTGCATGAGGAGCGCGTTTACGGCGTGACCGGCGGCCTGGCGCGGCAGATCTCGGCCGAGGTGGATCGCGAGCTGGCCTCGATCGAATCGGGCCTGCGCGTGCTGGCCACCGCCCAGTCGCTGCGCTATGGCGATCTGGCAGCCTTCCACCAGACGGCGCGCGATGCGCTGCCCTCGCAGCTGGTCTACAACTACATCCTCACCGATGCGCAGGGGCGCCAGCTGCTCAACACGCTGCGTCCCTGGGGCAGCCCGTTGCCGGCCCAGGGCACCCCGCCGCAGCTGCAGCGCGTCTTTGCCTCGGCGCAGCCGGTGTTGACCGATATGTTCATCGGCCCGCTGACCGGCAAGCCGGCGATCGCGATGGGGGTGCCGGTGACTCGAGACGGGGCGGTGGTCTATAGCCTCAACATCGGCCTGGACCCGCAACGGCTCAACGAGATCCTCATGCGCCAGGCTTTGCCCGAAGGCTGGCTGGTGGCGCTGATCGACGGCGCAGGCAACATCGTGGCGCGCAGCCGGGACGCCGAGCGCTTCGTCGGCCAGAAGGCCACGGCGGAACTGCGTGCGCGCCTGGCCGCCAACCCGGCCAGCGGCGCGGGCGAGTCGCTGACCAAGGAAGGCATGCGGGTGCTGAGCTCGTACCAGCGCGGGCCGTACTCGGGCTGGACCGTTGCAGTCGGGGCGCCGCGGGCGGCGCTGGAGGCCGATCTCTATCGCATGCTCGGCATCCTGCTCGCTGCGCTGACGCTGTTCGGCATCGGCCTGTGGCTGGCCTGGCGCCTGGCCAGTCGTGTGCTCAGCTCGGTGCAGCAGCTCAATGCCGCCGCGCTGGCCCTGGGACAGGGTGGCCCGGTGGGTCTGCCGGCGGTGCAGATCCGCGAAGCCGAGGCGGTGGGCCAGGCCATCCTCAAGGCCGCCGAGCTGATGGCCGAAGTGCGTCACCGGGCCGACCATGACCCGCTGACCGGGCTAGCCAACCGGGCGCTGTTTCTGGAACTCCTGCAGTTCCAGATTGCCCGGGCGCAGCGCGAGTCCGGCCGCCTGGCGCTGCTCGCCCTGGACCTGGACAACTTCAAGGCTGTCAACGATGCGGAGGGCCATGCGCGCGGCGACCAGCTGCTGCAGGGGGTGGCGCGACGCTTGCAGGGCACGCTGCGTGCATCGGATGTCGCCGCGCGCAGCGGCGGCGACGAGTTCTGGGTGCTGCTCTGCGATGCCGACGAACTCAGCGCGCTGGAAACGGCCAGCCGCCTGCTGGCTGCGCTGCGCGAGCCGATGGAGGGCATACGCACGCCGTTCTCGGTCAGCATCGGCATCGCCGTCTATCCGAAAGCCGGACGCGATTCGCAAGCCCTGCTGGAAGCCGCCGACCAGGCGCTCTACGAGGCCAAGCGCGGTGGACGCAACCGCATGGCAGTGGCGCGTACCGAGCTGCCGGGCGGCAAGAGCTGAAGCGGCGCAGGCCGTCGCTGTGCAGTCGATCGGCCCTAGCCGACCAGGGCGGCGGACTTCACCTGCACCCAGACCGCCTGCTGCGGTGACAGCGCCAGCTGGTCAACCGCGCGCCGGGTCAGGCGCGCGATCACCGCTGTGTCGCCGCAGCGCAGGCGCAGCTGCACCTGCGCGGGATGGCCGTCGGGCAGGATGGCTTCGACCCGGCCAGGCCAGTGGTTCTGCACGCTGCTGCGCTGTGGCTCGTCCAGCGTGACGCTGACATCGCGCGCCAGCAGGCGCAGGCGCACCGGGTGCCCGATTGCGAGCTGCGCCTGGTCACGCAGCCAGACGCTGCCGCCGGCGAAGTCCACGCGCATCAGCGCATAGGCGGCGTCGCGGGCAGCAATGCGGCCCTCGATCAGCGAGGCCATCTCCTCGCCGAAGAGCTCGCCGGCTGCGTCGCCGCTCATCACGTCGCCGACCGGGCCCTGGGCGAGCACCCGGCCTTCGCGCAGCACGACGAGCTGCTGCGCCAGCCGTGCCACCTCCTCGGCGGAGTGGCTGATGTAGAGCATGGGCAGTGCCAGCTCGTCGCGCAGGCGCTCCAGCCAGGGCAGGATCTCCTGGCGCCGCGCGGCATCCAGCGCGGCCAGCGGCTCATCGAGCAGCAGCAGGCGCGGCCGGGTCGCCAGCGCACGCGCGATGGCCACGCGCTGGCGCTCGCCGCCGGAAAGCTCGGCTGGCCGGCGCTGCAGCAGATGGGCAATGCCGAGCAGCGCTATCGCCTGGGCCAGCGTCGCCTCGCCCTGCGCCGCGTCGCCGCTGCGCTTGAGGCCGTAGCGCAGATTGCCCTGCACATCGAGATGCTCGAACAGGCTGGCTTCCTGGAACACATAGCCCAGCGGACGGCGCCAGGTGGGCACGAACAGGCCCTGCATATCGTCCTGCCAGGTCTCGGTGCCCAGGCGCACCAGACCGCGCGCTGCGCGCTCGAGCCCGGCGATGCTGCGCAGCACCGTGGTCTTGCCAGAACCGGAGACGCCGAACAGCGCGGTGATGCCCTGCCCGGGCAGGGCAAACGCGACATCCAGCGCAAAGCCCGGCCGCTGCAGCTGCAGCCGGACTTCACCGTCGTGCTCGCCGGTCCGTTGGCTCATGCCAGCACCCGGCTGCCGCGCCGGTTCAGCAGATTCAGCGCCACCAGCACGACGAAGGAGAACAGCAGCATCGCCGCCGCCAGCGCATGGGCCTGCGCATACTCCATCGCCTCGACATGGCCGTAGATCAGCGTCGAGAGCACGCGGGTCTGGCCGGGGATGTTGCCGCCGATCATCAGCACCACGCCGAACTCGCCGATGGTGTGGGCAAAGCTCAGCACCGCGGCGCTGAGCAGGCCCGGCAGCGCCATCGGCAGCGCGACGCTGAAGAAGGCATCCAGCGGACTGGCGCGCAGCGTGGCGGCCACCTCCATCGGCCGCGGGCCCATGGCCTCGAAGGCGCGCTGGATGGGCTGCACCGCGAAGGGCAGCGAGTAGACCAGCGAGCCGATCAGCAGTCCGCTGAAGCTGAACGACAGCGTGCCCAGGCCCAGCGCCTGCGTGAACTGGCCCAACGGCCCCTGCGGGCCCAGCGCGACGAGCAGATAGAAGCCCAGCACCGTGGGCGGCAGCACCAGCGGCAGCGTCACCAGCGCGCCCACCAGGGCCTGCCAGCGCGAGCGGCTGTTGGCCAGCCACCAGGCCAGCGGCGTGGCGATGAGCAGCAGCAGCAGCGTGGTCAACGTCGCCAGCCTGAGCGTCAGCGCCAGCGCCGGCCAGGCATCGGGGCCGAACCAGTCGCTCATCGCTCGTGCCCGTAGCCGTAGGCAGCGATGATGCGCCGCGCCGGCTCGCTGCGCAGATAGCTGAGCAGCGCGGTGGCCGCCACGTTGTCGCGACCGCGCTGCAGCAGCACCGCATCCTGGCGAATCGGCGCATGCAGCTCGGCGGGCACGATCCAGGCCGAGCCGCTGCTGAGCTTGCCGTCCGCCTGCACCTGCGCGAGCGCGACGAAGCCGAGCTGGGCGTTGCCGCTGGCGACGAAGTGAAGCGTCTTGGCGATGCTTTCGCCCTGCACGAGCTTGGGCCGCAGCGCCTCCAGCACCCCCAGCTTGTCCATCGTTTCCATCGCGGCCTGGCCATAGGGCGCCAGCTTGGGGTTGGCCACGGCGAGGCGCGCGAAGCGCTGAGGCTGCTTCAGCACCTCGCCGCGCGCATCGACGACACCGGGCTGTGCGCTCCACAGCACCAGGCGGCCGATCGCATAGGTGAAGCGGCTGGTCGGGACCGCGTTGCCCTCGGCGACCAGCTGCTCCGGCGTGCGCTGATCGGCGGCGAGCAGCAGGTCGAAAGGCGCGCCGTTGCGGATCTGCGCGGCAAAGGCGCCGGTGGCGCCGAAGGCGAGCACCGCCTCGTGGCCGCTGTCGCGCTCGAAGGCGGCAGCGATCTCGCGCATCGGCGCGCTGAAGTTGGCTGCCACTGCGACGCGCACCTGAGCTGCCTGCGCCACAGCGAGGGCGCCGAAGGACAGCGCCAGCCCGGCCGCCATCCGCCACAATGCCGTCATCGCGAACTCGCTATTCATGGAAGGAATAGCGAAAGTATAGCCAGCCCCATCCATGCCCAAGCGACCATCGTCCAGCCTGCACCAGGCCCTGGCCCACCCGCTGATCGACAAGCGCGTGGAGATCCTGCGCGCGGTGGGCGAGACCGGCTCGATCTCGGCAGCGGCGCGGCACTGCGGGGTCAGCTACAAGGCGGCCTGGCAGGCGATCGATACGTTGGGCAATCTGGCCGGTGCCGCGCTGGTGGAGAAGGCGGTGGGCGGCAGCGGCGGTGGCGGCGCCAAGCTCACGCCGGCGGGCGAACAGCTGCTGCAAGCGGCCGCGAGGCTGGAACAGGCGCGCCGTGCGGCGCTCGCACCTCCTGCAGCCCAGTCTGCACCAGTGCTGCCGCGAGGCCTGTCGCTGCGCACCAGCATGCGCAACCAGCTGCCCTGCACGCTGTACCGCCTGCACCCCGAACGCGGCGCCTTGCGCGCCAGCGTGGCGTTGGCCGATGGCAGCCTGCTGCATGCGCGCATCACCCGTGAAAGCGCGCAGCTGCTCGGTCTGGCAGCGGGGCAGGGGCTGCTGGCCCTCTTCAAGGCCACGGCGGTGGAGGTCAGCGCCACCCCGGCCGACCAGACTGGTGGGACGGAGAACTGCCTGCTGGGCCGGGTGGAGCGGACCAGCCGCGCGCGCGAGGGCGGCGAGGTGGCGCTCAAGCTGCCCGGCGGCGAGGTGGTCGTCGGTTTCTGCGGCCCGGCCAGCGGCCTGCGCCTGCGCGGCGAGGCCTGGGCGCTGCTGCCGGCAGCGGCCGTGGTGCTGGCGCTGCCGAGCTGAGCCGGCTACATCTGTTCCCAGGGCAGGCCGTCGTGACGCCAGCCGTTGAGTGTGCCGCGCTGGAAGTTGTCGTCGCGGTCGCCCTCGAAGCCGTGCAGCACGTTGATCACCTCGGTGAACCCGGCAGCCTCCAGCGCCTGACCCGCAGGAATGGTGCGCGCACCGGAGCGGCACAGCAGCACCACCGGCCGGCTGAGGTCTTCGCCGGCCTCCTGCCTGACCTGGCGCACGAAGCGCTCGGGGTCGGACTTCATCTCCGGGTACTCGTACCAGGGCACGTGCACGACGCCCGGCGGGTGGCCGACATAGAGGTACTCGAGCTCCATGCGTATGTCCAGGAACAGCGCTTCGGGGTGCTGCGAGAGAAAGGCGTGAGCCTCTTTGGGCGAAAGGTGCTTCATCGGCGGGAAGGGTTGCGAGACACCGCAGGGCGGGTCCGGAACAGCCCGCCCTCCTACAATGAAGGCATGAATCAGGTCCAGCCTCCGGCCGTGCGCTACACGCGCGGCGCCTCATTGCCCGACATTCTGCAACAGCGCATCGTCATTCTGGACGGCGCGATGGGCACGATGATCCAGCGCTACAAGCTCGGCGAGCAGGACTACCGGGGCGCGCGCTTTGCCGATCATCCCAAGGATCTGAAGGGCAACAACGACCTGCTGGTGCTCTCCAAGCCCGAGGTGATCAGCGAGATCCACGAGCAGTACCTCGCTGCAGGCGCCGACATCATCGAGACCAACACCTTCGGCGCCACCTCGGTGGCGCAGGAGGACTACGACCTGGCTGGCATCGCCTACGAGATGAATGTGGCGGCCGCCAAGCTGGCGCGCGCCGCCTGCGACAAGTACTCGACGCCCGACAAGCCGCGCTTCGTCGCTGGCGCCCTGGGCCCGACGCCGCGCACGGCCAGCATCAGCCCCGACGTCAATGACCCCGGCGCGCGCAATATCGATTTCGACACGCTCAAGGCCGCCTACTACGAGCAGGGCAAGGGCCTGCTGGACGGCGGCGCGGACCTGTTCCTGGTCGAGACCATCTTCGACACGCTGAACGCCAAGGCGGCGATCTTTGCGCTGGACGAGCTGATGGAAGACAGCGGCGAGCGCCTGCCGGTGATCATCTCCGGCACGGTGACCGATGCCTCGGGTCGCATCCTCTCCGGCCAGACGGTGACGGCCTTCTGGCATTCGGTGCGCCATGCGCGTCCGCTGGCGGTGGGCCTGAACTGCGCGCTGGGCGCCACGCTGATGCGCCCGTATATCGAGGAGCTGGCCAAGGCGGCGGGCGACACGGCGATCAGCTGCTATCCGAACGCCGGCCTGCCCAACCCGATGAGTGACACCGGCTTCGACGAGACGCCGGACGTCACCGCGCGCCTGGTGGGCGAGTTCGCGCAGGCGGGCTTCCTCAATATCGCCGGCGGCTGCTGCGGCACGACGCCGGCGCATATCGCGGCCATCGCCAAGAGCGTCTCGGCCTACAAGCCGCGGGCCTGCGGCCACAAATTCTTCAGTGAGCTGATACCGGCCGCCGCCTGAGCGCTCGGGCGTTCAGAGCTTCAGCAGCCTCTCCAGGCTGACCAGCAGCTTGAGCTCGTGAGGCGCCAGGCAGGCCGTGATGGCCTGCGCGGCCAGGCGGGTGTCGCGGCGCACCGGTTCGCTCCACGGCGCGCCGCTCTTGCCCAGCAGCGAGGCGACGATGGGCTCGTTGGCGCTGTGGCCGCGCTTGATCACGATGCCGACCTCGCCGCTGGCCAGGCGCACCAGCGCGCCGGGCGGGTACAGACCAATGGCCTTGATCAGCGTGTTGCCCACCGCATCGGGCTGCTGCATCTCGTCGTGATAGACCGCGCGCGCCGCCTGCGCCGCGGACAGCGCCTTGCGCGTGCGCCGCGGGCTCAGGCGCGCCGCGTAGATGTCGGCACGCTTGAGCAGGCGGGCCATCTGCTCGGGCATGCTGCGGCCCTCCAGCGGGCCTGGGCCGGCTTCGTGGTGCAGCCGCACCACCTGCAGCCACAGCGAATCCTGCACGCCCAGGCTGCGCAGCAACTCGGCGCCGCGGTCGCCATGGCTGGCGACTTCGCGGCGGTGCAGCTCGCTCATGCGGTCCGTTTGTGCGGCCAGCCGGTCCTGCAGCGTGGTGATGGCGATGTTCATCGACAAGGCGGCACGGGCGAGCACCTCGCGCAGATCCTCGGCCCAGCCGAGCTGGCGGGCGCACAGCTCGGCCAGCGCCATCGTCAGCAGGCCGTGCCGGGCGCTGTAGTGCTCGTAGCTCTGGCCGGCCTCGAAGATCAGCAGCAGCAGCGTCGCATCCGGCTGCTGCTGCAGGCGGCCCTGCATGTCCTGCAGCAGTTCGTCGAAGCGGCGCAGGAAGTCTTCGGGCCGCGGATCGCGCAGCAGGCTGTGCGCGCGCAGCTGCAGGTCGGCCCAGGCCTGCAGGCCGGTGAACTGCGGCGTCGGCGGCCGCTCGTACTTGTAGTCCGGACGGGCCGAGGCGATTGCACCCAGCGTCGCGCCCCGGTGCATCAGCGTGTCAGCCTGATGGGCGACGGCGCGCTGGTACTCCTTGGTTTCATGGGGCTGCACCCAGCCGCCGTTGGCGATCAGCTGCTGTCCCAGCGGCGTGTTGCGCAGCACCTGGCCGCGCGCCAGCAGCAGCTTGCCGCCGGCATCGTAGATGGAGAACTCCAGCACCTGGCCGAAGCGCAGGGCGGATGGAGGGAGGTGGATCAGTTCCAAGGGGGCTCGCGGCTACTGCAGATCAGTCGGTCGATGGCCGGCTGGGGCGCATCATCTCTCATCGTGATTGTCGGCGTCCCGGGGGCCGGGCTTGAGCGGCGCCGATCCGGACCGGGTGGCGCGCGTAAAATCCGCCACGTTCGAGGAGCGTTGCGACGCTGCGGCCAGATGCCGCGGCGCCAGGCTCGAACCCGGGGCGCTGTTCCGCCCCCACAACGACGCTCGCCGATCCACGTTTTGCATCAGTGGCCGCGGTGAGTTGCGCGGCTGCCTCTGTCTGTATCTTCCTGCCGAGACCGCCGCCATGTCGTCCACCGCAAGCCCCACGCAGACCCCGCCGCCGATGAAGCTGTCCGGCCTGGAGCCGGTGCAGATCGGCGAGGGCAGCCTGTTCGTCAACATCGGCGAGCGCACCAATGTCACCGGCTCCAAGGCCTTCGCGCGGCTGATCCTCAACGGTCAGTTCGAGGAGGCGTTGGCCGTCGCCCGCCAGCAGGTCGAGAACGGCGCGCAGATCATCGACATCAATATGGACGAGGCCATGCTGGACAGCAAGGCCGCGATGGTGCGATTCCTGAACCTGATCGCGTCCGAGCCCGAGATTGCGCGCGTGCCCATCATGATCGACTCCTCCAAGTGGGAGGTGATCGAGGCCGGCCTGAAGTGCATCCAGGGCAAGGGCATCGTCAATTCGATCTCGCTGAAGGAAGGCGAGGCCGAGTTCCGCCGCCAGGCCAAGCTGGTGCGTCGCTATGGCGCCGCCGCGGTGGTAATGGCCTTCGACGAGACCGGCCAGGCCGATACCTTCGAGCGCAAGATCGAGATCTGCGCGCGCGCCTACAAGATCTTGGTCGAGGAGATCGGCTTCCCGCCCGAGGACATCATCTTCGACCCCAACATCTTCGCGATCGCCACCGGCATCGAGGAGCATGACAACTACGCAGTCGACTTCATCGAGGCGACGCGCTGGATCAAGCAGAACCTGCCCGGCGCCAAGGTGAGTGGCGGCGTGTCCAACGTGTCCTTCAGCTTCCGCGGCAACGACCCGGTGCGCGAAGCCATCCACACGGTGTTCCTCTATCACGCGATCAAGGCGGGCCTGGACATGGGCATCGTCAACGCCGGCATGATCGGCGTCTACGACGAGCTGGATGCCGAGCTGCGCGAACGCGTCGAGGACGTGGTGCTGAATCGCCGCAAGGATGCGGCCGAGCGCCTGATCGAGGTGGCCGAGCGTGCCAAGGGCGCGGCCAAGGACGACAGCGCGCGCCTGGCCTGGCGCGCCGGCACGGTCGAGGAGCGCCTCTCGCACGCGCTGGTGCATGGCATCACCGAGTTCATCGATGCCGACACCGAGGAATGCTGGCAGGCGGTGCAGGCCAAGGGCGGCCGGCCGCTGCATGTGATCGAAGGCCCGCTGATGGCGGGCATGAACGTGGTCGGCGACCTGTTCGGCCAGGGCAAGATGTTCCTGCCCCAGGTGGTGAAGAGCGCCCGCGTGATGAAGCAGGCGGTGGCCAAGCTGATTCCCTACATCGAGGAAGAGAAGCGCCAACTCGAGGCCGCCGGCGGCGATGTCAGGCCGAAGGGCAAGATCGTCATCGCCACCGTCAAGGGCGATGTGCACGACATCGGCAAGAACATCGTCACCGTGGTCCTGCAGTGCAACAACTACGAGGTGGTGAACATGGGCGTGATGGTCCCTTGCCAGGACATCCTCGCCAAGGCCAAGGTGGAAGGCGCCGACATCATCGGCCTGTCGGGCCTGATCACGCCAAGCCTGGAAGAGATGCAGCATGTCGCCGCCGAGATGCAGCGCGACGAGTACTTCCGCATGAAGAAGATCCCGCTGCTGATCGGCGGCGCGACCACCAGCCGCGTGCACACCGCGGTGAAGATCAGCCCGCACTACGAAGGCCCGGTGGTCTATGTGCCCGATGCTTCGCGCTCGGTGGGCGTGTGCACCGAGCTGCTCTCCGACGAGCGTGCTGCGGCCTTCATCGCCGAGCTCAAGTCCGACTACGACAAGGTGCGCGAGCTGCATGCCAACAAGAAGCAGACGCCGCTGGTGACGCTGGCGCAGGCGCGCGCCAACAAGGCGCAGCTCGACTGGGCGCACTACCAGCCGCCGGTGCCGAAGTTCATCGGCCGCCGCGTGATCAAGAACTACGACCTTGCCGAGTTGGCGCAGTGCATCGACTGGGCGCCGTTCTTCCAGACCTGGGATCTGGCCGGTCCTTTCCCGGCGATCCTGAAGGACGAGATCGTCGGCGCCGAGGCGCAACGCGTGTTCAGCGATGGCAAGCGCATGCTGCAGCGCCTCATCGACGGCCGCTGGCTGACGGCCAACGGCGTGTTCGGCCTGTTCCCTGCCGCGCAGGTGGGTGACGACGACATCGAGATCTACCGCGACGAGAGCCACAGCGAGGTGCTGATGACCTGGCGCGGCCTGCGCATGCAAAGCGAGCGTCCGGTGGTCGATGGCGTGAAGCGACCCAACCGCTGCCTGGCCGACTTCATCGCGCCGAAGGGCACGGTGCCGGACTACATCGGCCTCTTCGCCGTCACCGCCGGCATCGGCGTGGACAAGAAGGAGGCGCAGTTCCTCGCCGACCACGACGACTACTCGGCCATCATGCTCAAGGCCCTGGCCGACCGCTTGGCCGAGGCCTTCGCCGAGCGCCTGCACCAGCGCGTGCGCAGCGAGTTCTGGGGCTATGCGCCCGACGAGGCGCTGTCCAACGAAGAGCTGATCGCCGAGAAGTACCGCGGCATCCGCCCGGCGCCCGGCTATCCGGCCTGCCCGGATCACTTGGTCAAGCGCGAGCTGTTCCGCACGCTCTCGCCCGAGGAGATCGGCATGGGCCTGACCGACAGCATGGCGATGACGCCGGCGGCCAGCGTCAGCGGCTTCTACTTCGCGCATCCGGACGCGGCCTACTTCAACGTCGGCCGCATCGGCGAGGACCAGCTGAAGGACTGGGCGCAGCGCATGGCGCTGGACGAAGCGGCGGCACAGCGCGCGCTCGCGCCGCTGCTGGGCTGAGCCCGCGCACAGGGTCCGGAAGGAGCCTGTGGCTGGCGAAGGCCGGACGGCGATACCAGCCGAATGGCTGAATGACGGCCACGTAACGGCTGCTCACAGCTTGATCGGCATCACTGGCGCCGATCGCTGTTCGCGTGGCATGCTGCCGGGACGTAGGAGCCATCGCCCCCCAGGAGGCCGCCATGACGCATCGCCTGTCCAGCCCCAGCATCCTCAAGACCGTTCTTGCCGCCGCCGCGCTCAGCGTCGGCGTCACGGCCATTCAGGCCCAGCCGGAGGCGGCGGCGTCGCAGCCCAGCGCCAAGCAGCTCGCCAAGCTCTGCGCCGAGTGCTTCTGGGTGGCCGAGGTGACGAGCTACGAGCACAAGGGCGAAGGCAGCGGACTGGGCGCGGTCGGCGGCGCGGTGATCGGCGGCCTGCTCGGCAACCAGGTCGGCGGCGGCACCGGCAAGAAGCTCGCCACCGTGGGCGGCGCGGTGGCTGGTGGTTATGCGGGTCACGAAGTCGAGAAGCGCAGCAAGTCCTATCGCGTCTGGGTGGTCAGCTTGGTCGACAAGCAGGGCCACAGCCAGAAGCAGGAGCTGCGCAGCGATCCGCAGCTGCGCAGCGGCGACATCGTTGTGCAGAAGGACGGCGGCCGGCTTGAACGGCGCTGAATAGTTCACACCGATGGGGGGCGCCTGCGGGCCGTCTGCGCTTCAGGCATAGGGTTTGCATGGATCGGTGCGTGCCGATGTGGCGCGCACCCGAGTCAAGACCATGCTGCCCAGACCGACTACGCCGACAGGGACGGCCGCCGTCGCCAGCCCGATGTCCACCGTGAACATGGCGGCGCGTCAGCGCATGCTGTCGCAGCGCCTGGCCCTGCAGATCCTGCTCGCCGAGCGCGGCGTGCCCGGCCAGCTGCAGGCGGCCGAGGAGTCGCTGAAGCTGTTCACCAGCAGCCACGCCAAGCTGGTCGAGTTCGGTCGCACGGGCTCGCAGGACGAGGCGCAGAAGGTCGAGGATGTGTACAGGCGCCAGCGCGTCGGCGAGGTGGTGCAGGGCTTCGTGCAGCGCTGCGAGCGCGCGCTGGCGACGCTGCGCCTGCCGGCCGAGCGGCGCGGCCGCATCGACGAGGTCTACGACGGGCTCGACGAGGTGCTCAAGGCGCTGAACATCGCCACCACCGTGTTCGACGAGATCACCACGCGGCGCGAGCAGCGCATGATGAGCGAGCTCAAAGGCATCGTCACCGACATCCAGCAGGTGGCCAAGCAGGCCAAGATCGTCTCCTTCAATGCCCAGGTGATCGCTGCTCGCGCCGGTGACGCCGGGCGCGAGTTCGGTGTCGTGGCCGGCACGCTGTCAGGCATCTCCGGCGAGGTGGATCGCCTTGCGGTGAAGGGGCTCGACCTGGTGGCCCGGCGCTGAGCGCCGCCACGGTCAAGGACCGAGACCCGGCAGACCGCGGCGCAGCTGCAGCGCTTCGGCGATATGCGGTGCGGAAATGTTCGCGCTGCAGTCCAGGTCGGCAATGGTGCGCGCCACGCGCAGCACGCGGTGATAGCTGCGACCTGACCAGCCCAGCCGGGCGACGGCTTGCTGCAGCAGGCTCAGCGCCGCCGGCTCGGCGGCCGCGTATGCATCGAGTTGGCGCACGCCGAGTTGCGCATTGGTGCATCGCTGGCGCTGCAGCGCCAGCGAGCGCGCCCGCGCGACGCGTTCGGCCACCGTCGCGCTCGATTCCCCATCGGCCGGTCCTGCCAGCGCTTCGGCAGGCTGCACCGGCACCTCGACCAGCAGATCGATGCGGTCCAGCAGCGGGCCGCTGAGTCGCCCCTGGTAGCGGGCCACCTGGTCGGGCGTGCAGCGGCAGGCGCGAAGCGGATTGCCCAGCTGGCCGCAGGGGCAGGGATTCATTGCCGCGACGAACTGGAAGCGCGCCGGGAACTCGCAGCTGCGTGCGGCGCGCGAGATCAGGATGCGCCCGGTCTCCAGCGGCTCGCGCAATGCTTCCAGCGCGGAACGCGGGAACTCGGGCAGCTCGTCGAGGAAGAGCACGCCATGCTGGGCCAGCGAGATCTCGCCGGGGCGCGGCGGCGAGCCACCGCCGACCAGGGCCACACTGGAGGCGCTGTGGTGCGGTGCACGCAGCACCCGCTGGCGCCAGCGGCCGGGTTCGAACTGCCCGGCCAGGCTGAGCATCGCGGCGGACTCCAGCGCCTCTTCCTCGCTCAAGGGCGGCAGCAGCCCGGGCAGGCGCTGGGCCAGCATGGACTTGCCGCTGCCGGGCGGTCCGACCAGCAGCAGGCTCAGACCGCCGGCAGCGGCGATCTCGAGCGCCCGCTTCGGGCCGGCCTGCCCCTTGATGTCGGCCAGATCAGCGGCATTGACGCTCGTCCGTGCCGCCGGTGCAGTGACTGATGTGAGCGCCTGCTCGCTGCCAGGAGCCAGAGCGGCAACGATGTCCAGCAGGTGATCGGCGGTGAGCACGCTGACCTGGCGCAGCAGGGCTGCTTCGGCCGCCGACGCGCGCGGCAGCAGCAGTTGCCGGGGCGAGCCCTCGTGGCGCAAGGCCAGGCTCAAGGCCAGCGCCCCGCGCACCGGCCGCAGCTCGCCGGCCAGCGAGAGCTCGCCGGCGCACTCCAGTCCGTCCAGCCGCTGTGCATCGATCTGCCCGCTGGCAGCCAGGATGCCCAACGCGATGGGCAGGTCGAAGCGGCCGCCTTCCTTGGGCAGGTCGGCTGGCGCGAGGTTGACGGTGATGCGTTTGTTGTGAGGGAAGCTCAGTCCGCTGCTGATCAGCGCGGCGCGCACGCGCTCGCGGGCCTCCTTGACTTCGGTGTCGGCCAAGCCGACCAGGCTGAAGGCGGGCAGCCCGTTGCTCAGGTGCACTTCGACCTGCACCGGGGCGGCCTGCAGACCATCGAGGGTACGGCTGTGAACCAAGGCGAGTGACATGACCGCTCCGCTCCATCTGCAGCTTGGCTTGCCTGTAAGCGCACTGACTTGCACCATCATGGGGCGCGCACCAGGAGCGGGCATCACCCTGGCTGCTCGTCCGTGGTGCGATTTGTGGTTTCCCCAGGGCGTGCTGGCCCTCGGGCCCCTCAGTTTGCGCCTGTCCCATGCTGGCACGGAAGCTGCAAAGAAGGGGGAGCGTTACCTGTTTCCCCCATCAATCCAACTGAGGAGTCCCTCGATCATGAAGACCATTCTTGCTGCGCTTGCTGGTTCGCTCGCTCTCACGGCCCTGCCGGCTCACGCCCAGGAGGCTGCCGCCGATCCGCTGTCCTTCAATGTGGGTCTGACGACGGACTATCGCTACCGCGGCATCTCGCAGACCCGCCTGAAGCCGGCCGTCCAGTTCGGCGCCGACTACGCGCATGCCAGCGGCTTCTACATCGGCACCTGGGGCTCGACCATCAAGTGGATCAAGGATTCGGGTGGCGATGCCAACGTCGAGATCGACGTCTATGGCGGCTACAAGACCGAGATCGCCTCGGGCCTGACCCTGGACGTGGGCGTGCTGACCTATCAGTACCCGAGCAACAAGCTGGCGGTCAGCGCCAACACCACCGAGCTGTACGCCGCACTGAGCTACGGCCCGGTCACCGCCAAGTATTCGCACAGCACGTCCAACCTGTTCGGCTTCGCCGACAGCAAGGGCAGTGGCTATCTGGACATCTCCGCCACCTTCGATCTGGGTGATGGCTACACGCTGACCCCGCACGTCGGCCACCAGAAGGTGAAGAACAACGGCAGCTTCTCCTACACCGATTACTCGCTGACGGTGAACAAGGACTTCGGCGGCTTCCTGTTCGGCCTGGGCGTGGTCGATACCAACACCGATGCCTATGTCGGCCCGAACGCCAAGGACCTTGGCAAGGCCGGCGTGCTGCTGACGGTCAAGAAGACCTTCTGATTTTCGACACGAGGAGAGAGCGTCATGAAACTGATCACCGCCGTCATCAAGCCCTTCAAGCTCGACGAGGTGCGCGAAGCCCTCAGCGCCATCGGCGTGCAGGGACTGACTGTCACCGAGGTCAAGGGCTTCGGCCGTCAGAAGGGCCATACCGAGCTGTACCGCGGCGCGGAGTACGTTGTTGACTTCCTGCCCAAGGTGAAGGTCGAGGCCGCCGTGGCCGATGCGGTGGTCGATCAGGTCATCGAAGCCATCGAGAAGGCCGCCCGCACCGGCAAGATCGGCGACGGCAAGATCTTCGTCTCGCCGCTGGACCAGGTGGTGCGCATCCGGACCGGCGAGACCGGCCAGGACGCCCTCTGAGCCCCGCCCTCATCGTCTAGAGATCACAGACTTTCCCGGAGATCCCCCATGAAGAAACTTCTAGCCAGTCTGGCCCTGGCGCTGCTGGCCGCCGCGCCGGCGGCCTGGGCGCAGGATGCCGCGGCGTCCGCACCGGCGGCCGCCGAGGCCGCCTCGGCCGTCGTCGCTGCTGCGGCCGATGCCGCTGCTGCTGCATCCGCCCCTGCGGCCGATGCCGCTGCCGCTGCGGCCCCCACGCCCAACAAGGGCGACACCGCCTGGATGATGGTGGCCACGCTGCTGGTCATCCTGATGACCGTGCCCGGCCTCGCGCTGTTCTACGGCGGCCTGGTGCGTAGCAAGAACATGCTGTCCGTGCTGATGCAGGTGATGGTCGGCTTCTCGCTGATCGTCGTGCTGTGGTTCATCTACGGCTACAGCCTGGCCTTCACCGAGGGCAATGCCTTCATCGGCGGCTTCGATCGCGTGATGATGAAGGGCGTCTGGGACAACGTCGCCGGCACCTTCGCCAACGCTGCCACCTTCAGCAAGGGCGTGGTGATCCCCGAGATCGTCTTCGCCGCCTTCCAGGCCACCTTCGCCGGCATCACCGCCGCGCTGATCATCGGCGCCTTTGCCGAGCGCATGAAGTTCGGCGCCGTGCTGCTGTTCCTGGCCATCTGGTTCACCTTCAGCTACATCCCGGTGGCGCACATGGTGTGGTTCTGGATGGGTCCGGATGCCTACAGTGCTGCGGGTGTCGTCGATGAGATGAACGGCAAGGCCGGCTTCATCTGGCAGATGGGCGCGCTGGACTTCGCCGGCGGTACCGTGGTGCACATCAACGCGGCTGTCGCCGGTCTGGTCGGCGCCTACATGGTCGGCAAGCGCATCGGCTACGGCAAGGAAGCCTTCACGCCGCACAGCCTGACGCTGACGATGGTCGGTGCCTCGCTGCTATGGGTGGGCTGGTTCGGCTTCAACGCCGGTTCCGCACTGGAAGCCAACGGCTTTGCCGCGCTGGCCTTCGCCAACACCTTCGCTGCCACCGCTGCTGCCGTGCTGGCCTGGTGCATCGGTGAGGCGCTGCTCAAGGGCAAGGCCTCGATGCTGGGTGCCGCCTCGGGCGCCGTGGCCGGTCTGGTCGCCATCACGCCTGCTGCCGGCAACGTCGGCATCGGCGGCGCGCTGATCATCGGCTTCGTTGCCGGCTTCGCCTGCCTGTGGGGTGTCAGCGGCCTGAAGAAGATGCTCGGCGCGGACGACTCGCTCGACGTGTTCGGCGTGCATGGCGTCGGCGGCATCGTCGGTGCGCTGCTGACCGGGGTGTTCAACTCGCCCAGCCTGGGCGGCCCTAGCGCCGTCGGCGATTGGGTCACGGTGGCGATGATCGCCCCGGACGCCTACTCGATCGCCACCCAGGTCTGGACCCAGGCCAAGGCCGTTCTCGTGACCATCGTCTGGTCGGGCGTGGTCTCGGTGATCGCCTTCAAGGTGGTCGACCTGGTGATCGGTCTGCGCGTCAGCGAAGAGGAAGAGCGCGAGGGTCTGGACATCACTTCGCACGGCGAGACCGCCTACCACAAGTGATGCCGCCGGCCGCGGTCCGCGCTTCGGCGCGGGTCGTGTGCAAGCGCAAGGGCCGCCCCTCGGGGCGGCCCTTTTCGTTGCTGTGTTCGTTCGCTTTGCTGGGCCGGCAGCGCGCCGCGCTGCGGCCGCCCTCAGCGGGCCTTGCCGAGCAGTTCTTCCACCAGCTCGATCAGCTTGGCCGGGCTGAAGGGCTTGGCGAGGAAGGCATCCGCGCCGGCGGCGATCGCCTTGTCCTGGTCGCTGCTGCGCGCCTGGGCGGTGAGCATCATCACGCGCGTCTTCGTCAGGGCGGGGTTGGCGCGGATCTGACGGCAGACCTCGTAGCCGTCGGCGCTGCCGGGCATCATCACGTCCAGCAGCACGAGATCGGGTGTCAGCACCGGCAGCAGCTGCAGCGCCAGCTCGCCGCTGGCGGCCTCGTGCAGCATGTAGTCGCTGTCCTCCAGCGCCCAGCGGATCAGCCGTCGAATGTCGGCCTGGTCCTCGACGATCAGTATGCGGGTCTGCTCCATGCGCTTCTTGCCTCGACTGCGGGCGATTCCAACGTCGAGCATAGCCGCAGCGCCGCGACTTGCAGCGCCAGCACCGACGCAAATTCGTGCACTGTCGTCGATTTGGCGTGCTGCGCGCGCCATTCGCCAGCCGTGCGCTGCTCGCCCGGCGCGGATCTTGTCCTTGGCACCGCCGACCCCATCTGCATCAGCTTCTAGAATCGTTTGCCCCATCCGATCGCCGGCGCCCGGTGCGCGCCCCTCAACCCAGGCAGGCCCATGGTCCCACACCTCATTACCGCTCTGACCGGTCCGATCAACGAGCTGGAACAGCGCATCCTTGAATCGATGCCGGCCATCGAGCGCTGGTTCCGCCTGGAATGGATGGAGCACACGCCGCCCTTCTACAGCTCGGTGGACCTGCGCAACGCCGGCTTCAAGCTGGCGCCGGTGGACACCAATCTCTTCCCCGGCGGCTTCAACAACCTCACCAACGAGATGCTGCCGCTGGCCGTGCAGGCAGCGATGGCGGCGATCGAGAAGATCTGTCCCGAAGCCAAGAACCTGCTGCTGATCCCCGAGAACCACACGCGCAACAGCTTCTACCTCAGCAATATCGCCACGCTGATGCGCATCTTCACGCAGGCGGGCCTGAACGTGCGCCTGGGCTCGCTGGATGCGGGCGTCACCGAGCCGACTGCATTGCGCCTGGCCGACGGCAGCTCGCTGACCATCGAGCCGCTGGTGCGCACGCGCGGCCGGCTGGGCCTGAAGGACTTCGATCCTTGCACCATCCTGCTCAACAACGATCTCTCCGCCGGCATCCCCGACGTGCTGCAGGGCTTGCACGAGCAGTACCTGCTGCCGCCGCTGCACGCCGGCTGGTCAGTGCGACGCAAGAGCCGCCACTTCAAGTCCTACGAGGATGTGGCGAAGAAGTTCGCCAAGCTGCTGGGCATGGATCCCTGGCTGATCAATCCGATGACGGTGCCGGTGGGCGGGCTGGACTTCGCCGAGGGGCAGGGCGTGGAGGCCTTGCAGACCCAGGTCGATGCGCTGCTCGGCAAGGTCCGGCGCAAGTACAAGGAATACGGCATCAACGAGAAGCCCTTCGTCATCGTCAAGCCCGACGCCGGCACCTACGGCATGGGCATCATGACGGTGCGCGACGCCAAGGAACTCGACGAGCTGAACCGCCGCACGCGCAACAAGATGAGCGTCATCAAGGACGGGCAGAGCGTCAGCGAAGTGGTGGTGCAGGAAGGCGTGGTCACCCACGAGCAGGTCAACGAAGCCGTGGCCGAGCCGGTGGTCTACATGATGGACCGCTATGTGGTCGGCGGCTTCTACCGCGTGCATGCCGAGCGCGGCGCCGACGAGAACCTCAACGCGCCGGGCGCCAGCTTCGTGCCGCTGGCCTTTGCCGAGTCCACCCAGCTGCCGCGCCCCGGCGAGCGCCCGGGGGCGAGCGCGCCGAACCGCTTCTATATGTACGGCGTCATCGGTCGCCTGGCCATGCTGGCCGCCAGCTACGAGCTGGAGGCCACCGATCCCGAGGCCGAAGTCTACGAATGAGCCGGCGGCGTCCGCGCCGCAAGCGACAGGCCTTGTCAAGCCCCGTGCATCCGGGGTGTCGCGCGGCGGATTGACGCACTGCACAAAGCCGGCGTCAAAATAGCGCTTTGGATCAGCCGCGACCCGCTCGGGCCGCTTCCTCTTTCGTGAGTTCCTCGACTTCGCAACGCAGCCCCACCGCGCTGGCGGGCATGACCCTCGGTGCTCTGGGCGTCGTTTATGGCGACATCGGCACCAGTCCGCTGTATGCGCTCAAGGAGGTGTTCCACGGCGGGCACGTCGCAGTGAACCACGACAACATTCTGGGCGTGCTGTCGCTGCTGTTCTGGACGATGACGGTGATCGTCTCGATCAAGTACGTGCTGCTGATCCTGCGCGCCGACAACAACGGCGAAGGCGGCCTGATCGCGATGCTGGCGCTGGCCACCAACGCGGTGAACGACAAGCCGCGGCTGCGCAGCGTGCTGATGGCCGTGGGCCTGTTCGGCACGGCGATCTTCTTCGGCGACGCGGTGATCACGCCGGCGATGACGGTGCTTGGCGCGGTGGAGGGCATCGATGTCTATGCGCCGCAGTACCACGCCACCATCATGCCGCTGACGCTGCTGGTGCTGGCCGGGCTGTTCGCGGTGCAGCGCTTCGGCACCGGTGGCATCGGCAAGGCCTTCGGCCCGGTGATGCTGCTCTGGTTCAGCTCGCTGGCCCTGCTGGGCATTCCGCACATCGTCGCCAATCCGCATGTGCTGGTGGCGGTCAATCCGCTCTATGCGCTGAATTTCTGTCTCAGCTACGGCTGGGTCGCCTTCGTCGCGCTGGGCGCGGTGGTGCTGGTGGTCACCGGTGGCGAGGCGCTCTATGCCGACCTTGGCCATTTCGGCAAGAAGCCGATCCGCCTGGCTTGGTACGGCGTGGTCATGCCGGCGCTGGTGCTGAACTACTTCGGCCAGGGCGCGATGCTGCTGGACGAGCCCAACGCGATCAAGAACCCCTTCTTTCTGCTCGCGCCGAACTGGGCGGAGATTCCGCTGTTCCTGCTCGCCACGCTGGCGGCCATCGTCGCCTCGCAGGCGCTGATCACTGCCGCCTTCTCGGTCACCAAGCAGGCGATCCAGCTGGGCATCCTGCCGCGCATGCGCGTGCTGCACACCTCGGTGCGCGACACCGGGCAGATCTACATCCCCTTCATCAACTGGGGCCTGTTCGCCTTCGTGGTGCTGGCCGTGGTGTTCTTCGGCTCGTCCAGCAATCTGGCTGGCGCCTATGGCGTGGCGGTGACCATCGACATGACCATCACCACGGTGATGACCTTCTTCGTGATCCGCTACGGCTGGAAGTACCCGCTGGCGCTGTGCATTGCCGCGACCGGCTTGTTCTTCCTCATCGACATCACCTTCCTGGCCTCCAACCTGCTCAAGCTGACGCACGGCGGCTGGTTCCCGCTGCTGATCGGCATCGGCATGTTCACGCTGATGCTGACCTGGAAGCAGGGCCGCTCGCTGCTCAGCGCCAAGCTGCGCGAGGACGCGATCGACCTGAAGAGCTTCCTCGAGGCGGTGTTCATCAGCCCGCCCACGCGCGTGGCCGGCACGGCGGTGTTCCTCTCTGCCGAGCAGGGCTCCACGCCCAATGCGCTGCTGCACAACCTCAAGCACAACAAGGTGCTGCACGAGCAGAACCTCTTCGTCAGTGTGAAGCACCACGAGGTGCCGTGGATCGGCTTCGACAAGCGCGTGGAAATGCAGTCGCTGGGCAATGAGTGCTGGCAGGTCAGCCTGCATTTCGGCTTCAAGAACGAGCCCGACGTGCCCGAGGCGCTGAAGCTGCTGGAGCAGAACGGCGTGCATCTCGACGAGATGGACACCAGCTACTTCCTGTCGCGCGACATCGTGATCCCGACCATCGGTTCGGGCATGGCGCTGTGGCGGGAGAAGCTCTTCGCCAGCATGCACCGCAACGCCGCCGCAGCGGCCGACTTCCTGCACCTGCCGACCAACCGCGTTGTCGAACTGGGCTCCAAGGTCGAGCTCTGAGCGGCGTGCCGACGGCTATGCTGCGCGCACCATGAGCCGCCCGCCGCTGCGCCTGCAAGATCTTTCGCTCTCCGCCCTCGTCGCCGGTTTCGTCGCCGTGCTGGTGGGCTTCACCAGTTCGGTGGCCATCGTCTTCCAGGCCGCGCAGGCCCTGGGCGCGACGCCGGCGCAGACCAGTTCCTGGATCTGGGCGCTGGGCCTGGGCATGGGCGCGACCAGCCTGGGCCTGTCGCTGTGGACGCGCCAGCCGGTGCTGACCGCCTGGTCCACGCCTGGCGCGGCGCTGATCGCCGCGAGCTCCGGGCTCACGATGGCCGAGGGCATCGCCGCCTTCATCGCCTGCGGCGCGCTGATCCTGCTCTTCGGCATGACGCGCTGGTTCGAGCGCCTGATGGACCGCATCCCGATGGCGCTGGCCGCTGCGCTGCTGGCCGGCGTGCTGACGCGCTTCGGGCTGGATGCGGTGCTCGCCGCCAAGACCGCGCCGACGCTGGTGCTCGCCATGGCTGCGGCCTATCTGCTCGGCAAGCGCTGGCTGCCACGCTATGCGGTGCCGCTGGTGCTGCTGGCCGGCATCGCGGTGGCGGCGCTGCAGGGCCGGCTGCAGCTGAGCGCGGTGGACTGGGGCTGGGCGCAGCCGGTGTGGACCACGCCGCAGTTCAGCTGGCCGGCGCTGGTCGGCGTCGGGCTGCCGCTCTTCCTCGTCACCATGGCCTCGCAGAACCTGCCCGGCGTCGCCGCGCAGCGCGCTTCGGGCTACCAGGTGCCAGTCTCGCCCAGCATCACGGTGACAGGTCTTGCCAGCGTGTTGCTGGCGCCCTTCGGCGGCTATGCCTTCAATCTGGCGGCGATCACCGCGGCGATCTGCATGGGCCGCGAGGCGCACGAGGACCCGTCGCGGCGCTATATGGCCGCGGCCGCGGCCGGCGTGTTCTACATCGCCAGCGGCCTGGCCGGCGGCGCGGTGGTGGGCCTGCTGACGGCCTTCCCGCGCGAGCTGGTCGCGGCGGTGGCCGGCCTGGCGCTGCTCGGCACCATCGCCGGCGGCCTGGCCACCGCGCTGAAGGACGAGAAGCACCGCGACGCGGCGATCCTGACCTTCCTGGTCACGCTGTCGGGCCTGACGGTGCTGGGCATAGGCTCGGCCTTCTGGGGTGTGCTCGCCGGCGCGATCGCGCTATTGGTGCAACACTTCCGTTCCCGTTGAACGAAAGATTGCCTGTCATGAAACTTCTGTTCGTCGCCGATCCGCTGGAGAGCTTCAAGACCTACAAGGACACCACCTTCGCGATGATGCGCGAGGCGGCCCGGCGCGGCCACGAGCTCTGGGCCTGCGAGCCGCTGGACCTGGTGTGGCGCTCCGGCGGCCGCGTGGTGGCGCGCGGCGCGCGGGCGATCACGCTGACCGGCGATGCCAAGGCCTGGTTCGAGGTGGTCGCTACCGCCGAGCTGGCGCTGGTGGAGACCGATGCCGTCGTGATGCGCAAGGACCCGCCGTTCGACAGCGAGTACTTCTACGCCACGCACCTGCTCGGCCAGGCCGAGCGCGAAGGCGCCAAGGTGTTCAACAAGCCCGCGGCGCTGCGCGACCATCCCGAGAAGCTGGCGATCCTGGAGTTTCCGCAGTTCATCGGCCCGACGCTGGTGACGCGCAGCGACGCGGCGATCCGCGCCTTCCATGCCGAGCACCAGGACATCATCCTCAAGCCGCTCGACGGCATGGGCGGCATGGGCATCTTCCGCGTCGGCCCCGATGGCCTGAACCTGGGCTCCATCATCGAGACGCTGAACAAGGGCGGCGCCGAGACGGTGATGGTGCAGCGCTACCTGCCGGCCATCAAGGACGGTGACAAGCGCGTGCTGCTGATCGGCGGCGAGGTCGTGCCCTTCTGCCTGGCGCGCATTCCGCAGGGCAGCGAGATCCGCGGCAACCTGGCCGCCGGCGGCAAGGGCGTGGCCCAGGCGATCAGCGCGCGCGACCGCGAGATCGCGACGACGCTGGGCCCGATCCTGGCCGCGCGCGGCCTGCTGCTGGTGGGCCTGGACGTGATCGGAGACAGCCTCACCGAGATCAACGTCACCAGCCCGACCGGCTTCCAGGAAATCACGAATCAGAGCGGCTTCGACGTGGCCAAGATGTTCGTCGACGCGCTGGAGCGCGCGGTGGCCGCGGCGGGCTGAACCCTGAGACGAGCAACGAGATGAAGGCCGGCGCGGCTCAGACCGCCGCCTTGCTGCCGAAGAGCTGGTAGAGCTCGGCGATCAGCGAGCGCTCGGCCGGGCTCTCGGCCTGCTCGATGGCCTGGCGCGGCTCGGGCGGCAGGCCCAGCAGCTGGCGCTTGGCATTGCGATCGGCGAGCACCAGCGCATGAGCCAGGCTGTCGGGTGCCGCCGGCAACTGGCGTGCATGCACGTCCAGCGCGGCGATGGCTGCCACCGGGAAGTCCCAGTTCTGCGCGATGCGCAGGGCCAGGCGCGCGCTCAGCGCCGCCAGCCCTTGGTGAAAGGGCAGCGAGTCCGGCGCCGCCGCATCGGCATAGTGCCGGTCCAGCGCGCGCAGGCTGACGAGCCAGCCCGTCTGCGCTGCCATGCCGGCCAGGTAGGCGTCGAAGCCGTCGCCATGCGGCTGGCGCAGGAAGGCACAGCCATGCGCGCAGCGGTCCGCCAGATCCCACAGCCTCATATTGGCCTGGCGGCCGAACCGGCCCTGGCGGGCGCTGAACACCGGGCTGAGCATCACGCGGCTGACCAGCTGCTCCAGCCCGATCTGGCCGAGCAGCTGCACCGCCTCCTCGAGGCTGCGAATCTCCCGTGAGGGGCGATAGCGCGGCGAATTGGCCAGGCGCACCACCTCGCCGACCATGGCCTGGTCGCCGGACAGGTGGCTGGCCAGCTCGCGCACGGAGGCGTCCGGGCGGCGCACCAGCGAGAGCAGGCGGGGCAGCGCCGCCGGAAGGCGCGGCACCAGTGCAGCGTCGCGGCCGGCGGTGGTCAGTGCAGCCAGATGCGTCAGCACCTGCTGCTCGGCCGCGCTGGGCGCTGCCGCCTCGCGAGGCTCCAGCGCCAGCAGCCAGCCGCTGAAGCGAAGGTCCAGCGCCGGCTCAGCGGCGTGGGGCGGCCGCGAAGCCTCTGCGGCGGGGGGCGTCGGGGCTTGGGCCGTCAGCGCAGGCGGGCGGCTTGTCGCCGCCGCAGGCTCACGGCCCAGGAGTTTGCGCAGGGAACTCAACATGGTCTTGGTCGGGTCGGTGCTGTGCCCACGGGGCGGGCACAGGCGCTGGTTCGTGCCTAATCATCGCCTGTCTCGGCATCCCTCCACAGGGGGAGGACCCGCAGCCCGCAGCTGCGTCGTTTCAGGGTTAGTATGCTGCCGGACTTTGCGGCGAAGTGCGCTGCGCAGCCCCACCATTGCAGGGAGACCTCATCATGACGAAGCACACCCGTGCCTTGACCGTGGCGCTGCTCTTGCTGGCCGGGTTCGCCTACGGGCTGGGCTTTGTCTACGGGGCGGCGCTGCTGCTCGGGGCGGGTGCAGTGCTGGAAACCTGGTTCTGGATTCGCGTCGTGCGCCGCGCCGATGCGATGAGCGAGGAATCTGGCGGCCGCACTGGCTGAACAGCAAGGCGCCGTCGGCGCCGTGTCGCCCCGGTCGGCGGCGATACTGCGCCCACGATGAGCGCAACACGCCAGGCCTCCCCCGCACCGATCGAGACAGACGCCAATGGCCAGCTGCGCGCCGCGCTGCTGGTGATGCTGGCCGGCGTCTGCGCGGCCCTGCATGTGGGCAAGCTGGCGCCGGCCGTCACCGTGCTGGTCGAGGCGCTGGGCATGAGCCTGCTGCAGGCGGGCTTTCTGCTGTCGCTGGTGCAGCTGGCCGGCATGAGCCTGGGCCTGGCTTTCGGCAGCGTGGCCGACGCGCTGGGCTCGCGGCGCAGCATGCTCATCGGGCTCGCCGTGCTGGCCGCTGCCAGCACAGCCGGGGCGGCCGCCAGCCATGTGCTGCTGATGATGGTGCTGCGCGCGCTCGAAGGCTTCGGCTTCCTGCTCGTCGTGTTGCCGGCGCCGGGGTTGGTGCGCCGGCTCGCGCCGCCGGGCCGCGCCAGCGCGATGCTGGGCATGTGGGGCGGCTATATGCCGGCGGCCACCGCTGCCGCGCTGCTGTTCGGCCCGCTGTGCATCGGCGCGCTGGGCTGGCGGGCCTGGTGGCTGGTGCTCGGCCTCCTGACGGCGGCGATGGCGCTGTGGCTGGCCCGCGCCGTGCCAGAGCTGCCGCGCCTGCCGGCACCGGCCACGGTGGTCAGCACGGCGCGCTGGACCTCGCGGCTGCGCCGCACCGTCACCGCCGCGGGGCCCTGGCTGGTGGCACTGGGCTTTGCGGTCTATTCGGGGCAGTGGCTGGCGGTGATCGGTTTCCTGCCGACCATCTATGCGCAGGCCGGCGTGCCGGCCGGTGCGATCGGTGCGCTGACCGCGCTGGCCGCGGCGGTGAACATCGCCGGCAACATCAGCTCGGGCCAGCTGCTGCAGCGCGGCGTGCGGCCGCAGCGCCTGCTCGCCACCGGCTTTGCGGTGATGGGCCTGGCCGCGGTGGCCACCTTTGCCGGCGCGGCCGGCGCAGGACTGCCGGCATCGCTGCGCTACCTGGCGGTGCTGCTGTTCTCCGGCATGGGCGGGCTGATTCCGGGCACGCTGTTCGCGCTGGCCGTGCGCGTCGCGCCGGGCGAGGATACGCTGGGCACGACGGTGGGCTGGATGCAGCAGTGGTCGGCCGCGGGCCAGTTCCTCGGCCCGCCGCTGGTGGCGGCGCTGGCGGCGCGGGTCGGCGGCTGGCACTGGACCTGGCTGTTCACCGGTGCCTGTGCCATCACCGGCCTGGCACTGGCCGGGCTGCTGGCGCGGCGTCTGCAGCGCTGACGCCTGCCGCGAGGCCTAAGGCGCCGGCCGTGGCTGTGACGGCGCCGTGCGCCGCATCAGCACCAACAGGGCTGACAGCAGCGCGCCACCCAGCAGCAGGCCGAGCGCGCCCAGGCCCCAGGTCAGCCACAGCAGGGGCATCAGCCAGGGCAGCAGTCCTGGCATGTAGGCCAGCAGGTCCTGCAGCCAGGGCGCCAGGCTTTGCAGCAGTCGCACCAGGCCCTGCAGCGCGTCGAGCCCCAGCAGCTGGACTAGCCAGGGTGGCAGCTGCAACTCGGCCAGGTGGCGCGCTGCCTGTTCCAGCGCCTGGGCGATGCGGCCCGACTCGCCGGCGGCCAGGTGCAGTGCCTCCTGCAGCAGGCTGCCTGCGCCCCAGGCCAAGCTGCTCCACAGCGCCAGCGTGACCAGCACCAGTGCCCAGATCAATCCGTGCCAAAGCATTTGTCCTGCGTTCCTTATGCGCATGTCGCGATGTGCGCGTATCTTGCCCGTGACGGGGCAGGCCTGCCAGCAGTCGGGGGCATTACTTTGTGCCGTTTGCTATCCTGCCGGCCAAACAGGGAGCCACACCCATGAACGATCGGAGACGTTTCGTCCTTGATCTCGGCGCTGCGTCGCTGGGCGGCGTGGCGCTGCTGGCGCTGGCGCCCGCGGTCGCGACCGCGCAGACACGGCAGCGTGTGACGATGACGCTGCCGGGGCCGGGTAACCTGCTGTTCCTGCCCTTGTATCTGGCACCGCGCATTGGTGCCGATGTGGCCGAGGGGCTGGCGCTGGAACTGCGCTACGTCGGTGGTGGCCCGCTGGCGATGAAGCAGATGCTGGACCGCAACAGCGATTTCTCCGCCGCCGGCCTGTCCGCCGCAGCGCTGCAGCGCATCAATGGCTATCCGCTCGTCTGCATCGCGCCCTTGTCGCGGGTGCCGGGCTACACGCTGCTGGTGCGTCAGTCCTTGCGCAAGCAGGTGCGCAGCATCAAGGATCTGCGCGGCATGGTGGTGGGTGTGAAGGGCTATGCGCCGGGCGGCCGTTCGACCTCGCAGCTGTTTACCGAGTTCATGCTCGCCCGCGCAGGGCTGCGCGCCAATGAGGTGAACTATGTGTCGGTTGGGCAGGCTTATGCCAATCAGCAGGCAGCACTGGCCACCGGCGCCGTCGACGCGCTGATGGGCGACGAGCCCTTCGCCACGCTCTTGCAGCAGGACAAGGAAGCCTTCGCGCTGGCGGACTTCCATGACCCCAAGCAGACAAGAGAGCTGCTCGGCGGCCTGTTCCTGAACTCATGCCTGACCACACGCGAGGACATGGTGGCCGAGCGGGCCGAACTGGTCGGCCAGGTGGTGCGTATGGTCTCGCGCACCCTGACCTGGGTGGCGCAGAAGTCTGCCGCCGAGATCGCCACGGTGCTGTCGGCAGATGCTGGCGAGCGCGAGAAGCTGCTGCAGGTTCTGCAACGGAACAAGGGTATCTACTCGCCGGATGGCCGCTTCTCGGCGGAGCAGATTGCCACCACCGAGCGCTTCTTGCATGCCACCGAGCAGACGCCGGCGGCGCAGGCCTTCAAGCTGCAGAGCATGGTCAACGCCCGCTGGGCCGGCACCAGCCCCTGAGGCTGGCAATCGCGGCGGCATCGATGAGCGCTGAATCTGCAGACAAGCCGGACGAGCCGTCCTCCTCCGCATCGCCGGGTCTGGTGGCTTGGGCCGGTGCACGGCTGCGCGGGCTGTTCCTGGCGGGCAGCCTGCTGGGTGCGCTGCTGATCGTCTGGGGCTATCTCGGCAGCGTGCGCGCCAACCAGCAGGCGACCGCACAGGCGACCCTGGTGCATGTGCAGCGCAGCTATGAGCTTCAGCAGCAGAACTGGTTGCGCAATGCCGATGAAGTCAAGGCGCAGATCGACTTCATGCGCATCTTCGGCCCTGGCGAGACGCGACCCCTGCTGCGTCTGCGTGCCTACTTCTCCGCCATGGAGGGCAAGGTCGAGCGTTTTCCTGCGGGGCTGGTGCTGAACGCCGCCGGCAAAGTCATCTTCAGCTATGGGCAGGACGGCGCCGCCTTGAGCGCCGCGCTGCGCGAGGGCGAGCCGCTGCCGGCGATGTGGCTGGAGGAGCAGCGCCGCGAGCTGCATCACCTGCTGGCGGTGCCGCTGTGGCTGGGCGAGCAAGGGCAGGGCCGGCTGGTGCTGCTTCAGCCCATGGGCAATGCGGTGATGCGTCAGCTGGCCCCGCCGGGTACGCGGCTGCTGCTGGCGCATCAGGGACGGGTGCTGGCCAGTTCCGAGGGCTCGGTCGAGGTCGGCGCGATGCTCAACACCGATTTCGAGGGACGCATGGCGGAGGGTGAGGGCATCCAGTTCCAGCGCCTGTTCCCGGCTCATGCCGAGCAGCCGTCGGGCCCGCTGCTGGTGCTGCAGCAGCAGATGAGCGATCCGGTGCCCACCTTTCTTGTCGTGGGCGCCCTGGTGCTGCTGCTGGCCGTGCTGGCCCAGCTGCTGTGGCTGCGCAGCCTGAATGTGAACCTGGAGCAGCGCGTGGCCAGGCGCACGACCGAGCTGGCGCGGCGCAATGCCGAGCTTGCGCAGGCGCTCGACGAACTGCAGCGCACGCGCGACGAGCTGGTCGAGTCAGAGAAGCTGGCGGCCCTGGGCTCGATGGTGGCGGGCATCGCGCATGAGCTCAACACCCCCATTGGCAATGGCGTGACCGTGGCGAGCACGCTGGGCGAGATGAGCCAGGCGATGCGCAGGACCATGGACACCGGCATCAAGCGCTCGGCGCTGCAGGCCTTTCTCGACGATTCGGTGGCCGCCAGCGAGATCCTGCAGCGGAATCTGGAACGTGCCGCAGAACTGATCACCAGCTTCAAGCAGGTGGCGGTCGACCAGACCAGCTCGCAGCGGCGCAGCTTCCTGCTGCATGACACGGTTTCCGAGGTGCTGGTGGCCATGTCGCCCTCGCTGAAGCGATCGGGCTGCGCGGTCAGGCTCATCGAGAGCGATGAGCAGATCCGCATGGACAGCTACCCCGGCCCCCTGGGGCAGGTGCTGCTCAACCTGGTCAACAACAGCCTGCTTCATGGCTATGCGGACAGGGATGCCGGTGAAGTCCGCATCAGCATCGACAGGCTGGGCGCCGCCGAGGTGGCGATCGAGGTGGCCGACGACGGGGCGGGCATCGCGTCGGAGCACCAGGCGCGCATCTTCGAGCCCTTCTTCACCACCCGGCTGGGCAAGGGCGGGTCGGGACTGGGGCTGAGCATCACGCGCAACATTGTCACGGGCACGCTCGGCGGCCGGATTTCCGTGTCCAGCAAGCCCGGCGACGGCACCCAGGTGCGGCTGGTCCTGCCGCTGACGGCTCCGCTGAAGGCCTGAGCGGTTCGCGAGGTGCGGGCAGGCCGCTGCCGCAGCCCGGGCGGCGCGTCGCCGACAATCGCGGCATGGCAGTCCTCTCCATCACCAATGCCCATCTCGCCTTCGGCCATGTGCCGCTGCTCGATGGTGCCAACTTCGCCCTCGAGACCGGCGAGCGTGTCGGCCTGATCGGCCGCAACGGCAGCGGCAAGTCCTCGCTGCTGAAGATCCTCGCTGGTATCGAGAAGCTCGACGACGGCCTGCTGCAGCTGCAGCAGGGGCTGAGCAGCGTCTATGTGCCGCAGGAGCCCGAGCTGAACCCTCAGGCGACGATCTTCGACGTGGTCAGCGAGGGCGTGGCCGAGGCCAAGGCGCTGCGCGAACGCTTCGAGCGCCACGATCCGGACGACGACCTGGCCTGGGTGCAGGAGCGCATCGAGCACATCGGCGGCTGGACCTGGGAGCAGCGCGTCGACGAGACGCTGCAGCGCCTGGGCCTGGACGGCTCGCGCGTGATCGGCACGCTGTCGGGCGGCCTGAAGAAGCGCGTCGCGCTGGCGCGCGCGCTGGTGGCGCAGCCCGATGTGTTGCTGCTCGATGAGCCCACCAACCACCTGGACTTGGATGCGATCGCCTGGCTGGAAGGCTTGCTCAACGAGTTCAAGGGCTCGCTGCTGCTGATCACCCACGACCGCGCCTTCCTCGACAAGGTCTGCAACCGCATCGTCGAGCTGGACCGCGGCCAGCTGCGCGGCTATCCGGGTAACTTCGCCGCCTTCCAGGCCGCCAAAGCCTACGAGCTGGAGAACGAGGCGCTGGCCAATGCGCGCTTCGACAAGCTGCTTGCGCAGGAAGAGGTGTGGATACGCAAGGGCGTGGAGGCACGACGCACGCGCAGCGTGGCGCGCGTGGCGCGGCTGCACGAGATGCGCGCGGCGCGGGCTGCGCGGCGCGACGTGCAGGGCAAGGTGAAGCTGGACATCGACAGCGGCGGCAGCAGCGGCAAGATCGTCGCGGAGCTGGAGAACGTCAGCAAGCGCTACGGCGACCGGCTGATCGTCGACAACTTCAGCACCACCATCCTGCGCGGCGACAAGATCGGCCTGGTCGGTCCCAACGGCGCCGGCAAGACCACGTTGCTCAAGCTGATCCTGGGCGAGTTGCAGCCCGACAGCGGCACCGTGCGCCTGGGCAGCAAGCTCAGCGTTGCCTACTTTGACCAGATGCGCGACGCGCTGAATCTGGACGCCACACTGGCCGACACCATCAGCCCCGGCAGCGAATGGATCGAGATCGGCAACCAGCGCAAGCATGTGAAGAGTTATCTGGGCGACTTCCTGTTCTCGCCGGCGCGCGCCGATTCGCCGGTGAAGAGCCTGTCCGGCGGCGAGCGCAACCGCCTCCTTCTCGCACGGCTTTTTGCACGTCCGGCCAATGTGCTGGTGCTTGACGAGCCGACCAACGACCTGGACATCGAGACGCTGGAGCTGCTGGAGGAACTGCTGGCCGATTACGACGGCACGGTTTTCCTCGTCAGCCATGACCGGCGCTTCCTCGACAACGTGGTGACCAGCACCATCGTCAGCGAGGGCAATGGCCGCTGGCGCGAGTACGAGGGCAATATCGAGGACTGGCTGATCCAGTCCAAGCGCGCTGCTGCACTGGCCGCGAAGGCGGCGCCAGCGCCTGCGGTGGCGGCCGCTCCTGCGCCTGCCGCAGCGCCGGCGGTCGCGACCAAGCGCAAGCTCAGCTACAAGGAGCAGCGCGAACTCGAGGAGCTGCCCGGCCGCATCGCTGCGCTGGAGAGCGAGCAGGCTGAACTCAATGCGCAGATCGCCGGCACCGAGCTCTACAGCCAGGGCGCGGCACGCATTGCCGAGGTGACGGCACGTGCCGGCCAGATCGAGGAAGAGCTGCTGGCGTTGCTGGAGCGCTGGGAAGCGCTGGAGGCCCGATGAGCCAGCACACCAGCGACGCTTCGCAGGCTGTGGCCTTGCGGCAGGAATGGCTGCTGCTGCAGGGGCAGCACGAGTCCTACGAGCTCTGGGCCTTGATCGTCAAGCTTGCGGCTGTCGTGCTGCTGGCCTGTTCCCCCGCTTCTGCCGTGGCACTCGCAGTCTTGCTGTTGTCGCTGTGGGTCATGGACGCGGTGCTCAAGACCTTTCAGGCGCGACTGGGCGAGCGCCTGCTGCGCATCGAGACCTTGCTGCGCCGGCCCGACGATGGCGTTGCGGCTGCGATGCAGCTGCACAGCGACTGGCAGGCCGGCAAGCCTGGCGTCGCCGGGCTGCTCGGCGCGTATGCGCGCGCCGCCTGCCGGCCAACGGTCGCATTTCCCTATCCGCTGTTGATCGCACTGGCGCTGCTGCTGGGCTGAGCGGCGCAGCAGCCTCAGCTTGGCTTGCGCGGCAGCCTGGCCGCAGGAACGAGCGCACCCGAGCCGTTCAGCTGCACGACCTGCAACAGCCTGCGGGGATTGGTGCGCACGCCCTCCAGCGGATCGACCATCAGGAGACGGAGCTCGAGCGGTGCCTCGGCGCTGAGGCTCATCGGTTCTTGCCGCGGTGTGGTTTTCTTCGTCAGTGATCCTGGCCGGTGGTGCGCGACCGATACTTGCATGGCCAGGCAGACAGAGGTGTTGGATGGGACTGCGAGTCAAGGTGGCGCTCTGGGTACTGATGCTGTACCTGCTCAGCGGTGGCCTGAGCCTGTGGCTGCTGCGCGTGCAGGTGCTGGACAGCTATGGCGAGGTGGATCGCCTGGAGGCGGTGGACAAGTTCGGGCAGCTGCTGATGGCGCTCGAAGACCAGTTCCTCCAGGTCGATCTGGCCCTGCGCGAGTGGAGCAACTGGGACGATCTGCTGCTGCATGTGCGTCGCGCAGATCCGGCGTTCGCGGCGCGCAACCTCAGCGCGCAGGCGTTGGAGCCGTCCAATCTGGTCTGGCTGGCCGTGCATCGCCAGGATGGCTCGCTGGCCGTCAATGTGAGCGCCCCCGACGGCGCCCGCCTGGGACTGCCGGGCGCGCTGGAGCCGTCCGTGCAGCTGCGGCTGCGCAGCGGCGGTCTGGCTGCGCAGGCGGAAGCGCTGCCCTGCGGGCTGGCGCGTGCGGGCACAGCGCTGATGATGCTCTGCCAGCGGCCCTTGCTGGGCAGCAGCGGGCAGCCAGCGGCGGGCGCTGTGGCCGTGGTCACCGTGGCGGTGCCGCTTGGTCAGCATGTGCTGGCAGCGGTGACGCGGCGTAGCGAGATGGCCTTCGCTGTCCGCCCGGTCGAGGCCACCGAGGCCTTGGCGGGCGAGGCGCTGGCTGTCGAGCTGCCGGCAATGGCCGGGCAGGGGCCGCTGCGCATGGAGCAGCAGCGCGACCGGGTGCAGCTGAGCTGGCCGCTGCGCGACATCTCGGGCGTGCCTGTGGCCGCGCTGGAGGCTGCCTGGCCCCGGCGGGAGATGGAGCGGGGCAAGCAGCTGCTACGCCGGATCAGCTGGATGATGGCGGGCCTGGCTGCGGCGCTGGCCTTGGGCATCGGGATCGCGATCGATCGCATCGTCGTCGTGCGACTGGCGCGGCTGGGACGCCAGATGGAGCAGATCCAGGGGCGGCGGGATTGGCTGCAACGAGTCTCCGTGCAAGGCAAGGACGAGATCTCGGCCCTGGCGCGAGGTTCCAACGAGTTCCTGGGCATCATTGCCGATCAGGTGCAGACCCTGGAGCGGCTGTCGCAGACCGACCCGCTGACGGGTCTGAGCAATCGTCGCGGCCTGGAGATCCGGCTGCAGCAGGCGCTGCGGCAGCATCGGCGTGACGGCCGGCCGCTGTGCCTGCTGATGGCGGACGTCGACTTCTTCAAGGCCTATAACGATCGCTACGGCCACCAGCAGGGCGACCAGGCGCTGAAGGTCGTGGCTGACTGCCTGTCCGGCGCCGCCCGGCGGCCCGGCGATATGGCGGCGCGGCTCGGCGGCGAGGAGTTCGCCGTGGTGCTGGTCGATACCGACCTGGCCGGCGCCAGGCGCTGCGCCGAGTCGCTGCAGCAGTCCTTGCGGCAGGCTGCCGTCGTTCATGAAGGTGGCGTGGCCGACGGCTTGCTGACTGTCAGTCTGGGTGTCGCGCTGGCGCAGGACGAGGAGAGCGCGGATTCGCTCTACCGGCGCGCCGACGAGGCGCTGTACCGCGCCAAGCAGCGCGGGCGAAATCGCTTGAGCGAGTGAGCCACGCGCTGCGCTAGCGTGCCAGCAGCGCGTCTCTGTCTCGCTTCAGCTGACGCCAGAACTTCGCGTCCTGCGCAGTGGCGAAGTTCACGCGCATCAGCGCGCCGGGCTGGCGCGTGGCGCTGAACAGCAGGCCCGGCGAGATGCGCCAGCCGGCGTCGAGCAGGCGCTGCGCGAGCTGTTCGGTATCGACGCCCGCATCCACCCAGCCGAACAGGCCCTGCGGCGGTGTGACGAAGCGGCAGCCGGCGTCCAGCGCCAGGCGCACGACGCGCTGGCGTGCGGCATCCAGGCGCGTCTGCACGCGCTCGGCATGACGGCGCAGCTGGCCCTGCTCCAGGCACAGCGCCACGGCGCGCTCCAGCAGCGGGCTGCTGGTCAGCGTCTGCAGCAGCTTGGCTTCGGTGAGCAGTGCGATGCGCTCGGGGCTGGCCGCCACATAGCCGACGCGGAAGGCCGGCGTGAGGATCTTGGCGAAGCCCGAGACATAGACGCTGCGCCGCAAGCCGTCCAGCGCGGCCAGGCGCGGCGCATGGTTGGGCGCGAGGAAGGCATAGGTATCGTCCTCGACGATGAGGAAGTCGCCGGCCTCGGCGAGCTGCAGGATGCGGTGCGCCGCGGCCAGCGTCAGCGTATTGCCGGTCGGGTTGTGCAGCACCGAGACGGTGACGTAGGCGCGCGGACGGTGCTGTTCGACCAGGCGGGCCATCACGTCCAGGTCCGGGCCATCGCTGCCGCGCGGCACCGGCAGCAAGCGCATGCCGGCTTGCGTCAGGCGCGCGTACTCGATCGCCCAGCCAGGCTCGTCAACCAGCACCGCATCGCCCGGCTTGAGCAGATTGCGCGTGATCAGGTCCAGCGCATGGGTGGCGCCGACGGTGGTGACGATCTGCTCCGGCGCGGCGACGATGCCCAGGTCGCTCAGGCGCTGCGCCAGCGCCACGCGCAGCCGCTCGTCGCCGGCGGGCTCGCCGTATTGCAGCATCAGCTGGCCGCCGGCGTCGTCGCTCTGCGCGACGACGCGGCGCATCGCCGTCTGCAGCATCGCCAGGTCCAGCCACTCGGCCGGCAATGTGCCGAGGCCGGGCGCGGTGCGCGCATCGGCCTGGAACATGCCGCGGATCAGTGTGCTGGCATCGAGCGGCGCCTCGGCGCCGGGCAGGCTTCGACTGCGCCGCCCGGTGGCGCGCTCGGCCGGGCCGAGGTGCGGTGCAGCGGGCGCCGTTGGCGGCATGGTGGTGGCTCCGTCGCGCACGAAGAAGCCGCGCTGCTTGCGCGCCTCCAGCAGGCCTTGCGCGAGCAGCTGGTCGTAGGCGGCCACCACGGTGTAGGGGCTCACGCCGTGGCGTTGCGCGCAGTCGCGCACCGAGGGCAGTCGCGCACCGGGCAGCAGCAGGCGCTGGCGGATGCGCTCGGCATAGCGTTGCGCCAGCTGCTGCGCCAGCGGCATGCTGGAGCCGCGCGACAGCGTCTGGGTATCGCGGCTGCTGCCAGATGTATTGGTGTCCATGCCGATACAGTGAGATGTTGTGTGCGCCAAAGTGTATTGGTGCTGTGTTGGTGATGCATCCTAGACTGCATAGCCCATGGACAGCAAGAGCAGCAACACCATCGACGCAAGCCCGGGCCTGTCCGGTGCAGCAGGCACGTGCGCCGCTGCAAGCCTGGCGTCGCCGCAGGCGGACGAAGCGCGTACGCTGCGTCGCGCCATGCTGCTGGGCCTGCTGGGGGTGTTCATCTTTGCGCTCAGCATCCCGATGACGCGGCTGGCCAGCGGCAGCGCCGCGGCGCCGCAGCTGGACGCAGTGTTCGTCGCGCTGGGCCGCGCGGCGCTGGCCGGGCTGTGCTCGATCGTCTACCTGGTGGCGGTGCGGGCGCGCTGGCCGCGGCGCAGCGAATGGCCGCTGCTGGCCTGGACGGCGGCGGGCGTGGTGTTCGGCTGGCCGCTGCTGCTGGGCTGGGCGGTGCTGTATGTGGATGCGGTACATGCCGCGGTGGTGTCGGGCGTGCTGCCGCTGGCCACCGCGACGCTGGCGGCGTTGGTGATGCGCCAGCGGCCCTCGGCCGGCTTCTGGGCCTGCGCGTTGGCCGGGCTGGCGCTGGTGGTGGGCTTCGCCGCCTGGCGCGGCGCGGGCGGCCTGCAGTGGGCGGACGCCTTGCTGCTTGGCGCTGTGCTGGCGGCTGCCTGGGGCTATGTGGGCGGCGCGCGGCTGAGCACGAGCCTGCCGCCACAGCAGGTGATCTGTTGGGTGCTGGTGCTCAGCCTGCCGCTGACGCTGCCGGTGGCGCTGCTGTACTGGCCGGCGCAGCCGGTGGGCGCGGCGGCCTGGGGCGGCTTTCTCTACGTGTCGCTGTTCTCGATGTGGCTGGGCTTCTTCGCCTGGTATCGCGCCCTGGCGCTGGGCGGTACGCTGCGCGTCAGCCAGGTGCAGGTGCTGCAGCCATTCCTGTCGATGCTGCTGGCGGTGCCGCTGCTGGGCGAGGCGCTGGATCCGATGACGCTGGCCTTCGGGCTGGCGGTGGTGGCGGTGGTGGCGGTGGTGTGGCTGGGCAAGCGCATGCCGGTGGACAGCAGGGGGGGCTGATTGATGAGGACACTTGGGATCCTGGGTGGCATGAGCTGGGAGAGCAGCGCGCTGCTCTACCAACTGCTGAACGAAGGCGTCGCGGCGCGGCTGGGCGGCCTGCACAGCGCGCGGCTGATCATGCACAGCGTGAACTTCGCCGAGATCGAGGCGCTGCAACGCAGCGGCGACTGGGCCACGGCCGGCCGGCTGCTGGCGCGTGCCGGCGCCGGGCTGAAGGCGGCAGGCGCCGAAGGCCTGCTGATCGCGACCAACACCATGCACAAGCTGGCTGACGCGATCGAGGCGGGCAGCGGCCTGCGGCTGATCCACATCGTCGACGCCACCGCGCTGGCGCTGCGCGATGCCGGCGTCAGCCGTGCCGGCCTGCTGGCGACGCGCTACACGATGGAGCAGGACTTCTACCGCCAGCGTCTGGCCCGCCATGGCATCGAGATGGTGCTGCCGTCGCCGGATGCGCGTGCCGAGGTGCACCGCGTGATCTTCGACGAGCTGTGCCGCGGCCAGGTGCTGCCGGCCTCGCGCCAGCGCTACCAGGCGGTGGTGAAGGAACTCGCCGCCGCTGGCGCGCAGGGCGTGATCCTCGGCTGCACCGAGATCAGCCTGCTGCTGGACCCGCAGGATGCGAAGGCCTGGAGCCCGGTGCCGCTGTTCGACAGCACGCGGCTGCATGCCGAGGCGGCGCTGGACTGGATGCTGGCGGCCGCGCCGGCTGGTCCACAATCGATGCCTTCATCCGCCGGCGCGAGCACGGCGGCACATATCGGAGAGAAACAGCCATGAGCACCGTCTGGACCCAGGCCCGTCGCGCGGCCCGCATGAACCCGTCCATCATCCGCGAGATCCTCAAGGTCACCGAGAAGCCCGGCATCCTGTCGATGGCCGGCGGCCTGCCTTCGGCCGACACCTTCCCGGTGGACGCGATCAAGGCCGCCTGCGACCGCGTGCTCAGCCAGCATCCGCGCGAGGCGCTGCAGTACGCCGCCAGCGAGGGCTTCG
The DNA here is from genome assembly GCF_057219915.1 of Roseateles sp. T103. Taxonomy (NCBI): domain Bacteria; kingdom Pseudomonadati; phylum Pseudomonadota; class Betaproteobacteria; order Burkholderiales; family Sphaerotilaceae; genus Roseateles; species Roseateles sp. T103. The sequence continues at coordinate 247,593 of NZ_JBXVVS010000003.1, forward strand.
CACCGCTGCGCGAGTGGGTCGCGGCGCGCGCCGCCGCGCTGGGCATGAGCGTCACGCCGGACCAGGTGCTGATCACCAGCGGCTCGCAGCAGGGCCTGGACCTGATCGGCAAGATCATGTGCGACGCCGGCGCGCCGGTGGCGGTGGAGACGCCCACCTATCTGGGCGCGCTGCAGGCCTTCAATCCCTTCGAGCCGATCTACGCCAGCCTGGCCAGCGACGCCGGGGGCGTGCGTCCCGAGGCGCTGCGCGCGCTGCCGCACGACGCGCCGGGCACGCGCTTCGCCTATCTGCTGCCCAACTACCAGAACCCCACCGGCCGCGTGATGAACGCCGCGCGCCGCCAGGAGGTGGTGGCCGCAGCGCAGGCTGCGGGCGTGCCCATCATCGAGGACAACCCCTACGGCGATCTCTGGTTCGACCAGCCGCCGCCGGCCTCGCTCGCCTCGCTGTGGCCCGAGGGCAGCGTCTATCTGGGTTCGTTCTCCAAGGTGCTGACGCCGGGCTTCCGCCTGGGCTACATGATCGCGCCCGCCGAGCTCTATCCGAAGCTGCTGCAGGCCAAGCAGGCCGCCGACCTGCACACGCCGGGCTTCAACCAGCGCGTGGTCTACGAGGTGGTCAAGGACGGCTTCCTCGATCAGCATGTGCCGAAGATCCGCGCGCTCTACAAGGCCAACCGGGACGCGATGGCCGTGGCGCTGCGCGAGCACCTGCCGGCCGGCTGCGAATGGCAGAGCCCCGAGGGCGGCATGTTCTTCTGGATCCGCCTGCCCGAGGGCTTCGACGCGATGGCGCTGCTTGAGACCGCGGTGGAGGCTGGCGTCGCCTTCGTGCCCGGCGCGGCCTTCTACGCGCAGCGGCCCGACCCGCGCACGATGCGCCTGTCCTTCGTGACGCTGACGCCCGAGCTGATCGCCGACGGCGTGGCCATCCTCGGCCGCGTGCTGCGCGAGGCGCTGGCCGAGGCGCCGGCGCTGAGTACCCCCTGAATCTGTCTGGAGCCCGAGCGATGAGCGAGCTGCGCCGTTTCGTGCAAGTCGATGTGTTCACTGCCCAGCCGCTGAAAGGCAATCCGCTCGCCGTGGTGGTCGATGCGGCGGGCTTGAGCGACGAGCAGATGGCGGCCTTCGCGCGCTGGACCAATCTCAGCGAGACCACCTTCCTGCTGCCGCCCACCGATCCGGCGGCCGACTACCGCGTGCGCATCTTCACGCCGGGCGGCGAGCTGCCCTTTGCCGGCCATCCAACGCTGGGCTCTGCGCATGCCTGGCTGGCCTCGGGCGGCGATCCGAAGAAGCCCGGCGAACTGGTGCAGCAGTGCGGCATCGGCCTGGTGCGCGTGAAGCGCGATGGCGCGCGGCTGGCCTTCGCCGCGCCGCCGCTGCGCCGCAGCGGACCGGTGCAGGATCCGGCGCTGCGCGAGCAGGTGCTGCGCTCGCTGCGCATTGCCGAAGACGAGCTGCTCGACCTGGTCTGGGTGGACAACGGTCCCGGCTGGATGGCCGCACGCCTGAAGGACGCCGCTACGGTGCGCGCGCTGCAGCCGGACTTCGTCGCGATGAAGGGACTCAAGCTCGGCGTCGTCGGCCCGCAGCCGCTCGGCAGCGACACGCAGTTTGAGCTGCGCGCCTTCGTGCCCGCGCTGGGCGTGCCCGAGGACCCGGTGACCGGCAGCCTCAATGCCGGCGTGGCGCTCTGGTTGCAGGGCGCCGGGCTGGCGCCGGAGCGCTACATCGCCGCGCAGGGTTCGGCGCTGGGGCGCGATGGCCGCGTGCATGTCTGGCGTGACGGCGATCTGACCTGGATCAGTGGCGAGGTGACGCCGCTGATCCATGGTCAGGTTAAGCTTTGACGCATGGAAATCGACCACCTCGTCGTTGGAGCTGCCAGCCTCGATGAAGGCGTGGCGTGGTGCGAGCGCGTGCTGGGCGTGACGCCGCTGCCAGGTGGCAAGCATGCGCTGATGGGCACGCACAACCGGCTGCTCAACATCAGCGGTCCGGGCTACGAGCGCTGCTATCTGGAGATCATCGCGATCGACCCGGAAGCGCCGGGTCCGCAGGGCCGCGCACGCTGGTTCGACCTGGACAAGCCGGAGCTGCAGCAGGCGCTCCGCGACAAGGGGCCAGGGCTGATCCACTGGGTGGCGCGCGTGGCCAATCTCGATGCGGCGCTGGCCGATTGGCAGAGCGAGGGCATCGATGTGGGCGAAGCGGTCGAGGCCTCTCGCGACGCGCTGCGCTGGCGCATAGCCTTGCGTCAGGACGGGCTGCGCCTGGCGCGCGATAGCCTGCCGGTGCCGATCGAGTGGGGCGACGCGCATCCGACCGACACCATGCCCGACAGCGGCGTGCGCCTGTTGGCCTTCGATGCCCGGGACGGGCTGCATGTGCGGCTTGCTACGCCGCGAGGGGAAGTGGCGCTCGAGCGCATCGCTTGAGGGCTGGCGACCGGGTTTGATCTGCCACGGTCGCGGCGCCGGGCCACGCCCCTACCCGAGCGACACCCGAGGATCCGGCTTTGCCGGGCCCAGGGATGTGCTCAGCCATGGGGTGCGCGTAGCGCGTGGAGGGATCAAGGATTCCGGAAGTCGTCGTGGCAGGCCTTGCAGGTGTTCGCCGCGGGGCCGAAGGCTGCCTTGAGTTGATCCAGGTTGTTGGCCTTGGCGGCGACGGCCAGCTTGGCGACTTCTTCCTGCATCTTCTTCGCGCCGGCGTCGAACTTGGCCTTCTCGGTCCAGACATTCGCCTTGGGCGTGCCCTTCTCGGTGCCGGCAGTGCCTTCGACGAAGCCGGCGAAGGGCAGCTTGGCCAGATCCTGCACGATCTCGGCATTGGCTGCGGCCGCTGCGCCATCGAAGGGGACACGGCCCTGTGCCATCGCGCCGATGCGGCTGAAGTGGGTGGCCATCACCGTGAATGCGGCCTTGCGGTACTTCACCGCGTCCTCGGGCTTCTGGAATTGCGCTGCAGCAGGCAGGGCGCTGCAGAGGCCGGCGACCGCACTCAGACCGATTGCGAAATGCTTGAGGTTCATGCTGGGATTCCTTGTTGTGGAAGAGGAAAGGCCGTGCGCCGGCTCGTGTCGCGGGGCGCCGCTGCAGTGTACGAAGTCGCTGCGATCTTTGCAGGGCTGGGCGCGGCAGCAGGTCTTGGGTTATCGTCGCCGCTCGTTGCGGCAGCAGTTGGAGAGTGCAAGCATGGTCGATGCTTCGGCCGCCAGGGGTGCGGCCCGGGTGCGGGTGTGGGATTTGCCGACGAGGCTGTTTCATTGGGCGCTCGCAGCCAGCGTGATCGGTGCCGTGGTCAGCGCCAAGCTCGGCGGCAATGCGATGGTCTGGCATATGCGGCTGGGTTATGCGGTGGCAGCCCTGCTGCTGTTTCGCCTCGTCTGGGGTGTGATCGGTGGTCGCTGGTCGCGCTTCTGGAGCTTTGTCTATAGCCCGGCTGCCTACCTGCGCTATCTCAGCGGCCGCGCACGCGACGACGATCGCTTCGAGGTGGGGCATAACCCGCTGGGCGCGCTGTCGGTGTTTGCCATGCTGGGCTGGCTGGCCTTGCAGGTAGGGTCCGGCCTGATAGCCGACGATGAGATCGCCATCGTCGGGCCGCTGGTGCGCTATGTGTCCAGCGAGACCAGTCTGGCCTGGACGTCACATCACAAGAGCTGGGGCCAGTGGCTGCTCTTTGCGCTGGTGGGCCTGCACTTGGTGGCGATCGGCTTCTATCGCTGGCGCAAGGGCGGGGCCATGCTGAAGGCCATGATCGTGGGCGACAAGGAACTGCCGGCGACGACGCCGGCCTCGCGCGACAGTGCCATCACGAGGCTGCTTGCGCTGGCCGTGTTCGCTGGGTCTGCGGCCCTGGTGTACTGGATCATCGGCTTGGGAGCGTTCTAGCATGACTGGCGAGAGCAAACTGCCCGACATCCGGATGGTCAGTCCGCAATCGTCGGCTGACTGGGAGGCGACGCGCGCGATCCTTCGCGAGTACGCCGACAGCCTGCATGTGGACCTGTGCTTCCAGGGCTTCGAGGACGAACTGGCCGCATTGCCCGGCGCCTATGCGCCGCCAGATGGCCTGATGCTGCTCGTGCTGGTCGACAAGGAAGTGGCCGGCTGTGGCGCCTTTCGCAACCTGCCGGACGTGGATTACCCCAACGCCTGCGAGATGAAGCGGCTCTATGTGCGACCGGCGTTCCGGCGCTTCGGTCTAGGTCGACTGATTGCCCAGGCGCTGATGGACCGCGCAGCGCAGGCTGGTTACTCGTCGATGCTGCTCGATACCTTGGACGAGATGGAGGCGGCGCGCGGGCTCTACGAGAGTCTGGGCTTCGAGGAGGTGCCGCCTTTCTACTTCAACCCCATTCCCGGTGCCCACTACCTGAAAGCGTCGCTGGACTGAGCCGGGTGCGCGGTTACGCCCGGGTACGTCGCTAGCATCCAGGCTTTCGCAAGGATGCAGCCAATGAAGACGAATGCCGGCATGCCTGCCGAGGTGGAACTGGCTGGCCCGGAGCCGGCCGGGCTGGGCGAGTCGCCGCTGTGGCATGTCGGGCAGCAGTGCCTCTATTACGTGGACATCGCCGCGCGGCAAGTGCTGCGCCTGCAGCCTGAAAGCGGGCAGTTGATGCGTTGGCAACTCGATGCTGAGCCCGGCTGCATCGCGCATCTGTGCGACGGCGGGTTGCTGGTCGCAAGGCGCGACGGGCTGTGGCGGCTCGATACCCTTACGGGCGAGCAACGCCTGCTCTGCCCCCCGCCTTATGACCCGGGCCGACAGCGATTCAATGACGGCAAGCCCGATGCTCGCGGACGCTTCTGGGTCGGCACCATCGACGACGCCCGCGAGCCGCAGGCCAGTCTGTACCGTTGCGAGGCCGGGCACTGCGAGCGAGTGGAGGGTGGCATCGCCAATTCCAACGGCTTGGCGTTCAGCCCCGATGGCCGGCGTCTCTATTGGGCGGATACCAAAGGCCATCAGGTCTGGGCATTCAATGATGTGGAACTCGATGGCGGCGCGGTCGGCGCGCGTCGCCTGTTCGCGAGCTTCGCGCCGCCGCAGCCGGGGCAATTGCAGGCGGGCGGCTATGGCGGTCGCCCCGACGGGGCTGCCGTCGATGCCGAGGGCTGCTACTGGGTGGCGATGTACGAGGGCCAGCGCCTGTTGCGCTTCTCGCCTGGGGGCGATGTGCTCCAAGAGGTCCGTCTGCCGGTGAGTTGCCCGACCATGCTGTGTTTCGGCGGGCCGGACTTGCGCACGATCTACATCACCACGGCTCGCCACGGCCGCCCGGCGGCTGAGTTGGCCGCCCAGCCTTGGGCTGGCTGCGTGCTTCGCTGGCGCGCCGAGGTGCCGGGACTCGCACCACACTGTGTCAACTGGTGAGCTCTGCCAGATCCCAGCCGCGCTGACAAGATGCCGCAGGGTTAAGCAGTCCGACATGTGCCACCGCCGTCCCGGGGCTTGTCGGATTGATCAGGGTTTCCACATATAATCTTTGGGTTTTGCCGACTGCCTACTGCCGCCGTGACAACCCAAGACTCGCGTGCGCGCCGCTCTTCGCCGAATCAGGTGGAGGTGCCGCCGCTTCAGAACTGGGATCGCGATAGCGAGCTAGATGTGGACGGTGAGGCAGCCTTCAAGCCCCTGACGCGAGAAGAAGCACAGGCCTTGCAGGCGAAGAATCCCCCGGTCTCGCCTTGGCGAGTGGTGGCGGTGCAAGCCGTTGCGGGGGCGGTGCTTGTCGCGCTCTGGTGGTTGTTCACGCTGGAGGGGGGCAAGGCGTGGTCGGCGCTGTATGGCGCGATCGCGGTGGTGGTGCCGAATGCTCTGATGGCATGGGGGACTGCCAGACGACCGGTGACGAATGCGGGTGCTGCTCTGCTCTCGCTGATGTTCTGGGAGTCGATCAAGATTTTGCTGGCCATTGCCATTCTGGTGGCGGTGGTCATGCAGGTGTCTGATCTGAGTTGGCCGGCGATGCTGCTGACCATGATCGGATGCCTGAAGGTTAATTGGCTGGTCCTGCTTCGGCGGGGTCGAACGAAAAATTAGCGACGGAACCTGAACATGGCAGCAGAAGGACACGCGCCGACCGCTGGTGAGTACATCACTCACCATTTGCAGCACTGGCAGAAGAATTTCTCCTTTGTCGACCAGAAGCAGCAGGGCATTGTTGATTTCAGCGTCTTCAATTTCGATTCGCTGCTGTACTCCGTGGTGCTTGGTGCCATCGCCGTCTTTTTCCTGTGGCGAGCTGCACGCAAGGCCCATGCCGGCGTGCCGGGTCGCTTCCAGGCTGCGGTCGAGATCCTCGTCGAGATGGTGGACAACCAGGCCAAGGGCGTGATCCACAACGAGCAGAGCCGCAAGGTCGTCGGTCCGCTGGCGCTGACCGTGTTCGTGTGGATCTTCTTCATGAACGCCATGGACATGCTGCCGGTCGACTGGCTGCCGGCCTTGTGGGGTAGCTACGGTCCGTACGCCGATCCTCATGATGCGTACATGCGTGTCGTGCCGACCGCCGACCTGTCGACGACGCTCAGCATGTCGACTTTCGTGCTGCTGATGTGCCTCTTCTACAACATCAAGATCAAGGGTCTGGGCGGCTGGGGTCACGAGCTGATCTCGGCCCCGTTCGGCGCCCACCCGGTGCTGTGGCCGTTCAACTTTGCGATGCAGATGATCGAGTTCATCGCCAAGACGGTCTCGCACGGCATGCGACTGTTCGGCAACATGTTTGCCGGCGAACTGGTGTTCATGCTGATCGCGCTGATGGGCGGCGGCTGGGCGCTGACCGGTACCGGCATCGGTCTGGCCATCGGTCACGTGATCGCCGGCACGGTGTGGACGCTGTTCCACATCCTCGTTATCACGCTGCAGGCGTTCATTTTCATGATGCTGACGCTGATCTACATCGGCCAGGCCCATGACGCGCACTGATTGAGACGTCTCAGTCGGGCATTCATTTCCCTCGTTTCTTTCCTTTCTTTTTTCTAACCTCTCTTCAGGAGCTTCAAATGGAAAACATCCTCGGCCTCGTTGCACTGGCTTGCGGCATCATCGTTGGTCTGGGCGCTATCGGCGCTTCCATCGGCATCGCGCTGATGGGCGGCAAGTTCCTGGAGTCGTCGGCTCGTCAGCCTGAGCTGATGAACGAACTGCAGACCAAGATGTTCATTCTGGCCGGCCTGATCGACGCCGCCTTCCTGATCGGTGTCGCTATCGCTCTGCTGTTCGCCTTCGCGAATCCCTTCGTGCTGCGTTAATCCGCCACGTTCCCTTTCACGACTGAAAGGATCGTGCCGTGAATATCAACGCTAGCCTAATCATTCAGTGGATCCCGTTTGCGGTGCTCGTGTTCGTCACGATGCGCTTCATCTGGCCGCCGATCACCAAGGCACTGGACGAGCGTGCCGCCAAGATCCGCGAGGGTCTGGCTGCTGCCGACAAAGCCAAGGCTGAGCTGGCCACCGCCAACAAGGCGGCCGATGAGCAACGGGCCATTGCGCGCAACGAGACTGCCAAGCTGCTGGCCGACGCTGAAAAGCGTGCTGCCGCCATCGTGGACGAGGCGAAGAAGCGTGCTGAAGAAGAAGGCGCCAAGATCGTGGCTGCTGCGAAGGCCGAGGCCGACCAGCAAGCCACCCGTGCCCGCGAAGCCCTGCGTGAGCAGGTCGCCGTGCTGGCCGTGAAGGGCGCCGAGCAGATTCTTCAGCGCGAAGTCAACGCCAGCGTGCACGCCGAGTTGCTGGGCCGTCTGAAGACGGAGCTGTAATCATGGCTGAGCTCGCCACCATTGCACGCCCCTACGCCGAAGCGCTCTTCCAGGTCGCAAAGAAGCACGACGTGAAGGCCTGGGGCCAGGCGCTCGACGCGCTGGCCCTGGTCGCGCACGATGCGCAACTGCGTTCGTTTGCCGACAACCCCAAGGTCACTGCGGAGCAGGTCTACGCCGTCATGACGGCCGCCGCCAAGCAGACCCTGGCACCCGAGCTGGAGAACTTCCTGCGCGCGGTGATCGACAACGGCCGCCTCGCCGCGCTGCCGGCAGTCGTGGAGCAATTCCACGTGCTCGCCAACGCAGCTGCCGGCGTTGCAGACGCGCAGATCTTCAGTGCCTTCCCGATCGAGCCGGCTCAGTTGGCGGACGTGGTCGCGACGCTGGAAAAGCGCTTCGGTCGCAAGCTCGAAGCCCATGTGCAGCTGGAGCCCGCACTCATCGGCGGCATCCGGGTGGTGGTTGGCGACGAGGTGCTCGACACCTCCGTCAAGGCACGCCTGGACCGCATGAAAGTGGCGCTCACCGCCTGAGTACCAGCGCGAAGACACCCAAACCGATTCATCCCTGTGTCAAACGCGCTCTGGCAACAGACGCCCGACCAGATGGGAGCAAGCAATGCAACTGAATCCTGCTGAAATTTCCGAACTGATCAAGAGCCGCATCGAGGGTCTTGGCGCATCGACGGACGTCCGTAACCAGGGCACCGTGGTGTCCGTCTCCGACGGCATCGTCCGCATCCACGGCCTGTCCGATGTGATGCAAGGCGAAATGCTGGAGTTCCCCGCCGGCAAGGACGGCCAGCCGTCCTATGGCTTGGCGCTGAACCTCGAGCGCGACTCCGTCGGCGCCGTGATCTTGGGCGAGTACGAGCACATCTCCGAAGGCGATACCGTGAAGTGCACGGGCCGCATTCTGGAAGTGCCCGTCGGCCCCGAGCTGATCGGACGCGTCGTGAACGCCCTGGGCCAGCCTATCGACGGCAAGGGCCCGATCAACGCCAAGATGACGGACGTGATCGAGAAGGTCGCTCCCGGCGTGATCGCCCGTAAGTCGGTGGACCAGCCGGTCCAGACCGGCCTGAAGTCGATCGACTCGATGGTGCCCGTCGGCCGTGGCCAGCGCGAGCTGATCATCGGCGACCGCCAGACCGGCAAGACCGCCGTGGCCATCGACGCCATCATCAACCAGAAGGGTCAGAACATGACCTGCGTCTACGTCGCGATCGGCCAGAAGGCTTCGTCGATCAAGAACGTGGTGCGCGCTCTGGAGCAGGCTGGCGCGATGGAGTACACCATCGTCGTCGCCGCCTCGGCGTCCGAATCCGCTGCCATGCAGTACGTGTCGGCCTACTCGGGCTGCACGATGGGCGAGTACTTCCGCGACCGCGGTCAGGATGCGCTGATCGTCTATGACGACCTGTCCAAGCAGGCCGTGGCCTACCGTCAGGTCTCGCTGCTGCTGCGCCGTCCCCCGGGCCGCGAGGCTTTCCCTGGCGATGTGTTCTATCTCCACAGCCGCCTGCTGGAGCGTGCCGCTCGCGTGAACGCCGACTACGTCGAAGCGTTCACCAAGGGCGAGGTGAAGGGCAAGACCGGTTCGCTGACCGCGCTGCCCATCATCGAGACGCAAGCCGGTGACGTGTCCGCCTTCGTTCCGACCAACGTGATCTCGATCACCGACGGTCAGATCTTCCTGGAAACCAACCTGTTCAACGCTGGTATCCGTCCCGCCATCAACGCCGGTATCTCGGTGTCGCGCGTCGGCGGTGCAGCGCAGACCAAGCTGATCAAGAGCCTGTCCGGCGGTATCCGTACCGACCTGGCGCAGTATCGCGAGCTGGCTGCCTTCGCGCAGTTCGCTTCCGATCTGGACGAATCGACCCGCAAGCAACTGGACCGCGGTGCCCGCGTGACCGAGCTGCTCAAGCAGGCCCAGTATTCGCCGCTGCCGATCAGCCTGATGGGCGCTTCGCTGTACGCGGTGAACAAGGGCTTCATGGACGACATCGACGTCAAGAAGGTCCTGGCTTTCGAGCACGGTCTGCACCAGTTCCTGAAGACTAGCCATGCCGCTCTGCTGGCCAAGCTGGAAGCCGACAAGGCCATGGACAAGGATGCCGAGGCCGAGCTGAACGCCGCCATCACCGCGTTCAAGAAGTCCTTCGCCTAAGTGACCATGACCGGGCGGTGACGCAAGAAGCTGCCCGGCCCTAACAGGAGAAATCATGGCATCAAGCAAGGAAATTCGCGGCAAGATCAAGTCGGTCGAAAACACCAAGAAGATCACCAAGGCCATGGAAATGGTCGCCGCTTCCAAGATGCGCAAGGCGCAGGAGCGGATGCGTGCGGCTCGTCCCTACAGCGAGAAGATCGGCAACATCGCTGCCAATCTGTCGCAGGCCAACCCCGAGTATGTCCACCCCTTCCTGATCAAGAACGATCAGGCCAAGCAGGTGGGCTTCGTGGTGGTGACGACCGACAAGGGTCTGTGCGGTGGCCTGAACACCAACCTGCTGCGCGCGACGACCGCCAAGCTCAAGGAGCTGGAAGCTGCGGGTCAGAAGGCCGAGGTCGTTGCCATCGGCAACAAGGGCCTGGGCTTCATGAACCGCATCGGCGCCAAGGTCGTGGCTCAGGTGACGCAGCTGGGCGACCAGCCGCACATCGAGCGCCTGATCGGCCCGGTGAAGCTGCTGCTCGACCAGTACGCCGAAGGCAAGCTGTCGGCTGTGTACCTCTGCTACACCCGCTTCATCAACACGATGAAGCAGGAGCCGGTGGTGCATCAGCTGCTGCCGCTGACGACCGAAGGGATGAAGACTGGTGGCGGCTCGCACTCGTGGGATTACATCTACGAGCCCGATGCCCCGTCCGTCATCGACGAGCTGCTGGTGCGCTACAGCGAGGCCCTGGTCTACCAGGCCGTGGCCGAAAACATGGCGTCCGAGCAGTCGGCACGCATGGTGGCCATGAAGGCCGCGACCGACAACGCAGGCACCCTGATCGGTGAGCTGAAGCTGGTCTACAACAAGACCCGTCAGGCTGCGATCACCAAGGAACTGTCCGAGATCGTCGGTGGCGCTGCCGCCGTGGGCTGATCGTCCGACGCTCAAGCGAACGCTAAAGTTTTTGGAATTGAAGGAACGAAAAAATGGCTAACACTCAATCGGTGGGCAAGATCGTTCAGTGCATCGGCGCCGTGGTGGACGTGGAGTTCCCGCGTGACCAGATGCCCAAGGTGTACGACGCCCTGAAGATGCAAGGCTCCGCGCTGACGCTGGAAGTCCAGCAGCAGCTGGGCGACGGCGTGGTGCGCACCATTGCGCTGGGCTCGTCCGACGGTCTGCGCCGTGGCGTCGAGGTCTACAACACCGGCGACACCATCCGCGTGCCCGTGGGTCAGTCGACCCTGGGTCGCATCATGGACGTGCTGGGTAATCCGATCGACGAGCGCGGCGACATCGACCAGGCGCTGACCGCGTCGATCCACCGCAAGGCCCCGGCCTATGACGAGCTGAGCCCGTCGACCGAGCTGCTCGAAACCGGTATCAAGGTGATCGACCTGATCTGCCCGTTCGCCAAGGGCGGCAAGGTGGGTCTGTTCGGTGGCGCCGGCGTGGGCAAGACCGTGAACATGATGGAGCTCATCAACAACATCGCCAAGGCTCACTCGGGTCTGTCGGTGTTCGCTGGTGTGGGCGAGCGTACCCGTGAGGGCAACGACTTCTATCACGAGATGGCCGATTCCGGCGTCGTGAACCTCGAGTCGCTGAAGGACTCCAAGGTCGCGATGGTCTACGGCCAGATGAACGAGCCCCCGGGCAACCGTCTGCGCGTGGCGTTGACCGGCCTGACCATGGCTGAGTCGTTCCGTGACGAAGGCCGTGACGTGCTGTTCTTCGTGGACAACATCTACCGCTACACGCTGGCCGGTACCGAAGTGTCCGCGCTGCTGGGCCGTATGCCTTCCGCCGTGGGCTACCAGCCGACGCTGGCCGAAGAAATGGGCCGCCTGCAGGAGCGCATCACGTCGACCAAGGTCGGCTCGATCACCTCGATCCAGGCCGTGTACGTCCCTGCGGACGACTTGACCGACCCGTCTCCTGCCACGACCTTCGCCCACCTGGACGCCACCGTCGTGCTGTCGCGTGACATCGCCGCGCTGGGTATCTACCCCGCCGTTGATCCGCTGGACTCGACCTCGCGTCAAGTGGACCCGAACGTGGTCGGCGAAGAGCACTACGGCACCACCCGCGCCGTGCAGGCCGTGCTGCAGCGCTACAAGGAACTGCGCGACATCATCGCGATTCTGGGCATGGACGAACTGTCGCCGGAAGACAAGCTGGCCGTGGCTCGCGCCCGCAAGATCCAGCGCTTCCTGTCGCAGCCCTTCCACGTCGCGGAAGTGTTCACCGGCTCGCCCGGCAAGTACGTCCCGCTGAAGGAAACCATCCGCGGCTTCAAGATGATCGTCAACGGCGAGTGCGACCACCTGCCGGAGCAGGCCTTCTACATGGTCGGCACCATCGACGAAGCCTTCGAAAAGGCCAAGAAGCTCCAGTAAGCGGCGCATACGGCGGGCTGGCGTCGTTGCCGTGCTCGCCGGGGTCTGACCCCGGCTGCGCGCGACGCCTAGCCAGACCACCGTCTGCTTGCTTACTGAGTTTCTAACGCTAAGGAAGATTGAACATGGCAACCATTCATGTTGACGTGGTGTCCGCCGAAGAGCAGATCTTCTCCGGCGAGGCCAAGTTCGTCGCGCTGCCGGGCGAAGGTGGCGAGCTGGGCATCCTGCCGCAGCACACTCCGCTGATCACCCGCATCAAGCCGGGCGCGGTGCGCATCGAGCGTGCCGAGGGCGGCGAGGAGTTCGTCTTCGTGGCCGGTGGCATTCTCGAAGTGCAACCGGGCACGGTCACCGTGCTGGCCGACACCGCAATCCGCGGCAAGGACCTGGACGAGGCCAAGGCGACCGAGGCCAAGAAGCTGGCCGAGGAAGCGATGAAGAACGCCAAGAGCGACATCGACTTCGCCAAGGCGCAGAGCGAGTTCGCGGCCATGGCTGCGCAGATCGCTGCGCTGCGCAAGTTCCGCAAGAAGTAATCCGGATGGAACCCGGCGGCCCCGTTGCCGCCGTAACATCATCAGCGCCCGCCGACGCGAGTCCGGCGGGCGTTGTCTTTCCAGCCACCCCCCGAACGCGCCAGCCCTACCATGCCGACCTCCATTGCGATCAGCCGTCATCAAGACATGGATGCCCTGGACCTGCGGGCACCGGACGGTGCCCGCGCGCTTGTGCTGCTGCATGGCGCCCAGGTGCTGTCATGGGTGCCGGCCGGTGCCGACGAACAGCTCTACATGTCTCCGAAGGCAGCCTACGCCAGCGGCCAAGCGCTGCGCGGTGGCGTGCCGGTGATCTTCCCGCAGTTCTCCGACCGCGGTCCGCTGCAGCGCCATGGCTTTGCTCGCAGCAAGCCCTGGCAGCTGGTTTCGGCAGAGCAAAGCAGTGACGATGCGCTGGCAGTGCTGCGCCTGACTGACGACGCAGCGACGCGCATGTTCTGGCCTCATGCCTTCGAGGCCGAGCTGACGGTGCGCGTTGCCGGGCGCAGCCTCGAGATCGAGCTCGCCTGCTTGAATACCGGCGCCGAACGATTCGCCTTCACCGCGGCGCTGCACAGCTATCTGCGCGTCAAGTCCTTGCACGATGTGAGCCTGTCCGGGCTGGCTGGACTGCACTATTGGGACGCCATCGACAAGGCCGAGCATCGCCAGCGCAGTGACCTGTTGCTGCCCGGCGCACCGGGCGCGGAAGACCTGGATCGCATCTACCACCAGGTGAGGCAAGACCTGACCCTGCGCGAACAGGGTATTGATGGCAAGACGCGTACGCTGGGCATCAGCCAGCAGGGCTTTGCTGACACGGTGGTCTGGAATCCTGGTGCCGAACGCTGTGCCGCCCTCACTGACATGCCGGCGGATGGCTGGCGACACATGCTCTGCGTCGAGGCCGCAGCGATCGAGCACCCGATCGCCCTCGAGCCCGGACAGGAGTGGTCGGGGATGCAGACCCTGACGCTGACCCCCTAAAGTAGGAAGGGAAAGTCCCCGCCGGAATTCGCGTGGTGACAACAGTCGCGGCGCTAGCATCCGTTCACCTAACGGGTTCGGGGGTTGAATGGGAATCAGCAGGCGCTGTGTAAGTGTGGTGGCAATGGCCGCGGTGATGGGTGGATGCGCGACGGTCGAGCAGTCACGAACGATACAGACCCAGCAAGTGAGCAGCGCAAGCGTGCCTGTGCCTGCCAGTGCAAAGGTGACGGTCGCTATCGCCAAGTTTGAGAATCGGACCGAGTACATGCGTGGCATGTTCACTAGCGGCCCGGATCGCCTGGGGGCGCAGGCCAAGACGATTCTGCAAAGTCACCTTCAGCAGTCACAGCGGTTCAGTGTCATGGATCGCGAGAACATGGCCGAGGCGCGCCTGGAGTCAGGCTTCAATGAAACACAGTTAAAGGTTCGCGGCGCCAGCTTCTTGATCTCGGGTGCGGTGAGCGAATTCGGTCGCAAGGAGGTGGGCGACAGGCAGTTCTTCGGCGTGCTCGGTCGTGGCAAGACGCAGGTCGCATATGCGAAGGTGACTGTGAATGTCCTGAACAGCCAGACGGCAGAAGTTGTCTACTCCGTACAGGGCGGTGGCGAGTACAGCCTCTCCGAGCGTGAAGTCATTGGATTTGGTAGCACCGCGTCTTACGACCCGACACTAAATGGGAAAGTGCTCGACCTTGCTGTGCGGGAGGCGGTCGAGAAATTGGTAGCTGCCCTGGACAGCGGTGCTTGGCGGGGGGCAGCGAAATGAAGTCGTCCGAGTCGCTGAAGGTCAGGATTGCCGCGCTCACTCTGCCTCTGTTGCTCGCCGCTTGCGCTTCACCTTCGAAGCCGCTGTATCAGTGGGGCGTGTATCAGCCAGCCCTTTACGCACACTTCAAGGGTGACGAAGCGAAGCTCCAAGAGATGCTCGACAAACTCGAGTCGCAGCTTCGCGAGACAGATCGGCAAGGCCTTGCTCCGCCTCCGGGGCTGCATGCGCACCTCGCGCTGTTGAACGCCAAGCTCGGCCGCGGGGAACTGTCGCGCCAGCATCTTGAGGCAGAGCGTAGGCGTTTCCCGGAATCCGCCGCATACATGGAGCATCTGCTACGCAATGCGCAGAAGGCCCAGTCGAATAGCTAGGAAACGCCACAGCATGTACCAACGACTCGTCTTCACCCTGGTCTCAGTCGCCATACTCGCAGGCTGTGCCACTGTGCCTCCCAAGGACCTGACCGCATTCCGAGCTGCCAAGCCTGCGTCTATGCTGGTCTTGCCGCCGCTCAACGAGACGCCCGAACCGAATGCGGTGCACGGTGTCATGGCACAGCTGAGCCTCCCGCTTGCCGAGGCCGGCTATTACGTCATGCCCGTCAGCATGGTCGCAGAGACCTTTCGACAAAACGGCATGCAGACGTCTCACGACATTCATCAAATCTCGTTCCCCAAGCTGAGGGAAGTGTTTGGTGCTGACGCTGCGGTGTACGTGACGGTCAAGCAGTACGGCACCAAGTACATGGTTGTGGCAAGTGACACGATCGTTGCCGTAGAGGCCCGCATCGTCGATCTGCGCAGTGGAGCAGAGCTATGGAAGGGCCAAGCAAGCGCCGCTTCTTCGGAAGAGGGCGGGAGCTCTCAGCAGGGCATCGTCGGCCTTCTGGTCAAGGCCTTGGTCGAGCAAATCCTCAATACGGCCACTGATCGAAGCTTTCCTGTTGCGGGGCGTGCTGTTAACCGACTCTTTGCTGCGGGAACACCTCAGGGCATTCCACCTGGCCCAAGGTTGCCAGTCGCTGTGCGGCCGTGAAGCGTGCTACCGGCCGACTCGCAGAGGCGCGTGTAACGCCACTTCTCCCTGCCTAGCCCAGCAGCAGCACAGCGTCCGGCAGCTCGTTGGGATTGAGCTGTCCGGGGGCCAGAGGGAAGTGGTGTTGCAGCAGGGCGTCGACCGCGTCCACCGCGGTACTCAGCCCTTCCTCGAATCGTCCGCCGCGCAGCGAGGCGCTGAGCGAGTGGACGATGTCCTGCCACTGCTCGCCCGACACGCGACGGCTCAGCCCGCGGTCGGCGACGATCTCGATCGCATGCTCGGCCAGCAGCAGGTAGATCAGCACGCCGTTGTTGTCCTCGGTGTCCCAGACGCGCAGCTTGCCGAATAGCGTCAGTGCGCGGTCGCGGGCACGCAGACCCTTCCAGAGATAGGACAGCGGCAAGCCTGCCTCCACGCAGACGCAGATTTCGCCGCTGTGCCGCCTCTCGCTGGCACGCACATGCGCCTCGAGCCGACGTACTGCCGCGTGAGGCAGCGCGCGGCTCAGGTCCGCGCTGTCGGTCCAGCGGTGCTTGATCACGCGCAGCACGCGTCTCACATCCATCACCAGTCTCCTGAGGCGCCGCCACCGCCAAAGTCGCCGCCCCCACCGGACGAGAAGCCTCCGCCTCCGCCACCCCAGCCGCTGCTGCCATGGCCGGCACTACTTCCCCAGCCGCCCCAGTGCGTGGGCAGGCCGCGTCGGCTGGCGCCTATCCCCATCACGCTGACCATGATCAGCGCTGCAAAGGCGGCCACCACAGCCAGCAGCAGTCCGGTGCCGAGCAGCCAGCCCACCAGACCTGCGGCGCCGCCCGTCAGCAGCCCGCCGAGCTTGCGGCCGAAGATGGCTGTCAGCACCGAGCCGATGACGGGCACGCCAACGAAGAAGAACAGTCCCAGATCCTCGAAGTCGAAGCCAGCGCCGCCGCTGCCTGCCGCGCGCGGCGGCGGCGCGGGCAGATGCTCGCCGCGGATACGCGCCTGCAACTGGTCGACGGCGCGGTTCAGTCCGCCGGCATAGTCGCCCGCCTTGAACGCCGGGGTGATGGCGTCCTGGATGATCTGCCGCGCGGCGAGGTCGGGGATCGCGCCTTCCAGCGCCTTGGCGACCTCGATGCGCACGCGGCGGTCATTCCTGGCCACGACGATCAGCAGCCCGTCGCCAAGCTCGCGCCGGCCGATCTTCCAGCTGTCTGCGACGCGCTGCGCATACGCCGCGATGTCCTCCGGCGCCGTGGACGGAACAATCAGCACCACGATCTGCGGGCCGGCCTCGCGTTCGAAGGCCTCGAGCTTGCCCTCCAGCGCCGAGCGCTGCACGGTATCCAGCGTGCCGGTCTGGTCGATCACGCGGGCGGTCAGCACCGGCACGGGCTGCACGTCCTGGGCCGACGCGATCGCTGGCGCCAGCCAGGCGAAGACGCACAGCCACACCGGCAGCAGCAGACGCAGCCGCGCGATCACCGCAGAAAGGGGCTGGAACCGAGCGCTCAGGGCAACCTCACTTCGAGGCGGCGGGCGCTGCGGGCTTGTCGAAGTTCACCGTCGGCGCAGTCTTGATGGTGGCTTCGTTCTCCACCTGGAAGCCGGGCTTGACTTGGTAGCCGAAGACCATGGCGGTCAGGTTGGTCGGGAAGCTCCGCGCTAGCGTGTTGTACTCGGCCACAGACTTGATGTATCGGTTGCGCGCCACGGTGATGCGGTTCTCGGTGCCCTCCAACTGGACGCGCAGGTCCTGGAAGCCCTGGTTGGCCTTCAGGTTGGGGTAGTTCTCACTGATCACCAGCAGGCGGCTCAGCGCGCCGGACAGCTCGCCTTGTGCGGCCTGGAACTTCTTCAGTGCTTCGGGATCTCGTGCCAGCTCAGGCGTCACCTGGATGCTCGTGGCCTTGGCACGGGCCTCGACCACCTTGGTCAGCGTCTCTTGCTCGAAGTTCGCCTCGCCCTTGACGGTGTTGACGATGTTGGGGATCAGGTCGGCGCGGCGCTGGTACTGGCTCAGCACCTCGGCCCAGTTGGCATTGACCTGCTCATCCAGCCGCTGGAACTCGTTGTAGCCGCAGCCCGACAGCGACAGTGTCGAGGCAATCAAGAGTGCGCCGAGTCCGCGGCGCGTGTCTAGCCAAGCCATGGCAGAGGTCCTCCTAGGTGGTGCGTTGGGCGCTCGGTGCGCTGCCTGCAGATGGCGTCAGCGCCGCCGGCATCAAGTGCCGGCGCCAGTATCGCAGCGGATAATCCGGCCATGAGCGCAACTCTGAAAAACGACACCTTCCTGCGCGCCTGCCTGCGCCAGCCCACCGACTACACGCCCGTCTGGCTGATGCGCCAGGCGGGCCGCTATCTGCCTGAGTACCGCGCCACGCGTGCCAAGGCCGGCAGCTTCATGGGCCTGGCCACCAATGTGGACTACGCCACCGAGGTGACCCTGCAGCCGCTGGACCGCTATGCGCTGGACGCGGCGATCCTGTTCTCGGACATCCTCACCGTGCCGGATGCGATGGGCCTGGGCCTGACGTTCGCGCAGGGCGAGGGGCCGAAGTTCGCCAAGATCGTGCGCGATGAGGCCGCCGTGGCCGAGCTGGCGGTGCCCGACATGGCCAAGCTGCGCTATGTGTTCGACGCCGTGACCTCGATCCGCAAGGCCTTGAACGGCCGCGTGCCGCTGATCGGCTTCTCCGGCAGCCCCTGGACGCTGGCCTGCTATATGGTCGAGGGCGGCGGCTCGGACGACTACCGCCAGGTGAAGAGCCTGATGTATGCGCGGCCCGATCTGATGCATCGCATCCTGCAGGTCAATGCCGACGCCGTGGCGACCTATCTGAACACGCAGATCGAGGCGGGCGCTCAGGCGGTGATGATCTTCGACTCCTGGGGCGGCGTGCTGGCCGATGGCATGTTCCAGCGCTTCAGCCTGGACTATTCGCGCCGCGTGCTGGCGCAGGTGAAAACCGAGCACGAAGGCCAGCGCATCCCGCGCATTCTCTTCACCAAGGGCGGCGGCCTCTGGCTGGACGAGATCGCCGCGGCCGGTGCCGACGTGGTGGGCCTGGACTGGACGGTCAACCTGGCCCGCGCCCGCGCCCAGCTGCAGGACAAGGTGGCGCTGCAAGGCAATCTGGACCCCAACGTGCTGTTCGCGCCGCCCGACGCGGTGCGCGAACAGGTGCGTGCGGTGCTGGACAGCTTCGGCCGTCCGCAGCGCGCCGACGGCGGCTGGGGCGGCCATGTCTTCAACCTGGGCCATGGCATCAGCCAGTTCACGCCGCCCGAGCATGTCTCGGCCCTGGTGGACGAGGTGCATGCGCATTCGCGCCGGCTGCGTGCCGCAGCCTGAGCCGGTGCGGCCGCTGCCGTGATTTCGTGCAAGCGGGAACTCACTTATCCCCAAATTGGGGATTGCCGTCGGCGCAGGCTGTGCGTGCTGCGGCGCAAGCCCTGGTTTTCCCGATTGCGCGCTAAGTACTTGATTTCAAAGCAGGCAATTGCGCAAACGGCGGAATGTTGTCCAAGGCAGGCTGTTTCGCCAATTCACGACGAGGCCGCCATTCACGCCAATTTCCCACAAAGTTATCCACAGACTCCTGTGGTGAGCAGGAAAGCAATTTGAAATCATGTGCTTAGGCGCTGTTGTTCAAGTTGCGAGCGGGGCTGGGCGATGACTGGCGTGCGCATCAGCGTCGCGGTGGACGCTCCAGCGCACAGCGGGCTGACCGGTCCGCTGGACTATCTTGCCGGTGTCTCGGGCGCCGAGCCAGGGTGCATCGTCCGTGTTCCTTTGGGGCGGCGCGAACTGGCGGGCATCGTCTGGGATGAGCAGCCGCCTGTGCCGGGGCTGGATCCAGGGCAACTCAGGTCGCTGAGCAGTGTCCTGGACGCGCTGCCGCCGCTGTCGCGCAGCTGGCGCGCGCTGCTGGACTTCGCTGCCAGCTACTACCAGCGCAGCGTCGGCGAGGTGGCGCTGTCGGTGCTGCCGCCGCAGCTGCGCGAGCTTGACGCGCGGCAACTGCAGGCACGGCTGAAGAAGCTGGACAAATGGGCTGCCGCTGCCGAGGAGGCAAGACCTGGGCCTGCTGCCGCAGGCGCGTCGCGCCCCGAACTCAGCCCGGCGCAGGATGCGGCGCTGCGCCAGATCGACGCGCTGATGAGTGCCGGCCCGGATGCCGGCGAAGTGGCTGCGGCGCCGCCGCCGCTGCTGCTCTACGGCGTGACCGGCAGCGGCAAGACCGAGGTCTATCTGCGTGCCGCCGAACATGCGCTGGCGCAGGGGCGCCAGGTCCTGGTGCTGGTGCCGGAGATCAACCTGACGCCGCAGCTGGAGGCGCGTTTCGCCCAGCGCTTCGCCGGCCGCCGCATCGTCTCGCTGCACAGCGGCCTCACGCCGGCACAGCGCCTGCAGCACTGGCTGGCCGCCCACCTGGGGCGCGCCGAGTTGGTGCTGGGCACGCGGCTGGCGGTGTTCGCCTCGCTGCCAAGGCTGGGCCTGATCGTCGTCGACGAGGAGCACGATCCTTCCTACAAGCAGCAGGACGGCGCGCGCTATTCGGCGCGCGACCTGGCCATCTACCGTGCGCGGCTGGAGAAGGTGCCGGTGATCCTGGGCTCAGCCACGCCGTCGCTGGAGAGCTGGCAGCATGCCAACAGCGGCCGTTACCTGCGCCTGGCCATGCCCGAGCGCATCGGCGGCGGCGCGCTGCCGCGGGTGCGCATCTTCGACATGAACACGCTGCCGCGCAACAAGGGCGTGATGACCACGCTGACCACGCCCCTGGTGGACGCACTGCGTGCTCGGCTGGAGCGTGGCGAGCAGAGTCTGGTGTTCCTGAACCGTCGCGGCTACGCACCGGTGCTGCATTGCACCGAGTGCGGTTGGAAGAGCCAGTGCGCGCACTGCAGTGCCTTTCGCGTCTTCCACAAGGGCGACCGTACGCTGCGCTGTCACCACTGCGGCTTCAGCGAGCGCGTGCCGCAGGCCTGCCCCGACTGCGGCAATCAGGACATCGCGCCGCTGGGCCGCGGCACCGAGCGGCTCGAGGAGCAACTGGCCGCAGCGCTACCCGGCGCCCGAGTCGCGCGCATCGATGCCGATTCGACGCGACTCAAGGGTGCGCTGGAGTCTCAGCTCGACGCCGTCCATGCCGGCGAGGTCGATGTGCTCGTCGGCACGCAGATGATCACCAAGGGCCACGACTTCCGCCGCATCACGCTGGTGGCCGCGGTGAATCCGGATGGTGCGTTGTTCAGCAGCGATTTCCGTGCACCCGAGCGGCTCTTTTCGCTACTGATGCAGGCCGCCGGCCGCGCTGGGCGCGATGCTGAGGCGGCGGCGCGTAGCGAGATGTGGGTGCAGACCTGGCATCCGCAGCATGCGCTGTACAAAGCTCTTGCGCGGCATGACTACGAGGCCTTCGCGAGCGCACAGCTCGAGGAGCGCGAGAGCGCCGGCTTGCCTCCGTTCTCCCATCTGGCGCTGTTGCGTGCCGAGGCGCGCACGGCCGAGGTGGCGCAAGCCTTTCTGGCTGCAGCGGCGCGATGGGCGCAAGCGCAGCCAGAGGCGGCGGAAGCCCTGATCTATCCGCCGGTGCCGATGAGCGTGGCGCGCGTGGCCAACGTTGAGCGGGTGCAGATGCTGGTGGAGTCCGCCAGCCGCGCCTCGTTGCAGCGCCTGCTACGAGCCTGGATGCCTGAACTCTTCGCGCTCAAGCGCGAGCACCGGGGCCTGCTGCGCTGGGCGGTGGACGTGGACCCGCTGGCGATCTGAGGCTGGCGGTTGTGGCTGTCGGCGTTCGGTGCGCCTCTCGCCGGTGCGTTCAGCGCAGCGCGGCAAGCTGTTCGCGCAGGGCCTGCCATTGCGGCACTGCATGGGCCCAGTCCGCCTTGGCGGCCGACTGCTCCAGCGCGGCGGCCGCCATCGACTCGCCACCGTGGCCCAGCGTCAGCAACACGCTCTTGAGGCTGTGGGCCAGTCGCTGCAGCGCGGGGGCATCGCCATCACGGCAGGCCGCGTCGCCGAGCAGCCGATCCTGGCCGAACTGCTGCAGACAGCTGGCGCGAAAGGCCAGATAGAGTGCTTCGTTTCCACCGAAATGGCGCTGCACCTGATCATTGGCCGGGGACGGTGTCGGCGTTGCCGCCCCGGCGGCCAGCGCATCGTTGACCAGGGCTTCGAGCTCGTCCAGCGAGCAGGGCTTGCCGAGCAGGCGCCAGGCGCCCAGGCGGGTCAGGTCGGCACGCTTGGCGGCATCGTCCAGGCCGGCGCTGAATACCGCGCAGTGCGCCGTGCCGCGCAGCGCCGGTTCGCGCTGCAGCAGTGCCAGCAGTTCACGCCCCGAGCCATCGGGCAGCAGCAGGTCAGTGATGATGAGCGCGAAGCGCTGTTCGCGCAGCAGCGCCGTGGCGTCTCCGAGCGTGGCGCAGCAACGCAACTCGATCGGCAGGCCGTCGAGCGCCATCTCGACGAAGCGCTGCAGCGAGGGGTCGTCCTCGACGAGGAGGACGCGCGGCAGGCTCATGCCACCAGATGCGCGGTTTCGGAGAGCGCCTGTTCCAGCAGGGGCGGAAGCTCGGCGACCAGATTGGGCTTATGTACCACCGGCACGCCTGCCAGTGCGAAGGCGTAGGGCTTGATCTGCTCTTGGTCCAGCGAGGTCACGACGATCAGCCTGCTGTTGGCGAACTGCGGCTGCGAGCGCAGGCTGGTGATGAGCGTGGCGCCATCGATGCCGGGCAGCAGGATGTCGACGATCAGCACCTGCGGCTGCAACTGACCATACATCGCCAGGCCGACGATTCCGTCCGGCGCCGTATGCAGTTCGGCCTGAGGGAACTGCTGGTTGAGCAGCAGCGCGAGCAGGTTCTGATAGTGAACCGAATCCTCGATGAGCAGCACGCGAGGCCGGCCGCCGCCGGTGCGTGCTTCTGCCGAACGGCTCAGCGCCACTTGACGGGCTGCCTCGCTGCCGCCCGGGCCGATGCTGCGCCGCGCCAGCCAGCTGTCCACCGAGGCGCGCGAGATGCGTCGGTGTCCGCCCGGTGTCTTCCAGGCCGACAGCTCGCCGCGGTCGACCATCAGCTGCACCGAACGCACCGCCATGCCGAGCATGCGGGCGACTTCCATGGTGCTGTAGTCGCCGTCGCTGACGGCCTCGGCAATTCTCTTGCTCCTCATAGCGTAATTTTGCCGGAATTCGGCGTCGGGCAGCGCGGAATTGCCCCAATAAGATTTGCTGTAAATGATACTATTGATGTATCACATCTGCGGGGAGTGATCATGAGAAAGATACTGATCGTCGATGACCATGCGGATATTCGCAAATTGATCCGCATGACCTTGGAGTTCGAGGACTATGAGATCTTCGAGGCGGGAGATGCACCGTCGGCTATCGCCATGGCGGCCGACTTGCATCCGGACTTGGTGCTGCTGGATGTGATGATGCCAGGAGACTTTGACGGTCTGGAGGCGTGTCGCCGCCTGAAATCGACCTGGGGTGACTACGCGCCGCACGTCATGCTGCTCAGCGCCCGCGGTCAGGCCCGTGATCGCGAGGCCGGTCGCGAGGCCGGTGCGGACGCCTATCTGGTCAAGCCCTTCAGCCCGCTGCAGCTGATCGACAGCATTGCCGGCATCTGGGCGCACGCCTGACACACGAAGGACTCATGCAATGCTAGGTACAGGTAGCTCTGGCGTGGCGAGCCGATCCTTCGACGCGGCCGCAGTGGCGCAGATGGAGCGGCTGGTCGCTGACTTCGGGCGCATGTACAAGGAGCGCAACGAGGCGCTGCGAGAGGTGACGCGTGCCCATCACGAGGCGCTGCTGCGCCTGTCGCTGGCGGCCGAGCTGCGCGACGACGACACCGGCGTGCACATCGTGCGCATCGGCTACTTGGCCGAGGCACTGGCCCTGATGCTGGGTGAGCCGGTTCAATACGCTCAGCAGCTGCGCCGAGCGGCGCCCATGCACGACATCGGCAAGATCGGGATCGCCGACCGCGTGCTGAAGAAGGTCGGCCCGCTCGCCGAGAGCGAGCGGGCGGAGATGAAGCAGCACCCGGTGCTGGGCGCACACATCCTGGGTCGATCGAGCATTGCGCTGTTCGAGCTGGCGGCTGAGATCGCCCTGACCCACCATGAGCGCTGGGACGGCAGCGGCTACCCGCGGGGCCTGAGCGGCGAGGCGATCCCGCTCAGTGGCCGCATCGTCGCCGTGTGCGATTTCTTCGATGCGTTGACCATGGATCGCTGCTATCGCGAGGCGCTGAGCCCTGAGGTCGCGCTGCGCATGCTCGAACAGGAATCCGGCCGAGCCTTCGATCCGCACATCGTCGACTGCTTCGTGCGCAACATTCACCGCCTGGTTGCGCTGCGCGACTACATCAACCGGCATCCGCCGACCTTCGAGTCGCTGGCTGAGCTCGACTGAGCGTCGCGACGACTGCCACGGGACAGCCCATGAAGCGAGCGCCGCTACACGCACTTTGGCTTGCAGGCGCTGCCATGCTGCTGTGCGATGCAGCGACTGCACAGCCGAGTGCGCGTGAAACCGGTGCCACGCTGGAGCGCGTGCGCAGCTCGGGCAAGTTGCGCGTGTGCATCTGGCCCTCCTACCACGGCATCAGTTACCGCCATCCGCATACCGGCCAGCTCAGCGGCATCGACATCGAGCTGTCTGCCGAGCTGGCGCGCGATTTGCGGGTCGCGGTGGACTACGTGGACAGCAGCTTCGCCAAGCTGATCGAGGACCTGGAGTCGCGGCGCTGCGACGTCGCCATGTTCGCTGTTGGCGTGCTGCCGTCGCGCAAGGAGAGGCTGGCCTTCACCCAGCCCTATATGCAGAGCGACATCTATGCGGTGACCACGCGCAGCAACCGCGTCGTGCGCGACTGGGCCGACATCGACAAGCCCGGTGTGCTCGTCGCCGTGCAAGCCGGCACCTTCATGGAGCCGGTGATGCGCGAGTCGCTCAAGCAGGCCCAGATGGTGGTGGTGCGCCCGCCGCAGACGCGCGAGGCCGAGCTCGAGGCGGGCCGCGTCGATGTGTTCATGACCGACTACCCCTACAGCCGCCGTCTGCTCGACAACGTCGATTGGGCGCGGCTGGTGGCGCCGCCTCGGCCCTTCCATGTGCTGCCCTATGCCTACGCGACGCGCCAGGGCGATGGCGAATGGCTGACTGTGCTCGATGCCTTCGTGGCACGCATCAAGTCCGATGGCCGGCTGCTCGGTGCGGCGCGCCGTCACCGCCTGGACGAGATCGTCGTGCGCTAGAGCGGGCCGACTCATGGCTGCCTTCGCCCGGATTGCCGACGCCCTGCTGCGCAAGCCCGCGCGCATCGTCCTGGCCATAGGCGGCATGGCTGCGCTGGCGATCGTCGCGGCGCTGCTGGCGCTGTTGCAGGCGCAACGCCAGGCTGCGCTCGAACAGGCGCGCGACCGCGGCGCGATGGCGGTGCGCGTGCTCGAGGACCATGCGCGTCGGGCGTTCGATAGCAGCGTGCTGGTGCTAGCGTCGGTGGGCGACGGCCTGCAGCGCCCTGGCGCCCTGCGCGAGGAATCGGCGCTGCAGGCGGCGTTCGCCAACGCACTGCTGGGCCTGAACCACATCCGCAGCCTGGCGTTGCTCGACGAGCGCGGCCGGGTGATCGCGTCCAGCGAGCCACATGAGGCCGGGCTGCTCTTGCGTGGCGACGCGCTGACAGCGCTGCGTGAGGCCGGCGACGCGCGCCGGCCGCGCGTGCTGGCCGCGCGCGGCCTGCGCGATCTGGCCAAGGGGCAGGCGCAGCGGCACGTGCCGGCCGGTGTCGCCGTGCTGCCGATGTCTCGTCCGCTGCAAAGTGCCGATGGGCGCGCGCTGCTCATCGTGCTGCTGCTCAGCCCTGACGCCTTCGCCAACTACCAGCAGCGTGTGCTGGACGAGATGCCTGGCCGGGCCTGGATGGCCAGCTACGACGGCGAGCTGCTGGCGGCGACCCAGGGTGTCGAGGCCGAGCCCGGCAGTACGCTGTCGGCCCACCCCGTGTTCGATCACTGGCTGCGCCTGGCACAGATCGGTGCCTACGACGGCGGCGGACTGACGGACGGCGAGCAGCTGGTGGCCTACCGCGCGCTGGGCGAGCGCCCCCTCGTGCTGGCGGTGGAGCAGAGCCGTGATGCCGTGCTGGCGGCCTGGCGTGCCTCGCTGGGTTGGCAAAGCGGCGTGGCGGCGCTGATGCTGCTGGCCGTCGGCGCCGGCACGCTGGTGGTGCTGCGCAGCCTGGCGGCGCGTCAGCGCGCGCGGGCCGCTCTGGATCGCGCACACCAGGAGGTGGCCTTGCGCGAGCGCGAACTCAGCGTGCTGATGAAGAGCGTGCAGGAGCTGATCTTCCGTACCGATGCCGACGGTCGCCTGAGCTTCGTCAACGCTCGCTGGACCCTGCTCGGCGCAGCGGGCGGCCAGCAGCTGATCGGGCGTCGGCTCGCCGCACTGGTGGAGCCGGCCTATGAGCACCGTGTTGCGGCGCTGTTCGGCCGCGCGGTCGATGCACCGGGCATGCGTGCGACGGAGGCGGTGCTGCGTCTGGCCGATGGGAGCCATCGCCGGCTGGCGATCTCGGTGGTGCCGTTGATTGCGCAGGGCCGTGTCGCCGGTTTCGCCGGCAGCGCGATCGACACCACCGAGCGGCATGCGGCCCAGCAGCGCCTCAGGCAGGAGCTGGCCTTCACCACGCTGCTGCTCGAGGTGAGTCCGCAGCCCATCGTGCTGTTCGATGCGCAGGGCCGTTATGCCACGGTGAATCGGGCCTGGGAGCAGTTCACCGGCCTGCCGCGGGAGCGTGTGATCGGCGCGCGACTCGCCAGCTTCCTGGATGCCGCCGATCGCGCGCTGCATGAGCGCATGCACGAGCGCCTGCTTGCCGAGGGGGGCACGATGCGCTACGAGGCGCGCTGGCCGCATCGCGACGGATCGCGCCGCGATGTGCAGATCACCAAGGTGCTGCTGAGAGACGAGCTGGGCAGCGTCACCGGCTCGCTGAGCACGCTGTTGGACATCAGCGAGTTCCGCGATGCAGAGCGCGCCACGCGCGAGGCGCGTGACGCGGCCGAGGAGGCCTCGCGCGCCAAGTCCGAGTTCATTGCCAACATCAGCCACGAGCTGCGCACGCCCTTGCAGTCCATCCTGGGCTTCTCCGAACTGGGGCAGGCGCGCGCCCAGGCCCATCCCCGGCTGGCCGGCATGTTCGACGACATCCATGCCTCCGGCCAGCGCATGCTGGCCCTGGTCAACGATCTGCTGGACGTCTCCAAGATCGAGAGCGTGGTCGGCGCGCTGGAGCTGGAGCTGAGCGATCTGCGCGGCCTGGTGCAGGCGGTGCTGCACGAGCTGGAACCGCTGGCCGACCGACGCCGGGTGCAACTGCTGCCGCGGCTGCCGCAGCAGCCGCTGGTTGCCAAGGTCGATCCGCTGCGCTTCCAGCAGGTGCTGCGCAATGTGCTGGCCAACGCGATCAAGTTCTCGCCGGAGCAAGGCGTGATCGAGATCGAGGCCGAGCAGGTCATGCTCGGCGACATCCGCCTGGCGGTGGCGGACCATGGGCCGGGCATACCCCCAGCCGAGCTGGAGTCCATCTTCGAAGCCTTCGTGCAATCCAGTCAGACCAAGGACGGCTCCGGGGGCACCGGCCTGGGCCTGGCGATCTGCCGCAAGATCATCGCCATCCATGGCGGCCGCATCCACGCTGCCAACCGTGCCGGCGGCGGTGCGGTGTTCGAGATCACCTTGCCGTCACCATTCCCTGGCGAGACGGTGCCGCTGTCGCTGGACACCATCCCGGCCACGGTCTGAGCGGCCGGGCCGGGTACAGGCAATCAGTCGCCAACGATCTTGCGCTCGCGGATGATGGCGCCGAAGCGCTTGGAGTCGTCTGCGGCCTTGGTGCGGAACTCCGCCGGGCTCATCGGCGTGGGCACGCCGCCGAGCGCGGCGATGCGCTCGCGTACCGTCGCCTGCGCGAGCACGCGGTTGATCTCGCTGTTGAGCCGGTTGATCACCGCCGGCGGCGTACCTGCAGGCGCGTAGAAGCCGAACACCGTGTCCGCGTCGAAGCCCTTGAGGCCCATCTCGTCCACGGTCGGTGTGTCGGGGAACTGCGCGGCACGCTTGGGGCTGCCCACGGCCAGCAGGCGCAGCTTGCCGGCGCGCACATGCGGCAGGCCCACGCCGGGATCGAAGAGGAAGTCCACCTGCCCGGCCAGCAGGTCGTTCAAGGCCGGCGCAGCGCCGCGATAGGGCACGTGCACCGCGAAGGTTCCGGTCATGCTCTTGAGCATCTCGGTGGCCAGGTGCGGCGAACTGCCGTTGCCCGGGCTGCCGAAGCTGCGCTTGCCGGGATTGGCCTTCAGATCGGCGAGGAAGCCCTTGAAGTCCTTGATCGGGCTGTCATCGCGCACCAGCAGGTACACGCCCACCCGCGCGACCGCCGCCACCGGCGTGAGGTCCTTGGCCGGGTCGAAGGGCATCTTCGGGTAGATGTGCGGATTCACCGACACCATGCCGCCGGAACTCATCAGCAGCGTGTAGCCGTCCGCTGGCGCCTTGGCGACCGCGTCGCCGCCGAGGTTGCCGCCCGAGCCGCCGCGGTTCTCGATCACCACCGGCTGGCCCAGCGCCTCCTGCAGCGGCTGGCCGATCAGCCGCGCCAGCTGGTCGGCCGCGCCACCGGGTGCGAAGTTGACGACCACCTTGACCGGCTTGCTCGGCCAGGCCTGCGCAAGAGCGGTGGGTGCGGTGGCATAGGCCAGGGCCAGTGCGGCGATGCCGAGGATGCGTTTCATGGGAGGCTGTCTCCTGTTGTAGTGAGGGCAGTGTCGCGGTCGGCGACTTATCCATCAATACAGCGGTGCCGATAAGCGATATCCAGCCTATGGATAAGCTGGCGCCGGCCTTCAGGAGGGGTTGCGCGCTGCGCCGGTGCCGGCGGCGGCCTGGCGCGGCTCGCCCAGGCAGGCGCGCAGCCACTGGCTCATCTCCCACTGCGTGTGGCCGACCGATTCGCGCGCGGTGTAGCCATGACCCTCATGAGGCAGCAGCACATAGCGCACCTTGCTACCCAATCCGTTGAGCGCCTGGAACAGCCGCTCGCTCTGCAGCGGAAAGGTGCCGGAGTTGCCGTCCGCCTCGCCGTGGATCAGCAGCAGCGGCTCCCTGATCTCGCTGGCGAAGAGCAGCGGAGACAGCTTCAGGTAGGTCTCGCGCGCGTCCCACAGCGAGCGCCGCTCGCTCTGGAAACCGAAGGGCGTCAGCGTGCGGTTGTAGGCCCCGCTGCGCGCGATGCCGCAGCGGAACAGGTCGGTGTGGGCCAGCAGATTGGCGCTCATGAAGGCGCCGTAGCTGTGCCCGCCTATGGCCAGGCGCCGCGTGTCCACCATGCCCAGCGATTCGGCCTTGTCGATGATGGCGCGCGCGTTCATCGCGATCTGCTCGAGGAAGCCGTCGTTGATGCTGCGCGCATCGCCGACCACCGGCATGGTGGCGTCGGCCAGCACCACGTAGCCATCCAGCGCGAGCAGCTGCGGGCTGATGCCGGTGGGCGACAGGAAGCGGTTCGGTGAGCCGCTGAGCTGCCCGGCCACGGCCGCGTCGTTGAACTCAAGCGGATAGGCCCAGATCAGGGCTGGCCGCCGTTCGCCTTCGCGCAGGTCCGGTGGCAGGTAGAGCCAGAAGGACAGCTCGACGCCGTCCGCACGCTTGAAGCTGACCAGCTCGCGGCGCAGCCGGCGCAGCGGCGGGCTGTTGTCCTTCAGTGCCGTCAGGGCCTGCATCAGCTGGGGCTGCTGGCTGTCGCGCAGCACGAGATTCGGCGGCTCGCTGATCGACTCGCGCAGCGTGAGCAGTCGGCTGCCGTCGAGCAGCAGCAGCGGCTGCTCGTAGCTGCGATCGTCGGACTGGAACAGCCGTGCCGTCGTGCCGTCGGCGAGCGCGAGGCGGTCGAGGAAGGGCCGCTCGCCGCGCGGCCCCGCACCCTGGCCGATCATGTAGATCGCGCCGCCGTCGCGGCTGGTCTGGATGACCTTCTGCCCGGTGGGCAGCGTGCGCATCAGCGGCGTGCCGGGATGGCGGTAGCGCTCGCGCACCGAGTGCTCGAACAGCGGCCGGCTCTGCTCGCCACCCAGCGGCAGCAGATAGCTGCGCGTCCAGGCGCGCAGCCGGTCGGTCTCGGTCAGGATGGCGTGCTGCCCATCGTCCAGGAAGCGCAGTCGCGTGAAGCGGTGTGGCATGCGCTGCACCTCGCGCGGCGCGCCGGTATAGGGCGGGTCCAGACGCATCACGCGGTCGCGGAAGGCCACGCGCAGCGCCGGGTTGCCGCCGTCCAGCGCCTCGACCCAGTAGATCGCCGCGTCGCGCGTCGGCGAGGCGTAGAACACGCGCGGTCCCGGCAGCACGCCGTCGATCGCCACGCCCTGGCGCATCGGTACGCGCGCGAGCTCGCGCAGCAGGCGGCCGTTGCGCTGGCGCAGCTCGACGATGGTCGGGAAGTCTTCCCAGGTCAGCTGGTAGCTGAAGGGGCGGGCCAGGCGCTCGGTCAGCAGGTACTGCCCGTCGCCTACCGTGCTGACGCTCGAATACAGCCCCGGCTCGCCGATCAGCCGGGTGTTCAGGCTGCCAAGGTCCACCACCGTCAGCTGGGCGCGGGCGTGGTATTCGAACTGCGCCTCATCGTCCGGCGAGCGCAGCAGGTCCGGATAGGTGCGCTCCGGCGAAGCCTGGGCGCCGCTCTCCTGCACCACTGGCTGCGGACGCAGTCGCGGCGCCGGGCCGCGCCGCTCGGGCTGGGCCGTGACCACCAGCTCGCGCGGATTGAGCCAGGCGTAGTCGCCCTGCAGCAGCAGGTTGTTCAGGCGCAACCCCGGCACGACGCGCAGCCGTCCGCTGGCGCTGTCGCCCACCCACAGCTCGTTGCTGCTGTCGGTGCGCCGCTCGAGCAGGAAGTGCTGGCCATCGGGCGACCAGGCGAAGCTGTGGAAACTGCCGCCGGCCGGCAGCTCGACCACCCGCTCGGGCGCATCGGCATTGAGCAGCGCGCGCAGGCGCAGGCGCTGCACCGCGGCCAGCGGTGTCGGCGTATTGCTGACCGCGTCGAAGCGCAGGCCGGCCAGGCGCAGCGTCGGGCGTGCAAGCTCGTCTATGCTGTTGAAGCGCCGCTGCTCCAGCAGTGCCAGTGTTTGTCGGTTCGGCGAGGGCAGCAGCCGCGGCAGGGCCGGCGCATCCAGCACCTCGCGGATCGCCGGCGAGGGCTGCTGGTAGGCCTGAGCGGCAGGCGGGATAGCGGCCAGGGCAAGCAGGCCGGCCAGCAACGGAAACATCAGGCGCATGGGCGGGCGGTTTGGCGCGTGCAGGAGGTGAGAGCTGCGCAACGATAGCGCATCGTCGCGGCTGACCATCTCAGTCCTCCACGCCACTGTGAGGCACTTTCGTCGGACGAACCGAATGCATTCCCGAGCGGCGTCCAGGGATCCGGCTCTGCCGGTCCCTCGGACGTGCCCCCTTGAGGGGGCGGCCGAAGGCCGTAGGGGGGGGAGCGTTTCACACCGGCTTGGCGCCGAGCAGCCAGGCCAGGCCGGTGAAGCTGAGGAAGGCCAGCGCGGTGGAGGCCATGATGATGCGCGCGACACGGCCGTTGTCCGCGCCATAGCGCTCGGCCAGCAGCGAGACATTGCTGGCACTGGGCAGTGCCGCGGCCAGCGTCAGCACCAGCAGCTGGAAGCTGGACAAGGGCGCACCCAGCGCGTGCGCCGCGGCGCCCAGCGCGAAGACCAGCGCCGGATGCACGAAGAGCTTGATCAGTGCCACCGGCAGGTAGAGCTCCACCGGCGTGCGCGTGTGCGCATGCCGGCCGGCGCGCCAGAGCACCGCGCCGATGGTGAACAGCGCCACCGGTGTCGCCGCATCGGCGAGCATCTTCACCACGCTGTCCACCGGCCCGGGCAGGCGCCACTGCATCAGCGAGGCCAGCGCGCCCAGCGCGATCGACCAGGGCAGCGGGTTGGACAGCGCGCCGCGCAGCGCCTGCAGCGCCGCCTGCCGGGCGGCACGTCCGCCCTCGTGGCCGCCGGACTGCAGGGCCTCATGGGCGCGGGCCAGCGCGATGCATAGCGAGCTGGTGATGAACAGATCGGCCAGCACCGTGGTGATCACCGGTCCGGCGGCCGCCGCGCCCAGCAGGGCCGCGAGCAGCGGCACGCCCATGAAGCCGGTGTTGGGGAAGGCAGCGACCAGGGCGCCGAAGGCGGCGTCCTTCAGGCTGACGCGGGCCGACAGCGTCAGCGCAATGGTGAAGAAGACGATCAGCAGCTGTGCGGCGATGTAGACGCCCAGCACGGTCGGGTTCAGCAGTTCCAGCACCGGCGTGTTCATGCCGAAGCGGAACAGCATGCAGGGCAGGGCGAAGAAGAGCACGAAGCCGTTCAGCCCGGGGATGGCGCTCTCGGCCAGCAGGCCGCGCCGCGCGGCCAGATAGCCGCAGAGCACCAGCGCGAAGAAGGGCAGCGTGACGGCGAGGATGGCCTGCATGGGGCGCGAGTATCGCAAGCGACAGGGGCTGCGGCGCTGACAGCAGTGCGCGGTGGCGCAGTGCGCACAATTTGGCGCTGGGCGCGCTTGAAGTCGGCCCAGCCCCCTTTGATGAGGGGCCGTGACTGTGTGCCCGGCCGGCCGTACCGCCTAATATGCCGGCACCGGCGTCGCTGCTCCCTCGGGCGGGCGCCGCAAAACCATGTCCGCAGCCGTACGTTTCTCCGCCCTGTTTCCGGCGCCGGCCGCCGCCGCCGATGCCGCCCTGCCGCAGGCGCTGCAGTTGCGCGCCGGCGAGAGCCTGGGCGTGTGGCGGGTCGTCGCTGCGCTGCCGGTCTGCGAGTCCGGCCGCTGGTATGCGGTGGAGCACAGCCTGGCGAGCGAGCAGACGGCGCGGGTGCTGGTCTTTCAGCGCCCCGAGGAGGGCATGCCGCTGCTGCTGCGCATGGCCGAGCAGGCGGGCCTGGCGGCCGACCTCGGCGGCGGACTGTTCGTCAACGCGCAGGACAGCGGCGTCACTGCCGACGGCCTGCCCTATCTAGTTTTCCCGCCGCTGGACGGCCAGCCGCTGCTCGCGGCCAGTGCCGAGCTGCCGCTGCGCCAGCGCCTGCAATTGGCGCTGCAGCTCTGCGATGGCCTGCAAGCACTGCGTGCCGATGGCCTGGTGCTGCGCGAGCTCGACCCCGGCCTGCTGTGGCTGGCGGCGGGGCAGCAACTGCGCCTGATGAATCTGGGTCTGGCGGATCTGGCCGACGAGGCCGCGGCCCAGGGTTCGCGCTGGACGCTGGCCGCACAGCCCTTCGTCAGTCCCGAGCTGCAGCAGGGCGCGGCGCCCAGTCTGGCCAGCGAAAGCTATGCCGCCGGCATGCTGGCCTGCTGGCTGGCCAACGGCCGGGCGCTGCGCCGACACGATGAGCATCTGCTGCAGTCCAGCGCCGCAGTGGCCGGGCTCAACGCGGCCGAAAGGCTGGGCCTGGAAGCGCTGCTGCGCAAGGCGATCGCAGTTCAGCCGGCGCAGCGTCACCCCTCGGTGCGCGAGCTCGGCGAGGATCTGCGTGCCTGGCTGGCCGGCCGCAACTCCTCGGCGCTGACGCTCACCCCGATGCCCATGCCGGCCGCCAATGACGAAACGGCCGGCAGCGATCCGATCCAGCCCTTGTTCGTCGCCGCCTTCGACGGCAGCGCGGTCGATCCGGCGCGGCCGCGCGGCGTTCGCGGCCTGGTGCACCGCGCGCTGGCCTGGCTGCGCCGCTGAACGCGCCGGTCCCGGCTCAGGCCGGCTGCGCGCCCGGCCTGCCGGCTTCCACCGTGAAACGCGCCTGCGTGTGCAGCGCGCTGTCGGCGTCCAGCGGCTTGTCGACGGCGCGCAGCTCCACATCCAGCCGCTCGGCGCGCAGCTCGAAGCGCATATAGCCGCGCTCGTCGCTGCGCGCATGCAGCAGATGCGGGTTGTGCTGACGCGCCGCGTCCAGGCGCGATTGCGCCAAGCCGTTGCTGCTGATCGAGGTGCCGCAGAACTCGCTGGCGATCGCCGGCGCTCGCGCGTCGGTGAAGTCCAGCTTCAGATCGGCCACATAGTTGGCATGCACATCGCCGCCCAGCACTACCGGATTGCGTGCACGCTGCTGCAGCATGTCGCGCAGCAGGCGCTGGCGCGCAGCGGGGCAGCCGTCCCAGCCGTCGGTCCAGTAGCGGCCCGGGCCGTCGCCGGGCGGCTGCGAGTTCATCCGCGCCATCAGCGTCTGCTGGGCAAGCAGGTTCCAGGGCCGCTTTGCATCCCAGCGCTGTGCCAGCCACTGCTCCTGCGCCGGGCCCAGCAGGCTGCGCCGCGGGTCGAGCAGCTCGGGGCAGTCCTTGAGGTTCACGGTGTTGGAGCCGCCGCGGCCGGGCTTGGGGCAGGCCTGCACGTCGCGCCACTGCCGGTCGTCCAGCGTGATGATGCGTGCCAGCGCACCCCAGTCGTAGCTGTCATGCACGCGCAGCTCGGTGCCGCGCGGGCGCAGCGACTTGGGGAAGGGCATGTGCTCCCAGTAGGCCTGCGTCGCGGCGGCACGGCGGCGCTCGAAGTCCGCCTCCAGGCTCTGCGACTGACCCGCGGCGTAGTCGTTGTCCACCTCATGGTCGTCCCAGATGCAGATCCACGGCACATGGGCGTGGATCGCCTGCAGCTGCGCGTCGCTCTTGTACTGCGCATAACGCTGGCGGTAGTCGTCCAGCGTGCGGCACAGGCCGCCGATGTGGCGGCGCGGCGCCGTCGGCAGCAGGGTGGGGTACTCGTAGATGTAGTCGCCGAGGAAGAGCACCAGGTCGAGCTCCTGGCGCGCCAGCTCGCCCCAGGCGGCGTAGTGGCCGTGGTCCCAGCGCTGGCAGGAGGCGATCGCAAAGCGCAGCGTCTCGACCGGCGCCTCGGCGGCCGGTGCGGTGCGTGTGCGTCCGCTGACGCTGCGCTGGCCCAGCGCGCTGAAGCGGTACCAGTACCAACGGTCCGGCGCCAGGCCGCGCGGCTCGGCATGCACGCTGTGCGCCCAGGCCGCCTCGGCGCTTTCCTCGCCGCGTGCGACGATGGTCTTGAAGCCTTCGTCGCTGGCGATCTCCCAGGCGACCGGCACGGCTGCGGGCAGCGCCTCGCCAGTCAGCCGTGTCCACAGCACCACCGTGTCGGCTCGTGGGCAGCCCGAGGCCACGCCGAGCGTGAACAGCGGCGCGGGCGTCGCGTCGGCGTGGCGCAGCAGGGCCGGCGCACAGGCCGCGGCCAGCGCGGCCTGCAGCAGGCTGCGGCGTCGGGTCGAGTCGGGGCGGAAAGGCGGGATGCTCATGCACGGCAGCATAGCGAGCCGGCGTGACGGCAGTGCGACGCCGGCCCTGGATGGGTGGCGCTCCCCGCACACCGGGTATGCGCCTCGAGCAGGGTGGCTGGCTATCATCGCCGCGAACTTCCCGGGCCCGACGATGACCGCCACCGATTCTGCCGCTGCGCGCCCGCGGGCCGCCCTGTTGCCGATGCTGCCGGTGCTGCCGGTGCTGCCCTGCGCCGGCCTCGCGCTAGCCCTGGCCGCCCATCATCCGCTGCAGCCGCAGCTGGCCGTGCTGCTGTGCGCAGCGCTTGCAGCCCTGGCCTGGCGCTGGTGGCGCGAGTGGCCGCTGCTGCTGCCGGCGGCCTTGCCGCTGCTGGGCCTGGCGCCCTGGACCGGCTGGATCAGCTTCGAGGAGATGGACATGCTGGTGCTGGCCAGCGCCGCCGGCGGCTATGCAGGCTGGGCGATGCAAGTCGGCGCGCCGCAGGCCGAGCGCTTGCCGGCCTGGCAGCGTCCGCTGCGCTGGTCGGGCCTGAGCCGGCTGCTGATGCTGGCCTATGCGCTGGCGCTGGCGCTCGCGACTTGGCGCGGCGTGCAGGATGCCGGAGGCTGGAGCTTCGGCTGGTATCAGGGCTACCACGAGCCGATGAACAGCCTGCGCCTGGCCAAGGCCTTCTTCGCGGTGGCGCTGCTGCTGCCCTTGTGGCGCGCCGCCTGCGAGACGCGGCCGCCCCAGCGGCTGCAGCGCAACTTCGGCGCGGCGATGACTGCGGTGCTGGTGTTCTGTGCGCTGTCGGCGCTGCAGGAGCGACTGGCCTACACCGGCCTGCTCAACTTCAGCACCGACTACCGCACCACCGGCCCGTTCTGGGAGATGCATGTCGGCGGCGCGGCGCTGGACGGTGCGCTGGCGCTGGGCTTGCCTTTTGCCCTGGCCTGGCTGCTGCGCGAGCGACGGCCGGCCTGGTTCGTGGCCCTGCTGGGCATCAACCTGCTCGGTGCCTATGCGGCGCTGACCACCTTTTCGCGTGGCGTCTATCTGGCACTGCCGCTGGGCCTGGCGCTGACCGCATTGCTGACGCTGCGGCAGCGACGCTGGGCTGCAGCCGACCCTGTCGCGCCAGGCGGCGCCCCAGGCTGGCAGCGGCATCTGCTGCTGCTGGCGGTGCTCGCGGCCTATGGGGCGGCGGCGGCGCTGCTCTTTCCTGGCGGTGGCTGGCGTGCGCTGCTCGCGCTGTGCGGCAATGCGCTGCTGTTCTTCGCGCTGCCGCCGCTGCGCCTGCCGCTGGTGCAGACGCGCGCGCAGCGCCTGCTGCTGATCAGCCTTGCGCTGCTGGCGGCGCTGCTCGGCACGGCCTTGTGCGGGGTGCTGTCGGCCTGGGTGCCCAAGGGCGAGTACCTCAGCTACAG
The DNA here is from genome assembly GCF_057219915.1 of Roseateles sp. T103. NCBI lineage: Bacteria > Pseudomonadati > Pseudomonadota > Betaproteobacteria > Burkholderiales > Sphaerotilaceae > Roseateles > Roseateles sp. T103. The sequence goes on from NZ_JBXVVS010000003.1 coordinate 284,029, forward strand.
CGCCTCGTTTGCGCTGACCGCGCTGCTGCTGTGGCGCAACCGCGCCGGCATCCGGCGCCAGCGCGAGCAGGCCGCGCTGCTGGCGGCCTGGCTGTGGAACCTGGGCCTGGTCGGCGTGGTCTGCGCCAGCTGGGGCGGCGAGTTGGCCGGCCAGGCGGCCGTGCTGCCGCTGCTGGGCCTGCTGGTGGCCTGGCTGCTGCTGCAGCTGGCCCCGGGCGAGATCGGCGAGTGGCTGCCGCGCACCAGCTGGCGCGACAAGGCCCTGCTCTGGACCGGCTTGCTGGTGCTGGCCGCGCTGGTGGGCGGTCTGGGCGGCGGCGCGTACATCGGTGACCGCGCGTCGACGGCGAAGCGCGACATCCAGGGCCGGCTGGACCATTGGCGGCTCTCGCTGGATCTGCTGCAGGGCACCGACGACTGGCTGTTCGGCAAGGGCAGCGGCCGCTTCCCGGCCAGCTTCTTCTTCGGCGGCGATCGCAGCCAGCAGGTGGGCGACTACCGGCTGCGCGACACGGAGCCGGGTCAGCAGTACCTGACCCTGACTGGCGGCAAACATGTGCAGGGCTGGGGCGAGTTGTTCCGCATCACGCAGCGCATCGCTGCGCCCAGCGGCGAGCTGACCTTGCGCCTGCGCGTGCGCAGCACGAGCGACCTGACCTTGCATGCCGATGTCTGCGAGAAGCACCTGCTCTACACCGGCAGCTGCGTCGTCAAGGAGCTGGCGCTCAAAGGCGAAGCCGGCCGCTGGCAGCCGGTGGAACTGGCGCTGGGCAAGGCGCCGGCCATGGGCGGCCACTGGTGGGCGCCGCGGCGTGTGGCCTTCTCGCTGGCGCTGGGCAGCGGGGGCGCCTCGGCCGATATCGACGAGGTCGAGCTGCGCGACGCGCAGGGTGCGCTGCTCGCCAACGGCGACTTCTCGCAGGGCATGGCGCGCTGGTTCTTCTCCAGCGACCGTCATCACATGCCCTGGCATGCGAAGAGCCTGGCCGTGCATCTGCTCTTCGAACAGGGCCTGCTCGGCCTCGCGCTGGCGTCGCTGATCACGGTGGCGGCGCTGTGGCGCTGCACGCTGGGCCATGCACGCAGCCACGCGCTGGCGCCGGCGCTGGCCGGCGCGCTGTTGGGCTTTCTCGTCGTCGGGCTCTTCGACAGCCTGCTGGACGCGCCGCGCGTGGCCTTGCTGTTCTGGTGCGTGACCCTGCTGGCCCTGGGGCTGCGCGCGCTGCCGCCGCCGGTGGCGCCGCCGCGTCCATCGCGCTGAAGTTGGGCTGAACTCGCGGCGCTGGCCGCATGGACCTGTCGCCTAGCACGGATCCGGCCGCTGCGGCTTTGCTATCCTGCGCCGCCCCGCAGTTCCAGCAGCCATGGCCGACACGCTCAACCCCGCCCAGCTCGAAGCCGTCCACCACCTGGGCGGCCCCTGCCTCGTCATCGCCGGCGCAGGCTCGGGCAAGACGCGCGTGATCACGCAGAAGATCGCCCGGCTGCTGCAGGCCGGCTATGCGGCCAAGAACATCGCCGCGATCACCTTCACCAACAAGGCCTCGCAGGAGATGCGCGAGCGCGCCAAGGCGCTGATCGGCCCGCGCGCGGCCAAGGACCTGGTGATCTCCACCTTCCACAGCCTTGGCGTGCGCATCCTGCGCGAGGAGGGCACGCGCATCGGGCTGAAGGAGCAGTTCTCCATCCTCGACAGCGATGACGTGCTGTCGGTGCTGCGCGATGCCGGCGGCACCGTGGACGCCAACCAGGCCAAGCGCTGGCAGTGGACCATCTCGCTGTGGAAGAACCAGGGCCTGACACCGAAGCAGGCGCTGGCCGCCGCCAAGGACGAGGACGAGCGCGTCGCGGCCATCGTGATGGAGCGCTACCAGGAGCGCCTCTCGGCCTACCAGGCGGTGGACTTCGACGACCTGATCTCGCTGCCGCTGACGCTGCTCAGCCGCGACGAGGAGGCGCGCGGCAAGTGGCAGGACACGCTGCGCTATGTGCTGGTGGACGAGTACCAGGACACCAATGCCGTGCAGTACGAGCTGCTCAAGGCCCTGGTCGGTGAGCGCGGCATGTTCACCGCGGTGGGCGACGACGACCAGAGCATCTACGGCTGGCGCGGCGCGACGATCGAGAACCTCAAGCGCCTGCCGGTGGACTTCCCTGCGCTGAAGGTCATTCCGCTGGAGCAGAACTACCGCTCCACCGGCGCGATCCTGCGCGCGGCCAACAATGTGATCGCGTCCAACCCCAAGCTCTTCCAGAAGAAGCTGTGGAGCGAGTACGGCGAGGGCGAGCCGATCAGCCTGGTCGAATGCGACGGCGAGGAGCACGAGGCCGAGCGCGCCGTGGCGCGCATCCAGTCGATCCGCGCCAATGGCGGCGGCGAAGCGGGCGCGCTGCGCTTCAGCGACTTCGCCATCCTCTACCGCGCCAACCACCAGGCGCGTGTCTTCGAGCAGAAGCTGCGCCAGGCGCAGATCCCCTACAAGGTCAGCGGCGGGCAGAGCTTTTTCGACCGCGCCGAGATCAAGGACCTGTGCGCCTGGCTGCGCCTCTTGGTCAACCAGGACGACGACCCGGCCTTCCTGCGCGCGGTGACCACGCCCAAGCGCGGCATCGGCCACCAGACGCTGGGCGCGCTGTCGTCCTTCGCGGCGAAGTGGAAGTGCAGCATGTTCGAGGCGCTGTTCGCCGAGAGCCTGGGGACGGCGCTGTCGGGCAAGGCGATCGCCGGCCTGCACGAGTTCGGCCGCTACATCAACGAGCTCGAGTACCGCGCCCGCCAGACCGTCGGTGCGCAGGAAGCGCGCGCGCTGCTGATGGAGTGGCTGCAGGACATTGGCTACGAAGAGCACCTGCTCGCGAATGAAGAGAACGAGAAGGTCGCGCAGGCGCGCTGGGGCAATGTGCTGGACTTCGTCGACTGGGTGGCCAAGCGCTGCGGCGGCGAGATCACCCAGGACGGCGGCAGCACTTTCGAGACCGAGAAGCAGAGCGTGCTGCAGGTCGCGCAGACCATCAGCGTGATCATCAGCCTGGCCGAGCGCGGCGACGAGCAGGATCAGGTCACGCTGACCACGCTGCACGCGTCCAAGGGCCTGGAGTGGCCGCATGTCTTCCTCGCCGGCGTCAACGAGGGCCTGCTGCCCTTCAAGAGCGAGGACGAGGAGATGACGCCCGAGCGCCTGGAGGAGGAGCGGCGCCTGATGTACGTCGGCATCACCCGTGCGCGCAGCACGCTGGCTGTCTCCACGCTGCGCCGGCGCAAGAAGGGCCGCGAGACCGTGGCCGGCATCCCCAGCCGCTTCATCGCCGAGATGAAGCTGCACGAGAGCGGCATCAAGGAAGACCCGCGCGAGAAGCTCAAGCGCATGCGCGAGCAGTTCGCGGCCAAGGCCGCGGCCAGTGCCGCAGCGCAACAGCAGGCGCTCAAGTCCTGACTTTGTTGCGTAGTTCTGCCGTCTTCCGGCGAAATTTGCGCGCGGCCCGATAGCCGAGCCGGTATCACGTTTAGCATTTCCATGAAATATGCGATGGGGATGCGATATGCGTTGGGATGGACAGCGAGCGGGAAGCACCCGTGGCATGCGCTTGCTGGTGGCGACGGCCGCAGCACTCTGCGCCGCGGGCGCGGCAGCCGATGACGACGACGGGCTCGAAGCCCTGCTGCAACGCCAGGTCGAAGGCCCGTCGCGCTACGCGCAGAGCCTGCTCGATGCGCCGGCAGCTGTCAGTGTGTTCGGGCGCAAGGAGTCGGCGCTGCTGGGCCATGCCACGGTGGGCGAGATGCTGGGCCGCCTGCCTGGCATCTACATCGGCGACTCGCGCCAGTACAGCACGGTGGGCATGCGCGGCTTCAGCCGCCCGGGCGACTACAACGCGCGGCTGCTGATGGCCATCGACGGCTTCCGTGTCAACGACGCGCTTTACGACCAGGCACTGCCGCAGTATGAATTCCCGCTGGTGGCCGAATGGGTCAAGCGGGTGGAGTTGGTGCACGGGCCCAGCTCCTCGGTTTATGGCGGCAATGCGCTGCTGGGCGTGGTCAATCTGGTCACCATGGACGGAGCCGATGCGCCGGGGCTGCGCCTGCTGGGCTCGCTGGGCAGCTTCGGCACACGCCGGGCGATGGCGCAGTACGGCAGCACCAATGCGGCCGGCGGCGATCTCTTCGTCGGCCTGAACCTGTGGCGCAGCGATGGTGAGAACCTGGAGCTGCCCGAACTCGGCACGCCGGACGGCAAGGTCTTCGGGCTCGACGGCACGCGCTATGCCAGCCTGTTTGCCAAGTACCGGCTGGGCGTCTGGCGGGCCACCGTGTCGGCGATGCAGCGCGACAAGGACGTGGCGACCGCGCCCTATGGTTCGGTGCCCGGTGCTGCGGGCACCGGCTATCGCGACCGCTATGCCTACGCCGAACTGGCCTATGACGAAGGCTGGAGCCGCGAGCTGCGCCGCAGTCTGCGCGTCGGTCTGGCCCACAGCAGCTTCAGCGGGCGCTATGTGTTCGAGGACGAGCTGAGCAACATCGACCAGGCGCGCACCAACTGGATCAGCGTCGATGCGCGGCTGCAGTGGCGCGGCTGGCTCAACCACGACCTGATGCTGGGCCTGGACGCGCGCATCGTGCCCGAGGGGATGCAGCGCAACTACGACGAGCAGCCCTACCGTCTGATCCTCGACAGCGACAAGCGCACCCGCAGCCTGGGCCTTTACCTGCAGGACCAGTGGCGGCTGTCCGAGTCCTGGCAGCTGACCACCGGCCTGCGGCTGGACGCGATCGAGAGCTTCGCCGCCGAATGGTCGCCCCGCGTGGCGCTGGTCTATCGCGCCCGCCCTGGCGAGGCGCTGAAGCTGATGGCTGGCCGCGCTTTCCGCGCGCCCAATCTGGCCGAGCGCTTCTACGACGACGCCAGCTCCCAGGTCGCCAACCCGGCGCTCAAGCCCGAGCACCTGAATACGCTGGAGCTGGCCTGGGAACGCAGCCTGGATGCGCGCACCGCGCTGACCGTGCACGCCTATCACACGCAGCTGCGCGGCATGATCGAGATGGGCATGCCGGCTGACGGCGGCCCGGGTCGCTACGAGAACCTTTCGCGGGTCAGTACGCGCGGACTGGACCTCGGGCTGGAACAGCGCCTGGCGGGCGACTGGCAGTGGCGGGCCGATCTGTCGCTTGTCGATGCGCGCAGCGGCGGGCAGCGCCTGAGCAATTCGCCGCGCTGGCTGCTGAAAGGCCATCTGATCGCCCCGCTCGCGCCCCACTGGTCGCTGGGCCTGGAGGCACAGGGCATGGGGCGGCGCGATGGGGTGCAGAGCGTGCCTGCCCAGGCGACGGCCAATCTGCTGCTGCGCTACACCGGCTGGCGCCAGCAGGTGCTGGGTCTGCGCGTGAAGAACATCGCCGATCGCCGGCACTGGGACCCTGCCGGGCCCGAGAATGCGGCCTTGCTGCGCGTGCCGCAGGAACGGCGCAACCTGCGCGTGGATTGGCAGATCAACTTCTGAGGAATCGATACGCATGCGCAGCCCTGCTGCCCCGCTGCTGCTGAATGGCCGACGCCTGGTCGCTGTCCTGCTGCTGCCTGCGGCCTTGCTGCTGGCGCCGGCAGTGACGCAGTCACAGGCACAGGGCGAGGTCGAGGCACGGCTGAAGGCGCAGGTGCTGGTCAAGGCGCTGCGCTTCGTCGAATGGCCGGCCAGCGCCCTGCCTGCGGGGCAGCCGCTGCAGCTGTGCCTGAGCGACGAGTCGGCGCTGGCGCAGGAACTGCGCGCGCTCGACGGGCAGTCCCTGGCCCGCAACCCGCTGCAGGTGCGCGCCGTGCGCAACCGGCAGTTCGCGGCCTGCCATGTGCTGCTGGCCGGCGAGGCGCAACTGCCGTTTCCGGCACAGCCGGCGATGCTGTGGGTGAGTGAAGAGCCCGGCCTGCTCGAGCGTGGGCTGATGTTCAGCCTGCAGGTCGAGGACGGCCGGGTGGTCTTCGACGTGGGCCTGGATGCAGTGCGCCGCGCCGGCCTGGACATCAGTGCCAAGCTGCTGCGGCTGGCGCGCTTCGTGAAGAAAGGCTGAGCAAGCGCATGCCAAAGCTCCGCATGCCGCGCTGGTTGCAACAGCTGCTGATGGAGCAGCGCGAGGCGCTGCTGGCGCTGGCCGCGCTGGTGCTGTTCTCCATCCTGCTGGCGCTGGCGCAGTACGTGCAACTGGATCGGCGCTTCGGTCAGGATCTGCAGACCAATGCGCGCATCGTCGCCGATACCGCGGCGGCAGCCGTGCTCTTCGACAACAGCGACGATGCGCGCGAGATCCTCGCTGCCTTCCGCAGCTCGCCCGACATCCAGCAGGCGCTGCTGCTGGACAAGAGCCGGCTCGTCGTTGCCGCCTATACGCGCGATGTCGACGCGCTCGGCCCCTTTGCCGAATGGGCGGGCATCGAGAGGCTCAGCGTGCCGGTGATCGCCGGGCAGGAGGAGGTGGGCGAGCTGCTCGTCCATGCCAGCCGGCTGCGCCTGTGGCAGGACCTGGCCCGCTTCGTCGGCACTTCGCTGGGCCTGCTGGTCGCGGCGCTGGGCCTGGCCTGGCTGGCCTCGCACGAGCTGCGCGCCCAGATGCGCGAGGCCGAACGGCGCATGCGCTATCTCGCGCTGCACGACCCGCTCACCGAACTGCCCAATCGCGAGAGCCTGCGCGTGGCGCTGGAAGCTGCGGCACAGCGCGGCCGGGAGCAGGGCGAGATCGCGGCGCTGCTCTTCATCGACCTGGACAACTTCAAGCAGATCAACGACGACCACGGCCATGCCGCCGGCGACCGCCTGCTGCAGGCGGTGGCACAGCGCCTGCGCAGCCTGCTGCGCGCCGACGATCTGGCCGCCCGCCTGGCCGGCGACGAGTTCGCGCTGCTGCTGCGCGCGCCGATGGACGAGGAGCTGGCCACCCGCACCGCCGGGCGCCTGGTGCGTCTGCTCGCTCAGCCGGTGGACGATGCCGCCGAGGCGCTTCGCGTGCGCGTCTCGGTGGGTGTGGCGCTGCTGCCGCAGCATGCGAGCCGCGCCGACGAGGCCATGCAGGTGGCGGATGCCGCGATGTACCAGGCCAAGCGCATGGGCAAGGACGGCTATCAGCTCTTCACTGCCGCGCTGGGCGATGCGCAGCGTGCCCGCCACAGGCTGGAGCTGGATCTGCGCGAGGCGCTGCTGATGGGCCATGTGCGGCTGGCCTACCAGCCGCTCTTCGATGCCCAGGGGCGCGTGCAGGGGCTGGAAGGGCTGGCGCGCTGGCAGCATGCACTGCGCGGTGCGGTGCCACCGTCCGAGTTCGTCGCCATCGCCGAGTCCGGCGGGCTGATCGACGAGTTGGGGCTGCGCCTGCTGGAAACGCTGGCACGCGACCGCCGGCGCTGGCTGGAGCTGGGGCTGGCCTGTCCGCCGGTGGCGCTGAACCTGTCCTCGCGCCAGTGCCGCCGCCCGCTGCAGCGCGAGCGCTTCCTGGAGACCCTGCGCGAGCTGGGCCTGGGGCCAGAGGCCGTGGAGTTCGAGCTCACCGAAGGCGCGCTGTTCGAGGACCTGGGCAACGACGACTCGATGGTGAGCCTGCTGCAGCAGCGTGGCTATGCGCTCGCGATCGACGACTTCGGCACCGGCTACAGCTCGCTGGCCTATCTGCGCCGGCTGCGCTGCAGCAAGCTCAAGATCGATCGCTTCTTCGTCAAGGACATTGCCAGCAGCGAGGATGCGCAGACGCTGGTCGGCGCCATGGTCAGCGTGGCGCACTCGATGCAGATGCAGGTGGTGGCAGAAGGCGTGGAGACTGCGGCCGATCGCGACTGCCTGGACGTGCTGGGCTGCGACATGCTGCAGGGCTTCGGCCTGTCGCGTCCGCTGACACCCGAGCAGACCGGCGCGCTGCTGCAGGCGCAGCAGGCCGGCGCGCGGGCGGTGGTGTCGGCCGAGCAGCCCTGGTACGCGGCAGACTGAGCGGAGGCGCGTCGCGTCCCCGGGCAAGCGAGCATGTGCCGCGGGCAGGGGCTCTGCCATCATTGCGCGCCATGACACGCCTGCTGACGACTCCCCTCCTTGCCGCGCTGGTTGCGCTCAGCGCCGCGCTGGCCATCACCGGCAATCTGGCCGGCCAGCCCTGGCTGGTCTGGCTGTTCAAGCCGCTGACCACGGTGCTGATCATCCTGCACGCCTGGCCGCGCGGCCGCGACGAGCCGCTGCTGCGGCGTTGGGTGATCGTGGGCCTGGTGTTCTCGCTGGGCGGCGATGTGGCGCTGATGTTCGGCGACAGCGCTTTCGTGATCGGCCTGCTGTCCTTCCTGATTGCGCACCTGGCCTATCTGTGGGCCTTCACGCGTGTGCAGCGCCTGGCCGCCTGGCCCTGGGCCTTCGTCGGCTACGGCGCGCTGGCCGGCCTGGTGCTCAGCCAGCTCTGGCCCGGCGTGCCCGCTGGCCTGCGTCCGCCGGTGATCGCCTATGTGCTGTGCCTGGCGGCGATGGCTGCGCAGGCCATGGTGGTCTGGCGCCGCAGCCGCGACAACAGCGCCGATGCCGGCGCCCGTCGGCGCGGCGGCGTGCTGGCGCTGGGCGGTTTCCTCTTTCTCTGCTCCGATGCGCTGCTGGCCACCAACAAGTTCGCCGGCCCGCTGCCGCTGGCGGCGCTGTGGGTGCTGCTCACCTATTGGTCGGCGCAGTGGTGCATCGCCAGCTGGCTGGCGCCGCGCGACTCAGGCGCTGCTGCCTGAGCCTGCGCTGCCGCGCAGCTTGCGATACAGCGTGTTGCGGCTGATGCCCAGGCGGCGTGCCGCCTCGGTGACATTGCCCTGGCAGTCCTGCAGCACGCGCTCGATGCTGCGCTGCGCCTGCACGCGCAGGTCAGCGTCCTCGTCCTGAACCGTCCGCGCGGCCAGCGGCGTGCTGGCACGCAGCTCGTCAAGCAGGTCCTCGGGCAGCTGCGCGTGCGTGATCAACGTCTCCTCGTCGCCGAGCAGCGCGCAGGCGGTGCGCAGCGCATTGGCCAGCTGGCGCACATTGCCGGGCCAGCGGTAGCGGCGGAAGTCCTGCAGCAGGCCCTCGGCCAGCGCGAGGCCGCGACCCGGCGCCAGCTCTGATAGCAGCCGCTCGACCAGCGCGGCGAGGTCGCTGCGCTCGCGCAGCGGCGGCAGGCGCAGTGCCAGGCCGTTGACGCGGTAGTAGAGGTCTTCGCGGAAGCGCCCGGCCTCCACCTCCTGGCGCAGCGGCCGGTGGGTGGCGCAGATCAGCGCGAAATCCACCGGCACCGCGGCGCCGCCGCCCAGCGGCTGCACCTGGCGCTCCTGCAGCACGCGCAGCAGCCGCGCCTGCAGCGCCAGCGGCATGTCGCCGATCTCGTCGAGGAAGAGCGTGCCGCCCTGGGCTTCGCGCAGCCGCCCCGGCGCACCGTCGCGCGCCGCGCCGGTGAAGGCGCCGGGCCGGTAGCCGAAGAGCTCGGCCTCGATCAGCCCCTCGGGCAGGGCGGCGCAGTTCAGCGCGACGAAGGGCTTGCCGCGGCGCGCGCTGCTGTCGTGGCAGGCGCGCGCGAACAGCTCCTTGCCGACACCCGATTCGCCCTGCAGCAGCAGTGCGATCGGCTTGTCGATCACGCGGCGGGCGCGCTCGATCTGGCCTTGCAGCGCGGCGTCGCCGCTGTCCAGCGCGGCCAGCGCATCGCGTGCGGCCGCGGCCGGGCGCAGCGCGGCGCCGGCGGGCAGCGTCAGGCCGCTGCGGCCGGGCTCCAGGCGCAGCCACAGCGTCCGGCCGTCGGCCAGCTGCACGCTGCGCGGTGCGCGGCCCTGAGTGAGCAGCGTGCGCAGCTCCAGACCCAGCGCCTGCTCCAGCGGCAGCGCGCCGATCGCGCTGCGCGGCAGGCGCAGCAGCTCTAGCGCCGCTGTGTTGGCGCCGACGATCCAGCCGTCCTCCGACAGCGCCAGCAGCCCTTCGGCCACGGTGCCCAGGCCCTCGGCGCGCGCATGCAGGTGCAGGCGCAGCTCGCTGCCGTGGCGGGCCTCGAAGAGCTGGTGTTCGATCATGCGCGTGGCCGAGCGCACCAGGCCCAGCGTGTGGCGGTGGTAGCTGCGGTGATCGCCCGAGATGTCCAGCACGCCCAGCAGCCGTCCCGCCGGATCGACGATGGGTGCGGCCGCGCAGGTCAGGAAGGCGTTGCGCTCCAGATAATGCTCGGCGCCGTGCACCACCACCGCCTGACCGTCGGCCAGCGCGGTGCCGATGGCATTGGTGCCGCGCCATTGCTCGTGCCAGATCGCGCCGGGCCGCAGCGCCACGCGCGCGGCCTTGTCGGCAAAGGCCGGCTCGCCCAGCGCCTCGAGCAGCATGCCCTGCGCATCGGCCAGGATCACCAGGTTCTCGCTGTCGCGGATCTGCTCGAAGACGAACTCCATCACCGGCCGCGCCTGCGCGACGAAGGCGCGCCGGTGCTCCAGCGCGCGCGCCAGCTGCTGCGCCGAGGCATGCGGCGCGCCGGGCGCGCGCACATCGGGCTGCAAGCCGAAGCGCTGGCTGCGCTGCCAGCTGGCCTGCAGCTGCGGGGCGATGGGCAGGCTCTGGGGCAGGCTGCCCTCGGCGAGCAGGCGGCGGCGCGCCTCGCGCAGCTGCTGCGGCGAGAGGCGGGCGGCCAGGGCCCAGCTGGGATTCGCATGCGCCATGCGTTTGTCTCCTTGCGGGCCGGTGGCGCGCGCTTGCGCGCTGCTCCGGCCTCGTCGTCGTGGCTCCACCTTAGCAGGCCGCGTCGCCGCGCGAAGCATTCGAGCAGAAACCGCCAGCCCTACTGCGCCAAAACGTGACAGTGACGTCACGCCGCGCAGCTGCTGGCGCAGTGTGGGCCGCGGCGCTGACGGCTTTCTTGCGGTACCGGCCGCCTTTGCTGCGCAAACCGGCGCTGGCACGGTCTTCGCAAACGGGCTGCCCCCGGATGCGCTCGCGCACCGTTTCGCCAAACCAAGCAATCCAGAAACCGGAGACAAACGCCATGACGATCTACGCCGCCCCCAACACGCCCAACGCCCGCATCGCCTACAAGCCGCGCTACGACAACTTCATCAACGGCCGCTTCGTCGCGCCGCTGAAGGGCCAGTACTTCGACGTGATCACGCCGATCAGCGGCCAGGTCTACACGCAGGCCGCGCGCTCCGGCGCCGAGGACATCGAGCTGGCGCTGGACGCCGCCCATGCCGCCGCCGCCGGCTGGGCCGCGGTGGCGCCGGCCGAGCGCGCCAACATCCTGCTGAAGATCGCCGACCGCATCGAGCAGAACCTGGAAGTGCTCGCCTACGCCGAGACCGTGGACAACGGCAAGCCGATCCGCGAGACGCTCAATGCCGACATCCCGCTGGCGGTGGACCACTTCCGCTACTTCGCCGGTTGCCTGCGCGCACAGGAAGGCGCCTTGAGCGAGATCGACGGCCACACCATCGCCTACCACTTCCACGAGCCGCTGGGCGTGGTCGGCCAGATCATTCCCTGGAACTTCCCCATCCTGATGGCGGCCTGGAAGCTGGCGCCGGCGCTCGGTGCGGGCAACTGCGTGGTGCTCAAGCCGGCCGAGAGCACGCCGATCAGCATCCTGGTGCTGACCGAGCTGATCGCCGACCTGCTGCCGCCGGGCGTGCTCAACGTCGTCAACGGCTTCGGCCGCGAAGCCGGCATGCCGCTGGCCGAGAGCAAGCGCATCGCCAAGATCGCTTTCACCGGCAGCACCGCCACCGGCCGCGTGATCGCCCAGGCCGCCGCCACCAACCTGATCCCGGCCACGCTGGAGCTGGGCGGCAAGAGCCCCAACGTCTTCTTCGACGATGTGATGGCCGAGGACGATGCCTTCCTGGACAAGGCCATCGAGGGCCTGGTGCTGTTCGCCTTCAACCAGGGCGAGGTCTGCACCTGCCCCAGCCGCGCGCTGATCCAGGAATCGATCTACGACAGGTTCATCGAGCGCGCGCTCAAGCGCGTGGCCGCGATCAAGCAGGGCAACCCGCTGGACACCGAGACCATGATGGGCGCGCAAGCCTCGGCGCTGCAGATGGACAAGATCCAGACCTATCTGGCCTTGGGCAAGGAGGAGGGCGCGCAGGTGCTGTGCGGCGGCGACCGCGCGCAGCTGGGCGGCGAGCTGGCCGGCGGCTATTACATCCAGCCGACGCTGTTCAAGGGCCACAACCAGATGCGCATCTTCCGCGAGGAGATCTTCGGCCCGGTGCTGGCGGTGACCACCTTCAAGACCGAGGCCGAGGCGATGCAGATCGCCAACGACACGCCCTACGGCCTGGGTGCCGGCGTGTGGACCCGCGACGGCAGCCGCGCCTACCGCATGGGCCGCGCCATCCAGGCCGGCCGCGTGTGGACCAACTGCTACCACGCCTACCCGGCGCACGCGGCCTTCGGCGGCTACAAGGAATCCGGCATCGGCCGCGAGACGCACAAGGCCATGCTGGACCACTACCAGCAGACCAAGAACCTGCTGGTCAGCTACTCGCCGAACGCCTTGGGCTTCTTCTGACGGCCCTGCGGCAGGACCGCTACCGGTCCTGCTTGGGTTGCAGGACGATGACCACGCCAAACGCACCAACCGAGACGGTGCGGTCGTCGACCGTGGTGTAGGACGCCACGCCCAAGGGGTGGTAGGTCGACACGAAGGCCGTGAGGGCACCAACGCCGAGCGCTCCCGCCAAGGGGCTGCGCTCGGCAATGGCTTCCTTGATCTTCGCCCGGTGCTTCTCGGGCGATGGATTGAGCAGGAAGGCGGCCGCGGTCAACGCGGCAGCGACGATCGCGGAGACAGTGGCAGGCTTGGTCATGGTGCGGGACTCGGTCCTTTAGCAGAGCATAGCCCCAGGGATCGTCCGCTCACATGCTCTTGAAAAGATGCGTGTAGCTGCGGCTGACTTCCAGCTTCTCGTTGCTGCCCTTGATGCCCACCAGCTGGCGGCCGCGGAAGTCGCGGGTGATGCCGGCGATGGCTTTCACGTTGACCAGCGTGGAGCGGTGGATCTGCCAGAAGAGCTGCGGGTCCAGCTCGTCCACCAGTTCCTTGATCGGCTTGCGGATCAGCGCCTCCTGCGTGGCGGTCTGCACGCGGGTGTACTTCTCGTCGCTGATGAAGAACAGCACGTCCTCCACCGGGATCATCTGGATGGCCTGGCCCACGCTGGCCTGGATCCATTGCAGGTACTGCGGCGCGCTGCCTGGGTTGAGCTGGGCGGAGAGCCGGTGCAGCAGCTGCTGCAGCGGTGCGCCGGCGGGCGCGGCAGCCTCGGCGCCTTCGCCATCCTGGCGCGCGGCCAGGCGCTTCTTGATGCGCGCCACCGTCACCAGCAGGCGCTCGCGCTCGGCGGGCTTGAGCACATAGTCGGCCACGCCCTGCTCGAAGGCTTCCACTGCGTACTGGTCATAAGCGGTGATGAAGACGATCTCGGGCACCAGCCAGTCGTCGTCCTCCGGCAGCTGCGCGATCTGCCGTGCCGCATCCACGCCGGTCAGTCCTGGCATGCGGATGTCGAGGAAGACGATGTCGGGCCGGTGCTCGCGCACCAGTTCCACGGCTTCCAGGCCGTTCTTGGCCTCGGCCACGATGTCCAGCTCGGGCCAGACCTCGGTCAGGCGGCTGCGCAGCTGTTCGCGCATCAGGCGTTCGTCGTCGGCCAGCACGGCGCGCACGCGGCCGGCGCTCGGGGAGGGGGTGGTGTTGCTCGGGTTCATGGGGACGAGCTTACGCGTCTGCGCCAGGGCCGGCGGCCAGTGGTGGCTGGGGTTTGCCCGAGGCCCGGCGCAGCGTGCGGCGGTCGCGGCGCAGCAGCCACCACAGCAGCAGCAGCGGCAGCAGCAGCGGCGCTGCGATCAGCACGCCGACGCCGGCAAGTGCAGCGCCGACGATCAACAGCGGCAGGCCCAGGCCCAGGATCAGGCTCAGCGGCACGACGAACAGCACGATCAGCATCGCCAGGCCGATGCCGAACACGGCACCGATCCAGTCGGCCACGTCCATCTCGTGAATGGGGATGGTCTCGCCGTTGATGCTGAAGCTGAGCTCGGGATGGCTGGCGACCTCCTGCCACAGCAGCACGCCGCCCACAGCGGCCATTGCAGCGAGCACGATGATGGCGATGAGTGAAGTGAAAAACAGGCGCTTCATGTCGGGGCTCCTGGCTGCGCAACCGCTGGATCGTCCTTGTGGGCGCTGGTGTAGGGCACGGTGATCGCGACCACGGTGCCGCTGGGCTTGTTCTCGGTGACGGTGACGCTCGCGCGGCTGCCGTAGAGCAGCGCCAGCCGCTCGCGGATGTTGGCCAGGCCCACGCCGGTGCCCTGCGTGCCGGCGCGACCGAAGCCCAGGCCGGTGTCGGCCACGGTGACGACCAGCTTGCCGTGCACGATCTCGGCCTTGACCTTCAGGCTGCCGCCCTCGGCCTTGGGCTCCAGGCCGTGCTTGATCGCGTTCTCGACCAGGCTCTGGATCATCATCGGCGGGAACTCGGCGGACAGCAGGCCCTCGGGCACGTCGATCTCGGTCTGCAGCCGCTCTTCCATGCGCACCTTGAGGATCTCCAGGTAGGGGCGGATCACCGCCAGCTCGCGGGCCAGTTCGCGCACGCCGTTGGCATGGGTCTCGCGCATCGTCGGCATCGACGCGCGCAGCAGCGCGATCAGGTTCTTCTGCATCGCCGAGGCGCGCGGCGGGTCGGTCTCGATCAGGTGGTCGATCGAGGCCAGCGTGTTGAAGAGGAAGTGCGGCTCCACCTGGGCCTGCATCGCGGCCATGCGCGCTTCCACCACCTGGCGGCGCAGCTGCTCGGCCTCGGCCGTCTCGGCCGCCTGCGCGGCCTTGACCTCGGCCTGGAAGCGGCCCTTGTAGCTGGCCTTGATGATGGCCGAGGCGAAGACCAGCAGCACCGCCAGGTCGACGATGAAGTCGCCGAACCTGACCACCGTCACCTTGGTGCGTGCGCCGGTGGCGGCATTGCGGGCCTCTTCGCGGGCTTCCTCGGCTTCCTGGCGGGCGGCCTCGGCCTCCTCGCGGGCTTCCTGGGCCTGGCGCACGGCGTCCTCGATATCCTCGCGCGCCTTCTCCAGTGCCTCCCGCACTTCCTCGGTCTGCACGGACTTGGGCAGGCGGATTTCCAGCGCGGGCAGGGTCGGATCCACCGCTGCGCCTGCGGCCGACGCGGCCGACGCGGCCGATGCGGCGGATGCCGGCGCGGACGCGGCCTTGGCCGGCTCGCGCGGCAGCACGCGGATGCCGCGCTCGTCGATGGTGATCTCGTAGTGGATGGGCCCGCTGGCCTTGGGCGCGGCGGCCCGGGGCTGAGTCGGCGGCTTGGGCTCGGCCGGCTTGGTGGCTTTGGGCGGGGGCGGCGTGCCTTCCACCGTCTCGGTGATGCGCCAGCTCGGCAGCAGGTTCTGCAGGATGTTGGCGCCGATCAGCGCCAGGATGGACAGCAGGATGAAGCGCTTCCAGCTGATGCCCACCAGCCAGGTGGCGTAGATGTGGAAGCCGCGCATCAGCCGGGCAGAGAATTTCTGCCAGCGCTGATATGGCGTGGGGGTGCTGGGGGTGGAGGGGCTTGGATTCATGGACTGCCGGACCTTGCGTTGCTGCGCACTGTACGCAAGCCGGCAGTGGCGGCCCAGCCGCGTGCGATACGCCGGCCGGACCGGAGGATGAACTGCAGCGGAGGCCGACAGTCCGATGGCGCGCTGGCTTACTGGCGCACTGCCTCGACCTGGATGATCAGCTTGACCTGCTTGGGGAAGCCCCAGGCCAGGCCGTAGTCGATGCCCCACTGGGTGCGGTCGATGGTGGTCTCGAAGTCGCCGCCGCAGACCTCGCGCTTGAGCATGGGGTTCTGGTAGCAGTTGAACTGGGTGGCCTTCAGCGTCACCGGGTTGGTCTTGTCCTTCAGCGTCAGCTGGCCGGACACCTCGGTCACCTTGTCGCCGTTGAAGACGAACTTGTCGCCGACGAACTTGGCGCTGGGGAACTTGGCCACCGCGAAGAAGTCATCGCCCTGCAGATGCTTGTCGAAGGCTGCCGTACCGGTGTTGATGGCGTTCATGTCGAACGTGATCTCCACCTTGCCGGTCTTGGCGGCGCGGTCGAGCTGCACCATGCCTTCCTTCTTGTCGAAGCGGCCGCGGTTGGTCGAGGTGCCGAAGTGGCCGATCTCGAAGGTCGCGAAGGTGTGGGTCGGGTCGATGGCGTAGCTGACGGGCTGGGCCATGGCGCCGGTGGAGGCGGCGGCCAGGGCCAGGGCGGCGAGCAGGGTCTTCTTCATGGTGCGTTGTTCCATTCAGGGTGGGTTGAAAGGGAGGGGGACTCGGGTCGGTGGCCGCGGCTTGCGGCTCAGAGCGGGCCGATGCCGCTGAAGTTGAGCTTGAACTTCACCTGCACGTCGTTGGCGACGATGGAGACATCGCTCCACTCGCCTTCGCCGATGCGGTAGTCCAGCCGCTTGATCGTGAAGCTGCCGCTGGCGGTGGTTTGTGTGCCGCTCTGCGTCAGCGTCACCGGTACGCTGATGTCGCGGGTCTGGCCCTTGATGCTGAGCTTGCCGCTGACCTCCAGCCGGCCCTTGCCGGCGGGCTTGATCGCGCTGCTCTGGAAGCTGGCCTGCGCGTTCTTGCGGCTGTCGAACCACAGCGGCTTGGCCAGCTCGGTCTCGACCTCGGGCGCGCCCAGGGCGACGCTGCCCAGGTCGATGCTGAAGCTGACCTTGCCGGCCTCGGGCTTCTTCGGGTCGAAGGCGAGCTGGGCGTCGAAGCGCTTGAAGTGCCCGTCGACCGGCACGCCCATCTGGCGGAAGGTGAAGCCGAGCTCGCTGCCGGCAGGGACCAGCCTGGCCTGGGCGTGCGCGGCACCGGT
This sequence comes from Roseateles sp. T103, assembly GCF_057219915.1. Classification (NCBI taxonomy): domain Bacteria; kingdom Pseudomonadati; phylum Pseudomonadota; class Betaproteobacteria; order Burkholderiales; family Sphaerotilaceae; genus Roseateles; species Roseateles sp. T103. The sequence goes on from NZ_JBXVVS010000003.1 coordinate 300,902, forward strand.
CAGCGCGGCCAGACTCAGGCCCAGCAGCAGACGGCGCGACAGGGATGATGTAACGGTTCTTGGCATGGTGTTGTTTGCGGGCTCGGAGCGAAGGAAATCAGAACGCCCAAGGGGCTCAGCGCGCGCCGGGCAGCATGCGCAGCAGCAGGCGGTCGCGATCGACCAGCTGGTGCTTGAGCACCGCCGCCAGATGCAGGCCGACCAGCAGGGCGAGCAGCCAGGCGGCAATCTCATGCGCCTCTTTCAGGCCGGCCGCCAGCGCCTTGTCCACTGGCACGAAGTCGGGCAGCGGCAGCAGGCCGAACCAGACGATGGGAAAGCCGGCCGCCGAGCTGTAGGCCCAGCCGGTCAGCGGCACGGCAAAGAAAGCCGCATACATCAGCGCGTGCACCAGATGGCTGGCGCGCTGCTGCCAGGCCGGGCCGGCCGGCAGCGCCGGCGGCCGGCGCAGCAGACGCCAGGCCAGACGCAGCGCCGACAGCGCCAGGATGGCCATGCCTGCCCATTTGTGCCAGTTGTAGAGCTTCAGCCGCGTCAGCGAGAACGCCAGCTCGGTCATGTACAGGCCGAGCGCGAAGTTGGCGGCGATGGCCAGCGCGAGCAGCCAGTGCAGTGCGATCGCGGTGCTGCCGTAGCGCTGCAGGACCGCGCCGTCGGTGCGATGAGTCTGGTAGGGCATGGGCAGCAGTGTGCGCAGCCATGCCGCAATGGCGGTTCACCGGGCTTGACGGCTGGATTCAAGCGGCTTGAACTGCCGCCGCGTCCCAGGGTTTTCGCCAGGGCGATGTCCCACCGCAGGGGGATGGGCGGGCGCGCGGCCCTCATCCGATACTGCGTGCGCACCTGGCGTCGCCTGGACCTCGACGCGCGGTGCAAATTGGGGGGAGGGTGCCGTGCCGGCCACCGGGTCCTGCGTCGTGCAGGTCGAGGTGGCCGGCATTGCATTTTCTGCGGTGCAGGCGGGGCTCGTGGTTTTCCAGCACCGGCCCGGTCGTGCGGCCCGGCGATGCAGAGGCGGTGGTATGTTCCGCGCCCATCGGTCCACCAAGACAACGACAAGATGGCGACACGCGGGATGCGCAAGACAGCAGCAGCAAGGGGCAGGGCCGCGACCGGCGGCGCCGGCGCCGTGGAGGGGTGCGATGACTGACAAGCCGGCGCAGCAGGCGGCAGCGGCTGCCGCCGCGATCGGCGACGCCGAAGACGCGGCCATCCAGCAGGAGCTGCTGGCATTGCTGGCCAAGCAGGGGCGGCGCGTGCCCTATCCCGTCGGGCTGGCCGCGGCGATGATCGCCTTCATGGCCGCAGACGGCATCGGCTGGTGGCTGCCCGAGCTGTGGCTGGCCGGGGTTGTCGCCGTGCTGGCGCTGCGCTGGTGGCTGCTGGGCCGGCTGCCGCTGATGGCGCAGCGCAGTCTGGCGCAGCGTGTGCACTGGGCGGTGGGCCTGAGCGGGCTCAACGGCGCGATGTTCGCGCTCTCGCTGGGCTTCACGCCCTTTCTCGGCGACTACGAGCGCATGGTCCAGACCATCCTGCTGCTGGGACTGTGCGCCGGCTCGGTGGCGACGACGGCCGGGCATCGCAACATCCTGCTGGCCTTCGTCGCGCCGGTGTCGCTGGCCAGCGCGCTGAGCTGGGCCTCAGGCGGCGGTGGTGCGCACGACGTGACCTGGCTGGAGCTCACGCTGGGCCTGCTGATCATCGCCTTCGGCGCCATCCTGATGGGCCTGGGGCGCGACGCCTGGCGGGTTTTCGTCGACTCCATCCATATCCGCATGCAGCAGCAGCGCAGCAACGAGCAGCTGCGCGTCGCGCTGCAGCGCGCCGAGTCGGCCATCGACGCCAAGACGCGCTTCTTCGCTTCTGCCAGCCACGATCTTCGCCAGCCCATGCACACGCTGTCGCTGCTGGGTTCGGCGCTGCTGAAGCGCCAGCTCGACCCGTCCAGCAACGAGCTGGCGCGGCAGATGAACGTGGCGCTGCGTTCGCTGGCCACGCAGATGGATGCGCTGCTCGACATCTCCAAGCTCGACGCCCAGGTCATCCAGGTCAAGCCCGATGTGTTCTCGCTGAGCAGCTGGCTGCGCCGGCTGCATCAGGAATTCCAGCCTTCGGCGCAGGCCAAGGGGCTGACGCTGATGCTGGAATGCCCGCCCGGCGCGCATGTCGAGACCGACCCGGTGCTGCTCGAGCGCGTGGTGCGCAACCTGATCGACAACGCGATCAAGTACACCCAGCAGGGCACGGTGGAGCTGAAGGTCGAGCGCGACGACGAGCTGTGGAGGCTCAGCGTACTGGACAGCGGCGTCGGCATCGCGCCGGCCGAGCAGGCGCGAGTGTTCGAGGAGTTCTACCAGGTCGGCAACCCCGAGCGCGACCGCGCCAAGGGCCTGGGCCTGGGCCTGTCCATTGTCAGCCGGCTGGTGGACCTGCTGGACCTCAGCCTGGCGCTGGAGTCTCAGCCGGGCGTGGGCTCCTGCTTCACGCTCAGCATCACCGCGGTCGATCCAGTGCAGCCGCAGCTGCCGGCCGAGGCGCCTGATCTGCAGCTGCTGCAGGGCCTGCGCGTGCTGGTGGTCGACGACGAGGAGCCGGTGCGCGTGGCCATGCAGGCCCTGCTGTCCAGCTACGGCTGCGAGGTGCTGACCGCCGGCGGCACGCGTGAAGCCATGGTGGTGGCGCTGAGCAAGCGGCCCGACATCGTGCTGGCCGACCTGCGGCTGCGCGGCAGCGACGACGGCCTGGCCACGGTGCGCTCGCTGCGTTCGGCGCTGCCCGATCTGCCTGCGGTACTGATCAGCGGCGACACCGCGCCGGAACGCCTGCGCGAAGCCCATGCGGCGGGGCTGTTGCTGCTGCACAAGCCGGTCGATACCGACCAGCTGCTGTCGGCCATCGCCTTTTCGATCCGGGAAAGCCGTGACGCCACCGCCAGCACCCGCCCCCAGGCCTGAGCGGGCGACGCGCTGGCTCAGCGCCGGCCTCGAGGTGCTGCTGCACGAGCGTCTGCTTGCGCCGCCGCCCGTCGGCCAGCCTGACTTCGACCTGCTGATCGTCGGCAGCGGCTATGGCGGCGCGGCCGCGGCCGAGCGCCTGTCACGCTGCAGCGATGAGCAGGGTCGGCCGCTGAAGATCGCGGTGCTGGAGCGCGGCCGCGAGTACCTGCCCGGCAGCTTCCCACAGCATTTTTCCGAGCTGACCGGCCATGTGCGCGTGGTCGGCCCCGCCGGCGAGGCGATGGGTTTCGGCGACGGGCTGTTCGACCTGCGCTTCGGCCCCGACATGGTGGTCGCGCAGGCCAGCGGCCTGGGTGGCGGCTCGCTGATCAATGCCGGCGTGATGCTGCCGGCGCGCGACGAGGTGTTCGCCGCGCCGCACTGGCCCGAGAGCCTGCGCCGCGACCCAGGGCAGATGCGCGCCTGGTACGAGGACGCCGGCCGCGCGCTGGGCAGCCTGGACGCTCAGGGCGCACCGAACACGATCGATCGGCTCGCGGGCTTCAAGCCGCGCCGCGCCGACTTCGTCGCCAGCCTGGCCGACGCCAAGGCGCCGGCGCGCCGCGTGCCGATCACCGTGGCGCTCGATGCGCAGCCGCAGAGCCCCGCGGGCCTGGACCTGAACCGCTGCATCGCCTGCGGCGACTGCGCCACCGGCTGCAACCATGGCGCCAAGCAATCGCTGGACACGAATCTGCTCGTGCAGGCGCAGCAGCGTGGCGTGCGCCTGGTCAGCGGCGCCAGCGTGTTGCGGCTGGAGAAGGACGACACGCTGGGCTGGCGCGCGTGGGTCGAACACAGCAGCGACGTGCTGCGCCGGCGCGAGAGCGGCCCGGCCGTGCTGACCGCACGGCGCGTCGTGCTGGCCGCCGGCACGCTGGGCTCCACCGAAATCCTGATGCGCTCGCGCGATGCGGGCCTGGCGCTGTCCGACCGTCTCGGTCGGCAGTTCAGCGGCAATGGCGACGTGATCGCCGCGGCGGTGGAGGCGCCGGTGGACCTGCATGCGCTGGCCGACGAGCAGCAGGCGCCGAACGCCCGCGAGGCCGGTCCGACGATCACCGCGATGCTCGATGCGCGTGGCCAGGCGTTGGACGGCAGCCACTTCATCATGCAGGACCTGGCCGTGCCCGGCCCCTTGAGCTGGACCTTCGAGGAGAGCTTCGCGCTGGCCGAGACGCTGGAATCGCTGGTGGGCGGCGACCGCTCGCGGCACGAGGCCGGCGTCGCCTTCGACGACCCGCTGACCATCCGCCCCGAGCGCAGCCGCCGCATGCTGCCGCTGGCCCTCATGGGTCTGGACAGCGCCAGCGGCGAGCTGCGCCTGCCCGAGGACGCCGAGCGTCCCGGTGCGCTGACCGTGCACTGGCCCGGCGCGCGCGACGACCCCGCGGTGCAGCAGCGCCACGACTGGCTGGAGCGACGGCTGAAGCCGCTCGGCGCGCACCTGATCCCCAATCCGCTGTGGCGGCTGCTGCCGGCCGACATGGCGTTTCTGATCGATGACCAGAAGGGCCCGATGATCACCGTGCACCCGCTGGGCGGCTGCGCGATGGGCGACGACGCCGCGCTGGGCGTGGTCGACGAGTTCGGCCGCGTCTATGCCGGGCGCAGCGGCAGCGCGGTGCACGAGGGCCTGGTGGTGCTGGACGGCGCCATCGTGCCCGGCGCGCTGGGCATCAACCCGGCGCTGACCATCACCGCGCTGGCGCTGCGCGCGCTGGCCTCGCTGCGGCGTTTCTGGGGCCTGCAGGAGAAACCGCAAGACCTGACCCCGCTGCCCAAGCCCGGGCCGCGGCCGGTGTTCCGCCGCATCCCGGTGGACAGCGCGGAGCCGCAGCAGCCCACCGAGGCCGAGTTCCGCGAGCGACTGGGCGGCTTCGTGCGCCTGCCTGGCGCGCCGGGCGGCGATATCAAGTATCTGGAGCTGACCTTGGTCTACGAGCCGCTGCCGGTGCGCCAGCTGCTGTCCGCCGGACCCGAGCGGCGGCTGCGCTGCGCGCCGAACGGCGAGAGCCGGCTGCGCCTGTTCGACGCCTGGCCCGACCCCGATGCGCCGGGCCGCTACATGGTGGTCAAGGCCGACAGCGTGCGCGGCCAGGGCAAGCTGTGGATGCATGCCGAGCGCGCCGATGCGCATGCGCGCTGGATCGCGCCGCTGCGCAGCGCCGAGCTGGCGGTGTTCCACCGCGAGCCCAGCGGCCACTGGCGGCGCCGCGCGCGCGGCCTGTGGGCCTGGTTCATGAACCGCGGCTGGCGCGACAGCGTCTTTGCGTTGCAGGATGCCTGGACGCAGCGCAAGGCGCCCAAGGCAGGGCAGGCCAGCGGCTGGCAGCGCTTCAAGGCGCTGGCCATCAATGCCTGGAACCTGGCCTCGCATGCCGGCCAGGTGCGGCGCATGGACTACACGCTGGAGATCGGCGCGGGCCCGAGCGACACGCCCGCCTGGGCGCGGCCGCTGCAGGGGCTGAAGCTCGCCGGCGGCAAGCGCATCAGCTACACGCGGCGCGGCAATCCCTGGAAGCAGCTCAGCACGCTGACGCTGGATGTCAGCGGCCCGCTGCGCGCGGTCAGCGGCCGCTCGGCGCCGGTGCTGGAGCTGGACCTGTATTACCTGGCGCGGCAGCGCCAGCCGCTCTTGCGCATCACCCGCGCGCAGGATCTGCCCAGCGTGATCCGCGATGTCGGCCAGCTGATGGCCTATGTCACGCGATTGCTCGCGCAGGTGCATGTCTGGACCTTCCGCCTGCCCGACGAAGCGCCGCCGCGCACGCCCCAGCGCCTGCCCGGTGCGGTGCCGGGGCTGCCGGCGCCCGAGATCAGCGAGATCGCTGTCGGCCGCCGCGGTGAAGCAGGTCTCGAGCGTCGCCCGGTGGACCGCAAGCCGCGCGACGATGACGATGAGCCGGTGCACATCCGGCTGACGCGCTACCGCCAGGACCAGCGCATCCCACCGGCTGGCTTTGAGGGCCGCTGGGCCGCCGGCCAGCCCATCCTGATGATCCACGGCTACAGCGCCAGCGGTACGACCTTTGCGCACCACTCGGTGCAGCCGGGGCCGGCCAAGCTGCTGTGGGATGCCGGCTTCGATGTCTGGGTGCTGGACATGCGCACCAGCGCGGGGCTGGACAGCGCGCGCCTGCCCTGGACCTTCGAGGAATGTGCGCTCAACGACATCCCGGTGGCGGTGGATGCGGTACGCCGCGCCACCGGCCGCGACAAGATCGACGTGTTCGCGCACTGCATGGGTTCGGTGATGCTGCAGATGGCGCTGCTGCAGCCCAAGCAGCAACAGGGCGTCGAGCACTTCTTCCCGCTGCGCGAGAAGCTGATGCACGAGCATCCCATCCGCCGCCTGGTGATCTCGCAGGTGACGCCGAAGATGATCATGTCGCCGACCAACACCTTGCGCGCGCACCTCATGCTCTATCTGCGCCCCTGGCTGCCGATGCTGCAGGACTACGCCTTCCGACCCGAAGGCCAGCGCACGCTGCAGGACCAGCTGATCGACCGCCTGCTGTGCAGCCTGCCCTATCCGGACGCCGAGTTCGATATCGAGAACCCGCCCTTCCCCAGCCTGAAGAAGACGCCCTGGGTGGCGACGCGCCACCGCATGGACCTGCTCTACGGCCGCGACTTCGCGATCAGCAATGTGGACCAGGCGGTGTTCGATTTCATCGACGACCACTTCGGCCCGCTGAACATGGACACCGTCGCCCAGGCCATCCACTTCGCGCGCGTCAACGAGATCACCGACTGGCGCGGCGCCAGCCTCTATCTCGACGACATGGCCAAGGTGCTGGCGCAGCTGGAGGCCTTTCCGATCCTGTCCATCCACGGCCAGGACAACGGGCTGTGCCAGGCCGAGAGCGGTGAGCTCACCAAAGACCTCTACGAGCAGGTGGCGCCAGGGCGCTACCGCTTCAAGACGATTCTCGAGCATGGCCACCAGGACTGTCTGATCGGGCGGCATATCCGCCGCAAGGTGTTTGTCCATGTGCTGGACTTCCTGTTCGAGGAGGCGCTGCCATGAGCCTCAATGAGCGCGAGCTGCGCAGTGCAGCGCCGCCGCTGCATCGCGTCGAGCGCGTCATCGAGCGCCAGCCCGAGCAAGCCGGTGGCGAGCAGCTGCGTGTGCTCACCGCGCTGCGTCCCGAGTTGGGCTGGCCGCGCGCCTGGGCCTGGCTGCCGGTGCGCGAGGATGCGCAGACGGGGCGCTTCAGGGCGCTGGATGAGGCGAAGCCGCTGCATGCGCAGGTCAGGCTGCAGGCCTTCATGCCGCAGCAGGGCGAGCCCGGTGCAGCCCTGCGCGGCAGCCTGCCGCTGGACTGGCTGCCCGCCGCTCCCGGCAGCGGCCTGCTGTGTCTGTTCGTCTATGCCGATGAGCGCGAGCTGCGCATCGAGGGCGTTCACGAGCAGCCTGGTCTGGAGCTGGCGCTGCGCGCGGCGCTGGCGGTCGATCCGGTGGCGCTGCGCCATGCCTTCGTCACCCGTCCGGCGGAGGCCGCTGACGCCGGCGCCTTGAGCTTCGTCTTCGGCGCCTGCCAGTACCCGCCTGGGCTGCTGGACACCATCCAGGGCGCCGAGCGCGACGCGCGGCGTGCCGGTCCGGCCGATGCCTCGCTGGCGCGGCTGCTGGCCTTCACGCGCCATCATCCGGCCGGTGCCGAGGTGTCCCTGCTGCTGCTGGCCGGTGACCAGATCTATGCCGACGCCAGCGGCGGCGTGGCCGATGCGGCGAACAGCGTGGACCGCTACGCCGTGCCCTACCGCGCCCTCAAGGCCGGCCTGGTGCGGCACCTGCCGCCGACGCTGGAGCGCATCGTCCACGCGCCCGACGACCACGAGATCGCGGACAACTGGGAGCCTGTGCTCAAGCCAGATGGCGGCTGGGAGCAAGGACCCTGGGCCCAGGAAGCCATGGCCGCCGCCTGGGCCGCACGCTGGGAGCCTGGCGAGCGCGACGGCGTGCACGAGCATTTCTGGCACCACTTCGACTGGCGCGGCGCGAGCTTCTTCATCGGCGACTCGCGCACCGAACGCGAACCGCGTCCGCTGGCCCGGCTGATGGGCGCGCAGATGATCGGCGCTGCACAGCGCGCGGCCTTCACGCAATGGCTCGCGCGCAGCACGGCCGCCGGCCGGCCGCGTTTCGTGCTGACCGGCTCGATGCTGCTGCCGCGTCGGCTGGCCACCGCCGAGCATGCGGCCAGCGCGCTGCATTCCGATGCCTGGGATGGCTACCCCGCCACGCTGCACTGGCTGCTGGGCGAGCTCTGGCGGCAGCGTGCGTGCAACGTGGTGTTCCTCTCCGGCGACGAGCACCGCTCCGGCTTGGTCAGCGCCAGCATCACGCGGGCCGATGGCGCCGAGCCCGAGCGCGCGGTGCAGCTGCACTCCATCCACAGCTCGGCGCTGTATGCGCCCTGGCCCTTCGCGGTGAGCAAGGCCGAGTCCTTCGCCGCGCCGGAGCGCTTCGTCTTTGCTGGCCCGGACGGCGTGGAATTGAGCTGCAGCGTCGGTGCCTGGGTCGATCATCCGGGCGACGGTTTTGCGCTGCTGCGGCGCCAGGACGATGCGCTGGCACTGTGGTTCGACCGCGCCAGTCGCGCGCTGCACGACAGCGGCGGCAGCCTGCCGCCGCCCGATGCGCTGCTGCCGCTGCGCTGAGACAGATGATGGACGAGCCGCTGTTCACTTCCGCTGCGCTGCTGGCGCATGAGCTGGCCGAGCCCGATCTGCCCGCGCTGCAGGCGCTGTTCGATGCCAATCCCGAGTACTTCCTCGCCGTCAACGGCCGCAAGCCGGATGCCGACCTGGCGCGCGTTGAATTCGAGGAACGCCCGCCGCCGCATCTGAGCCACACGCGGCAGTGGACGCTGGGCCTGTACGAGAAGGATGCCCCGGGCGCGCCACTGGCCGGTGTGGCCATCGTCGTGGCTGACCTGTGCGCGCCGGCGGTCTGGCATGTCGCGCTGTTCCTCATTGCCACGCGGCTGCATGGCCAGGGCGTGGCCGGCCCGGCCTACCAGGCGCTGGAGGACTGGATGCGCGAGCAGGGCGCACGCTGGCTGCGCCTGGGCGTGGTGGTGGGCAATGCGCGGGCAGAGGCGTTCTGGAACCGGCAGGGCTTCGTCGAGCTGCGCCGGCGCGAGGGCGTGGACACCGGCGGGCGCATCAACGACATCAGCGTGCGGCTCAAGCCGCTGCGCGAGGCGCCGGCTGAGATCGAGGCCTATCTCGAGCAGGTGCCGCGCGACCAGCCGGGGTCGGTACTGCCCTAAGGCTGGGCGTACACGCGCAGCACCGGCAAGGCCTCGCCCGGCCGCGCGAGCGGCGCAAAGCCCGGGTACACATACATGCCGTGCATGGACTCCGGCTCCAGCAGCTGCACGGCCCGTATCGCCTGCGCCTGCGCCAGCGGCACGAGGAGGCTTCCGGCGGGCAGCGTGTGCGCTGCCCGTGCCGCGCGCCGCGTGATGTGCCGGCCTTCGTAGCGCTGGTAGACCTCGTCGAAGTCAGTCTCGATGCGCAGCAGCGTCACGCGCTCGGCGCTGACCGGCTGCGCCTCCCGCAGGATCTCGAACTGCACGTCGTGGGCGCGCAGCAGCGCTGCGAAGCGGGCCGCCGCGGCCGGTGCGACGGCATAGGCCAGCGGCGTGGACACGCTGCCCTTGACGACCAGATCCGTCATCAGCGCGGCCGTCGGCACGTCCAGGGGCTGGCGCGTGCGTCGGTCCACCACTCGGATGCTCGCGCTCATGCCATCCACATTGCCCCAGAAGGTGTTGGTGGACAGAAAGGGCGGCAGAGCGGCGTCGCGGGCCTGCTGCGCCAGCTGGCGCACCTCGTCTCGCCACGGCCGGTCGCCCCAGAGAGCCTGGAACAGCGCCAGGTAGGCCTGCACCCGGCGCTCCAGGTCGGCCTGCGGGTCTGGCGCCTTGCGGTAGATGCCGGCTTCGATGATGAAGGACAGCGCGCCCAGGCTGCCCAGGGCATTGCGGCCGTCGTCGGCTTCCGGCGACGAGGGGCGCATCTCCACCTCGGGCGGCGGACCGCCCACGTAGTAGCGGCGGTAGCTGAAGCCGGCGCCTTGCAGCTCGCCGGCCATGCGCTCGACGGTGCGCACGCCCTCGCGGCGCAGCGCTGGCGAGATCAGCGGGTGATTGGCCGCGTCCAGCGTGATCTCGGGCCAGGCCTGCCAGCCCTTGGCCAGGAGGTGGTCGCTGTCCATGCCGAACTCATGGCCATCGACCGCCAGGTGTGGCCGCACCCGGTGCGCGACGCGGTGCAGTGCGCGCGTCTCGGGCTGGGCCAGCAGCAGATGGTCGCGATTCAGGTCGGCCCCCGCTGCATTGCTGCGCGTGCCTGCCTCGGCCCCGTCGGGGTTGACCATGGGCATCACATAGAGGTCGATGTCCTCGGGCAGCAGCTCGGGCTGGCGGGCGATGCGTGCGACGAGGGCGAGCAGCGCGTCCTTGCCGGAGACTTCATTGCCATGCTGCTGGGCGTAGTACAGCACCTTGAACCGCGCCTGCTCCCCGCCACGGTTCAGGCGCACCAGCATCAGCCGGCGGCCTTCGACGCTGCGACCCTCCTCCGTCACGGTGATGAATCCACCCTTGGGCAGGGCGTCGAGCTGCGCCTGCATCTGGGCGTAGGAGATCGGCCGGCCGGCATGGGCCGCAGCTGCGAAGAGACCGAGCAGCGCGAGGCCGCAGGCCAGCACGGCGCGCCTGGTGTGTGCTGCCGATCTCGTCATGGCGCCTCCCTGCAGCTGTGAGCCTGATGAACCTGTAGCGGCCAGCGCATTCTCGCGCTGTGCTGGCGTTGTCGCGGTAGATACTGTCCCCAGCGCCGGCTGTCGTCCGGCGCATGAATCGGAGCCGACAAGGGATGCATGCGGAACAGGAGGCGCGCCCCAACTCGCAGCGCTGGGTGCTGCTGGGCAACTCGGGGTCGGGCAAGTCGACAGCGGCGCAGTGGCTGGCCAGTCGCAGCGGCGCTGCCTGCCTCGACCTGGACACGGTGGCCTGGGAGCCGGGGGAGATCGCCGTGCCGCGCGATCCGCAACGGGCACGCGACGATGTGCAGGGCTTCTGTGCCCGTCATGAGCGCTGGGTGATCGAGGGCTGCTACGCCGAGCTCGCCCAGGCGGCGCTGAAGGCTTGGCCCGAGGCCTGCCTGCTCTTCCTCGACCCTGGGGTCGAGGTCTGCATCGCACACTGCCGCGCCAGGCCCTGGGAGCCGCACAAGTACGCCAGTGCAGACGAGCAGCACAGCCGCCTGGCGATGCTGATCGACTGGGTTCGGGGCTATGACGAGCGCGAGGGTGAGCTGGGCCGTGCGGCGCATCAGGCGGTGTTTGCCGCGCACACCGGCCGCAAGCTCTGGATCAGGGAAGCCTTGACGGCCGAGATCCTGGCGCGCGCCGATATCCTGGGCATATGAGCAACATCCCTGTCCCTCAGGCCCATGAGGGCCATCAAGCTGCGGAAGGTCCGGAACCGGCGGCAGGCGACGCACTGCTGGCGGTCTGCACCACGGTGGCCACACTGGAGGACGCTGAGCGCATGGCCCGGGCCCTGGTCGAGCGCCGCCTGGCCGCCTGCGTGCAGATCGACGCGATCCGCAGCGTCTACCGCTGGCAGGCGCAGGTGCAACAGGACTGCGAGCAACGCCTGATGTGCAAGACCACGGCGGCGCGCTACCCTGCGCTGCAAGCCGCCATCCGCGAGTTGCATGGCTACGAGCTGCCGGCCATCCACGCGCTGGCCGTGGCGCAGGCCTGGGGACCATACGCGGACTGGGTGCGCGAGTCGGTGGAGATGAGAGACAAGCCTGCAGCGGGGGGATAGCACGATGCCATTGGCAAGCCTGGGCCAGATTGCACTCAAGGTCAGCGACGTCGACCGCGCCGAGCAGTTCTACGGCGATCGGCTGGGCCTGCCGCGGCTGTTCCGCGCCGGGCCGCTGGTGTTCTTCGACTGCGCCGGCCTGCGCCTGATGCTCGACGGCAGCGCGGGCCCGGCCGCGGTGGTGCAGCCGGGCGATGCCTGCTGCCACTACTTTCGCGTCGGACAGATCGAACGCACCGTGGCCGAGCTGCGTGCGCTGGGCGTGGACTTCGTCGCCGAGCCGCACTGCGTGGCCAAGCTGCCCGATCATGAGCTGTGGATGTGCTTCTTCCGCGACCCGGACGGGCATCTGCTGGCGCTGATGGAAGAGCGACGATAAGGTCGATCGGGACAGGGGAGGAGAAGATGAACAAGATGACGAAACGAAGACTGAGTGCGGCGCTGCCAGCGGCTGCGGCGCTCACCGGGCTGCTTGGCGGCTGTGCCGCCACCAGTCCTACAGCGCCCAGCCTGGCTGGCACGGCTGCTTCGCTGCGCGCCAGCGAGACCGCCTTTGCGCAGAGCATGGCCGACCGCGACGCCTCCGCCTTTGCCAGCTTCATCGCCGACGATGCCGTCTTCGTCAACGGCGGCAAGCCGCTGCGCGGCAAGGCCGAAGTGCTGGCCTTCTGGACGCAGCGCTTCTTCGCCCCCGGCACGCCGGCGCCTTTCGCCTGGCAGCCTGAGCAGGCCGAGGTGCTGGCCGGCGGCCAGCTGGGCTACACCGAGGGGCCGGTGCGTGGGCCGGATGGACGTGTCATCGCGCGCTTCCACTCGACCTGGCGCTTCGATGCGGCGTTAGGGCGCTGGCTTGTCGTGTTCGACAACGGCGCGGCGGCGTGCGAGCCTGCCAGGAACTGATGAACCCGGCCTGAAATGGTGCAGTGCCGGACACTTGATTGATGGAGCTTGCGCATGCCCATGTTTGTCGATACCTCGCCGCCCGGCCACTGCATCTTCTGCCGTCTCGTTGCCGGCGAGATCCCGGCCGCCATCGTGCATGAAGACGCGCTGACGATCGCCTTCATGGACATCGGGCAGGTGAATCCGGGGCATGTGCTGGTCGCCACCAAGCGCCATGCAGCGACGCTGTTCGACATCAGCCCGGAAGAAGCCGCCGCGGTGGCGCAGACGGCGCAGCGGGTGGCCAAGGCGGCCCGGGCTGCCTTCGACCCGCCCGGCCTGACGCTGCTGCAGGCCAACGGCCGCGAAGGCGAGCAGACGGTGTTCCATTTCCACCTGCATGTGCTGCCGCGCCACGCCCAGGACGGCGTGGCCCTGAGCTGGCCCCGCAAGGATCCGCCGGCCGAGATCCTGCAGGCCTACGCGGCCAGCTTGCGCGACGAACTGGCGCGGGCGCCGCGATGATGCGCTACCGCCACGGCCATGTGCCTTGGCAGGCCTGACAGGCTACTTGACCCGATAGATCGCGCAGAGCTTGTGCCCGTCGGGGTCGCGCACATAGGCCAGGTGCATGGCGCCCATGCTGCCCTGGCGCAGGCCGGGCGGGTTCTCGATGGAGGTGCCGCCGTTGGCCACTGCGGCGTCGTGGAAGGCCTGCACCTGCTCAGCCGAGCTGCACTTGAAGCCCAGCGTGCCGCCGTTCGCGTAGGTGGCTTCTTCGCCATTGATCGGCTCGGTCACGCAGAAGGTGCTGCCGTCGTGGCGGTAGAACAGCCGGGTGTGGCCTGTGGGGGCCTGGTTGCGCACCGGCTCGCCGGCGCCGAGCACGCCCAGCACCGCGTCGTAGAAGCGCTTGGACCGCTCGATGTCGTTCGAGCCCAGCATCACGTGATTGAACATGGTCGTCTCTCTCCTCTGTCCTTGTGTTGATCGGTGGATGGCGTGGCGATGCTAGCGGCCCGCGCATGTGCCGTGGCGGCCCGGGGCATCGCTGCCGGCAGCGCCGGCCTCAGGCGGCCGGAACCAGCTTCACCGCGTAGCTGCTGCCGCTGGCGATGATGTCGAAGAGGCGGTCGATATTCGGATGGCTGCCGCGATGGCCGCGGGCCGCTTCGGTGTGTTCGGCGAAGAGTCCCAGCCCTTCCTCGGCCGCAGCCACGTCGATGCGCCCGCCGTGCCGGGCGGCCAGCGCCGCATAGACGGCCAGCGAGCCGGCCTTGCCGGGCTTGTTCTCGATGCGGGCGACCACGGCGCCGGCGTCGTCGAGTAGCTGCAGCTCAGCGAGGTGGGTGACGGCGGGCAGCTGCTTGAGGTTGTCGGCGAAGCTCATGGTGGATAGGGAAACGATGGAGTCTTGATGAGGTCCGGGCCGGCATTGTGCCTGGCTGGCATCAGTCGCTGTCGCCCTGGCTCTGGCGCCGCCGCGCGGCCTCGTCCATCTCGCGGATCAGCGCGCGCGCCTCGTCGCCCTCGGGGATGGGCTTGCCGCTGTCGCGCCATTGCACCGCGGCCTTGAAGCCCTCGGCCTGCGCATAACGGCGAAACCACAGGCCCTCAGGGTTGTGGCGGGTGATGCCGTCGAATACCGTGGCCAGGGTCTGCGCCTGCTCCAGGCCCATGTTCAGCATCACCTGATTGACCACCAGCTTGTGCATCGCCAGGTGCGAGCGCGGCACGCCGGCGATGCGGTCCGCCAGGCGCATCACCGCGGCGTCCAGCTCGGCCTCGGGCACCACCTCGTTGGCCAGGCCCCAGTCGGCGGCTTTGCGGCCGTCGATGGTGTCGCCGGTGAACATCAGCTGCTTGGCGCGCGTGGGGCCGAGGCGGAAGGTCCACATCGCCGTGGTCGGGCAGCCCCAGACGCGCGTGGGCATGTAGCCGATGCGCGCGCTGTCGGCCATCACCAGCAGGTCGCAGCACAGCGCAATGTCGCTGCCGCCGGCGGCAGCGAAGCCATGCACCTTGGCGATCGTCGGCTTGCTGCAGCGCCACAGGCTCATGAAGAGCTCGGTGTTGCGCTTCATGTAGACGTAGTCGTCCATCGGGTCCCAGGGCGTCTTCTCCTGCTGGCAGGGATGCTCGATCTGCTGCTCGGCGAAGGCCGCCAGGTCGTAGCCGCCGCAGAAGCCCTTGCCGGCACCCTCGACGACGATGACGTGGATCTCCGGGTTGGCCTGTGCCCAGTCCACCGCCGCGGCAATCTCGCCGGGCATGGCCTCGTTGATCGCGTTCAGCCGCTCGGGGCGGTTGAGCAGCAGGCGCGCGACGCGCGGCGATTGCGCGTCGGCTTCGATGCGCAGGGTGCTGAAGCTGGGCATGGCGGTCTCCTGTGACGTGGGCGCTCTTCGGCGCGGTGCTATTGGCGTCGCTCGCCGATCATCGCGCCTCGGTGCGCCGGCCGCTGTCGCCTGCACAACAGTGCACGCGGCGTCGGCGCCGTGCTGGCGGCTTCCTCGCTCAGCGCAGGTCCAGGCGCATCAGCCACTGGTAGAGCGCCTGGTGCGCGAAGCCGCAGCGCAGCAGCGCGTCGCCGCCGAGGTCGCTGCGTTGCAGCGCTGGCATCTGTATCGTCGCGCCGGGGTAGGTGGCGCAGAGCCTGTGCAGCAAGGCCTCGGCGTCGGTCTGCGCCGGATCGCGATCGACCAGCGAGCGCAGCAGCAGTCCCTGGCGATCGTCGCCGCTGAAGACCAGCTGCGCCGTGCCATGCCGCCAGGCCGTCCACGGCACGGGCAGCGCGGCGACGACGGGGGCGCTGACCTGCAGCGGCAGGTCGTCGATTTCGCGCTCGCTGGCCTGCAGCCAGGCCAGCGCATCGGCCTGTGCCAGCAGCTGGGCTGGCGCGCCTTCTTCACCCGGCGCCGACGAAGCCTCGCGGCGGAAGCCGCGCAGCGCATGGCGCTCGACGAAGCCGTGGCGGCGGTACAGGCGCAGGGCGCGCTCGTTCTGTGCGAAGGCTTCCAGCTCCAGCGCGGCGAGTCCGGCGCTACGGCCGCGCGCGATGAAGTCCTGCAGCAGTGCGACGGCGGCGCCATTGCCGCGCGCCGCTGGCAGCGCGCCCATCGTCGCCAGGCGCCAGCGTGCCAGCGCCGGCCGCGGCGCCACCAGCGCGAAGGCCTGCACCGCGCCGCCGTCATCCACCGCGGCGCGGCCCAGGCTCAGATCCACGCCCTGGCGGGCCAGGAAGCCGGGCCATTGCTCCAGCGGCAGCTCGAAGGGCCCGGCCACGTAGTCGGCGAAGGCCTGCGTGAACGCGTGATGCAGCGCTGCGGGGGCTATCGTGTCGGTGGCGTGCAGTCGCATCGTTCAGGTCTTGGCACTCGTCGTCGGGATTCACCGCGGCGCCGCCACCTGGCGGCGCAGCTCGGCCTGGCGGTCCGCTTCCGCCGCATCGCCCTTGGCACGATAGAGCGCCTCCAGCTCGGCGTGCACATGCTCGTCCAGCGTGCCGGCCGCGGCGTTTTCCTGCGCCAGGCGCAGCTGGATCTGCAGCGCCTCGTCGATGCGGCCCAGGCTGCGCAGCGTCCAGGCCACCATCCAGCGGGCGACGCGCCAGCGGTAGGCGTCGCCCAGCCGCTCGCGCAGCGGCACGACCAGGCGGAACTGCGCCAGCGCCTCATCAAAGCGCTGCTGCTGGTGCAGGGCCACGCCGAGGTTGTTGCGCAGCGAGGCCTCCCAGTTGCGCGCCTGCGGCTGATTGGACGCCAGCGCGATGGCCAGCCCCTGCTCGGCCCAGCGCGCCTGCTCGGCGGGCGCTTCGTCGACGAAGGCGAACATATGGATGGCGTCCACCGCCAGTCCATCGAGCCGGGCCTCGCGGGCCAGGCGCAGTGCGCGCTCGAAGGCCTCACGGGCCTGGGCCTTGCTCTGCGGCGTGCGCTGCTCGGGCGGATGCGTGGCCGAGGCGTAGCTGCGCCCCAGCTCCAGCGCATGGCGCACGCGCACCTCGGCGCCGGCCTGGGCCAGACGCGGCTCGACTTGCTCGCGCAGCACGCGGCGCGCGGCGTCGAAGTCGCGGCGCAGTCCATAGGTCCGCGCGATCTGCGTGTGCAGGATCAGCGCCTCGTCGCTGCCGGGCGGCAGGGCCTTGAGCGCCTCGCGGAAACGCTGCTCGCTCAGGGCCGGCTGGCCGAAGTCCCACAGGGATTGGATGTCCATCGTTGCGTGTGCGGTTCCATGCGCGAAGAGGGCCAGCGCCAGCAGCGCCGAACAGAGACGGCGCAGGTTCATGCGCCGAAGGCGAACTCGTCCACCGCCACCGCGGCATTGCGCCGGCCCGGGTACTGCAGCCAGCGCATAGCGAGGTTCAGGTCGGTCACCACCGATTCGGCCTCCAGCCGGCGGCCTTCGCCGAGCTCGAAGCTCATCGTCGTGTGCGCATCCTTCAGCAGCGTGAGGTCGTAGCCGCGGTCCAGCGCGCCGTAGGCGGTCGCGCGGATGCAGGCATTGGTCATCGCGCCGGCCAGCACGATGTGCGCGGCGCCCAGTTCGGCCAGCACCGCATCCAGCGCCGTGTCCTCGAAGGCCGAGTTGTAGCGCTTGTGGATCAGCGCTTCGTCGGCCGCGGGCTTCAGTTCGGGCACCCACTGCCAGGGCGCGCTGCCCATGGGCAGCTCTTCGTCGTCGGCGTGCTGCACCCAGACCACCGGCACGCCGGCCGCACGGGCGCGCTCGACGGCACGGGCGATGCTGGCGACGACGCGCGGCACCTCCCAGGCCTCGGCCATCACGCCGACCTGTACGTCGACGACCATCAGGACATGTCTGGTTCCGGGGCGGATGGTGGCCATGGTGCGGTTCTCCAGTGGAAGGCCTATTGCAGCGTCTGTGCCAGCGCCTTGGCAATCCGATGCTTCCCCACCGTCGGCTTGGGCGCGCGGATCTCCTCGAACCACATGCGCACGTCCTCGTCCAGCGCGATGCCGTGCATGTAGTTGTAGATCGCCTTCTTGAGCGCGCGGCCCATCATGTCGTGGTCGGTGCCGGTGGGGTCGACGAAGCCGACGTCGTTCTTGGCGAAGGGGCTGTCGGGCAGCGGGATTAGGCTGACGCCATAGTCCTGCGGGCGCTGGCCGACGGGGGAGTGCACGGTGCAGGCAAAGCGGTGGAAGAAGCCGCTGTGGATGCAGCCGTTGAGGAACAGCTGGCGGACGTACTCCAGTGCGTCCACCGTGTCCTGCACGGTCTGCGTGGGGAAGCCATACATCAGGTAGGCATGCACCAGCACGCCGGCATCGGCGAAGCCCTTGGTGACACGCGCCACCTGCTCCACCGAGACGCCCTTGTTCATCAGCTTCAGCAGCCGGTCGCTGGCCACTTCGAGCCCGCCGGAGATCGCGATGCAGCCGCTGTCGGCCAGCTGTTGCGCCAGCTCGGGCGTGAAGGTCTTTTCGAAGCGCACATTGCCCCACCAGCTGATCGCCGTGCCGCGCCGCTGCAGCTCGGCGGCCAGCGCCTTCAGCGCCTTGGGCGGCGCGGCCTCGTCGACGAAGTGAAAACCGGTCTGGCCGGTCTCGGCCACGATGGCCTCGATGCGGTCCACCAGCACCTCGGCGGAGGCGGCCTCGTAGCGCGAGATGTAGTCCAGGCTCACATCGCAGAAGCTGCACTTCTTCCAGTAGCAGCCGTGCGCCACGGTCAGCTTGTTCCAGCGTCCGTCGCTCCACAGCCGGTTCATCGGGTTGAGCATGTCCAGCAGCGACAGATAGCGGTCCAGCGGCAGGCCGTCCCAGGTGGGCGTGCCCACCTCGTCGAAGGGGATGTCCGGCTCGCCGCCGAAGTTGATGTAGCGGACCTGGCCGTCCTCGCGCAGGAAGCTGCGCACCAGGCGCTGCTTCGAGCGCCTGCCTTGCAGGTGCTCCAGCAGCGCCAGCAGCGGGCGCTCGCCGGCATCCAGCGTGATGTAGTCAATGTGCTCGAACACGCGCGGCTCGCGCAGTTCGCGCAGCTCGGTGTTGACGAAGCCGCCGCCCAGCACGGTGACGATGCGCGGGTTGGCGCGCTTGATGGTCTGCGCGATGCGCAGCGCTGCATAGACGGCGCCCGGAAAGGGCACCGAGAGCAGCACGACATCCGGCGCGTGCGCGTCCAGCGCGGCCAGGGTCAGGTCTTGCAGCGTGCGGTCCACCAGGTTGGGCGGCGCGGCCAGCGCCTCGGCCAGCGGGTCGAAGGTCGGTTGGCTGGTGGCCAGCTTCTCGGCGTAGCGCACGAATTCGAAGCGCTCGTCCACCGCGTCGCGCAGCACGTCGGCGAGGTCGTTCAGGTAGAGCGTGGCCAGGTGCCGCGCGCGGTCCTGCAGACCCAGGGCGCCGAAGGCCCAGGCCAGCGGGTCTTCGCCGTCCTCGTGGCTGAGGTAGGAATCCAGCGAGGCGAAGCGCGCGCCCTCGGGCAGCAGGCCGCGGGTGTTGATGCGGTGCGCCAGAGTCGCGTCGCGGCCCTGCAGAAAGGCGATCACGCGCTCGACGGTCGCTTCGTAGCGCGGGTACTCGGCGAGGAACTGCTGCACCTGGCGGCTGTGCCGGGCCGGCGGCAGCGCCTCGGCGGCCTCGCGCAGCTGGGCCAGGCCGGCCCGCGAGAACAGGCGCAGCACCAGCTCCAGCGCCAGGTCCTGCTGGCGCGCGTCCACCCCGCGCGAGCGCAGGAAACCGGTCAGGTAGGCGGTGGACGGATACGGCGTGTTGAGCTGCGTCATCGGCGGGATGAGGCTCAGCACGCGCGGCATGGGCTGCGGTGCGACGGACATCGGCGAATTTTGCCAGCGGCCTTCCGGGCAGGCGTATCGGGCGGTGGAGAATGGCGCCAGCAACTCCGGGAATCACCGATGAGCATTTCGAGTGGCGCTGAAGGCGCCGGGCTGGCCGAACGCTTCCGCCGCGAGGGCGTGCGCGATGTCGAGTGCATCTTTCCCGATGTGTCGGGCTATCCGCGCGGCAAGCTGATGCCGGCGGCCAGCTTTGCCAGGGGCACCGAGCTGCGCATTGCGCAGGCCATCCCGATGCAGTGCGTCACCGGCGAGTACTCCTACGACCCTATCTTCCCGGACGCCGACCCCGATGTGCGCCTGGTGCCCGACATGGCCACGCTCAAGCGCGTGCCCTGGAGCACGGTGCCGCGCTACCTGGCCATCCACGACTGCCTGGAGCTCAACGGCGAGCACTGCGCTTTCGCGCCGCGCTCGGTGCTGCAGGGCGTGCTGGCGCGCTACCGCGAGCGCGGCCTGACGCCGGTGGTGGCGCCGGAGATCGAGTTCTACCTGACCGCGGCCTGCACCGACCCGGCCCAGCCGCTCACGGCGCCGCGCGGTCGCGGTGGCCGCGCCGAGGCGGGGCAGTCGGCCTTCAGCCTGAACATGCTCAACGAGCTGGCGCCCTTCTGGGACGAGTTTCATGCCGCGCTCGATGCGCTGGGTATCGCCAGCGATACCTGGATCCACGAGGTCGGGTTGACGCAGTACGAGATCAACCTGCTGCACGGCGACGCGCTGGCGGTGGCCGACCAGGCCTTCCTGTTCAAGTACGCGGCCAAGGAGATCGCGCTCAAGCATGGCCTGAATGCGGTGTTCATGGCCAAACCGATCAAGGGGCAGGCGGGCAGCTCCATGCACCTGCACCAGAGCGTGCTCGATGCGCAGGGACGCAACATCTTCAGCCGCGAGGACGGCAGCGCCAGCGAGGCCTTCGCGCAGTACATCGGCGGGCTGCAGGCCTACACCCCGGACCTGATGCTGGTCTACGCGCCCTTCGTCAACTCCTACCGGCGCTATGTGGCGCGCGCGCAGGCGCCGGTGAACCTGCATTGGGGCGAGGACAACCGCAGCACCGGTCTGCGCATCCCGCTCAGCGGCCCGGCCGCGCGCCGGGTGGAGAACCGCATCGCCGGTGCCGATGCCAACCCCTACCTGGCCATCGCGGCGACGCTGGCGGCCGGACTGGCAGGCATGGACGAAGGCCTGAAGCCCAGCGCGCCCATTGCCGACGACGCCGCCGGCCATGCTGGCCAGCAGCTGGCACGCACCTTCCTGGTCGCGCACGAGCGCATGGCGCAGAGCAGCGTGGCGCCGCGCCTGATGGGGGCCGGTTTCGTGCACGCCTACCTGGCGGTGAAGGCGCTGGAGTACGACGACTACCTCGGCGAGATCGGCGAATGGGAGCGGCGCTACCTGCTGCCGCAGGCCTGAGCCGGGTGCGGAAGACGCTGGCGTGGCTGGCGGTGCGTTTTCGACCTTCCGTCGCAGCCCTATCGACGCACAGGGGCGCCGCTTCTAGCATCAGGGCCTCATGGAAACGCAGACCCAGGCAGCACTGCTGAGCGAGGACGTGGCCGGCTTCATCCAGTCGGGCCTGTCGATTACCGTGGCCGCACGCGGCGAGCGGCTGGTGCCGTCCATCGCGCGCGCCGTGGCCTGTCGCGTCGACGAGGCGCGGCGCGAGGTGACGGTGCTGCTGTTTTCCGATGCGGCCGGCCCGCTGTTGCATGACATCGCAGCCAATGGCCGCATCGCGGTGTGCTTCAACCAGCCCAGCACGCACCGCACGGTGCAGCTCAAGTCCGGTGCGGCGCGGCCCGTGCCGGCCAGCGCGCAGGACCTGGCGGTAGCGCGTGCGAGCCTGGACCGTTTCGGCATCGAGATCGCGCAGCTGGGCTGGAGTCCGGCCTTTGCCGATGCCCTGTGCTGGCGCGAGCCGTCCCATCTGGTCGGTCTGCGCTTCCTGCCCGAGGCCGGCTTCGTGCAGACCCCTGGCCCCAGTGCCGGCCAGGCCCTGTGAGCCCGGCAATGTCGGCCGCGAGCGCCCCGCTGAAGCCCGCTGCCCAGCTCAGCCTGGATGCAGTACGCCATTGCCTGGAGGGTGCCATCCCCGCCACCGTCGCCACCTGCTCGGCCGATGGCGTGCCCAATGCGACCTATGTGTCGCAGATGATGTACGTGGATGCGCGGCATGTGGCCCTGTCCTTCCAGTTCTTCAACAAGACCCGCGCGAACATCCTGGCCAATCCGCAGGCCGCGGCCCTGGTGGTCGATCCGGTCAGCTCGATCAGCTACCGGCTGGAGCTGCTCTACCTGCGCACCGAAACCGCCGGCGCCTTGTTCCAGAGCCTGAAGGCCAAGCTGGCCGGCGTGGCCTCGCACAGCGGCATGGCCGATGTGTTCAAGCTGCAGGGGGCAGACGTGTACCGCGTGCTGTCCGTCGAGCGTCTGCCCGGCGTCGAGCTGGATAGACCAGCGTCGCGGCGCAATCTGCTGGCAGCGCTGCGCAGCGTCAGCGCGCGCATCGCAGGCGAGGCCTGCGACCTCGCCGGACTGGTGGACCAGACCCTGGCCGGGCTGGCCAGCGAGTTCGACATGCCGCATGCGATGCTGCTGATGGCCGACGAGTCGCGGCACTGCCTCTACATGGTGGGCAGCCGCGGTTATGCGGCCACCGGTGTCGGCGCCGAGATCGCCTATGGCGACGGCGTGATCGGCGTGGCGGCACAGTACCGCACGCCGATCCGCATCAACCACATGACCATGGAGTACCGCTACGGCCAGGCTGCAGCCGGCGCCGAAGCTGGCCTGGCGCAGGACCTGATGGCGCAGGCGAGCATTCCATTTCCCGGCCTGCCCGAGCCGCACAGCCAGCTGGCGGTGCCCATCGTGGCGCACGATCGCCTGATCGGCGTGCTTTGTGTTGAGAGCCTGCAGGATCTGCGCTTCAGCTACGACGACGAGGACGCGCTGGTCACGTTGGCGGCCCAGCTGGGCCTCGCCATGGCTGCGTTGCAGGAGGCTGCGCCTTGCGAAGCCGAGCTCGTCAGCAGCAGCCGCGCGCAGGCTGCCTCCAGCGCCGGCAGCGATGCGCCGCCGCTGGAGCTGCGCCACTACGCGGTCAACGACAGCATCTTCATCGGCGGTGACTACCTGATCAAGGGTGTGCCCGGCGCGATCCTGTGGAAGCTGCTGCGCGAGTGGCGTGCGAACGGCCGCGTGGATTTCAGCAACCGCGAGCTGCGCATGTGCGCCGACCTGGGCCTGCCCGAGGTGGTGGACAACCTGGAGGCGCGGCTGATCCTGCTGCAGCGCCGGCTTGCCGAGCGCTGCCCGCAGCTGGCGCTGGAGAAGACCGGCCGTGGCCTGTTCAGATTGCGGGTCCACCAGGCATTGAACCTGGTGGAAGTGGCCGAGGCCTGATTGGCAGCAGTGCCGGGTGGAGCTTAGGCGGGCAGTGCCAGCGCCTGGCTGAGCTTGAGCCATTCGCGCCCGCCCAGCAGCGGACGCACCATGCACAGCATGCCGTCGAAGGCTTCGGCCGGTGCATGCGCGCGCACGCCGGCCAGCATGCCGGCGCGCTCGGCCGGGCTGAGGTGGGGCAGGATCCAGCGCATCGTCAGCGCGCCTTCCTCCGGACTCAGGCTGGCGACGATGCGCTGCTCGATGCCCATCAGCTCCTCGTCGCTATAGGTCGCCCAGAGCACGGCGTTGTGCTCGCTCTCCTCCACCGACATGTGCTCGAGGTTGTGCGCGACGAAGGCGGCCAGCGCGCGATAGAGCCGCGGCGCCGCCGCGGGTTCGGTGGCCAGGCGGTCGAGCAGGGTACCCAGCATCGCGATCGATTCCTCATGCTCCAGATGCTCGTGTGCGATGCGCGAGGACGAGCCCGGCGAGCGCGCTTCCATTGCTGCATGGACGAAGTCGTTCTCGTGCTGCAGATGGCCCTGGCAGGTGGCGAGCAGCGCGCGCAGCTCTGCGCCGACTTCGGCGACCTCGGCCGCGTCATGGGGGTCCAGGCGGCCGACGCGCACCAGTGTGTGCGCCATGAAGGCGCGCAGGCCCTTGTGGATGAAGGCGTAGATGTCGTAGCGGGCGGTGTTGTTCATCATGAGGCTCCTTGATGCATGTGATGACAGAGCCTCCATGGTGGCGAGGACGCGCCCGCGCCGCTGCTAAATCTTGCTTGCCGCCTTGCTAAGAACTTGCTAACGGCGCCGGCGGCATCAGCTCGATCAGCTCCTTGACGAAGGCGAGCGCCTCCTCGGGCGTGGCGAAGTAGTACTCGCCGCCGAGGTCGGCCGCGTCGCCGTCGGGTCCGATGTGCACCACCGACCAGCCCTCGGCGCCGCCGCCGATCGCGCAGACGCCGAAGCTGCCGGGTGCCAGGCCGCGGGTGGAGCCAGAGGTGATGAAGATGTCGCGGCCGCGATGGCAGTGGTAGCGCTTGAGCGGCGCTGCGCCGTGGCTGCTGGCCATGCTCAGGCACCTCCCGGCTTGCTGTTGCCGCTGCGGCTGGTCTCGCGGCCGCTGTCGCGCGGCAGCAGCACCCACAGGCGCAGCGCCTGCCGGGTACGGCCGGCCTGCGTCTCGGCCTCGTTCCCCCAGCCCCAGAAGAAGTCGGCGCGCACCGCACCGAGGATGGCGCCGCCGGCGTCCTGTGCCATCGCCAGGCGGCGCAGCGGCGTGGTGGACAGAGGCTCGGTGCTGTCCAGCCACAGCGGCGTGCCGTAGGGAATGCTCAGGCGGTCGACGGCGACCGAGCGGCCGGGCGTCAGCGGCACGCCCTGTGCGCCCCGCGGGCCCTGCTCGGGATTGGGCAGCGGCTCTTCGCGGAAGAACACATAGCGCGGGTTGAGCTGGGCGCTGAGTTCGGCGGCGCGTTGCGGGCTGCGGCGTGCCCATTCGCGCAGGCCCGGCCAGGAGGCTTCCGAGGGCTGGATCTCGCCGCGCTCGATCAGCGCCTTGGCCAGCGACTGGTAGGGCTGCTCGTTGTGGCCGGCGAAGGCCAGGCGCACCAGGCGCTGGCGGCCGTCGGGTTCGCTGAGCTGCAGTCGGCCCGAACCCTGGATCTGCAGCAGCAGCGCATCGATCGGGTCGGCCAGGTAGGCCAGCTCGTAAGGCCTGAGCCGGTTGCGCACCGCGGCGTCCTGCTCGATCTGCGCGCGCGTTGGCAAGGGCTGGCGTCGCAGCACGTCGGGTGGCGGCATCGCATGCAGCGGATGACGGAAGGCGCCCTGCGGCTTGCGGCTGGCGGCGAGCAGCGGCTCGAAATAGCCGGTGAGCAGGCCGGTGGCATTGCCGTCATGGCCCTCGACGCGCCAGGGCTGCAGATGCTTCATCAGCCAGAGGTGCGCGTCGATGTCGTCGGCAGGCGGCTGCAGCGCGGCGCGTGCGCACAGTGCGGCCCAACCCGGCGCCGGGCGGCTGCAGCTGTGCACCAGCGCGGGCCAGAACTCCAGCGCGCGGTCTTGCCCCCAGCCCGGCAGTTCGGACCAGTCGGCCGCCACCCAGCGCGAGCGCTCGCGCTGCTGCACGGCGCGCACGCGCTCGGTGGACGGCTCCGCCAGTGCGGCCGGCACGGCTGGCGTGACAGCCTGCGGCTGTGCGGCGCTGCCGGTTGGTGCAGTGACCGGGACCGTCGTAGGGTCGGGCAGATGGCTGGTCGAGCAGCCGGTGAGTACTCCTAGAATCGCCGGCGCCGCGACAGCAAGTACCCGGCGGCGCAAGGCAAGAACAGACGAAGAAGGAAACATGGGACTGATACTGCTGGAAGCCTTGGGCGCTCTGCTGCTGCTGATCTTCATCGTCTGGTGGACCATGTTCTCGGGCCGCAAACGCGGCGAGCGACACCACCATCACCAGGAGGCCGAGACCGGCCGGGACGAGGACAAGCCGCAGCCATAGGCGGCGCATCGGGCCGCATTGTCACCGCGGCGGCAGGAAGAAGCTGCGCGGCTCGCGCCGCAAGCGCTGCCAGATCGCCGAGCGCAGGCGCGCGCGGTCCTCGATGCGCACGCCGCGCGAGCGCAGCGCGAGCTTGAAGGCGAGCAGGAAGCTCACGCCCACATTGAGCAGGCCGGTCAGCGGGATCGCCGCCACGCACCACCAGAACGCGCCGCTGCGCAGCGCGTCCAGCCCCAGTGCGCCGACGGCCGCAGCCAGCTGCCCGGTGGACAGCGTGACATGGCGCACCTCCAGCGGCAGGCCGAAGAATGCGCTCAGCACCGGCACCAGACCCAGCATCAGGCCCAGCGAGACATTGGCCGCCAGGCCCGAGATGTGCTTGCGCCACCAGTCGGCCCAGCGCTGCGCGCGCGGCTGGCCCAGTCGGGCGATCAGCGCCGGGTTCCAGGCGATCGCCGCGTCCAGCCGGTGCAGCACGAACCAGTTCTCCGCCCAGCCGGCGATCAGGCTGCTGAGGAACAGCAGCACGCCGGTGAAGGCGGCGAAGAGCACGGTGGGGCCGAGCAGCGTCAGCGCGTGCAGCACGTAGTCCGCATCGGCGCGGCCCACCAGCGGAGCGCCGAACAGCAGCTGCGCGAGCAGCTGTACCGCCAGCACCAGTGGCGCCACCACGGCGAGATTGCCGACGATGCCGGCCATCTGCGAGCGCAGCAGATGCGCCACCTCGTCGACGAAGTCCTCAACGCCCTGCTGCTGGTCAAGCGCGGCGAGCTTGCGCGCCATCGCCGGCGCAGTCATCGCCGGCTGCTTGGTGGCCACCGTCCAGTGCATCAGCTGCACCAGCACGAAGCTCGCCGCGTAATTGGCGCCGGCCCAGAAGCCGGCCCAGAAGGCCGGCAGGGCGAGGGCGGTGATAGCGAACTTGGCGAACGTCGTGCCGGCGATCACCGCGCCGCCGCCGGCGGCGCTGCGCAGCATCGCGCGGTATTCGCTGCGGTCGCGGGTGATGTAGTGCTCGCCGGTCTCGGCATTGCGTTCGGCCATCTTGCGCGCCAGCAGCGCGTAGTGGCGCGAGAACAGTGTGCGCAGGCTGCGGCGCTCATGCACCACCTCCACCAGCTGGGCGAGCAGGCGCGGCAGGCCCTGCTGCGGCGTCGCTGCGGCGAGGTAGTCCAGCAGGGTCTCGATGCGTGCGATGCGCGCGAGCATCTGCTCGACGTCGAAGACGATGTCCACCGAGACGCCGTACTGCTCCAGATGCGCGGGTACGCTGCGCGCCGCGGTGGCGCACTCGGTCAGCAGGCCGCGCAGCTGCACTTCAGCGGCATGGCGCTCAGGCGTGCCGTGCAGGGCCTCGGCATACTGGGTCGCGGCCACCGCCAGCAGCTCGAAGGGGCGCGCCTGCAGCAGAGGTGCGCTCATGCGCTGGCGCAGTGCGCCGGCCAGGCCGGCGGCATGCACCGCGCTGACCAGCACGGTGAGCGCGGCCTCGATGGGCTCGCGCCAGGGCGAAGTGGCGGCTGGCGCGGCGCCGTCGAGCAACAAGGCGCCTATGCGTTCGAGCAGTGCCGCGTCGATCTGCGCCAACCACTGTGCATCTTCGGGCTCGGGGAAGAGCAGGCCGAACAGCTCGGCCAGCTCGCGCGTGTCCACCGTGCCCGGCAGCAGGCGCTGGCGCAGGCGGTGCAGCAGCTCGGCGCCCAGCGCCACGCGGGGCGCGAAGCCCACGTCGGCGAACAGGCCGATCGCATCGACATCGCGCCAGACCGAGGCGATCAGCGCGGACAGCGCGCGCGCATGCTCGGGATGGCGCTCCAGCACATTGAGCAGATGCCTCAGGCGCAGCAGCGGCAGCGGACGGCCGCTCTGTGCCAGGGCGGGCTCGCCGGCGTCATCGCTGCGGCGGGCCGGATGGCGCAGCCATTCGAACAGGCGCACCAGCCAGAGATTGCGCGCGGCCAGCGGCGCGCGCGCGTCGGCGGCATTGAGCAGGGCGGTGAGATCCCAGCTGCCGTGGCGGCCGGAGGACGCGGCGGTCTTTGTGCTCAATGCAGCGTCGTGCTGTCGGCGAGCAGGAACTCGGGGATGTCGGACCAGAACACATCAGCCTCCTCGGTGACGCACAGATAGCGGCCGCGCATGCTGCCCTGCGGGGTGGCGATGCTGGCCCAGGAGCTGTACTTGAACTGCTCGCCGGGCTGCAGCAGCGGCTGGTGACCGACGACAGCCAGGCCGCGCACTTCCTGGGTATGGCCGCGCGCATCGGTGATCTGCCAGTGGCGGGCGACCAGCTGGGCGGCAATGTCGCCGGTGTTGGCGATGGTGATGGTGTAGGCGAAGGCGTGCACGCCTTGCGCGGCATCGGTCTGCTCGGGCAGCGGCGTCACCTCGACGCTGCAGCTGAATTGCGGCTTGGGCATGGGTTCATTCTAGAGAGCGACGCGCTGTGCCGGCGCTATGCTCGAACAATGGCCATGCTGCGTCATTGCGTTTGCCTGATCGCGGCGGCTGCGCTTGCCGCGGCCGCGCCTGGCGGCGTACTGGGCCAGACGCTGCGCAGCATCGCGCAGGCGGGCGCTCCGGTGAAGTACGCAGGCGCGGAATCCCGCTTGCCCGGCCTGTGCCGCGAGCTGGCCCAGGCCGTGCAACGTTTCGATCCGCAGCTGCAGGTGCAGGGCCTGGACAGGGAGGCGCCGCTGCGCCGTGTGGAAGTGTTGCTGGAGCGCGGCGAGATCGACCTGTTCTTCTGCATGATCGATACGCCGGAGCGCCGCGCGCGTTTCGACTTCCTGTCGGTGCCGATCTACCAGGTGCGCCATGTCGTGGTGCAGCGCAGTGCGGACCGCCGCGTCGTGGACAGCTATGCGCGTCTGGCGGAGATTGGGCGCCGCAGCCCGGTGCTGGTGGCGCAGGGCTCGGTGCTGGCCCGGCACCTGGGGCAGCAAGGGGTGGCCCATGTGGAAGGCGCGCCCAGCGATCTGCTGGGCTTGCGCATGCTGCTGCTGGATCGCGCCGAAGTCCTCTACGGGCAGGACATGACGCTGGCGCCGCTGCTGCGCCTGCCCGAGTTCTCGGGCAGGCTGCGCATCTCGGACCTCGCTTTGTCCGAGGACAGCCACTTTGTTGCGGTCAGCCGGCAGCTGCCTGGCGCGACGCGGAACCGGCTCGAGACCGCGCTGGCCGCACTGGAGCGCAACGGGACCTTGCGCGAGCTGGCCGAGCGATACCGCTTGCCTTGAAGCCCGACGGGCGGCTGGCGCGCCGTCGGGCCGGGCGATGAGCTGCTCAGCGCGGCAGGATCACCTTGTCGATCACGTGGATCACGCCGTTGCTGGTGAGCAGGTCGGTGGCGGTGATGCCTGCCTTGCGGCCGTTGGCATCGGTGATCGCCAGGCTGGCGTCCACGCTGAAGGTCTGGCCCTGCACCGTGGTGATGGCGGCGCCGACCGGCACTTCGGCCTTGAGCACGCGACTCGGCACGACGTGATAGGTCAGCACCTTGGTCAGCAGTGCAGTGTCGGCCAGCAGCTGGGCCTTGGTGACATTCAGCTCGGTCAACAGGGCAGCGAAGGCGGCATTGGTCGGCGCGAAGACGGTGAAGGGGCCGTTGCCGCTGAGCGTGCCGGCGAGGTTGGCCGCCGTCACCGCTTCCACCAGGATGCTGAAGTCGGGCGCCGCCAGCGCGGTCTGCACGATGTTCTTGTCTGCCGGCAGCAGCACGCGGTCGAGCACATGCACGATGCCGTTGGAGGCGTGGATGTCGGTCGCGGTGATGGTGCTGCTGCGGTTGCGGCCGTCAGTGACCTTGAGCTGGCCGCCGACGCTGTCGATCTTGAAGATGCCGCCTTGCAGCGGGGTGATGGCACGGCCCAGCGGCACGGCGCTGCGCTCGACGCGTGCCGGCAGCACGTGGTAGCTCAGCACGGCGGTCAGCAGCGGCTTGTTGGCCAGCAGCTGCTCCTTGCTGACGCCCAGTTCGGTGAGCAGGGCTGCGAAGGCATCGTTGGTCGGCGCGAACACGGTGAAGGGGCCGGTGCCCGACAGCGTGCCGGCCAGGTCGGTAGCGACGACCGCTTCGGCCAGGATGGAGAAGCGCGGATCGCCCTTGGCGACCTCGACCACCGTGGGGTCGGAATCGCCGCCACCGCAGGCGGCCAGGAAGCTCAGGCTGGCGACGGCAGCCAGACGTTTGATCCAGACGAACATGACATGACTCCTTGTTGTGAGAGCTAGGACGGACGGGGGAAGAAGGGCGCGAGCGGGGCTGGCCTCGTCACGCCACACGAAGCGAGCAGGGCGCCAGCGGCTCGGCCAGCCGGTGCAGCACACCGTTGCTGGCCTGGCGGTCGCTGCCGACCAGCAGTGGCTGGGCCTGGCAGTGGCAGCCGATCAGGCCCAACGCGCTGCAGTGCAGAGACAGGCCGCCGGCGCTGTGCAGCTGGCTGCCCCAGGGCAGCTCGTGGCTGAGCCAGCGTCCCGGGATCAGCTGCAACTCGAGCACACGGCGCAGCAGCGCCGGGTCCGACAGCAGCTGCGGCAGCGGCAGTCCGAGTCGGCTCGCCAGGGCGTGCCAGCCGCCGTCCTGCGGCGCCAGCAGCGTGAACGGGCCGGGCGCGCGCAGCAGCACCTCGAGGCCGCTGGTCCGCAAGGCCTGCAGCAGCAGCTCGTGCCCGGGCTCGGTGGCGAGCAGGTCCAGCAGGCTGCCTTGCGGACTGGCCAGCACGCGATCGATGCAGAGCAGCTGCAGGCTGCCGCAGCGCTGCGGCAGTCCGGTCGCCATCGCGTCGATGCCGTTGCCGGCGCTGACGCGCAGCGCCCCGGAGCGGCCCGCTGCCGACAGCCAGACGGTACGGCCGCCCAGCGTGGACTGGGGCTGCTCCGCGCCGCACAGCTCTGCTGCCGCCGAGTCCTGCAGCAGGTGATCCAGCAGCAGTTGGCGCGGCCGGGCTGCGTCGAGCAACCAGTCGTCCAGGCTGAGCGCCTGGGCGCGCAGATGCTCCTGAAGAGCCGCGTCGCTGGGTGCCAGCAGCAGCAGGCCTTCGGCCTGTTCGGCCAGCGTGGCCATGCCGGCACGGTGCAGCGCCGGAAGCAACCAGCGCGGCAGGCCGGTCGACGCCGTGGCGCCGTGGCGCGTGACGCTACCCCTGGGTGGCGGCAGGGATTTCGGCAGTGGATTCAAGGTCTGGAGCATGTGAGTCCTCGCCTGGGCAGTAAGCAGGGCTTGCGCGATGGTTGAAATGTGAACTGAGTAGTTCACAAAGTCAACTTACACGTTCATATGTGAACGTTTTAGGATGATCGTGCCCGGATGCGTTCAAATTCGTCGCCGCCTGCCCTAGAATCCGGGCATGGCGAAACCGTCTTTTCGGGAACAGGTGCTGCAGGCGCGCGAGGACGCGATCGTGGCTTCGGTCAATCGGCTGCTGGCGGAGAAAGGCTTCGACCTGATGACGGTCGACGAGGTGGTGGCCGATGTGGGCATCGCCAAGGCCAGCCTCTACAAGCACTTCACGTCCAAGGAAGAGCTGGCGGCGGCCGCCATGGTCCGCGTGCTCGAGCGTGCGCAGCGTGAGGTCGAGCGCCTGAACGCCGATGCCGGTCTGGACGCGCTGGCGCGCCTGAAGGGCATCGCACGCTGGACGATGCAGGTGCAGCTGGCCGGTGAGATGCCCGCCCTGCCTGCACAGAACTCCAGCCTGCGAGCCGCCTTGATCGCCCACAAGGACTACATGGACCGCCTGATGGCGCTGAGCGACAGCCTGGGCGAGTGGATCGGCCAGGCCCAGCAGCAGGGCCAGATCAGCGCCAAGCTGCCGCCGGAGGTGGTGCTCTACACGCTGTTTGCCCGCGCCTGTGACCCGGTGCTGGGTCTGCTGAAGGCGGGTGGCGAGTACAGCGACGAGCGCATCGTCGAGCTGCTGCTGAGCAGCTGTTTCGATGGGCTGTGCGGAGCGGCGTCGGCCTGAGCTGCAGGGCGCCAAAACATCAGCGATTGCTTATTTAACTAGAATCGCGGCTCCCTTCCCAGCTTCAGCCGCCCCGGCCGCCGCGTCCTATGAGCACGACTTTCCGCATCGCCCCCAGCATCCTCTCGGCCGACTTCGCCCGCCTGGGCGAGGAGGTGCGCAATGTGCTCGCCGCCGGCGCCGACTGGATTCACTTCGACGTGATGGACAACCATTACGTGCCCAATCTGACCTTCGGGCCTATGGTCTGCGAGGCGCTGAAGAAGCACGCGGTCAAGCCCGACGGCACGCCCGCGCCCATCGACGTACACCTGATGGTGCAGCCTGTCGATGCGCTGGCCCAGGCCTTCTGCAAGGCCGGCGCCGACCTGGTGAGCTTCCACCCCGAGGCCAGCGCGCATGTGGACCGCACGCTGCAGCTGATCAAGGGCGAGGGCAAGCAGGCCGGCCTGGTCTTCAACCCGGCCACGCCGCTGGATGTGCTGGAGTGGGTGATCGACAAGGTTGACCTGGTGTTGATCATGAGCGTCAACCCCGGCTTCGGCGGGCAGAGCTTCATCCCCAGCGCGCTGAAGAAGTTGGAAGCCGCGCGCAAGATCATCGACAAGAGCGGCCGTGACATCCGCCTGGAGATCGACGGCGGTGTCAAGGTGGACAACATCCGCCAGATCGCCGACGCGGGCGCCGATACCTTCGTCGCCGGCTCGGCGATCTTCGGCAAGCCCGATTACAAGGCCGTGATCGACGCGATGCGCGCCGAGCTGGCGCGCTGAACGCCACGCCGCCGCATGCCGACCCCGCAGCACGCCATCCTGCTGGTCTGCACTGGCAATATCTGCCGTTCGCCGATGGGCGAGGCGCTGCTGCGCGCCCGGCTGGGGCCGCTGGTGCACGTGGCGTCGATGGGCACGCATGCGGCCTCGCGCGGCGAGCCGGTCGATGCGCGCGCCGCCGCGGTGCTGGCACGCCGCGAGATCGCGCCGCTGCCGCGGCGCTGGCGTTCGCGCCGCGTCAAGCCCGAGCTGCTGGACGGCTTCGACCTGGTCCTCGCGATGGACGAGGACAACCTGCGCCATCTGCGCGAGCTGGCGCCGGCACCCGTGCATGAGCGGCTGCGGCTCTACCTGGACCTGGTGCCGGGCCTGGCCGGCAGCGAGGTGCCGGATCCTTACTACGGCCCGCCACAGGGCTTCGAGCGCGTGCTGGACCTGCTAGAGCAGGGGGCGCAGGCGCTGCAGCGGCGGCTGCAACTGATGCACAGCGCTGCGCTGCGTTAGCGCGGTTTCGCGACGATGGCCGGCGTCGATCTGCTCGCTCTGGCAAGCTATGCCTTCGCGCTGTGCATCACCCCTGGCCCCAATGTGCTGATGCTTACCGCATCGGGTGCGGCCCATGGCTATCGGGCCAGCCTGCCGCATCTGCTCGGTGCTGCGGCAGGCACGGGGCTGCAGACGCTGCTCGTGGCGCTGGGCCTGGCCGAGCTGTTCGCGCGCCATCCGCTGCTGCATCGCGCCTTGGCCTGGGTAGGCTGTGCCTACCTGCTGTGGCTGGGCTGGCGCCTGGTCGGCGCAGCGGCGCTGCATGACCGGCCCGCCGGACCGCCCTTGCGCTGGCACCAGGCGCTGGCCCTGCAGGCGGTCAATGCCAAGGCCTGGATGATGGCGCTGACCACCGCCAGCCTATTTCTGCCCAGATCCGAAGGGGCCGTGGCGGACGCGGGGCTTGCAGCGCCGCTGTTGCTCGGTGCCGTGATGGCGGCAGTCAATAGCGGCAGCCTCAGCCTGTGGACCCTGTTCGGCAGCGCCTTGCGCGGCTGGCTGGCAGCGCCGATGCGCCGGCGTGGCTTCAACGCGACGATGGCTCTGCTTCTGCTCGCCAGCGCCTGGCAGATGCTCGGACTTTGACGGCCTTTGCACGGGTGCGGGTTTAAGCTGGTCGGATCATGCGCATCCGGGCCAAGCTGACGCTCAATCTGGTGGTGCAGGTCGTGCTGCTGTGCGTTGCCGTGGGCGCGTTGCTGCAGCTGGCGCTTGCCTACCGGGCGCTGGAGCAAGCGCAGCAGCGCCGCTTCGATGGCCATCGTCTGGCCAGCGAGCTGCGCCAGAGCGTCGAGGAGTCGACACAGATGGCGCGGCTCTATGCGGTCGGTCGCCGCCCCGAGCAACTGCGCTACTTCGAGGAGATCGTGCTTGCGCGCAACGGCCGTGCCGGGCGGCCCGCTCTCTACGACTCCGTGTACTGGGATCTGGTGCTGGGCGGGGTGTCGCCGCCCCTGCCGGCCAGCGGTGTGCCGCAGTCGCTGATCGGCCGCATTGCAGCGGCGGGTTTCGACGCGCAGGAGCTCGCGCTGCTGACCGAGTCGTGGCGCCGTGCCGAAGACCTGCAGCACTTCGAAGCCGAGGTGCTGGCGAGCATCGAGCCGGCCGACAGTGGCGCGCGCCCTGTCAATGAGCAGGCCTGGCGACAGGCGGTGGAGCGCTTGCACGGCAAGCGCCATCTGGAGGCGACGGCCGCGGTGATGGAGCCCCTGCGGCGCTTCATGCAGCAGGCGCAGGCCAGGCTGGACGCGGAGCGCGAGCGCGCCAGCGAACGGGCGCGCATCGCCGCTTGGCTGGCGGGCACGGCGCTGGCGGTGCTGGGCCTGTACGCGCTGCTCTCTGCCTACAACCTGGATCGCTCGGTGCGCCAGCCGATGGCGCAGTTCCGCGACTGGGCGCTGTCGGTGCGCGGCGGACGGCTGGACCGCCGCACCCGCATTGCTGCGAAGAGCGAGTTCGGCGAGCTCTCCGCGGTTGTGGACCAGATGGCTGACGCGGTGGAACGCAATCTTGCCGAGCTGCGCGAGGAAGTGCAGCGCCGCACGCGCGCGGAGGAGGTGATCCAGCATCTGGCCAATCACGATGCGCTGACCGGTCTGCCCTCGCTGCGCCTGGTGCAGGACCGGCTGGACCGCGCGCTGGCGCGTGCGCAGCGGGAAGGCAAGGGCGTGGCGGTGCTGTTCGTCGACCTCAACGACTTCAAGCCCATCAACGATGCCTTTGGTCACGAGGCCGGCGACGCCGTGCTGAAAGCGGTGGCGCAGCGGCTCGCTGGCGGCGTGCGCGAGGCCGATACGGTGGGCCGCATCGGTGGCGACGAGTTCCTCGTCATCCTGCCCGATGTCGCGACCGAGGCGGATGCGCGCCAGGTGCGCGACAAGCTCGACGCGGTGCTGCGCGAGCCGATCTATCTGCCGACGCAGAAGTCGCTGGTCAGTCTGTCGGCGGCGATAGGCGTCGCGCTCTATCCCGGCATGGCCGGCAATGCCGCAGAGCTGATGCGCCTGGCCGACGAGGACATGTACCGCGTCAAGGCGCAGCAGAAGGGGCCCGCCGCGTCAAGCCGCGGCCAGCGCTGAAGCCAGCTGTGCCCCGACCGCCGCGTTGTGCTTGACCAGCGCGATATTGGTGGCCAGGCTGCGGCCGCCGGTCAGATCCTTGATGCGTGCGAGCAGGAAAGGCGTCACCGCCTTGCCGCCAATGCCCTGCGCCGCGGCCTCGGCCAAGGCCTGCTGCGTGATTGCATCGATCTCTGCCTTGGGCATAGCGGCTTCGGCGGGCACCGGGTTGGCGAACACCACGCCGCCGGTCAGCCCCAGCGCCCATTTGGTGCGCAGGAAGCGCGCCTGCTCTGCGGGCGTGTCGAGGCGGAAATCGGCCTTGAAGCCCGAATCCGGCGTGTAGAAGGCGGCGAAGTTGTCCTGCCCGATCGCGACCACCGGCACGCCGTGGGTCTCCAGGTATTCCAGCGTCAGACCGATGTCGAGGATGCTCTTCGCACCGGCGCAGACCACCGCCACCGAGGTCTGCGCCAGTTCCTGCAGGTCAGCCGAGATGTCGAAGGAGGTCTCGGCGCCGCGGTGTACGCCACCGATGCCGCCGGTGACGAAAACGCGGATGCCGGCAAGCTGCGCGCAGATCATCGTCGCGGCCACCGTGGTGGCGCCGATGCGACCGGCGGACACCGCGTAGGCGAGGTCGCGACGGCTGAGCTTCATCGCCTCGGGCGAGCGACCCAGCAGCTCCAGCTGCGCGTCGTCCAGGCCGACGCGGATCCTGCCGTCCAGCACCGCGATGGTGGCCGGCACCGCGCCATTGGCGCGCACGATCTGCTCGACCTCGCGCGCGGTCTGCACGTTCTGCGGCCAGGGCATGCCGTGCGAGATGATGGTCGACTCCAGCGCCACCACCGGCCGGCCATCGGCCAGCGCGGCCGCCACCTCGGGGGCGATCTGCAGATAGGGGCTCAGGGTGGCGGTGGGCGTGCTGTTGTTCATGTCGGGTTCTCTTCCTTGTCGGTGGCCAGCAGCGCCGGGCTCAGTGCCGGGCTGACACTGGCCTCGGTCTGCAGCGTCAGTGCGGCCAGCTGCAGGCCCAGCTGGCAGGCGCTGCGCAGGTCATCGGCATCGCGGTGCAGCCCTGCGCAGACGCCGGCGGCAAAGGCATCGCCGGCGCCGCTGACCTCGCGTACCTGCACCGGCAGGGCCGGCAGATGCTGCAGCGTGGCGCCCTTGCTGAAGTAGGCGCCACGCGCACCGGCGGTGACGACGAGTTGCTGCAGGCCGCGCGCGCGCAGCCGCTGCCAGGCCTCGCGCCGCGTCTGCACATTGCGCGCCGACGCAAGCCCGGCGGCAGCGGCCAGCTCGTCCTCATTGGCGATCAGGCAGCGCACGCCGCGCAGCTCGGCGGGCAGGCGGTCCATCTTGGGCACCGAGACGGCGACGAGCAGCAGCGGGCGTTCGCGATGCAGCGCCTCGGCGCACAGCGCGGCCAGCGTGTCGGCGCGCAGATTGAGGTCGGCCATCCACAGCGTGCTGTCGGCGCGCTGCGCGGCGCTGCGCGCCAGCCAGTCGGAGTCCAGCGACTCGAGCAGCTCCATCTGCGCCAGCGCGACGATCAGCTCGCCGTCTGCGTCCAGCACCGCGGTGTAGCTGCCGGTGGGGTGCTGCTGGTGCAGCAAGCCGCCCTGCAGGCTGATGCCCAGCGCCTCGGCCTGCTGCTGCAGCGTGCGGCCAGCTGCGTCGTCACCCAGCGCGGTGTGCAGCCGCACCGGCAGGCCCAGGCGTGCGAGGTTCTCGGCGACGTTGCGCGCCACGCCGCCGGGCGTCTCGCTCTGCCGTGCCGGGTTGGAGCTGCGCAGATAGGCGCGCGCGAGCGTCTGCAGCTTGCGGTCGATGTTGGCGCCGCCTATGCACAGCAGCGGCGCCGCCTGCGGCAGCACGTAGGCGCGCCCCAGCAGCCGGCCTTTGCGCACCAGGCTGGCCACATGGCCGGCCACCGCCGAGCGCGACAGGCCGGCGCGCTCGGCCAGCTCCTGCTGGCTGACGAAAGGATTGGCGCGGATCAGCGCGAGCAGCTGCTCCTTCCTGGAGTTCGAGGTGTCGAACATTTGTCCGTAGTCTAAGACAAGTGTCTTTGACTTGGTTGGGGCAGGGTCGCGGCCCAGCGGGCCAGCTGTGTGGCCAGCCACTGCGCATCGTCCAGTGGCAGGTCGTGCCCGGCGCTCGGGTGTTCGGCAAGCTCGCAGCCCCACGCCGCGGCGATGCGCCGCGAGCAGTCCGGATGCACCAGCCGGTCGCCGGCACCGACCAGCACCAGCAGTGGCACCGGTGGCCGCGCCGCCGGGGCGCGGAATCGCGCGGCGGCGAGGATCTGGCGCAGCAGATTGCGCCGCTGCACCGGATGCGCCGCGTGCAGCGCCAGCCAGTGCGGCAGGGCCGCGGGCGGTCGGCGGTGGCTGGTCAGTTCGAGCACCGCCTGCTCGCGACGCTGTACATCGCTGGCCAGCAGCACGCCGACCAGGCGCAGCAGCGCGCCGGGTCGCATGCGTTGCCACCAGGGGCTGATGCCGCGCAGGCTGGAGCTGCACAGCGCGACCGCGGCGATCTCCTGCGGATGGCGCGTGGCCCAGTCCACCGCGACCATGCCGCCCATCGACAGGCACAGCAGGTGCAGCGGTCCGACCTCGTCCCCGCCCTGGCCCCGCGCACGCAGCGCGCCGCGGACCTGCTCGGTCATTGCGGCGATCGCCAGCGGGCTGCGCTCGCGCCACAGGGCGCCATTGCCCGGCAGGTCCAGCAGCAGCACGCGGTCCTGCGGCGGCAGCGCGGCGCGCAGCGCGTCCGGGAAGTCGCCCCAGTGGCCGGTCTCGCGGCCCAGGCCGCGCAGCAGCAGCCAGCTGCGTGGTTTGCCGACCTGCTCGCTCATCAATGCGGCCTCCGGCGGTACCAGCGCTCCAGCGCGGCTTCATGCGCCTGCGCGCGGGCCTCGCCCTGCGGCAGCCAGCGCGCATGGCTGTGCGCGGCGCGGGCGATGAAGTCCAGCCAGCCCAGATGGCGGCGCAGCACGCGCTGCTGGCGGTGCTCGATCAGCGGGTTGAAGAGCCCGTGGCGGCTGAACAGCTGACGCGGGTTCTTCTTGACCCACAGCCAGGAGCCCATCTCCAGCGTCAGCGGCAGGAAGACGCGCTCTGCGTGCTGTGCCTGCGCGTCGAGGTAGAGCTGGTCCCAGAGGTCGCCGTGCGTCAGGTAGTGGCGGCTTTGCGGCTCCATCACATAGCGGTGGTGCAGCAGCGTGCGGTCCTGGATCTGGGCCAGCGCCTGCAGTTCGGCCAGGTGCGCGATCGGCCGCGCGGTGTGGGCGAAGGGAAACCAGATGCGGTCGACCAGGCCGAAGCCCGAGTGGCAGTCCACCGAGATCGCGAAGCGGTGCGGCAGCAGTTGCTCGCGCATGAAGCTGCTCAGCGCTTCGCTCTCGATCTGCATCGCTTCGCCGGCGCGGCCGCGGTACCAGGGCAGCGCGGCGCTGAGGCGCTGGCCGCCGACCAGCGCGGGCGCGCGATCATCGGCCTCGACCGGCGCATTGCGCATCAGGTCGACGCCCTGCGGATTGGCGCGCGTGCCCAGCAACAGGCCGCCCGGGTTGACGATGGGCAGCAGGATCAGGCGCAGCCCTTCGAGCAGGCGGTGCAGCGATTCGTCCCATTCCAGTCGCGTCAGCAGGCTGGCGAAGAAGCTCAGCACCACGTCGGAACCGATGCGCTCCAGCCCATGCACGCCGCCGACGATGGCCAGCGCCGGCGCCTCGGGCGCGGCGTTGCCGAGCGTGAAGCCCCACAGCGGTAGGCGCCGGCCGGCGGCATCGATCTCGCCCAGCTCGTGGCGCTGCACCAGGGGTGACGCAGCGGCGCGCTGCGCCAGCGCGCGCAGGCGCTGCAGGCCTTCGGGCAGGCTGCTGTCCTGCAATGCGGTGCTGGAGTCTGGCGGCATGGCGGCGGCGGGTTTGTTCCCACGATAGCCGGCTTGTGTGCCACAAAGATGTCATGCGCCGCGCCTAGGCTGGGCGCATGAGTACAACAGTCGTTCGTTCCGCTGCCGGCACGCTGCGCCCCGCCTTGTGGCTCACGCTGGCGCTGGTCGCCGGCCTGCATGAATGCCTGGCGCTGGCGCGTTCGCGCTGGCGGCAGCGCCGCGGCGCCTGAGCGGTGGTAGAGGCTGGGCACGGGCGGCGACAATCGCCGCTCCTCACGCCCAAGCCTTGCTGTTGCCGCTTTCCATGTCCTCGTCTCGCCTGCCGCCCACCCTCGTCTCCCGTCGCCCCGATGCGCTGATCGTCGATCTGGACGGCACCATGGTCGATACCCTGGGCGATTTCGTCGCGGTGCTGGAGCGTGTGCTGACCGAACTGGGCCTGCCTGTCGTGGGCCGGGACTTCGTCGAGCGCACCGTGGGCCGCGGTAGCGAGCACCTGATCCGCACGACGCTGGCCGAAGTCGGTGGTGCCCCCGAGCTCTACGAGCAGGCCTGGACACGCTACCAGCTGCACTACGCGGCGCTGAACGGCCAGCATTCGGCGGTCTATCCCGGCGTGATCGACGGTCTGCGAGGACTGCAGGCGCAGGGCCTGACGCTGGCCTGCCTGACCAACAAGCCGGCCGCACCGGCGCGCCAGTTGCTGGCGCTCAAGGGCCTGGACGGCTTCTTTGCCAAGACCTTCGGCGGCGACGATTTCGCGCGCAAGAAGCCCGATCCCGAGCCGCTGCTGAAGACCTGCGCGGCGCTGGGCCTGCCACCGCAGCAGGTGTGGATGGTCGGTGATTCGGTCAACGATGCGACGGCCGCGCGCGCGGCCGGCTGCCCGGTGGTGCTGGTGCGCTATGGCTACAACCACGGCCATCCGGTCGAGGCGGTTGGCGCCGACCTGCTGATCGACAGCCTGGCCGAGCTGCCGGCACTGCTGGCCGGCATGCGCGGCGTCTGAGCGGCTGGCTTCAGCCGCGCTGGCGCGACTCGCGTTTGATGCCCAGCAGCGCGTCCTTCAGCTGATCGTCGGCGGGCGACTTGCCCAGCCAGATCTTCAGGAACACGTTGTAGAACTCCGGTTCCTTGATCGGCTCGCCGGTCGGCTTGCCATTGACCAGCACCTGGGTGCCGGTGCCCGGGATGTAATCCACGGTGAAGTGTTCGCCGGTGGCGAGCTTGTTCTTGGTGGAGAAGATGCCGGCGATGCGGGTGATGCCATTGATCGCCTTCAGGAACTCCTCCCGCGAGGCATTGTTCTGGATGCCCTGCGTGAAGAGCTTGCCGAGGTCGTTGCCGTCCACCTCGCGCAGGGCCACGATGTGCAGGCGCTTGGGGCCGGTGTTGGCGGCCACGGCCTCCGGACTGTTGGCCGGCGCGGTCAGATAAAGGCCCGCCGCATAGACCTTGAACACCGCCTTGAAGCGGGTACCCGCCCCATTGAGCTGAAGCTTGGTGCCCGCCACCTCCTGCACCGGTTCGTACTTGACGCCCGAGACCTCCACGACATTGGCCTGGGCCGGCAAGGTCAGTAGGCTGGCGGCACAGGCCAGCAGGCCGGCCAGCGCCGCGCGGCGCAGCGTGTGGTGGTGAATGTGCTTCAGCGGGTTTGTCTCTTCCATCGGCATGTTTTGCATCCTCTTCGCTCTTGTCCTTCTCGGTCTCGCCGCGACAGCGTCCCGGTCCATGGCGCGGGATCTGCAAGCGTGCTGTAAGGGGCAGGAGTATGGCCTGCCCGAGCAGGCCGCGGATGTCGCGGCGGGCACACGAAAACCCTGAGCCTGCAGGTGCTGCTGCTACACTCGATTGCATCATGTTCATCACGCGCAAGCACATCAAGGGGTCTAACGACCGGGGAGCCTGGCCCTGGCGTCGCCCGCTCGACTTCGCCTTCTGAAGCCGCTTGACTGCCTGCTTGCTGGCCCGGACCCCATCGTTTCACCGGGCCTTCATTCGTCAGCCTGACACTCCCCACCCTGGTGGGAAGGCCGCAGTCCAGCGACCTGTGAACCGGCGCGCGCATTGACACGGAACGAACCGCAGACCGATCGTGCCGCGCCCCGTCCCCGAGGACTGACGACGTGATCACCGAACTTGAATTCCAGAGCCTGGCTGCTCAGGGCTACAACCGCATCCCGCTGATCAGCGAGGCCTTCGCCGATCTCGAGACCCCGCTTTCGCTCTACCTGAAGCTCTGCGCCGGCGCCGGCCAGGGCCGCAACAGCTTCCTGCTGGAATCGGTGGTGGGCGGCGAGCGCTTCGGCCGCTATTCCTTCATCGGTCTGCCGGCGCGCACGGTGGTCAGGAGCCATGCCTTCCGGACCGAGGTGCTGCGCGACGGCGAGGTCATCGAGACCTTCGACGGCAATCCGCTGGACTTCATCGAGGCCTATCAGCAGCGCTTCAAGGTGGCACTGCGCCCCGGCATGCCGCGCTTCTGCGGCGGACTGGCTGGCTACTTCGGCTACGACGCGGTGCGCTATATGGAGCCCAAGCTGGCGCGCTCCGGCGGCGGCTTCGATCGCCCCGGCGGCCTGGAGACGCCGGACGTGATGCTGCTGCAGTGCGAGGAACTGGCGGTCATCGACAACCTCTCCGGGCGCCTGTACCTGATCGTCTACGCCGATCCCTCGCAGCCCGAGGCCTACTTCCGCGGCAAGAAGCGTCTGACCGAGCTGCGCGACAAGCTCTCCTATTCGGTCAGCGCGCCGCAAGTCAGGCGCGGCCAGGCTCACCCGGTGCAGCGCGACTTCGCCAAGGCCGATTTCGAGGCCGCGGTGCTGAAGGCCAAGGAGTACATCGCCGCCGGCGACTGCATGCAGATCGTCTTCGGCCAGCGCCTGGCCAAGCGCTACACCGAGTCGCCGCTGTCGCTGTACCGCGCGCTGCGTTCGCTGAATCCCAGCCCTTACATGTACTTCTACGACATGGGTGACTTCCAGATCGTCGGCGCGTCGCCGGAGATCCTGGTGCGCCACGAGCGCATCGCCGACGAGGAGCGCATCACCATCCGCCCGTTGGCCGGCACGCGGCCGCGCGGCGCGACGCCCGAGCTGGACCAGGCGCTGGAGACCGAGCTCAAGGCCGACCCCAAGGAACGCGCCGAGCACCTGATGCTGATCGACCTGGCGCGCAACGACATCGGCCGCATCGCCGAGACCGGCTCGGTGCGCGTCACCGATGCCTTCGCGGTGGAGCGCTACTCGCATGTGATGCATATCGTCTCCAACGTCGAGGGCACGCTGAAAAAGGGCATGAGCAACATGGACGTGCTGCGCGCGACCTTCCCGGCCGGCACGCTGTCCGGCGCGCCCAAGATCCGCGCGATGGAGATCATCGACGAGCTGGAGCCGGTCAAGCGCGGCATCTACGGCGGCGCCTGCGGCTACATCAGCTTCGCCGGCGATATGGACCTGGCGATCGCGATCCGCACCGGCATCGTGCAGGACCAGATGCTCTATGTGCAGGCCGCGGCCGGCATCGTGGCCGACTCGGTGCCCGAGCTGGAATGGAAGGAAACGGAAGCGAAGGCGCGGGCCTTGATCCGTGCGGCTGAACTGGTTGAGGAGGGCTTCTAAATGCTGTTGATGATCGACAACTACGACAGCTTCACCTTCAACCTGGTGCAGTACTTCGGCGAGCTCGGTGCCGACGTGAAGGTGGTGCGCAACGACCAGATCACGGTGGACGAGATCGGCGTGCTCAAGCCCGACCACCTGGTGTTCTCGCCCGGCCCCTGTTCGCCGGCCGAGGCCGGCGTGTGCGTGGCGGCGATCCAGGCCTTCGTCGGCAAGTTCCCCATCCTCGGCGTCTGCCTGGGCCACCAGAGCATTGGTGCCGCGCTGGGCGGCCGCATCGTGCGCGCGAAGACGCAGATGCACGGCAAGGCCAGCACGATCACCACCGACCAGAAGGGCGTGTTCAAGGGCCTGCCCAGGGAGTTCAGCGTGATTCGCTATCACTCGCTGGTGATCGAGGAGGCGACGATGCCCGAGGTGCTGGAGATCAGCGCACGTAGCGAGGACGGCGAGATCATGGGCGTGCGCCACCGCGAGCTGGCCGGCACGCGCACGCCGCTGGAAGGCGTGCAGTTCCATCCCGAGTCCATCCTCAGCGAGCATGGGCATGCGATGCTGAAGAACTTCCTCGATTTGGCGTACTGAGGCAGCGAGACGCGCCAGGAACGACAGGAGTGTATCGATGACGACCATTGTTGACCTGCGCAGCGACACCGTCACCCAGCCGACGCCGGCGATGCGCGAGGCCATGCTGGCCGCGCCGCTGGGCGACGACGTTTTCGGTGACGACCCCAGCGTGAACCTGCTGCAGGACGCGCTGGCGGCGATGCTGGGCTTCGAGGCGGCGCTGTTCATGCCCAGCGGCACGCAGAGCAATCTCTGTGCGCTGATGAGCCATTGCCAGCGCGGCGATGAGTACCTCGTCGGTCAATTTGCCCACACCTATCGCTGGGAGGGCGGCGGCGCCGCGGTGCTGGGGTCTATCCAGCCGCAGCCGATCGCCCATGCGCCGGATGGCTCGTTGCCGCTGGCCGACATCGCCGCCAACATCAAGCCTGACGACGCGCACTTCGCGCGCACCCGGCTGCTGACGCTGGAGAACACCATCGGCGGCAAGGTGCTGCCGATGGGCTATCTGGCTGAGGCTTCTCATCTGGCGCTGACGCATGGGCTGGCGCGGCATCTGGACGGCGCGCGGCTCTTCAATGCGGCGGTGACCTGCGCCGACCAGTTCGGCGGCGACCCCTATGCGGCGGCCAAGGCGATCTGCAGTCATTTCGACAGCGTCTCGGTCTGCTTCTCCAAGGGCCTGGGCGCGCCGGTGGGTTCGGTGCTCTGCGGTTCGCGCGAGTTCATCCAGCGCGCACACCGTTGGCGCAAGATGGCCGGCGGCGGCTTGCGCCAGGCCGGCATGCTGGCGGCGGCGGCGCATCATGCGCTTGAGCATCATGTGCTGCGCCTCGGTCAGGACCATGCGCTGGCGCGGCGCCTTGCCCAAGGCTTGCAGAACCTGCCCGGCGTCAGCGTGGAGACACCGCAGACCAATATCGTCTTCGTCGACGTCGTGCCGGAACGTGCAGCCGGCCTGCTCGACCATCTGAGAACGCGCGGGGTGCTGGCCACCGGCCTGTATCGCTTGCGTTTCGTGACCCACCTGGATGTGGATGCGCAGGGCGTGGATCACGCCATTG
This sequence comes from Roseateles sp. T103, assembly GCF_057219915.1. NCBI lineage: Bacteria > Pseudomonadati > Pseudomonadota > Betaproteobacteria > Burkholderiales > Sphaerotilaceae > Roseateles > Roseateles sp. T103. The sequence goes on from NZ_JBXVVS010000003.1 coordinate 344,858, forward strand.
CCGTCATGCGCGAATTCTTCGCTGGAGCCTGAAGCCATGCCGATCACCGACCAAGAAGCCCTGACCCGCGTCATCGAGCACCGCGAGATCTTCCACGACGAGATGCTGGCGCTGATGCGCCGCATCATGGCCGGCGAGATGTCGCCGGTGATGGCCGCCGGCCTGTTGATCGGCCTGCGCGTGAAGAAGGAAACCATCGGCGAGATCAGCGCTGCCGCGCAGGTGATGCGCGAGCTCTCGGCCAAGGTGCTGCTGCCGCCGCTGCCGCATCTGGTGGACGTGGTGGGCACCGGCGGCGACGGCTCGCACACCTTCAACATCTCCACCTGCTCGATGTTCGTCGCTGCGGCGGCGGGCGCGCAGGTGGCCAAGCATGGCGGCCGCAGCGTGTCCAGCAAGACCGGCAGCGCCGACGCGCTGGAGGCGCTGGGCGCGAACATCATGCTCAAGCCCGAGCAGGTGGCGGCCTGCGTGCAGGAGACCGGCATCGGCTTCATGTTCGCGCCCAACCACCATCCGGCGATGAAGAACATCGCGCCGGTGCGGCGCGAGCTGGGCGTGCGCACCATCTTCAACATCCTGGGCCCGCTGACCAATCCGGCCAGCGCGCCCAACATCCTGATGGGCGTGTTCCACCCCGATCTGGTCGGTATCCAGGTGCGCGTGCTGCAGCGCCTGGGCGCCGAGCATGCGCTGGTGGTCTACGGCAAGGACGGCATGGACGAGGTTTCGCTGGGCGCGGCCACGCTGGTGGGTGAATTGAAGAACGGCGAGCTGCGCGAGTACGAGATTCATCCGGAGGACTTCGGCCTGGCGATGGTCTCCAATCGCAGCCTCAAGGTCAGCGGGCCGGAAGAGTCGCGCACGATGCTGATCGGTGCGCTGGAGAACCAGCCGGGCGCGGCGCGCGACATCGTGATCCTGAACGCCGGTGCCACGCTCTACGCGGCCAATGTGGCCGGCTCGATCGCCGAGGGCATCGCCAAGGCGCGCGAGGCCATTGCCAGTGGCGCGGCGCGCGCGAAGCTGGACCAGTTCGTTGCAGCGACGCAGCGGCTGGGTCAGACGGGCTGAAGGAACGCAAGACCATGTCGGACATCCTGAACAAGATCAACGCGGTCAAGCGCGAGGAAGTGGCGGCAGCCAAGGCGCTGCGCTCGCTGGCCAGCCTGCGCGCCGAAGCCGAGGGGCAGTCGCCCACGCGCGGCTTCGAGTGTGCATTGCGCGCGAAGATCGCCGCGGGCAAGAGTGCGGTGATCGCCGAGATCAAGAAGGCCAGCCCTAGCAAGGGCGTGATCCGCGCCGACTTTCGCCCGGCCGAGATCGCGCGCAGCTATGAGCAACACGGCGCGGCCTGCCTGAGCGTGCTGACCGACGAGCCCTTCTTCCAGGGCAGCGCCGACTATCTGCGCGCGGCCCGCGCATCTGTCTCGCTGCCGGTGCTGCGCAAGGACTTCATGGTCGACGAGTATCAGGTCTACGACGCCCGCGCGATGGGCGCCGACTGCATCCTGCTGATTGCCGCCAGCCTGGACGATGCGCAGATGGCCGATCTGGAAGCCTGTGCGCTGGCGCTGGGCATGGACGTGCTGGTCGAGGTGCATGACGGCGCAGAGCTCGAGCGCGCGCTGCGCCTGAAGACGCCGCTGCTGGGCATCAATAACCGCAATTTGCGGACTTTCGAGGTGACACTGAACACCACGCTGGGCCTGCTGAAGGACGTGCCGGCCGACAAGCTGCTGGTCACCGAATCGGGCATCCTCGGCCGCGCCGACGTGCAGCGCATGCGCGATGCGAACGTCAACGCTTTCCTGGTTGGTGAAGCCTTCATGCGCGCGGACGATCCGGGCGCGGCGCTGGCCGAGCTGTTCGGCTGATGGATCAGCAGAGCCTGTTGGACCTCGGCGCCGATAACCGGTTGCGCGAGCCGCTGGGTGCGCTGCTGCGCGCGGCTCGCCTGGATGCCGGCTGGCAGGCCTGTCTCGACGCCTGGCTGGCCACGCCCGGCGCACAGACGCTGATTGCCCAGATCGAGCAGCGTCAGCGCGAGGGCGCCACCATCTATCCGGCCGACCCGCTGCGCGCGCTGAAGGCCACGCCGCTGGCGGCGACGCGCGTGGTGATCCTGGGCCAGGACCCGTATCACGGGCCGGGACAGGCCGAGGGCCTGGCCTTCTCGGTGCCCGCGGGCCAGAAGCTGCCGCCCAGCCTGCGCAATATCTTCAAGGAGCTGCAGCGCGACCTCGGTCGAGCGCCCTCGGCGGACGGCCATCTGGGTGCCTGGGCTGCGGCCGGCGTGCTGCTGCTCAATACCAGCCTGACGGTGGAAGACGGGGCGCCGGCCAGCCACGCGAAGATCGCCAAGGGTTCAGGCTGGGAGGCGCTGACCGATGCGTTGATCGTTGCGGCTGCGCATGACGCTGCGCCCAAGGTGTTCATGCTCTGGGGGGCGCATGCGCAAGCAAAGGCTTCGCTGATCGACGGCGCAGGTGCCGGGCGGCACCTGGTGTTGCAGGCCAACCATCCATCGCCGTTGTCGGCGATGCGTCCTCCGGCGCCTTTCATCGGGTGTGGGCATTTCTCCCAGGCGCAGCGCTGGCTGGCCGAGCAGGGTGTCGACTGGCAACTGCCTGAGTGAATCGAGAGTGGAGGAGCCATGGAACTACCTATGCATGTGAAGCTCGAAGCGGCAGGACATGCGCCGCGATTCCACTTGGGAGTCGATGGCGGTGGTACGGGCACGCGCTTGCGCCTGGCTGAGGCGAACGGCGCCGAGATCGGCTTTGGCGAGGCCGGACCGTCGGCGCTGGGTCAGGGCATCGCACAGGCCTGGCGCCATGTGCTGGAGGCGCTCGATCAAGCCTGCGCAGCCGCCGGCATCGCGCGGCCGTCCTTGGCCGACTGTGCGCTTGGCCTGGGCTTGTCCGGCGCCGCGATGCCCGAGCAGGCACAGGCCTTTCTGTCGAGCCAGCCGGGCTTCGCCCATGTCGTGCTCGACAACGATGGGTTCACCAGCGTGCTCGGCGCCCACGGAGGCCGACCGGGCGCGGTGCTGGCTGCCGGTACCGGCACCGTCGGCGAGGCGATGCGCCATGACGGCTCGCGCGCGATGGTCAGTGGTTGGGGGTGGATCAATGGTGACGAGGGCAGCGGCGCCTGGCTGGGCCTGAAGGCAATACGCCACGCCCAGCAAGCACTCGACGGACGGGTGCCGGCCGGCCAGCTTGCCCGCGCCGTCTGGGCCACAGCGGGCGCCGACCGGCCGAGCATGTTGGCCTGGTGTGCGGCCGCGGGTCAGCATGGCCACGCACAGCTGGCACCCCTGGTGTTTGATCTCGAGCGGGCTGACCCGGTCGCGGCCGGACTGATTGACGAGGCGCGACTCGAACTTGAGCGCCTGGCGGCGGCCCTGGATCCGGAGGCGAGTCTGCCAATGGCCATCACTGGCAGTGTCGCCAAGAGGCTGGCGCCCCGCTTTGCACCCGCGCTGCGCGAACGCTGCGTCGAGCCGTCGGGCGACTCGGCCGTCGGAGCCCTGTTGTTGCTGAGGCGGACCATGGGCGCCTGAATGCCCCTGTCATACAAAAGCGGTTGCAGCGCAGACTGGCTGTGTTATAGTTGAGGGCTCGCCTCGGAGGGGTGCCCGAGTGGCTAAAGGGGGCAGACTGTAAATCTGTTGGCTTACGCCTACGCTGGTTCGAATCCAGCCTCCTCCACCAAGGCGAACGTCTTATTGGGTCGAGATGTCGAAGCGATTCGGCATCTCGATTTCAAGAGGTCGATGCTCCCGGGCGGGAGTAGTTCAATGGTAGAACCTTAGCCTTCCAAGCTAATGACACGGGTTCGATTCCCGTTTCCCGCTCCAGTAAGTCGGGTTCTGCAGATGTCGATACCGGTTTGCCGGTTGCTCGCCAGAGTGAGCCGTCAAACCTGTGTCGATGCCCATGTGGCTCAGTGGTAGAGCACTCCCTTGGTAAGGGAGAGGTCACGCGTTCGATCCGCGTCATGGGCACCACCAATTCCTCCCTTTATCTGATCTGTTCGCCTCCAGGAGCGCAAGATGGCAAAAGGCAAGTTTGAACGTACCAAGCCGCACGTGAACGTGGGCACGATTGGTCACGTTGACCATGGCAAGACCACGCTGACCGCTGCGATCGCGACGGTGCTGGCTGCCAAGTTCGGCGGCGAGGCGAAGAAGTACGACGAAATCGACGCGGCTCCCGAAGAGAAGGCGCGTGGCATCACGATCAACACCGCACACGTTGAGTACGAGACGGCCAACCGCCACTACGCTCACGTGGACTGCCCGGGCCACGCCGACTACGTGAAGAACATGATCACGGGTGCCGCCCAGATGGACGGCGCAATCCTGGTTTGCTCGGCCGCTGACGGCCCGATGCCCCAGACCCGCGAGCACATCCTGCTGGCACGTCAGGTCGGTGTGAAGTACATCATCGTGTTCCTGAACAAGTGCGACATGGTGGATGATGCCGAGCTGCTGGAGCTGGTGGAAATGGAAGTCCGCGAGCTGCTGAGCAAGTACGACTTCCCTGGTGACGACACCCCGATCATCAAGGGCTCGGCCAAGCTGGCGCTGGAAGGCGACAAGGGCGACCTGGGTGAGGCTGCCATCATGCGCCTGGCTGATGCGCTGGACACCTACATCCCGACGCCTGAGCGTGCCATCGATGGCGCGTTCCTGATGCCGGTGGAAGACGTGTTCTCGATCTCGGGTCGCGGCACCGTGGTGACCGGCCGTGTCGAGCGCGGCATCGTGAAGGTTGGCGACGAAATCGAAATCGTCGGCATCCGTGCGACCGCCAAGACCACCTGCACGGGCGTGGAAATGTTCCGCAAGCTGCTGGACCAGGGGCAGGCTGGCGACAACGTCGGTATCCTGCTGCGCGGCACGAAGCGCGAAGAAGTCGAGCGCGGCCAAGTGCTGTGCAAGCCTGGTTCGATCAAGCCGCACACGCATTTCACCGCTGAGGTGTATGTGCTGAGCAAGGAAGAGGGCGGCCGCCACACCCCGTTCTTCAACAACTACCGTCCGCAGTTCTACTTCCGTACCACGGACGTGACGGGCGCGGTTGAGCTGCCGAAGGACAAGGAAATGGTCATGCCTGGCGACAACGTCAGCATCACCGTGAAGCTGATCGCCCCGATCGCTATGGAGCAAGGTCTGCGCTTCGCCATCCGCGAAGGCGGTCGTACCGTCGGCTCGGGCGTGGTCGCAACCATCCTCGAGTAAACTTCAAGTTTTGGCCACAGGGGCATAGCTCAATTGGCAGAGCGTCGGTCTCCAAAACCGAAGGTTGGGGGTTCGAGACCCTCTGCCCCTGCCAGCTGCCGTTGATTGCGACAGCCGGATCTTGTGGTCAGACAATAGCCCGCGGGAGTAGATCCCGGCGGGCTTTGCTGCTGTTGGGTGCTGCGCCAGGTTCCTTGCTCGATCGATGGAATCGAGCGCCAAAGAGAGTTCAATGTCCACTCCCCAAGTCGAAACGGTTACCTCGGGTGCCGACAAGGCCAAGCTCGCCGGCGCAGTGCTGCTGCTGTTGGCGGCCCTGGTTGCTTTCTATGCGCTGGGCAAGCAAGGTGCGCTCGCTCAATGGGCGGCGCTCGTCGTGTTGCTCCTGGCCGCCGCGGGCACTTTCTTCACGTCCGAGCCGGGTAAGTCGCTGATTGCCTATGGCCGGGACTCGGTTCGCGAGGCTCGCAAGGTCGTTTGGCCGACACGCAAAGAAGCCATGCAAATGACGGGCTATGTCTTTGCATTCGTCGTGGTGATGGCTTTGTTCCTCTGGTTGACCGACAAGACGCTGGAGTGGGTGCTGTACGACCTGATCCTGGGCTGGAAGCGCTGAGACGAGCGGAAGGAATGCAAGAGCAATGAGCGAAGACCAAAACATCGCCGTGAGCGAAGCTGCTGCCCCCGCTGGTCTGCCCAAGCGCTGGTATGTGGTGCACGCCTATTCCGGCATGGAGAAGGCTGTCGAGCGCAACCTGCGTGAGCGCATCGATCGCGCTGGCATGCAAGACAAGTTCGGCCGCATCCTCGTGCCGACCGAGGAAGTGGTCGAGCTGAAGAACGGCAAGAAGGCTGTGACCGAGCGTCGCTTCTTCCCTGGCTATGTGCTCGTCGAGATGGTGATGGACGATGACACCTGGCACCTGGTCAAGCACACCTCCAAGGTCACCGGTTTCGTCGGTGGTGCGAAGAACCGCCCGGCGCCGATCTCGGAAGCCGAGGTGATGAAGATCGTCAACCAGATGCAAGAGGGTGTGGAGAAGCCGCGCCCCAAGGTCGAGTGGACGGTTGGCGAAGTCGTGCGTGTCAAAGAGGGCCCGTTCACGGACTTCAACGGTGCGATCGAGGAAGTCAACTATGACAAGTCCAAGGTCCGCGTCTCGGTCACCATCTTCGGTCGCTCGACGCCGGTGGAGCTGGACTTCTCGCAGGTCGAGAAGGTCTGACGGATTCGGGTTTGGCGGTCGCCCTGAGACCGCTCGTGTTCAGTCTGCAACGAGAGGCGGACAAGAGGAGCAAAGGTAAGAAGCACGCTTCAAGTCCTTTGCGTTAGCACTCAGGCGCAGCGGCGAGGCCGCCGCGGCGCTGTCAGGAGAAAACATGGCCAAGAAGATTGTCGGCTTCATCAAGCTGCAAATCCCGGCTGGCAAGGCGAACCCTTCGCCTCCCGTCGGTCCCGCGCTGGGTCAGCGTGGTCTGAACATCATGGAATTCTGCAAGGCGTTCAACGCCCAGACGCAGAGCTATGAGCCGGGCCTGAAGCTTCCCGTCGTGATCACCGCCTTCGCGGACAAGAGCTTCACTTTCGTGATCAAGTCGCCGCCGGCGACGGTGCTGCTCAAGAAGGCAGCCAAGATCGAGAAGGGCTCGCAGCGTCCCCATCTGGACAAGGTCGGCAAGCTGACCCGCGCCCAGCTGGAAGAGATCGCGAAGACCAAGGAGAAGGACCTTACCGCCGCCGATCTGGACGCCGCTGTGCGCACCATCGCTGGCTCGGCCCGCTCGATGGGCATCATCGTGGAGGGCGTGTGACATGGCTAAGCTGACCAAGAAGCAAAAGGCCCTGCAGGGCAAGGTCGAGTCGACCAAGCTGTACCCGCTGTCCGACGCGCTGAACCTCGTCAAGGAACTGGCTACGGCCAAGTTCGACGAGTCGATCGACGTCGCTGTCCAGCTCGGCATCGACGCCAAGAAGTCGGATCAGGTTGTTCGCGGCGCCGTCGTGCTGCCGCACGGCACCGGCAAGACCAAGCGCGTGGCCGTGTTCGCCCAGGGCGCCAAGGCTGAGGAAGCCAAGGCTGCCGGCGCCGACGTGGTCGGTATGGAAGACCTGGCCGAGCGCGTCAAGGCTGGCGACATGCCCTTCGACGTGGTGATCGCCTCGCCTGACACGATGCGCGTCGTTGGTACCCTGGGTCAGATCCTGGGTCCCCGCGGCCTGATGCCGAACCCCAAGGTCGGCACCGTGACTCCGGACGTCGCCACCGCCGTCAAGAACGCCAAGGCTGGCCAGGTCCAGTTCCGCGTCGACAAGGCCGGTATCGTCCACGGCACCATCGGCCGTCGTTCCTTCGACACCGACAAGCTGGAAGGCAATCTGCGCGCCCTGATCGACGCGCTGAACAAGGCCAAGCCGGCATCGAGCAAGGGCGTGTACCTGCGCAAGGTCGCTGTCTCCTCGACGATGGGCGTCGGCGCCCGTGTCGACGTGGGCTCGATCAACGCCACGGCCGCGGCCTGAGCGTAATCAGATGAGGTGCGACGCGAGTCTGGCGTCGCGCTGATGAATTGGTGGGGCGTCGCGGATTTTGGTCCGCGGCGCGTCATCCAAGACCGCTGGTGCGAAGCTTCCGCAGTACGGGAGGCAACGCTTAATCGGGGGTGCTAAGCCCGCTGCCAGCGCAGATGGCGGTCCCGCTGAAAGGATGGTTGCCCTGGTTTGCCGGGGCGGTTTCCTGACAGAAGGTCGCTGATTCCGGTGCCCGAGGCCGCAAGGCCGAAGGCGTAATGTGAGGAGTAGACCTTGAGTCTCAATCGCAACGAGAAAGCAGCCGTTGTGTCGGAAGTGGCAGCGCAAGCCGCCAAGTCCCAGACGCTGGCGCTGGCTGAGTACCGTGGCCTCACCGTGGAAGCCTTGAACAAGCTGCGCGTCACCGCGCGTGCCCAAGGTGTGTATCTTCACGTGCTGAAGAACACCCTGGCGCGTCGTGCTGTTGCCGGCACTTCGTTCGAAGCTGCCTCGGAGAGCATGGTCGGCCCGCTGATCTACGGCTTTTCGGAAGACGCTGTCGCGGCTGCCAAAGTCCTCGCCGACTTTGCCAAGACCAACGACAAGCTCGTCATCAAGGGTGGTGCCTACGGCGGCAAGGCTCTGGACGTCAACGCCGTGAAGGCGCTGGCAGCGGTCCCGAGCAAGGAAGTCCTGCTGTCGCAAATCGCCGGCCTGCTCAAGTCGCCGGTGCAGCGCACCGCGGCCGTGCTGGCTGCTCTGGCCGAGAAGAAGGGCGGCGGCGCCGAAGCCGCAGCCTGAGCCCCGACGACGAACTCTGCGTATCACGCAATCAACTGTTTTTAGGAAACTATCATGGCATTCGACAAAGACGCTTTCCTGGCTGCCCTGGACAGCATGACCGTTCTGGAACTGAACGACCTGGTCAAGGCGATCGAAGAGAAGTTCGGCGTGTCCGCCGCTTCGATGGCAGCTCCCGCCGCTGGCGGCGCTGCTGGCGGCGGCGCTGCCGCTGCTGAAGAGAAGACCGAGTTCACCGTGGTGCTGGCTGACGCTGGCGCCAACAAGGTGTCGGTCATCAAGGCCGTGCGCGAAATCACCGGCCTGGGCCTGAAGGAAGCCAAGGACTTGGTCGACGGCGCCCCGAAGCCTGTCAAGGAAGGCATTGCCAAGGCCGACGCCGAAGCAGCCAAGAAGAAGCTGGAAGAAGCCGGCGCCAAGGTCGAACTCAAGTAAGACCTTGGGGAGCGCGGATGGCTTGCCAGCTGCGCTCCACGACGCTAGAGGGGTGGTCCTGAGGGCCTCCCCTTTAGTCGTTTCAAGGGGCGGCCTCAGGGTTTGGCCTCTTGAGAACAGCTGAAAGACCCCGGCGCGGTATGATGCCCGGTTCTTTCAAGTGTTCTCTGATCCGACTGCAGAGAACCGGTTTGGTCGGGCCCTGGTGCAATGCCGGGGTTGTCCGCCAGCGGTTGGTAGTGGCCAACCACCAAGCTTCGGTCGCAATGACCGAATAGCCAGTCGCCGACGAAGCCCGTGCCACGGCCAGGCATGGACTCTCGACACGGAGTGTTTATGGCGCAAACAACCCCCTTCAGCTATACCGAGCGCAAGCGCATTCGCAAGAGCTTCGGCAAGCGTGAGAGCGTTCTCAACGTCCCCTACCTTCTGACGATGCAGAAGGACTCGTACGTCGCCTTCCTGCAGAAGGACGTACCGCCCACCAAACGCAAGCCCGAGGGCCTGCAGGCGGCCTTCCTGTCCGCGTTCCCTATCGTGTCGCACAACGGGTTCGTGGAGATGAAGTTCCTCGAATACAACATCGCCAAACCGCCTTTTGACACCCGTGAGTGCCAGCAGCGTGGCCTGACCTATGCAGCGGCCGTGCGTGCCAAGCTGCAGATGATCATCTACGACCGCGAGAGCCCGCAGGCCAAGACGGTCAAGGAGATCAAGGAGCAAGAGGTCTACATGGGCGAAGTGCCCCTGATGACGGACTATGGCTCCTTCATCATCAACGGCACCGAGCGCGTCATCGTTAGCCAGTTGCACCGTTCGCCCGGCGTGTTCTTCGAGCACGACAAGGGCAAGACCCACTCGTCCGGCAAGCTGCTGTTCAGCGCCCGCATCATTCCTTACCGCGGCTCCTGGCTGGACTTCGAGTTCGACCCGAAGGACATTCTGTACTTCCGCGTCGACCGTCGTCGCAAGATGCCGGTCACGATCCTGCTCAAGGCTATCGGCCTGAACCCCGAGCAGATCCTGGCGCACTTCTTCGTCTTCGACAATTTCCGTCTGATGGACTCGGGTGCCCAGATGGAATTCGTTGCCGACCGCCTGAAGGGCGAGGTCGCGCGCTTCGACATCACCGACAAGAGCGGCAACGTCATCGTCGAGAAGGACAAGCGCATCACTGCGCGCCATGTTCGCCAGCTTGAGCAGAGCGGCACCCAGCACATCACCGTGCCCGAGGACTTCCTGGTCGGTCGCGTGCTGGCCAAGAACATGGTGGACGGCGACACCGGCGAGATCATTGCTAAGGCCAACGATGAGCTGACCGACAGTCTGTTGAAGAAGCTGCGCCAGGCCGGCATCAAGGACATCCAGTGCCTGTACACCAACGAGCTGGACGAGGGCGCCTACATCAGCCAGACCCTGGCGTCTGACGAGACCACCGAACAGCTGGCTGCCCGTGTGGCCATCTATCGCATGATGCGCCCCGGCGAGCCGCCGACGGAAGACGCGGTCGAGGCCCTGTTCAATCGCCTGTTCTACAGCGCCGACACCTACGATCTCTCGCGCGTCGGTCGCATGAAGTTCAATGCCCGCGTCGGCCGCGACACGCCGGAAGGCGCGATGACGCTGTCCAACGAGGACATCCTCGACGTGGTGAAGATCCTCGTCGAGCTGCGCAATGGCCGTGGCGAAGTCGATGACATCGACCACCTGGGCAATCGCCGCGTGCGCTGCGTCGGCGAACTGGCCGAGAACCAGTACCGCTCTGGCCTGGCTCGTATCGAGAAGGCCGTGAAGGAGCGTCTGGGCCAGGCCGAGACCGAAGCCCTGATGCCGCACGACCTGATCAACTCCAAGCCGATCTCCGCGGCGCTCAAGGAGTTCTTCGGCGCCTCGCAGCTGTCGCAGTTCATGGACCAGACCAACCCGCTGTCCGAGATCACGCACAAGCGTCGCGTCTCGGCCCTGGGCCCAGGCGGTCTGACCCGCGAGCGCGCCGGCTTCGAAGTGCGTGACGTGCACGTCACGCACTACGGCCGTGTGTGCCCGATCGAAACGCCGGAAGGTCCGAACATCGGTCTGATCAACTCGCTGGCTCTGTACGCGCAGATCAACGAATACGGCTTCCTGGAGACGCCCTACCGTCGTGTCGTCGACGGCAAGGTCACAAACCAGATCGACTACCTGTCGGCCATCGAGGAAGGCAAGTACATCATTGCCCAGGCGAACGCCTCGCTGGACAAGGATGGCCGCCTGACCGACGAGCTGGTGTCGGCCCGTGAGAAGGGCGAGTCGATGTTCGTCTCGCCGGAGCGCGTGCAGTACATGGACGTGGCGCCGACGCAGATCGTCTCCGTCGCGGCTTCGCTGGTGCCCTTCCTGGAGCACGACGACGCGAACCGCGCGCTGATGGGCGCGAACATGCAGCGTCAGGCCGTCCCGACCCTCCGTCCCGAAAAGGCACTGGTGGGTACCGGCATTGAGCGTGTCGCGGCCAAGGACTCCGGTACGGTGGTCGCTGCGCGTCGTGGCGGTGTTGTCGACTACGTGGACACGAACCGTATCGTGATCCGCGTGAACGATGACGAGACAGTCGCTGGTGAAGTCGGTGTGGACATCTACAACCTGATCAAGTATCAGCGTTCGAACCAGAACACCAACATCCACCAGCGTCCCATCGTCAAGCGTGGCGACAAGGTGGCGGCCGAGGACATCATTGCCGACGGCGCCTCCACCGATATCGGCGAACTGGCCCTGGGTCAGAACATGCTGGTCGCCTTCATGCCCTGGAACGGCTACAACTTCGAGGACTCGATCCTGATCTCGGAGCGCGTCGTGGCCGAGGACCGCTACACCTCGATCCATATCGAGGAACTGGTCGTCAACGCCCGCGACACCAAGCTGGGCAGCGAAGAAATCACCCGCGACATCCCGAACCTGAGCGAGCAGCAACTGGCTCGCCTGGACGAGTCGGGCATCGTCTACATCGGCGCCGAGGTCGGCCCGGGCGACGTGCTGGTCGGCAAGGTGACCCCGAAGGGTGAAACTACCCTGACCCCGGAAGAGAAGCTGCTGCGCGCCATCTTCGGCGAGAAGGCGTCCGACGTGAAGGACACCTCGCTGCGCGTGGATCAGGGTACCTCCGGCACCGTGATCGACGTGCAGGTCTTCACCCGCGAAGGCATTCAGCGCGACAAGCGCGCCCAGCAGATCATCGACGATGAACTGAAGCGCTTCCGCCTGGACCTGAACGACCAGCTGCGCATCGTTGAGGCCGACGCTTTCGACCGTATCGAGAAGCTGCTCGTCGGCAAGGTCGCCAACGGTGGCCCGAAGAAGATCGCCAAGGGCACGGTCATCAGCAAGGACTATCTGGCCGAGGTCGAGAAGTTCCACTGGTTCGACATCCGTCCCGCCGAGGACGATGTGGCCAACCAACTGGAGTCGATCAAGAACTCGCTGGAGCAGACCCGTCACAGCTTCGACCTCGCCTTCGAAGAGAAGCGCAAGAAGCTGACGCAAGGCGACGAGCTGCCGGCCGGCGTGCTGAAGATGGTCAAGGTCTACCTGGCCGTCAAGCGCCGCCTGCAGCCTGGCGACAAGATGGCCGGCCGTCACGGCAACAAGGGTGTGGTTTCCAAGATCGTTCCGATCGAAGACATGCCTTATATGGCCGACGGCACGCCTGCCGACATCGTGCTGAACCCGCTGGGCGTTCCGTCCCGGATGAACGTGGGTCAGGTGCTGGAAGTGCACCTGGGCTGGGCCGGCAAGGGCATCGGTCAGCGCATCGGCGACATGCTGCAGCAGCATGCGGCGGTGAGCGAACTGCGCAAGTTCCTCGACGAGTTCTTCAACAAGTCGGGTGGCAAGAGCGAGAACCTGGACGAGCTCAGCGATGCCGAGATCGTCGAGATGGCCAAGAACCTCTCGCTGGGCGCGACCTTTGCGACGCCGGTGTTCGACGGTGCCAAGGAAGAAGAGATCCGCGGCATGCTCAAGCTGGCCTATCCGGACGATATCGCCGCCAAGAAGGGCCTGACCGCAACGCGTACCCAGGCCACGCTCTATGACGGCCGCACCGGCGACGCCTTCGAGCGTCCGGTCACCGTCGGCTACATGCACGTGCTCAAGCTGCACCACCTGGTGGACGACAAGATGCACGCCCGCTCGACTGGCCCGTACTCGCTCGTCACCCAGCAGCCGCTGGGCGGCAAGGCGCAGTTCGGCGGCCAGCGTTTCGGCGAGATGGAAGTCTGGGCGCTGGAAGCCTACGGCGCCGCCTACATCCTGCAGGAAATGCTGACGGTGAAGTCCGACGACGTGAACGGCCGTACCAAGGTCTACGAGAACATCGTCAAGGGCGAGCACTCGATCGAGGCCGGCATGCCGGAGTCGTTCAACGTGCTGGTGAAGGAAATCCGTTCGCTCGGTATCGACATCGAGCTCGAGCGCAACTAAGAGACGGAACAGGAGAAACACATGAAAGGTTTGCTGGACCTGTTCAAGCAGTTCACGCCTGACGAGCACTTCGACGCGATCAAGATCGGGCTGGCCTCGCCCGAGAAGATCCGTTCGTGGTCCTTCGGCGAGGTGAAGAAGCCCGAGACCATCAACTACAGGACTTTCAAGCCCGAGCGTGATGGCCTGTTCTGCGCCAAGATCTTCGGCCCGATCAAGGACTACGAGTGCCTGTGCGGCAAGTACAAGCGCTTGAAGCACCGCGGTGTGATCTGCGAGAAGTGCGGCGTTGAAGTCACCCAGACCAAGGTGCGTCGCGAGCGCATGGGTCACATCGACCTGGCTGCGCCCTGCGCCCACATCTGGTTCCTCAAGTCGTTGCCGTCGCGTCTGGGCCTGGTGCTCGACATGACGCTGCGCGACATCGAGCGCGTGCTGTACTTCGAAGCGTACGTCGTCGTCGATCCCGGCATGACGCCGCTGAAGAAGTTCTCGATCATGAGCGAGGACGACTACGACGCCAAGCGCGTCGAGTACGGTGATGAGTTCATCGCGCTGATGGGCGCCGAGGGCATCAAGAAGCTGCTGGAGGACATGGATCTCGACGTCGAGATCGATCGCCTGCGCAACGACATGACCGGCTCGGAGCTCAAGGTCAAGAAGAACTCCAAGCGTCTGAAGGTCATGGAGGCCTTCAAGAAGTCGGGCATCAAGCCGCACTGGATGATCATGGAGGTCCTGCCGGTGCTGCCGCCGGACCTGCGTCCGCTGGTGCCGCTGGATGGTGGCCGCTTCGCGACCTCGGATCTGAACGATCTGTATCGCCGCGTCATCAACCGCAACAACCGCCTGGCCCGCCTGCTGGAGCTGAAGGCTCCCGAGATCATCGTGCGCAACGAAAAGCGCATGCTGCAGGAAGCCGTCGATTCGCTGCTGGACAACGGCCGCCGTGGCAAGGCCATGACCGGTGCGAACAAGCGTGCCCTCAAGTCGCTGGCCGACATGATTAAGGGCAAGAGCGGTCGCTTCCGTCAGAACCTGCTGGGCAAGCGCGTCGACTACTCGGGCCGTTCGGTTATCGTGGTGGGCCCGACGCTCAAGCTGCACCAGTGCGGCCTGCCCAAGCTGATGGCTCTGGAGCTGTTCAAGCCCTTCATCTTCTCGCGCCTGGAGGCGATGGGCATCGCCACCACGATCAAGGCGGCGAAGAAGGAAGTGGAAGCCGGCACGCCGGTGGTCTGGGACATCCTGGAAGAGGTCATCAAGGAGCACCCGGTTCTGCTGAACCGCGCGCCGACGCTGCACCGTCTGGGCATCCAGGCCTTCGAGCCGGTGCTGATCGAAGGCAAGGCGATTCAGCTGCACCCGCTGGTGTGCGCGGCCTTCAACGCCGACTTCGACGGTGACCAGATGGCCGTCCACGTGCCGCTGTCGATCGAAGCGCAGATGGAAGCCCGCACGCTGATGCTGGCCTCCAACAACGTGCTGTTCCCGGCGTCGGGCGAGCCCTCGATCGTGCCTTCGCAGGACGTGGTGCTGGGCCTGTACTACGCGACCCGCGAGCGCATCAACGGCAAGGGCGAAGGCATGGTCTTCTCCGACCTGCCCGAGCTGCAGCGCGCGCTGGACAATGGCGTGGTCGAGATCACTGCCAAGATCAGCGTGCGCCTGACCGAGTACGCCAAGAACAAGGAAACCGGCGAGTGGATCCCGGAGACCAAGCTAGTGGACACCACGGTCGGCCGCGCCCTGTTGTCCGAGATCCTGCCCAAGGGCCTGCCGTTCTCGAACATCAATAAGGCGCTGAAGAAGAAGGAAATCTCTCGCCTGATCAACACGTCCTTCCGCAAGTGCGGCCTGAAGGAAACCGTGGTCCTGGCCGACAAGCTGCTGCAGTCGGGCTTCCGCCTGGCCACGCGCGCCGGCATCTCCATCGCGGTGGACGACATGCTGGTGCCCAAGCAGAAGTACGAGCTGATCGAGCGTGCCGAGAAGGAAGTCAAGGAGATCGAGCAGCAGTATGTCTCGGGTCTGGTGACGGCCGGCGAGCGCTACAACAAGGTCGTCGACATCTGGGGCAAGACCGGTGACGAGGTGGGCAAGGTCATGATGACCCAGCTCTCCAAGCAAAAGACCCTCGACCGCAACGGCAAGGAAGTGGATCAGGAGTCCTTCAACTCCATCTACATGATGGCCGACTCCGGTGCCCGCGGTAGCGCAGCGCAGATCCGTCAGCTGGCCGGCATGCGGGGTCTGATGGCCAAGCCGGATGGCTCGATCATCGAGACGCCGATCACGGCGAACTTCCGCGAAGGCCTGAACGTTCTGCAGTACTTCATCTCCACCCACGGTGCTCGTAAGGGCCTGGCGGATACGGCGCTGAAGACCGCGAACTCGGGCTACCTGACCCGTCGTCTGGTCGACGTGACGCAGGACCTGGTCGTGACAGAGGACGATTGCGGCACCGACAACGGCATTGCGATGCGCGCCCTGGTCGAAGGCGGTGAGGTGATCGAGTCGCTGCGCGACCGCATCCTGGGCCGCGTCACCGCGATCGACGTGCTGCATCCGGAAACCCAGGCCGTGCTGGTGCCTGCCGGCCAGATGCTGGACGAGGACACGCTGGATGCGCTGGAGCAGGCAGGCGTCGACGAGGTCAAGGTGCGCACGCCGCTGACCTGCGGTACGCGCTTCGGCCTGTGCGCCAAGTGCTATGGCCGCGATCTGGGCCGTGGCGGTCTGGTGAACAAGGGCGAGGCCGTCGGTGTGATTGCCGCGCAGTCGATCGGTGAGCCGGGCACGCAGCTGACGATGCGTACCTTCCACATCGGTGGTGCGGCTTCGCGCGCTGCCGTGGCCTCGAGCGTCGAGGCCAAGTCGGACGGTATCGTCGGATTCAATGCCACGATGCGCTACGTCACGAACGGCAAGGGCGAACTGGTGGTGATCTCGCGCTCGGGCGAGATCATCATTACCGACCCGCACGGTCGTGAGCGCGAGCGCCACAAGGTGCCGTACGGTGCGTTGTTGAATGTGAAGGCCGACCAGAGCATCAAGGCTGGCACGGTGCTGGCGAACTGGGACCCGCTGACCCGCCCGATCATTACCGAGTTCGCCGGCAAGGCGAAGTTCGAGAACGTCGAGGAAGGCGTCACTGTGGCCAAGCAGGTGGACGAGGTCACCGGCCTGTCCACGCTGGTGGTGATCGACCCGAAGCGCCGCGGCGCTGCCAAGGTCGTGCGCCCGCAGGTCAAGCTGCTGGATGCCAATGGCAACGAGGTGAAGATCCCTGGCACCGATCACTCGGTGACCATTGGATTCCAGGTCGGTGCGCTGATCCAGATCCGCGACGGCCAGGACCTGGCGCCTGGTGAGGTGCTGGCACGTATCCCGGTGGAAGGCCAGAAGACCCGCGACATTACCGGCGGTCTGCCGCGTGTGGCCGAGCTCTTCGAAGCCCGTTCGCCTAAGGATGCCGGCGTGCTGGCCGAGCAGACCGGCACCGTGTCGTTCGGCAAGGAGACCAAGGGCAAGGTGCGTCTGGAGATCACCGATCCGGAAGGCCACAAGCACGAAGTGCTGGTGCCAAAGGAGAAGAACATCCTGGTGCACGAAGGCCAGGTGGTGAACCGCGGCGAGCTGATCGTCGACGGTCCGGCCGATCCGCAGGACATCCTGCGTCTGCTGGGCATCGAGGAACTGGCGCGCTACATCGTCGACGAGGTGCAGGACGTCTACCGTCTGCAGGGTGTGAAGATCAACGACAAGCACATCGAGGTGATCGTTCGCCAGATGCTGCGCCGCGTGCAGATCGTCAACCCGGGCGATTCCAGCTACATCGCCGGCGAGCAGGTCGAGCGCTCCGAGTTGCTGGACACCAACGACAAACTGCGCGCCGAGGGCAAGCTGATCGCCACGCATGCCGACGTGCTGCTGGGCATCACCAAGGCCTCTCTGTCGACGGACTCCTTCATCTCTGCGGCTTCCTTCCAGGAAACCACCCGCGTGCTCACCGAGGCTGCCATCATGGGCAAGCGCGACGAGCTGCGTGGCCTGAAGGAGAACGTCATCGTCGGCCGCCTGATCCCCGCCGGTACCGGCATGGCCTTCCACGAGGCGCGCCGTGCCAAGGAAGCGATGGACGATGCAGAGCGTCGCGCCATCGCCATGCAGGAAGCCGAGGAACTGGCCGCCGCGCAGATGAGCAGCGTGGAGGGCGAGGGCGGCGCCGAGTAGTCGGCCGCAGCGATCCTCAAGCCGTCAAGGGCTGCCTTCGGGCAGCCCTTTTTTCATTGCCGACTTGCGCCACTTGCGACGCTTTGGCGGAGGCTGGTTCAGGGGGTATTCGTCAAGGTGCTCAGGTTCAACTGCCGTGCCCACGAGGCCGGCGTCAGTATCTCGAGTCCATGGGCGCGCGCCCGCTTGGCCAGGGCCAGCACGGCCCTGTCGCGGGACAGCAGCCAGCGAGCGCCGATGGCGAGCGCCAAGTCGATGAAGATTTGGTCGTCACGGTCGCGGCAAATCAGCCGTACCGTCGGCATTGGATCGAAGTCGACGAAGCGGCAGTGCTGCCTGAAGCGGCACTCTATGCCGGGCTGATCCGGCAGATAACGGGCGGCCACGCCGCGACCCAGTACGTGCTGCAACTCGTCGAGCATGGATGGGTGGCTGATCCAGCGGAGTTGGCCGCCAAGGATCTGGCCGACCAGGGGCGCCACCGAGGGATCATTGAAGACGAGCCAGTCCATGACGACTTGGGTATCGATCACGACGGCGGGTGCAATGGGAGGCAAGGGTGGTCCGGCTTGGGCTGCTGCAGCGGACAGTCTAATCCGCCCGCTTGCTGCTGCAGCCGCTCCTCGGCTACAATCACCGGCTCTTCGGCTTTTCAGTCGCGCGCATCGACGTGCGGCCCGCTGTGAAACCCGACGCACCGCGCCTTGCGTGGTGCGTTTGCGCGTTTGTGGTGGGGCTGACTGGCCGGGAAATCTGTGACTTCAAACGGGAACAAGTTACTTATGCCAACTATCAATCAGCTCGTGCGCCAAGGCCGTCAGGCCGAGGTCACGAAATCCAAGTCGCCGGCGATGCAGGAATGTCCGCAGCGCCGCGGTGTCTGCACGCGCGTTTACACCACGACGCCGAAGAAGCCGAACTCCGCTCTGCGTAAGGTCGCCAAGGTGCGTCTGACCAACGGTTTCGAGGTGATCTCGTACATCGGTGGTGAAGGCCACAACCTGCAAGAGCACAGCGTCGTGCTCGTGCGCGGCGGCCGTGTGAAGGATCTGCCGGGTGTGCGTTACCACATCGTCCGCGGTTCGTTGGACCTGCAGGGCGTGAAGGATCGCAAGCAGGCGCGTTCCAAGTACGGTGCGAAGCGCCCGAAGAAGGCCTAATCAAAGAGTTGTCGCGGTTCAGCCCAGGGCTGTGCCGGACGTTTGCGGTCTGTGTGCGCCATTCATGGCGTAACAGCCGAGTAAGTGGATGGCCCCTGATGTCGGTGGTCCTCCAGGGTGGTCGGACGTGAGTCGCCGCCAACTGAAGCAATAAAGGAAGATTCCCATGCCACGTCGTCGCGAAGTACCCAAGCGCGAGATCCTGCCTGATCCGAAGTTCGGTTCGGTGGACCTGTCCAAGTTCATGAACGTCATCATGGAATCGGGCAAGAAGGCCGTCGCCGAGCGCATCATCTACGGTGCCCTCGACCAGGTCGAGAAGAAGGCCGGTAAGGATCCGCTGGAAGTGTTCCTGACCGCGCTGAACAACGTGAAGCCCATGGTCGAAGTGAAGTCCCGCCGCGTGGGCGGTGCGAACTACCAAGTTCCCGTGGAAGTTCGTCCCGTCCGCCGGATGGCTCTGGCCATGCGCTGGCTGAAGGAATCGGCCCGCAAGCGCGGTGAGAAGTCGATGGCGCAGCGTCTCGCGAACGAGCTGCTGGAGGCTGCAGAAGGCCGCGGTGGCGCAATGAAGAAGCGCGACGAAGTGCACCGCATGGCTGAAGCCAACAAGGCGTTCTCGCACTTCCGCTTCTAAACCACCTCGTTCCAGCCGCCGCGGGTTTGTACCAGCCCGCTGGCGGCTCAATGCATTTGGAGTGACACCATGTCCCGCAAGACCCCCATCGAGCGCTACCGCAATATCGGTATCTCGGCGCACATCGATGCCGGCAAGACCACGACGACTGAGCGCATCCTTTACTACACCGGTGTGAACCACAAGATCGGTGAAGTGCACGACGGCGCGGCCACCATGGACTGGATGGAGCAGGAGCAAGAGCGCGGCATCACCATCACGTCGGCCGCGACGACCTGCTTCTGGAAGGGTATGGACCTGTCCTACCCTGAGCACCGCTTCAACATCATCGACACCCCTGGCCACGTGGACTTCACCATTGAGGTGGAGCGTTCCATGCGCGTGCTGGACGGTGCTTGCATGGTCTATTGCGCTGTGGGCGGCGTGCAGCCCCAGTCGGAAACCGTCTGGCGCCAGGCCAACAAGTACAAGGTGCCTCGCCTTGCGTTCGTCAACAAGATGGACCGCACCGGCGCGAACTTCTTCAAGGTCGTTGACCAGATGAAGACTCGCCTGAAGGCCAACCCCGTGCCTATCGTGATCCCCATCGGCGCCGAAGAGAACTTCAAGGGCGTGGTGGACCTGCTCAAGATGAAGGCCATCCTGTGGGACGAGGCTTCCCAGGGCATGAAGTTCGAGTATCACGACATCCCGGCTGACCTGGTCGACACGGCCAACGAGTGGCGCGAGAAGATGGTCGAGGCGGCTGCCGAGGCCAGCGAAGAGCTGATGAACAAGTACCTCGAGTCGGGTGAGCTGACCGAGGAAGAGATCAAGCTGGCGCTGCGCACCCGCACAATCGCCACCGAGATCCAGCCGATGCTGTGCGGCACCGCCTTCAAGAACAAGGGCGTGCAGCGCATGCTCGACGCGGTGATCGACTTCCTGCCTTCGCCGGTGGACATCCCTCCGGTTGAGGGTACCGACGAGTCCGGCGCCGTCGTGTCTCGCAAGGCCGATGACAGCGAGAAGTTCGCCGCCCTGGCGTTCAAGCTGATGACCGACCCGTATGTCGGCCAGTTGACCTTCGTGCGCGTCTACTCCGGCGTGCTGAAGTCCGGCGACTCCGTCTTCAACCCGATCAAGGGCAAGAAGGAGCGTATCGGCCGTATCCTCCAGATGCACGCCAACCAGCGCGAGGAAATCTCCGAGATTCTGGCCGGCGACATCGCTGCTTGCGTGGGCTTGAAGGAAGTCACCACCGGTGAGACGCTGTGCGATCCGGACGCGATCGTGACGCTGGAAAAGATGGTCTTCCCCGAGCCGGTGATCTCGCAGGCTGTCGAGCCCAAGACCAAGGCTGACCAGGAGAAGATGGGTATCGCCCTGGGCCGTCTGGCCAAGGAAGACCCGTCCTTCCGTCTGCGCACCGACGAAGAGTCGGGTCAGACCATCATCTCGGGCATGGGCGAGCTGCACCTGGAAATCATTGTCGACCGCATGAAGCGCGAGTTCGGCGTGGAAGCCAACGTCGGCAAGCCGCAGGTGGCCTATCGCGAAACCATCCGCAAGACCGCCACCGATGTCGAAGGCAAGTTCGTGCGCCAGTCGGGCGGTAAGGGCCAGTACGGTCACGTCGTGCTGACGGTCGAGCCGCAGGAGCCGGGCAAGGGCTTCGAGTTCGTCGACGCAATCAAGGGCGGCGTGGTGCCGCGCGAGTACATCCCGGCGGTCGAGAAGGGCGTTATCGACACCCTGCCGAATGGCGTGCTGGCCGGCTATCCGGTGGTGGACGTGAAGGTCACGCTGACCTTCGGTTCCTACCACGATGTGGACTCGAACGAAAACGCGTTCAAGATGGCGGCATCGATGGGTTTCAAGGAGGCATGCCGCCGTGCGAGCCCGGTGATTCTCGAGCCCATGATGGCCGTCGAGGTCGAGACGCCGGAAGACTATGCTGGTACTGTGATGGGCGACCTCTCGAGTCGTCGCGGCATGGTGCAAGGCATGGACGACATGCCTGGCGGCGGCAAGGTCATCAAGGCCGAGGTGCCGCTGTCGGAAATGTTCGGCTACTCGACGTCGCTGCGTTCTGCGACGCAAGGCCGCGCCACCTACACGATGGAGTTCAAGCACTACGCTGAAGCTCCGAAGAACGTGGCCGACGCGATCATCACCGCGCGCGCCAAGTAATCAAGCGAGTCGTGTGAGTTGCAGTGTCGGCGGCCGAGGTCGTCGACACTGCTTCAAAATGAATCTGGAAACGTCTTCATCGACGCTCTGCCCGGCCGCCAGTCGTCGGGAACAGCAGGCGCGATGGAAACGCTAAACCAACAGGCTGGCAACCGCTCTTTCCTGGAGATTTGAAATGGCAAAAGGCAAGTTTGAACGTACCAAGCCGCACGTGAACGTGGGCACGATTGGTCACGTTGACCATGGCAAGACCACGCTGACCGCTGCGATCGCGACGGTGCTGGCTGCCAAGTTCGGCGGCGAGGCGAAGAAGTACGACGAAATCGACGCGGCTCCCGAAGAGAAGGCGCGTGGCATCACGATCAACACCGCACACGTTGAGTACGAGACGGCCAACCGCCACTACGCTCACGTGGACTGCCCGGGCCACGCCGACTACGTGAAGAACATGATCACGGGTGCCGCCCAGATGGACGGCGCAATCCTGGTTTGCTCGGCCGCTGACGGCCCGATGCCCCAGACCCGCGAGCACATCCTGCTGGCACGTCAGGTCGGTGTGAAGTACATCATCGTGTTCCTGAACAAGTGCGACATGGTGGATGATGCCGAGCTGCTGGAGCTGGTGGAAATGGAAGTCCGCGAGCTGCTGAGCAAGTACGACTTCCCTGGTGACGACACCCCGATCATCAAGGGCTCGGCCAAGCTGGCGCTGGAAGGCGACAAGGGCGACCTGGGTGAGGCTGCCATCATGCGCCTGGCTGATGCGCTGGACACCTACATCCCGACGCCTGAGCGTGCCATCGATGGCGCGTTCCTGATGCCGGTGGAAGACGTGTTCTCGATCTCGGGTCGCGGCACCGTGGTGACCGGCCGTGTCGAGCGCGGCATCGTGAAGGTTGGCGACGAAATCGAAATCGTCGGCATCCGTGCGACCGCCAAGACCACCTGCACGGGCGTGGAAATGTTCCGCAAGCTGCTGGACCAGGGGCAGGCTGGCGACAACGTCGGTATCCTGCTGCGCGGCACGAAGCGCGAAGAAGTCGAGCGCGGCCAAGTGCTGTGCAAGCCTGGTTCGATCAAGCCGCACACGCATTTCACCGCTGAGGTGTATGTGCTGAGCAAGGAAGAGGGCGGCCGCCACACCCCGTTCTTCAACAACTACCGTCCGCAGTTCTACTTCCGTACCACGGACGTGACGGGCGCGGTTGAGCTGCCGAAGGACAAGGAAATGGTCATGCCTGGCGACAACGTCAGCATCACCGTGAAGCTGATCGCCCCGATCGCTATGGAGCAAGGTCTGCGCTTCGCCATCCGCGAAGGCGGTCGTACCGTCGGCTCGGGCGTGGTCGCAACCATCCTCGAGTAATTCTTTTGCGTGACCGACCCGGGCCCATCCGGTCCGGGTCTCACTCATCTCGCGGCCCCGATGCCGCTCGCTCTTTGAAGGAACAGTCATGCAAAAGCAAAAGATCCGCATTCGTCTGAAGGCGTTCGACTACAAGCTGATCGACCAGTCCGCACTGGAGATCGTCGAGACCGCCAAGCGTACCGGCGCGATCGTCAAGGGCCCCGTGCCTCTGCCGACCCGCATGGAGCGCTTTGACATCCTGCGTTCGCCGCACGTCAACAAGACTTCGCGCGACCAGTTCGAGATCCGCACCCACCAGCGCCTGATGGACATCGTCGATCCGACCGACAAGACGGTCGACGCGCTGATGAAGCTCGACCTGCCCGCCGGCGTCGACGTGGAAATCAAGCTGCAGTAAAGCGACCCGCAGCCCGTGTTGAGGGCAGTGTCGATAAGGGCAATCTCCGGATTGCCCTTATTCATTGGGCGCAACGGCCCAGGGCTTGCGGCAAGTCCCGCTGCCAAGCTATACTCGCTGCTTTTCCGCGCAAGGCATCCGCCGTGCGCGGGTTTCGCGCATCGCGAGCAGGGCTGAAAAGCTCGGCACGTGGTGCAGAGTCAGCCCGGCCAATCGATGTCGGGTGTGTGTAAATGGCCCTCCCAAGAGGGCTGGAGAAGAACCATGAGTCTTAGCAATCGTCTCGGATTGCTGGGCCGCAAGGTGGGCATGATGCGCATCTTCACGGACGATGGCGACGCCATTCCCGTGACCGTGCTGGACGTGTCCAACAACCGCGTGACCCAGGTCAAGACCGAAGAGACCGACGGCTACAGCGCCATCCAAGTGGCGTTCGGTGCGCGCAAGGCTTCGCGCGTCACCAAGCCGGAAGCTGGCCACCTCGCCAAGGCGGGCGTCGAAGCTGGCGAAATCCTCAAGGAATTCCGTGTCAGCGCTGAAATCGCTGCCGAGTACAAGGCTGGCGCACAGCTGCCGGTGACCTTGTTCGCGGCTGGCCAGCTGGTCGATGTGCAGGGTACTTCGATCGGCAAGGGCTTCACCGGCACCATCAAGCGTCACAACTTCGGTTCGCAGCGCGCCTCCCACGGTAACAGCCGCTCGCACAATGTGCCCGGCTCGATCTCGATGGCGCAGGACCCGGGTCGTGTTTTCCCTGGCAAGAAGATGTCGGGCCACCTGGGCGACGTGACCGTGAGCGTGCAGAACCTGGACATCGTGCGCGTTGACGAAGCTCGTCAACTGCTGCTGGTCCGCGGCGCTGTGCCGGGCGCCAAGAACGGCCATGTGGTCGTGCGGCCTGCCGTCAAGGTCAAGATCAAGAAAGGAGCCAACTGATGCAGCTCGAGCTCCTGAATGAACAGGGTCAGGCCACCGCCAAGGTGGACGCGCCTGATACCGTCTTCGCTCGCGACTACAACGAAGCGCTGGTGCACCAGGTCGTCGTGGCCTATCAGGCCAACGCCCGTCAAGGCACGCGCGCTCAGAAGGACCGCGAACAGGTCAAGCACTCGACCAAGAAGCCTTTCCGTCAGAAGGGTACCGGCCGCGCACGTGCCGGTATGACCTCGTCGCCGCTGTGGCGCGGGGGCGGTCGGATCTTCCCGAACATGCCTGACGAGAACTTCTCGCACAAGCTGAACAAGAAGATGTATCGCGCCGGCATGGCCGCGATCCTCTCGCAGCTGGCTCGCGAAGGTCGTCTGGCGGTGGTTGACTCGATCAACCTGGAAGCGCCCAAGACCAAGCTGCTGGCTGCCAAGTTCAAGGCCATGGGCCTGGACAGCGTGATGCTGATCGCCGACGAAGTCAGCGACAACCTCGCCCTGGCCTCGCGCAACCTGGCCAACGTGCTGGTGGTCGAGCCCCGCTACGCCGATCCGCTGTCCCTCGTCTTCTACAAGAAGGTGCTGGTGACCAAGGCGGCGATGGAGCAACTCAAGGAGATGCTGGCATGAGCGCCCCGAAGTTTGCAGAAGGCCGTCTGGCCCAGGTGCTGCTGGCTCCCATCGTGTCCGAGAAGGCTACGCTGGTCGCCGAGAAGCACAACCAAGTGCTGTTCAAGGTGTTGCGCGACGCCACCAAGCCCGAGATCAAGGCCGCCGTCGAGGCGATGTTCAAGGTCGAGGTCGAGTCGGTGTCCGTCGTGAACGTCAAGGGCAAGGTCAAGCGCTTCGGCCGTTCCATCGGCCGCCGCGACCACGTCAAGAAGGCGTATGTGTCGCTGAAGCCGGGCCAAGAGCTCAACTTCTCCGGGGAGGCTGCGTAAATGGCCATCGTCAAAGTAAAGCCGACCTCGCCTGGCCGCCGTGCCGTGGTGAAGGTGGTGCACAAGCACCTGCACAAGGGCGCCCCCGAGGCCTCCCTGCTGGAGCCGCAAAAGCAGAAGTCGGGCCGTAACAACAACGGTCACATCACGATGCGCCACAAGGGCGGTGGTCACAAGCACCACTACCGCGTGGTCGACTTCCGTCGCAACAAGGATGGCATTCCGGCCAAGGTCGAGCGCATCGAGTACGACCCCAACCGTACGGCCCACATCGCTCTGGTGTGCTATGCCGACGGCGAGCGTCGTTACATCATCGCTCCGCGCGGCCTGGAAGTGGGTTCCACCATCGTGAGCGGCGCCGAGGCGCCGATCAAGGCCGGTAACGCGCTGCCGATCCGCAATATCCCGGTGGGTTCGACCATCCACTGCGTCGAGATGCTGCCCGGCAAGGGTGCGCAGATCGCTCGCTCGGCTGGTACCTCGGTCGTACTGATGGCCCGCGAAGGTACCTACGCTCAGGTTCGCCTGCGCTCGGGTGAAGTCCGCAAGATCCACATCGACTGCCGCGCCACGATCGGCGAGGTCAGCAACGAAGAGCACAGCCTGCGCCAGTACGGCAAGGCCGGTGCGATCCGTTGGAAGGGTATCCGTCCGACCGTTCGCGGTACGGCGATGAACCCGGTGGATCACCCGCACGGTGGTGGTGAAGGTCGCACCGGTGAGGGCCAGGCGCCTGTGTCGCCGTGGAACACCCTCACGAAGGGCTACCGCACTCGCAACAATAAGCGCACGCAGACGTTCATCGTCTCGCGTCGCAAGAAGTAAGGGGTAGACCAAATGGCTCGTTCCCTCAAAAAGGGTCCCTTCGTGGATCACCACCTGATGGCGAAGGTCGACAAGGCCGTTGCCAACAAGGACAAGAAGCCCATCAAGACCTGGTCGCGCCGTTCGACGATCCTGCCCGAGTTCATCGGTCTGACGATCGCTGTCCATAACGGCAAGCAACACGTGCCGGTCTATGTGTCTGACCAAATGGTCGGTCACAAGCTGGGCGAATTCGCGCTGACCCGTACCTTCAAAGGCCACCCGGCTGACAAGAAGGCTGGGAAGAAATAAGGACTGAGACGATGGAAACCCGTGCAATCGTTCGCGGTGTCCGCCTGTCGGCCGACAAGGGTCGGCTGGTGGCTGACCTGATCCGCGGCAAGAAGGTGGACCAGGCGCTCAACATCCTGGAGTTCACCCAGAAGAAGGCGGCCCTCATCATCAAGAAGGCGCTGGAAAGCGCCATCGCCAACGCCGAACACAACGACGGCGCTGATATCGATGAGCTGAAAGTCACCTCGATCTATGTGGAGCAAGGCGCCACGCTGAAGCGTTTCTCTGCGCGCGCCAAGGGCCGCGGCAACCGCATTAGCAAGCCCACGTGCCACATCTTCGTGTCGGTCGGCAACTGAAGGCTGAAGGAAGACTATGGGACAGAAAATTCATCCGACCGGCTTCCGTCTGCCTGTCACCCGTAACTGGGCTTCGCGCTGGTACGCGAACAACCAGAACTTCGCCACGATGCTGGCCGAGGATCTGAAGGTTCGCGACTACCTGAAGGCCAAGCTGAAGAACGCTGCAGTCTCGCGCATCCTGATCGAGCGTCCTGCCAAGAACGCCCGCATCACGATCTTCTCGGCTCGTCCGGGCGTCGTGATCGGCAAGAAGGGCGAGGACATCGAGAACCTGAAGGCCGAACTGACCAAGCGTCTGGGTGTGCCGGTGGCCGTGAACATCGAGGAAGTGCGTAAGCCCGAAATCGATGCTCAGTTGATCGCCGACTCGATCACCCAGCAGCTCGAGAAGCGCATCATGTTCCGCCGCGCCATGAAGCGCGCCATGCAGAACGCGATGCGTCTGGGCGCCCAGGGCATCAAGATCATGTCCGCAGGCCGTCTGAACGGTATCGAAATCGCCCGTACCGAGTGGTACCGCGAAGGCCGTGTGCCGCTGCACACGCTGAAGGCCGACATCGACTATGGCTTCTCCGAAGCCAAGACGACCTACGGCGTCATCGGCGTGAAGGTGTGGGTCTACCGTGGTGACCGCCTGGCCAATGGCGAGGCTCCGGTGATCAACACGCCGGCTGGTGCCGAAGACGACCGCCGTCCTCGCCGCAACGCCCGTCCGGGCGCTCCGGGTGGCCGTGGCCGCCCCGGTAGCGACCGTGGCCCGCGTGATGGTGCAGATAAGCCCGCTGACGTCGCTGCTGGCGACGCAGCCAAGCCCTCCGCTAAGCGCGTGGTCCGCAAGGCCCCCGCTGCCGGTGAGGCCAAAGGAGAATAAGCATGCTGCAACCTGCTCGTCGCAAGTACCGCAAGGAGCAAAAGGGTCGTAACACCGGTGTAGCGACCCGCGGTGCTGCCGTTTCGTTCGGCGACTTTGGCCTGAAGGCCACCGAGCGCGGCCGCCTGACGGCTCGCCAAATCGAAGCTGCCCGTCGTGCGATCTCGCGCCATATCAAGCGCGGCGGTCGTATCTTCATCCGCATCTTCCCGGACAAGCCGATCTCCCAGAAGCCTGCCGAAGTCCGTATGGGTAACGGCAAGGGCAACCCGGAGTACTACGTGGCTGAAATCCAGCCTGGCAAGGTGCTCTACGAGATCAACGGTGTGCCGGAAGCCCTGGCTCGCGAAGCGTTCACGCTGGCTGCTGCAAAGCTGCCGCTGCGTTGCACCTTCGTGGCGCGCATGGGTACCGCCGCCTGATTGGAGAACACCATGAAAGCATCCGAACTGCGTGGCAAGGACGTCGCTGCCCTCGAGAAGGAAGTGACGGACCTGCTCAAGGCCCACTTTGGCCTGCGCATGCAAAAAGCTACCCAGCAGCTGACCAATCACTCGGTCCTGGGCAAGACCCGTCGCGACATCGCTCGCGTGAAGACGGTCTTGGCCGA
Organism: Roseateles sp. T103; assembly: GCF_057219915.1. NCBI lineage: Bacteria > Pseudomonadati > Pseudomonadota > Betaproteobacteria > Burkholderiales > Sphaerotilaceae > Roseateles > Roseateles sp. T103. The sequence continues at coordinate 373,091 of NZ_JBXVVS010000003.1, forward strand.
GAAGAAGAAGGGAGCCGCGAAATGACGCAAGCTCAAGAGAAGAACACGCGCACCCTGGTCGGTCGTGTCGTCAGCGACAAGCGCGCCAAGACCGTGACCGTTCTGGTCGAGCGTCGCGCCAAGCATGAGCTGTACGGCAAGATCGTCGCCCGTTCCCGTAAGTACCATGCCCATGACGAGAAGGGCGAGTACAAGATGGGTGACGTGGTCGAGATCGCCGAAGGCCGTCCTCTGTCGAAGACGAAGAATTGGGTGGTGACGCGTCTGGTCGAGAAGGCGCAAGTCGTCTGATCCATCGGGGCAAGTAACCGCCGCGCAAGCAGGGCATTGCCTCGCTAGCGTACTGACGGTCGGATCGCTGGGATACTGGCGGCCGACCGTTTTTCTTTAGTCGCCACGATCGGTGCTGCACTGATGCGCCTGAGGCAGTGGTCGTCATCAATCGCTAAACGAGGAGCTCATCATGTTGAAAGTGGGAGATCGCTTGCCTGCAGGTTCGCTGCAGGAATTCGTCGAGGTCGAGGGCAATGGTTGCAGCATTGGTCCGAATACCTTTGATGTGCTTGGTGCGACCGCCGGGAAGACCGTTGTGATCTTCGGTTTGCCAGGTGCTTACACGCCCACATGCTCTGCCAAGCATGTGCCGGGCTATGTTGAGAAGGCCGAAGCGCTGCGTGCTGCTGGGGTCGATGAGATCTGGTGCGTCTCCGTCAACGATGCCTTCGTGATGGGGGCGTGGGGCCGAGAGCTGAAGACTGCCGGCAAGGTCCGCATGATGGCGGATGGCAGTGCGGACTTTGCCAAGGCGACGGGATTGACGCTGGACCTGAGCTCCCGAGGTATGGGCTTGCGCTCCCAGCGCTACTCGATGCTGGTCAAGGATGGCGTCGTTAAGCAGCTTAATGTCGAGGGGCCCGGCAAGTTCGAGCTCAGCGACGCCGACACCATGCTGGCGCAGGTCAAGGCTGCTGGCTGATTAATCTATCTCGTTGGTTTGCGTAAGCGGCCGCTTGACAGCGGCTGCCTGCGCAAGCATAATTGCAAGCTTCGCCGAAAGCTGTGCCTGCTTATCAGCAGGTTGCGGGTTCGGATTCGCCCTCAAATGCCGGGTTGAGGCCTTCGGGTCAAGATTCGGTCTACGGGCCCAAGACTGACCGCAGAGGTTGTCGCGATGGTCGCGAGAGCTTGTGCGGGAAAAGTTGGGGACAGACATGATTCAAATGCAATCGCGACTCGATGTCGCGGACAACACTGGCGCCAAGTCCGTCATGTGCATCAAGGTGCTTGGTGGTTCCAAGCGTCGCTATGCCGGCATTGGTGATGTCATCAAGGTCAGCATCAAGGAAGCTGCTCCGCGTGGCCGCGTCAAGAAGGGCGAGGTCTATAACGCTGTGGTCGTCCGCACCGCCAAGGGTGTGCGTCGCCAGGACGGTTCCCTGGTTAAGTTCGACGGCAATGCCGCCGTGCTGCTCAATGCCAAGCTGGAGCCTATCGGCACCCGCATCTTCGGTCCGGTGACGCGCGAACTGCGTACCGAGCGCTTCATGAAGATCGTGTCGCTGGCGCCTGAGGTGCTTTGAGCCTCGTCACAGTCAAAGGTACTGCCATGAACAAGATTCGCAAAGGCGACGAGGTCATCGTGCTGACCGGTCGCGACAAGGGCAAGCGCGGCACGGTGACGCAGCGCGTCGACGCCGATCACATCGTCGTCGAAGGCGTGAACGTGGTGAAGAAGCACGTGAAGCCGAACCCTCTGAAGGGCACGACTGGTGGCGTGGTCGACAAGACGATGCCGATTCATCAATCTAACGTGGCGATCTTCAACGCCGCTGCCGGCAAGGCTGATCGTGTGGGCGTCAAGGTGCTCGCGGACGGCAAGAAGGTGCGCGTGTTCAAGTCGACCGGCGAAGAGATCAAGGCTTAAGAGGTACGACATGGCTCGTTTGCAAGCGTTTTATCGCGAGAAGGTTGTGCCTGGCCTCGTCGAGAAGTTCGGCTACAAGTCCGTCATGGAAGTGCCGCGCATCACGAAGATCACGCTGAATATGGGCGTGAGCGAGGCGGTCGCCGACAAGAAGGTCATGGAGCATGCAGTGGGCGATCTGACCAAGATTGCTGGCCAGAAGCCTGTGGTGACCAAGTCGAAGAAGGCCATTGCCGGCTTCAAGATTCGTGACGGCGTGCCTATCGGCTGCATGGTCACCCTGCGCGGCGTGCAGATGTACGAATTCCTCGATCGCTTCGTGACCATCGCGCTGCCGCGCGTGCGCGACTTCCGCGGGATCTCGGGTCGCTCGTTCGATGGCCGTGGCAACTACAACATTGGCGTCAAAGAGCAGATCATCTTCCCGGAAATCGAGTACGACAAGGTCGATGCGCTGCGTGGTCTGAACATCAGCATCACGACCACCGCCAAGTCGGACGACGAGTGCAAGGCCCTGTTGGCTGCATTCAAGTTCCCCTTCAAGAACTGAGGTGACTCGTGGCAAAACTCTCGATCAAGCAGCGTGAGCTGAAGCGCGAACAACTGGTCGCCAAGTACGCGAAGAAGTACGCCGAGCTGAAGGCCATCATCGACGACTCGAAGAAGTCGGACGAAGAGCGTTATCTGGCTCGTCTGGAGCTGCAGAAGCTGCCTCGCAACGCCTACCCGACCCGTCTGCGCAACCGTTGCGAGTTGACCGGTCGCCCGCGCGGCACGTTCCGCAAGTTCGGCCTGGCCCGTAACAAGATCCGTGAACTGGCCTTCAAGGGCGACATCCCTGGTGTCGTCAAGGCCAGCTGGTAATCGGCAGGTTTAGGAGATTTCGTATGAGCATGAGTGATCCTATCGCCGATATGCTGACTCGCATTCGCAACGCCCAGAGCGTTGAGAAGGCCAGCGTCGTGATGCCTTCGTCCAAGCTGAAGGTTGCGATCGCCAAGGTCCTCAAGGATGAGGGCTATATCGACGGTTTCGCGATTCGCGGCGACGCTGCGCGTCCGGAGCTGGAGATCGCATTGAAGTACTACGCTGGTCGTCCGGTCATTGAGCGCATCGAGCGCGTCAGCCGTCCTGGTCTGCGTATCTACAAGGGCCGCCACGACATCCCGCAGGTTATGAACGGCCTGGGTGTGGCGATCGTCACGACGCCGAAAGGTGTGATGACCGACCGCAAGGCGCGTCAAGCCGGTATCGGCGGCGAAGTGCTTTGCTACGTCGCCTAATCGCAAGGAGAGGCAGACAATGTCCCGCGTTGGAAAAATGCCGGTCGCCGTCCCGCAAGGTGTGGACGTGACGATCTCCGCTGAGCAAATCAGCGTCAAGGGTGCCCAGGGTGCGCTGGTCCGTGCGGCCAATCCTCTGGTTACCGTCAAGAACGAAGGCGGCAAGCTGACCTTCGTTCCGGTAAACGATTCGGCCGATGCAGATGCGATGAGCGGCACGATGCGCGCTCTGGTGGCCAATATGGTCAACGGCGTCAGCAAGGGCTTCGAGAAGAAGCTGAACTTGGTTGGTGTGGGCTTCCGTGCCCAGGCCCAGGGTCAGAAGCTGAACCTGCAGATCGGTTTCTCTCACCCCGTGGTGAAGGACATGCCCGCCGGCATCAAGGTCGAGTGCCCGACCCAAACCGAGATCGTGATCAAGGGTGCGGATCGCCAAGTGGTCGGCCAGATCGCTGCTGAGGTTCGCGCGATCCGTCCGCCTGAGCCGTACAAGGGCAAGGGCATCCGCTACGCCGAAGAAAAGGTCTCCCTCAAAGAGACCAAGAAGAAGTAAGGAGCTGCGCCATGATGACGAAGAAAGAACAGCGCCTGCGCCGCTCGCGTCAGACTCGTGCACGCATCGCCGTGCAGCGCGTCGCGCGCCTGACGGTGTTTCGCTCCAACCTGCACATTTACGCCAGCGTGATCTCCGAGGACGGTGGCCGTGTACTGGCCAGCGCTTCGACCGCCGAGAAGGAAGTCCGTGCTCAGCTGGGCGCCTCTGGCAAGGGTGGCAACGTCGCTGCTGCCACGCTGATCGGCAAGCGCATCGCCGAGAAGGCGAAGGCCGCTGGCGTCGAGAAGGTCGCTTTCGATCGCGCTGGTTTTGCGTACCACGGCCGTGTCAAGGCGCTGGCGGAAGCCGCGCGCGAAGCTGGTCTGCAGTTCTGACGCATTAAGGATCTCGAAATGGCAAAGTTTCAACCCCGCGCTCAGGCTGAAGGCAACGACGACGGCCTGCGCGAGAAGATGATCGCGGTGAACCGCGTGACCAAGGTGGTGAAGGGCGGCCGTACGCTGAGCTTCGCTGCGCTGACCGTGGTTGGTGACGGCGATGGCCGCATCGGCATGGGCAAGGGCAAGGCCAAGGAAGTGCCGGTTGCGGTGCAGAAGGCCATGGAATCGGCCCGCCGCAACATGTTCAAGGTCAATCTGAAGAACGGTACCGTCCACCACAACGTGGTCGGTGAGCACGGCGCTTCGCGTGTCATGCTGGCACCGGCACCGACCGGTACCGGCGTGATCGCTGGCGGCCCGATGCGTGCCGTCTTCGAGGTGATGGGCGTGACCGACATCGTGAGCAAGAGCCACGGTTCGACCAACCCGTACAACATGGTCCGCGCCACGCTGGACGCGCTCAAGCGCTCCACCACCGCTGCGGAAGTCGCTGCCAAGCGCGGCAAGACGGTTGAAGACCTCTTCAACTGACCGCGCAACGGAGAGACAAATGTCTGACAAGAAAACTCTGACGGTCAAGCTGGTTCGCAGCCCCATCGGCTGCCGCGCTTCGCACCGCGCGACGGTGGTCGGTCTGGGCCTGCGCAAGCTCAATAGCACCCGCACCCTGGAAGACACGCCGGCAGTCCGCGGCATGATCAACAAGATCGCCTACCTCGTGCAGGTGCTGTAAAGCGTCGCACGAACAGAGGAAGAGAACATGCAACTCAATACCATCAAGCCCGCAGCTGGCGCCAAGCATGCCAAGCGCCGCGTTGGCCGTGGCATTGGCTCGGGTCTGGGCAAGACGGCCGGTCGCGGCCACAAGGGCCAGAAGTCCCGTGCCGGCGGTTACCACAAGGTCGGCTTCGAGGGCGGTCAGATGCCGCTGCAGCGCCGTCTGCCCAAGCGTGGCTTCAAGTCGCTGGCCCGTCCTTTCAATGCCGAAGTCACACTGAGCGATCTTCAGGCGTTGGTCGGTGACGAGATCGATCTGCTGACCCTGAAGGCTGTTGGCCTGGTGCCTGAGCTGACCAAATCGGTGAAGGTCATCAAGTCGGGTGAAATCAGCCGCAAGGTTACGCTCAAGGGAATGGGCGTGACGGCTGGTGCCAAGGCCGCGATCGAAGCTGCCGGCGGCACTGTCGCCTGATCGCTTTCGGGAACGCACGCGTGGCAACTACTGCAAACCAGCTGGCCAAGAGCGGCAAGTTCGGCGACTTGCGTCGCCGTCTTGTGTTTCTCCTGCTGGCTCTGGTCGTGTACCGCATCGGGGCTCACATTCCCGTGCCGGGCATTGATCCGGCCCAGCTCGAACAGCTCTTCAAGGGTCAGCAGGGTGGCATCCTGAGCCTGTTCAACATGTTCTCGGGTGGGGCCTTGTCGCGCTTCACCATCTTTGCGCTGGGCATCATGCCCTACATCTCGGCCTCGATCGTCATGCAGTTGATGACGTATGTGGTGCCGAGCCTGGAGGCGCTGAAGAAAGAGGGCGAGGCTGGCCGACGCAAGATCACCCAGTACACGCGATATGGCACCTTGGGCTTGGCGCTCTTTCAGTCGCTGAGCATTGCGCTTGCGCTTGAGAGTTCGCCTGGACTGGTGATCAGCCCGGGATTCGGATTCCGCCTGACCGCGGTTTCTAGCCTGGTTGCCGGAACGATGTTCCTGATGTGGCTCGGCGAACAGATCACAGAGCGAGGCCTTGGCAATGGCATCTCGATCCTGATCTTTGCAGGTATCGCTGCCGGTTTGCCCGGTGCGATCGGTGGGCTGATGGAGTTGGTCCGGACGGGAGCGATGAGCATCATTGCCTCGCTGTTCATCGTTGCCTTGGTGGTGCTGGTGACCTACGCTGTCGTGTTTGTCGAGCGTGGCCAGCGCAAGATCCTGGTGAACTATGCGAAGCGTCAGGTCGGCAACAAGGTGTACGGCGGTCAGTCGTCTCACCTGCCGTTGAAGCTGAACATGTCCGGGGTGATCCCGCCGATCTTTGCTTCGTCGATCATCTTGCTGCCGACTACGATCGTCAGCTGGTTTGCGACTGGAGATGGCTTGCGCTGGCTGAAGGATATTGCCGATGCATTGCGGCCCGGGCAGCCCATCTACGTGCTGCTTTATGCGGCGGCAATTGTCTTCTTCTGTTTCTTCTATACGGCCCTGGTGTTCAACAGCCGAGAGACCGCAGACAACCTGAAGAAGAGCGGCGCTTTCATCCCGGGTATTCGTCCGGGTGACCAGACTGCCAAGCACATTGACAGGATCCTTGGTCGACTGACCTTGGTCGGCGCTGTGTACATCACTGCGGTCTGTTTGCTGCCGGAGTTCCTGGTTCTGAAGTACAACGTTCCGTTCTACTTTGGCGGAACCTCGCTGCTCATCATCGTCGTTGTGACGATGGACTTCTGGGCACAGGTGCAGTCCTATGTGATGAGCCAGCAGTACGAGTCGCTGCTCAAGAAGGCCAACTTCAAGGCAGGCTGAAGAAGAGAGTAATCAAGAGATTCAACCAACACACAGCACGCAGCAGGCATGGCGAAAGACGATGTCATTCAGATGCAGGGTGAGATTCTGGAGAACCTACCCAATGCGACGTTTCGTGTGAAGTTGGAGAACGGGCACGTGGTTCTCGGCCATATCTCTGGAAAGATGCGCATGCACTACATCCGCATCCTCCCGGGAGATAAGGTGACGGTGGAACTGACGCCCTACGATTTGAGTCGTGCTCGCATCGTGTTCCGGGCGAAGTGAGCTGAGTGTTTCCCCGGACGCGCAATCAGAGCATTTAGTGAGTAGGTCAAGGAGCAGACCATGAAAGTTTCGGCATCCGTGAAGAAGATGTGCCGCAATTGCAAGATCATCCGTCGTCATGGCGTGGTGCGTGTGATCTGCACCGATCCGCGCCACAAGCAGCGCCAGGGCTGATAGCCGCGCACACGACACCGAGCGAATTAGAGGACGCACATGGCACGTATTGCTGGTATCAATATTCCGCCGCAAAAGCACACCGAGATCGGTCTGACTTCGATCTACGGTATTGGTCGTACGACCGCCCAGAAGATCTGTACCGCTTGCGGCATTCCTTTCGACAAGAAGGTGAAGGATCTGACCGACGGTGACCTGGAGAAGCTCCGGGAAGAAGTCGGCCGCCTGACCATCGAAGGCGATCTGCGCCGCGAGATGTCCATCAACATCAAGCGCTTGATGGACCTGGGCTGCTATCGTGGCTTCCGTCATCGTCGTGGTCTGCCGCTGCGCGGCCAGCGTACTCGCACGAATGCCCGCACTCGCAAGGGTCCGCGCAAGTCGGCGGCGACCGGCAAGAAGTGATTTGCGGCAGGTATTGAAAGAAGGTCACCATGGCAAAAGCACCCAACAATTCGGCCGCACAACGCGTTCGCAAGAAGGTTCGCAAGAACGTTGCTGACGGCGTCGCGCACGTTCACGCTTCGTTCAACAACACGATCATCACCATCACCGACCGCCAGGGCGGCGCTCTTTCGTGGGCTTCGTCGGGTGGCCAGGGTTTCAAGGGCTCGCGCAAGTCGACGCCTTTCGCAGCCCAGGTGGCAGCTGAAGTGGCCGGCCGTGCTGCTCAAGAGCAGGGCATCAAGAACCTGGACGTGAAGATCAAGGGCCCTGGCCCTGGTCGCGAGTCGTCGGTCCGCGCGCTGGCTGCCCTGGGCATCCGCATCACGTCCATCTCCGACGTGACGCCGGTCCCGCACAACGGCTGCCGCCCGCAGAAGCGTCGTCGCATCTAAGGCCTGCTGGCTTTGCTGCGATAATCTCGCGCTGAAGTTTCAACGCCGGCGAGGCACGCAAGTGCCTCGCCGGCCGTTTCGTTAAAGCCGCAAGGCTTATTAAGACCACCGTCTGATCCCAGAAAAAGCAAGGACTGACTCGCGCATGAGCTACTCGCCGTGCGTCAGATTGAAGAAGGACACGCAAAGTGGCACGTTACCTCGGCCCGAAGGCCAAACTTTCCCGCCGTGAAGGCACCGACCTGTTCCTGAAGAGCGCTCGCCGCGCCATCAGCGACAAGGCAAAGTTCGACTCGAAGCCCGGTCAGCATGGTCGCACCTCGGGTCAGCGCACTTCCGACTTCGGTCTGCAGCTGCGTGAGAAGCAGAAGGTCAAGCGCATGTACGGCGTGCTCGAGCGCCAGTTCCGCCGCTACTTTGCCGAGGCCGAGCGTCGCAAGGGCTCGACCGGCGTGAACCTGCTGCAGCTGCTCGAATCGCGCTTGGACAACGTGGTGTACCGCATGGGCTTCGGTTCGACCCGCGCGGAAGCTCGTCAGCTCGTGTCGCATAAGGGCATCACCGTCAATGGCGAAGTGGTGAACATCGCGTCGTACCTGGTCAAGGCCGGTGACGTCGTTGCCGTCCGCGAGAAGGCCAAGAAGCAGCTGCGCGTCATCGACGCGTTCAAGCTGGCCGAGTCCGTCGGCATGCCCGCCTGGGTTCAGGTCGACGGTAGCAAGCTGGAAGGCGTGTTCAAGAAGACGCCCGATCGCGACGAGTTCGGCGCCGAGATTAACGAGTCGCTGATCGTCGAGCTGTACTCGCGCTAATAGAAGATCGTCGGACCGGCCACGGGGACGAGCATTGCTCGAACCGGGCCGGCCGGTGCCTCGTCCGGACGTTCGGTCGCTGGGCCGCGTCCGGTTGGTCCCTCAGCCTTATCGGTGTAACGAACCGAGGGTATTGAAAGAAAGACCTCATGCAAACCAATCTGCTCAAACCCAAGTCCATCAATGTGGAACCTCTGGGCGGTCACCGCGCCAAGGTCACTCTGGAGCCGTTCGAACGCGGCTATGGCCACACCCTGGGCAACGCCCTGCGCCGTGTGCTGCTGTCCTCGATGGTGGGTTATGCGCCGACTGAAGTGACTATCGCGGGCGTGCTCCACGAGTACTCCGCCATCGACGGCGTGCAGGAAGACGTCGTGCACATCATGCTCAACCTCAAGGGCGTGGTGTTCCGTCTGCACAACCGCGAGGAAGTGACCCTCGTACTGCGCAAGGAAGGCGAAGGCCCCGTGACCGCCGCCGACATCCAGACGCCGCACGATGTCGAAATCATCAACCCTGACCATGTGATCGCCCATCTGTCGCAAGGCGGCAAGCTGGACATGCAGATCAAGGTTGAGAAGGGCCGCGGCTATGTGCCCGGCACGATGCGTCGCTACGGCGACGAGCCGACCAAGAGCATCGGCCGCATCGTTCTGGATGCCTCGTTCTCCCCGGTGCGTCGCGTCAGCTACGCGGTCGAGAACGCGCGCGTCGAGCAGCGTACCGACCTGGACAAGCTGGTGATGGAGATCGAGACCAACGGCGCCATCTCGCCCGAGGAAGCGATCCGTGCATCGGCCAAGATCCTGGTCGAGCAACTGGCTGTGTTCGCACAGCTGCAGGGTACCGATCTGGTCGATGCCTTCGATCAGCCGGCCCAGCGCTCCAGCAGCTTCGATCCGATCCTGCTGCGTCCGGTCGACGAGCTCGAGCTGACTGTGCGTTCGGCCAACTGCCTGAAGGCCGAGAACATCTATTACATCGGCGACCTGATCCAGCGTACCGAGACTGAGCTGCTGAAGACCCCGAACCTGGGTCGCAAGTCGCTCAACGAAATCAAGGAAGTGCTGGCTTCGCGTGGTCTGACTCTGGGCGCGCGCCTGGAGAACTGGCCGCCGCAAGGTCTGGACAAGCGTTAATTTCAAGAGAGTGGGCGGGCACTGAGAGTCCCCGCCCGGTGCCCCGGCAGTACCTGACACGGCTGCTGGTATTACAGAGAAGGAAAGGAAAAGCACCATGCGTCACCGTAACGGCCTCCGCAAGCTGAATCGCACCAGCGAACATCGTCAAGCGATGCTGCGCAATATGTGCGTCTCGCTGCTTCAGCACGAAGCCATCAAGACCACCCTGCCCAAGGCCAAGGAACTGCGCCGCGTTGTCGAGCCGCTGATCACGCTGGCCAAGGAGCCGACCCTGGCAAACCGTCGTCTGGCGTTCGATCGTCTGCGCGACCGCGATATCGTGAGCAAGCTCTTCAACGAGCTGGGCCCGCGCTTCAAGGCTCGTCCGGGTGGTTACACGCGTATCCTGAAGATGGGTTTCCGAGTCGGCGACAACGCACCCATGGCCTACGTCGAGTTGGTCGATCGCGCTGAAGCGGCTCCCGCAGAGGCCGCAGCTGAGTAAGCACTTCTGTGCTTGGCAGTGAAAGCCGCCCCCCCTAGGGCGGCTTTGTCGTTTCTGGCTCAGGCGCGATGTGATCCAGTCTAGAGCTTGCGCGCAGTTCGAGATTCCTGTTATACTTTTAGCTTCAGTCGCGGGGTGGAGCAGTCTGGTAGCTCGTTGGGCTCATAACCCAAAGGTCGTTGGTTCAAATCCAGCCCCCGCAACCAAATTAGTCGCAAGACCGGAACCGCTGATGTGCTCGTCGCATCAGCGGTTTTTTGCATCTGCGCTCCGGTGTTGTGTGTCGGCGGGCATATTGGGCCCGCGCGCCCGAGTGCGATCGATTGCCACTAGAGTGTGGGTCGCGCAGCTCGGCGCTTGGCCGGGCCATCCTGAATCGATTCATCGCATGCGAAAACTCCTGCTTGGCTGGCTACTTGTCGCCCTGTCGTTCCCCGTTCTTGCTCAGAACCATCGCGTCGATACCGACCAGGTGCGGGCCGAGCTGGTCGTACATGCTCCTGACGGCGTTGCACCAGGAAAGCCGGTATGGTTGGGGCTATTGCTCAGGCACAAGCCTCACTGGCATACCTACTGGAGGAATCCGGGGGACTCCGGCCTGCCTACTCGATTTGACTGGCAAGTGCCTGCGGGCGCCCAGGTTGGCGAAGTTGCCTGGCCTGCGCCGCAGAGATTACCTATCGGGCCGATGATCAACTACGGCTATGAGGGCGAGGTGCTGCTGGCCAGCCCGTTGAGCCTGGATTCTTCGTTGGTGGGTAAGGATCTTGCGATTGAGCTCAAGGCCGACTGGCTGGTCTGCAAAGAGGTCTGTATTCCAGAGAGCGGATCCTTTGCCCTGAGGCTCGAGGCGAATTCCGTGGTTGTGAAGCATGCGGCGGAGTTCGAGGCTGCGCGACGAAGCATCCCAGCTCCCCAAGAAGGTTCGTTCAAGGCTCGGCCCGAGGGGGCTGCGCTGGTTGCTGAGATCACTGGGCTGCCTTCGAATTGGCAGGGGCGCCAACTGCAGGCATTTCCTGAGAACGAAGCAGTGTTCGATCACGCCGCGCCTGCGCAGACGATCTGGAGCGGTGCCAAGCTGCAGCTCAGGCTGCCGATTTCGACGCAGCGTGCGGAGAGCCCGTCGACGATGCATGTCGTGCTCCGTCCGGACGGGGAGGGCCGTGATGCGCCTACTGTACGCGTGGCCTTGAGCCTGGATGGCTCTTGGCCCGAAGTTGGCAGCGTCTCTACGGCCCCGGCGCCGATGCAGGCTGGCGCTGTCGCTCCGACAACGGCTGCGGCTGCAAGCACCTCGGCTTGGCTCGCGATCGGCTTGGCCTTTGTCGGCGGCATCCTTCTGAACCTGATGCCCTGTGTCTTCCCGGTGTTGTCCTTGAAGGTCGTTGGGCTCACCGACCACGCACATGAGCATCGCGGGCTGCGACTGAGCGGGCTGGCTTACACCCTTGGGGTGGTGCTGAGCTTCGTGCTTTTGGCGGGCTTGTTGCTGGGTCTTCGTGCTGGCGGGGCCCAATTGGGTTGGGGCTTCCAGCTTCAGTCACCAGAGTTCGTTGCTGCATTGGCCCTGCTGTTCACGATCATTGGCCTGAATCTGTTGGGTGTCTTCGAGTTCCGTACCGTCCTGCCCGGAAATCTGGCTGGGCTGCGGGCAGCGCATCCGGCCGTGGACAGCTTTCTGACGGGGGTGCTGGCAGTTGCCGTCGCCTCGCCGTGCACCGCGCCATTCATGGGCGTCGCTCTAGGGGCTGCGCTGACCTTGCCGGTGTGGCAGGCCCTGGCCGTATTCGCCAGCCTCGGCCTGGGCATGTCCGCGCCCTACCTGCTGATTACCTGGTGGCCGGCGTTGAGCCACTTACTCCCCCGCCCTGGCGTCTGGATGCAGCACTTCAAGATCGCCATGGCCTTCCCGATGCTTGCCACGGTCGTCTGGTTGCTCTGGGTGCTGGGGCAGCAGGTTGGCATTGATGGGGTGGCCGCGCTGCTGGGCTTGCTGCTTGCCGTCGCACTGGTGGCATGGGTTTTCGGCACGCCCGATTTCGGGCCGCGCTCTCGCTGGGTACTTCGCGGCTTGGCCCTGGTGGTGTGCGGTCTCACGGCTGCGTGGGCGCTTCCGGCGTTGCAGGAGCGCAGTGGCAGCCCCGTACTGTCCAGTGAGACCAGCGTGGATGGGTGGGTGGCCTGGTCACCGCAGGCGGTGTTGCAGGCTCAGGCTGAAGGGCGCCCTGTGTTCGTTGACTTCACTGCCGCATGGTGTGTCACCTGTCAGTTCAACAAACGTGGCGCGCTGGCCGATGAGTCCGTGCTGGCCGACTTTCGTGCTCGGGGCGTCGTGCTCATGCGGGCCGACTGGACACGGCGGGATCCGCTGATCAGTCAGGAACTGTCTCGGCTCGGCCGCAGCGGCGTGCCTGTCTACCTGCTGCAGGCGCCAGGGCGCGAGCCTCGTCTGCTGCCAGAGCTGCTGAGCCCGGCCATCGTCCGTGAGGCGTTGGCAGGGCTCTGAGCGCTCAAGCGCCTCGACGATCAGTCTTGTTGCGTGGCACTGGGCGCCGGTTGTTCGGTGCAGCGCGTGGCGCCTGACGGTCTTCTTCGGCCTCGGTGCTCGCCTGGGCCAGCAGGCCATCGAGTTCGCTCTCTGCAATACCCTTGAGCGCACAGAAATTCGCTCGTGTCAGGGTGGTACGGCTGTAGTCGCGCAGCAAGCTCGCCCGTTGCCGGCGTTGCTCCTGCTCCAGTTGCAGTCGCTCCTGCTGCAGCTTGCGACGGCGGGCGAGTTCCGTCACTGCGGCTTGGCGATGATCCTCGGTCAGTTCTCCCGCTTGCTGGCCATCGAGGTCGAGGCGGTGGCTCGCCTTGCTCAGTGCGATGAGGTAGGCCGTGCTGCCGGTGAGCTTGCGCAGCGCTGAGGACAGCTGCGGCTTGGTGAACTGCCCAGGGGCGCGTTCCTGGATGTCGGCTTGAATGCGCAGCTTCAACGGCTTGGGGCCTCCGGCGAACAGCGCCGGGAACAAGCTCTTGAGTTGCTGGATGACGGCCGCAGCCGATTCAGGGCTCGGGGCGGGCTGCGCAGGCGTGGAGGACATGGTGCGGCGATTCGAGGCAAAGGGGCGGATTTTGCACAGACCGTCGATCGACGCGCAAGCGGCCTGAGGCAAAAGGCAGGCGGCAGGGCTGGTAAGGCGCCAGGCGAGGGCGCGTCACCATGGGCCGCGCTGCGGCTCAGGTCTTGGGTTGGCAGGCGGGCTTGCAAACCAGCTCGGTTCGCCCCAGCACGCGCTTGGACTGCAGATTGTTCGGTGTCCTGTGGCGGCCGCACTTGAAGCAGGAGCGAGTGTGGCCGCTGCCCAAGAACGGCGAGCCGCCCACCTTGGACTCGTAACGCAGCCCGTCCGGACTGACGGCGGTGTGGGTGTCTTTGCTCATATGCGTACCGACTCCTCCATTGAGCGCGGTACACGTCCTGCTCAGGGTCAGGGCGGGTTGCGCTTCACTCCTGGTGCAGATGCTAGGCCACTGGTGCGACGTTTTACTGCTCGCTTGTCCCAGTTGTTGCGAAAAGGCCGGGTGAGGGCGCGGGTTCCCGCTTCTGTCGCAGGCGGCACAATGGCGCCGCGATCGGCGTTGGCGCCGGTCTCGGACGCCCAAACTGAAATGGCCAAACTCTTCTTCCGCTATGCCGCGATGAATGCCGGCAAGTCGACTGCCTTGCTGCAGGTGGCGCACAACTACGAGGAGCGCGGCCATCGCGTGCGCCTGTTCACGGCGCGAGTTGATGACCGCTATGGCGTTGGGTTGATCACATCACGGCTGGGGCCGCAGCGGCAGGCGGAGGTGTTCGATGCGACGAGCGACTTCCGCGCGCTGATCGTGCCGACCGAGGGCACGGCCTGCATCCTGGTGGACGAGGCGCAGTTCCTGACCAAGCCCCAGGTCTGGGCGCTGCATGAACTGGCGCACACGGCGAACGTGCCGGTGATCTGCTACGGTTTGCGTACCGACTTTCGCGGTGAACTCTTCCCCGGTTCGGCCACGCTTCTGGGTTTGGCCGACGAGATGGACGAGATGAAGACGATCTGCGACTGCGGGCGCAAGGCGACGATGAACATGCGTGTCGACGCTGACAACCGCAAGGTCACCGAGGGGGCGCAGGTCGAGATCGGTGGCAACGCGCGCTATCGCGCGGTGTGCGGGCGCTGCTTCCGCCATGCCTGATGCATTTGCTGCAGACGCAAGCTAGGACCAGATCGTCAACGTTTGCAGGCCAGGCCAGACTGGCCCGGCAGGCAGGACTATCAGGCCTTGCTGGCGAGTTGCGCCTCAAGCTCCTTGCAGGAGGGCGCGCACACCGGCTGTGACTTTCCAAGCAGCTTCTTGGACTTCAGCATCGCGCGCGGGCGGTGCTTGCCGCAAAGGAAGCACGACATCGTGGCCGCGCCGAATGAGGAAGTCGCCGCAAATGGCGACCCCGGAGCTTTAGAGCGGTAACGCAGACCATCCGCTTCGATGGTTGTCTTGGTACTGTCTTTGGCCACGCTTGTCCTGGGTGCTGAAGGGGGAACGTCGGCGTCAGCGGCGAAACCGGCCCCGGTGGGCCTGTTGCGATGACGCAACCGCAAGGGCTCTATTTTCCACCATGTTGGCCCTTGCTGCCGCACCGACCGCCCGCGTCCTGTCGCCAGCCTCGGTCTCTTGAGGTCCGCTGCGGCTTCATTTAGCGCCCGACGAAGTGCGGCAAGCGCTTCTCCTCCCAGGCGCGCAGCCCCTCGGCCAGGTCTGCAGAGGCGTTGGCTTTATCGATGTCCCGTTGCAGGGCGCTCGCGTCGATCCGGCCTTCAGCGATGGCGTTCAAATGCTGCTTCATCGGCAGCAGTGCCAGCGGAGCCAGGCCGGCCAGGCGCTGGCACAGCTCATCGCATGCAGCTGTCAGCGCTTGGGTGTCCGGCAGCAGTCGATCGAGGAAGCCGCAGGCCAGCATGTCCTGAGCATCCAGCGTTTCACAGCCCAGCAGCACGCGCTTGGCAGCCGAAATCCCGAGCCGGGAGACATAGCGCTCTATGCCGCCGCGGTAGAAGTGCAGGCCCAGGCGGGCTGCCGGCACAAACATCTCGCAGGCAGGCGTGCCGAGCCGGAAGTCGCAGGCCAGGGCCAGATCCGTGGCGCCGCCGTACACCCCACCTTGGATGGCGGCCACCGTCACCGGCCGGGCGTTGGCCCAGGCATTGGTCAGCCGCTCGAACAGGGCTCCGGCATCGACGCCCGCCGCCGCCCTGATATTGAAGCCGCTGCAGAAATGCTTGCCCTGCGCTCGCAGCAGCAGCACGCGCACCTCAGGCCTGGCTTGCACCGCGTCGAGATGGTCCAGCAGGGCCTCCAGGTCATCGGGATCGAGGCGGTTGGCCTGTTGGGGGCGGCGCAGAGTGACCGTCGCCAGATGGCCTTCGATATCAAGACAGGGGGCAGACTGCGGCATGGGGGAGGGGATTTCGCTGTTGCGCTTGGGCGTCAGTCTAGCCCTGCGCTATCCGTCAGCCCAGGACCTGCGAGGCTCCGGGCGCCGCCCCCGACAGGTCTGGCGGCAATTTCGACCGAACGGTCGGATGAATTTGCGCTTTGTCAATGCGGCCTGGCACTAGGGGCGAACTAAGGGTTTTTGTTTAGAGTCCACGCTCGGCCACCGAGGTGCGGTGGCGGGGTTCCTCTCATGGATTTCACGATCGCAAGCATCCTGATGCTGGACGGGGTCATGAACGGTGCGGTCTACGCGCTGCTCGCCCTGAGCCTCGTGCTGGTATTCGCCGTCACGCGCATCATCTTCATCCCGCAGGGGGAGTTTGTTGCGTACGGCGCGCTGACGATGGCCTCGCTGCAGCTCGGACAGACGCCTCTGACCATCTGGTTCCTGCTGGTGCTGGCCATCGCGGTCGCGGCGCTGGACTTGTGGGCTGGATGGCGTGCGGGCAAGCCCCTGCCTGGCCTTGTGCGCGGCGTGCTGCTCGGCGCGGCCCTGCCGGTGGGCATTGCCTTGTTCGGCCTATGGGCTGCGCCGCAGCAGCTACCGCTGGTGGGCCAGGCGCTGCTGACGCTGGCGGTGGTGACACCCATGGGCGGACTGATCTACCGACTGGCCTATCAGTCGCTGGCGGACGCCACCGTGCTGGTGCTGCTGATCGTCTCGGTGGGCGTGCATTTCGCGCTGACCGGCCTGGGACTGGTGTTTTTCGGTCCTGAGGGTTCGACCAACCCGAGCTTCTGGCAGGCCAGCTTCAACCTCGGCCCGCTGATGTTCAGCGGCCAGACCCTGATCATCCTGATGTGCGCGGCGGCACTGATCATCATGCTGTGGCTGTTCTTCGAGCGCAGCCTTTACGGCAAGGCGCTGCGAGCCACTGCGGTGAATCGCTTGGGCGCCCAGTTGATGGGGATCTCCAGCACCGGAGCGGGGCGGCTGTCCTTCTCGATGGCGGCTTTCATCGGCGCGCTGTCGGGCCTGCTGATCAGCCCGACCACGACGATCAACTACGACAGTGGCTTCCTCATCGGCCTGAAGGGTTTCGTCGCGGCCGTTTTTGCCGGCCTGTCCAGCTACCCGCTGGCGGCGCTGGGCGCGCTGCTGGTGGGTCTGCTGGAGTCCTTCAGCTCCTTCTGGGCCAGTGCCTTCAAGGAAGTGATCGTGTTCACCTCCATCCTGCCCGTGCTGCTGTGGCGCTCGCTGCGCGACCCGCACAAGGATGAGGAGTAAAGCCACCATGCGACAAGCGTCTTCGCGCACACTGATTCCGCTCGCGGGCCTGGTCCTGCTGTTCATGCTGCCGCTGCTGCCGGTGCCCGAGTTCTGGATCACCCAGCTCAATTACATCGGCATGTATGCGATGGTGTCGTTGGGGCTGGTGTTGCTGACCGGCGTCGGCGGACTTACATCCTTTGGCCAGGCGGCCTTCGTCGGCCTGGGCGCCTACACCACCGCCTTGCTGAGCACGCGTTACGGCATCTCACCCTGGCTGGGCCTCATCGTCGGCTTGATGCTCACCGCCGGCGTTGCGCTGCTGCTGTCCTGGCTGACGCTACGCATGTCGGGGCACTACCTGCCGCTGGCCACCATCGCGTGGGCATTGAGCCTGAACTACCTGATCGCGAACATGGAGTTCCTCGGCAAGTACGACGGCCTGCTCGGCGTGCCGGCGTTGAGCCTGTTCGGCATCAGCCTGCAGGATGGACGCTCGCTGTATTACCTGATCTGGGCGATCGCCATACTCGCCGCGCTGGGTGTGCGCAATCTGCTCGACTCGCGCCCCGGCCGGGCGATTCGAGCGCTCAATGGCGCGACGACGATGGCCGAGGCCATGGGCGTCTCGACCTTCCGCTACAAGGTGGCGATCTTTGTGCTCGCGGCACTGCTGGCCTCGGTGTCGGGCTGGCTCTTTGCGCACTTCCAGCGCACGGTCAACCCCAGCCCATTCGCGCTGAAGATGGGCATCGAGTACCTGTTCATGGCAGTGGTCGGCGGCATCGGCGGCGTCTGGGGCGCTTTCGTCGGTGCCGGCGTGGTCAAGGTGATCGAAGACCAGCTGAAGGAGTTGCTGCCTGCCTTGCTGGGCAGCAGCGGCAACTTCGAGATCATCGTGCTCGGCTTGGTGCTCGTGCTGATGCTCAAGTACGCGCCCAAGGGGCTGTGGCCCTATCTGAACGCTGTCTTGACCCGTTGGTGGCCGGCGCGCCAGCGCGAGCGCGACTGGGCCGATGCCGCAGCGCTGGCCGCACGCGACAAGCCCGCCACTGGCGAGCTGCTGCTGGACGTGCAGGCAGTGCGCAAGGAGTTCGGCGGCCTGGTCGCCGTCAACGACGTCTCCTTCCAGATCCGCGCCGGCGAGATCGTCGGCCTGATCGGCCCCAACGGTGCCGGCAAGTCCACCACCTTCAACCTGATCACCGGCGTGCTCGCGCTGTCCCGCGGCGGCGTGGTCTTCCGCGGCCAGCCGGTGGGCGGCCTGCCCTCCCGAGAAATAGCGCGTCGCGGCATGTCGCGCACCTTCCAGCACGTGAAGATGATCCCCGACATGACGGTGCTGGAGAACGTCGCGCTGGGCGGCTATCTGCGCTCGTCCAGCGGCACGGCCAAGGCCATGCTGCGCCTGGACCGCGACGAAGAGAAGCGTCTGTTCAAGGAGGCGGAAGCCCAGCTGGCGCGCATCGGCATGGCCGACAAGATGCACGAGCTGGCCGGCAACCTGGCGCTGGGGCCGCAGCGGCTGATGGAGATCGCCCGCGCGCTGTGCACCGACCCGGCGCTGCTGCTGCTGGACGAGCCAGCGGCCGGCCTGCGCCACAAGGAGAAGCAGGCGCTGGCCGAGGTGCTGCGCCAGCTGAAACGCGAAGGCATGAGCATCCTGCTGGTGGAGCACGACATGGAGTTCGTGATGGGCCTGACCGACCGCATCGTGGTGATGGAGTTCGGCACCAAGCTGATCGAGGGCACGCCTGAGGTGGTGCAGGCCAGCCCCGAGGTCCGCGCCGCCTACCTGGGAACGGAGCACTGAGCCATGGCTGACAAAGACCTATTGCTGCAAGTCAGCGGCCTGCAGGCCGGCTACGGCCGTGCCGAGGTGCTGTCGGGCCTGAACCTGGAGCTGCCGCGCGGCAGCGTGGTCACCGTGATCGGCCCCAATGGCGCCGGCAAGAGCACGACGCTGAACGCGCTGATGGGCGTGCTGCCGGCCAAGGGTCGCATCGTCTTCGACGGCGAGGACATCGCCAGTCTGACGCTGGAAGAACGCGTGATGCGCGGTCTGGCCTTGGTGCCGGAGAAGCGCGAGCTGTTCACGACCATGAGCGTGGAAGACAACCTGGTGCTGGGCGGATACCGGCCGATGCGCCTGGGGCAGCGCGACTGGCGAGACGGCCTGGACAAGGTCTTCGAGCTGTTCCCGCGCCTGAAGGAGCGCCGCACCCAGCTGGCCGGCACGCTGTCGGGTGGCGAGCGCCAGATGCTGGCCGTCGGTCGTGCGCTGATGGCGCGGCCCAAGGTGCTGATGCTCGACGAGCCCAGCCTGGGGCTCGCGCCGCTGATCGTCAAGGAGATCTTCCGCATCGTCGCGCGGCTGCGCGAGACTGGCGTGTCCATCCTGCTGATCGAGCAGAACGCGCGCGCCGCACTGGAAGTTGCCGACTATGGCTATGTGCTGGAGACCGGCGAGATCGGCCTGGAAGGGCCTGCCGACCAGTTGGCCAGCGACCCGCGCGTGATCGAGACCTATCTTGGTGCGGCCAAGAAGCAGTCGGGCGAGACGCGCGCGTGAATGCCTCGGGGGCTGAGCGTGATCGAGGCGTGATCGAGTTCACGACGCGCACGCTGCTTACGTTTGCTGTCAGGCGAAAGGGGCGGCGGCCTCTCTAGACTGACGGGCATGACGCTTCGCAATCGCTGCCCCGTACTTCTTCGCACCGCGCTGTCCGCTGCCCTGGTCCTCTCTGCCGCATTGCTGCCGGCCGGCGCCATGGCGCAATCCACCAGCGTGCTGGTCAACCCAGGCGATCAGTGGGAGCAATCGCGCTTCGCCGTCTTCAACGACTGGAAGTCTGTGCTCGAGCCGGCGCTGCGGCGCGAGCGGGCGCAGGCGGCGAAGCTGGCGCAGTCGGGCGATGCCAGCGCCGATCTGGCGACGACGCGCTCGCGCATGCATGACGTCTACGTGGCGCCAGCCCATGTGATCGGCAGCGCGGTGCGCTACGGCTATCAGCCGGTGGCCGGTCTGGACAAGCCGGTGCAGGCGGTGTTGGTTGCACCGCAGGCCAGCGCGATCAATTCCCTGGCCGATGCGGCCGGCAAGCGCATCGGCGTGCCGCTGCAGGACAGCATCGTGACCTATCTCGTGCGCGGTGAGCTCAATGCGGCCAATACCACGCTGCGCCGGCACTTCGCCTCGGTGTTCGAGAGCCGCTATCAGGATGCGCTGCTGGTCTGTCTGCAGATCAAGCGTTGCGACGTGGTGGCGGTGGAGCGCGTGGTCTACGAGCGCTGGGTCGCAGCAGGCGAAGCGCTCAAGCCTGTCATGCAGAGCAAGGCCGTGCCGGGCCTGGCGGTGGCGCTGAAGCCTGGCGCCAGCCTGAGCGCTGAGGGCCTGCGTGCTGCCTTGCTTGCCAGCCCGGGCGTCGGCGGCCAGAAGCTGGTGGCGCTGGCGCCGGATGCCTTCGACTACGTCGCCACCCTGGGCTACTTCACGCCGCGCAGCCTGCCGGGCGCAACCGTGGTTGATGCCCCGGCGGTGCAGCAACTGCTCGCCAAGGGCGGCGCCCAGTACATCGATACCCGCAGCGAGGCCGAGTTCAAGGCCGGTCATGTGCCGGGAGCCAAGCTGCTGCCCTATGTGGAGAAGAGCGCCAAGGACGCCGACTACCGTGCCGAGGACGACCAGTTCGATCTCGCCAAGCTGCCCGCCGACAAGGCCACCCCGCTGGTGTTCGCCTGCAACGGCGCCGAATGCTGGAAGAGCTTCAAGGCCAGCCGTGCCGCGCTCAAGGCCGGGTACACGAAGGTGAACTGGTTCCGCGGCGGCTTCCCTGAGTGGCGCGCCGCCGGCTTGCCGGTGCAGACCCAGTCCTGAGCCCGCAGTCACGCTGAGCCCCTGGCATCGACCGGGGACCGAGCCGGTGATTGCCCCGGCCCGGCCCCGGTGTTTGCGCGCATCTGCCGCCTGGGGCGCCCGCATACAATCCGGCGTTCTTCGTCCGCTCGCATGGGGCGGTTGTTACCAAAGGGACTCCGACGTGTTTATTTCCAACGCTTTTGCCCAGGCGGCGCCCGCTGCCGGCGCCAGCACCGAGAGCAGCCTGATGAGCATGCTGCCGCTGGTGCTGATGTTCGTGGTGCTGTACTTCGTGATGATCCGGCCGCAGATGAAGCGGCAGAAGGAACACAAGGCGATGATCGAAGCTCTGGCCAAGGGCGACGAAGTGGTCGTCGGCGGCGGCATGCTGGGCAAGATCACCAAGCTGGGCGACAGCACGCTGTCGCTCGAAGTGGCTCCCGGCGTCGAGGTGCAGGTGCAGCGCGGTGCCATCGTGCAGGTGCTGCCCAAGGGCACCATCAAGTAAGCCAACAAGCAGGCAGACCGACCACGAGTCCGCCGTTGCGGTGCGCGCCTGTGGCGCGCCGCCGCAGCACGAAGCAGGCCCGGCCCACGGAGATGGTGTGCCGGGCCTTTGTGGGTTGAGGCGCCGCGGCATGCGGTGGGCCGGCAGCCCCGGAGGAAGTCTTCATCATGAATCGTTACCCGCTCTGGAAGTACCTGACCCTGCTGGTCGCGCTGCTTATCGGGCTGATCTACACGCTGCCGAATTTCTTCGGCGAGGCGCCGGCGGTGCAGGTGTCCAGCGGCAAGGCCACCATCAAGGTGGATGCGCCGCTTCGCGAGCGCGTCGAGCAGGTCATCGCGGAGGCCGGCATCAAGGCCGACTTCGTGCAGCTCGAGGGCAACTCGGTGAGGGCTCGCTTCGGCGACACCGACACACAGATCAAGGCCAAGGATGCGATCGCCAAGGCGCTGAACACTGATCCTGCCGACCCGTCCTACATCGTCGCGCTGAACCTGGTGTCGCGTTCGCCGCAGTGGCTGACCAGCCTGCATGCATTCCCGATGTACCTGGGCCTGGATCTGCGCGGCGGCGTGCACTTCCTGATGCAGGTGGACATGAAGTCGGCGCTGACCAAGAAGGTCGAGTCGCTGACCGGTGACGTGCGCACCCTGCTGCGCGACAAGAACATCCGCCATGCCGGCATCAGCCGCGATGGCAACAGCGTCGTCGTGGCCTTCCGCGAGGCCGAGCTGATGGCGAATGCGCAGAACCTGCTGCGCGACCAGATGCCCGATGTGCAGTGGACGCCTGCAGCCGGTGGCGAGCTGCGCCTGGTCGGCGCGCTCAAGCCCCAGGCGCTCGTGCAGGCCCAGGAGGCGGCACTCAAGCAGAACATCACCACGCTGCACAACCGCGTTAACGAGCTGGGCGTGGCTGAGCCTGTGATCCAGCAGCAGGGCCTGGACCGCGTGGTCGTGCAGCTGCCGGGCGTGCAGGACACCGCCAAGGCCAAGGACATCATCGGTCGCACCGCCACGCTGGAACTGCGCATGGTGGACGACAGCGCCGAGGCGCAGGCGGCGATCGCCGGTTCCGGCCCGGTGCCCTTCGGTACCGAGCGCTTCATCGACCGCGGCTACGGCCCCATCATCGTCAAGCGCCAGGTCATCATCTCGGGCGACAACCTGATCGACGCGCAGGCCGGTTTCGACGACAAGCAGCAGCCCGCGGTGCACCTGACGGTCGATGCCAAGGGTGCGCGCATCATGAAGGACGTGTCGCGCGAGAACATCGGCAAGCGCATGGCCATCATCCTGTTCGAGAAGGGCAAGGGCGAGGTGGTCACCGCGCCGGCCATCCGCGGCGAGCTCGGCAACCGTTTCCAGATTTCCGGTGCGATGACCACGCAGGAGGCCAACGACACCGCGCTGCTGCTGCGCGCCGGTTCGCTGGCAGCGCCGATGGAGATCATCGAAGAGCGCACCATCGGCCCGAGCCTGGGCGCCGAGAACATCAGCAAGGGCTTCGCATCGGTGATCTGGGGCTTCGTCGCGGTGGCCGCCTTCATGTGCGTGTACTACCTGCTGTTCGGCGTGTTCTCCTCGCTGGCACTGGCCTTCAACCTGCTGCTGCTGGTGGCGGTGCTGTCGATGCTGCAGGCCACGTTGAGCCTGCCCGGCATGGCGGCGATCGCGCTGGTGCTCGGTATGGCCATCGACTCCAACGTGCTGATCAACGAGCGCATCCGCGAGGAACTGCGCGGCGGCGCCTCGCCTCAGGTGGCGATCAATATCGGCTACGAGCGCGCTTTCGCCACCATCCTGGACTCCAACATCACCACGCTGATCGCCGGTATCGCGCTGCTGGCCTTCGGCTCGGGTCCGGTGAAGGGCTTCGCCGTGGTGCACTGTCTGGGCATCCTGACCTCGATGTTCTCGTCGGTGATGTTCTCGCGCGCCCTGGTCAACCTCTGGTACGGCCGCCAGAAGAAGCTCAAGTCGCTGTCCATCGGCCAGATCTGGAAGCCGGCTGTTGAGCCGGTCCAGTCGACCGAGACCCCCAAGACCTGAGCCGCGCCACGACGACATAGGAAGCAAGACAAGTCATGGAACTCTTCCGCATCAAACGGGACATCCCGTTCATGAGGCACGCGTTGGTGCTCAACGCGATCTCCTTCATCACTTTCGCGCTGGCGGTGTTCTTCCTTGCCACGCGTGGCCTGCACTTCTCCATCGAGTTCACCGGCGGAACGGTGGTCGAGGTCGAGTACGCACAGCCCGCCGACATCAACAAGACCCGCGAGGTGGTCGAGAAGATGGGCTTCGGCGAGGTTCAGGTGCAGAAGTTCGGCACCTCGCGCGATGTGATGATCCGCCTGCCGCTGCGCGGCGACATCAAGCAGACCGAGCTGGTCGGTCGCGTCTTCGCCGAGCTGTGCAAGGCCGAGTCCGGCACGGTCGTGCAGCGCGAGATCGTCACCGACAAGGGCGAGGCGATCAGCAAGCAGGTTTGCGTGACGGCGGCCGATGTCGAGCCCGTCAAGCTCTCGCGCAGCGAGGTGGTCGGCCCGGCGGTCGGCGCCGAGCTGGCGTCTGACGCAGCCAAGGCGCTGGCCTTCACGGTGGTCGGCATCATGATCTACCTGGCCTTCCGCTTCGAGTGGAAGTTCGCCGTCGCGGGCATCATCGCCAACCTGCACGACGTGGTCATCATCCTGGGCTTCTTCGCCTTCTTCCAGTGGGAGTTCTCGCTGGCGGTGCTGGCGGCGGTGCTCGCGGTGCTGGGCTACTCGGTGAACGAGTCGGTGGTGATCTTCGACCGCGTGCGCGAGGCCTTCCGCAAGTACCGCAAGCTCAACACCCAAGAGGTCATCGACCACGCCATCACCAGCACGATGAGCCGCACGGTGATCACCCACGGCTCCACGCAGCTGATGGTGGTCTCGATGCTGATCTTCGGCGGCCCGACGCTGCACTACTTCGCCGTGGCGCTGACCATCGGCATCCTGTTCGGCATCTACTCCTCGGTGTTCGTTGCTGCCGCCATCGCGATGTGGCTGGGCGTCAAGCGCGAGGATCTGGTGAAGGCCCCGATCAACAAGGAAGATCCGGACGACCCCAACGCCGGGGCGGTGGTGTAGATTCGGGCCAAGCCCTGCCGACACTAGCATTAGCCTGCCGCGCGCCGACATGACCGCTGAACGCAACAGAGACTTGGCTCACAAGGCGCGGCGGGCCTATCTCGATGCTCTGGTGCGCGGCCTCGCGCCGCTGGGCGCGGCGATCGGCGAGGCGGCGCAGCAGCTGTTGCTTGCGCCGGCCGAGTACCCGGTGATGGTGGCGCGCCGCGATGGCGTGCAGGCCTGGCAGCTGCGAGGTCCGGGTTGGCAGGCCGGCTTCATCGCCGCATTGCGCCACGCCGCCGAGCATGGCGTCGAGATGCCTGGCGCCTCGCTGCCCGGTGCGCTGGGCAAGGCCGATCGGCACGCTCACAGCCGCCCGGCGCCGCTGAGCCTGGTGGACGACGACACCATCGAGCGCGAAATCACCAGCTCGCGCCTGGCGCTGGCGATGATGGACCAGGCCAGCTGGGAGTTCACCGATCTGCGCACGCGCATCCATCTGCTGGAGCAGCGCGACGAGCTGCCGGTGGACGATGTGCTGCGTGCGCCAGTGGTCGCCAAGCTGGCGCTGGACGCCTGGTATCGCGCCGGTCTGGGCGCGTCCGAGTGGCAGATGCTGCAGCCAACCCTGCATGCCGAGTTCGCTCAGCTGCTCGGCGAGGCCTATCACGAGACCAATCACTGGCTGGTGCGTCACGGCGTGATGCCCGAGGTGGATTTGCGGCCCTTCATCCGCCGCGCTGCCGGCCCGACGCTGCCCGCCAGCCCGCCGAGCTCGCGCGGCGGCACCGAGGGCTGGCATGAAGAGACGCGCTTCATGCCGCGCCAGGTGTCGGCCACGCAGGCGATGCCGCTGAGCCGGCAGAGCGCCCAGGCCGACGAAGTGCTGCGCCAGCTGCAGCGCGTCATCGGTCGTCAGGTGCCCGGCTTCGTGGGGGCTGCCGCTGCGCCTGCCGCAGCCGGCAGCGCGCCGCCGCCCAGCCAGCCCGGCGGCGGCTACCATCCGCCCTCGGCCCGGCTCGATGCGGCGATCAGCCGGGTGCAGGATGCGATGCAGCACCGCAGCACCGCGACGCGCAGCGTGACGCCGGACATCGAGCTGCCGCCGGCACCGGCCCAGCTCGACGAGATCCGCTCGCGCAACCAGGCGCTCAAGCAGGTGCTCAAGCAGGCGGCCGACAGCCCGGCTGAGCGCGCCACCATCGAGATCGTCGCGCTGCTGTTCCAGAGCATCCTGCAGGAAGAGCGCATTCCGGCCTCGGTGCGCGTATGGTTCGCACGCCTGCAGATGCCGGTGCTGCGCGTGGCGATCGGCGAGCCGGACTTCTTCGCCTCGGCCGACCATCCGGCGCGCGACCTGATCGACCGCATGGGCGCCTGCGTGATGGGTTTCAACAGCAGCAGCTCCTCTTCTCCGCCTGGCGGCGGCGAGGCGCTGGAGCGCGAGATCAAGCGCATCGTGCAGGTGGTCGAGGCCTATCCGGATACCGGCCGCCGCGTCTTCCAGACCGTGCTTGGCGAGTTCGAGAAGTTCCTTGCCCACTATTTCCAGAACGAGAACCAGGCCAGTGTGCGTGGCGTCTCGCTGGCGCAGCAGGTCGAGCAGCGCGAGACGATGGCGATCCAGTTCACCATCGAGCTGCGCAAGATGCTCGCCGAGGTGCCGGTGGAGGACGGCGTGCGCGACTTCCTCTTCCAGGTCTGGGCCGACGTGCTGGCCGTCACGGCGGTGCGCAGCGGCGCACAGTCCGAGGTGACGCGACAGATGAAGCGTGCTGCGGCCGACCTGATCTGGTCGGCCAGCGCCAAGACCTCGCGCGAGGAGCGTGCCGAGGTGATCCGCAAGCTGCCCTTGCTGCTCAAGACCTTGCGCGATGGCATGGGCCATGCGGGCCTGTCGGCGGCGAAGCAGGACGAGCAGATCCGCACCTTGAACAGCGCGCTCGCTGCCGCCTTCACTGCCAAGACCGCAAGCATCCCGCGCGAGCGCCTGGAAGACCTGATGTCGCAGCTGCAGGCGCTGGAGGCCATGCTGCCGGAGGCGGGCGTGCTGGAGATCAACGAGTCCCTGGTGCGCGACCTCTCCGGCCACGAGAGCGAAGACCTGGAGGTGGTCGCCGAAGGCGGCGCCGCCCCGACGCCGGCCATGCTCGCGTGGGCGCGCGAGCTGCAGGTGGGCGGCTGGTACATGCTGGACTACCGTGGCCGCAACGAGCCGGTGCAACTGGCCTGGCGCGGCATGCGCCATCAGCTGACGCTGTTTGTCACTCCTGGTGGGCGCGGCGTGCTCTTCCAGCTGAACCGGCTCGCGGCCTTCCTGCAGGCGGGCCTGCTGCTGCCGGCGCAGGACGAGACGCTGACGGTCAAAGCCACGCGCGACGCCCTGGCCAAGCTGGACGCCGATCCGACGCGGCTGTTGGGATAGGCCCACGCGCTGCGCGCGCCAAGCCACGGAGGGTTGAGCCTAGCAATGCCCCCTCAAGGGGCGAGCCTAGTGGCCTGGCAAAACCGGATCCACGGGCTCCGCTCGCGAATGCCTCTCGCTAGTGAATGAGGCGGTCTTCCGGGGCGACGAACAGCTCGTCGAGGATCAGCGCATCGGGCTCTTCGCCCAGGCTCCAGAACACCATCAACACGATGATCTTCAGGTCCTCGAGATCCATCGGGGCGCCAGGAATGGCCATGGCGCGGTCGATGACCATCTCGCGCATCGGCGGCGGCAGCACGCCGGCCGACGCCAGAAAGCTGATGAAGCCGATCGATGCCTCGCCCAGATGCTCCAGCTCATCGGACGAATAGACGCGCAGCGCGCTTGCGCTCTGCTGTCCGTGATGGGACTGGGCGGCCTCCGCGAGACCATCTAGCCAGGACAGCGCATCGCGGATCTCGTCGCTTTCGAAGCCGACCGCCGACAGTTTGCGCGTCAGCTGGGCGTGGCCCGGGCAGGCGTCCGGCCGCCAGTAGGTTTCGTAGAGATAGACGAGCACGTCGAACATGGCTTCATGATACCCGAGGGGGTGAAAGCGCCTATGCCTCGAAAAAGCCGCCCTTGTCGGTGCTGCAGGCTCTGGCGCGCGAGCCAGATCAGGTCGGCCGGCGGCGCTGGAACAGCGAGCCCGGCAGCCGGGCGACCATGCCGGCCAACTCCAGCTCCAGCAGCAGGGCACTGAGTTCGCCTGTGGGCCAACCGCCGCGGGCCTGCAGCGCGTCCAGCCCCACCGGCTCGAAGCCCATCGCCTCCAGCACGGCGGCGGCGCGGTCGGGAATGTCGGCAACTGCCACATCCTCGGCTGGCCCGTCAGACGGCGCGGCGCCTGGCATCACGGCACCGGGCCGCTGCAGTTCCTCCAGCACATCGTCCGCGTTCTCCACCAGCTTGGCGCCCTGGCGGATCAGGGCATGGCAGCCGTGGCTCTGCGGCGAGTGGATGGAGCCCGGGATGGCAAAGACCTCGCGGCCCGCCTCCGAGGCCAGCCTCGCGGTGATCAGCGAGCCCGACCGCAACGCCGCCTCGACCACCAGACAGCCCTGCGCCAGGCCGGCGATGATGCGATTGCGGCGCGGAAAGTTGGCGCCGAGCGGCGGCGTGCCGAGTGCGTACTCGCTGACGATCAGGCCGTGCTGGCGGATCTGCGCCGCGAGCGCGGTGTTGCGCGGCGGATAGACCTGATCCAGGCCCGTGCCGACCACCGCCAGCGTCGGCGCGCCCGCCTTGAGGGCGCCCTGGTGCGCCGCCGCGTCAATGCCCTGCGCCAGCCCGGAAACGATGCACAGCCCGGCAGCGCCCAGCGCCTCGGCGAAAGCCTGCGCGTTCTCGCGTCCTTGCGCTGTCGGGTTGCGGCTGCCGACGATGGCCAGCGCCGGCTGGCCGAGCAGCTCGCGGCGTCCCTGCAGGTAGAGCAGCAGCGGCGGGTCGGCGGTGTTCAGCAGCGGCGCTGGGTAGTCCGGGTCGCCGAGCAGCAGGATGTCGTGCCGGGGATCCTCTTCCAGCCAGGCGCGGGTCCTGTCCAGCAGCTCGGCCAGGCCTGGCGGCGCTTCATCGAGTGCGCTCGCCAGGCTGGGGCCGACCACCGAGGCCCGCGCTGCCGGGCTGGCGGCGAACACGCCCTCGGGGGAGGCAAAGGCGGCGAGCAGTCGCCGCGCGGTCTCCAGGCCTATGCCCGGCGTCTGCAGCAGGCGCAGCCATGCGGCGAGCTCGTCGAGCGCCATCGCCGGGCCTGCTGTTGCGACGCCAGCGGGGCACGCCCTCAGGGCTGGCTGAAGCGGTCGCCCGGCGATACCGGGTTCTTGACCGAGATGATCAGCGCATACGACACGCGCGAATACACCTGGAAGACGAAGAGCACGCCATGGCGCTCGTCCGGCAGCTTGATGTCCTCGGCGCCGCCGCCGCTGCGGTCGACCATGCGACGGCCCGCCTGCCACAGCGCCAGCACGTGACCGCGCTCCATGCCGTCCTTGGCACCGCGGTTCAGCGCGACGATCTGGTTTTGACCGCCGGTCAGCGCCTCGCCGTAGATCGAGATGATCTGGCCGGCTATGGGCTGCGCCGGCGCATGCGGCACATAGCGCGCGAAGCTGCGCTGCGGCACCGGCGCGAGACGGTCGCCGACGCCGATCTCCTTGCGCACGGTGCGCACCGTGAGCGTGGCCGGCACGATGTCCACCTTGCCGTCTGCCAGCTTGCGCTCTTCGGCGGCGCGGATCAGCTCGGCGGTGCCCAGATAGGGCGCCTCGTAGCCGAGCACCTCGCCGCTGGCCGGGTCACGCAGCGGCCGGGCCTGGCGGAAGACGCGATAGTCGCTGGCCTGGCTGAGATTGCCGCGCGCATAGGCCAGATCGCCGGCGGTCAGCAGCACGCGCCCCTCCTGGGCGGCGACGATGCGCGGCGCGGTTGCGAGTTCGTCGCTGTCCAACACGACCGCCTCGGTGAGGAAGGGCTCGATCAGGTGCTGCGGGATCGCGGTGATCGGGTCGGTGTTGAGCAGGCTGCTGCGCATCTGCGGCGAGCGCTTCTCGGTGGGCAGGCCGGCGGCCGCGCCTGCACCGCCGGCCTGGGCCAGCTGCAGCGTGGCTCGTCCGTCGCGCTTGACCAGCACCAGCGTCTGATCCGGGTAGATCAGGTGCGGGTTGGCGATTTGGTCGCGGTTCATGCCCCAGAGCTCCGGCCAGCGCCAGGGCGTCTTGAGGAAGACGGACGAGATGGCCCAGAGCGTGTCACCGCGCTTGACGGTGTAGCTGTCCGGCGCGTCGGGTGCCAGCGCCTCCAGCGGCACGCCGGCCTGGGCCACGCGCTCTGCCGTCTGGCGCTGCTCGGCGGTGATCGGGTAGTTGCTCGACCAGGCCGCTGTGCAGCCCAGGCTCAGGGCGAGCAGCACGCTCGGCACCAAGGGGGAAGAAAGGGGCCGCCTGTGGGTCATCAAGTACTCTCCCGCGCCTGGCACGCGCTTGTTGTCGTTGGGCTAGGCAATTTGCTGCTGGTCTGGGCGGTTGACTTCGTCGCGGGATGGGCCGGCCGCAGAAGGGGCATCAAGGCCATGGCGGACGGCTGCATCTCAAGATCGGCGAAAATCCCCCGGAAACCGAAACGATTCTGCCCGTAAAAGCCGGGCCGTCGCAATCGATGACGCGTGAGCAAGTTGGCTCTTGCAAGCGCTTACAAACATGCGTTGTGCGCAGTCTACAGCGCCGGCCGTCGCCGACGGCCCTTTCCGATGACGAGACCCATGGCCCTGCTGAACATCCTGAAGTATCCCGATCCGCGTCTGCACACCGTGGCCAAGCCGGTCGCAGAGGTCGACGAGCGCATCCGCAAGCTGGTCGACGACATGCTGGAGACCATGTATGCCGCCGAAGGCGTGGGCCTGGCCGCCACGCAGGTGGACGTGCACGAGCGCGTCGTCGTGATCGACACCTCGGAGGGGCGCAACGAGCCGCGCGTGCTGATCAACCCGGAGCTGATCGCCACCAGCGAGGAGTTGCGCGATGGCGAAGAAGGCTGCCTGTCGGTGCCGACCATCTACGACAAGGTCAAGCGCCATGCCCGCGTCACCGTGCGTGCGCTGGGTCGCGACGGTCAGCCCTACGAGTTCGACGCGGACGGCCTGCTGGCGGTGTGCGTGCAGCACGAGATGGATCATCTGATGGGCAAGGTCTTCGTCGAGTACCTCAGTCCGCTCAAGCGCGACCGCATCAAGACCAAGCTGGTCAAGAAGCAGCGCGAGGACGAGCAGCTCAGCGCGCGTCGCCGCTGATGGCCGGCCTGCGCGTCGTCTTCGCCGGCACGCCGGAATTCGCCCAGGTGGCGCTGCAGCGCCTGCACGAGGCGGGCTTCAGCGTGCCGCTGGTGCTGACCCAGCCCGATCGGCCCGCCGGCCGCGGCATGAAGCTGCAGGCCTCGCCGGTGAAGCATTATGCGCTGACCCAGGGCATGGCCGTGAGCCAGCCGCGCAGCCTGCGCCTGGACGGCAAGTATCCCGACGACGCCGCTGCCGCCCGCGAGGCGCTGCTGGCGGCGCGGCCCGATGTGATGGTGGTTGCGGCCTATGGCCTGATCCTGCCGCAGTGGGTGCTGGACCTGCCGCGCCTGGGCTGCTTGAACATCCACGCCTCGCTGCTGCCGCGCTGGCGGGGGGCGGCGCCCATCCACCGTGCGATCGAGGCGGGTGATGCCGAGACCGGCATCACCATCATGCAGATGGACGCGGGCCTGGATACCGGCGACATGCTGCTGGTTGAGACGCTGTCGATTCGGCCGGACGACAGCACGGCGAGCCTGCATGACCGTCTGGCGACGCTGGGCGGCCGGCTGATCGTCGAGGCGCTGGAGCTGGCCGCCTGCGGCGGGCTGACGCGCACGCCGCAACCCGAGGCCGGCGTCTGCTACGCCCACAAGATCGAGAAGAGCGAGGCGGCGCTGGACTGGACGCAGCCGGCTGAAGTGCTGGCGCGGCGCCTGCGCGCCTTCGATCCTTTCCCGGGCGGTCTGGCCCAGCTTGACGGCGAGGCGATCAAGGTCTGGCGCGGCGAGGCTGCCGCCGGCCAGGGCGAGCCCGGCGAGGTGCTGGCGGTGGATGAGGCCGGCGTGCTGGTCGCCTGCGGCCAGGGGGCCTTGCGGATCACCGAACTGCAGCGTGCCGGCGGCAAGCGCCTGCCGGCCAAGGCCTTCGTCCAGGCCAGACCGATTGGCGCGGGTATGCGCTTCGGCGCAGCGGCCCCCACTTGAACTGTGCCTGCCGGCCCCCATCTGGGCCGGTGGAGAATTGCCTCCGTCACCGTTTCTGGAGTGAAGCGACCATGTTCAATCTGATGAAGACCGCCATCCTGATGGCAGCCATCACCGCGCTGTTCATGGCGATAGGCTCGGTGCTGGGCGGTCAGCAGGGCATGGTGATTGCGCTGCTCGTGGCGCTGGGCATGAACTTCTTCAGCTACTGGTTCTCCGACAAGATGGTGCTGAAGATGTACAACGCGCAGGAGGTCGACGAGAGCTCCGCGCCGCAGTTCTACCGCATGGTGCGAGAACTGGCCGAGCGGGCGCAGCTGCCCATGCCCAAGGTCTACCTGATCCAGGAAGACGCACCGAATGCCTTCGCCACCGGCCGCAACCCCGAGCATGCGGCAGTCGCTGCAACCACCGGCATCCTGCGCGTGCTGTCCGAGCGCGAGCTTCGTGGCGTGATGGCGCATGAGCTGGCCCATGTGAAGCATCGCGACATCCTGATCAGCACGATCAGCGCCACCATGGCCGGCGCGATCTCGATGCTGGCCAATTTCGCGATGCTGTTCAGCGGGCGCGACAGCGAGGGCCGGCCGGCCAACCCCATCGTCGGCCTGCTGGTGATGATCCTGGCGCCGATCGCTGCCAGCCTGATCCAGATGGCGATCAGCCGTGCGCGGGAGTTCGAGGCTGACCGTGGCGGCGCCGAGATCTCCGGCGACCCGGCCGCGCTGGCCTCGGCGCTGGACAAGATCCACCGCTATGCCCAGGGCATCCCGCTGCAGGCCACGGAGCGCCACCCGGAAACCGCGCAGATGATGATCATGAACCCGCTGTCTGGCGGCGGGCTCAAGGGTCTGTTCAGCACCCATCCGGCCACCGAGGAGCGCATCGCCCGCCTGATGGAGATGACGCGCCAGCGCTGAGCGTGGCGCTCAAGCTTGGCCCCGACGCGCCGATAGCCCTAGGCATGAAGATGCGCCTTCCATCGCCCAGGCTCTGCCTGCTCGTCGCTTGTGCCGCCCTGCTGGGCGGCTGCGAGCAGTTGGGCATCGAAGATCCGGCCAAGGTCGCGGCCGCCAAGGAGGCCGAGGGCAAGGCCATAGGCAGTGCCTGCCGCCATGCGATGCGTGCCATCGAGGATTGCTACACGCTCAATCCAAAGGCGCAGAAGGCCGCAGTGCACGCCGGCTGGCGCGAGATGGACGAGTACATGCGCGAGAACAAGCTCGAGGGCGTCGCGCCTGTCGTACCGCGCCCCGACGCCAAGAAGCTCAAGGCCGACGAGGAAGAGGAAGCGCCGGCGCCCAAGTCCAAGACAGGCGTCAAGGGCGCCTGAGGCGTCGCGCGCGGCGTCTTCGTCGTACGCTGCGGCATCTCGGCGCCTCCATCCTGCAACTGGTCGCGCCGCTGTTGGCGGGCCGGTGGCGGCATCGGCACGATGCTGGCCATGTCCACACAGGAGAGCGCCATGATCGAAAGCCGTCCCCGCCGCCGCCTCGTCGGCGCATTCGCTGCCGCCAGCCTCGTCACTGCCGCCGGTGCGGCCCAGGCCTGGAGCTGGAGCTTCGGCTCCGGCGAGCGCGTGCAGGGCTCCGGCGAGATCGTCAGCGAGACACGCAACCCTGGCAGCTTCGAGGCCATCTCGCTGGCCGGCAACTTCAAGGTGCTGGTGCGTCAGAGCGGCAGCGAGGCTGTCGAGCTCAAGGCGGACAAGAACGTGCTGCCGCTGATCGAGACCAGGGTGGTCGACAACAGCAAGGGCCGAGTGCTGGAGGTGGGCGTCAAGCGCGGCTACTCCCTGCACAGCGTGAGCACGCCGGTGCTGACCATCGACGTGAAGACGCTGCGCTCGCTGGCCCTGGCGGGCTCGGGCGATGTGAAGCTCGAGTCGCTGAAGGCCGAGCAGTTCGACGCCAGTGTGGCCGGTTCTGGCGACATCGTGCTGACCGAGCTGCAGGTGCCCCGCGTGGGCATCAAGGTGTCGGGCAGCGGCGATGTGCTGGCCAGCGGTCGTGCCGAGGCGCTGAGCATCGCGATCGCCGGCAGCGGCGATGTGAAGGCGGCCAAGCTGCAGGCCGACGAGGTCAAGGTCAGCGTGGCGGGCAGCGGCGATGCGCAGGTCCATGCGCTCAGGCTGCTCAAGGTCAGCGTCGCCGGCTCCGGCGATGTGCGCTATGTTGGCTCTCCCAGTATCGAGAGCTCCATCGCCGGCAGCGGCTCGGTCAAGCGCTTGGCCACGCCCTAACTCAGGCTGTGCGAGCAGCGCCTGGCGCGGCGCTGTAGCGCAAGGCCGAGGGGCAGGGCTGCGACGACAATGCAGCCATGCAGGAAGAACAGCGGCCTGCGGCACAGCCCGCGGGCGTCCCACCAGGCGCCGACGCCGGCGCCGTCTGGCGCCACCCCGAATTCCGTCGCGGCATGCGCGACATGGCTGGCATCACGCTGGGCATCTCGGCCTGGGGGCTGGTGACCGGTGTGGCGATGGTCAAGAGCGGGCTGTCGCTGCCGATGGCGCTGCTGATGAGCTTCGTCGTCTTCGCCGGCAGCTCGCAGCTGGCTGCACTGCCGCTGCTGGCCGCCGGCGCGCCGCTGTGGGTGCTGTGGGCGACGGCGTTCTGCGTGAACCTGCGCTTCGTGATCTTCAGCGCGCAGTGGCGTTATTACTTCGGGCATCTGCCGCGCCGGCAGCGCCTCACGCTGGGTTATTTCGCGGCTGACCTGAACTATGTGCTGTTCATGCGCAAGTTCCCCGAGCCGCGGCCCGAGCCGCAGCAGCTGCCCTACTTCTGGGGCACGGTGGCTGCCAACTGGACGGCCTGGCAGGTGCCGGCCGTGGCCGGCATCGTGCTGGCCGATCGCGTGCCCACGCAGTGGGGCCTGGGCTTCGCCGGCGTGCTGGCGTTGCTGGGGCTGAGCTATTCGCTGCTGTCCGATCTGCGCAGCTGGGTCAGCGCCGCGGTCGCTGGCTGCGCGGCGGTGGCCGCCTATGCCTTGCCGCTGCGGCTGAACATCGTTGTGGCCATCGCGGTGGCGGTGACGGTGGGCCTGCTGCTCGACCACTGGCTGCCGCCCGCTGCACGCAAGAAGGAGGCCGCGCGATGAGCGATTGGCTGGTGGCGCTGGGCATCGTCGGCATGGGCCTGATCACCATGCTGACGCGTTCCTTCTTCATGATCTCCGACCGCGAAGTGCCGATGCCCGACTGGGCCAAGGAGGCACTGCGTTATGCGCCGCTGGCCGCGCTGGCCGCGGTGGTGGTGCCCGAGATCGTGATGAGCAACGGTGAGCTGATCTCCACCTGGCGCGACGCGCGCCTGTTCGCCGCGGCGGCGGCGACCGCCTACTTCTTCTGGAAGCGCGGCATCCTCGGCACCATCGTCAGCGGCACGGCTGTCATGCTGACGCTGCGCATAGGCCTGGGCTGGTGAGCTTGTAAAGTCGGGGGCAGGGCGCGCCTTTTCGGCGCGCCGCCGCTTTCCCAAACCAATCGAGACATCCTCCCATGAACGTTCTGCGTTTTTCCGACCTGGTGGCTGCCGGCAAGGTGGCCGGCCAGCGCGTCTTCATCCGTGCCGACCTCAACGTGCCGCAGGACGATGCCGGCAACATCACCGAAGACACCCGCGTGCGCGCCTCGGTGCCCTGCATCGAGCAGGCCTTGAAGGCCGGCGCCGCGGTGATGGTGACCTCGCACCTGGGCCGCCCCACCGAGGGCGAGTTCAAGCCCGAGGATTCGCTGGCCCCGGTGGCCAAGCGCCTGTCCGAGCTGCTGGGCCGTGAGGTGCCGCTGGTGGCCAACTGGGTCGATGGCGTGAGCGTCGCGCCCGGCCAGGTGGTGCTGCTGGAGAACTGCCGCGTCAACAAGGGCGAGAAGAAGAACAACGAAGAGCTGGCGAAGAAGATGGCCGCGCTGTGCGACATCTACGTCAACGATGCCTTCGGCACCGCGCACCGCGCCGAGGGCACGACCTACGGCATCGCGCAGTTCGCCAAGATCGCCTGCGCCGGCCCGCTGCTGGCCGCCGAGATCGACGCGATCAGCAAGGCGCTGGCCCAGCCGAAGCGCCCGTTGGTGGCCATCGTCGCCGGCTCCAAGGTCTCGACCAAGCTGACCATCCTGCAGAGCCTGTCCAAGAACGTCGACGGCCTGATCGTCGGCGGCGGCATCGCCAACACCTTCATGCTGGCCGCCGGTCTGAAGATCGGCAAGTCGCTGGCCGAGCCGGACCTGCTGGCTGATGCAAAGGCTGTGATCGAGGCGATGAAGGCCCGCGGCGCCGAGGTGCCGATCCCGGTGGACGTGGTCTGCGCCAAGACCTTCGCCGCCGATGCGCCAGCCACCGTGAAGGCCGCCACCGAGGTGGCCGACGACGACCTGATCCTGGACATCGGCCCTAAGACCGCGGCCATCCTGGCCGACAAGTTGAAGGCCGCCGGCACCATCGTCTGGAACGGCCCGGTGGGCGTGTTCGAGTTCGATGCCTTCGCCAAGGGCACCGAGACCGTGGCCCGCGCGATCGCTGAGAGCAGCGCCTTCTCCATCGCTGGCGGCGGTGACACGCTGGCCGCGATTGCCAAGTACGGCATTGAGAAGGAGGTGGGCTACATCTCTACTGGCGGCGGCGCCTTCCTGGAGGTGCTGGAGGGCAAGACGCTGCCGGCATTTGAAATCCTGGCGAAGCGGGCGAACGGCTGATTTTTTCAGCTGACTTCGACGACGAAGGGCCCTGCGGGGCCCTTTGTTTTTGTTCGTGCCACGGAAGGTGCGAGGCAGCGTCGGGCTGGGGCGATTTGCTCCGTCTCCCCCGCCGCCTGATGGGCGGCTCCTCCTTAAGCTGCGCAAATCGCCCCAGCCCACCGCTGCCACATCAGCGGTGGCATGCCCATGGTGCCCCGCCACCAAAGCATCGGGAGCGGTGTGATGGGCTTGCTTTGCGCAGCTTAAGGAGGAGGCCGCGCGCAGCGGGGCCGGGGGACTGAGCCCGGACTCAATCAGTCCGGTGGACTGATTGAGCCTGGCGAAGGACTGGGCCTCTGGCCCAGGCATGGAGCAAAGCAAGCCCGTCGCAGCGCTCCCCGCGCCACGCAGGCACGAACCAAGAACCCAACAGATTCAGGTCGCCCAGATCCTCGGCTCAACCGGCTCCAGATCCCACAGCGCCTTGCGCCACAACGCGCGCACCCGCCGCAGCACCGCCTGCGCCGACTCCACGTCGTCGGCCAGCAAGCGAGTGAGCAGCAGGCGTCCTTGCAGCAGCGTGACGCCGCCGATCAAGGAAGGATGTCCGGCAGCAGCCTCGGCCAGCAAGGCGCGGCTCGCGTCGACCAGCGGCTCCAACGCTGTGGCATCGAGCGTGCGGCCCTGAGCGAACAGCAGTGTGCCCAGCACGCGGCGGCCGCCCAGGCCGCAGGGGCCGTGCAGCAGGGCATCGTCCTGCGCAGCTATGCGGCCGCGGTCGCGCCACAGGCCTTCGATCTCCAGATGCTGCAGCAGGCTGCCCTGGGTGAAGGGCTTGCCGGCTTCGGGCAGGCCCAGTGCGAGCAGCTCGCTGGCCATCAGCGATGAGTCCTCGCCCTCCAGACGCAGGCGCACTTCGTTGGCGCCCTTGCAGCCGTCGTAGGCCAGCGTTTCCTGCGGCAGCCACTCCAGCCTTGCGCCGGGCGCGACGCGCGCCTGTACCTGCTGCACTGCCGGCAGGCCCAGGCTGCGATAGAAACGCGTGGCGGCCGGGTTGGTCAGCAGCAGGTGCGCGCCTGCGGCCACGTCCACCTGCACGTCCAGCCGGTCGCCGCCGACCAGGCCGCCGGGTGGATGCACCAGCACCGCGTGCGC
The DNA here is from genome assembly GCF_057219915.1 of Roseateles sp. T103. NCBI lineage: Bacteria > Pseudomonadati > Pseudomonadota > Betaproteobacteria > Burkholderiales > Sphaerotilaceae > Roseateles > Roseateles sp. T103. Next base: position 410,724 of record NZ_JBXVVS010000003.1, read on the forward strand.
AATGCCGGGGCCTTCGGGATAGAGCGTCTTCAGCAGGCGCAGCGGGCCTTCGTGGCGCGAGTGCACGCGCGTCGCGCCGCTTGCGTCGCGTGTGGCCTGCAGCGCGAGCGAGCCCGGCCAGCGGACCGTGTCGCTGCTGGCTGGGCTGTCGCTGACGGGCAGGGCGTCGCGCTTCATCATCGAGACCGGGGCTCGGGATCAGCCCACCAGCAGGCCGCGCTCTTCGATGTAGCGCACCACCTCGTTCAAGCCTTCCTGCGTCTTCAGATTGGTCATCACGAAAGGCTTGGTCGGTCGCATGCGCTGCGTGTCGCTGCGCATCACGTCCAGATTGGCGCCCACATGCGGCGCGAGGTCGGTCTTGTTGATCACGAAGAGATCGCTCTTGGTGATGCCGGGGCCGCCCTTGCGCGGGATCTTCTCGCCGGCGGCGACGTCGATCACGTAGATGGTCAGGTCGCTGAGCTCGGGGCTGAAGGTGGCGGCCAGGTTGTCGCCGCCGCTCTCGACGAAGACGATGTCGGCCTCGGGGAACTTCTCCAGCATGCGGTCCACCGCCTCGAGATTGATCGAGCAGTCCTCGCGGATCGCGGTATGCGGGCAGCCGCCGGTCTCCACACCCATGATGCGCTCCGCCGGCAGCGCGCCGGAGATCGTCAGCAGGCGCTGGTCTTCCTTGGTGTAGATGTCGTTGGTGATCGCCACCAGATCCCAGCGCTCGCGCATGGTCTTGCAGAGCATCTCCAGCAGCGTGGTCTTGCCGGAGCCCACCGGGCCGCCGACGCCGACGCGCAGCGGCGGGAGTTTCTTCGTGCGGCCGGGGATGTTGTGCAAGAGGGAGCTGCTCATGGGAGTCTCGATGGTCGGGAAGATCAGGAACGGAACAGGCGCGAGTACTGTGTCTCGTGCCGCGCGCAATGGATGCCCAGCAGCGGCGCGAAGGCCAGCGGCTCCTGCTCGGCCTGCAAGGCGCGCTGCACGGCGCCGGGAATCGCAGCCACCAGGCGCGCCAGCAGGCGCTGGCCGGCGCTCTGGCCCAGCGGCACGCAGCGCACCGCGGCCTGCATCAAGTTCTCAGCCCAGCCGAAGGCAAAGGTCTGCAGCGTGGATTCGAGCGGCGTGCCGCGCCAGGCGGCCACGCAGCCCATCACCACCGGCCAGCTCGGCGCCGGGCTCAGCGATTGCAGCAGCGCCAGCGTGGGGCAGGGTGCGTCGCCTTCGCTTTGCATGCCCTTCAGCCAGGCCAGCAGGCTGCGGCCCATCTGCTGGGTCTGCAGCAGCGGCTCGGCGGCTTCGCGGGTCTGCAGTACCCAGTCGTTGAGCGCGCGGATCGCCGCTTCGTCGGACGCGCAGGCGGCGCGGTAGGCGCCGGCCAGCGCCGGCAGCTCGGCGCGCGACTGCACCAGCTCCAGCTGGTTCAGCAGCCAGTCGCCGGCGCTGTGCTCGTCATGCACCACGCCGGCATCGACGGCAGCCTCCTGCCCTTCTGAATAGCTGAAGCCGCCCACCGGCAAGGCCGGCGAGGCCAGCCACAGCAGGTGCAGCAGCGGCGATGACGACGATGAAGAAGACATCGCCGAACCGCCGGCCGGCTCAATGGCCGTGGTGGTGCTTGTGTCCATGCTCATGGCCGTGCTCGTGATCATGGTCGCAGTGCTCGTGCGCGCAGTCCGGGCCGTGGGCGTGGTCATGCCCATGCTCATGTCCATGCGCGTGCTCATGGCCATGGTGGTGGTGCCCGCCACCCGCCGCCTCGGCGCCATAGGCGCCGCCCTCGGGCTCGAAGGGCGCCATCGCCTCGCTGACGATCATGTGCTGGCGGCGCAGCATCTCGGCCAGCACCGGATCGGGTTCCAGCTGCAGCAACTCGGTCTGCAGCTCCAGCGGCACATGGCGGTTGCCCAGGTGGTAGGCGGCGCGCATCAGGTCGAAGGGCGTGCCGTGCGCGCTGCAATAACGAACCTGCAGCACCGGCTGTGGCGCGGCGACGACCTTGAGCAGCTCGCCGCCCTCGGTCAGCAGCGCGTCGCCGCCACGCAGAATCTGGCCGCGCGGCAGGAACACCGCGATGCGTCGGCCCGTGCTGTCCTCGGCCTCGAAGCGGCTGCGCTGGCGCTGGTCCCAGTCCAGCGTCAGCGTGGGCGCGCGGCGCAGCAGCGCGGGGGCCAGGCCGCCGCCTTGCGGCAGGCGGCGGTTGGCGATCAGCAGCGGTGCGGATGTAGAGGACGTGGTGCTCAAGACAGAAAGGTCCAACAGGATCAGAAGAGGAAGTAGCGCTGCGCCATCGGCAGCTCCGCGGCCGGCTCGCAAGTGAGCAGCTGGCCATCGGCGCGTACCTCGTAGGTCTGCGCATCGATCTCCATTGTCGGCGTGTAGCCGTTGTGCACCATGTCGGCCTTCTTCACCGTGCGGCAGCCGCGCACCGCGGCGGTGGTCTTGGCCAGGCCCAGGCGCTGCACCGCGCCGCTGTCCAGCCCGGCCTGGCTGACGAAGGTCAGCGAGCCCTGCGCCAGCGCGCCGCCGAAGGCGCCGAACATCGGCCGGTAGTGCACCGGCTGCGGCGTCGGGATGCTGGCATTGGGGTCGCCCATCGCGGCCAGCGCGATGAAGCCGCCCTTGAGCACCAGGCTGGGCTTGACGCCGAAGAGCATGGGCTTCCACAGCACCAGGTCGGCCCACTTGCCGACCTCGATGCTGCCCACCTCGTGCGCGATACCGTGCGTCAGCGCCGGGTTGATGGCCAGCTTGGCCAGGTAGCGCTTGACGCGGGCGTTGTCGTTGCCGGGGCCGTCGCCACCGAGCAGCCCACCAGGCTGCGAGCTCGAAGCCATGGCGCCGCGCTGCAGCTTCATCTTGTGCGCGGTCTGCCAGCAGCGCAGCGAGACCTCGCCGACGCGACCCATCGCCTGGCTGTCGCTGGAGAACATGCTGATCGCGCCGAGGTCGTGCAGCACGTCCTCGGCGGCGATGGTCTCGCGGCGGATACGGCTCTCGGCGAAGGCCAGGTCCTCGGCGATGCCCGCGTCCAGGTGATGGCAGACCATCAGCATGTCCAGGTGCTCGTCCAGCGTGTTGACGGTGAACGGCCGTGTGGGGTTGGTGGACGAGGGCAGCACATTGGCCTCGCCGACCACCTTCATGATGTCGGGCGCATGGCCGCCGCCGGCGCCTTCGGTGTGGAAGCTGTGGATGGTGCGGCCCTTGAAGGCGGCGATGCTGTCCTCGACGAAGCCGCTTTCGTTGAGCGTGTCGGTGTGGATGGCCACCTGCGTGTCGGTGGCCTCGGCCACCGACAGGCAGCAGTCGATCGCCGCCGGTGTGGTGCCCCAGTCCTCGTGCAGCTTCATGCCCACGACGCCGGCCTCGACCTGCTGCATCAGCGCCGCAGGCTGCGATGCATTGCCCTTGCCCAGGAAGCCCAGGTTCATTGGGAAGGCCTCGGCCGCGCGCAGCATCTGCGCGATATGCGCCGGCCCGGGCGTGCAGGTGGTGGCCAGCGTGCCAGTGGCCGGGCCGGTGCCGCCGCCCATCATCGTGGTGACGCCGCTGGCCAGCGCCTCCTCGATCTGTTGCGGGCAGATGAAGTGGATGTGGGTGTCGATCGCGCCGGGCGTGACGATCATGCCCTCGCCGGCGATGATCTCGGTGCCGGGGCCGATGACGATGTCGACGCCGGGCTGCACATCCGGATTGCCGGCCTTGCCGATCGCCGCGATGCGGCAGCCGCGGATGCCGATATCGGCCTTGACGATGCCCCAGTGGTCGAGGATCAGCGCATTGGTGATCACCGTGTCCACCGCGTCGCCGGCGCCGGGCCCGTTGGGGCGCTGGCTCTGGCCCATGCCGTCGCGTATGGTCTTGCCGCCGCCGAACTTCACCTCTTCACCATAGCCGCCAGCGCGCAGCGTCAGGTCCTGCTCCACCTCGATGACGAGCGCGGTGTCGGCCAGGCGCAGCTTGTCGCCCACGGTGGGACCGTACATCTCGGCGTAGGCGCGCCTTCCAATCGTCTTCGCCATCACAGATCTCCGTTCACCAGGCCGCGGAAGCCGAAGATGCGCCGATCGCCAGCCAGCGCCACCAGCTCGACGGTGCGGCTCTGCCCAGGCTCGAAGCGCACCGCGGTGCCGCTGGCGATGTTCAGCCGCATGCCGCGCGCGGCTTCGCGGTCGAAGCTCAGCGCGCCATTGGTCTCGGCGAAGTGGTAGTGCGAGCCGACCTGGATGGGGCGGTCGCCGGTGTTGGAGACGCGCAGCGTCAGCGTTGGGCGACCGGGGTTGAGCTCATGCTCGCCGTCGGCGCAGATCAGCTCGCCGGGGATCATGCGGCCACCCCAGTCAGACGGGCGATGCCGAAGAGCACCAGGCCGGCACCCAGTGCCTGGCTCCAGCGCGCCGACAGGGCGCGCAGCCGCGTGCCCACCGCCAGGCCGGCGCCATGCAGCGCCAGCGTCGCGGCCAGCATGCCGGCCAGCGCCCAACCGCCCTGCAGCTCGGCGCCATGCGCCGCGCCGTGGCTCAACGCGAAGGCGGCGATCAGCGCCAGCCCGGTGACTGCGGCCAGCGGCGTGCGGCCGGCCAGCAGCAGGCCCAGCACCATCAGAGACAGCGTGATGCCCAGCTCGAAGCCCGGCAGCGTCCAGCCCAGCTGCATCGCCGTCACCGCGCCGGTCAGCATCAGTGCGGCAAATTGCAGCGGCGCGCGCCAGACACGTGTCTTGTCGGCAAAGGCCAGCGCGCTCCACAGGCCCACGGCCAGCATCGCGGCCAGGTGGTCCAGCCCGGTCAGCGGGTGGGCGAATCCGGCCACGAATCCGGAGATGCTGTCGTGCCCGGCATGGGCTTGCGCGCCGTCGCTGGCAAGCAGGGCGGCGGCGCCAAGGATGACGAAGAGGTAGGGCGTGCGCTTCTGCTGCGCGGGCTTGTTGCTCATGGCGGGCTTTTGATCAGGCAATGGGTTGGTGCACGGTGACGAGCTTGCTGCCGTCGGGGAAGGTGGCCTCGACCTGGATGTCGGGAATCATCTCGGGCACACCGTCCATCACGTCGTCGCGCGTGAGCAGCTGGCGGCCGCTGCTCATCAGCTCGGCCACGCTGCGGCCGTCGCGGGCGCCTTCCATGATGGCGGCGCTGATGAAGGCCACTGCCTCGGGGTAATTGAGCTTCAGGCCGCGGGCCTTGCGCCGCTCGGCCAGCAGCGCGGCGGTGAAGATCAGCAGCTTGTCTTTCTCGCGGGGGGACAGTTCCATGGTCGTCGGGGTCTCGTGGACGTCTTGTGAACGGTGAATAGCAAGCGGCATGCCGGATGGCGTGAAGTCCGCCACGGCGCGGGCACGGAACCTGCACCGCCGAGGTGCCAGCGCACCGTCCATGAACCCCGCCAACCGCGTCACCCCACAGACTCCGATCGAAGCGCAGCCGCCCGGCGACGCCGCGGTCGGCCCGCCTGCGCCCGTGCCGCAGCAGATCATCATCAAGCGCCGCCGCGACTACAACAGCTGGGTGGCCAGCGAGACGCTGGAGGACTATGCGCTGCGCTACACGCCGCTGCGCTTCCGCCGCTGGTCGGCGATGCGGGTGGCGCAGACGGCCTTCGGCGCCGCGTCCTTCCTGGTGCTGGAGGCGGTGGGCGCGACGCTGCTGCTGCAGTACGGCTGGACCAATGCGCTGTGGTCCATCCTCGCCACCGGGCTGGTGATCTTCCTGGCCGGCCTGCCGATCAGCGTCTACGCGGCGCGCCATGGCCTGGACATGGACCTGCTCACCCGCGGCGCCGGCTTCGGCTACATCGGCTCCACGCTGACCTCGCTGATCTACGCGAGCTTCACCTTCATCTTCTTCGCGCTCGAAGCGGCGGTGATGGCCTATGCGCTGGAGCTGGCGCTGGACATCCCGCCGACCTGGGGCTACCTGATCTGCGCGCTGGTGGTGGTGCCGCTGGTGACCCACGGCATCTCGGCGATCAGCAAGCTGCAGCTGTGGACCCAGCCGCTGTGGCTGGCGCTGCTGGTGCTGCCCTTCGCCTGGGTGTGGGCGCACCATCCGGAGGCGTTTGCTGGCATCGTGAACCAGGCGGGTGCGCAGACCGGCACGGCCGGCTTCACGCTGCACGGCTTTGGTGCTGCGCTCACCGTGGGTGTGGCGCTGATCACGCAGATGGGCGAGCAGGCCGACTACCTGCGTTTCATGCCGCCGGCGCAGCCGGGCCGCGCCGGCCGCTGGTGGGCGGCGGTGCTGCTGGGTGGGCCGGGCTGGGTACTGCTGGGCGTGGCCAAAATGCTGGGCGGCGCGCTGCTGGCCTGGCTGGCGCTGTCGCACATGGTGCCGGCCGAGCGGGCGGTGGACCCCAACCAGATGTACCTGGCCGCCTACGAGTACGTCTTTCCGAACTACGGCTGGGCGGTGGCGGTGACGGCGATCTTCGTCGTCGTGTCGCAGCTGAAGATCAACGTCACCAATGCCTATGCCGGCTCGCTGGCCTGGAGCAACTTCTTCTCGCGCTTGACGCACAGCCACCCCGGCCGCGTGGTCTGGGTGGTGTTCAACACGCTGATCGCCTTCATGCTGATGGAGATGAAGGTCTTCGAGGCCTTGGGCCATGTGCTGGGCCTGTACTCGAACATCGCCATCGCGTGGATCATGGCCGTGGTGGCGGATCTGGTGATCAACAAGCCGCTGGGCCTGTCGCCGCGCGGCATCGAGTTCAAGCGCGCCAATCTCTACGACGTCAACCCGGTGGGCGTGGGCGCGATGGCGCTGGCCTCGCTGCTGTCGGTGGCCGCGCACCTGGGCTTGTTCGGCGCGCTGGCACAGGCCTTCTCGGCGGTGATCGCGATGATCACTGCGCTCATCGCCAGCCCGCTGATCGCCTGGGCCACGCGCGGCCGCTACTACCTGGCGCGACCGGACGACGCGCAGGGCCGCTACGGCCGACTGCAGAGCCTGCGCTGCGTGATCTGCGAGCGCGAGTACGAGGGCCCGGACATGTCGCACTGCCCCGCCTACCAGGGGCCGATCTGCTCGCTGTGCTGCACGCTGGACGCGCGCTGCGGCGACTTGTGCAAGCCGCAGGCACGGCTCTCGGCGCAATGGTCGGTGCTGCTGCAGCGCCTGTTGCCGCAGCGGCTGCAGCCCTACCTCGACACCGGCCTGGGCCACTACCTGCTGCTGATGGCGGTGATCACGCCGCTGCTCGGTGCGGTGTTCGGCCTACTCTACTTCCAGCAGCTGCAGCAGCTGCCGGCGCTCGACGCAGCGGCCGTCGAGGCGCTGCGCGAGAGCCTCTACCTGGCGCTGCTGAAGGGCTTCTTCGCGCTGCTGCTGGTGGCCGGCACGGTGGCCTGGTGGCTGGTGCTGGCGCATGAGAGCCGCGAGGTGGCGCAGGAGGAGTCGCGCCGCCAGACGCAGGCGCTGTTGCGCGAGATCGATTCGCACAAGCGCACCGACCAGGCGCTGCAGGACGCCCGCGCGCAGGCTGAGCGCGCCCAGGCCGCAGCCGAGGCGGCCAACCAGGCCAAGAGCCGCTACATCGGCACCATCAGCCACGAGTTGCGCACGCCGCTGAACAGCATCCTGGGCTATGCGCAGCTGATGGCGCAGGACCGCGAGCTGCCCACGCAGCGCCGCCAGGCGGTGCAGGTGATCAAGCGCAGTGGCGAGCACCTGCTGCAGCTGATCGACGGCACGCTGGATATCGCACGCATCGAGGCCGGGCGCATGAGCCTGGAGGCCGCGCCGCTGCGCTTTGCCGACCTGCTGGCCGAGCTGGCGCAGATGTTCGAGCCGCAGGCGGGAGCCAAGGGCTTGCGCTTCGTCTTCGATCCGCAGGGCCGCCTGCCCGACTGGGTGCGCGGCGACGAGAAGCGCGTGCGCCAGATCCTCATCAACCTGCTGGGCAATGCGCTGAAGTTCACCGCCACCGGCAGCGTGACGCTGCGCGTGCGCCATGCGCGCGAGATGGCGCAGATCGAGGTGCAGGACACTGGGCCGGGCATCGCGCCCGCTGAGCTCGAGCGCATCTTCGAGCCCTTCTCGCGCGGCAGCAGCGTGGGGGCGGGCGCCGGCCTGGGCCTGACCATCGCCAAGATGCTCACCGAGCTGATGGGCGGCGAGCTCAGCGCGAGCAGCACGCCGGGCGAGGGCGCGTGCTTTCGCGTGCGGCTGTTCCTGCCGGCGATCCATGCGCCGCAGGGCATCGCGCTGCCACGGCGCGAGCCGGCACGCCAGCGCCTGGGCTATGCCGGCTCGCGCCGCAGCCTGCTGATCGTCGACAACGAGGAGGCCGACCGCGCGCTGCTCGTCGAGCTGCTGGAGCCGCTGGGCTTTGCGCTGCGCGAGGCGGCCAACGGCCATGACGCGCTGGACCTGATCGCCACCGGCCTGCGACCCGACGCGGTGCTGATGGACCTGGCGATGCCGGGCATCGACGGCTGGGAGACGATACGGCGGCTGCGCGCGATGCTGCACGAGGCCGGGGTCGCCGAGCCAGCGATTGCGGTCGTCTCGGCCAATGCCTTCGAGCGCGGGCAGGACAACGATGCCGGCATTGCGGCGCAGGATTTTCTGCTCAAGCCGGTGCGCCACGCGGAACTGCTCGACTGGCTGGGCCAGCGCCTGGGGCTGCAGTGGCAGGAAGAGCCGACCGCAGCACCGCTGGCGGCGGCGCCGGCAAGACCTGACCCTGCCCCGGCGCCGGCCGCCGCGCCGCCGCAGCGCCCGCCCGAGGCCCTGCTGGCCGGGCTGCGCGAAGCAGCAGCGCTCGGCTGGACGCGCGGCGTGCTGCGCCAGCTCGACGCGATCGCCGCGGCCGATCCGGCCTACGCGGCCTTCTGCACGGTGCAGCGCGAGCTGGCCCAGCAGTTCCAGTTCGAGACCATGCTGAAGCTGCTGGACGGCAGCAGCAATACGGACCTTAGTGCCGCGAAATGACTGACGCCATGAGCCCCAGCGACTTCATCCCCTCGCGTCCGATGCAGGCCGCCACCGACTCGCTGCTCGCCGGCATGGACGGTGAGCGCGTGCTGGTGGTGGACGATGTGCCGGACAACATCGCGCTGCTCAACGACGCGCTGGACGAAGCCGGCTACACGGTGCTGGCCGCGACCAGCGGCGAGGCAGCGCTGACGCGTGCGCTGCAGGCGCGGCCCGACATCGTGCTGCTGGACGCGATGATGCCGGGCATGGACGGCTTCGAGGTCGCGCGCCGGCTCAAGGCCGAGCCGGCCACCGCGCACATCCCCATCGTCTTCATGACCGGGCTGACCGAGACCGAGCACCTGGTCGCCGCGCTGGAAGCGGGCGGCGTGGACTATGTGACCAAGCCCATCGACCCGCGTGCGGTGCTGGCGCGCATGCAGGTGCACCTGCGCGGTGCGCGCGAGCGCCGCCAGGCACGACAGGCGCTCGATGCCTTCGGCTACGCCAGCATCGTGATCAATGCCAAGAGCGGCCGCCTGCTCTGGCAGACGCCGCTGGCGCGCGAGCTGCTGCGCGGGCATTTCGGCAGCGACGGCCCGCTGGCGCCGCCGCCGCTGCTGGACTGGCTGCGCCGCTGCATCGCCGCCGGCGCGCTGCCCGGAGGCGCGGAACCGCCGCGCTATGTGCTGGAGCGCGGCGCGCAGCGCCTGAGCTTCGCGCTGCACCAGCGCATCAGCGCCGACGAGGACGAGGCCGAAGCCAACGACTGGCTGATCGTGATGCGCCAGAGTTCGGACAGCACCGTGGTGATCGACTCGCTGGCGGCCAGCTTCGGCCTGACGGCGCGCGAGGCCGAGGTGCTGTACTGGGTGATCCAGGGCAAGATCAACCGCGACATCGGCGACATCCTCGGCGCCAGCGCCGCCACCGTGAAGAAGCACCTCGAGCGCATCCACGCCAAGCTGGGCGTCGAGACCCGCACCGCCGCTGCTGCGATGGCGCTGCAGCGTCTTAGGCAGCTGCATCCTGGGTGGGGTGGGTAGGTAGCGTTGATTCCTTGAGCTACTGCCACGGCCTGAGCGTGCCGACGCCAGCGCGCATCCGTCTGACTCCATGCCAGGGCGAGGACGCCCTGGCGCTCGCTAGGCACGAACAGTCCACCGGACTGTTCGTGTCCGAGCTCGCTCCCCCGCCTCCGGTCGTCCCGACCGAAGGCTCCTCCTTTACCTACGTCATCCGGACGCCCACTGCCGGCGGCGCAGTGAGACCGAGCCCTGCATTGCTGCGCGACGCAGTCCGCCGCATCGGTCGGGCGGCGGCGGGTGCCTGTTGGCCGCAACTTAAGGGGGAGGGCCGCAGGCCCGGAGGAGATGGAGGCCGGCAGGTACCCGTTGGCGCCCGACTAGCGCAGGCAGCCAATCCCTGACCTCGCCAAAACTCGGTCATCGAGATACGCCCCTCATACGCCATCCGCCGTATATCCGCCAAACGGGGCGATTCCTAGCATGGCCCTGCGTTCTCACTGACTCACTCACCCACGCATCCAAAGCCACAAGGAGCCCGTCCATGCCCAAGCACCTGCTGCCCCGTCGCAATGCCCTGAAAACCCTCGCCGCCGCCAGCGCACTGGCCGGTCTGGGGCTGACCTCGCTGAACAGCTTCGCCGCCGACACCATCAAGGTCGGCGTGCTGCACTCGCTGTCCGGCACCATGGCCATCTCGGAGACCGTGCTCAAGGACACGGTGCTGATGGCCATCGACGAGATCAATGCCAAGGGCGGCCTGCTGGGCAAGAAGCTCGAGCCGGTGGTGGTGGACCCGGCGTCCAACTGGCCGCTGTTCGCCGAGAAGGCCAAGCAGCTGATCAGCAAGGACAAGGTGGCCGTGGTCTTCGGCTGCTGGACCTCGGTGTCGCGCAAGTCGGTGCTGCCGGTCTTTGAAGAACTGAACTCGCTGCTCTTCTACCCGGTGCAGTACGAAGGCGAGGAGCTCTCCAAGAACGTGTTCTACACCGGCGCCGCGCCCAACCAGCAGGCCATCCCTGCGGTCGAATACCTGATGAGCAAGGACGGAGGCTCGGCCAAGCGCTTCGTGCTGCTGGGCACCGACTATGTGTACCCGCGCACCACCAACAAGATCCTGCGCGCCTTCCTGAAGAGCAAGGGCGTGGCCGATGCCGACATCATGGAGGAGTACACCCCCTTCGGCCATTCCGACTACCAGGGCATCATCGCCAAGATCAAGAAGTTCGCCTCCGAGGGCAAGAAGACCGCGGTGGTGTCGACGATCAACGGCGACTCCAACGTGCCCTTCTACAAGGAACTGGGCAACCAGGGTCTGAAGGCGACCGACGTGCCGGTGGTGGCCTTCTCGGTGGGTGAGGAAGAGCTGCGCGGCGTCGATACGAAGCCGCTGGTCGGCCACCTCGCCGCCTGGAACTACTTCATGAGCATCAAGAACCCGGCCAATGCCGAGTTCGTCAAGAAGTGGAGCGACTACGCCAAGGCCAAGGGGATCGCCGGCCACAAGGACAAGCCGCTGACCAACGACCCGATGGAAGCCACCTACATCGGCGTGAACATGTGGGCGCAGGCGGTCACCAAGGCCAAGAGCACCGACACCGACAAGGTGATCGCCGCGATGGCCGGCCAGACCTTCAAGGCGCCGGGCGGCTTCACCAGCACGATGGACGCCAAGAACCACCACCTGCACAAGCCGGTGTTCATCGGCGAAGTGAAGGCCGACGGCCAGTTCAACGTGGTGTGGAAGACGCCGGGCCCGATCAAGGCCCAGCCCTGGAGCCCTTACATCCCTGAGAACAAGGGCAAAAAAGATGAGCCTGTCGCCAAGTAAGCCGGCCTGACTGACAGCTCATTGCCTTTGACCATGATCCAGCGCCTGCTTATCGCGGCGGGCGCCTGGCTGCTGCTTTGCTTGAGCAGTGGCCAGGCGCAAGCCCTGACCCCCGACCAGGCCCGCGCCATCGCCGCGGGCGAGACCGATGCGCGCATCGAGGCGCTGAATGCCGCGGTGGCGGCGGGCGATGCTGGCTTGCCGGCCTTCGTGCAGGCGCTGCTCGACGATGCGGTCAAGCTGACGCCCAAGCAGGTGCTGGTGGTCGACGGCACGGCGGTGCGCGATGTCGCCACGGGCCAGGCGGCGACGCTGCCGGAAGACGCCGAAGACGTACTGAACAACAACCGCATGCGCGGTGCGCTGCAGGCCGCGCAGGCGGCGCTGCAGCTCTTCTCGACCGAGCTCGCCACGCGGCGCGATGCGGTCGAAGCCCTGGCCAAGCAGGGCATGGACGAATCGCAGCTGCCGCTGCTGGACAAGGCGCTGGCGGCAGAGAGCGATGCTGCGGTGAAGGCGCGGCTGACGCAGCTGCGCGCCGGCCTGTTGGTCGGATCCAGCGACCGTGCCAAGCGCCTGGAAGCGGTGCAGCTGCTGGCCTCCAGCAGCGAGCCCACGGTGAAGGCCCTGCTGGCTGAGCGCCTGACTGCCGAGACCGATGCCGATGTGCGCAGCGCGCTGCGCCGCGCGATCGATGCGATCGAATCGCGCCTGGCCTGGGGCGAGCGCGCCGGCCTGGTGTTCACCGGCATCAGCCTGGGCTCGATCCTGCTGCTGGTCGCGCTGGGCCTGGCCATCACCTACGGGCTGATGGGCGTGATCAATATGGCGCATGGCGAGCTGATGATGGTCGGCGCCTATGCGACCTATGTGGTGCAGAACCTGTTCCGCAGCTATCTGCCCGGCGCCTTCGACTACTACGTGCTGGCGGCGATTCCGGCGTCCTTCCTCGCCGCCGCGCTGGTCGGCGTGGTGCTGGAGCGCAGCGTGATCCGCTGGCTCTACGGCCGGCCGCTGGAAACGCTGCTGGCCACCTGGGGCATCTCGCTGGTGCTGATGCAGGCGGTGCGCTCGCTGTTCGGCGCGCAGAACGTGCCGGTGGAGAACCCGGCCTGGCTGTCCGGCGGCCTGCAGGTGCTGCCCAATCTGGTGCTGCCCTACAACCGCCTGGCCATCATCGCCTTCGCACTGCTGGTGCTGGGCGGCGTGGCGCTGCTGATCGCCAGAACGCGGCTGGGCCTGTTCGTGCGCGGCGTCACGCAGAACCGCCGCATGGCCGCTTGCGTGGGCATCAACACGGCGCGCATCGACACGTACGCCTTCTCGCTGGGTGCGGGCATCGCCGGCCTCGCGGGCTGCGCGCTCAGCCAGGTCGGCAATGTGGGTCCGGACCTGGGCCAGAGCTACATCGTCGACAGCTTCATGGTGGTGGTGCTGGGCGGCGTGGGCCAGCTGGCCGGCACGGTGATCGCGGCGCTGGGCCTGGGCGTGCTGAACAAGATGCTCGAAGGCGTGGCCGGCGCGGTGCTGGCCAAGATCATGGTGCTGGTCTTCATCGTCGTCTTCATCCAGAAGCGGCCACAGGGTCTGTTCGCGATGCGCGGACGAGAGATATGACCCACCCCCTACGCGCTTCGCGCGCCCCCTCGAGGGGGCAACACCGGCTGCCCGGCAGAGCCGGATCAGCGGTGTTCGCTCGGCCGCTCTACGCGACGAATTTGTGACTGACATGACAACATCAGCCCCCCTTCAAGACCATAGTGCCACGCCGCTGCCCGGCCGGCCGCGCCTGCTCTCGCCGCGCGGCTGGACCGCGGTGCTGCTGGCCACGCTGCTGATAGCCGTGCTGGCGCCGGCGCTGAACCTGTGGGTGCCCGAGGGCCATGCGCTGCATCTGAGCGACTATCTGGTCGGCCTGATCGGCAAGATCATGTGCTACGCGATCTGCGCGCTGGCGATGGACCTGATCTGGGGCTACACCGGCATCCTCTCGCTGGGCCATGGCCTGTTCTTCGCTTTAGGCGGCTATGCGATGGGCATGTACCTGATGCGCCAGATCGGCCGCGAGGGCCAGTACCAGAGCGATCTGCCGGACTTCATGGTCTTCCTCGACTGGAAGGCGCTGCCCTGGCACTGGAGCTTCAGCGATTCATTCGCCTTCCAGCTGGCGATGGTGCTGCTGGTGCCGGGCCTGCTGGCGTTGGTGTTCGGCTTCTTCGCCTTCCGCAGCCGCATCAAGGGCGTGTACTTCTCGATCATCACGCAGGCGATGACATTCGCTGCGATGCTGCTGTTCTTCCGCAACGAGACCGGCTTCGGCGGCAACAACGGTTTCACTGACTTCAAGCGCATCCTCGGCATCCCGATCGCGCAGCAGAGCACGCGCATGGCGCTGTTCGTGATCACCGGCCTGGTGCTGATCGCCTGCTTCCTGCTCGCGCGCTGGATCGTCACCAGCAAGTACGGCCGCGTGCTGCAGGCGATCCGCGACGCCGAGAGCCGCGTGATGTTCACCGGCTACAACCCGCTCGTCTACAAGCTCAGCATCTGGACGCTCAGCGCGGTGATGTGCGCCATCGCCGGCGCGCTCTATGTGCCGCAGGTCGGCATCATCAACCCCAGCGAGATGAGCCCGGCGGCGTCGATCGAGATCGCGATCTGGGCGGCGGTGGGCGGGCGCGCCTCGCTGATCGGCCCCATCGTCGGTGCCTTCTTCGTCAACGGCGCGAAGAGCTGGTTCACTGTGGCCTTCCCGGAGTTCTGGCTGTACTTTCTCGGCGCGCTGTTCATCGCGGTGACCTTGTTCCTGCCGAATGGCATAGCCGGCCTGTTCAACAGGCCGGGGGGCATCGTCGGCCTGTTCGCCAAGCGCAAGAGCGACGAAGACGCACAGAAGGAGGGCCAGGCATGACGCCCGATCTGCAGCAACAGGGTCGCGAGCTGCGCGCGGCGCACGAGGCACGCGCCGCCACTGCAACCGGCCGCACTGAGAGCGGCGGACGCTCCGCGGCGTTCAGCCGCGTGGTGAAGGCAGGCGAGCCGGATTTCACGCAGGGCGTGGCGCTCTACCTGGACGAGATCAGCGTTTCGTTCGACGGGTTCAAGGCGCTGAACAAGCTGAGCCTGACGGTGGACGTGGGCGAGCTGCGCTGCATCATCGGCCCCAATGGCGCGGGCAAGACGACGATGATGGACTGCATCACCGGCAAGACCCGGCCCGACAGCGGGCGCGTCTCGTTCGGCTCGACGATCGATCTGCTGCGTCTGTCGGAGCCCGAGATCGCGCAGATCGGCATCGGCCGCAAGTTCCAGAAGCCGACGGTCTATGAAGAGCTCAGCGTGTTCGAGAACCTCGAGCTCGCGCTGGCCGGCGACCGCGGCGTGCGCGCCGCGCTGTTCGGCCGCACCGGTGGCGAGCAGCTGGACCGCATCGCGCAGACGCTGCAGACGATTCATCTGCGCGAGCAGGCGACGCGTCAGGCCGGGCTCTTGAGCCACGGGCAGAAGCAGTGGCTGGAGATTGGCATGCTGCTGATGCAGGACCCCAAGCTGCTGCTGCTCGACGAGCCGGTGGCCGGCATGACCGACGAGGAGACCGAGCGCACCGCCGAGCTGTTCCTGAGTCTGGAGGGCAAGCATTCGCTGGTGGTGGTGGAGCACGACATGAAGTTCGTCGACCAGCTGACCGAGGGACGCAAGAAGGTCACCGTGCTGCACGAAGGCTCGGTGCTGGCTGAGGGGCTGCTGGCCGAGGTGCAGGCGAACGAGAAGGTGGTGGAGGTGTACCTTGGGCGTTAGTTGGTTCTCGCTCGTTGTGTTGGAGGACTTCGCTGGTCGGCCGCCAGCGGGTACCTGCTGGCCTCCATCTCCCCCGGGCCTGCGGCCCTCCTCCTTAAGTTGCGGCCAGCAGGCACCCACTGCCGACCGACCAGCACCGCGGACTGCGTCGAACCTCTTGCGCACACCTTGGTGCATGTGCGCCGACGACGGTAGGCGTTCGGATGACGTAGGTAAAAGGGGGAGAGCCGAAGGCTCGGAGGACACGGAGTCAGACGAATGCCTGCCGGCGTCGGCACGCGCTACAGGTCGAAGGAAAGCTCGCACATGCTGAACGTCGAAGGCATCAACCAGTACTACGGCGGCAGCCACATCCTGCGCAACCTTGGCTTCGAGGCCAAGCTCGGCGAGGTGACGGTGGTGCTGGGCCGCAATGGCGTGGGCAAGACCACGCTGCTGAAGAGTCTGATGGGTGTGGTGCCGGTGAAGACCGGGCAGATCACGCTGGACGGCAAGGACATCACCAGGCTGACGCCCTTCGAGCGCGTGCGGCTGGGTATGGGCTATGTGCCGCAGGGGCGCGAAATCTTCGGCCGGCTGACGGTGGAAGAAAACCTGCGCATGGGCCTGGCGGTGAAGCCCGGCAGCGCGAAGATCCCGCCGCAGCTCTTCAAGCTCTTCCCGGTGCTGCAGCAGATGCTCTCGCGCCGCGGCGGCGACCTCTCCGGCGGACAGCAACAACAGCTTGCCATCGCACGCGCATTGGCCGCGGGGCCGCGCCTGCTGATCCTCGACGAGCCGACCGAGGGCATACAGCCCAGCATCATCAAGGACATCGGCCGCGTGATCCGCCAACTAGCCGACGAGGGCCTGGACGGCCAGCGCATGGCCATCGTGCTGGTCGAGCAGTACTACGACTTCGCCGCCGAGCTGGCCGACCAGTACCTGCTGATGGAACGCGGCGAGATCATTGCGCGCGGCCGTGGTGCGGACATGGCGGCCGACCGCGTGCGCGAGCGCATGTCGGTCTGAGTGACCGGTCAGCCTAGCGGCGCTGATGTGCCGGCGCCGCTGATCATCGACGACACCGTGCGGAAACAAAGCTTAAGTCTGGCCTAAGTGTTTGGCCGGACAGTGGCGGCGTGTTCAACCACGCACTGCTCCGCCACGGAGCCTGTCAACGATGATCATGACGAAGTCCTTTGCACAGTCCCTCACGCCTTCGCGACTGTTCATTGCCCTGCTTGCCGCCGGAGCGATCGGCGGCGCGGGCGCGTCGCTGTTCTCGGCTTCTCATGCGCCGGCCGCCGCGCAGGCCGGCACGCCTGCTGCCGTAGCCCCCGCCGCGACGGCGCCGGGTGCCGCGCCGGCTACGGTGGGCATGAGCCTGCCCGACTTTTCCTCGATCGCCGCGCGCCACGGCCCGGCGGTGGTGAACATCAGCGTCACCGGCGTGCGCAAGGCGCGCGGCGCGTCCTCCGGCGAGGAGACCGACGACGAGGACGGCGATGGCGGCAACGCGCAGCCCACGCCGCCGCAGCAGCGACGCGGCTTCCCGGGCCTGGACCCCAACGATCCCTTCTACGAGTTCTTCCGCCGCTTCCAGATCCCTGGCCAGCCTGGCGGCGTGATGCCGCGCGACGTGCCGGTGCGCGGCCAGGGCTCGGGCTTCATCATCAGCGACGACGGCCTGATCCTCACCAATGCGCATGTGGTGCGCGACGCCAAGAACGTCACCGTCAAGCTGACCGACCGCCGCGAGTTCGAGGCCAAGGTGCTGGGCAGCGACCCCAAGACCGATGTCGCGGTGCTGAAGATCGAGGCCAAGACCAAGCTGCCCACGGTGCCGCTGGGCAGCACGCGCGACCTGAAGGTGGGCGAATGGGTGCTGGCGATCGGCTCGCCCTTCGGCTTCGAGAACAGCGTCACCGCCGGCGTGGTCAGCGCCAAGGGCCGCTCGCTGCCTGACGACAGCATGGTGCCCTTCATCCAGACTGACGTGGCGATCAACCCCGGCAACTCGGGCGGCCCGCTGTTCAACACGCGCGGCGAGGTGGTGGGCATCAACTCGCAGATCTTCAGCCGCACCGGCGGCTACCAGGGCCTGTCCTTCGCGATCCCGATCGACAGCGCGCTGAAGATCAAGGACCAGATCGTCACGCACGGCAAGGTGCGCCATGCGCGCCTGGGCGTGGCCATCCAGGAGGTCAACCAGACGCTGGCCGACTCCTTCGGCCTGGACAAGCCGATGGGCGCGCTGGTCTCCAGCGTTGACAGCGGCAGCGCGGCCGACAAGGCCGGGCTGAAGTCGGGCGACGTGATCCTCAAGGTCGACGGCCAGGCGATCGAGTCCTCCGGCGATCTGCCCTCGCTGATCGGCCAGATGGCGCCGGGCAGCGAGGTCAGGCTGGAGATCTGGCGCCAGGGCAAGCGCGAAACGCTCAGTGCCAAGCTGGGCGACGCGGCCGACCGCAAGGCCACGCAGCAGGCCAAGGCCGACGATGCGGCAGGTCCGCGAGGCCGCCTGGGCCTGGCGCTGCGCCCGCTGCAGCCGCAGGAGCGCCGCCAGGGCAATGTCGACGGGGGGCTGCTGGTCGAGGACGCGCGCGGCGCCGCCGCGATGGCCGGCGTGCAGCGTGGCGACGTGCTGCTGGCCGTCAATGGCACGCCGGTGAAGGACGTGGATCAGGTGCGCGAGATCGTCGCCAAGGCGAGCAAGTCGGTGGCCCTGCTCATCCTGCGCGGCGGCCAGCAGATCTTCGTGCCGGTGAAGCTGGGCTGAGACCGGACCGAGGCCAGTGCCAATGCACTGGCCGACGCCGGCCGAAGGGCCCGGCATGTCCCGCATGCCGGGTGCGGCCCGCAGGGCTGAGACCGGACCGAGGCCAGTGCCAATGCACTGGCCGACGCCGGACTAAGGACCCGGCACGCACAGCCGAGACGGATCCAGCTGCTACCCAGGCCGGCTGGGTCCTCACTCAGCAGCTGGCGCCTTTCTTTCGTTTCGACGCAGGCGCCGGGTCGGCAGGGGCCAGCGCCAGGCGCACGATGGGCCGCGCCGGCGTGTGGCGCGCCACCTCGGCGAAGCCGGCCTTCTCGAACATCGAGCAGGAGCCGAACCATGAGGCGTCCGGCGCGGCGTCGGCCCGACGGTCCACCGGATAGGCTTCGAGCAGGCGCACGCCGCGCTCGCGCGCCCAGTCCACCGCGCCGGCGAGCAGCGCATGCGCCACGCCCTGGCGGCGATAGGCCGAGGGCACGACGAAGCAGATGATGGACCAGACCGGCTGCTCGTCGACCCGCTTCATCGTGCGCGAGCGCGCCAGTCGCGCGAAGTCCTCGCGCGGTCCCAGCGAGACCCAGCCGACCGGCGTGCCGCTCTGGTCGTAGCCGATCAGCCCTGGCGGCGGTCCGCCGTCCGCTTCGGCACGGCGCGCCAGCGCGGCGATGGCCGCGCGGTTGCGCTTCATCGCCGCGGCATTGCCGCCAGCCATCACGTCCGCGCCGCTGAGCCGGTAGTACATGCAGTAGCAAGGCTTGGCGACCGAGCAGCCGCGCGCCTGGAAGACGGCATCCAGGTCGGGCATGCGCGCCGGGGTGAGGGGCAGGACAGTCAGTGTCATGGCAGCACCGATGAGTGTCGGCTCCGCTCTGCGGCGGCGTGACCGGGTTTGCGCTAGGTCGCTGTTAGCCTCAGGCCGCGCTCACATCGCCGCGTCGAACTCGTCGCGGTAGCGCGCAACGCCGCCCTCGGCGGGCAGGGCGCGAGCATCGAAGACCCGCGCCATGAAGGCCTCGTCCGGCACGCCCGGCCATTGGCAGCGCAGCCCGTGGCGTGAGGCAGGCTCGAAGCCGAAGCGCGGGTAGTAGTTCGCGTGGCCGAGCACGATGACGAAGGGACAGGCCGCGGCGCGCAGCGCCTCCAGGCCATGCCTGACCAGCAGTCCGCCGATGCCGCGGTTCTGGTGCGAAGGCAGCACCGCCAGCGGCGCCAGGCCCATGCCGACCGCGTCGCCTTCGGGGGCCAGCGTCACCGGCGTGAAGAGGATGTGTCCGACGACGACGCCGTCCTCGACGGCGACGAAGGCGAGGTAGTCCGCTTCGGCGCAGTGCTCGCGCAGCCGGTCGACCAGCACGGCTTCTGGGCCCTTGTCGAAAGCGGCCAGGTTCAGCTGGTGCACCGCATCGCAGTCGCCGGGTGCTTCCTTGCGGATTTCGATCATCTGCTGCGTGCCTTCATGTCCTTGCGTTCGGGTCAGGCCGAGACCATGCCAGTGCCGGCTACGCAGACGCGGTTGCGCCCCTCGGCCTTGGCGCGGTAGAGCGCGCGGTCGGCTCGCTCGATCAGCTTGGCGGGCAGCTGGCGTGCGTCGGGCGAGCAGGCCACGCCGATGGACAGCGTCACCGCGAAGGGCAGGCCGGCCTCGCCGGGCTTGCCGGGCTTGCTCGCGCTCTGCGGCCCGGCCACCTGGCGGCGGCACAGCTCGGCGCGTTCGATGGCTGCGTGCTCGTCCACACCGGGCAGCACGAGCAGGAACTCCTCGCCGCCATAGCGGCAGCAGATGTCGCTGGAGCGCATCTGGCGCAGCAGCAGTGCGGAGATCTGGCGCAGCACCTCGTCGCCGGCGCCATGGCCGTGGCGGTCGTTGATCTGCTTGAAGTGGTCCAGATCGATCAGCAGCAGGCTCAGCGGCTGGCCGTCGCGCGCGCAGCGGTCGAGTTCGCGCTGCAGCGAGTCGTCCAGATAGCGGCGGTTGTACAAGCCGGTGAGCGGGTCGCGCGTGGCCTGCTCGGTCAAGCGGGCCTGCAGCGAGCGGATCTCCTGCAGCTGGCCCTGCAGTGCGGTCTCGCTCTGGCGCAGCTTCAGGCGTGTCTCATGCAACACGATGGTGCGCTGGTGCGCGCCGCGCGCGAAGAGGTAGAGATAGAAGCCCAGCGCAGCCATGCTCAGCAGGCTGACGAGCAGGCTGGTGTCGGGCGAGAAGGCGCGCGCTGCGCCGAGCAGGTGCACCAGCGCGGCGCCGGCCGCCACCGCCGCCATCGCCTGCAAGGCGCCGCGGCCGGCAGCGAAGGCCGAAAGATTGATCGCGCCGGCGACGATCAGCGCGAAGAAGATCCACAGCGGGAAGCCCAGCAGTGCGCCCCAGACGCCGAAGCAGAAGTTGTCCAGCAGCATGTTCTGCAGCTCGGCCTTCAGCGGGTCGCGCGCCTGACGCGCACGCAGGAAGACCAGATGCGGATAGACCAGGAACTGCAGGCCCATGAACAGCCAATGCGTGAGGCTCAGCCCCTGCTGATGGAAGTGGATGCCCAGGATCAGCGCCACCAGCAGCCAGGACACGCTGCGGTTGCGGTAGTTCATGCGCACGACCCAGTGGGGCCCTGGGGCTGACTTGCCGTCGCCCGGCGAGGATCTCGCGTCGCTCGGCGGCTCAAAGTCTTGCGCGGACGGTGCCTGCGGCTTGGCTTGTTCTTCTGTTGGCTTGCTTTTCATGCTGCGTCACCATGCCAGCGGCGCCGAAGCTGGCATGCTGCAACAGGGTGGTGCTGGCGACCATTGTTTCATGTGGCAGGCCCGGGCTGACGGGCCCAGCGCGGCAAATCCGCGTGCGGCAACAACTCCTTCACGGCGCGCGCGGCCTGGTCGATCGCACTGTGCGCATAGGCGAACGCGCCCGCATCGGCATTGGCGATCGCGATGCGTCCGAAGCGCCGCCGGGCCGTCGCTATCGGCAGCGGCCCCTGCGGCCAGTAGCGGTCCCAGGGGCGCATGTATTCATAGGCATAGCCATGCGGCCAGCGGTTGATGGTGATCGCTTCGATCTGGCGCGCTTCGTCGAAGCCGAAGGGCCCCATCGCCTGACGCAGCAGCGAGCGGATGCTGCCCTCCAGTTCCTCGAAGGGCATCGCCAGCAGCTTGCGGCGTCCGGCAGCGGCCTGCTCGCGGGCCGGGCTGCTCTCCGGACCGTCGAGCACCACGGCGCTGAGGTGCAGCAGGATGGGATCGTCGGGGCTGTCGGCGAAGCGGTAGCGGCCCACGCTGACCGGGAAGTCCAGCGAGGCGCGCTGCCAGAAATGGCCCGGCGCCGAGAAGCCGGCGATGCCGGCGCGCGCGAAGGCCCGCCAGTCGGACAGCAGCACGTTCGCATAGACCAGCGGGACCTTCACCTGGTCCATCAGTGCCTCGCGCTGCGCGGCGGGCAGCTCGGGGCAGAGGCGCGGGATCACGCGATGGAAGCAAGCCAGCACCACATGGCGCGCGCGCACCGTGTGCAGGCTGCCGTCGGCCAGGCGCTGGTAGGCGATGTCCACCGCGCGGCTGCGACCTGGCCCGCCGACGTGGCGCACGCTGAACACCGGCGCGGCCAGGCGGATGCGCACGTTCTGCCCGTCGCGATCGAGCTGCGCATCGTCGCGCGCGGCGAGCACCAGCGACTCGGCGCCGCTGCCCGGCAGTGCTGCCGGGATCAGTCCGCGCAGCAGCGCGCGCACCAGGCCCGCATTGCCGTCGGGGAAGTGATAGATGTAGTCGTCGCTGCCGCGCATGATCTGCCGCGCGCTGGGGCTCATCAGCGGGTCGACGGCGGTGCCGAGCTGCATCGCCCCGAAGCCGGGCAGGCCCAGCGCATAGGCATCGAGCGCGTTGACCGCTTCGATGCCGGCGCCCAGATAGTCCTTGCTTCGGTCGGCGAGGTAACGCAGCACCTGTGCGTCCATGCCCATATGCTCGCGCAGCAGCTGCGCGTAGCTGATCGACGCCAGCTTGGCGCGCTTGGCGTGCGGCGCCAGGTCGGCGAAGGGATCGGGGGCTTGCGTCCACAGCCGCAGCAGATCGCGCTGTGCGGCTTCGCCGATCGGCAGCTGCGCGACCAGCGCGGCCGTCGGCGTGTTCTTGTCGCGCAGCACCAGCCGGGTCTGTCCCCAGGCCTCCTGCGTGAACAGCGTCGCGCTCTTGTTCAGGCCATGGCGCGCCGACCAGCCCTGGTCGTACCAGGATTCGAAGGGCGCAAGATCGATGTCCAGCTCGCGCAGCAGGCTGCGCGCTGCCGGCGACCACTGGCTGGGCGAGTCCAGCGATTGCGAGCCGCCATAGCCGATCAGGCGTCGGCCGTTGCGCGCGACGAACTCGTTGCGCACCGCGTGGCCGCCCAGCTCGGGCAGCGCATCGAGCAGCAGGATGCGCACCGGCCGGCCCGCATGCTTGCGATACCACCAGGCCGCGGCCAGGCCGCTGATGCCCGCGCCGACAACGACCAGGTCGTAGTGCTCGCCGCTGCTGGTGTCGAAGGGCGGGGCGGCCGGCAGCTCGCCGCTGTGCAGCAGTGCGGCGCTCTCAAGGCGCTGGCCGGCCAGCGTGAGCTGCGGTGACGCGCGCTCCTCAGCGGCCGCCGTTGCGGCCGGCGTCAGGGCGGCGAATGCCGCGCCGGCCAGCAGGTCGCGGCGCGTGACGCCGTCCTTCGCGGGGCGGCCGCTCATACCAGGTCGGGGCCGATCAGCGCGTGCAGCACGGCCTGCGCCTCGCCGTCACGATGGCGACGGCGCAGCCAGATCAGCGCGCCCTTGCGCAGCGGCCAAGGCTCGGGCGTGCCGGTGAGCAGCAGCGCCGCGGTCATGCCCAGCGTCGGCTGGTGGCCGACGATCAGCGCTGGGGCGCGCGCGCCGGGCCAGTTGGCGGCATGCAGCAGCGCCTGCGGCTCGGCCTCGGGGGCCAGCGCGGGCACGACGCGGAAGTCGCGCCCCAGCGCGTCGGCGGTCTGGCGCGTGCGCCGCGCCGGGCTGACCAGCACCCGCGTGCCGGCGCTGAGATGGCGGTTCAGCCAGGCGGCCATGCGCTTGGCCTGGCGCTCGCCCTTGGGCGTCAGCGCGCGCTGCAGGTCGTCGCCGCCGTCGGCCGCCTCGACGGCCTCGGCATGCCGCCAAAGAATCAAGTCCATGCTCCTCGCCCCTTCGCGTCTCAAGCAGTCTGGCTTCGCCAGATCATCGCATTCCACCGTGACCGGCTGGTGAATTGACGCAGGCCAAGTCACCCCGGTTTCAGGCGTAACCGGAGGTGAGAAGCGCTGGCTCGGGGCGGCGCAGCAAGGTACACCTGGGACCGTTCACAACAACGCAAGAGGTCCGCCATGTCCAGACAAGATCACGAGACAAACCATAGGCGCCGCCGCGCCGTCGTCGCACCGCTGGCGCTGCTGCTGGCCGGCCTGTGCGGCAGCGCCGCCGTGCAGGCGCAGGTCAGCGTGCCGCCGAACGGGCGGCTGCTGGCCTCCAACTGCTTCCAGTGCCATGGCACCAATGGCAAGGGCCCCGGCTTCGAGCAGATCAACGGCAAGTCCGTCGACGAGATCTACAAGGATCTCCGTGAGATGCAGGCGGGCAAGGAAGGCCAGGGCCTGATGACCAAGCACGCGATGGGCTACAGCGATGCCCAGCTGCGCGCCATCTCGCAGTGGCTGTCCACCCAGCGCTGAGCACCGGAAGCACGAAGAGCAAGGACCAGCCATGAAGATCATCAGCAAGAACAGCATCAGCAGCCTCCAGCGGCGTCGCCTCGTCCAGGCCGCATTCGGCGCCGCAGCCGTGTCGGCGCTGCCGATGTCGGCACGCGGCGCGACCAGCGGCTGCGTCGTCGTGGTCGGCGGCGGCATGGCCGGCGCGACGGTGGCCAAGTACCTGCGCCTGTGGAGCAAGGGCGCCATCGCGGTGACCCTGGTGGACCGCAACGCGGCCTATATGTCCAACATCATGAGCAGCCTGGTGCTCAGCGGCCAGCGCACGCTTTCGAGCCTGCGCTACAGCTACGACGCACTGAAGAGCAAGTACGGCGTGCAGGTGCTGACCGATGAAGTCAGCGGCATCGATCCGGTCAGCGGCCTGCTCAGCCTGGCGTCGGGCAAGTCGCTGGCGGCCGACAAGATCGTGCTCGCGCCGGGCATGCGTTTCGACGCGCTGCCGGGGCAGAGCGACCCGCTGCGCATGCCGCATGCCTGGCAGGCCGGCGTGCAGACTGAAGTGCTGGCCAAGCAGCTGGCGGCGATGCCGGCCGGCGGCACCGTGCTGCTGACCATCCCCAAGGTGCCCTACCGCTGCCCACCCGGACCCTACGAGCGTGCCTGCCTGCTGGCCGACTGGCTCAAGGCCAAGAAGCCGGGCAGCAAGATCCTCGTGCTCGATGCCAACCCCGACATCGTCGTCGAGAAGGACAACTTCTCGCAGGCCTTCTTCGGCCTGCATGCCAGCGTGCTGGAGTACCACGCCGGCGTGGAGATCTCGTCGGTGGACGAGGCGCAGATGATGCTCTACACCAACCAGGGTGCGGTGCATGGCGATGTGATCAACCTGATCCCGCCGCAGCGCGCCGGCAAGATCGTCGAGCAGCTGGGCCTGGCCACCGCCACCGGCGGCCGCTTCGCGCCGGTGGACGTGCTGAGCTACCAGAGCACCGCGGCCTCGCGCATCCACGTGATCGGCGACTCCAGCGCCACCACGCAGCCCAAGGCCGGCCATATCGCCAACCAGGAGGCCAAGGTCTGCGCCGATGCGCTGCTGCGCTACTTCGCCGGGGCCGCGCCCGATCCGGCGCCGGTGACCAACTCGGCCTGCTTCTCGACGATCACGCGCACCCAGGCCTCGTGGCTGAACGCGGTGTTCCAGTACGACGCGCTCAGCGCGACGATGAAGCCGGTGGCTGCCGCCGGCGCCGCGTCCAGCGGCTGGAACAAGGACAACTTCGAGGATATGGAGATCTGGTTCAAGGCCTTGATGTCCGACACCTTCGCCTGACGAAGCCGGCGGGGCGAGGCCTCAGGCAACCAGCCGGTAGCCCAGGCCGCGCACCGTCTCGATCAGCGCCGCGCCGAGCTTGCGGCGCAGGTTGGAGACATGGACCTCCAGCACATTGCTGGAGACCTCACCTTCGAAGCCCAGCACCAGGGCTTCGAGCTCGTTCTTCGTCACAACCCGGCCGCTGCGCTGCAGCAAGGCTTCCAGCACGCGCCATTCGCGTGCGGTCAGCTCCACGCGCTGGCCGGCGCGCGTGGCGGTCTTGGCTGCCAGGTCCAGCTCCACCTCGTCGCCCAGGCGGCGCAGCGCGCTGGCGCTGCCGGCGCTGCGCCGCGTCACCGCGCGCAGCCGCGCGCTCAGTTCCTCGGGCTCGAAAGGCTTGATCAGGTAGTCATCGGCGCCGCTGTCCAGACCGCGGATGCGGTCGCTCAGCTGGTCGCGCGCGGTGAGCATCAGCACCGGCTGCGCATGGCCCTGGCTGCGCAGGCGCTGCACCCAGTCCAGTCCCGAGCCATCGGGTAGCTGCCAGTCCACCAGCAGTGCGTCATAGGGCTCTCCGCCCAGCAGCAGGCTGCGCGCCTGTGCCAGCGTCGTCACCCAGTCCACCAGATGGCCATCGCTGCGCAGGAAGTCGCGCAGGCCTTCGCCCAGCGTGGCGTCGTCTTCGAGAAGCAGCAGGCGCATGCGCGCATTGTCTTGCTTTTGCGCAGTGCACCATCAAGCTCGGCTATCTCCGGCATTAGGAATGACAAATGGATCGATCGGGCCCCTTGCGGAAGACTAGCGGCTCCCGTTCAGACAACAGCAGAGAGAGCAAGGAGAGAACCATCATGTCCGAAGCCAAGTGCCCCTTCCACGCCGCTGGCGGCGCCCGCGCCACGCACGGTGCGCAGTCCAATGCCGACTGGTGGCCCAACCAGCTGAACCTGTCCATCCTGCACCAGCACCAGCCGGTGTCCAACCCGATGGACCCGGACTTCGACTATGCCGAGGCCTTCAAGAAGCTGGACTACAAGGCGCTGAAGCAGGACCTGGCTGCATTGATGACGCAGAGCCAGGACTGGTGGCCGGCTGACTATGGCCACTATGGCGGCCTGATGATCCGCATGGCCTGGCACGCGGCCGGCACCTACCGCACGGCCGACGGCCGCGGCGGTGCCAACACCGGCAACCAGCGCTTCGCGCCGCTGAACAGCTGGCCCGACAACGGCAATCTGGACAAGGCCCGCCGTCTGCTGTGGCCGGTCAAGCAGAAGTACGGCAACGCCATTTCCTGGGCCGACCTCTTCATACTGGCCGGTAACGTCGCGATGGAAACGATGGGCTTCAAGACCTTCGGCTTCGGCGGCGGCCGTCCCGACATCTGGGCGCCCGAGGAGGACATCTACTGGGGCGCCGAGAAGGAGTGGCTGGCCACCAGCGACAAGGCCAACAGCCGCTACAGCGGCGAGCGCCAGCTCGAGAACCCGCTGGCCGCCGTGCAGATGGGCCTGATCTATGTGAATCCGCAAGGCCCGGACGGCAAGCCCGACCCGGTGGCCTCGGGCCGCGACGTGCGCGAAACCTTCGCGCGCATGGCGATGAACGACTACGAGACCGTGGCGCTGGTCGCCGGCGGCCACACCTTCGGCAAGATGCACGGCGCCGGCGATGCGGCGCTGGTCGGTCCCGAGCCCGAAGCCGCTCCGATGGAGGAGATGGGCTTCGGCTGGATCAACAAGCACGGCACGGGCAAGGGCGGCGACACCACGACCAGCGGCTTCGAAGGCGCATGGAAGCCGAATCCGACGACCTGGGACATGGGCTACCTGAAGGTGCTGTTCAAGTACGACTTCGAGCAGGTCACCACCGCTGCCGGCGCGATCCAGTGGCGCGCCAAGAACGTTGCGCCCGAGGACATGATCGTCGACGCGCATGACCCGAGCAAGAAGCACCCACCGCACATGACCACGGCCGACCTGTCGCTGAAGTTCGACCCGGCCTACGAGAAGATCGCTAGCCACTTCCTGGCCCATCCGGACGAATTCGCCGATGCCTATGCCCGCGCCTGGTTCAAGCTGACCCACCGCGACATGGGGCCGAAGAGCCTGTACCTGGGCCCCGAGGTGCCGGCCGAAGACCTGATCTGGCAGGACCCGATCCCGGCGCTGAACCATCCGGTGATCGATGCGAAGGACATCGCCGAGCTGAAGGCCAAGGTGCTGGCTTCGGGCCTGTCGGTCGCCGAGCTGGTGTCGACTGCCTGGGCTTCCGCCTCCACCTATCGCGGCTCCGACCGCCGCGGCGGCGCCAACGGCGCACGCATCCGCCTGGCGCCGCAGAAGGATTGGGAAGCCAACCAGCCGGCCCAACTGGCCAAGGTGCTGTCGGTGCTGGAAGGCATCCAGAAGGCCTTCAACGCAGCGCAGACCGGCGACAAGAAGGTGTCGCTGGCCGACCTGATCGTGCTGGCGGGCTGCGCCGGTGTCGAGGCCGCCGCCAAGGCTGCAGGCCATGCGGTGGACGTGCCCTTCACGCCGGGCCGCATGGACGCCAGCCAGGAGCAGACCGATGTCGAGTCCTTCGCGGTGCTCGAGCCGCTGGCCGATGGCTTCCGCAACTACCGGAAGAAGGCCTACAGCGTCTCGCCCGAGGAGATGCTGGTCGACAAGGCGCAGCTGCTGACGCTGTCGGCGCCCGAGATGACCGTGCTGGTCGGCGGCCTGCGCGTGCTCGGTGCCAATGTCGGCGGGTCCAAGGCCGGTGTCTTCACGCAGCGTCCGGGCCAGCTGACGAACGACTTCTTCGTCAACCTGGTGGATATGGGCACGGCTTGGAAGCCGACGGGCGACAACGCCTACGAGGGTAAGGACCGCAAGACCGGCGCGCTGAAGTGGACGGCCACCCGCGTGGACCTGGCCTTCGGCTCCAACTCGCAGCTGCGCGCCATCGCCGAGGTCTACGCTCAGGACGACAACCAGGCCAAGTTCGCCCGGGACTTCGTCGCCGCCTGGACCAAGGTGATGAACCTGGACCGCTTCGACCTGAAGCAGTGATGGCGAGCACGCCTGTCGCCGCGGCATCGGGCGGTGCCGCGGCGGACCGGGCGGCCCTGCAGGCGCTGTGGGTCGAGTTGCTGGCCCGCCTGTCGCACGCCGAGCAGGAATGCTCCCGGCCCGCCGCGGTGCGGCGCCTGCGTGTCTTCGGTGTGCGTCGCACCGGCACTGCGGCAGTGCAGCTGGCGCGTGAGTACGCCGATGCGAGCCGCATGGCCGCGATCGCCGGGTTCACGCCGCCGGCCGAGCAGGTGCTTGGCCGGGCTCGCGAGCTGGTGCTGCGCGACGATCTGGGGCGCGATCTGCACGAGCTGGCAGCGACCTATGAACAGCTGCTGCTGATGCAGGCGCCGCGACGCGGCACTTTGCTGTATCGCTGGCTGAGCGGCCGCTGCCGCGTCCACGCGGCGCAGGCCGAGGCGATCAGCCGCGCGCAGTGAGGCGCCGCCGGCCGCCATCACCCCTCAGCGGCTGAGCTCGTAGAAGCGCACCGCCTCCTGCGCCGGGTTGATGCTGACGCCCTTGATGCGGCGTCGGTGGATGATGCGGCCGCGGAAATCGGCGGCGAAGATCGCGGCCGCGTCGTCGATCAACAGCTGCTGGGCCTGGCTGTACAGGGCGGCGGCGGCAGGGCGGTCGATCGCCTCCAGCGCCAGGCCCTTGTTGACCAGCGCGTCGTAGGCGGGGTTGGCGTAGTAGCCGAGATTGAAGACCGGCGGGTCCTCGCTGCGGAACAGTCCGACCAGCCAGTCCGACGGCGTCGCATAGGTCGGCCACCAGGTCATCGGCATCAGGTGCGGCGCCGTCTCCAGGCGCTTGGCATCGTCCCAGAGCTTGCCCCAGGGCCCGGGGCGCAGCTCCACGGCGACGCCGAGCTTTTCCAGATTGGCCTTGAAGAGCAGCAGCGAGTTGCGGTACTCCTCGCTGGTGGCGATGTAGGCGATCGTGATGCGGCGCTGCTCGGCGGGCACGCCCGAGGCCTCGAGCAGTTGCCTGGCCTTGGCCAGGTCGAAGCCGGGCTTGTTCAGCTTGGGGTCGTGGCCCCACATGCCGGCCGGGATCGGGCCGCTGGCGACGCGGCCGCCGCCTTCGAAGACCTTGTCAACCACGCCGGCGTAGTCCCAGGCATGGGCCAGCGCGCGGCGGAAGGCCAGATTGTCGGTGGGCGGCTTGCGCGAGTTCATCACCACGACCAGGTTCTTCCACGACGGCCCGCCCAGCACCTGGATCGCCGGATCGCGCGCCAGCACGCGCACCACGTCCACCGAGGGCAGCGAGACGAAGCCGGCTTCGCCCGAGCGGATCATCTGCGCCTGCGTCGAAGCCTCCTGCACGACCTTCAGCTGCACCTGCTCGAACTGGCCGGGCTTCCAGCCCTGCCAGTAGTCGTCGAACTTCTCCAGCACCACCGCCTGGCCGCGCCGCCACTGGCGCACGCGGTAGGGGCCGGTGCCGGCGGCCTGGCCCTGGTTGAACCAGTCGGTGCCGGCGGCCATGGCCTTGGGCGAGACCATATAGGCGGCGTACTGCGCCGACGCGATCAGGTCCACCGGCGCGGGGGTCTTGGTGCGAATCACCAGCGTGTGCTCGTCCGGGGCTGACACCGAGGTCACCGCATCCCAGATGTAGGCGGCGCCCTTGCCCAGCGCGCGGGTCCGCTCGATCGAAGCCTTCGCCGCGGCTGCAGTGAAGCGCTCGCCGTCGTGGAAGCGCACGCCTCGGCGCAGCGTGAAGCGCCACTCGCGCCCGTCCTTGCTGGCGCTCCAGTGGGTGGCCAGCGCGGGCTTGAGCTGGCCCTGGCCGTTCTCGTAGCGGTACTCGACCAGGGTCTCGTAGACATTGGCCAGCATCAGCACCTCGGCCGAGGAGGCGATCGCCGGGTCCCAGTCCTTGAAGTCGGACCACATCGCGTAGACCAGGGCCGGATTGGCGGCGGTGCTTGCACTCGTCTGCGCGAAGGCGCGCAGCGACGGCGTCAGTGCCAGCGAGGCGATCAGGGCCTGGGCTTGTCTGCGTTTCATGGTTGCTTTCTATCGAAGGGCTGCTTGCGACGCGGGCAGCTGCCACTTTGGTGGCGACCCCATTGGGGGCTGGTTGGTCGACGATGCCTCTGGTCAGATCGGGCGCTCGAAGAACCGCTGCCCTGCCTACGCCCATGAACCCTTACTTCTCCATTCTCGGCCTGCAACTCGATCTGCCCAATGCGGACAACCGCAAGCGCATCGCCGCGGAGATGCGTGCCGCGGTGGCGCGCTTCCCGTTCACGCAGATGGTCATCCTGGCCGAGCTGGCCACCTTCGGCACCGACCTGGTCCATGCCGTGCGCTACGACGAGGCGGAAACGTTCTACGCCGAACTGGCGCGCGAGCTGGGCGTGTGGATCGTTCCCGGCTCGCTGTACGAGGCGCGCGACGGCCAGGTGTTCAACACCGCGCCGGTGCTGAGCCCGGCGGGCGAGCTGGTGACGCGCTACCGCAAGATCTACCCCTGGCTGCCCTACGAGGCCGGCGTGGCCAGCGGCAGCGAGATCGTCGTCTTCGACATTCCCGAGGTGGGCCGCTTCGGCGTGTCGATCTGCTACGACCAGTGGTTCCCGGAGATCGCCCGCGCGATGGCCTGGAAGGGCGCCGAGGTCATCATCCACCCGATCGCCACCAGCACCATCGACCGCAACAAGGAGCTGATCATCTCGCAGGCCAATGCGCTGATGAACCAGGTCTACTTCGTCTGCATCAACGACGTGGGCCAGCTCGGCAACGGCCGCTCCATCGTCGTCGGTCCGGAAGGCGAGGTGCTGCACCAGTCGGCCGAGTCGCAGGAGTACATCCCGCTGACGCTGGACCTGGGCCATGTGCGCCAGGTGCGCCGACATGGCACGCTGAACATGGCGCAGGCGCTGAAGTCCTTCCGCGACACGCCGATGCGTTATCCCTGCTACAGCGAGCCCGAGGCGCCGCGCTCGGCGGCGCTGGATGCGCTGGGTCCGCTCGAACTGCGGCGCCGCGGCAGCTGAAGGAGCGCGAGCGCCGGCCTCAGGCGGCCGGCGCGGCGGCGTCGAAGACCACATAGACCTTGCGCAGCGTCTGCTCGATCTCCCAGACGCCGTGGCTGTCGGGCGGGAAGTACACGCTGTCGCCGCCGCGCAGCACCACCGGCTCGCCCACATCGGGCACGAAGCGGCAGCGGCCGGACAGGATGTGGCTGAACTCGGCCTTCAGTACCTGACGGCGCCAGCGTCCCGGGCTGCATTCCCAGACGCCGCAGCTGGCGTGCGCGTCCGCGGGCGGCGCCGGCAGATTGCGCGTCTGCGCGACGGGTGCGCCCAGCGGCGCGGCCACCGGGATGGCAGGGCCCAGCGAGGCGCTGGGCAGTTGGGCGCTGAGGGTGAGCTTGACGATGGAGGCGGGCGGCACGGCGAGGGAATCCTGGGTTTGGTCGAGGCCAGCGGCCTCAGAGACTGAGCGTTTCCTGCAGCGTGTACAGCGCGATCAGCGCGCGTACCGGCAGCAGGTGCAGCTCATGCATGGGAATGGGGGCGGGCGCGGTCGGCGGGTAGCTGCAGCGCAGCGCGTCGGACGGCGTTTCGCGCCGCATCAGGCCGGCGGCCTGCTGGCCCATCAGCGTGGCCATCGCGACGCCGAAGCCGTTGTAGCCCAGCGCGGCGACCACGCCGGGCGCGGGCTGCGTCAGGCGCGGGATATGGTCGGTCGTCATGCCGACGCGGCCGCCCCAGCAGTAGTCCAGCTCGATGCCGGCCAGTGCGGGGAAGACCTCGCCCAGATAGGCGCGCAGCCGCGGCGCATCGGCCAGCTGCGGCTGTTCCTTGAACGGGGCGCGGCCGCCCATCAACAGGCGCTGACCGGGGCCGCGACGGAAATAGCGCAGCAGACGCTGCGAGTCGGACACCGGCTGGCCGCCGGGGCAGACGCCGGCCCATTCGCTGTCGCTCAACGGCCGTGTCGCGACCTGGAAGCTGAACAGCGGGATCAGGCTCTGCGCCAGGCCCGGCAGCAAGCCGTCCGGCGTGTAGGCATCGGTGGCGATCAGCACCTGTTCGGCCTGGATCTGCGGCCGGCCCGGCGTGCGCTCGAAGTGCAGCGTCCAGCGCGGCCCCTCGCGATGCATGCCGGTCACCAGCGCGTCGCCATGGATGCGCGCACCCTGGCGCTGCGCCGCTTCGGCCAGGCCGGCGGCATAACGCAGCGGATGAACGGCGCCGCCGCGCTTGTGCCACAGGCCGCCGACATAGCGCGGCGAACCGACGGCGCGCTGCAGCCCGGCGGCGTCGAGCAGCTCGATCGCGTCACCGGCGGCGCGCCATTGCTCGGCCTCGCGCGCCATGGCCCGAAGGGCCGAGGCGCTGTGCGCCGCACGGATTACGCCGGCGCGCTGTGCATCGCAATCGATGCCGAAGCGTTCGACCAGATCGAAGACGCTGTCGGCGGCTCTTGCCGTCAGCCTTGCCATGCGCTCGCCGGCTTCTTGACCGAAGCGGCGGCGCATTTCCGCAGGCAGCATCTTCAAGCCCGGCCAGACCTGGCCGCCATTGCGGCCCGATCCGCCGTTGCCGGGTTGGCCGGCATCGACCACCGCGACGCTGGCGCCGGCATCGCGCAAGGCGATGGCGGCGCTCAGCCCGCAGTAGCCGGCGCCGATCACGACGGCATCGACGCGCTGCACTTCGACCGGCGGTGCGTAGCGCCGGATGACGCCGGCGCTGGCCTGCCACAGCGATGCCTGAGGCGGCATCAGCGATTGCTCGTTCAGTTTCATCGTTGCTGGGCGAAGTCGCTGCGCTGCCGCGTTCAGCTGCAGATCGCACGGATCTTGGCCGACTCCTTCACCGCATCCACCCAGAGGAACTGGCTGTTGTCGTTGAACATGTAGTACACGGTGTTGTTGGGCATCAGTGCGACGGTGATGCCGCCATAGCCCGACATGAAGGGCACGTACTTGTCGCTGGCGCAGCCCAGCGAGGTCTTCACGTTGTAGGCCCAGAAGCCGTTGTTGTAGCGGGTGTCGGTGGCGGGCACGAGGCCGGGGTCGGCCGGGGTCTTCTGCAGCGCGGCGTTCAGCAGCGCGCTGTCCAGCAGCGCGGTGCCGCCGGCCACGCCTTGAGCGATGCCGATGAAGGCGCCGATCTTGGCGATATCGTCCGGCAGGTAGGCCAGGCCATAGCCGGCGAAGGGCTGGGCCGTGGTGTCATAGCTGCGCCGGGTGTACTTCGCGGTCGGGCTGGCGTTGATCGGAGTCCACAGCTCGCTGGCCACGGTGTCGGCGTAGATGTCCTTGGTCGAGCCCTCGACGCTCTTCAGATAGGCGTTCATCGCCGTGCCGGCCAGATAGGTGTCGGAGGTGTGATAGACCCACTTGGTGCCCGGATTCACCTTGCGCGGGTACTGGTTGCAGGCGAAGTTGATCTTCTCGCTGTGCAGCAGCTTGAGGAAGAAGTTGTTGCTCATCGCCGCGCTGCCCTCGTCCACCTCGTAGTTGCCCGAGGTGTAGTTGCCGGTGGCCATGTCCAGCGCATGCTCGATGGTGACGTTGTTCCACTTCGTCAGGTTGCAGGAAGAGACCAGGTTCTTGACCAGCTGGCTCTTCGCTCCGGGGTACTTCTTCTCCAGCCTCATCAGCGCCAGCCCGCCGAAGGTGCTCTTGGCGGTGGAGTAGCTGGGCAGGATCAGCTGCTCGCAGTAGGGGTAGCTGCCGTAGCGGGTGGTGCAGCCACCGCGGTAGTGCACGCCGTCGCTGATGAAGCCCACGGTGCTGATGTGCGCCGGGTCGGTGGTCGAGGGGGTGAGCAGCTTGGCCACATCGATGCCGGCGCCGGGGTAGTCGGTGCTCAGCGCGGACATCGGCTTGACCGGCATGCTTGCGCCCACCTCGGCCTGATAGGCGCTGATGCGCGCGGCGGCGTCGGCGATGGTCTGCGGCGTGTAGCTGGCGCTCAGCACGCCCCACATGTTCACCTTGAAGTAGGCGCAGGTCTCGGAGGCGATCTGGTAGACCACCTTGGAGATGCTGCCGTCGGCCTTGAAGAGAAAGCTCATCACGCCGTTGTGCACGCAGTTCTGGTTCTTCTGCATCAGCGCGAAAGGCAGAGCCACGCGGCTGTAGCCGCTGTCGCCGTTCTCGTTCCACACGCGTCCGGGGGCGAGCACGTATTCCCATTCGGGATGCGTGCTGGCGATCGCGCCGCGCTCCAGCGGGAAGATGTGGCTGCCGGTCTGGATGAACTGGAAGGCAAACGGCGGCAGGTGCTTGCGCGTGGTGTCGGCGGCGCCGGTGTAGCCGTTGGTGTCCACCACCTCCTGGAAGCCACCGCTGGTGGCGGTGTTGTTCAGCGTCACCGTGCCCTGCAGGAAATTGGTCGGGTGCGCGGCGGCTGCCGGCAGCGCATAGGCCGAGAAGTCGATCAGCGAGCCGGGGTCGGTCGCAGTGCTGGTGAGGTAGGTGTAGCCGAGCTGGCTGCGCGTGACCGCGCCGCTGCCGCTGAGCGGGTCGAAGTTGTCGGCCTGGGCACCGAGGGTCACGAGGGCCAGCGCGGTGCCGACCGCAAGGCGAAGATGGGCAAAGGGTTTCACGAAGAACTCCTGGTCGAGGGTGGACGACGGGTACTGCGACTCCCTGGCGTGGCGACCGGTTCTCTCGTTCGACTGCCTGTGGACCTGACCGGCCTGACGCGCGATGGGCAGTGTGGCCAGTCGCCGTGCGCTGCGCTATTCCCCGCGGTGGCTAGCCCGCAGAGGGGGCGCGGCCGGGCTGCCGAAGCGCAGGTCGGCGCGGCAGGGGCGCGAGGCCCAGGCGCGACGGGTTATCCCGCAACCCTGCAGGGTTGCCGTCAGAGGGGCATGGGCGCTTGCTGCCGAGCCTGGACTGCCACCGTGGGGGCGGTCGGTCCGGCCCCGTTTGTCTCAACGGCCGCGCCGCGAGCGCGACTGCTCGCGCGCGATCTCGATGAACTCCTCGACCACCTCGCGCGTGCGCGAGCCGCGCCGCCACACCAGGCCCACGTCGATGCTGGGCACCGCGTCGCGCAGATTGCGCACCTCGATGTGGTCGGCGTCCAGGGTCCAGGGGCGGTAGAGGAAGTCGGGCAGCACCGCGATCGCCGCGCCGGTGCCGATCAGCGAACGCGCCGCCTCCAGCGAGCTGGTGCGCATCATCACGCGCGGCTGCAGCTGATGGCGCGACCAGACGCTGCGCATCACCGCCTCGATGCGATCGGCCTCCAGCACGATCTGCTGGTGCTGCGCGCACTCGGCCAGGCTGGGTTCGCCGCGCCCGGCCAACGGGTGGCCCGAGGCCATCCAGACACGGTTCTGCGAGCGCGTCAGCTCCTCCACCACCAGGGCCTGCGGGTCGCCCAGCGCATTTGTCACCATGATGGCCAGGTCCAGCTCGCCGTTGATCAGCAGGTGCTCCAGAAAGGGCGGTGTGTCCTCCACCACCTGGATCTGCACCGAGGGATGCGAGCGCGAGAAGCGCGCGAACAGCTCGGCCAGGTAGTAGCCGGCCACCAGGCTGGTCACGCCGATGGTGAGGTTGCCCGACAGGGTCTCGGTGCGCTCGCGGTCCACCATGCCGGCCTCGGCCACTGCGGCCAGCACCTTGCGCGCGCTGGCCTGGAAGCGGTGGCCCGGCTCGGTGAGCACCATGCCGCGCGCGCTGCGCTCGAACAGCGCCAGGCCCAGCGTGTCCTCGAGCTCCTGGATGCTCTTGGTCACTGCCGACTGCGCGATGTTCAGCATGCGCGCGGCGCCAGCCACCGAGGCCGCCTCCGAGACGGCGAGGAAGTAGCGGAACTGCTTGAGCGTGAAGTGGCGTTGCAAGGGTTGACCCGGATATCTGGTTTTTAGAACGGGCGGGCTGCGAATATTGAACTATTCAAGCCCGGGGTCAATGAGAAGAATCCGCAGCACTTTCTAGCGCTGCAGTTCCGTCGCTCCGGCAGGCGCCTTCATGGCGAGGCTGGGGCTCCTTGACCGTCACCCCATGGAGATCCCGGAATGAAGAAGAACACCCTAGCTCTGCAGGCCGTTACCCTGCTCAGCGCCGCCGTGCTGGCCAGCACCGCCGCGGCACAGGCCACGCAGGCCCGCAAGTCCGTCGGCAAGGGCGAGGGCCAGGTCGACATCGTTGCCTGGGCCGGCTATATCGAGCGCGGCGCCACCGACAAGAACTTCGACTGGGTCACCGAGTTCGAGAAGAAGACCTCCTGCAAGGTCAATGTGAAGACCGCCGGCACCTCGGACGAGATGGTCGCGCTGATGAACGAGGGCGGCTTCGACCTCGTCACCGCGTCGGGCGATGCCTCGATGCGCCTGATCGCTGGCCGCAAGGTGCAGCCCATCAATGTGGCCCTGGTGCCCAGCTACGGCAAGATCGATCCACGGCTGCAGAAGGCGCCCTGGCACTTTGTGAACGGCCAGCACTACGGCGTGCCCTACCAGTGGGGCTGGAACGTGCTGATGTACAACACCAAGGTCTTCGGCGACAAGAAGCCCACCTCCTGGAGCGTGGTGTTCGAGGAGCAGAACCTGCCCGACGGCAAGAGCAACAAGGGCCGCGTGCAGGCCTTCGACGGCCCGATCTACATCGCCGACGCCGCGCTCTACCTGATGAAGAAGAAGCCCGAGCTCGGCATCAAGGACCCCTACGAGCTCAACGAGACGCAGTACAAGGCGGCGCTGGACCTGCTGCGCGGCCAGCGCAAGCTGGTCGGCAAGTACTGGCACGACGCCTTCGTGCAGATCGACGACTTCAGCAACGAAGGCGTGGCCGCGTCGAGCAGCTGGCAGTTCCAGGCCAATATCCTGGGCAGCAAGAAGGCGCCGATCGCCACCACCGTGCCGGTGGAAGGCGCCACCGGCTGGGCCGACACGACGATGATGCATGCCGAGGCCAAGCACCCCAACTGCGCCTATATGTGGCTGGAGCACTCGCTGAACAAGAAGCTGCAGGGCGACCTGGCGGCCTGGTTCGGCTCGGTGCCGGTGGTGCTGGACGCCTGCAAGGGCAACCCGCTGCTGGGCGACGGCGGCTGCGAGCGCCAGGGTCTGGGCAGCTTCGACAAGATCGCCTTCTGGAAGACGCCGACCACCCGCTGCAAGACGCAGAACGACCAGTGTGTGCCGTATCACAAGTGGGTGTCCGACTACATCGCCGTGCTCGGCGGACGCTGAGCTGATGCGATAGGCCTGCGGGCGGCCGCTGCGGCGGCGTCCGCGGGCGCTCTGCGCCGTACAAGCAATCTCCCTCTCTGAATTTCCAGTTCATGCCCGCCGTCGAGCTTCAACAGGTGTCCTGCGTCTTCGAGACCGCGGGCAAGACCGTGCATGCGGTCGATCGCGTCGATCTGCAGATCGAACGCGGCGAGTTCTTCACGCTGCTGGGGCCTTCGGGCTCGGGCAAGACCACTTGCCTGCGCATGATCGGCGGCTTCCAGCTGCCCAGCAGCGGGCTGATCCGCATCGAGGGCGAGGACGTCTCGCAGCGCCCACCCTTTCTGCGGCCGGTGAATACGGTGTTCCAGGACTACGCGCTCTTTCCGCACATGAGCATCCTGGACAACGTCGCCTACGGCCTGATGGTGCGCGGCGTGGATCGCGCCACGCGCATCAAGCGCGCCCAGGCGATGCTGGAACTGGTGCAGCTGCCCGAGATCGGCGCGCGCAAGCCGGTGCAGCTCTCCGGCGGACAGCGGCAGCGCGTCGCGCTGGCGCGCGCGCTGATCAACGAGCCCAAGGTGCTGCTGCTCGACGAGCCGCTGGGCGCGCTGGACCTGAAGCTGCGCGAGCAGATGCAGAGCGAGCTCAAGCGCCTGCAGCGCCAGCTGGGCATCACCTTCGTCTTCGTCACCCACGACCAGCATGAGGCGCTGTCGATGAGCGACCGCATCGGCGTGTTCCACAAGGGCCGGCTCGAACAGGTGGCCACGCCGACCGCGCTGTATGCCAGCCCGAGCACGCGCTTCGTCGCCGAGTTCGTCGGCTCGGCCAATGTGCTGCATGGCGAGCTGGCGCGACGCTTCGGCGATGGTGCGGCGGCCGTGATGATCCGCCCCGAGCGCGTGCGCCTGGGTGGCACGGACGGCGCGCGCACCCAGGGCCGCGTGGTCGAGACGCAGTTCTTCGGCGCCTTCTGGCGCGTGCATGTCGAGATCCATGGAGAGGTCGACGGCAGCGCCACGCGCCTGCTCGCCGACCTGCCGGTCGGCAGCCAGGCCGAGCCTCCGGCCACTGGCGACACGGTGCAGCTGCACTGGGGCGCCGACGCGGTGCATGTGATCGAAGACAACGAATCGGCGCTGGCCGAGGCCGGAGCTGCCGCATGAGCCTGGCCACCGCGAGCCGCCTGGACGCTGCAGCCCTGCCGGCGCGCCGCGCGCACTGGGCCGATGCGCTTTCGGCGCTGCTCTACCGCCGCCGCGGCCTGTGGCTGGCCGCCTTGCTGCTGCCGCCGCTGCTGTGGTTCGGCATCATCTATCTGGGCTCGCTGCTGAGCCTGCTGGCGCACAGCTTCTTCCGCCTCGACGACTTCTCCGGCCTGATCGTCTACGAGGTCGGCTTCTCCAACTTCGTCGAGATCTTCTCGCCGACCAATCTGGATGTGGCCTGGCGCACCATCCTGATGGCGGTCCTCGTCACACTGGCCTGCACCGCGATCGCTTTCCCGATCGCCTTCTACATGGCGCGCCATGCGCGCGGCGCGACCAAGGCGCTGTTCTATGTGGCGGTGATGCTGCCGCTGTGGTCCAGCTATCTGGTGCGCCTGTATGCCTGGAAGCTGCTGCTGGCCAAGGAAGGCGCGATCTCCTGGGTGGCGCAGGCGCTGGGCGTGCAGGGCGTGCTGGATGCGCTGCTGGCGCTGCCGGTGGTGGGCGGCAATTCGCTGAGCTTCTCGCCGCTGGGCACCTTCATCGTCTTCGTCTATATGTGGCTGCCCTTCATGATCCTGCCCATCATGGCGGCGATCGAGCGTATCCCGCCCTCGCTGCTGGAAGCCTCCGGCGACCTCGGCGCCTCGCCGCGCCAGACCTTTCGCCAGGTGATCCTGCCGCTGGCGATGCCGGGCGTGGCGGCGGGCTCGATCTTCACCTTCTCGCTCACTTTGGGCGACTACATCATCCCGCAGGTCATCGGCAACTCGACGCTCTACATCGGCCAGGTGGTCTACCGCCAGCAGGGCGTGGCCGGCAACCTGCCGTTTGCCGCGGCCTTCTCCCTGGTGCCCATCGTGGTGATCGTGGCCTATCTGTGGTTCGCCAAGCGCAAGGGGGCTTTCGATGCGCTCTGACCTTGCCCGCAACAACAACAAGCCGCAGCGCGCCGGCGCCTCCGCCGGTCTGCGCCTCGCCGCCTGGGGCGGGCTGCTCTTCCTGCACCTGCCGTTGGCGCTGATCGTGCTCTATGCCTTCAGCGCCGAGGACAAGAGCTATGTCTTCCCGCCGCCGGCGCTGACCACGCAGTGGTTCGGCGTCGCGCTGCAGCGCGAGGACGTGTGGGCTGCGATGCGCCTGTCCGCGGAGGTGGCGCTGCTGTCCACCGGCGTCGCGGTGATTCTGGGCACGCTGGCGGCGGCAGCGCTGGCGCGCACGCAGTTCTTCGGCCGCGAGGCGATCAATCTGCTGCTGATCCTGCCGATCGCGCTGCCCGGCGTGCTCACCGGCATGGCGCTGCGCTCGGCCTATCACGCAATGGAGATCCCGTTCTCGTTCTGGACCATCGTCATCGGCCACGGCACCTTCTGCGTGGTGGTGGTCTACAACAACGCGGTGGCGCGGCTGCGGCGCATCAGCCCCTCGCTGATCGAGGCCTCGCTGGACCTGGGCGCGAACGGCCTGCAGACCTTCCGCTACGTGATCCTGCCGCAGCTGGGCAGTGCGCTGCTGGCGGGCGGACTGCTGGCCTTCGCGCTGAGTTTCGACGAGGTCATCGTCACCACCTTCACCGCCGGCCAGCAGACCACGCTGCCGATCTGGATGCTGCAGGAGCTGATCCGCCCGCGCCAGCGCCCGGTGACCAATGTGGTGGCGGTGTTCATGATCCTGCTCACCTTCGTGCCCATCGTTGCCGCCTACTGGCTGACCCGTGCCGACGAGGACAGCCAGCGCCGCTGACGGCACTGCATCAGACCTTTTTCATCCCTTCACCCGACACCCCCACGCGATCAGGAGTCCGTCATGGCCAACCCCGCAAGCGACATCCAGTTTCCCCTCGAGCTGCTGATCGACAACCAGCTGCAGCGCGGCGAGGGCCCGGCCGAGGCCATCCTCAACCCCTCCACTGGCGAGCAGCTCTGCGAGGTGCACGAGGCCTCGCCCGAGCAGCTGACGCGCGCGGTCTCGGCCGCGCATCGCGCCTTCGCCAGCTGGTCGCAGACCACGCCGGCCGAGCGCGCCGGCCTGCTGCTGAAGCTGGCCGATGCGATCGAGCAGAACGCCGAGCAGTTCGCGCGGCTGGAGTCGCTGAACTGCGGCAAGCCCTATGCCCGCGCCTTGGGTGACGAGATCCCGGCGATCGCCGACTGCTTCCGCTTCTTCGCTGGCGCCGCGCGCGCGCAGACCGGCGCGCTGGCCGGCGAATACCTGGCCGGCCACACCAGCATGATCCGCCGCGATCCGATCGGCGTGGTGGCCTCGATCGCGCCCTGGAACTACCCGCTGATGATGGCGGCCTGGAAGACCGCACCGGCGCTGGCCGCCGGCAACACCGTGGTGCTCAAGCCCAGCGAGCAGACGCCGCTGACCACGCTGCTGTTCGCGCGCATCGCCGCCGAGATCCTGCCCAAGGGCGTGCTGAACGTGGTCTGCGGCCGCGGCGGCAGCGTGGGCCAGCCGCTGGTGGAGAACCCGAACGTGCGCATGGTCTCGGTGACCGGTGACGTCTCCACCGGCCGCAAGATCCTGCAGGCCGCCTCGGGTTCGCTCAAGCGCACGCATCTGGAGCTGGGCGGCAAGGCGCCGGTGATCGTGTTCGACGATGCCGACCTCGCTGCGGTGGTCGAGGGCGTGCGCACCTTCGGCTACTACAACGCCGGCCAGGACTGCACCGCGGCCTGCCGCATCTACGCCGCGCCGAAGATCCACGACAAGCTGGTTGCCGACCTCAGTGCCGCGGTGGCGACGCTGAAGATGGGCACGCAGGACGAGGAGGGCGTCGAGCTCGGCCCGCTGATCTCCGACCGCCAGCGCAACCGCGTGGCCAGCTTCGTCGAGCGCGCGCAGATGAGCGGCCATGTCGAGAT
Source organism: Roseateles sp. T103 (assembly GCF_057219915.1). Lineage (NCBI taxonomy): Bacteria > Pseudomonadati > Pseudomonadota > Betaproteobacteria > Burkholderiales > Sphaerotilaceae > Roseateles > Roseateles sp. T103. The sequence continues at coordinate 452,332 of NZ_JBXVVS010000003.1, forward strand.
CACCACCGGCGGCAAGCTGCGCCCCGGCGCCGGCTTCTTCTACGAGCCCACGGTGATCGCCGGTGCGCGCCAGGACGACGAGATCGTGCAGCGCGAGGTCTTCGGCCCGGTGGTCTCGGTGACGCGCTTCAGCGACGAGGAACAGGTCCTCGCCTGGGCCAACGATTCCGAGTACGGCCTCGCCTCCAGCGTGTGGACGCAGGACGTGGGCCGCGCCATGCGCGTATCCAAGCAGCTGCAATACGGCTGTACCTGGGTCAACACGCACTTCATGCTGGTCAACGAGATGCCGCACGGCGGCCTGAAGTCATCCGGCTACGGCAAGGACATGTCGATGTACGCGCTGGAGGACTACACGGTGGCGCGGCACGTGATGATCAAACACTGATGCCAGTGGCCCGGCAGGGCCGCTGGCTTCAGTTGCCAGCTACCTTGCGCAGCAGCTCGATCAGCATCATGCGCTCGGCCGGGCTCAGGCGGTCGAGCAGTTCGCGCTCCATCGGCCCTGCGGCGGCGGCGCTGTCTTCGGCGACGCGGCTGCCCGCCGCGGTGAGCACGATGTTCTGCGAGCGGCGGTCGCTCTCGCTGCGTTCGCGCTTGAGCAGGCCGCGTTCCTGCAGGCGGTCGAGCAGCAGCGTCAGCATCGGCGGCGAAAGCTTCAGCGCCTGACCCAGGCGCTTGGGGCTCAGCGGTCCGTTGGCCTGCAGCAGCAGCAGCAGCGAGTACTCGACCTTGCGCAGATCAAAGGGCCGGCCGACATGGCGCTCGAAGGAGTCGACCGTGACCACCGCCGCCTGCGCAATGTGATAGCCGACGATGTCGGACAGCGCGCCCAGGCTCAAGCTGGCGGTGGCGGGGCCTGGCGGCGTGTCGGCGCTGCCGGAACGGACGGTGCGGGCAGCAGCGGTCTTCTGAGCGGTAGTCATGCGTTGGCAGGGCAGTGGGGCAGCACTTGCGAGGAACTCAGTCCGAGGCGCACCCGTGTCCAATGAAACTCGGCCTGCGGCAACAGCCAGTCGATGCCGAAGCGGGCCGAGGCCAGCCATTGTCCCGCATCGCGACCGCCGGTCGCAGCGCTGCTGCCCAGCGTGCAGCGCGCAATGCGTGCCCAGGCCCAGGCCATCAGCGCATGGGCGATGCCGGCCAGCATGTCATCGGCGACGCGTAGCGGCGCTTCGACGTCGTTGCCTGCCGTGCGTGCGGCGAGCAGCGCCTGCTGCGCGGCAGACCAGGCGTCGAGCTGCGCGGCGAGCGCGTCGGCAAAGGGCGCCAGGCTCGCATCGCCGGCGCGGCAGTGGGCGATTTCCGCGGCCAGCTCCTCGCGCAAGGCCGCGGCGCGTGCGCCGCCATCGTCGAGCAGCTTGCGCTGCACCAGGTCGATGGCCTGGATCTCGTTGGTGCCCTCGTAGATCATCGCGATGCGACTGTCGCGCACCGTCTGCTCGATGCCGTACTCGTGCACGAAGCCATAGCCGCCCCAGGCCTGCAGCGCCTCGTCGGCGCTGCGGTGGCCCAGCTCGGTGAACCAGCTCTTGGCCAGCGGCGTCAGCAGTGCGACGAAGTCGCCCGCCTGCTTGCGGCGTGCCGCATCGGGATGCTGCTCGCTCTCGTCGAGCAGCAGCGCGCACCAGTAAGCGATCGTGCGGCAGGCGTCGGTGCGCGCCTGCAGCGTCCACAGCAGGCGGCGCATCGCCGGGTGCCAGGCGATCGGGTCGGCCGCCGTGCTTTCCGCGCCTGCCGGGCGCAGCGCGGCGCGCATCTGGCGGCGCTCGGCGGCATAGCGCCAGGCGTTCTGCGTCGCCGCCTCCAGATGGCCCAGGCCCTGCATCGCCACATGCAGGCGCGCGGCGTTCATCATCAGAAACATCGCCGCGAGGCCGCGGTGCGGCTCGCCGATCAGCCAGCCCTCGGCGGACTCGAAGCGCATCTGGCAGGTCGCGCTGCCCTTGATGCCCATCTTCTTTTCAATGCCGTCGCAGAAGACGCTGTTGCGGCGGCCGTCCGGCAAGATCTTGGGCACCAGCGCCAGCGACAGGCCCTTGCTGCCGGTCGGTGCGTCCGGAAGACGGCAGAGCACCAGGTGCACGAGGTTGTCGGTCAAGTCGCTGTCGCCGCCGGAAATGAAGATCTTGCTGCCCGAGACGCGCAGCGGCACGCCGTTGGCCGGCGCGCTGCTTGCATCCACCAGCTCGGCCTTGCTGCGCACCAGGCCCAGATCGCTGCCGGCCTGCGGCTCGGTCAGGCACATCGTGGCCAGCCATTCGCCGCTGGTCACCTTGGCCAGATAAAGCGCCTTCAGCGCCGGCGTCGCATGGGCGTGGATCACCTCGTAGGCGCCGTGCAGCAGGCCCGGATACATGGTCCAGCCATGGTTGGCCGCGGCCAGCATCTCGAACAGCGCCGCGTTGAGCAGCTGCGGCAGGCCCTGGCCGCCGGCATCGGGCGCGCAGGCCAGTGCCGGCCAGCCGCCTTCGACAAAGGCTGCGTAGGCTTCGCGGTAGCCGGCGGGCGTGCTGACACCATCGGGCGTCCAGTGGCAGCCCTGCAGATCGCCGCTGGCATTGGTCGGCGCCAGCACCTCGGCCGTGAAGCGCGCGGCCTGCTCCAGCACCTCGCGCGCGGTGTCGGCGTCGAGATCGGCGTAGCTGGCGCCGGGCTGCTGCGCCCAGCTCGCCGGCGCGTCCAGCACCAGGGTCAGCAGGTGCATCATGTCGGCCACCGGGGCCTGGTACTGCCACATCGCTGTCGATGCCCTTCGAGGTTGACGGGTGCTGCTGCGCTCAGGCCGGCTGGGCGTCCTGCGGCTTCTTCTTGGTGGCGCCGAGATAGGTCTCGATCACGCGCGGGTCGCTGCCCAGCTGCGCGGCCGGGCCTTCCAGCGCGATCGCGCCGGTCTCCATCACATAGCCGTAGTCGGCCACTTCCAGCGCCGCGCGGGCGTTCTGCTCGATCAAGAGGATGGACACGCCGTCGCTGCGCAGCCGCTCGATGATGCGGAAGATCTCGGCCACGATCAGCGGTGCCAGACCCAGGCTGGGCTCGTCCAACATCAGCAGCTTGGGCCTCGCCATCAAGGCGCGGCCCACCGCCAGCATCTGCCGCTCGCCGCCCGACAGTGTGCCGGCCAGCTGCGCGCGGCGTTCCTTCAGCCGCGGGAACAGCGTGTAGACGCGCTCCAGCTCGCTCTTCCAGTTCGGCACGCCCAGCTTCATCGCGCGGAAGCCGCCGAGCACCAGGTTGTCCTCCACGGGCATGGTGCCGAACAGCTCGCGCTTCTCGGGCACCAGGGCCATGCCGCGCATCACGCGCTCTTCCAGCGTGAGCTCGGCGAGGTCCTGGCCGTCGAAGAGCACCTGGCCCTTGGACGGCAGCACGCCCATCAGCGCGTTCAGCGTCGTGCTCTTGCCGGCGCCGTTGGGGCCGATCACGGTCACGACCTGACCCTTGGCCAGCTTGAAATCAATGCCGCTCAGCACTTCGGCGCGGCCGTAGCCGGCGCGCAGGCCCTTGACTTGCAGAAGTTCGCTCATGATCTTGCTCAGTGTTCAGTGCCCAGATAGGCGGCGCGGACCTCGGGGCTGGCCTGCACCACTTCCGGCGTGCCCTCGATCAGCTTGGTGCCGAACTCCATCACCACGATGCGGTCGGTCAGGCCCATCACGAACTCCATGTCGTGCTCCACCAGCAGGATGCTCATGCCTTCGCTCTTGAGCTGGCGCAGCACCTCGGCCAGCGCCTGCTTCTCCTTGTGGCGCAGGCCGGCCGCTGGCTCGTCCAGCAGCAACAGCGCCGGGTCGGTGCACAGCGCGCGGGCGATCTCCATCAGCCGCTGCGGCCCCAGCGCCAGGTTGCCGGCCAGCTCGTGCATCTTGTCGGCCATGCCGATGCGCGCGAGCTGGGTTTCCGCCTCCTTGAACAGGCGCTTCTCTTCGTCGCGGTCCAGGCGCAGCATGGCCTTGGCCGTGCCGCTGGACGAGCGCAGATAGCCGCCCAGCGCGACGTTCTCCAGCACCGTCATGTCGGGGATCATCTTCACGTGCTGGAAGGTGCGCGACATGCCGCGACGCGCGATCTCCCGCGAGGGCAGGCCGCCCACCGGCTGGCCGCGGAAGACCACGCCGCCACGGGTCAGCGCGAGCACGCCGGTGATCAGGTTGAAGGTGGTGGACTTGCCGGCGCCGTTGGGGCCGATCAGGCCGACGATCTCGCCGGCGCGGATCTGGAAGGAGACGTCGTTGACGGCGACCAGGCCGCCGAACTCCTTGCGCACCGCCTGCACGTCCAGCAGCAGCTCGCCAGTGGCGGGCTTGTCGCGCGCGGCCAGCGCGGCGGCATCGGCCCAGTCGCGCTCGCGCTGGCGCGCCGGCATCAGCTTGGCGACAAAGGGCCACAGGCCGTCCGGCGCGTACTTCAGCACCGCGATCAGCACGACGCCGAAGACGATGATCTCGAAGTTGCCGCTGGTGCCGATCAGCTTGGGCAGCAGCACCTGCAGCTGGTCCTCGACGATCTTCACCACGCCGGCGCCGAGGAAGGCGCCCCAGACATGGCCCACGCCGCCGAGCACCGCCATGAACAGGTACTCGATGCCCTTGTGCAGGCCGAAGGGCGAGGGGTTCACCGTACGCTGGAAGTGCGCGAACAGCCAGCCCGACACCGCGGCGAGGATCGCGGCGATCACGAAGATCAGCAGCTTGTACTGGAAGGTCGAGATGCCCATCGCTTCGGCCATCATCGTGCCGCTCTTCAGCGAGCGGATCGCGCGGCCGGGGCGCGAGTCCAGCAGCCGCGTCACCGCGACGGCAGCGACCAGCGCAAAGATCCAGATCAGCACATAGATGGCGCGGCCGGAGGTGAGGTCGATGCCGAACAGGTTCAGCGGCGGGATGCCCAGGATGCCGTCGTACTTGCCGAGGAAATCCATATTGGCCATCGTGTAGTTCAGCGCCAGGCCCCAGGAGATGGTCGCCAGCGGCAGGTAGTGGCCCGACATGCGCAGCGTGATGGCGCCGAGCAGCAGCGCCACCAGCACGCTCAGGCCCACGCCGACGAACAGCGTCAGCCAGGGCGAGACCTGCATCGTCACCGCCAGATAGGCAGCGGTATAGGCGCCCACGCCGACGAAGGCGGCCTGGCCGAAGGAGGTCAGGCCGGCGACGCCGGTCAGCAGCACCAGACCCAGCGAGACCATCGCATACAGGCCGATGTAGTTGAGCTGGGTGATCCAGAACTCGGGCACCGGCAGTGCCGGCAGCAGCAGCATGAAGACTGCGAAGACGGGAAAGACGAATCGCTGCATCTTGGACAACATTTCTTCAATGCTCCTCGCCATGAGGGTCGCGCAAGGAGCGCCACAAGAGCACCGGCACGATGGAGCCGAACACGATCACTTCCTTCAGCGCGCTGGCCCAGAAGGAGCTGAAGCTCTCCAGCAGGCCCACGGCCATCGCGCCGAGCAGGGCCTGCGGATAGCTGGACAGGCCCGCTACCACCGCGGCGACGAAGCCCTTCAGGCCGATCAGGAAGCCCGAGTCGTAGAACACCGTGGTGGTCGGGCCGATCAGCAGGCCCGACAGCGCGCCGATGAAGGCCGCCAGCGTGAACGACAGGCGCCCGGCGCCTTCGGAGGAGATGCCCATCAGCCGCGCGCCCAGGCGGTTCACCGCGGTGGCGCGCAGCGCCTTGCCGTAGAGCGCGCGTTCGAAGAACAGCCACAGGCCGACGATCAGCGCGATCGAGACGGCGAAGATGATCACCGCCTGGCCGCTCAGCGTCAGCGGGCCAACGCTGAAGCGCTCATCCCAGAAGCTGGGGTTGCGGAAGCCCTCGGCGCCGAAGAAGAACAGGCCCAGGCCGGTCAGCGCGAAATGCACGCCCACCGAGACGATCAGTAGCGAGAGCACGCTGGCATCGGCCAGCGAGCGGTAGGCGAGGCGGTAGATCAGCGAGCCGAAGGGCGTCACCAGCGCCAGCGTCAGCAGCGCCTGCACCGCCATCGGGAATTTCTGCGGCGCGGCCCAGATCGTGAACAGCGAGATCGCCACCGGATAGGCCAGTGTGCCGGCCAGCGTGCGGGCGATGCGTGCGGCGCTGCGCTTGTGCAGCAGGCCTTCGCCCAGTTCGAGCACAGCGACGGCTGCGGCCAGCACGAGCAGGAACCACACGGTGCCGGGCACCTTGCCCATCTGCAGCAGCGCCAGCGTCAGCGCGCCGAAGGCGACGTACTCGCCCTGGGGAATGAAGATGATGCGGGTGACGGCGAAGATCAGCACGGTGGCCAAGGCCAGCAGCGCGTAGACCGCGCCGTTGGTCGCGCCGTCTAGCGCGAGGATGCTTGCGATGGTGAGGTCCATGGAGGCCCCGTTGGGCAGCCCGTCGGGCCGCGTAGTTCAATCATTAGTACTGCTTGAGGAGGGACAGGGCGCCGTGGCGCCCTGTCCTCCCTGGCGGCTTGCCCCGTCAGGACAGCGGCCGCGGGCGGCCTTCAGTCGGCCAGCGCCCAGTCGCCGTTCTTCACCTGGAGCATCACGCCGGTCTCGTTGGTGTAGCCCCAGTGGTCGTCCTTGGTCCAGTTCATCACGCCGTGCGCGAACACGGTGCGGCCCATGGTCTCCATCGCGTCGCGCAGCGCGGCGCGGAACTCGGGGGTGCCCGGCTTGCCCTTCTTCAGCGCGACCGGCACCGCCTTTTCCAGCACGATCAGCGCGTCATAGGCGTGGGCAGCGAACTGGTTGCGCGAGCCCGCGCCGTAGGCCTTCTCGTACTTGGTGGCGAAGTCGATCGCCAGCGCCTTGCTGGGATGGCTGGCCGGCAGCAGCTCGCCGACCACGGCCGGGCCCGAGACCACGAAGGTGCCTTCGACGGCCTTGCCGCCGACGCGCATCAGGTCGCGCGAGGCCGCGGCATGGGTCTGGTAGATCTTGCCCTTGTAGCCGCGCTCGACGATGGCCATCTGCGGCATCGCCGCGCCCGAGCCCGAGGCGACGATCAGGATCGCGTCCGGGTTGGCGGCGGAGAGCTTCAGCGCCTGCGCGGTGACGCTGGTGTCAGTGCGTGCGAAGCGCTCGGTGGCGACGATCCTGAAGCCGGCCTTGGCGGCCTCTTCGGTGATCGCCTTCAGCCACAGCTCGCCGTAGGCGTCGGTGTAGCCGAGGAAGCCCACGGTCTTCACGCCCTGCTTCTTCATCAGATTGGCGACGGCATGGGCCATCACGCCATTGCTTTGCGGCAGGCGGAAGGTCCAGGCGTCCTTGCCGGGCGGCAGGCCGGCCGGGGAGGCCGCCAGCTGCACGGTGCCGGATTCGGCGGCGACCTCGGCCATCGGGATGGCCACCGGCGTGGCGGCCGAGCCGATGATGATGTCGGCCTTGTCCTCGGTGACGAAACGGCGCGCGTTCTGCACGCCCTTGGTCGGATCGGTGGCGTCGTCCAGCACGATCAGCTTGAGCTTCTCGCCGGCGATGGTCTGCGGCCAGAGCTTGAACTGGTTCTGCAGCGGGATGCCCAGGCCGGAGGCCGGACCGGTCAGCGGCAGCGAGACGCCCACCGTGATGTCGGCCAGCGCCTGCGCGCTGGCCAGCAGCGCGGCGGCGGCTGCGACGAGGGTCTTGATCTTCAGCTTCGTCATTGCGTTGTCTCCTGTTGAGCAGTGGGTGGACTTGTGGTCCGGGCGGCTTCTTTTACTGCTTGCTTGCTCGCATGGGCCGGATGCCAAGCCGTCCATGCAGGTTTGCTCGGTTGCGATCGTTCGCGCCTCAGCGCGGCGCCATGCGCAGCGCGCCGTCCAGCCGGATCACCTCGCCGTTGAGGTGGCCGTTGCGCACGATCTCCAGCGCCAGCGATGCGAACTCGGCCGGCTGGCCCAGGCGCTTGGGGAAGGGGATGGACGCGGCCAGCGACTGCTGCACCGCCTCGGGCAGCTCCAGCAGCAGCGGCGTGGCGAAGATGCCCGGCGCCACCGTACAGACGCGGATGCCGAACTGCGACAGGTCGCGCGCCAGCGGCAGCGTCATGCCGACGATGCCGCCCTTGCTGGCCGAGTAGGCCTCCTGGCCGACCTGTCCGTCGAAGGCCGCCACCGAGGCGGTAAACATCATCACGCCGCGCTCGCCCGAATCCGTCACCGGCTCCAGCGCGGCGATGCGCGCGGCCGCCAGGCGGGCGACGTTGTAGCTGCCGATCAGGTTGATCTTCACGACACGCTCGAAATCCTCGAGCGGCGCGGGCGCGCCGTCCTTGCCGATGATGCGCTTGGCGGTGCCGATGCCGGCGATGTTCATCACGATGCGCGGCGCGCCACCGAAGGCGGCAGCCGCAGCGTCCAGCGTCGCGGTGACGGAGGCGCTGTCGGTGATGTCGCAGCGGCAGGCCAGGGCCTTGTCGGTGCCGGTGTCCGCCGCGACACGCTGCGCGCCCGCTTCGTTGATGTCGGCGATGACGACGCGCGCGCCGGCTGCTGCCAGCGCGCGGGCCACCGCCTCGCCGAGGCCTGAGCCTCCGCCTGTGACCAGTGCGATCTGGTTCTCGATCTGCATGGTTTCTCCTCGCTCCTGTAGTTCTGTGCTGTCCTGTGCCACTCAGCCCTTGTCGGGCAGGATCAGGAAGGGGTCGGCGCTGGCGCCTTCATAGAGGGCCTCGACCAGCGCGGCGCGGTGGCTCAGCACCGCGCGCTGGTTGATCGAGCCCTTGTCGGTGACCTCGCCCTTGTCGATGGACGGCGGCTCGGCCAGCACATGCATGCGCGCCACGCGGTTGGCGCTGCCGGTCGAGTCGCGCCACAGCTTGTCGGCCAGCGCCTGGAAGAAGGCGCGCAGCGTCGGGTGGTGCAGCACCTCGGGCAAGGGCACGCCGGCGTCCAGCCCGGCCAGGCGGCGGCATTCGTCGGGGCGCGGAAAGATCAGCGCGCCCACCTCGTCCTGGTTCAGCCCGGTGATCACCGCGTCCTGCACGCAGGGGTCGCCGGCCAGGATGATCTTGGCGCGCAGCGGGCCCACACTGACGAAGGTGCCGGTGGAGAGCTTGAAGTCCTCGGCGGTGCGGCCGTCGAAGAGCAGGCCGCGGTTCGGATGCGCGGGGTCCACCCACTTCACCGCGTCGCCGGTGCGGTAGAAGCCTTCCTCGTCGAAGGCCTCGCGGGTCTGCTCGGGCGCGCGCCAGTAGCCGGGCATCACATTGGGCCCGCGGAAGCGGATCTCGGTCTTGCCGTCCACCGGCACCAGCTTCACATCGACGCCGGGCACCGGCAGGCCGATATGGCCCGAGCGCACATCGGTGCCGACGGCGAAGGTGCACGAGGGCGCGGTCTCGGTCATGCCCAGGCCGGTCATCACGCGCACGCGCTCGCCCACCGCGGCCTCGCCATGCTGGTAGAGCTTGTCCCACACCGCCTGCGACAGGCCGGCGCCGGCGAACATGAAGGCCTTGCAGCGCGCGAACAGCTTGTCGCGCAGCTGCGTGTCGCTGTCCATCGCGCGGGCGATTTCCTCGAAGCCCTTGGGCACGTTGAAGTACACCGTCGGCGAGATCTCGCGCAGATTGCGCAGCGTCTCCTTGATGCCGGCCGGCGTGGGCTTGCCATCGTCGATGTAGAGCGTGCCGCCGTTGTAGAGCGTGATGCCGACGTTGTGGTTGCCGCCGAAGGTATGGTTCCACGGCAGCCAGTCAACCAGCACCGGCGGCTCTTCGGCGAGGAAGGCCAGGCACTGGCGCAGCATCTGCTGGTTGGCGCAGAGCATGCGGTGCGTGTTGATCACGCCCTTGGGCGCCTTGGTCGAGCCCGAGGTGAAGAGGAACTTGGCGATCGTGTCCGGACCCACCTGGGCATGCGCCTCGGCCACGGCCGCGCCGGGCGTGGCCTGCAGAAGCGCGGCGAAGGGGATGGCCTTGCGGTCATCCAGCTCACCTTCGCTCAGCACCACCGGCACGTCGGCCGGCACCACCGCGGCGATGGCCTTGCCATAGGCGGCACTGCTGGCGAACACCAGACCCGGCGTCACCGTGTCGAGGATGTGGCGCAGCTTGCCGTAGTCCTGCGAGATCAGCGAATAGGCCGGCGACACCGGCACATAGGGAATGCCGGCCCACATCGCGCCCAGCGCGATGCTGAGGTGCTCGAGATCGTTCTCGGAGAGGATGGCCAGCGGCCGCTCCACCGACAGGCCCTGATCCAGCAGGGCCTGGGCTATGCGCTGCGCGCGCTCCAGCATCTGCGCATAGCTGATGCGTATCCAGTCGCCGCCATGGTCGCGGCGCGCGACGAAGGTGCGCTCGGGCGCCTCGGCCGCCCACTGCTCCAGGCTGTCGGTCAGGCGGTCCGGAAACCAGCGCAGCGCCTCGGTGGAGCGCAGCAGCACCGTGCCGTCGGCGCGCTGCTCGACGGCGGCTTCCAGGCAGCCGCCCACGCTGGCGACCCGGAACCTGGCCTCGTTGTCTGATGGGTTGTGACTCATGTCTCCTCGCTCCGCGCTCTTTGGCCGGTTCAGCTCTTCACGACCTTGCCGGCGCGGCCTTCGAGGAAGGCGCGCAGGCGGGTCTGCGCCTCGGGCGTGCTCTCGGCCACCGCGGCCATCAGCGCCTCGGTGAACAGGCCCTCGGATTGCGACTGGTCGGCGATGCGCGGCAGCGCGTGCATCACCGCGAAGTTGGACATCGGCGCATTGCCGGCCATCTTGCGTGCCAGCTCGATGGCCTTGGCCAGGCCTTCGCCTTCGCCGACGCGGTAGTGCGACAGGCCCACGGCCTGGCCCTCGTCGGCGTCGTAGACGCGGCCGGTCAGCATCAGGTCGCTCATGCGCGAGAAGCCGATCAGGCGCGGGATGCGCGCCGAGCCGCCGCCGCCGACGAAGATGCCGCGCTGGCCCTCGGGCAGGCCGAAGTAGGCGCTGTCCTCGGCGACGCGGATATGACAGGACGAGGCCAGCTCCAGGCCGCCGCCGACGACGGCGCCATGCAGCACCGCCACCACCGGCACGCGGCCGAACTGGATGGCGTCGAAGGCCGCATGCCACATGCGCGAGTGCAGCACCGCGCCGTGGATGTCGCGCTCCACCAGCTCGGCCAGGTCCAGGCCGGCGCAGAAGTGCGCGCCCTCGCCGCTGACGACCACGGCGCGCACCGCCTCGGGCAGGTTGATGAAGCAGGTGTGCAGCTGCTGGATCAGCGTGTCGCTGATCGCGTTGCGCTTGGCGGGGCGGTTCAGCCGCACATGCATCACGGCATCGGACTGCGAGATCTGCAGCAGGTCCAGCGTGGCCAGCAGCCCGGTGGCGGGCGCGAAATCAGTGCTCATGTCTTCTCGGTCTCGTCGCAAGAACTGGCGAGAAGATAGTTCAGACATTGAAATTAAATACTGGTGGAAACCCGGAGGAAAAGCGGCGAGCAAGGGCTCAGAATCGCCGAAAACGCCTGCCCTGCAAGTCAGAGGTAGTTATTTCGCTGAAACAATAAAGGCGCAAACGATGAACACCGACGAGCTCATAGCGATCGACATCCACACCCATGCCGAGGTGTCCTGCTGGAACCCCTGGGACAACTACGGCGAGGAGTACGACCGTGCCGCGGATAAGTACTTCGGCTCCAACCGCCGGCCGACGATTGCCGAGACGGTGGCCTACTACCGCGAGAAGAAGATCGGCCTGGTGATGTTCACCGTGGACAGCGAGGCCAAGCTGGGCCGCCGCCGCATCCCCAACGAGGAGATCTGCGAGGCCGCCAAGGCCAACAGCGACATGATGATCGCCTTCGCCTCCATCGACCCGCACAAGGGCAAGATGGGTGCGCGCGAGGCGCGCCGGCTGATCGAGGAGCACGGCGTCAAGGGCTTCAAGTTCCATCCCACGGTGCAGGACTTCCTGCCCTACGACAAGATGGCCTGGCCGATCTACGAGGTGATCGCCGAGTACAAGCTGCCCGCCATCTTCCACAGCGGCCACAGCGGCATCGGCAGCGGCATGCGCTGCGGCGGCGGCCTGCGCCTGCAGAACAGCAACCCCATGCTGCTGGAGGATGTGGCGATCGACTTCCCCGACATCGAGATCGTCATCGCCCACCCGAGCTGGCCCTGGCAGGACGAGGCGCTGTCGCTGGCGCTGCACAAGCCCAATATCTGGATCGACCTGTCGGGCTGGAGCCCCAAGTACTTTCCGCCACAGCTGGTGCAGTACGCCAACACGCTGCTGAAGGACCGCATGCTCTTCGGCAGCGACTATCCGCTGATCACGCCCGAGCGCTGGATGGCGGACTTCAAGGAGGCCGGCTTCAAGGAGAAGGTGCAGCCGCTGATCCTGAAGGAAAACGCGAAGCGGCTGCTCAAGCTCGGGTGAGGCGCGCCGCGGCGCCAGGGCCGCGGTTCATAGGTGGATGAGCCGACGGGCAGTTCGTCAGTTGACGAACTGCTCGTTGCCGATCATGCCCATCTTCTTGACGCCCAGGCGCTGGGCCGCGGCCATCACCGCAGCGACATTGCCGTACTCGACCAGCTTGTTGGGCTTGATGTGCACCTCGCTCTGATCGGGCTCGGCTGCCACCTCGGCCAGCTTGGCCTCCACCGCCTGGTGGTTGGGCAGCGCGGTGCCGTCCCAGAACACCGTGCCGTCGAAGTCGATGAAGACCTCGTGCACCACCGGCTCCTTGGTCGGCGGCGGCGGGTTGCCCGCCGGCAGG